>NZ_JAPIVR010000004.1:0-520056 GCF_026239715.1 Pedobacter sp. GR22-10
CAGCATCGCCGTAGGTTTTGCTTTTCGCGGCAGCGGTTACCGTTACTGTTTTTGCGCCAATCGTTAAATCAGCACCAATATAAGTTAAAGTATAGTTGCCATTCAGTGCAAGTGTACCCTGGTTGATGGCATAAGTACCTACGTTTTCGCCTGCTGCCCTTGTTAAGCTACCTGTAAAACTGTCTGCACCTACCAGTGCGCCCGAGGTAATGCTGTACGTCAGTGCAGGGTCGGCATCGCCGTAGTTCTTTGTCTTCGCATCTGCCGTTACCGTGATCGCTTTTGCATTAACAGTAAGTGTTTGTTGTTTATTAGCAGCTGCGCTGTGTGTCGCATCTCCTGTCTGGATGGCTGTAATGGTTGATGTACCTACAGCAATAATGTGAATTTTACCATTTACAATTGTTGCTACGCTTGTATTACTACTTGTATAAGTAATTGGAATGCCAGGATTGTCACTGGTTGCTCCCGGATCAAAGTCTGCATCACCATAAGTTTTTGCAGGCAAAGTATTGAATGTAATAGTTTGAGGAAGGCTTGGGGTTCCGTCTACCAGTACGCCAGCGGTACTGCCCACATTATTTAATGTAGTATTTACATCGTTACCAGCTGCATCCCTAATGGTAGCCCCATTGATATTTAACGCACCTAAAACAATGCCATCCAAATCTCTGTCTGTACTGGCAACTGTGTATCGATATACGAATGCAGTGGTGCCGCTACCCGAAATATAATTTGCACGTACAGTACCCCCTGTATTTAAATTTACATCAATATAAGGTGTACCACCTGTGGCGTCGACTGTAACAGCTTCTGAAAAATTAACCGTGAAATCAAGGTTTTGTGAAGCGGTATAAGTACCATTAGCCGGAACAGCTACCGAGGTAACGGAAGGTGCAATTTTATCGATATTGTATGTTTCTCCAATAAACGGCAGGTTAGTAATTGTGCTAGGCGAGATACCGGTAGAATTAGCAAGATTTAGCCTAATCGTTCCAGAACCTGTACCCGTATTAATGGTAACGGTATAAGTAGTACCTGAACCAGATACGGAAGGCGAAATACCGTTTATGGTACCACTTGTGGTGATGGAAAAATTAGTTGTACTCAGACCTGTTACCGATTTATTAAAAGTAACGGTATAGGTTACAGCCGCAGCATTAGTTGGATTCGATGCCGCACGAACAATTGAAGTTACTGTCGCCTGGTTAATAACCGTTACATTTTTGGTAGCTGTATTACTATTTGCAGTACCATCGTTTACTGTAAAACTTATCGTTCTTGTTGCGGTATTTGGTGATCCCGCCGTATTATTATAGGCAACTGATCTTAAAGCAGCCTGCCATTGCGCAACCGTTGCAATAGCCCCACTTGATGTTAAAGTTAATACACCTGTACCGGCATTATAGCTACCGGTAATATTGCCATATAACGCTGAAGAATTATTCGTGTAAGTCAATATATCTTCTCCGGCAATGAAGTTTCCAGTGATACCAACCGTAGCAAAACTTAGTGTGGTGTTATCAGCATCGGCAACCGTTAGCCCGTTATCTATTACAACCTGCGAACCCGAAAAAGTATTTGAACCACCGGTGGTGGTAACTATAGGAGCTTGATTGGCTTGTGCATAAGTAACCGAAAACTGACTGGCTGCCGTATTGCCATTGCCTGCAGCATCCTGTGCCACATTAGCCGCAATGTTCATCGTTACCGCACCATTCGCTGTTGGTGTGGCATTAAAAGTGTAAGTGGTTCCACTGACCGAAAATCCACTGAGTGTGGCGTTCCCCGGCGTAATATCTCCTGCTACAAAACCCGTTACAGCTTCCGAAAAGGTGACCGTGAACGGAATTGGTGAAGTACTTGTTGAACTGCCTGATGCACCGGAAGTGCTCGTAATCACCACTGATGGACGCTGCGAGTCAACCGTAAAAGTATTCGTATTGCTGTTCGCGCTCACGGAATTTCCACTGCTTTGTGCAGTAGCATAAACCGTATGCGAACCTTCTCCAAGATCAGTCGGCTGAAAGATAGCCCAGTTCCCACCAGATGTGGCCGTTGTGGTATTACTCAAAGCTATACCATCCACATAAATGGTGATGATGGAACCTGCCGGAGCAGTACCGGCATAAGCAGGCTTTGTAGATGTTGTTGTACCGTTATTGGACGGTATTATCAATACTGGCGCAGCTGTTGCTGGTGCATAGGTAATAGAAAATGCACTGGCTGCGGTGTTGCCATTGCCAGCTGCATCCTGCGCTACATTGGCTGCAATACTAATCGTTACCGCACCATTTGTGGTTGGCGTGGCATTGAAAGTATACGTTGTCCCACTTCCTGAAAAACCACTGATTGTGGTATTTCCTGGAGTAATATCTCCTGCTACAAAACCCGTTACAGTCTCCGAAAAGGTGACCGTAAATGGAATTGGTGAAGTGCTTGTCGAACTGCCTGATGCGCCTGCAGTGCTCGTGATCACCACTGATGGCCTGGTGCTATCAATCGTAAAAGTATTGGTTGTACTGTTAGCGCTCACTGCATTACCACTTACCTGGGCAGTTGCATAAACCGTATGCGAACCTTGTGCCAGTGCCGTCGGCTGCGTGAGTGACCAGTTCCCGCCAGTTGCTATTGTGTTACCTAACGATGCTCCATCTACGTAAACCGTAACGGTTGCACCCGCTGTTGCAGTACCAGTATAATTTGGGGCGGTCGTAGTGATTAAACTGCCATTTGAAGGGCTGGCTACTGTTGGTTGTGCGGTGACGGCCTGAGTTGTAAATGACTGATCAGCTCCATAACTGGTACCAATAGTATTAATTGCATAAGCCCTGACATGGTATGTTGTAGCTGGCGAAAGCCCGCTTACTGTTCCAGTAAAGGTGCCCGTTCCCGAGCCTGTTAATGCTTTGGCAGCTGAAGTTGTGGGATTTATTGTTGTAGCATATACCACTCCTCTCTCACTCACAGCTGTTGCGCCAGCCGCTGAAACATTTCCACCCATTGTTGCGGAGGACGTCGTTATGCTGGTTACAGCATCTGTGGAAACTGTTGGTGAACTTGCAGGTATGGTAAAATTAAGTATACTCCCATTCGATGAGCCTCCAGCATTGCTAGCCTTTACTCTAAAATAATAAGTTGTTCCAGCGGTTAATCCTGTAAGGCCTACACTTGATGATGTATTTCCTGTTCCTGCATTTACAGTACCGCCGGTAGTGGCACTTACTGTCGTAACGCCGCTGCTCAAGGTAGAATTTGTACTATAATCAAAACTAACCGTAGCAGTCCCACCATTTTCATTTACTGTTCCATTTAAGGTTGCAGCACCCGCTCCCGTGATGCTTGTTGCTGCATTAGTAGTCGTTATCGGCGGGCCGGTAACAATTCCCAATTGATTAATGGCAGGATCTTGAGTTTCTGTCCCTGAGGTTGAACCACGCACACCATTCAATGAAAGTGCCGTTGAATTGTTAACCACCTGACCGCTTTGCTCATTCAATTTATAATAAAGTACAAGACCAGTTTCTGTACCGGTTAATTCAACAGTTCTATTGGATGAAAGCTGAGCCTGGGTACGTGCAGTATTCCAAACCCGAAAATCATCCATATTGCCATCAAAATAATCCAATGCGCCTGTAACAGTTGAACCATCACTCAGTCCACCGATTTTAAACTGAGTCAAACCAGAGCCACTGTAATTTGGCGTAGCGCCGTTCAGTCCTTCTTGATCTGAATCTGAACTTATTAATGAACCATCTACGTAAAAAAGCCAATCGGCACCATTATATACATAGGCGAAATGGTGCCACCCAACAGTTGATAGTCTGTTCCCTAAATCAATCGATTGTGAAAACCCTGCAAAATCAGAACCAATGGATACAATCAAGGTATTTTGATAAAGTCCAAATCCGCCTAATTCAGTTTGCCCTGCAGAACCAGGAACATAAATACTGGTAAACATTAGGTTACTATTAGCCGATGGCCTGGCCCAAAATTCAACGGTAAATTTATTGAGATTAGAGATGTAACTACCTACATCACCTGATGTAACTATACTCTCTTGTGCTCTCGTAAATTTGTATCCTATTTGGGCATAGCCTTTAAGACTACACAAACAAAAAAGGACAGTAATAAAGAGTAAAATTTTCTTCATATCATAAAGTTTAAATACATAGGTAAGGGTTTTGCCATACGGGCAGGGATTGGGCACTTTCTTTAAATGCATCCGTCATATCCGGGAACTGGACATATTGTTCAACAGCCTTGAAAGTCTGATCACATAAATCAGCCTCAAAGATGACCAGGTGATTGTTCCTGGGATCTTCACCATTCAGGTAACGTAATATAGAATCCATTACGTTTGAAAATATATGTTTATAGGGTGCCTCAAATAAAGCGTTTCCCTTATCGTATAAATGGAGATCTCCGGCAAAATAGCAGTTGCTGAATGCCGGATGACTTAAATCACTTTTAATTTCAACAGGAAAAGCAAATGAGATGGTAGGCTTATACGTAATTTCCTGCTGAAACTTTTTAATAAAATCATCAAGCTCCTGTCCGCAAAGTAATACGTGAACATGCGATGGATTTCTGTCTTTAATCTCATCGATCAACGCATCAGCACTGGAAACTCCAGGATTATTTTTTAAAATCGAATAATCGAGTTTGTTCGAGCATCCACTATGGTAGCCGATCCGGAAACATTCCAGCAAACTATATCCTGCGTCATATAAAGAGGTGCAGACCAGACAGCTTTCAGGCTTAAGCTGATCGGCAAGCCAATAGGCAAGCATAGACTGCATCCACCAGGCATGATAACCAATCAGAATGTAGTTTTCAGGATGCAGCAACTGGAAATCATCTGTTATCACTTCCCCTAAGCTGATGTTTATAAACCTTTTAGGCCTGAACTTTTTTACCTTATCAAATAAGCCAATCATGACGTGGTAAGAGACATAACCTAAAATAACATCTACATCTTCCTGATAGTATAACTTTTCAATAGCTGTTTCCACTCCCTTAGGATTACCATTACCAATAAATTCAGGAAATAGTGCTATATCCTTCTCATTGCAATAGTTTTTTAAAGGGTTCAGGAGTACTTCCCTCAACGAGGGAAATTCTCCTGAAAAAGGAATTAATAATCCTATTTTTTTCAAAACTTCTATTAGTTACGACTAGGAAACAAGCCTTGTGTGCAGATAAGAAAATTGATCCCCAGTGATGGCTGTACAACAGGAACATTTGGTGCTGAAGCGATGGCACCATTTAATGGAAATGTAAAATTACCTGTTACCGGTAAGCTCACTGGTATTGCAGCACCTGTACCCGTGCTGCCCGAAGCTGCTGCAGTCGATGTTGCATTAAATGGAGAAAGCGTAGTATTTGAAGGCGTTGGTCCGTATATTTTTGCCGGAGCACTGCCTAATCCTGCAGCGATAAAGCCTTGTCCAAGTACATTGGAAGTAGTTGGAACGCCTGTAGAATTGCCTATTGTACTTGCGTTATTTACCGGTATGCTGATATTTACAGTTAGCGCAGGAATATCATGATTATGCGAAGGAAGCTGACTGGATGTAAGTGTAATGTTTCCAGATGCCGTTAAGCCACTCCCTACAGTAGCGGTAGCTGTACCGGCAACGGCGGAAGTCACATTTACCGACGGGCTACCTACAGTTGCACCTAATGCCAGTTGAACATTCGGAGCAACGGCATTGGCTCCAAGTGGCACACGCCCTCTGAAATCCGGCAGGTTGAAAGTCGTTTGACCATTTCCGCCAAAGGTACTACCAATAACAGCGTATAAAGCCGCATTGCTATTGATATTTAATGACTGACCATAGCAAAGTGTAAAACTTACAGGCGAATAGCTTCCTGCCCATAATACAATAGTTCCCAGATAAAGTTCCATAATTTTAGATTTGTTTAGATTTGATTTATTTAATTAATTTACATCCAATACAGTGGCTACAAGCTGCCCGGCTTCGAAGCGTTCATCTTTTCCAGCCCCCAATGCCACCAGTTTAAATCCTGACAATACACCTTCGTTGAGACTTAGAATATTAATCCGCAATAAGTGATCATCCACACATTGCACAAACAAACCACTACCATCGGCATGAATAATCGTACCGGGAAATACACCTGCCTGGCCTTTGCCATCTACAGGGGAAACTTCAAATATTCTTACAGGTTGTTTCCGAAAGGTAGTGATGGCACCGCCATAAACAGGATTGCTTGCATTAACCAGGTTTTCAATTTGGGCTGCTGTCTGACTATTCCAATCAATGGTGAGATCTTCAACTTTGACTTTTGTGTAATTGCTTGAGGGGTTTATTTCCTTTATGGGATGGGGGGGCATTTGATTCAATTGCTCAATAAATTGCAGAATCATATCCGTAGCTGTTATGCCATGTCGTCCGTCTGCTATTGCCCAGGTCTCGCCAGGAATAAATGGTACAACCTTTTGCATCACCACATTACCGGTATCAAAACCTTCATCAACTTTATGAATACTTACTCCGCTACTGCTTTCTCCATTTTTTATTTGCCAGAAAATTGGATCCGGCCCACGATAGGCAGGCAGCATACTATAATGAATATTATAAAAACCAAGCAGAGGGAATTCATATATGCTTGCAGGAATACGGTACGAGAAACCAAACATAATGGCTACATCTGGCTGTATTTCAGCAAAAAGTTGCTCAATGTGTATCTCCAGATCATACTTATGAACTTTAAGAAAGTGAATGTTTTTTATTTTACAGAAACTTTCAATTTCCAGATGGTTATCTCTAAGCTTATCAGTTGATACCACTGCACTTAAGTAGCCTATCGTATTGAAATAATCAATAACAGACAGAGAAGAGCGATAGTTAGAAAAAAGAATTATTTTCACTAGGATGAGATTGAGATATCGTTAATTAAAGGTAAATCTATCTAATAAATTTTTAACATCAAATAGTATTTTTCAAATACTTACTTTTAAGTATACATTTTATCATCTTTAATATTAGATTCGAAAATCTAAATATTAATCTTTGCTTTGCAATGGTAATCTACTCAAAGGCCGACATCCATGTTCCAATTTCAAAGATCCAACATGAACTCAAAAGAATAAGATCAAATTGGATAAATCATTTCAATACAGCTCATTATCAGGGATTGTGGACAGTCCTTCCCCTACGTACTCCCGGGGGTGCTGACAGTATAATCCCGGATTTGGGCATGGCAGACCATTATAAAGATCATCCTAATATGTTGTTATTTCCTGCTATAAAACAGTTGATAGATGAGATGCACTGCGAGACCATGTCGGTAAGATTGCTTAATCTTGCTGCCGGAGCAGTCATTAAACAACATTGCGATGCTGAATTGGCTTTCGAAAAAGGTGAAGCCAGGCTACACATTCCTGTACATACCAATCCTGATGTAGCGTTTTATGTGAATAACGATCGTGTGATCATGAATGAAGGTGAATGCTGGTACATCAATGCAAACCTGCCCCACCGGGTTACTAATGATGGGCATAGCGACAGAATCCACCTGGTTATAGATTGCAAGGTAAATCCCTGGCTGGAACATTTCATTTTAGATAGCAAAATCATTGCCCATGCCCCTGATCAAAACCGCGATCCTGAATTATTGAAACAAATGATTGCTGCACTAAAAATGCACCAAACCTCACATTCATTTAAAATGGCAGCTGAATTTCAAAATGAATATGATGATTTAATCAAGAGCAAAGCATGAACGAATCACATTTAAAGCACTGGATTCCGTACCAGCTTAATGAAAATGAAGGAAATTACAGCTGCCGATGGCTTTATACCAACGGAGTTCCTTTTACCGGACCATTCTTTAATGAATCCATCAATAAATGCCTGAGTCACCCCTATAACTCAAATGCCTTTAAGCCTTCTACCGATCTCAGCGTATTACCGGAGTGTTCATCGGCTCTAAACAGCATCGCTCCTACCGCATTCA
This sequence comes from Pedobacter sp. GR22-10, assembly GCF_026239715.1. Taxonomy (NCBI): domain Bacteria; kingdom Pseudomonadati; phylum Bacteroidota; class Sphingobacteriia; order Sphingobacteriales; family Sphingobacteriaceae; genus Pedobacter; species Pedobacter sp. GR22-10. The sequence goes on from NZ_JAPIVR010000004.1 coordinate 7,987, forward strand.
TTTTTCATGTGTCCAGATGTGGCTCTACACTAATCTCCCAATCGCTCTGCCTTAACAATCATCATATTGTACTGCCAGAAGTACCCTTTATTGATGAATTATTGCGCTTAAATAAAAACCGTAATTGGTCTTCTCCATTAAACCGGGAAGAACTGATTAAAGCAGTGATCAAAATTTATGGCCAAACCACTGAAGGATTAAGAAAGTATCTTTTTATCAAAACCGATAGCTGGCACATTCATTTTATGCCCCTGCTCAGAAAACTTTATCCCCATGCCCCATTTATCCTGCTGTACCGCAAACCTGACGAAGTTATGCGCTCGCACCAGAAATTACGAGGGATGCAAGCCGTTCCCGGGGTGATTCCAAACGAATTGTTAGGAATAGAAAATGAGAAGATCAGTCCTGCTGATTTCGATGGCCATACCATTAAAGTATTGGAGAATTATTTCAAAGCTTTTATTCTTGCTTCACAGCAAGACCCGATGAGTTTATTGCTTAATTACAATGAAGGAATTATCAATATGATGCAGCGTTTCTGCAGATTTACCGGCGTAGAACTGAATAAAGCCGATTGGGCACTGATAGAAACCCGCAGCGGCTTTAATGCAAAATATCCTGATCAGGTTTTTCATGAAGAACAGCCAGATGAAGCCATCCCTGTTTACCAGCAACAAGCTTTTAATTTTTACCATGAACTCGAAGAATTGCGGAAGGCACAAATTGCAAACACTTAAATCAATATGGATCATCTTACCAACCACATACTGACCTTTTTAAGGGAGATCGGCATCAGTTATAGCCTTGAACCAATCAACACCGAAACCTTTTTACCAGGACTTAAATTACGTGCGGGAACATTGATAATCGATGTGGAGAAATTGCTTTACCCGGGCGATATTTTACATGAAGCCGGGCATTTGGCCTGCATGCCGCCTGCCATTAGAAATGAGATGAGCGGCAATCTTGAAAATGGAGACTTACACAATGGTGGTGAGCTCATGGCTATTGGCTGGTCTTATGCCGCTTGTATGTATCTGGAGATTGAGACTGCTGTGGTATTTCATGAACATGGTTATAAAAACGCTTCAGAATCAATAATTGGAAACTTTAGCGAAGGCAGATTTATAGGCGTTCCCTTGCTGCAATGGCTTGGAATGACTTATGATGAAAATCAAGCAAAAATTCATGGACTAAATCCTTACCCTGCCATGCAAAAGTGGCTTTGTACAAAAAGACCGGAATAGCTATTTTAATTTATTTACCAAATTTTGATATGCTTTTTCTATGGACTGTTATAATAATAAAGTACATATTTAGCAAAAGTTATTAAATATGATGATTTGCCTGAGAAAGTTTAGTTGGCTCAACTTGGGAAAGAATAAAGTCAGTTAATTGTTCGCAAGCTTCCTCTTCAGTAAGTTTTTGCGTATTGAGGTGTAGATCTACCCGTACCGGATCTTCAAATACATCATTAATGCCTGTAAAATGATATAGCTTATCCTGATGTCCGTCCGGCAAAAGCGCCTTACGGTATAAACCTTTGGTATCACGCAGAATGAGCTGATGAATCGGGCAATCAATCCAGATTGTTCTCGCATCATAAAGTTCACGTAATTTCTGCCTACCAGCCTCATATGGATTAATAGCCGCAATTATAGCAATAGTACCCTGCTGAACAAATTCGTTAGCTACATGACCAAGACGCCGGATATTTTCAAGGCGATCAGCAGGGGAAAAACCAAGATCATGATTCAATGTTTTTCGGTAGCTGTCACCATCAATTACCTTAACGGAATAACCAAGAGCAGTAAGCCGTTGGTTAACCAATTGGGCAAGCGTGGTTTTGCCTGCGCCTGATAAGCCTGTAAATTGAAATAAGAGCATTGCGTTATTTTTAGTTTATAATGAGATCAATAAATTCATTAATTATACGTGAAAAATTAATAAATATCCAATGATCGTAAAAGTTCTGAATAGGGCTAAAGTTTTGTAAAGCTAATATATTGTACAAATCTGGGGTGATTAGATCGGTTTGCAGTTGCGGCATGAGGAAGCGTTTCTAACCATAAAATTAAATCACCTTTATTTCCTGCTACAGCTATCTGACGATTTTGCTGCCTTAAAACATCAATAGCATGATCGGGATGGGCATACATTTGAAGAAAAGAGTTTATCTCATGCTGAAATCCAGGAATTAGTGAGAGTGCGCCCCTCTCCTCTGGCACATCATTAAGGTAAACCAAGCCCTGTATATGATATTTAATGCCTGTTGAAAAATCTATATCCCAGTGTAAAGGACTACCTCTAAAATTGAAACTATCTGTTTCTGGCGGATTATACCCTAGCTTTTCGGTATTTGCTATAATAGCATCAGTTTGATACAACTGCTCAAATACCTGCCTGATTGAATCAGAATTTTTGATTTTTGCAATATGTTCATTCTGATAGAGCTGCAACATTATACCTTGAAGCAAATCATGTTGGCCATACCAGCTAGATGGTTGCTTCAGATTTAATCCAAGCATCTCTGTAATTACACCAATCACACGGTTACAATCATCCTCATTAACCAAACCCGGTATCCTGAGGTAGCCATTTTTATCCCAGAATTCCAATTGATCAGCGTTTAATATTTTTGAAAAAGTTTGATCAGAACAATCTACCATACCCACATACCATGAATTAAATTTCTCTACAGCTTCTAAATAGGCCTTTTTACCCATTTTATCTGTAATCCATTGCTTAAACTCATCATCGCTGTGACAGTACCCATATAAAAAATCATAAGTCTCGAAAATTCCAATGTTAAAATGGGAGAGAAATACTTTTTCAATCTTAAAAAAATCTTGATTGGTATTTTCCTGATATTTCTGAGGGCTATGATAGGCCCGGTAAAGACTTATAAAAGAGCAGTAAGCATTATTTTCTTTAGGCTGAATGGATTTCAGTGAAAAGGCATTGATTATCTGATTGTTATTGCTACTCACTGAAAATTAATTGGTTTTATGACATTTAGTTTTTTGAAAATGGGTTGTTTTGCATGTGCTCATTCTTATTATTGATATACTTTACAAACCATTTTGTTATGGCCTTGTTGTTTCTATCTTTGTATGCGGTTTTAGCATGCCAGTTTTGATCAGAATAACGATTAAACATACTGGTAAATGAATAAGCTTTTAAACACTCTAATATAAGAATATAATCATGTCTGACGAAAAAATAATCTTTTCTATGGCGGGTGTAAATAAAATTTACCCGCCACAAAAACAGGTTTTAAAAAATATTTATCTCTCTTTCTTCTACGGTGCAAAAATCGGAGTAATCGGTTTAAATGGCTCTGGTAAGTCATCTCTTTTAAAAATTATTGCCGGTTTAGATAAATCATACCAGGGTGAAGTGGTTTTCTCTCCGGGTTATTCTGTGGGCTATCTGGCTCAGGAGCCGATTCTGGATCCGGAAAAAACCGTTCGCGAGGTGGTTGAAGAAGGCGTTGCCGAAGTTACTGCCATTTTAAAAGAATACGAAGAAGTGAATGAGGCCTTTGGTTTGGAAGAAAACTATTCTGATCCAGATAAAATGGATAAGTTAATGGCCAAACAAGGCGAACTTCAGGATAAAATCGATTCTTTGGGTGCCTGGGAAATTGATTCGAAATTAGAAAGGGCCATGGATGCCTTACGTTGTCCTGATCCGGATACTAAAATTGGTGTATTATCAGGTGGTGAGCGCCGCCGGGTGGCCATGTGCCGTTTATTGCTTCAACATCCTGATGTACTCTTATTGGATGAGCCTACCAACCACCTGGATGCCGAAAGTATTGATTGGTTAGAACAATTCTTGCAAAACTACGAAGGAACTGTAATCGCAGTAACCCACGACAGGTATTTCCTGGATAATGTTGCCGGCTGGATTTTAGAATTGGATCGCGGCGAAGGGATTCCATGGAAAGGAAATTACAGCAGCTGGTTAGATCAAAAGGCCAAACGTTTATCACAGGAAGAAAAAACCGAAAGCAAACGTCAGAAAACACTGGAACGTGAGTTGGAGTGGGTACGGATGGCACCAAAAGCCCGTCATGCCAAATCTAAGGCCCGTTTAGCAAACTACGACAAATTAGCTTCTGAGGATGGCAAAGAAAGAGAAGACAAACTCGAACTCTTTATTCCTGCCGGACCACGTTTAGGCAATGTGGTAATTGAAGCCACTAATGTAACGAAAGCTTACGGTGATAAAATATTATTTGATAACCTGAACTTCTCTCTGCCTCCTGCCGGAATCGTAGGTATTATTGGCCCGAATGGTGCTGGTAAAACCACATTGTTCCGCCTGATTACCGGCCAGGAAGAAGCCGACGCAGGAACTTTCCGCGTGGGTGAAACGGTAGAACTGGGTTATGTAGATCAGATGCATAATGACCTGGATGCTGATAAAACTGTTTATGAAAATATCACGGATGGATTGGATAACATTCAATTGGGCACAAAGGCTGTAAATGGTCGTGCCTATGTGTCCAAATTCAACTTTAATGGTGGCGATCAGCAGAAAAAAGTGGGTGTGTTATCAGGCGGTGAACGGAATCGTGTTCACCTGGCCATTACTTTGAAAAAAGGCGCAAATGTACTTTTGCTGGATGAGCCGACCAATGATATTGATGTGAATACGCTACGTGCTTTAGAGGAAGCTTTAGAAAACTTTGGCGGTTGCGCCGTGGTGATTAGTCACGACAGGTGGTTCCTGGATAGGATTTGTACGCATATTCTGGCCTTTGAAGGTAACTCTGAAGTGTATTTCTTTGAAGGAAATTATTCGGACTATGAAGAAAACCGCAAAAAACGTTTGGGTGATGTTACGCCAAAACGAATCAGATATAAAAAATTAGATTAATGAAAAGTCCCGATGAAAGTCGGGACTTTTTTTGTATTACAGCCGCTGATTGATGATTTACTGAAGGTTCATTTACTGGTCCAGAAGACAAACCGCAACCATTTCTTCAAATAAATTAGCTAATTAGAAACTGGTGTTACCATTGTGCCTGGGTTATAATTATCCTTTGATTTTCTTTTACCTCTAAAAAACAAGTAGAGATTGATGAATAACATCAGCCCGAGGTAAATAGAAAACCCGCCTATTTTAGTACCTAAAGCCTCTACCAAATGCTGATAACTGTTTAAACTGGCAGTAATTTTCATAATTAACAAAGCAAACCCAATGTTCAGTAAATAAAAGCCTGTTTCAAAAAGCTTATTGGTAGCATTGGCAATTTCCTGCCGTCCTTTAAAAATATCGAGCATATAAATTTTACTGTTTTTAAATAATGTTCTTGAAACATAAAGAGTTAAAAAAAGCACCACAGGAAGATAAATAGCATAGCCAATTAAAATTTTTGAAGTTTCCATGATTAAATTTTTAGATTGTTATTTAATTAATTTATGAATGGCATTGGTAAGCAAGAAAATATTAATGTAATGGAGCACCGATAATGCGGAAATGATAATGGCCACCTTGATCACCAATACTTCAATCAGTTGCAAAGGCGAATTTATGATCTCCCAGGTGGCAAGCGTCATCACGCAATAGCCTATATTTACCAGGTAATAGCAAATCAGAAGTGTCTTATTAATCTGCAAACATAAATCCAAATGGTCAGGGATAAGTGCTCCAACAAAAACATTCCCGTTTCGATAGCAGATCTCCCCTACGATAACGATGATTAAAATAATAACCGTTATAAAAATGCAATATCCTATTAAATTGTAACTCATTCCGAATGGATTTAATAAAGTGAATATTTAAAAGGGGATCAAATTCGACGATCTGCCAAATAGTATATCATCCTGATGCACTAACTTAACCTCTTTCACGAAGTAAAGATAAACACAACTTATTGTATTTTCAAATATTATTGAAAGTTTTGTTTAAAAAATAACCCACAATTGAATTTGTGGGTATTCATGCTATAATTTTCTTTTTAAGGCTTCATCAATGGCTTTTTCAGTTACGGCTTCCATAATTTTATATCCTGCTAAATTTGGATGTACGCCATCAACTGTTAATTCTGCTCGCTGCCCCTTTTTATCATCTACTAATGGTGTCCAATAATCTAAAATGGTCAATTTATTTTCTATGGCATACCTTTCAATGAGTTGATTCAGTGCTACAATTTTATCTGCAGGCTGAATATCTTTGTTCCAGGGATATGCATAAACAGGCAGGTATTTGCAAAGGATTACCTTAATATCATGAAGCCTTGCCAACTCTGCCATTGATTTAATATGACCCATGATGCTATCATTGGTTACATGCCCTGTATTGCCTGCAATATCATTACTTCCCGCTAAAATAATTACGGCTTCAGGTTTTAAATTAATAACATCCTGCCTGAAACGCACCAACAACTGTGGAGAAATTTGTCCGCTTATACCCCTGCAGATGTAAGGATTATTGCTAAAATATTCAGGCCTTTTTTGCTTCCAGAACTCAAATATGGAACTACCCAAAAAGACAACACTTTTTTCTTTCTTACCTTGGGCCATCAAAAGTTCATTTTCCTTTTGATACTTACTTAGTGCGGCCCAATCGTCTGCAAAATTTTCCTTTTTAGATTTCTCTTTTACATCCTTAATTTTTGAATCTTCTGTGAGAAAACGACAGGTGGAAATGAATAAAATAAAGAATAGTAGGCTACTTTTCATAATTGTATATTGAATGCTAAAATAGCAATTATGTCATTAATAGGATTCATTGTCATCAACATTAAATGCTGCTGATCTCCCTTTTTTATTTCCAAACTGGCTCAGGTTATAAATCAACGTAGCCTGCACAAAACGGCTGATAAAACGCGTTCTGTTTTCGGAAATGGAATTGTTAGTTATACTGGTGCTAAAGAGTGCGCCCTGATTAAACAAATCATTAGCCTGTACTGAAAAAACCAGTTTATTGTTTTTCAGGAACGATGTGTTCAATCCCATATTAACCAGCAAGGGGTTGCCTGCATATAAACTATAGCCAAAATTAAGGCTTTTAGCGGCAGATGCATTCACCCTGAAATGCTTATTAGGAATCCAGCTGGCGCTCCCACCTAATGCAAGTACCTGAATATTTTTAATATTCTGATTCATTACCGCATAAGTATTGGAGCTGAAACTGTAAGATACATTGGTATTTATTGCATATTTCTTCTCATTCAGGCTAAACCTGAATCCATTTGAAATGTTAATCCCACTGCTGCGGTTTAATACATTATCAGTATAAAAAACATTATGGCTATAGGCTATGTTTCCGTTAAACAATAAAGAGAGTTTGTTATTCAGTAACCTTTTATTCAGTGAATAATTTCCACCCAGGTTATAAATGCCGTTTACATTCTCGTAAGTGGTTTGTTGCTTTAGGCTGTTTAATGTATCCCTCAGAAAGATGGTATTGCTCACCACACTGTTAAAGGCAAAAGTTCCTGTTAAACCTGCCATAATACTTAATCCGGATTTAATTCCATATTTATTATAGCTCAGATCAGCAGTATGATTTGATGTGGCTTTCAGATCCGGATTGCCGATAATGAGATTTTGGACATCATTACTGTTTCTGATAGGCTGGAGTTTATTAAAATCTGGTGAATTCGTTGTACCATTATATCCAAAACTCAGGTTACCTTCATTTTTAAGCTGATAACTTAAATTTGCAGATGGTGCATAATTGAACTGATATTTTTTCAACTGCTGTCCGGTATTGCGGTCTCTGCCCATGATCATACTTGGGGTAAAATTGAGTCCGATATTATAACTAAGCAGCTTACTATTGAGGTTATAGCTTACTCCAATATTTTGATTGATAAAGCTGGATACATAATCCTGCCCAAGTGAATCTACCACAAAACTGTTTCCAGGCAGATTGGTAACGGTTGTAGTTTGCTCATGCTGACTTCTGGTTACAGAAAAACGATAAGTAAAATTCAAATAACCTGTACCGGTACTATCTGTTGCCCTTTTCAATGCATCTGAGAACTGGATATTACCGCCAAAAGTAGCATTTGAAGTATTATTATCCACCAATCTGTTCAGAAGAGAATCTTTCACCAGGATATTAGTTGTTTCATTATAATAACGGATCATATCTCGAATGGCACTGTTCGAATTTCCCTTGCCGCTTCCAAAATTAAATCCCATAGACAGGGATTGTTTAGGATTTGCTAAGCGCCTTGACCAGTTAACATTACCATTTAGGTTGGCGTTACTGCTTTTTGATCCGGCATCAGATATCAGATCTTGCTTAATATAGCCCGTTTTATTGGAATTAATTATGGCTTCATTTCTGGCATCCGTTAAAGTTCCGTTAAGGGAAGCATTAAAATAATTCTTTTTTGTAGTGCCGGTTAAACCAAGGTTAATGCTATTGTTCAAAGAATTAGCACTATTGTTACTCTGCCTTAAATCGTAAATGGTTCCCTGTGGATTAAATGTTTCCAGGTAATTGCTTTGAATAGATTCATTTGCCCCCCGGCTAATGTTATAGCCCCCATTATAGTTCAGTTCTTTTGAGACCTTTTCCCTGATGTTCCCGTTCAGGGCAACATTATCCATCTTTGTAAATTCGTTATTGGTAATGCCATAGCGGCCACCAAAGCCAATTTGTTTTGTTTTTTCCCACACATTGCCATTAACCCCTAAGTTATTGGCATTATTGGTGGCCGAGCTCACATTTGCATTACCAAACAGTCCGTTATCCTTTCCAGGCTTAGTCACGAGGTTTAACATTTTAATAGGGGTGCCCGTTTTGATGCCCGTAAAATTAGCCTGATCGCCATAATCATCAATCACCTGTAGCTTGGCAATAATATCAGCAGGTAACTGCCTGATATAATCTTCTACATTATTGGTAAAAAAATCCTCCCCGTTTACCCGAAGCTTGGTCATTTTTTTGCCCATAGCCGTAACTCCCCCTTTTTCATCAACTTCAATGCCCTGCAGTTGCTTCAGCAGATCTTCCACTTTATCATTTTCCCTTATGGTATAAGCACCGGCATTGTATTCGATGGTATCTTTTTTGATTTTAACGGGATCTACTTTTACTTTAACCTCTACATCTTCCAGGTGGATGGTTTCTGCTTTAAGTAAAATAGGCTCCAGAATTAAACTCTTTTTTGATTGTTGAGTTTCGTAAACAGATGCAAAGGATTTATATCCCAATGCTGTAATGGAGAGATAAAACTTGGATGGTTTAACTTTTGAAAAGGCAAAATTTCCTTTGGCATCAGAGGTTGTACGGAGCGTATCCTCAGCCATAATTAAGCGGATACCAGCACCTTCAATAGGATTTTTTAGAGAATCGATTATTTGTCCGCTGATTTTTACCGGCGATTGAGCGAAAGCGTTAAGAGAAAATATAGAAATTAAAAAAAATATTAAAAAGCATAAATTATTGCTTTTTTTCATCCCTCGGACCCCTTTTGTAAATTACCAGACCATTTAAAAAATTACGCAGAATCTGGTCGCCGCAAGGTTTAAAATTCTCGTGATCTTCATTTCTAAAAATATCGCCCAACTCTGCTTTGGTTACTTTAAACCCTACCAGGTCACAGATCGTAATGATATCATCTGTTTTTAATGATAATGCTACTCTTAGTTTTTTTAATATATCGTTGTTACTCATGTTTTTTATTGTTAAAGGATTGAATTAATGAATGTTTGAATGATAGAAGGATTGAATGTTTAAATGTTTGAAGGCAGTAAAATTACAATGAACTTATGAAAAAAAGTATCAACTTTAGCTTTCAAAAAAACGTTAACTCGCTATTTCCAGCTTAAGTTTTTTCCCTTTAATTTTCTCATTACTCAAAACCTTCAGCAAGTTTTCAACTTTATTGCGCTTTACAGCAATATAACTGGCAGAATCTTTCACCTCTATTAATCCTAAATCTTCTTTCTCTAATTCACCTTTTTTAAGAAAAACACCCACAATGTCAATCTTGTTGATCTTATCCTTTTTACCGTTTGGTATATATAGCGTAACCCAATCACTGGCCTCAGGCAATTGATAATGTTTAGATAAGTCTTCTTCCTCAACATTTTCTGGCAGGTATTTATAATTTTCTTCAGGAGTAAGTACAACATACGCCGTGCCTTTTGCATTCATTCGTGCTGTTCTTCCATTTCTATGGATGTAAGCATCCTCCGTGTAAGGCAACTGGTAATGCACAATATATTCCACCTCCGGAATATCTAATCCCCTGGCGGCAAGATCAGTGGTAATTAAGATTTTATGACTTCCGTTTCTGAATTTAAGCAACGCTTTTTCCCGGTCAAATTGCTCCATTCCGCCATGAAAAACATCATGCCCCAAGCCATTTTCAAACAGCAGATCACTAATCCGGTCAACCGTTTCACGGTGATTGCAAAAAACCAGTGTATTTTTACTGCCAATTTTACTTAAAAGCTTAAATAAAGCATCCAGTTTATCAGCTGCCGGGGCTGTTATTTTTTTGAGTTTTAAATCGGGTTTAACCTGAATATTTTTAGAAAAATCAATTTCAGCAGGTTTGTTCAGCTTTACAAAAGCCGGAATTTCTTCCATTTTAGTTGCGGAAGTCAGTATCCGCTGTTTTAAAGAATATAGAGACCCGATGATGTATGACATATCCCTTTCGAAACCAAATTCTAAAGACTTATCAAATTCATCTAAGATGAGCGTTTCAATAAATGATTCGTCAAAATGATGGTGCTCCAGGTGGTAAGCGATGCGCCCAGGTGTTCCGATTAAAACAGCCGGAGGATGTGCGAGGTTATTTTTTTCTACCCGCACGGCATGGCCACCATAACAGCAATTCACTTTGAAGGGTGTACCCATCTGCTTAAAAACCTGCTCAATTTGCAATGCAAGCTCTCTGGAAGGTACCAGAATCAGTGATTGTACACCCTTCACTTCAGCATTCAAGCTGGAAATTAATGGAAGTAAAAATGCTAAAGTTTTGCCGGAGCCGGTTGGGGCGATCAATAAGATATCTTTCCTCAATTTTCCCTGCTTAACCGCCATTTCCTGCATCTCATTGAGCGCAGTAATATTTAATCTTTTTAAGGCATTTTCTATCATTGAGTCAAAGATAAACATTTCTCAGCCTCCGGGAAGCTGCCATGACCTAGAACTTGAAAAACTTGTTCTTAAATCGCTTTAAAAGAGAGAAATTTAACCTTTTTTCCAAAAGCAACAGCATGTTTCCTCTTTTAGAGATGGAAGAGTTCACTTTTTCGGTAACCAGGTCTACTGATGACATAAACCTGTCGGTTAATTCATCTGCAAATTTGTTAGCTCTACTATTTTGCAACATTTGAAATTCTTGAATGAGTTCGGCTTTCATAACATTAAAGTATTTAGTGAGATAATACCATTATTAACGACGGGCTGGAATATTTGTTTCAAAAAGCAGCCGCCAATATCATTTAAATTAATTAACTTGTTGATAACTAAACATTTGTTAGCAAATAAACAACTTAACATTAACACGCATTTAACTTATAGCACTTATTTTTATAAAAACCTGATTACCATTTATTAACCTCAATAAAATTGTGTATGACCTGGAAAAAATTTAGTGGTGAAATTATTCAATCTTCCATCCACGAGGAAATCGAAAAATCTATTATCAGAGAAACTGAAAAGGGCTTTAAGCTTAAAGTTTGTATTGGAACCGACTCACAGGTTAAAGGTGCCATCACTGATTTTGCAACAGTAATTGTATTGCTGAGAGAGCATCATGGTGGTTTCATGTATATCCACCAGGAAAAGAGCACACAACAGGTCAGTATAAAAGAAAGAATGCTGGTGGAAGTGCAAAAATCTATAGAAACGGCTTACTCCATTTGCGATTTACTGGATGTTTATGATGTGGCACTTGAAGTCCATGCAGACATTAATACGAATCCACTTTTCAAATCCAACAAGGCACTTAATGATGCCATGGGATACATCATGAGTATGGGCTTTATTTTTAAGGCCAAGCCTGAAGCCTTCGCAAGTTCTACCTGTGCAGATAAGATGGTGCATTAGATTTACATATAAATAGCTTTGACAACTCCCAGCAGGCGTATTCAGCCAAAGTTGTCAAAGCTAAATCAACAGGTGACGTTGCATTCGCTTTACATGCTTTGTGCTCAAATCTTAAATCAGTTAAACTAACCATCGGATTCATCCAGTTCACGCCTAACAAGATATCAAAAAACAGACTTCAGCGTATGTTGTGTACTTTCTCTGTACGCTCAGTGCTTAATTTCACGGGCAATTTGAGAAGGCTAATTTTATTTAGTGGCTTGCCCTATATTTTCATGCGTTTTTGTTGCTCACCAGTAAATAATAATCCCAACAAAATTTCTTCTCTGCTGTTATGTTCTAAAATAGAAAATTGAAAACATACCGATTAGCATTCGAACAAAAACTGCCAGTTGATTTAGATACCGCCTGGGATTTCTTTTCCTCTCCTTTAAATCTTGCCGAGATTACGCCGAAAGATATGACCTTTGATGTGACTTCCCCAAATATGGAACAAACGAAGATGTATCCTGGTATGATTATCACTTATAAAGTTTCGCCCTTATTGGGCATTAAACTTGATTGGATGACTGAGATTACTCATGTAAAAGAAAAGGAATATTTTGTTGATGAGCAGCGCTTTGGTCCTTTTGCATTCTGGCATCACCAACACCATTTTAGTAAAATTGAAAATGGAATTTTAATGCGCGATATTTTGCATTATGCTATAGGTTATGGTCCAATTGGTAAGATTGCAAATGCCGTTACCGTACATAAAAAGATCAATGCTATTTTCGATTTCAGGTTTAAAAAAGTAGTAGAAGTTTTTGGTCAGCTTTAGTAGTTGTTTGGCTTACCACTTTTTAGTGGAAATCGTTTCTGCGGGTTTAGCTATTTTTTTAACTGTTGCATCAGATGCTAAAAACTTCTTTAAACTTTCCCCGAACTTTTCAACCTTCTGGTAAGCTGCGGTCTGAATATCTTTCCACTGCCCTGATGTAAGTTTATCTACCTTTTTTTCTAAAGGCGAACCAATGTGTGTTGTGGCCACAAAATTCCCATACCGATCTCTTTGATATGGAATAAATTTAAAGTCAGTGAGCCAAAATCTGTATTTATGATCCCTGGCCTCAAAATTAAGGTTATAGATGACTTCTCCACTTGGATGCCCCACCACCAATACTGTTTTATCAATAATTAATTTCCCTTTTGCAGTTAAAGATGAATCTGTTTGATTTTTAGTTTGAATTATTTTTTGCTGTGTGTTAATGAAATTTTTGGCACGTTGTACCAATACATCCTTACCGACCTTTTGAGAATCTACGATCTTATAATAAATAAATTTACCATCCTCAGCTGTAGTAAACAGTTTCTGTTGTGCAGATAAAGTAATGGAAAATAAAGTAAAAACCAGAAGTAAGCCGTATTTCATTGCATTTAATTAATGGATGCTGTAATATTTAAAGGTAACAAAAAGCCGCCAGTTTTGAATGCTGGCGGCTTCTATTAAAAAATCCATTTAAAAAGCGTAAACCGCAGCTAAAGAGAATTGTCCGGCGTTTGGTGCCGCCATGCCGTTTTCTTTCACAAAGGGTTTGTTACCGCTATGGTCCAATCGCACCTCAGGAATGAACGTTAACCCACCGGATTTAATATTGGCAGTGAAAGTTACTGCCGTATATTTATCACCAGCTACTCCAGCCACTTCTTTATATTTAAAATACTCTCCTCTTAAACCCAGTGTTACCGCATCTGCAACGGCAAATTGCGGATAAAGTGCTGCACCAGCATAACCACCGCCATCATTGTCGACATCATAATTGGCTGCATTTAAACCCAATTTAAATTTACTGGTAATCTGATAAGAGGTGGTTAAGTCTTCAATGGTTCCATAGCCACCGGCACCTGCGCCAGATAATACATTCAGATAAGCTGTCCATCCTTCAACCGGGGCAATCATTAACTGACCACCAACGCTCGATACACCGCGGGTAGCGGTATACACATTCCAGTCGTTAAATAAACCAGCCATTAAACTCACTTTATCAGAGAATTTATAGGTTGCCTTAATCCCGGCGTTCTGGAATGGACCATTGGTGAATAAATACGAAGTGGAATAGTTAAAGTTCCCTACAGGAGAAATTACTTCGTATCCGATAAAGGTCCCCATATAACCAGCCGTCATGGAAAATTGATCAGTAAAATCATAATTAACGTATAGATTCTGGATATGGAATGAGGAAACATCTTCAGCTGCGTTTATCAATGACTGCGCCTGCCCACGCGGGCCAAAAGATAGCTCTCCAACAAATGAAGCTTTACCTGTTCTTTTTTTAAGCACCAGATCAATCATACCTAAGGAAACAGAATTGTGATCTGATGCAAATGAGGTTTTGATATTAGGTTTCTTGGCAAAATCATACTTAAAGTAAGTATCTACTGATCCTGAAATTTCAAGAGGTGAGTTTGGTGTCTCTTGAGCAAAGGCACACGTAGTGCTGGCCATAGTAAATACAGCAGTTAAAAATTTCTTCATGTTTGAGCTATTGGGGTTTAGATATAGTTTTTAGGGCTTAAGAAATGGATTCAGTTACCGGACTGTTTCTTTCAATATAGATCGCTCTTTCCTCAACCAGTAAAGTTCCCTGAGAGTATTTCTCATTGTGCTGCGATTCATCAAGTCCCATTTCTTCTTCTTCTTCAGATACACGGATGGGCTGAATCAGGTTGATGAATTTGAAAATTACGAATGATACCACAAAACTAAACACAATAACAATGGCTGCACCTTTCAACTGTGTGAAAAAGAATTCCGGATTACCATAGAATAAACCATCATTACCCAAACTGTTTACTGTTTTTGTCGCAAAAACTCCTGTTAAAATCATCCCAACAATACCTCCGACTCCATGACAAGGAAATACATCTAAAGTATCATCTAAACTTGTTTTTTGTTTCCATGAAACAACCAGGTTGGAAATTACCGCGGCAATAACCCCGATAAATATGCTTGATGGAATACTGACGAAACCCGCACCAGGGGTAATGGCTACTAAACCAACTACTGCGCCAATACAGAAACCCAAAACTGAAGGTTTTTTACCTCTGGCTACATCAAAAAACATCCAGGATAAACCAGCGGCACCAGCGGCGGTATTGGTGGTTAAGAAAGCAGATACAGCTAAGCTACTTGCCCCTAATGCAGAACCTGCATTAAAACCAAACCAGCCAAACCATAATAATCCTGTACCGATTAACACGTAAGGGATATTTGCAGGCGGAACTTCTTTATGCTCCATATGCGATTTTCTGCGTTTCAAAACCAAGGCTCCTGCCAAAGCCGCCATACCTGCAGAGATATGTACTACCGTTCCACCAGCAAAATCTAACACACCCATTTTTAATAAGAAACCTTCAGGGTGCCATGTCCAATGTGCCAATGGCGAATAAACAAATACGGCAAATAATACAATAAATAAGATATAAGATGTAAAACGGATCCGTTCTGCAACTGCTCCAACAACCAAACCAGGTGTAATGATGGCGAACATTAATTGAAATACTGCAAATAAGGAAAGTGGAATAGTTAAGTCTGAACCTCCCTGTAAATGCGGCGCACCTGAATTTACATTTTTAAAGAATAAAAAGGTAGATGGATTGCCGATAAAGCCGCCGATAGTATCGCCGAATGCTAAGCTAAAACCTACAACAATCCAAAGCACAGTAATTACACCTGCAGCCACTACACTTTTAATCATGGTGGAAAGCACATTTTTCCGGTGAACCATGCCGCCATAAAAAAATGCCAGACCAGGTGTCATTAAAAAAACCAATGCTGCGGCAATTAAAATAAATGCCATATCCGGACCACTGTATTTTCCTTCATCAAAATTTGGAAGAAGTGGAATAAATAGGGCTAGAATCGCGACAATCATCAAGATCAAGAATGGCGCATACTGTTTTAGTGAAAGTTTAGTCATCTTTTTTAAGTTTATTTTGCTAGTTGATATAAATAGTTTAATTATTTCCGAATTACTTCCATAAAAATACAACATATTGAATTTTTAACACTATAAAATGTTAATTTTCTAACAAAAACATTAAATTTTTATAAAACAATAAGATTTAATCGATTTTAAATACCAATTAACAAAAAAACAATCCTTTTTGATCGCATTTTTTAATAAAATTAAAATCAAAATTTTAACACAAACCGCTAAGATGGCAATACAAATCAGACGTTTTCTAAATAAAAAAGATCTATAAAACAAAAAACCCATGAAAAAATCATAGGTTTTCTAAAAATTTTATAAAGATTTCAGTTATTGAGGTAAATACGATGATCCTTGCACGATGCCTCTTTTTTCTAATTCTTTATCCATATAAGTCTGAATTGCCGATTTATTTAATCCCCAATTGGGTGCGATTAATAAATCCCAGTCAGAAATACCAAATAATCGCTGAATAACAATATCCGGACGGAGCAATGGAATTAACTCGCAGAGTAAATCGGTATATTCTTCTAAGGTAAACAGCTTGAATGGTTCTTTTTTATATTTAGCCCCCATAATAGAACCTTCCACTACATGCAAATGATGGAATTTAACAAATTTGATTTGCGGGAAACGATTAATTTCATGAATATAGCCATACATCTGCGCTTTGGTTTCCCACGGAAAACCGAAGATAGTGTGCACGCAAAGGTCTAGCTTACTGTTCTCCAGAAGTTTCACCGCAGCGACAAACTCAGCATGACTACAACCCCTGTTAATCTGATCAAGCGTTTCGTCGTAAATAGATTCCATGCCCATTTCTAAATCAACATCAAAGCGATCGGCATAACTTTCCAATAATGCTACCTTTTCGGCATCAATGCAATCTGGCCGGGTGCCCACAGAGAAACCTACAATATCTTCTGTATTGATGGATAAAGCTTCGTCATACATCATCTTCAAATAATGTACCGGCGCATAGGTGTTGGTATTGGGCTGAAAATATACAATATACTTATCTGCACGATAGGAGGCTTTTGCTCTTGTCATCCCCTCAATCAACTGATCTTTAATATTCGGATTCTGCCTGGAGGGTTCGGGAGTGAAAGAATCTACATTACAATAGGTACAACCGCCAAAGCCCTTGCTTCCATCACGGTTAGGACAGGTAAATCCTCCATCTACGATCACTTTAAATACGCGCTGCCCTTTATACTTTTCGCGCAAATATGTACCGTAATTTCTATATCCTTTTATGCCTAAATCTACGAGTGTTCCCATTACCTGCAAAAATACGCTTTTTGAACGAAACGCAGGGTTAGATTTGAGATGTGAGAAATGAGATGTGAGATTGAGCGTACATTGAGCAGGCAGGAATGCATAACTTTTTAAATTCTTCTATTGATTTTGAACCATGTTTTTCATTGCTCAGGCAACTAACCATATCATGTTTGATCGAAGCATTTTTTTGTTTCTTGGTAAATTGTTTCCCATTCTAAATTTAGGCATGTAGCGGCCATTTTAAATTATTATTCTGTACTTGCAGTTCGCAGTTCTATACTTGCAGTTAACAGTTCTAAATTTGCAGTTCGCAGTTCAGACGTTGCAGTCGTTAGTTCAGGCGTTGCAATCGATGATTCAGACGTTACAGTCGTTAGTTCAGGCGTTGCAATCGATGGTTCAGACGTTGCGGTCGGCAGTTCAGGCGTTGCGGTTGATAGTTCAGACGTTGCAGTTGGTAGTTCAGACGTTACAGTCGTTAGTTCAGGCGTTGCAATCGATGGTTCAGACGTTGCGGTCGGCAGTTCAGACGTTGCGGTTGATAGTTCAGACGTTGCAGTTGGTAGTTCAGACGTTACAGTCGTTAGTTCAGGCGTTGCAATCGATGGTTCAGACGTTGCGGTCGGCAGTTCAGACGTTGCGGTTGATAGTTCTATACTTGCAGTTCGTACTTCTATAATTGCAGTTCGAAGTTCTATATTTGCAAATTAGCTATCTAAATTTCATTCTATCGGGCGGTGTCTCACCGCACGAAATTAAAGTATTGTAGTTCACACGCGGCAAGCGTACGATAGCGAGGAAACAAAAAAAGTTTCCCGTTATTTTATTTCGGAATTGTTTCGGTCAGGCCCATTTGCTGGCGCATATGTAAAGTTTTTCAACTTTTTTATAATTCATCTAAATCTATTAGCCCTTTGCTCATAATGCACACGCGGCACGCATGCGCCAGCGATGGAACGTATGCCATCATTCCAGTTCATATATTCATTACAGATCTTCATCTCGAATTCCGTACTGTACTGGCTCTGCCATTTACTCTTGCATATTTTTGAATATCTCTCCATTTTGTTTACAATTGTGTAAACATATTTCAGGACGAGACAAAGTTTCCCGTTATTTTATTTCGGAATTGTTTCGGTTAGGCCCATTTGCTGGCGCATATGTGAAGTTTTTCAAATTTTTATAATTCATCTAAATCTATTAGCCCTTTGCTCATAATGCACACGCGGCACGCATGCGCCAGCGATGGGGGCTGTTTCATATTTATAATTACCCCTGTTAATGATAGCGATATAAATTTATTGGACTTTGGAATACCAATAAGCGCCTAATTTTTGAAATGAGCGCATGCGGTTTTTATTAAGTTTTACAAATCCAATTTCTCTTTCAAAGGCAGTCATCAATTTTCTTAAATTCCCACAAACATCTAAATCATATTTTTCAGCAAAAATAGAATCAACAATTTCTATTTTTTTGCCGCTCTTGAAGTTTATTTGAATAGAAATAAGAGAAGTACTGGTATGATGGTAATCATGTGCAAAAATGCCTATTATGTCTTTTTTGTTATAAATAGTGCTCCTCCCATTGATGTTAATATCTATCATTTCGGGCAAGAACCTAATTGTAATATTCTTGCTTAAGTATTTAATCAATAATGATAAAATGGCAAAAAAGATCATAGCAGTAAAAACAAGCCCCCATACACCTAAATATCGAAAACCATAGGTACCATAAATGATGAATAATGGCATGCCAATTACTAATCCTCCTAAAGGAAACCAAAAAAAAGGTAAAATAAGTACGTTTTTCAATACAAATTCTTTATTATTTACATCCATATTTTAAATTTACTACTTTGTATACCAACTAGCTGTTATATTGCTAAAAATCGGAATCTGCCTTTCTTAGCTAAACTAAAATCCAATTCTGTTAATAATGTATCTAAAAAAGCTTTAAATTTTTCATTCTTAACTTGGTCATACTTTTCTGGCAAAAACAAAGCTGAATATTCATTGGCCTCGAATACCTTTCCATTTCTATAATATATTGTTATAGACGAAGCAAAGCCTTTTTTAGTTGAGTCTGAATGGTTAATGGCTGCCTCATCATGAAAGTAAAATCCATTAACTTGACTAAGGTTAATCAAAATTGTTTTTTTCCATTGCTGATAATTAAATTATCTCCTACAATACTCAATTCCAGATTCTTACTAATTAGAAAACTTTCCGTTATATAAACTAATAGTACAATAATTGATAGTTATACTTTACTTCTTCTTTTCGTTCTATCGTGCGGTGGTCTCACCGCACGAAATTAAAGTATTGTAGTTCACACGCAGCAAGCGTACGCTAGCGAGGAAACAAAAGAAAGTTTCCCGTTATTTTATTTCGGAATTGTTTCGGTCAGGCCCATTTGCTGGCCCATATGTAAAGTTTTTCAAATTTTCATAATTCATCTAAATCTATTAGCCCTTTGCTCATAATGCACACGCGGCACGCATGCGCCAGCGATGGAATATAATTAATACACCTACTGCCCAGCCAATTGCTTGTGATATTTGCTTATTCATTTACAGACCGGAACTATTATTTCTTTTCAAACCTCTTCTGAAATTCGTCTTTTGGCATAATGTAAGTTAAATAGGTTAGTACATTGTGTTTGTATTGTTGATCAGTAGGCTCTAAATTTTTATATCCGTTCACAGAACCTTCATTTTCTGAATCATATCTGATCGGCTCATCAACTCCTTTAAAATTAAAAACAGGAATAGGCTTTTCTTTAGTACCGTAATTGGGATTTTTCAAATCCTCCTTATTTACCCATGCCATTATTTCTTTACCTTCTAAAACATCAGACAATGGATAGTATTTCTGCTTATCGACATCATACATCGCTATTTTAAATATTTTTTTCATCTTTAAATCTAAAAATGAAACAGAAAGAATATTTCCACTTAAACCCTTAAAACCAATTGCGCTTGCCCCTACTTTGTAATGGTCAAAACCAACACTTAAGGTATCAGAATAATCACCTTGAATAGTTGGGACATTTAAGCGCAATACTTCAATACTCTTATAATAATTTGAAAAACCCTTTTCTCCGTCATTTTTACGTACCGTAATTTTGTTATAGAGAAATACAAATAAGGGGAACAATACAAATACACCGACTATCCATCCTATAAATTGCTTATTCATTAGTTTTTTCAAAACGTTTTTTAAATTCGTCTTTTGGCATAATGTAGGTTAAATAGGTTAGTACATTATGCTTATATTGTTGATCAGTAGGCTCCAAGCTCTCATAAACTACTTTTGAACCCGTTGCATCTCCGCCCCAAGTCCTTATCGGCTCGCCTATCCCTTTAAAATTAAAAACAGGAATAGGTTTTTCTTTAGTACCGTAGCTAGGATCTTTTAGGTCATCTTGATTTACCCATGCAGTTATTTTCTGTCCTTCTAACGAATCCGAAAAAGGAGCAAATTTCTGATTATCAACATCATACATTCTTATTCTATAAAACTTATGTTGATTCAAATCCAAAAATCGAACACCAATGATATTTCCACTTAAACTTTTATATCCTATTGGGCTTGCACCAACCCTATAATGGTCAAATTCAACATTTAAAGTATCAGAATACCCTCCTCCCAATTTTGGTACATCTAATTGAATAGAGAATATTTTTTCGTAATATGCTGAAAAGAATTTTGCTCCATCATTCTTTTTTACAGTAATTTTATTATACAAAAACACAAATATTGGGAACAATACAAATACACCGACTATCCATCCTAAAAATTGCTTATTCATAATTATTATTTATTAGATATAATTGAAATGTTATTTTTTCCATCCAATTTATTTAGTTCTCTTGAAGCTAAGGTTGTCGTATCTTCATAAGATTTTTCCAACATATCTGTAGTTTCGCCAATGACAAGGTTAGCAGCAGCACCTATTAAACCATTTTTCATACTCGATGGTTTGAAATCGCTCATTATCCTGCTTTTACCGATAGCCGTTGCTACTCCACCTAACAACTGCGTACCAGGACTTTTAACTAATACGCCGGCTCCATAGGCTACATAACCTGTTCCCATTATTAATGCCCCTGGGGCAGCAGTGCCGGCAACTGTACTGGCTGTTGCCTCAACCGTTCCTCCAACAAAAGGTGTATCCGCCACATCGTCACTCATGATTGATTTAGCAATTAATTTATCCTCTCCAGACCAATATCCCAATGGGGTTAGCACTGCCGTTGTAACGGCACCAAGCACACCGATACCCGACATAGTTAATCCACTGATTACCCCCATTACCAATTGAGAGCCTGCTTGAATGGCTACTTCTTTTCTATTGTTGCTGCTAATCTGTTTCGCGGCCTCTTTAGCAATAACCGGATCTATTATCAGATTTAAAACTCCACCTTTCGGACAGTTTAAATATGATCGATTCAATATTGCTAATTTACTCTGAATTCGAACAGTGGTATGCGGTTTTTGCCAAAATACATCCAAAGTAGAATCACAGTCGTGGGCAATTTTTATTCCCATCATCACACCTGAACTCACAGCCACAACGCTCGCTGCGATTATAACCGCAACCAAAAGACCACCTGATAACACGCAAGCGGCACCTATTGCAATACCCACTGCTAATGCAGCTAAACCACCCCAAAATTTAGCAGGGCTTTTACATGAAAGACTGCCGGATATTTTATTATCGACAATTGTTAACAATGGAACATTTTTACTTTTATACAAGGTTTTATATGGCCGGGTAGATTGCGCTGTTTGCGGACTACTGGACATCATATATGTGCATATAACATTTGTTCCCTGCGGGATGTACGATTCTGCCATTACTCTATTTTCCTAAGTTTATAATCAACACTTAACTCAACATTATTCTTCACTTCTTCGGCAATACTTAAATCAGCCTGTAAAATCCATTTATCTTTTTTATCCAATAAAACTGTTTCTACAATGCTAGCATCATAACCAGAGAATTTATATTTGACGAGCGGTTTATATTTTAAATCATAAAGCTGCTCAAACTTCTTTGCATCTTCTTTTTGCAATCGCCCTGTATTATTGTATTGAACCTGACTTTCGTTTTCGGCAATGATGTTTTTGGTAAAATTTAAAGTGGAACTTTGACCTTCGAAAAGTTGCGAATAAAAAGGTCTTTTATGCTCTTCAAGATTTAACCTGTCATTGACCAGGTATTCATCAAAAAACAAATCATAAAACATCTTAGTTTTTAAATCATCTATCAGATTTTTTTCAATCACGATGGTATTTTCGGCTACAGTCAAAAATTTTAACACATTTAACTTTGCTTCTGGGCTTTGCACTCCGGCAAATCTCTTTTCAAGTTCAGCCCTGTATTTTTTCCATTTTTCAATAATCTCACTGTGGTTAATTATTCTATCAATATCTCCATTGGTTTGATTTACCGCTACCATGGCTGTACTTTTAACAACATCGAGTTCAATAAGCAGGTTAATCGTTTCCTGCAAGCTATCTGGATAAATATTGACGATGTTTTCTTCCATTTTTACATCAACTACCAAATTTGTTTTGCCAGCTGATTTAGTTACAAAAAATTCTCTTTTTGTCTCTGCATGGCTTTGTATCACTCCATCCATTTTAGTTATGGTAAGTTGTTCAACCCTGTATCTTGCATTACCTTTCAAGCTTAGTTCTTCTACTGCCTCTGGTTTATTATCAACCAAGTTTTCTTTTGTAATATCAGAATTGACGGTTTCATTGCCGTCATCAAAAAATTTAAATCTGCTGCTCATAATTAATTAATATCTACTTGACTACCTGTTATTGTTTGTACACCTCCTGAAGTTTGAGAAATAGTCGCATCCGAGCACACTATAATTGTTCCCTGCGATTCTAAATTATAAGTTTTACTACCAACGTTTACCGCAGTTGTCCCAACTGTACCCATATTCACCGCTGTACCTGGCATATTACCTGCATTGGCATTGATCGCATCGGTACCCTGAATATTAATAATTTTACCTACAATATCAATCGTTCCGTCTTTTTTTAAGGTAATGCTGCTATCGCCCGTCCGGATGACAATCGTTTCAGCAGATTCTGCCGTAATCTGACCTGGCCCGTTTTCAACCTTAACAAAATTAGCGCCGTTTGTTCCCAGGTTCAGTGCATGGTTTAAATCATCAAAAGTTAACGCACTTCCCTTTCTGGAGGTTAAGCCTTTGGTGTTACTATTCTTGAAACCTGCGCTATCTCCACTTTTGCCATGGTAAACGCTACCAATCACCACTGGCCGGGCCACATTCCCTTCCTCAAAAGCAATCACCACCTGATCTCCTTTTTCCGGAATCACATGGAAGCCCCGGTTTTTACCGGTATCGCCGCTTCCGGCATTTGGGCTCACCACCCTTAACCATTCAGTAGGGTCGTTGGTTTGGCATTCCCATTTAAACCGTACTTTAATCCGGCCCTGCCCCTGCGGATCGTCATTATCCAGCACATCCGCCAGTTGCATATCCGGACTGGGCTTATCATAATTTTTAACCAGTAGGCGCTCTGTGGTTGATACTAAACCTTCAAAGGTATTGCTGTATTTTCCGGTTCCATCCAGCGTATGGTTAACACTGGTAATTAAAAACTTACCCAGGCTTTCTGTAGCAAAAGCAATTTCCTGCCTGATGCTCATCGTAATTTCGGCAATGGTACCAATGCCTAGTTCGGCATTATCGCCACTGCCATTTACTTTTAACAACTCGCTGATGTGCGCTTTTTCTTCATTTTCTACGTGGCTTTTAATGTCGTTTCCATTATCTACCCTGATCAGCGAGGGCTGGTTAAAGGTTTTGCTGAACATGTTGTTCGAAGCTTTGATGGCATGAGCCAGATCCGGATGGCCATCCGCCTTGCCGCTACTTTCGCTGTGCAGCATTTCATCCTGCTTCGGGTTATAGGCAAAACGTTTGTTTTTAATGGGTGCCACTTCCATGGCATATTGCAGGCTATGAACATCCCGTCCGTAAAATAAGGATACGTCTTTTTGCTCATCCGGCTTTCCGAAATTCAGCTGCTGCCCATCATAATACAGCCATTCATGGTATTCGCCCGATAAACGGTTCATAAATTCCCAGTCGCTTTCTTTATACTGGATCAGGTAATCTATACTCGACTGGCGGCTGGCATTTGCTACAATTTTTAAATCGTTAACCGGGGTATCTTTTGTGGCCAGTTTTACAATGTCGTTTAAATCCTTATCCAGATAAGATCCCAAATCCTGACCCCTGTCTATTAATATAGTGGGACTATAGCCACTTACAATTAGCACCCCATGGTAACCATGGCTTTGCGAAAGTTCTACCTTGGTAACCAGGCCTGAAAAATGCTGCTGGCGTTCTGGTGAGTGACCAAAGGATGCTGTTAAGGTTTTTCCTACGAAATCCCGGCTGTCGTCTAAATTGATTAATCCCGGCGTGCCCAGTTGGTCGTGGTTAAAATGCAGCTCAAAATAATGATGCTGATTAAAAGCCTGTACCAGGTTAAAGGAGGCAAAGTGTGCTATTGGCGTATCTTCTATATTAATTTCTACGATAAGTTTGTTTTCCATAATATTTATAGGTGGTTGAGCAGATTAATTTATATTGATTTATAGATGGCAATTTTAAACAAGCCCGGATAAAAATGCACTTCAAAGGGTAAGCCTGCGGTATTTCTATTAAGCGAAGAATCTATTGCTTTTTTTGTATAAGGATGAACCTCTACCGTATTCCCTTTTTTCAGGTAACCATTACCGATCATGGTATCTATATCATTTGGTTTAACATGAATACAGCCATGTGATTCTCCCAACTGAAATATTTTTCTCCTTGCTGTTGAGGCTTCATCTATAGGTGTGGTATGAATGAAATCGCCCATAACATATTCCTTACCATTCATTTTACGATCAAGGTTAACATCCTTGAAGTATTTAACAGATACGTGTCCGAAATCATTAAAAAGCCATTTAGTAGGGATGGGAGAATTTGGATAGAGCTCACGTTGATATTTGAGTACGGCATTTGCAACGCCTTTCTGATCATTTTTATATTGCCCCCATTGTGCGTTCACATCAGTTAATTTTTTCCACACTCCGTTGTACTTAACCATTACAATATCTCCAGTGATTTTAACTTCAGTACCCCAGGCTATACCAGACCATGCAGCATATTTACCATAGCTAACATGTTTCTCGATACTTTTAATCACAAACCTACCAACAGTTGTAGATGTTTGCGCATGTCCATCGCCACCCATCTTTACGTTTTCAGGGCCTCCATGTGCATCAAATTCCTTTATCTTTAAAAGCGTATTCATCTATAGTTAGTTATATTTTAAAATCTCTACCATAATTACATGGGCCTGATCTAGTTTCTCATGGTTATTAAAAGTTAGTTTAATGGTTGTACTATCTGATACTTTAATCTTTACTGGGAGAGGTTGTGCCGTTATCCCAATTTCAGGTTTTTCTTCTTTAATACTTCCGAAGTAGCTAGCAAAATCGGCAATGCGTAAAGAATCTGAAATCGGCTTAGGTATAAGACATATTACACCTGCCTTTATCATATTCCTTTTCTCCCCGTTTTTATAGTATTGCACCACGATGCTTTTTTCCGAATCGTGCTTTTCATCATGATAAATCTCAAGTTTGAGTTTTCCTGAAAATTTTTTATTTAATGCTTGAATATGTGGTTCATTAAATTGGGCTAATGGAAGTTTAACCAATGAATCAATATAATTAAGAAATAGATCAGCAATTCCCGTTTTATGATTATCTACAAGTTGAAGTTTACTTTCTTCTTTTTGATGATGATCTTGATTTCCACTACAACCGAGAAAACAACTTATGATGAAAGTGAAAATAATGGTGTGCCCTATTTTAGAATTAAAAGATAAGCTTTTCATTGAGGATTAGTTATGGTTAGATGGTTTAATAAGTTAAATGGATAGTCTGTTAATTAGAAAATCATGGCTGATAAAATATAGAAACCATAATCATTTTGATAGCATAGTTGCCCCCCAAACCAAATTATAAATACCTAATTGCCGGAAGAGACTTCCTATGAGGTTTTAAAGGAAAACTTAATGTAAACGTATTGTTCCAACGGATCAGAATATACAACGTATCAGAGAAACTCAAAATAGCTTGGAAAGCCATAATATTTAAATTTAGCGTTAATAAATTTGGTTAAAGCAGCTGAGAGCTACCAGCTTAATGTAAATCCAAATATCAGGCCAATTTAAATTTGATAAACTGTTAATGAGTATGATAATTATATACAAACACTAAAATGAAGTATAAAAAGCCTTAAAGGCTATTAAGGAGAAATGATTAGCCAGATTGATATATTAAAAAATTACACTATTTGAATGTAAATACCTACAGTAATGCAGATAAAATGTTCAAAAAACATACATCAAAATAAGTTTGATTGTGCAGCGAGATTAATATCATCATAGGTAGCACTAGTCATGCTACCTATGATGGGGGTGCTTATAAGTTTTCAGGTAAAGACATAAATGCTCCGATCACCTGGAATACTTTTATAAATTTTAGCAGTTGTTATAATTTAGCATCATTCCTGTTGATGAAAAAGTAAACAGGCACACCCAATAATACAATAATGAGACCGGGCCAGGTATATTGTTGTTTATAAATAAGAAGCAAAATACAGAATGCGGATCCTATTACAAGGTAGATTATAGGTGTAACCGGATATAACCAGGTTTTATAAGGCCTTTCCAGATCAGGTTTTTTAAACCTTAAATAGATCACACCAAATACTGTAATCATGTAAAACAATACGATAACAAAAGAAATCATGTCTAAAAGGTTGCCGTACTGACCGCTCAGGCATAAAACGGATGCCCAGATTCCCTGCATCCAGAGGGATTTTTCAGGAACACCATTTTTATTGTTTTTAAGTGCTGCTTTAAAAAACATCCCATCTTGTGCCATGGTCTGAAAAACCCTTGCTCCTGCCAGCACGATACCATTCACACAGCCAAAAGTAGAAATCATCACCAAAACCGCCATTACGATCGTACCTATTCCGGCACCAAAAATTTGTTCAGATGCTGCAACGGCTACCCTGTCATTTACAGCAAAGGCAATATTATCCCTGGTTAAGGTATTGAGGTATATAAAATTAACCAGTAGATAAAGCACCATCACCGCTGTAGTGCCCAAAACCATCGATCGCACTACATTTTTCTTAGGATTTTCGATTTCTCCGGAGACAAATGTGACGTTTTCCCAGGCTACACTTGAAAATACAGAACCAACCATGGCAGCGGCAATGCCCCCCATTATCGCCATGCCGGAAACAGATTCCCATCCGGCTTTCATAAAATTGCCGTTCAGATCTGTTTTAAGATTATTGAAGGCATTCCAACCGAATTTCATATTTTCTGCCCAGAAGCCGTTTTTTACCAGGAGAAAACCCAATATAATCAAGCCAATTAAAGCGATAATTTTAGATCCCGTGAAAATATTTTGCAGCACCTTACCGCTTTCTACACCCTTTGTATTGATATAGGTTAGCAGCAGAATAACTGCAATAGCCAGCAACTGTATCCAGGTAATTTTATAACTTCCGCTCTGAAAAATCGGGGCAGCATCATTTAATGCCGGTATTAAATAGGCCGTAAATTTACCAAAAGCTACCGCAACGGCAGCAATGGTACCAGTTTGAATCACCGTAAAGAGCCCCCAGCCATAAAGAAAGCCCATCATTTTGCCAAAAATCTCTTTTAAATAAGTGTATTGACCACCTGCTTTAGGAAACAGGGCAGATAGTTCTCCATAAGAAATTGCTGCAGCTATTGTCATTACTGCAGTGATTACCCAAACAACAATGAGCCAGTAACCTGAACCTAAATCCCTCATGATGTCAGCGCTGACAATAAAAATACCGCTTCCGATCATTGAGCCCATTACCAGCATTGCCGCATCAAAAAGGCCTAATTTTCTTTTAGAAGATTCTGCTTCATGTCCTTTTTCCATTTTCTTAGTTGTTTGGTTTTAGTTAGTTTGTGGCTAATTTATTTATAATAATAGAGAAACGAACCTGTTGGCCTGTATTATTTTAGTCGTATAAAATTCCGGCTTGGTTAACGGGTCCTCAATTATGAAATTTTATTTATGAATGCACCCTAAGATTCAGTCCATTAATAATTTCATCTGAAGAAAATAAAATATTATATTGCTGATTAATAACCAAATCTCTAAAATCAGCGTGCTGTTATGTATGAGCTTAATGGCAAAGAACTGATCGCTATGAACCAATAACCAAATATTTTAACTATGATTTTTTTACAAGACAATTTAATTTACTGCATTCCTGCATTGGGCCTGATCGGAATAATTGTAATGATGATGAAAAGTGCCTGGGTAAACAAACAGGATGCAGGCGACAAAAACATGCAGGAACTGGCCGGCTATATTGCCGATGGCGCAATGGCATTTCTTAAAGCAGAATGGCGGGTACTGAGCATCTTTGCTGTTTTTACAGCGGCATTACTGGCCTATTCCGGAACCATTACTGAAATTAATGGTGTTCCGATGCATTCCAGCTGGATCATCTCACTTTCTTTTATCATAGGTGCGGTATTTTCGGCAACTGCCGGATACATAGGAATGAAATCGGCAACGAAGGCTAACGTGAGGACTACCCAGGCCGCAAGAACGAGTTTAAAGCAGGCACTAAAAGTTTCCTTTACCGGTGGAACGGTGATGGGATTGGGTGTAGCCGGATTGGCTGTTCTGGGTTTAGGCGGTTTATTTATCGTCTTCATGCAGTTGTTTCACGTCACCAATGCCAATAGCGTAGAAATGAGAACCGCCATCGAAGTACTAACCGGCTTTTCTCTGGGCGCTGAATCCATTGCCCTTTTTGCTCGTGTTGGCGGTGGAATTTATACTAAAGCAGCAGATGTTGGTGCAGATTTGGTAGGAAAAGTCGAAGCTGGAATCCCGGAAGATGATGTAAGAAACCCTGCTACCATCGCTGATAATGTAGGTGATAATGTGGGTGATGTGGCGGGCATGGGTGCCGATTTATTCGGATCATATGTGGCCACTATTCTGGCTACAATGGTTCTGGGACAGGAAATAACCGTTACAGATCAGTTTGGCGGCATGTCTCCTATTTTGCTTCCCATGGTTATTTGTGGCCTGGGCATTATATTTTCCATCATCGGAACCTGGTTTGTGACCATTAAAGATGAAAAATCGAACGTTCAAACCGCGTTAAACCTTGGCAACTGGTCGTCCATTATCATTACCGCTGTAGCCTCCTTCTTTATTGTAAAATGGATGCTTCCTGAAACCTTAAGCCTTCGCGGATATTCATTTACCAGCATGAATGTTTTTTATGCCATTATTGTTGGCCTTGTAGTGGGAACCATTATGAGTGTAGTGACAGAATATTTTACGGCCATGGGGAAAGGTCCGGTTAATTCAATTATTCAACAATCATCAACCGGGCATGCCACGAATATTATTGCCGGTTTATCGGTTGGGATGAAATCCACTGTCATTCCGATTTTGGTTTTGGCGGGTGGAATTATGGCTTCCTATCATTTTGCCGGATTATATGGCGTTGCCATTGCGGCGGCGGGTATGATGGCCACCACAGCCATGCAACTGGCCATTGATGCATTTGGCCCGATTGCAGATAATGCCGGCGGAATAGCAGAAATGAGCCAGCTTCCGCCAGAAGTACGTGAACGTACAGATAATCTTGATGCAGTAGGCAATACCACTGCCGCAACAGGTAAAGGTTTTGCCATTGCATCGGCCGCATTAACATCTTTGGCCCTATTTGCCGCTTTTGTTGGCATTGCCGGAATTACGGCGATCGATATTTATAAAGCACCCGTTCTGGCCGGGTTATTTGTAGGTGGCATGATTCCGTTTATTTTTTCGGCACTTTGTATTCAGGCAGTGGGTAAGGCGGCTATGGACATGGTTCAGGAAGTACGGCGACAGTTCCGCGAGATTCCTGGAATTATGGAATATAAAGCAAAACCAGAATATGATAAATGCGTGGCCATTTCTACCAAAGCTTCCATCCGGGAAATGATGATGCCTGGTGCCATTGCTTTGATTACCCCTATCATTGTCGGTTTTACATTTGGACCAGAGGTTTTAGGTGGATTACTAGCCGGCGTAACCGTAACTGGTGTGTTGATGGGTATTTTTCAGAGCAATGCTGGCGGTGCCTGGGATAATGCTAAAAAATCTTTTGAACAGGGGGTCATGATTAACGGGGAAATGTTTTATAAAAAATCAGAGCCGCATAAAGCTTCTGTAACTGGTGATACCGTAGGTGATCCGTTTAAAGATACTTCTGGTCCTTCAATGAACATTTTAATTAAATTAATGTCTATTGTTTCACTGGTTATTGCGCCATATATTGCCGTAAAAGCTGTTGCGGCAGAACATCGGACAGAAATTCACAGCGAAATGAAAATTCAGCAGAAAACAGACCGTCTGGGCAACACAATTACAGACACCTTAACAAATGTTTCCGATACTTTACGCAATTAGTTGTAAAAACATAGATATAAAATATTAAGGAAGGGGATTTTAACACAATCCCTTTTAATTTTTGGTAATTTTTATTTAGGTTTACCGCTTATTATCATAAAAATCAACAAAACATAAAAGACTAAACAACTTATGAATCTAAAAAAGCCTATTGATGTACTTATAGCAGAATCTGCTGAAAGTGGCGAAGGCACACTCAAACGTACACTAAGCAGTACGAGTCTTGTCGCTTTAGGTATCGGCGCTATTATTGGGGCAGGTTTATTTTCTTTAACAGGTATCGCAGCAGCAGATCACGCTGGCCCTGCAGTAACCTTATCATTTGTATTGGCCGCAGTAGGTTGCGCATTTGCCGGATTATGCTATGCAGAATTTGCATCAATGATTCCGGTAGCAGGTAGTGCATATACTTATTCTTATGCCACTATGGGCGAGTTTATGGCCTGGGTAATTGGATGGGATTTAGTACTGGAATATGCATTGGGCGCTGCTACGGTGGGTGTTTCCTGGTCAGGATATTTCAATAAGTTACTTCATGAATTTGGCCTTGAAATGCCGCTTTATTTAACCAAGTCATTTGCTGAAGTGGATGGCGGAGGAATTAATTTCCCTGCAGTCGTAATTGTTTCTTTACTTTCCCTGATGTTGATTCGCGGTACCAAAGAATCTGCAAGCCTGAACAATATCCTGGTCATCGTTAAGGTTACTGTGGTAATCGTATTTATTGCATTGGGATGGAAATTCATTAATCCGGCAAACCATACGCCGTATATTCCTGAAAACACGGGTGTTAAAGGTGAATTTGGTATTTCTGGTATCGCAGCAGGTGCTGCATTGGTATTCTTTGCTTTTATCGGTTTCGATGCCGTTTCTACAGCTGCACAGGAAGCTAAAAACCCGCAGAAAGGTATGCCAATCGGTATCCTGGGTTCATTAGTCGTATGTACCATATTATATGTTCTGTTTGCACATGTTATGACTGGTTTAGTACCTTATAGTGTATTTAAGGGTGATGCCTCTCCGGCTGCAACAGCATTTAAAGTAACCGGATATAGCTGGTTACAAATGGGTTTAATCATTGCCATCCTGGCAGGTTATACTTCTGTTATACTGGTGATGTTAATGGGACAATCAAGGGTGTTTTATACCATGTCTAAAGATGGATTACTACCTAAGTTCTTCAGCAACATCCACTCAAAATTCAGAACGCCTTTTAAAACAAACTTATTTTTCATGGTGTTCGTGAGCATTTTCGCCGGATTTGTTCCGGTAACAGATTTAGGTCACATGGTATCAATAGGTACATTGTTTGCATTCTCCCTGGTTTGTATCGGTGTTTTATTATTGCGTAAAACTGATCCTGACAGACCCAGACCTTTCAGAACACCATTGGTTCCTTTCGTGCCAATTATGGGTGTAATTGTTTGCGTTTATTTAATGTCGTCATTACCGATTGAGGCCTGGATCAGGTTAGCCATCTGGATGGCTTTAGGTACGGCCATTTATTTCTTCTATGGAAAGAATAATTCTGTTCTACGGAATAAAGGAAAAGTAGTTCAACCTGTTGATCCGC
This sequence comes from Pedobacter sp. GR22-10, assembly GCF_026239715.1. Classification (NCBI taxonomy): domain Bacteria; kingdom Pseudomonadati; phylum Bacteroidota; class Sphingobacteriia; order Sphingobacteriales; family Sphingobacteriaceae; genus Pedobacter; species Pedobacter sp. GR22-10. The sequence continues at coordinate 40,444 of NZ_JAPIVR010000004.1, forward strand.
CAAAACCTGGCTTATAATCAATAAAAAAATATGTTTTAAATCCCCGGTTAAAAGTCGGGGATTTTTTTTGTGTTAAATAATTGTTAATAAACTACCTTTGCACAAAAATCAGAGATATTATAAATGGTACCACATCAAAACAAGTATTTTGCCATTCTTGTGCTTTTGTTATTGCTTTCCTTACAAACTTATGCGCAACGTACCATTAACGATATAATGGATTCCACAACGGTTAACCATTTATTAATCATTTCAAAAAAATACGGTTCTCTTTCCTTTAGCGGTTATTTACAGCCTCAGTTTCAGGTGGCGCAATCAAATGGCACACAGGCGGAATATCAGGGCGGCAATTTCGGCGAATACACCAACAATCGCTTTCGGTTAAGACGGGGCCGGTTACGTGCTGATTACATGTTATTGGATGATAACAACAATCCTTCTACTTATTTTGTATTGCAGTTCGACGGAACAGAACAGGGTGTGAATGTCAGAGATTTCTGGGGCCGTTATTATGAAAACAAATGGAAATTAATTCATGTCACATTAGGTTTATCCGGCAGGCCATTCGGAAATGAATTACAACTTTCTTCTGCAGGCAGAGAAGCGCCTGAACGCGGACGCATGTCGCAAATTTTAATGAAAACCGAACGGGATTTGGGCGCAACATTTACATTCAATCCCCGATGGAAAAATGCCAGACTTAAAAATGTGGTATTGGATCTTGGGGTATACAACGGGCAGGGATTGGCTGGTCCGGCTGAATTTGACAACAGCAAGGATGTGATTGCCAGGTTAAGCCATAAGCCATACACGTTTAAGAAAATGCGTTTCTCTATAGCAGGCGGAATAAGTACCTTACAGGGAGGATTAAACCATCGCTTACCCGTGAGTTATAAAATGGAACACAATGGTCATTTATGGCAAATGGTAAAAGATTCTTCTGCCAGTACTTTAAATGCTGTTGCACCACGCCGCTACTACGGTGCAGATATTCAGCTGGCTACTGCAACCAAAAGCTGGAAATCAGAATTGCGTGCTGAGGTCATATCCGGACTCCAAACCGGAACGTCTACTACCTCAACCACACCAGGTTCGTATCCTGTAGATGATAAGGCTGAACCTCTGCCCTATTACACCCGGACTTTTAATGGGGCATATTTTACGTTTGTTCAAACATTAAACAGTACAGACAACCAGATTATATTAAAATACGATTGGTACGACCCCAATTCAAAAGTGAAAGGCATGGATATTTCAGCAGCAAGGGGATTATCAGCTGCAGATGTTCGTTTTGATACTTTTGGATTTGGTTTTTTACATCATTTTAATCCACATTTTAAAGCAGTGCTTTATTATGACGTCATTAAAAATGAATCTACAGCCTTATCAGGTTATACCGATGATAGAAAGGATAATGTATTCACTTTAAGAACACAATTCTATTTTTAAGAATTTTTTGTAAATGAAGTTTAGCACAAATTGCGCTACCTTTGATCAAAATTGCGCGATATGAAACTTGATTTTATGAAATTCGATTTAAATCAGATCCTCACGACCACGATGGTTATTTTTGCCATTATCGATATTTTAGGTTCTATTCCGGTTGTCATTCAGTTGCGAAAAAAGGCTGGTCATATTGAATCAGAAAAGGCATCCATTGTAGCTACCGGATTAATGATTTTATTTCTTTTTCTGGGTGAGTCATTGCTCAAAGTCATTGGCCTGGATGTAGAATCCTTCGCCATTGCAGGCTCTATCGTTATTTTTTGTATTGCCATGGAAATGGTTCTCGGGCTTACGATCTTTAAAGAAGAGGCACCTGAAACCGTCTCTATTGTACCACTGGCCTTTCCATTAATTGCAGGTGCCGGTACCATGACAACACTGCTTTCATTAAAAACGGAGTACCAGACCCAGAATATCCTGGTAGGGATTATCCTGAACATGCTTTTTGTTTATTTTGTATTGAAAAATACGGAGCGACTGGAAAGGTTATTTGGTAAAACCGGTCTGAATATTCTGCGTAAGGCATTTGGCGTGATTTTACTGGCCATCGCCATTAAGTTATTCCGCAACAATACAGGCCTTTAGCACTTCTTGTAATCTCAGTGATAGTTACCTTCTTGTGTTAGACTGACGAAGTTTCGTCTGCACTTAGCCATTTAAAACCTTGTAAATCTGCTAGTGTTGTAACAAAAACTGGTTATATTGATCTTAATATCAAGCTAACCAAAAATGAAAAGCTTTGAAGAATATACTGTTATTATCGGCGCCATTGCAATTTTGATGGAGGCAGTGAAATACCTAAAAAGAAATATGAAGGAATGGCTCGAAAATATCTAGTTACTATAAAAAATATTTGAGCTAAGCTGATTTGTTCCTTTCACTACACTACAGGACTTAATAATACAACACACGCTCCGTCATGGCGAGGAGGCACGACGAAGCAATCTATTCTTGCTGAGATCATTTCTTCATTAACCTGGCAACAAACATCGTATCTGCATAATTCTCATAACCGTCAATCAGTTCCATCTTTTCCAGTTCGAGTGGCAGGTTTTCCAGCATATATTTGACCACATCCTCATTTTCTTCTGCAAATGCCGAACAGGTAATGTAAATAAGTGGTTTTCCGGGTTTTAAATATTTGATCACATTCTGTACAATCCCCTTCTGGATGGCTGCAAACTGGTTAATTTTTCTTTCTTCGAAAAACGTAAGCATTTCAGGGGTTCTGCCCCATGTTCCTGAACCGGTACAGGGCGCATCCAGGATGATTCCATCAAACTGATAATGATGCAGCACCTGATCATTATTTTTCAAAAGATCCAACTCTTTTTTATGGTACTTTTTTATTCCTGCGAGACGAAACCGCTCATCAAGATTTTGTAAAATGCTGTCGCGCAAATCGGTTACCAATAACTCTACAACTGGCTCAATGCTATGCAAAAGCAACGTTTTCCCACCAGATGCGGCACAGCAATCCCACCATTTATCCCACTTATCTGGCTTAAAATAAGTACCCGTATGTTGTGAAGAAAGATCCTGAACCTGGTAACTTCCCTCCTGCAAAATGCTTTCCAGCTTTGTTCCGTTTGGCATTGCCAGGGCTGTTTCACCAATGGCCTTTACAGGTATTTCCTGCGCACTAAGCCTGCTCATCACTTCTGCCTGATCATTGGCATGAACACGAATAAAAAGATCCGGCTGCTTGAAAAACGAAGTCAGAAACTCCGGTTTATTTACGGCTTCCGATAAATGCGAATGAAGTGGATAAACATCCTCCAGGTTAAAATCAGGATATGTCGTTTTTATAAAATCTATCTTTTCGGATAGTGGATGCAAAATGCGGTTAATCCATTCCGGGAATTTTTGGGCAACAACGGGACTTAAAGTTTCCTGACAAAGAAAATCTGCAATACATAAACGCTCTTCGTTATTCAGTGTTTTTAAAGCATTACCCAGCCTGAAAAAACTATAAACATGCCGCGTTGCCCATCTCCGGTCAGAGGAGCCCATTTGCTTATGCTGCTTAAAATATCCAGGTAAAAAACGGTGTAAGGGCAAACTTCCATCGTAACTGTTTAAAATCTGCTCAAAGGCCCTTAACTGATGATTGGCTTTCATAAAAGAGGAAAAATTTAGTCTACAATTTCTAAAGCGAAATTTTTGTATTTCAGCAGCATTAAACTGGTATTAATGTAGCCCAGTTTTTCGTCATGGATAAATGAAAATGTATTGTGAAGCCCTTTATACTTATCTTTTGTCAGGTATTCGCGGTAATCTTCTCCATGATTACTCAATAATTTACCAAAGTAATACCCCACATCAAAACCTTTAAAAGCATACTCTCCGGGTTCAAAGCCATAGCGGTAACGGTATTTTTTGATAAAACCAATAACTGCTGTATTTTTATAATCAATTTTATAGGAAGAACTGATAATGGTATTTAATGCCTGAATTTTATCCGTTGGATAGTTTTGTTTTACCCAATTCGGATGTCCGAATAAGTTAATTACATAACCACCTGAAGCCAGATTTTTAAGCTTATAAAGTTTATCAATTGTTGGCTGAACGAAGGCACGATCAGATGAGGTAACCACTACAGCATAATGCTTGCCTTTTTGCATCTTGGTTTCAAATGTAAAAACCGATGCATATTCCTGAACCACAAACTTACCATTGGTTTTTAAATAATCCCTTACCGGCGCAGCAAATGCCTCATCATCTGTTTTTTTAGGATTGATGATAACCACAATTGTATTGGACGGATTAAAATTTTTGACAATATAGGTGGCAATTCGCTGTCCATGTAACTCAATATTGTTCATAATGGACACGAGATTAGGGTTATTAAACTCTGCCGGATTGGTTGCAGCCAGTGGAGATACAATGGTAGCATCATTTTCTTTTGAGTAAGCAGAAATATGTTTTAAACCATCAGGAAAAACCGGACCGATAATTAAATTACTTTGCTTAAACCGTTCGTTTTTATACAGCACGGAGATATGAGCATTATCATCCTGTGTATCAAAAACATTCAGTTTAAAGTTTAGTCCGGATGCTGCTGCAGAATCCAACCCAAGCTTAAAGCCCTGATAAAAATCGATGGGCATGGCGAACTTTTCAATATCTGCTTTGGTGGCTGTCTTTAAATTGAGTTCATCTAATTTAAATGGAACTAAAAGAGAAACACTTGCCTGCGTAAACTTTTTAGCAGGCTTTTTCTCTTCTTGCTTCTCCTTTTCTTTTGGTTTAGCAGTATCTTTTTTTGTCGTTCTGACTTTTGGTGAACAGGCCACAAAAATCATCGCCAGCAGCATCAAAAACCAATAATTCCTCTTTAAATTCATATGTGTATTTTAAACAAAATATGCTGGCAAATGTTTAAACCGCCAGCATAATCCTATATTCTTTAAATTGACTCCTGACTTAGGACTCAAGACTATGAATCAATATTATTCCCACTCAATTGTTGCCGGTGGTTTGGAGCTGATATCGTAAACCACACGGTTAATCCCTTTCACCTTATTGATAATTTCATTTGATATTTTGGCGAGTACAGGATATGGCAAATGGCACCAGTCTGCAGTCATTCCATCAAGAGATTCAACAGCTCTTAGCGCAATTACATTTTCATAAGTGCGTTCATCACCCATTACACCAACAGATCTCACCGGCAGAAAAATTGCACCTGCCTGCCAAACCTGATCATAAAGACCAGCTTCTTTCAGGTTATCGATATAAATTTTATCTGCTTCCTGTAAAATAGCTACTCTTTCTGCGGTTACTTCACCAATAATCCGGATGCCTAAACCCGGACCCGGGAAAGGATGGCGACCCAAAATAAAGGATTCAAGACCTAAAGTTGACCCCACTCTTCTTACTTCATCTTTAAATAAAGTTTTAAGTGGCTCCACAATTTTAAGCTTCATAAAATCAGGCAAACCGCCCACATTATGGTGCGATTTAATGGTAGCAGATGGTCCTTTCACTGAAACTGACTCAATAATATCCGGATAAATGGTTCCCTGTGCCAACCATTTTACATCCTGAATCTGGTGCGATTCTTCATCAAAAACTTCAATAAATACACGTCCGATAATTTTACGCTTTTGCTCCGGATCTTCCACACCGGCCAGCTGGCTCAGAAACTTATCCTTGGCATCAACACCTTTAATGTTTAAACCAAAATCTTTATACTGTTCTAAAACACTTTCATATTCATTTTTACGCAATAAGCCATTATCCACAAAGATGCAATGCAGGTTTGTTCCGATAGCCTGGTGTAATAAAACTGCGGCAACACTACTGTCTACCCCACCCGATAACGCTAAAACAACTTTATCATTGCCTACAGTCGCTTTGATATCCGCAATGGTAGTATCTACAAAGGCTGCTGAAGTCCAATCCTGACTACATCCGCAGATATCGACAAGGAAGTTTTCCAAAAGCACCTTTCCATCAATACTATGTGTTACTTCCGGGTGAAACTGAATGGCGTAAGTATCTGAATCTTTAATATGGTAAGCAGCAACTTTAACACTATCCGTACTGGCAATTAATTCAAAGTTATCAGGAATGCTGGTGATGGTATCGCCGTGGCTCATCCAAACCTGAGAGCCAATATTAATGCCTTTGAAAAGTTTGTTTTCCTGATTGACAAAATTCAGGTTCGCGCGGCCGTATTCACGGCTGGATGAAGGCTGAACATCTCCGCCGGAATGCTGGGCGATGTACTGGGCTCCATAGCAAACAGCCAATACAGGATATTTATTATGGTATTTAGCAAATTCAATCTGCGGTGCATCATCCTGGCGAACGGAAAACGGGCTACCCGAAAAGATAACACCTTTTACATCTTCAGTAATTTCAGGAAGATTATTGAATGGATATATTTCACAGTAAATATTTAGTTCGCGAACTCTCCGGGCGATGAGCTGTGTAAACTGCGAACCAAAATCGACGATAATGATTTTTTCTAGCATCTGCAAAGCTACCAATTAGATATGAGATTTCAGACGGGTGAGGTGAGATTTTTAGCATGAAAGTTTAGGCTTTAAGCAGAGCACACAGCGTTTGGGCTTTTGACAACAATCGTATGTCGTTTGGGCATCGACGGGACAAATTCAAGCTATAAACTAAAGCGCGATCAAACCAATGAAACTTAGGATTCCATTAATTTCACTTCTACCCCGAACTTCCGGAGAAAATCTACCCCTTCATCACTGGGTAAACCTTTATAAGCGGCATAAGATTTAGAATAATAAACCAGTTTAATTCCCGATGATAAGATTAACCTGGCGCAGGCGATACAGGGAGATAATGTGGTATACAAAGTACATCCCTCTATTTTAGAACCGTTTTTTGAGGCATAAAGAATGGCATTTTCTTCGGCATGCAAAGCCAGCGAGCAACTGCCTTTGCTGTCTCTTGCACAACCATGTTCCGGCCATTCCTCATCACAATTGTGCGTTCCGGCAGGTGGCCCGTTGTAGCCTATGGAAATGATCCGGGTATCTTTGGTTAAAACCGCACCTACATGTGCACGAACGCAATGCGAACGGGCAGCCAGATCGGTAGCCAGGTTCATGAATATGGTGTCGAAGCTTGGTTTGTCAGTCATGTAAAAATTAAAAAGCCACAGGAAATTTATCCCTGTGGCTGCAAAAATACTTTATTAAAATTAATGTCCGCCTTCGGCTGTAATATTTTCAACGTCAATACCTTGTTTTTTAAGTTCACCGCTTACTTTCCATGCAAAGAAAATCAGGTAGGCAAAACCAATTACCGGAATGATGTATGAATGATGGATTCCGGCACTATCAGCCAGTTCTCCCTGAATCGGAGGAATAATTGATCCACCCAGAATCATCATAATTAAAAATGATGAACCCTGAGAGGTATATTTACCCAAACCTGTAATGGCCAGTGAGAATATGGATGGCCACATGATGGAGCAACATAAACCGCCACTTACAAAAGCAAAAATAGCCACATGACCAGTGGTTAATAATCCGATAATCATGGCTACGGCACCAAGTGTACCGAAAATGGCTAGTGTTTTAGCAGGTTTTTCCTGGCCAATAAATACCGCAGCAACCATAATGGCAACACATACGGCATAAACATACAAGTTACCTACATCTGTACCCGTTGCATGGTTAACCCCTAAAATAATGGCAAATGCCACAAATGGAACAATGACAGTTAAAATCTTTTTGGTTGTTTTACTTAAATTAAATGCACCTACAGCACCAGCCCATCTTCCAATCATCATACTGCCCCAATACAAGGAAATGTAGGGTTTAATATCGGCATCATCCAATCCTCCAAAATCCGGCAGTTTAAGCAAGGCACCCAGATTACTTTGGATGGTTACCTCTGTACCCACATACATAAAGATGGCCAGCATACCCAATACCAGTTGCGGATATTGCATCGCACCCCAGCTTGCAGCATTATCTTTTTTAGTGAAATAACCGAATAATAAAGCACCCAGAATAATAACCAGTGAAGAGTATACAAAGATAGAAGCACTGATGCCTGTCAGTTTAGCCAGTGGACTTGCTGCAGCCACCATCAGGAAACCAACAATCATCACTACCAACGGACCAGTAGGTTTACTGCTGGCTTCAATCTTTTCTGTACTGGTTACATCAGGAAGTTTAGAAATAGCAAAAAATATGGCTACTGCCAGAAACAATCCACCCAGGATATAATATAAGTTGTTAATTGATGAAATTTCAACGGCTTTTGCTACGGCATCGTTCGCTGTACCAAAAAGTACCACACTAACAATAACAGGTCCCATTAAACCACCGAAGTTATTGATTCCTCCTGCCAGGTTTAAACGGTGTGCACCACTTTCAGGCTCACCTAAAGCCACCACAAATGGGTTTGCTGCTGTTTGCTGTAAGGAAAAACCCAGTGCAATCACAAAGAAGGAAAATAAGATGAATAAAAAAGAACCGGAATGTACGGCAGGTATCATTAAGAATGCCCCTCCTGCAGAAATAATTAGGCCGGCAATAATTCCTTTTTTGTAACCAATTTTGTTGAGGATATCAACTTTTGTGGCTTGAGATGCAAAATACAAGATTAATGAGCCAATAAAATAGCCACCATAGAAGGTGAAATCAATAAGTTGAGATTCAAATTGCGTTAATTTAAAATGAGTTTTACAAAAGGGAATGAAGATACCGTTTGACGCGGCAACAAAGCCCCAAAAAAAGAATACAGTGATAATTGTGTATAATGCTGTACCATAATTTTTTGTTGTTTCTTTTGACATTTCGATTTAAATTGTTTTAGTTTTAGTGGGGCTAAACTTAGCTAAAAAAAAATAAAATCCATTAATTTTTGTGCGGCAGACCTAACAAAAATAAATGTTACATGTTTAGGTATAAAATTGCATATTCGCATATTATAAACAATACAATACATGTTTGAAGCCATATTATTAGGTATTGGGGCAGGGATTATATCATCGTTTCTAACAGGTCCGGTATTTTTTGCAATGATTAAAACCAGTATAGAAAGAGGCTTTATGGCGGGTTTTTCTCTGGCTGTTGGGGTAATAATTAGTGACGTTATATTAATTGCGATCGTTCTTTTTGGCAGCCAGTTTTTTGACTATAAAGCAGACTTTGATAAATATGTAGGTGCCATAGGCGGAGTATTTTTACTCGCCGTAGGGATTTATTACCTGGTTTCTAAAATCAAGGTTCATTACGACAGTTCAGCACTTCAGAAAGTCAGTAAAAGAAGTTATGTATTAAAGGGATTTTTGATGTGCATCCTTACGCCTTCTACACTCATGTTCTGGATCATCGTAAGTGGCATCATCTCGGTTAAACTTAATAATATGCTGAACGAGAAACTGTTTTGTTTTTTTATTGCCATGGCTACCCAGCTCAGCATCGATGCAACCAAAAGTTTTTATTCCAGTAAACTTCGTTATAAAATTAAGGAAGACGCCTTAAAAACGCTGAATAAAATTGCAGGTGTAATTATTATATTCTTTGCCTTCTGGCTGATATATAAAACTTATATCCAGTTTTACGCTTAGTATTAATCTTACTATAAGGGCACGAAGAATTGTCCTTGCGAAGCGAATTTTTTATTAGCTGAAGCCATATACTCAACAAGGCTTACCTGGTGTAAAAGATTGCTTCTCCATATCTGCTCAGCAAGAACAACTCCTCTATTAGGCAAGTTCAACCAGACAGCCCCAATGCATTCACAAAAAAGGCCCATATTTTCATATGGGCCATCCAATATTATATTTTAATCTTCGCTTAGTAAGCCCTTTGATTATTTCCTTCTTTCCAGTTGATGAAGGCTTTATTTACAACTTTATTTCCACCAGGTGTTGGGTAATTACCGGAGAAATACCAATCACCTTTATTTTTTGGACAAGCTTCATGAAGGTTCTCCAGGCTCTGGTAAATCACCTCTACTTCTGCAACAGTACCTTTAGGCGTAATGATCTGTGCGATTTTAGCTGAAATTTCCTCTGGTGTAAATGGTTTGTAAATCTCTTTTACGTGATTTACAATTTCCTCTTTTGGCAACAACAACGATGCTTTGCATTTGGCATAAACATCCTCAATCACCTGCCACATACCACGTTCAGTAAGCAACTGGATCGCCGCATCAAAAGCTACGAATTGTCCCATTCTGCTCATATCAATACCGTAACAATCCGGGTAACGAATTTGCGGTGCCGAAGAAACAATGATGATTTTTTTCGGATGTAAGCGGTCTACAATTTTGATGATACTCTGTTTCAGTGTAGTACCACGCACGATAGAATCATCTAATGCAACCAAAGTATCCTGATGATTATTGATAATACCATAGGTGGTATCATAAACGTGTGCAACCATCTCGCTTCGATCAGCATCTTGCGTAATGAATGTTCTGAGCTTTACATCTTTTACGGCAAGCTTCTCTACCCTTGGGGCCAGCGACAATAAAGCCTCCAGCTCTTCGTCTGATAATTCTTGTTTCTGATGTAAAAGGATATCCTTTTGATGCCTGCGAACATATTGCTGCACACCATCAACCATTCCAAAGAAAGCCACTTCCGCAGTATTCGGAATAAATGAAAACACCGTATTTTTTAAATCGTAATTAACAGCCTGAAGGATTTTATCACTTAGTAAACGACCTAATTGCTTACGTTCGCGGTAAATCTCTACATCACTTCCTTTAGAAAAATAAATCCGTTCAAAAGAACATGAAAGTCTTTCAGTAGGTTCCCGGAATTGCTGCATGCTTACCTCGCCATTTTTCTTGATGATTAATGCATGCCCCGGATCGATCTCCTTCACATCTTTAAACTGAATATTAAATGCGGTTTGTAAAGCTGGTCTTTCTGACGCTGCAACCACGATTTCATCATCGTAATAATAGTAGGCGGGACGAATTCCGGCCGGATCACGCATAATAAACGAATCGCCGTTACCCACCATTCCACAGATAGAATAACCACCATCCCAGGTTTTAGCCGAGCGGCGAAGAATATTCGCAATGTCTAGGTGGTCGGAAATTTTGTGTGTAATGGCTACGTTATCGTGCCCTTCTTTTTTGTACTGATCAAAAAGTTCCTGGTTTTCATCATCTAAAAAGTGCCCGATTTTTTCTAACACGGTAACCGTATCTGCTTTTTCTTTAGGATGTTGTCCTAACTCGTATAATTGCTCTAACAATTCATCAACATTGGTCATGTTGAAGTTACCGGCAATGACCAGGTTACGGGTCATCCAGTTGTTTTGCCTTAAGAAAGGGTGGCAATTTTCGATGCTATTTTTACCATGCGTACCATAACGCAAGTGGCCCATTAACACTTCACCGATAAAGCTTACGTTGTCTTTGAGCCATTCTGTATCCTGCATTAATTCAGGCGTATTTTCCTGAATATCGACAAATTTGTTCTGGACATATTCGAAGATATCCGCTACTGCATTCGAAGCCATGCTCCGGTATCGGCTGATGTACCTGCTACCTGGTTTCATATCCAGCTTAATGGTAGCGATACCTGCGCCATCCTGGCCCCGGTTATGCTGTTTTTCCATTAAAAGGTATAATTTGTTAAGGCCGTAAAGTGCTGTACCGTACTTTTGCTGGTAGTAAGAAAGTGGTTTTAACAGGCGAATAAAAGCGATTCCGCATTCGTGTTTTATCTGATCACTCATTGTGTGGGTTTGAAGGCGCAAAGTTATCCTTTTAAACAATCACAACCTAAATAAAAAGTATTTCTTTTGTCAGTAAGAAGTTAATTCGGATTACAGACCGCACCATTTAAGTATTTTTATATCAATTCTAAGATATGGATGATATAATGAACATGTACAATATGGCGAAGCCTGTGTAATGTGTTAAGCCAGAACTGATAAATGATAAATTATTAAAAGACTTATGTTAAGCAATGCTGATAAAGATGCAGTCGTTTCATTTTTAGCTGCATGAACCTCCTGATCCAATACACCTACCCCTTTAACCAAGTTAACGCTCACGCCATTTTCTCTGATTTCAACGCTTCTCCAAAGAAAACCGAAGCATGTTCATCAAAAGCTGAAGGATCTCCGCTGGTGTAAAAAGATTTCTTTCCGGCTCTTGCTAGTTTTGCCTCAATCTCCGGATGTCTTTCCAAATAATCAACTAAACTATTAGCAACAATTTCTCCTTGCGTTAAAATGTTTATGGTTTCCGGCAATGTATTTTTCAGTTTTGGCAACAACAAAGGATAGTGTGTGCAAGCCAGTAAAACACAATCAATACCTGCAGATTGATCCATTAGCAGCCGGCAATATTCCTGAACAAAAAAATCAGCACCTGTTTGCAAATGTTCATTGTTTTCAATTAATGGCACCCACATCGGGCAGCTTTGCTGAAACACTTTAATATCGGGAAAGAACTTATTAATTTCCAACAGATAGGATTGCGAGTTGACCGTTCCGCGGGTTCCCATTACGCCTACCTGTTTGTGCTGCGTGAATTGGTCAATTACTTCCGCTGTCGGCCTGATTACCCCTAAAACCCTTCTATCCGGGTACTTTGCGGGCAAGTCTTTCTGTTGTATCGTCCTGAGTGCTTTCGCAGAAGCGGTATTACAAGCCAGAATCACCAGTTGGCAACCCCGGGCAAAAAGCCATTCCACACATTCTAAAGTATATTTGTAAATGGTATCAAAAGAATGGTCTCCATAAGGAGAGCGGGCATTATCACCCAGATAGATGTAATCATATTCCGGCAACTGATCTGCTATAGATCTGAATACGGTTAATCCGCCATAACCAGAATCGAAAATACCTATGGGTGATGTTTGCATTGCTTCGGCAAGTTAAATATTGAAATGTGGTAAAGTTAACTGAAAATTGGTTAAAACGCTGAGAAGGTTTAGCACCGCCTGAATAGCATCTCCTTAGTCTTTTAACTTTGCAACATTAAAATGCTTCAAGTACAAAAAAGCGGAACTAAGTTAAACTTAATTCCGCTTGTATTTTTTAAATCATGAAGGAAATCCTCAGTTCCTAATGCTTTACTCAGTACTATTTTTTAGGCGCAGGTGCTTTAGTAGCAGTAGCTGAAATACCTAACTTAGTTTTAACTGAAGCAGTGATATCATCACCACCTTCCCAGAAAACAAGGTTATTACCACCCTGACCGTTTGCAATGTCAAAAACATAAGCTAAACCTTTTTCTTTAGCTACAGCAGAAATGGCTGTTGCAACTTTAGCCTGGATAGGCTGGAACAATTCACCTTGTTTAGCACCGATATCCTGTGACGCTTTTGTACGTGCATCAGTAATGCGTTTTTCTAAATCCTGTAATTCCTGTCCCATCGTTTGTAATTGCTTACCTACGGCTTCCTTATTTGCCTCACTTAAGGTTTTTTCTAAGCTCTGGGCACTGGTCATTTTTGTCTGATATTCTTTGATCATCGCATCAATATCAGTTTGTTTTTGTTTGCCTAATGTTTCTAAAGTAGTTTGAGCCGCTTTAGCTTCGGGAAGGTTTGCAAAAACCTCTTCTGAATTAATGTGACCTAATTTTTGTTGCGCACTTGCCATATTCACTGTAAACACTAATCCTGCTGCTACAAAGAATACGTTAATTAACTTTCTCATCTTTCTATTTTACTTTTTTTATTTTTTCTAATTGTTTCTCAGAATTCAAGGGGCGAATATACTAATTATTTGCACTTCCTGGTTTGTAACCTAATTTTACAACAACATCATTACTAAGATCGTAGCTGCTGCTGGCATAAATCATCATGGTAGCTTCACTGCTCTTGTCAAAAATGAAATCGAGATATTTTGCTTTTGCAATTTGTTTAATGGCATCAGCTACCTTATCCTGTATAGGTTTCAGTAATTTTGCCCGGCTTTGGAAAAGTTCGCCATCCGGTCCGAATTTCTGACGCTGAAATTCCTTTGCCTGTTTTTCCTTTTCGATAATTTCATTTTCGCGGCGCTTGCGCATATCGTCAGTAAGTAAAACCTGGTCTGCCTGATAAGCCTTGTACATCCGGTCAATTTCAGAAAAATTCTGATCAACCTGTTGCTGCCATTGTTTGGATGCCACTTCCAGTTGGCTTAATGCAGATTTATACTCAGGCATTTGCTTTAAAATGTATTCTGTATCTACATATGCAAACTTCTGTGCAAAGGCACCAAAAGATGTACAAAGTAAAAATGCGACTAAAAGATATTTTTTCATTGTGTGTAAATTTGTTTTCAAAGGTAAGTGAAGCAACTATGATTTCAAAAGCCAATAAATTTATATGAACTCATCACCCTTTTCTTATTAGCTAAAGATTTTATTTAATCAGTTTAAGTTCTATTTAAACCCCGACTGACTTATTTTATTACCTGAAACATAATCAGTACAAAGATACTATGAAATAATAAAAGCCCAAGTAAACTTGAGCTTTTAACCTTTTTTAACAAAAAATTTATTCAGGATAACCTATTAGAAGTTTTTAATAAAACTTTCCTGAGGATTTTGTGGAGCTTTTCTCCATTCATATGTTGCGTTAAGAGTGTTTATAACTGGTGTGATACCAGATGAACCATCGGAAAAAGTATTTCTACATTCAGAAATTAGACTTTGACCACCTGTATCAAAACTTCTTGTAAAAATTCCGTAGTGAGTAATAGTATAACTTCCATAAATTCTTGAATAATACATAGGATCTTCTCTCCAACTCCTACTTCCAAAAGCACCACCTTTTCTGTATGCTTCACCTATTAAAGATACCCCACATGAAGAACTAAATGTATAGTTTTCTGCCCAAGCAAATATTTTCACTCTTTCTGGTCTGCCATTGTCGTATTCATTAGAATAATTTACTTGTGTACCACCACTTAGTACAGCTAAAGTACCAGGTTTTTTTAATCCACTTGATAACGACATTACACTCAAGTTTCTACCGTCAGACTTTACATTTAAGGATCCACTAACAATAATTTTTTCTATTACTTTTGAAGTATCAGTTCTAAATGTAGAGTTTTGTCCATTTGCTTTTAAATCTTTATAAACATCAAAATCAGCATTTTTGATGGTATATTCTCTATCTGCAAAAATAAAATAAATTTTATCACCAATATTTATTGCACCATCCTTATTTAATAATCTTCTAATTACAGGATCTTTAACATCGGCAATCCTATTTTCATTTAGCGTATCTTTTGCTAAGGATTGATAATTTAAGGAAGATAATTCTGCATCTACATCCTTCAATGAAATAGCATTGTAATGCTTTATCACTGTGTTAAAGTTTTCTTGAGATTTAAAAGATAGCATCCCATTTTTAACTAAAGTTTCCGATTCAATAGAATTGTCAGATAAACTTTGCTTTGAATCTTTTTTACAGGATGCTATCGTACCTAATAACATGCCTGACATAATGAAGCTAAGGACTGTGTTTTTTGTTTTTCTTGTCATAAAAATCTTTTTAAATTTATTACACAATTATACAAATAATAATACAAAATAAATAAAATAAATAATTACAATTAAAAATACATAAAACACTTTATTTTGCATTATAAATAATACAAAATAAAGCATTAAAACAAATGTAATTTTCCCAAGAACAACTATATCTTTAATTATAAAAGTCGATTTTAAGTGGAGGTATCGAAAATTATAAATAAAAAAAAGGGATATACTATTGCATATCCCTTCTTTCAAATGAAAAATCTATATTTTAAAAACCACCCAATTGTTGAGCAATACTAAATGTAAAATTCTGACGTCCAAAATTACCATCTCTACTATTGATAATTTTATCAAATCCATGACCATAGTCAATTCCTAATAACCCAAATATTGGTAAGAAAATTCTGGCACCAATACCTGCAGATCTTCTTACGTTAAACGGATTGAAATCACCAAACCTGTTCCAGGTATTACCACCCTCTGCGAAAGCCAGTACGAAAGCGGTTGCCTGCTGACTTGAAATAACAGGATAACGAAGTTCTAAAACATATTTAGTGTAAATCGGACTTCCGGAAGTTTGAGCCGTATTTATAGCATTAGGATTTATATCTACCGGCACTACAGCATTGTTTGCATAACCACGCATGGCAATAATTTCAGAACCTTGTAAGAAATCAAATCCCTGCATACCATCACCACCCAATTTAAAACGCTCGAATGCTGATTGACCAACTGCTTTATTATATTGACCTAAGAAACCAAACTGTGCCTGTGCTTTAACAACCAAGTTTCCGGCAATACGCTGATACCATTGAGAGTCAAATTTCCACTTGTGGTATTCCGTAAAACGGTATTTATCTTTATCAGATGCGGTAGCATAATTCGTTTTGTTAAATAATGAATACGGAGGTGTTGCCTGAATGGTAAATCGAATAAAAGATCCTGATTTCGGGAAAATTGGTGAATCTCTCGAATCACGGCTAATTTCCTGAGACAAATTAATATTATAAGATGTTCCTGTTGAGAATAAAAAACCTGTATAGTTATTTAAAATATATTGCTGCAAGCTCACTGCATGACTCAATTGGAAATAGTTATCCGGCCAGTTTAATCTTCTCCCTAAACTTACGGTTACTCCATTTAAACGAATACGTCTATCTAAAGGACTACTTTCTGTTGCTGAACTATATGGAACATATTGCAATGAGGTAAATGCACTTACACCAAAACTTACCGGTTTCTCGCCACCGAACCAGGGTTGAGAGAATGAGAAACTATAAGACTGGTAATACTTACCATTGGTTTGTCCACGTAAGCTTAATTTCTGTCCGTCACCTTTTGGCAAAGGTTTATAGGCTTTTAAATTAAATAAGTTTCTTAAAGAGAAATTGTTAAAAGTTAAGCCCAATGTACCGATGATCCGGCCACCACCAAAACCACCTGACAATTCAATCTGATCTGAAGGTTTTTCTTCCACTGCATATTCAATATCTACTGTACCATCTGCAGGGTTAGGGCGAGGTGTAGGTACCGTTTTAGATTCGTCAAAGTTGCCCAACTGTCCAATCTCACGAATAGTACGAATTAAATCACTCTTATTAAATTTCTGCCCGGGCTTGGTACGGATTTCCCGCAAAACCACTTTATCATTGGTAATGGTATTCCCCTTTAAGGTAATTCTGTTGTTTACATATTGAGGACCTTCATACATGCGCATTTCCACATCTACGGTATCACCATAAATTTTGGTTTGTACCGGATCGATGTTGAATGTCAGGTATCCATTATCAGTATACATACTGTTGATATCTCCGCCATTTTCGCCACCACCGTTCAGTTTTTTATTTAGTCGTTCCTCACTAAAAACGTCACCTTTCTCAATGGTTAATACTTTACTTAAAATACTGTCAGGATAAATGGCATTACCTGCCCAGGTAATATTTCCGAAGTAATATTTCTTGCCTTCGTAAATATCCATCTTAATGTTAACCTTCTTTTTATTGTGCTGATAAATGCTATCTTTCAAAAGGGTTGCATCACGGTAACCTTTCTCCTGCAATTTAGCAATCATCTTCACTTTATTCTCTTCATATTTCTCTTTAGAAAATTTCCCTGAACCCCAGAAACGCCACCAGGCAAATTGCTTAGGGTTCTTTAAAAATTTTCTCAGCTTGGCTTCCTTAAAATCTTTATTTCCGGTAAAGTAAATGCGCTGTACTTTAACCCGGCTTCCTTTATTGATATTAGCCTCTAAAACAACACTGTTTTCGGCATTAGGATCTTTACGGGTTTTATAATCAATGGCGGTAAAAAAGTAGCCCTTATCCAGCATATACTTTTTAATGATCGTTGAGGTGGTGTTATATAAGTTATCATTAACGATTTTACCTGTTTTATCATTTAACTTTTCCTGAATGGCTGTTCTTTGAGATTTGCTGATGCCCTTTAAATCAATGGAACTTAAGCGGGGACGTTCCACTACTTCGATTTCAAAATAAACAGAGTCCTGAACAAACTTCTCAATATTAATCTTCACATCATCAAACAATCCCTGTGCCCAAAGCGTTTTAATTGCATCGGAGGTTGCCTCACCCGGAAGCACCACCTTATCGCCTTTTGTTAATTTGGATAGCGTAATCAAAACATCTTTATCCAAATACTGCGTACCTGTTACGGTTGTACCGCCGATAATGTATTCTTTGGGACTGAAATAATCGAGATCCAAGCCTCCAACCTTCAAAGATGGGGTTACCGGTGCCTGACCTTGCGGACGTATTTGAGCAAATGCCGGAGCGGCTAAAACTAGTAGGATTAAAACTTGAAATATTCTTTTCATTAAAATAATTTGTTCAGTAATGGCCACGAAGGTACACGTTTTATAAAGTAAATCACTTTATTTAGTTTCGCTTTTGATGGTTACATTTATCGTATAAAAGTGGCGCTAAGTTAGTTTAAACGCTTGTTAAAAAGTGTTAAAAGAAAAATTAGTTTAATTGTTCACTAATTTTGCCGAAGCGGCGCTCGCGTTTTTGATAGTCTACTATCGCTTCAAAAAGATCTTCACGTCTGAAATCAGGCCAGAGCACATCGGTAAAGTAAAACTCCGTGTAAGCCATTTGCCAAAGTAAATAATTACTGATGCGGTGTTCTCCGCTGGTCCTGATCATTAATTCGGGATCAGGCATATTAACCGTAGTTAACTTTGAGGAGAATAAATTTTCATCAATATCCTCAATAGAAATGGTATTGTTTTTCACAGCCTCAGCAATTTGCTTGGCCGCATCTAAAATCTCCCATTTTGCGCTGTAACTTAACGCAAGTGTTAAAGTACATTTCTGATTATGCGCAGTTTTAGCCATGGCTTCATGCAAATCATTAATGCATTGTTGCGGCAATGATGAAATGTTACCAATGGCGTTTAACCTAATATTGTTCTTATTGAGTGTTTCAGTTTCGTTATTGATGGTAGAAATCAGGATTTGCATCAATGCATCAACCTCTTCCTTTGGCCTGTTCCAGTTTTCTGTAGAAAAAGCATAGAGCGTTAAGTATTCAATACCTACATCTACGCAACCTTCTACAATATCTTTTACAGAAAGTACCCCCTGCTCGTGACCAAACACGCGTACTTTACCCTGGCCTTTTGCCCATCTTCCATTACCATCCATGATCACGGCAATGTGCTTTGGCAGGCGGCTATAGTCTATTTGTTCTTTAAATCCCATTAATTATGTCAAAATCAGCTTAAAACGAATAGCATTTTGAGGATACAAAGGTAAAAGATATGCCAACACTAACAAATAGATAAGTATCCCTTTTTCTAAAATCTCCTCTTTGGGTACCTGGAATTCCAATCTGACCGATAGATGGATCAGATAAATTTAAACCAGGACTTCCTACTCTGGTATTGTTTTGAAGTTCTAAACTTGGATATTTTCCGCTCACATCATCAATATAATCCGTCATAGGTGTTCTGTACCCGATTTCCGAAAAAATACTCCAGGTATCTTTATAATTGTATCTTAAGCCTACACCATATGGAATAGTGAGGGCAATATTACTGTAGGCATTTTCCTGTCCTTCAGTAGCCATCCGATCCAAGCGGTATTTTTCTCCGCCATACTTGATTGTAGGTTTGAACATCACTACACCGGCACCTGCAAAAATATAAGGTGAAAACAACCTGTTGCCACCGCCCAGTTTAAAATTAAATAAGTTAAAATCTAAGATGGCGCTTAATTCATTTAAACTTGTTTTGAAACTTAGATTTCTCTCCCTAAACTGTGCATTATCAGATTCTGAATCTTTGGCCTGAATCTGCCCGTAGCTATAATTCAAACGCACCCCTAAATATGAATTGAAATTTTTCTTTCCGAATATTCCTGCAGAAAGACCACTTATTTTAAGGGGATTATTCTGATTTAAATCACCCATGTAGCCTGCACCTCCTGCCATAACCCCGAGTTCCCAGTTTCCTCCCTCCTGCCCACGTGACACCTGCGTGCTGAAAGCAAAAAAAAGAAAAATCAAAAGGAGTTTGTTTGGCGTCATATTTAATAGTTACGGGTATCAATTCCCCATAATAATTTATTTCTTAACGTATTCAGGTAAGTCTCATTATGAAGCCGGATCAGATTCAGGCAAAAATCTGCCTTTTTAATGGAAATTTTAACAGATCGTTCTACCGTAACGGTTCTGCTGTCGCAGGAAACCAGAAACTTGGATTCACGCGCTTCTACTTCAAAAGATAATTTATGGGCATCAGGCAGCACCACCGGCCTTACATTCAGGTTATGTGGCGCAATTGGAGTTACTACAAAATTTCTGGAATCCGGATAAATGATCGGTCCGCCACAGCTTAGTGAATAGGCGGTAGAACCCGTAGGTGTAGCAATAATTAACCCGTCAGCCCAATAAGAATTGATAAACTCATCATTCATGGAAGCATGAATAATCATCATGGCAGAATTATCACGGCGGTGAATGGTAATATCGTTCAGCGCAAAATTTTCTTCGCCAAACAATTTATTATCTGATTCTAAAACCAGCAGTGAGCGGCAATCTAAGCTGTATTCTCCATGAATAACAGCTTTTAATGCAGATTCGATTTCATTTTTATTGATGCTGGCGAGAAAACCCAACCTCCCGAAATTAATTCCAATCACCGGGATGTTGGAATTTCTGATCAAGGAAAGTGTATCCAGCAATGTGCCGTCGCCACCTAAACTGATTAAGATATCAGCCCGTTCTTTAAGCTCTGCATGGTTATGAAAAATAACGGTGTTTTTCGGCAAATTAATCTTACCATGAAGCGATGTTTTAAATTTGGAATATAACACCGGCTGAACATCATAGTTAGCCAAATGATTAAAAACCTCCTGAACATAGGGCAAAACTGTATCATTAAAGTCTCTCCCGTAAATGGCTATCCTCATCATTGGTTTTTAAACATTTAAATAGTTCATGAAAGAATCAAACCGTTCCTGAGATCCATCATCAACCTGGGTGTTGTTATACACTTCTTTTACCTGATAATCGTAGCGTTCAAAAGCGGCTACTAAAGAAGTAAGTTCTGTTTTATTGATTTTTAAAGTTATTTCAAGGCGTGTAGAATCCGCAAAGGAATTGACATAAGAAGATAAAATCTGGGCATTGTCTGCTTCTACAATCTGAGCGATATGCGCCAGAGAATTGTCTCGGTTACCAATTTCCAGGACGATTATTCCGCCAGGTTCATTTACAGCGTATTGACCGGCCACAGCATCTACCATTTCATGAATGGAAATTAAACCCAGGTAATTCTTTTGCTGATCAACCACCGGAACCGCGCTGATGTGCAACTGGCTGAGTAACCTGATCACATCGTAAGTATGCGTATCATTAAGGACAAAAATACTGAGCAAATGAACAGATGCATCATTTAAAGAAGTATCATGATCATGAATATTAAGTAAATCATCCTCCGAAACCAACCCCACAAGCACACCATCATGTACTACCGGCAAGTGCTTTAATTTAAAATCGTTTAAGCGATCTAAAGCCTTTTGCACCGAGTCGTCGATGTTCAGTGTCGGGATGTCATTCGATATGATTTCTTCAGCAAACATTATTTAAGTAATATCCTGTCTAAGAATTTTTCTAAGTAATTGTTAAATATTTCGGGTTGCTCCATCATGGGTGCATGACCACATTGATCTACCCAGTTAAGTTCCGAGTTTGGCAATAATTCATGAAATTCCTTTGCCACTTCCGGGGGGGTAACCTTATCATTTTTACCCCAGATTAAGGAAACCGGAATGGTAATTTTTGATAATTCCTTCGCCATATTATGGCGGATAGCTGATTTTGCCATCGTTAAAATCCGGATCACCCTTGATCTGTCGTTAACGGTTTTAAACACATCATCAACAAGTTCTTTGGTTGCTGTAGCCGGATCGTAGAAGGTAAACTCTACTTTCTCCTTAATATAATCATAGCTTTCACGGCGTGGAAAAGAACCGCCAAAAGCATTTTCGTACAAACCTGAACTTCCCGTCAGCACTAATGCCTTTACAAATTCCTGATGTGCAACGGTAAACACCAGGCCTACATGTCCACCCAGCGAATTGCCGACCAGCACTACCTGATTTAATGATTTAAATTTTAAAAAACGGTGAACGTACCTCGACAGGGCTTTAACGCCCAAGGTTAAAATGGGCAGGTCATATATCGGAAGAATGGGAATAATGACATGATAGCGGTCTTTAAATCGTTCTATCACCAATTCCCAGTTGCTCAGTTCACCCATCAGGCCGTGTAGCAATACCAGTGTCTGGCCCTTTCCAGCTTCAATATATTTAAATCCTTCTTCTTCTATTACCTGGTATGTCATATGTATTTTAGATGGTATTGTGCACTAAGTTAGTAGAGTAAAATTAAATTTCCGCATTTCTATGCCATTTTTCTGAAATAAAACAGAAAACGGTACAAAAACACGGTTATTGAAGCGGAAAGCGACTTCGATTGGCGTTTACGAACTTTCTACCTTTAAATCTTTTGTCCTTAAGCCAGTTTTTCTTTAACAATTTCAGCAATTAGTTTCCCATCTGCTTTACCGGCAAGTGCCTGGTTAGCCGGCCCCATTACCTTACCCATATCTTTAACTGATGTTGCGCCAGATTGTTTGATTACTTCATCAATAATCACTGCAACCTCTTCCCTGCTTAACTGCTTTGGCAAAAACTGGCTAATCACTGCAATTTCTTCTTCTTCCACCTGATATAAATCGGCTCTGTTCTGTGATTTATAAATATCAGCAGATTCACGGCGCTGTTTAATCAGTTTCTGAAGAATTTTTAATTCAGCTTCTTCTGTCATATCCTCTGAAGATCCTTTCTCTGTTCTGGCCAAAAGTAAAGCCGCTTTTATTGCCCTTAAGCCTCTTAGCTGTGCCTGATCTTTAGCCAGCATGGCTTTCTTCATTTCCTGATTTATAGTGTCTGATATCATATTTTATTTTTTTAAAGGTGAGGTGATTATCTGGTAAGTTGTGCTATCTCAAATCCCCGACTATCCATTCTTTCTATCTATAATCGTAGCCGTGGCCTGAACCGTTGGCATAATTAACATATCATTAATATTTACATGTTTTGGCCGGCTCACTACATACCAAATGGCATCAGCGATATCATCGGCAACAAGTGGTTCCAGGTTTTCATAAACCTTCTTTGCCCGGTCTTCATCTCCTTTAAAACGCACTACAGAAAATTCAGTTTCGACCATACCCGGATTAATTTCAGTTACCTTAATACCATGAGGTAAAAGATCTATCCGCATGCCTTTACTTAACGCATCAACAGCATGTTTGGTAGCACAATAAACATTTCCATTTGGATATACCTCTTTGCCGGCAATTGAACCAATATTGACAATATGACCAGCATGTTGAGGTATCATCCAGTTAGATACAATTTTTGTAACGTACAATAATCCTTTTACATTGGTATCAATCATGGTATCCCAATCACTGGTACTGCCCTGGTCAATCGGGTCTAAACCCTGACTTAAACCAGCGTTGTTAATCAGGATGTCTACTTTTTTCCAGTCGGCAGGTAATGCTTCCAGCGCAGCGGATAAATGCGCTTTATCTCTGACATCTGCCAAAACCTGCATAATTTCTATTCCGTATTGGTTGTTAAGTTGTTTTGCAACTTTCGCCAGACGATCTTCACGGCGGGCCAGTAGAATTAACTGATAACCTTGCTGAGCGAATGTACGTGCGCAAGCCTCGCCAATGCCAGATGTTGCGCCTGTAATTAAAACAATTTTAGACATGTTTGTGATTTTTTAAGTCATGATAAACCCCCGACCCAAAACTAAGGCTGATGATTTACCTCCGCTGGCAAAGGTAAGTTTTTTTGAATTGTACGGCTATTGAAAAATTAAACTGAACGTTAATTGACGCAATTTCAACTTATCTATCGGATTGGCAAATGCCGTATTATCATGTTGAAGAATATCATTTGTAGAATACGATAATTTAATTTCCGGAGACATTTTAAAATATTCGAAATACAAATCGAAGCCAATGCCAGTTTCGTAAGAGAGGTAATTGCGCTGATTTTTCAACAATTTATTGATGGCCGCTTCACCTTCATCTAAAGTTTTTTTCTTTGATGCAATATCAATAGAATACTTTGCGCCACCTAACCAGTAAGCACGAAAGTTATTTAGGCGGTTTGATTTCACTTTTATTCCGAGTGGAAATTCAAACATGGTTGCCTGCACTTTCTTATCTACCAGGGTTTCAAAATTTTTCATTTGTCCATTTCCCAAAGGAATTGATTCCTTTGGTTCATATTCATAGCTCACGATACGGTCGCTAAAAATTAAGGAAGGTGTTGCTCTAAGATCAAAGTTTTCAGAAATGTTTCTATTGATCACAAAACCTAATCCGAAGCCCTGAGCAGGTTTACTGGAAATGGCATTGAGTTGGCTTGTTACAGGTAAACCTGTGGTGGAGTCATACGAGACGCCAAAAGAATCCGGCAACTCATAAAATGGTGATTTCCAGTTTTCCTTTTTAAGAATTTTATATTCAGCAGAAATATATTGAAAGTTAAACCCAAAGCTCCAGTCTTCATTGTCAATGCCTCCACCCCAATTCTGGGCGAATGCCGTACTTGATCCAATAAATAAGGAAAGAATGAGGCTTAATTTTTTTATCATTTAGTTCCGACGTAAATTGAACTTATTCCGAACGTTAAAATCCTTTGTTTGGTATTTTTAAAACCAACTCTTTCCATTAGGGCAGTAAAATCATTACCATCCGGAAAGGCTGCTACAGATTCTGGTAAATAGGTGTAGGCCCTAGCATCTTTTGAAAATAATTTTCCAAAAAATGGTGTAACATGTAAAAAATAAAAATTGTATAGCTGTTTTACCGGAAACACCCTCGGTTTGGAAAACTCCAGAATGACCATTTTCCCACCTGGTTTTAATACACGATACATATCGGCCAAACCTTTCTCCAGATTTTCGAAGTTCCGCACGCCATAAGCACAGGTAATGGCATCAAAGGTATCTGCTTCAAAATGCAGGCCTTCCGAATCACCAACCTGAACCGAAAATATTTCACTTAAGCTACGTTGGTTGATTTTTTTGCGGGCCACTTCCAGCATGCCTTCAGATATATCTACACCGACCACTTTTTCAGGATGCAGTTTCTTGATGGCTTCGAATGCAAAATCACCTGTGCCGGTAGCCACATCCAGTAAATTTCTTGGCTGAATAGACACCAGTTCCTTAATGGCCTTCTTGCGCCAGAGTACATCTATACCTAAAGAAAGAAAATGGTTTAAAAAATCGTATGTACCTGAAATGTTATTAAACATGGTTGCAACCTGCTCTTTTTTAGTTGCATCTGTAACCTGGTATGGAGTGATGTTCTGATTCATGATAAGTAGCAAATATAGGGAAAAAGTCGGGAGTCTTTAGTCAAGAGTCTAATGTCTGGGTTGCAATAATCAATACACCATTTAAAGTTTACATTTCTACCAGACTAATCATTTTCGACTTTAGACTTTGAACTTCGGACTTCGGACTCAAAACCCTACCTTTGTCTTATGGTTATCAAAACGGCAACATTTGTTTGCAGCAACACCCAGATTTCGGCTTTACCGGCACCATTAATGCCTGAATATGCTTTTATTGGCCGGTCTAATGTCGGTAAATCCTCTTTAATTAATATGTTAGTGAATCAGCATGGCCTAGCGAAAACTTCGCAGCGCCCAGGCAAAACACAACTTATTAATCACTTTTTAATTAATGAGAAGTGGTACATCGTCGATCTTCCGGGCTACGGTTATGCAAAAGTTTCAAAAACGAGCAGAGAGAAATGGGAGAAATTTATCCGCGCCTACATCACCAAAAGAGAAAGTCTGCAATGTGTTTTTGTTTTGATTGACAGCCGTTTAGAACCACAACAGATTGACATTGAATTTTGCTACTGGTTAGGTGAAAAGCAAATTCCATTTTCGCTGATATTTACCAAAGCCGATAAACAAGGTATGACAACTACACAGAAAAATGTAGCTGCATTTAAGAAAAAATTAGGCGAATTTTTTGAGGAAATTCCGGCGACGTTCATCACCTCAGCTGAAAAGGGAAATGGAAAAGATGACGTGCTTAAATTTATCGGTGAGGTAAATCATGATTTTGTCGTTCCAACAGAATATAAGAAATTTTAAATTATTTAGTTTATGGTCAATAGTTTAATCCTGGAAAGCCATTAACTATGAGCCATTGACTATCATCTTTAAAACATGAAAAAATACTTTTCTCTCGTATTATTCGCTCACTCCGTTTTTGCATTACCTTTTGCCATGATTGGCTTTTTTCTCGGTGTAACCACCACTGAAAATCCTTTCGAATGGCATAAACTGATTTTAGTTTTACTGTGTATGGTATTTGCCAGGAATGCAGCCATGGCATTTAACCGCTACCTGGACCGGGATATTGATGCCAAAAACCCACGTACGCAAATGCGTGATATTCCTTCCGGAAAGGTATCAGCTAATGAAGCACTCATCTTTGTAATCATCAACTGTATATTATTTGCAGCTGCCACCTATTTCATCAACCCGCTCTGCCTCTATTTATCGCCCGTTGCCCTCTTCGTGGTATTGTTTTACAGCTATACCAAAAGGTTTACCGCACTGTGCCACCTGGTACTCGGACTTGGCCTTGCGCTTGCCCCTATTGGTGCCTACATTGCCGTAACAGGGCATTTTGCTTTGGTACCTGTTTTATATTCTTTAACCGTACTTTTCTGGGTAAGTGGATTTGATATTATTTATGCCTTACAGGACGAGGATTTTGATCGTGAAGAAAAATTACACTCCATCCCATCCGCACTTGGCATAAAAAATGCACTGAATGTATCGGTTTTACTGCATGTATTTTCAGCAGCCTGCGTTATCCTGCCAGTTTTTTTTACTGAATTTAGCTGGGTATATTACATCGGGATTCTGTTTTTCTGCTCCATGCTGGTATATCAGCATTTGCTGGTTAAACCAAATGATATTAGTAAAGTAAACAGGGCATTTCAAACCTTAAATGGATACGCTTCAGTGGTATTTGCGCTCTGTTTTTTAATCGACGCCTATTTAAGACATAAATAAAAATGAGTGAGTTTGAAGAATAATTTAGAATGATTAAATGACCGAATGAGTGAGTTTTAAGAACAATTTTGGATGAGAGAGTTTTGAATGAGAGAACATTTGGCAATTTCAATATCATTCAGTCATTCTCTAACTCTCTCATTCAATCCCTCACTAATTCTCTAATTAAATATGATGATAATAGAAAAAAAAAACAGAACATATATTCCGCAGGATTTAACCATCAACTGGGAAAGCCTGGAGCCACTTTTTAAGGAACTGCAAAGCCGCGAAATCAATAACGTGGAGGAACTGGAACAATGGTTAAAAGACCGTTCAGAACTCGAAGCCGCATTGGAAGAAGATTTTGCCTGGCGATACATCAAAATGAGCTGCGATACAGCCAATGCGGAATTGGTCAAAAGCTTTCAATATTTTGCTGAAGAGATTGAGCCAAAAATTTCACCACTGGCTAACGAATTGAACAAAAAATTTGTAGAAAGTCCTTTCATGGATGACCTGGACAAGGAAAAATTCTTTGTTTACAGCAGAGCGATTAAAAAGGCTTTAGAAATTTACAGGGAAGAAAACATTGAACTGTTTACGCAGTTACAGGTAAAACAACAAAAATATCAGGGCATTACCGGTGCCATGAGTGTGGAAATTAATGGCCAGGAATATACGCTGGAGCAGGCTTCCATTTTCATCAAAGATTTAAACCGTGAGGTTCGTGAGCATGCCTGGAAAACCATTCAGCAACGTCGCTTAATTGATAAGGACGACCTGAACATTTTATTTGATGAATTAATCAAGATGAGAAACCAGGTGGCGCTAAATGCAGGTTTTGAAAACTACCGTGATTATATGTTTCAAGCTTTAGGTCGTTTTGATTATAGCCCGCAAGATTGCTATGATTTTGCCAATGCCATTGAAAAAGAAATCGTTCCGATTTTAAAAGAGCAGGCAGAGAAACGCAGGGAGGCTTTGGGATTAGAAACACTTAAACCCTGGGATGTAGAAGTCAGCATCAGTGGTAAACCAGCACTTAAACCCTTCCATAATGGCGAAGAACTGATTGATAAAAGTATTGCCTGTTTCAATGCCATTGATGAAAAGTTAGGCGTAAAACTGGCAACGATGAAAGCCAACCATCTTTTTGATGTGGAGAGCAGAAAAGGTAAGGCTCCTGGTGGTTATAATTATCCACTGGCAGAAACAGGTGCACCGTTTATCTTTATGAATTCAGCAAACTCGCTTCGCGATTTAACAACAATGGTTCATGAAGGTGGGCATGCGATTCATACTTTCTTAACGGCAAACCTGGAGTTAAATGATTTTAAACATTGCCCTTCGGAGGTTGCGGAACTGGCATCCATGAGCATGGAACTCATTTCCATGGACAACTGGAGTGTCTATTTCGATAATGAAGAAGATTTAATCCGTGCTAAAAAAGAGCAACTGGCCGATGTGCTGAAAACATTGCCCTGGGTAGCCGTAATTGATCAGTTTCAACACTGGATTTATACCAATCCTGAACATACCGCAGCAGATCGGGAAGAAACATTTAAACAAATTTACAATCGCTTCGGAGCGGGTTTTGCAGATTGGGACGGTTTAGAGCAGCAATTTGGAAACGTTTGGCAGAAACAGTTGCATTTGTTTGAAGTTCCTTTTTACTATATTGAATATGCCATTGCACAATTGGGTGCTATTGCCGTATGGAAGAACTATAAAGAAAACCCAGGCAAGGCACTTGATCAATACCTGGCTGCACTTTCTTTAGGCTACACCAAACCGATCAACGAGATTTACGAAACGGCAGGAATTAAATTTGATTTCAGCTCAGATTATGTAAAGGAACTGGCAAACTTTGTTAAAGATGAGTTAGAGAAATTAGGATAATCCATACATCCATATTTACTAAGTCGCGGCTAATCCCCGCGACTTTTCTATTTTTAGAAAAAAACATTTATGCGCATCCTTAAAACAATAATGATCATTTTAACATTTGCAACAAGCATTTGTTACGCACAGCAAAATAATACCATACAGAAATATAGCTTAACCGGTTTCATCAATAAAAAGATTCCGGTTGAATTAAATATTTCCGTTTATAATCAGCTCATTTTAGGAAATATCAGGTATTTAAATACCAGGTTGAAACAGCCAATTAAGGTTATTGGCCATGTGGAAGATCAAAATCAGTATTCGATGCATGAATTTGAAAGAGATGGAAATATTAGCGGAAGCATTTATGCCGCGCTCAAAAACAATAAACTGGAAGGCAACTGGTCGGCAACCAAATCAGATACCAGTTATAACGTCATGCTGGCGATTAAAACCAATAAAAATCTTAAGCCGGAAATATTTTCACCTCTTAAACCAGATCAGCTGGCAGGTGAATATGCTTATCAATACGGTGAAAAAGGGTATCAGGGAAACATCACCATCAAAAAAATAAGTGGTAACACCTACAGTTATGATATTGGTTCGGTTACGCATGATCCTGGAAGAAACATTGCTGATGCATCAGGAAAGGCTATTTTAAAAAATAACCAGCTGATTATACAGGTGAACAAATCCTGTACATTCAAAGTTAAATTTTACAATGGTTTTTTAATCATTTCGCAGGAAAGTCCAGGTCAATTAAACGATTGTGAATTCGGATTTAATGCCACCTTAGAAGGCATTTATCTGAAAATAAAATAGTAACCTGAATCAGTTACCTGTATCGCAGACATAGCACATTCTCTTTTCCATTAAATATCCCGACGTGATATATCCATTACAGTCATTTTACTACTAATTGTGAAAATTTGTTAATTAGGTTAAACAGTGTTAAATATCCAATTTGATCTGTTTAATGCATTAGTTTAGGTTTAAATCTTTCAGAAAGGTCATCTAAACCATTAAGCTAATCAACTAAAAATGAAACCATTTACGCTTTTTCTCATACTTTTCCTGCTATTCCAGTTTTCTTTAAAAGCCCAGGAACATACAGGTAAAATTTCAGGCATTTTAACAGATGAAATAGGAAATCCAATAGCAGCAACCATTATTCTGATCAGCATAACCGACACATCCTTTCGAAAAATGACGGTTGCTACTGAAGGAAAGTTTTCTTTGAACAATTTAAAAAGCGGAAAATACCAGATGATGCTTAAGGCAGTTGGCTATAAGGATATTATTGAAAATATAGAGATTAACCCATCGAGATTACTGGTTAGTAAGGATTTCATATTGGTTTCTATTTCCAATAATCTTGGCAGTGTTTACATTGCGGCGAAGAAACCTTTAATAGAAAGATTTAACGATAAAGTTATCATGAATGTAGAGAACAGCATCATTTCAACAGGGAACAATGCCCTGGAAATTTTAGCTAAAATACCAGGTGTTTCTGTTAATCAGGATGGTATCATCAGTGTGCTCGGAAAATCAAGTGTTCATGTTTTAATTGATGGGAAATCAACTTACTTATCTGCAGCGCAACTGGCCACCAGGTTAAAATCACTGAGCGGGAATGAATTAAAATCAATTGAACTGATGACCAGTCCGTCAGCCAGATACGATGCCTCCGGAAATGCTGGAATTATTAACATCAAACTAAAGAAAAATTCGAGCCTTGGCACCAACGGAAACATAAATTTAGGATTTGGTTATGGCAAAAATCCTAAGAGCGACGCTGGCATTTCATTCAATCACAGCAATAAAAATTTCAATATCTTCGGAAGTTACGCTAACCAAAACAACCAATACCAAGAAGATTTGAATATCACTAGAATTAGTCCTGATGGAATTTCTGACCTGTATTTTCATCAATACAATACTCAAATTCGTTCATCACACAATAATAATTATAAACTTGGCCTGGATTATTTTATAAATGAAAGGAATACGATTGGTTTCTTGACAAGTGGCTATTTTAATCATGGTCATGACAGCTCAAATGGAAAAACCAATATTGGAAAAAATTTCACGGAAACAGATTCTTCCATTGTAGCAGATAATCCATCTACGAGCAAATATCGGAACCAGGCCTATAATATCAATTATAAATCTGTAATTGATACACTTGGGCAAGAGTTTACTATAGATCTGGATTATGCAGAATATCAAAATGAAGAATGTACCGTATACAATAATTATTTTTCAGATGTAAATGGAAATCAATACAAGTCGCCTTTAACCTTCAGGAATTTAACACCGTCACATATTAAAATCAGAGCGGCTAAAATTGATTATTCATTACCGTTAAATCCTAAAACTAAATTTGATTTTGGAATAAAAAGCAGCTGGGTAGTTACAGATAATGATTTCCGTTTCGAAAACCAGGTAGCTTCACAATGGCAGAATGATCAATCCAGGAGCAATCAGTTTATATATGATGAAAATATCAATGCCGTTTATGTAAACTTTAAACATGAATTCAAATCAACTGGTATTGAACTCGGTTTGAGGGCAGAACAAACCAATTCGGAAGGCAATTCTATTAGTGAACAAAAGGTTGCTAAAAGAAGTTACCTTGATTTTTTCCCAAGTATTTCCATAAATCATTCGGTATCAGAAAATAATCAGTTAGGCTTTTCATACAGCAGGCGAATAGACAGGCCGGATTATAAATCGCTAAATCCCTTTGTTTATTTTGTTGATTTGTATACTTTTAGTCAGGGAAACCCGTTTTTGAACCCGCAGTATACCAATGCTTTTGCATTCTCTTATAACTATAAAAAAAAGCTTAATATTTCATTGGGTTACAGCATAACTGATAATTTGATCATGGATGTATTACTGCCAGATAAAGCAAAAAAAACACTTTACCAAACGGTTCAAAACCTCGACAAACAGTTTTCTTATCATTTAACCATTGGTGCTCCAACAACCATAACTCAATTCTGGAATATGGACAACACGGCTACAACTACTTATAACCAGATAAAATCAGCAAATTTAGGCGGAACAGATTATAATAGAAAGAAAGCAAATTTCACATTGAACAGCAGTCATAGTTTTACATTATCACCATCAGCTGCTGCGGAATTATCAGGTGAATTTACATCTGCCCAAATTTATGGCAGTTATGCCATTAAACCCTATTACGGACTTGATTTCGGGCTAAAGAAATCATTTCTCGCCAAAAAACTGCAGATGAAATTTGCCTTCAATGATATTTTAAACAGCAGAAAAACAAGAATAAGCAGTGCGCTATCCGGACTGAATTATAATTTAAGCCAAAAACAAGAAAGCAGAATTTTCAGGCTTAGCCTGAATTATGCTTTTGGCAACAACAGTATAACGGCGACCAGAGAAAGGGAAAAAAGTGTAGCGGATGAAGAAAACAGGATCAAATAAAAAAGTGGAGCTATATAAGCTGTAAGCTAAGCTAATTTATATATTGATTGCCACACAGATCCTCATCTACATCAGCTTACTGTATGTCTTATACCACCTCACTATTTTTATCCCGTGTTTTCATAATGACAAACATCACCATTACCGAAATTAAGATCATCACCAAATAGCTGTAACTTAAATTTCGCTCATCCTTGGCAGGGAAAAGATTAACGACACCATAACTCAGGAAGGAAACAATTACATATGTAATACCCCCTGTTAAGCCACCCGCAATCCCCGCATTTTTCGGGAACTTGCTTAAGCAAAAGGTAAAATAATTATTGAATGTATAACCGGCCCCAATATGAATGATGAAAGCGAAAAAAATCAGTGAATACAGGTTGCTGATGAATTGCAGACTGATGATCATCAAGATCACAAACAGGAGCTGCAAGGCTGCGTTAATAGCAAGTCTGCTAAAAAATGGGCGGTTAATGGTAGCCTTGCCGATAAACCCACCTACCATCCAGGCAAAACCCAAAACCAGCGAGCTGTACCCCGCAATAACCGGAGAAAACTTAAGGTCGTGTTCAATAATAAAGGGACCCGTCATATTATAAACCATCACCATACAGTACGCCAGGCCCAGCATCACAATGCCAAGGGTAAAGCTACTGGTTTTTACCATCGTGACATAGATGCCCGTTATTTTTTTCAACTGAAACTCAGTAAAATGTTTTAGTGTTTCCCCACTGAAAAGAAATTCAAGTAAAGCAAAAATAAGCGCGAAACCAGCTAAAAAGTAAAAATTTGATTCCCAGCCAAAGGCAGTTTGTAAATATCCGCCAACAAAGGGTGCAATAATTGGCCCGGTAGACCAGATGATAGAAAACAGGCTTAAATAATGCTTGAGCTGATCACCTGCAAACAAATCAACAAAATAGGCACGTTTGGCTACAACAATGCATCCAACCGTTAAACCATGGATTACCCGCATCAGATAAATCAGATAGATATTATGGGTAACGGCAATCACTATACTCGCTGCAGCAAAAATCAATAAGGCATAAAGGCAAATTTTATAACGCCCGAAACTATCCAGCACACTGCCAATAAACAATTGCGAAACACCATAACTGATCAGGAAGATACTCAAGGTTAGCTGAACCTGGATACTGCTGACGTTCATCTTGCCGGCCATAGTGGGCAGCGAGGGGATATAAATATCTGTAGCGAAACCCGAAAGTGGAATCAAAGCAAAAGCGAGCATCGTGGCTATTTTTTGATTCTTTTCTTTAATATAAGAGACATTGTGATTTACGGCTTGCATGGGTAATAAATATTATAATCAAATAAATTTTTCCTTATATAAATTGACTTGATTGGTTCAAGTTGACAAAAGTATCGTTTTAGCCCATGGATAAATTATGTCAATCAAATAAAGGATAATGTTTTTCAAATAATTGCACATTTTGACACTTTACCAATAATACCTGATTTTTGATCTCCATTTGGGTCAAAATAATGATGCTTTGAAATTTATATCCTGCTTTAAACGTTTTTAGCTGATATTTTTTTAAGTTTGAAGAATACTACAAGCAAATAAAAATGTTCGAAAAGCTATTCAGGAAGAAATCTATTTCAAAGATATTAAAGGATGCAGCAGGAGGCTATGGCGATCATGAAAATACACTTCACAAAACACTGGGGGTACGGGATTTAACCGCATTTGGTATAGCTGCGATTATAGGTGCCGGAATTTTCAGCACCATAGGCAAAGCCAGTGCAGATGGCGGACCAGCAGTAATTTTTCTATTTATTTTTACAGCCGTTGCTTGTAGTTTTGCCGCTTTTGCCTATGCAGAATTTGCATCTATGGTTCCCGTTTCAGGAAGTGCATACACTTATTCTTACGTTGCTTTCGGCGAACTGGTCGCCTGGATTATCGGCTGGTCACTGATTATGGAATACTCTATCGGAAACATCACGGTGGCAATTTCCTGGTCGGATTATTTTACGGGATTACTTTCTACCATCCGAATTCCTTTTTTGGGCATTGATGGGATCCATGTACCCGACTGGGCAACAATGGATTACTTAAGTGCCTATAACGGACACGAACATGCCGAAGCATTACGGGCAGCTGGTAAAAATATTGCTGCCCTGGATCCCGCTACCGCCTTAGCAAATAACGCATGGCTTACCGCACCCCAAATTGGAGGTTTTCACCTAGTGGCTGATCTCCCGGCATTAGGTATCATTATATTAATCACTTGGTTAATTTACAGGGGTATGAAGGAAAGCAGAAATGCCAGCAATGCCATGGTAGTGGTAAAATTAGCGGTGATTATGCTGGTACTGGCCGTTGGTATTTTCTATGTTGATACCAGAAACTGGAATCCCTTCGCACCAAACGGGGTGTCGGGAATTTTAAAAGGAGTATCGGCCGTTTTCTTTGCTTACATTGGTTTTGATGCGATTTCTACCACTGCAGAAGAATGTAAAAACCCGCAGCGTGATCTACCCCGCGGAATGATGTGGGCCATCATTATCTGCACTATTCTATATGTTGCAATTGCACTTGTACTCACCGGAATTGTAAAATCAGATACCCTTGCCGTTGGCGACCCACTGGCTTTCGTATTTGATCAGATTGATTTAAAGCTAATGAGCGGAATCATTGCCGTAAGTGCCGTTTTTGCCATGGCCAGTGTACTTTTGGTATTTCAGATGGGACAACCCCGAATCTGGATGAGTATGAGCAGGGATGGATTATTACCCAAATCATTTTCTAAAATTCACCCAAAATATAAAACACCATCCTTTGCAACCATTGTAGTAGGCTTCGTAGTCGCAGTTCCTTCACTTTTCATGAATTTAACCATCGTAACCGATCTTTGTTCTATAGGTACGTTGTTCGCATTTGTCCTGGTATGTGCCGGCGTGCTGGTATTACAAAACCGCCCTGATGTGCAGCGTGGTAAATTCAAAATCCCCTATCTTAACAGTAAATTCATTGTTCCTGTTGCGTTCATTGCTGCATTGGCCTTCGCTTTTGTTCAATTTCCAAAGGAAACCAGCGCCTTCTTTTTTAATACTCCAAAAACGGTTACTACTGTAAATTTTGTCACCTCTTTAAAGGGTGAGGAACTGCAGATGGTAAAAGAAGAAATTGTTAAGGATGCTGTGCCACAAATTATCCTTTCGGAAAAAGTAGATGCAGAATCATACCTCAGTGCTTTACCTGGTAATCGTTATGAGCAGTTTATTGCAGCATCAAAGGTTTCTTTTGATAAGAAATATGAAACAGGCTGGAGTTTGTTTAAACATAAGATCCCGATGTGGATTTTTCTGATCATCTGCGTGGTCATCTCGTATTATTGCATTACTAAAAACTTATCCCTGATTCCGGTTTTAGGATTAATCAGTTGCTTATACATGATGTGTGAACTGGGCATATCCAATTGGATTGGCTTTGGAATCTGGCTGGTTATCGGACTGATCGTTTACTTTGCATATGGATACAGGCATAGCAAACTGGCACATCCTGAAGTTTAATTTATTTCTAATAAGATACTGATGATGAGAAAGTGTCCGCTATCGGTTTACTCCTCACGAACAGGTATCATACGCCGATCTTTATCATAATGAAATCAGTTTCGGTCCGTGGAGACACATGACCGATAAAAAAATCCCCTATCGGTTGGTGCCTCACCAACCGAAAACAGGTCCTTTAGTTTTCATTGGATAGCATACGTTATTACCGCTTTTTAAACACAAAAACAGTTAATGCAATCAATCCTATTCCAGAAAGAATAAGGTAATATTCACTATGTGCTAAACCATTTACCTTAGCGGCTGGCCCGGCAATAAATAATAAAACAGCCAATACAATCAATAAGTTCCTGATCATTATACCGCTAATCTGTTCAACTCAATATCATCAGGTGTTACAAATATCAACGGAACTTTCTCTACATCTACATAACTGCTGTCCAGTCCAAAACTACGTTCTTCTGATAAACTTAACTTTTTAAGGATAAAATAATAGTCCATAATCTGGCGTTCATAGAAACTCAGTTTGGTGAATTTAGACAAGTGTTTCTCCAGCAATACAAACCTGAAATCGCCGGCAATTTTATGTTTGTTTAAAGAAGTATACTGACTGGTAATATCAATTTCCCCATTTTTAACCAGCTCTTCCACTACTTTACGATAAAGCAGGTTTACCCGTTGCTCTACCCTGAAGCCCAGTCTGAAATCAATCCGAATTAATTTACCGGGGATTAAAAACTCCACTTTGTAATCCATGGTATAAGGCTCATCCATCACGTCTACGTGAACCAGCCAATACACATCTGCCCGCTTAGGTTCCTTCTGAATAATGGAATAAATAATCTTGGATTCAATCTCCGTTTTAAAGTTTGCGCTGGTTAAATAAACCAGTTGTGAGGAATATTTCGGAACAGATTCATCACTGCTCAGTTCGCTTAAAATCGGATAATAATCTTCAATCTCCACATATTTTACAAAACGGTTTTTAATTTTTCTGGCCACAAACCAGCTCCACATAATAGTAAATAATAAAGATCCGATAAATACCGTCACCCATCCGCCGTGCACAAATTTGGTTAAGTTACTCACTAAAAATGTTCCCTCAATTACAATGTAAGTGAGGAAGAAAATTAAAATGGAATATTTAGGAAACCGCCTGCTGCGCAGATAAAAACTCACCAGAATCGTGGTCATTAACATAGCGATGGTAATGGATAAACCATAGGCTGCATCCATGCGTTCTGACTCTTTAAATAACAAAACAATTCCACAGCAACCAATCCATAACATCCAGTTGATAGAAGGAACATATAACTGGCCTTTTGAAACCGTAGGGTAAACAATCCGGATTTTTGGCCATAGGTTTAAACGTACAGCTTCTGATATCAGGGTAAATGAGCCGCTAATCAAAGCCTGAGAAGCTATAATTGCTGCCATTGTAGCCAGGATCACCATGCCGATCTGAAACTGTTCAGGCACAATCATAAAGAACGGATTCATTTTTGCGCCAGGCATGAAATTAGCGGAGTTTTGCAGAATCCAAACGCCCTGCCCCAGATAGTTAAGAATCAGGGTAAGCTTTACAAAGATCCAGCTGATCCGGATATTATTTCTTCCGCAGTGACCAAGATCAGAATATAAGGCTTCAGCCCCGGTTGTACATAAGAATACACCACCTAAAATATAAAATGCATTGTGATTGTTAGCCAATAAATGCACTGCATAATATGGATTCAAAGCCCTCAGAATACTAAAATCTTTGATGATAAAGGTAATTCCTATAACCCCTAAAATGGCAAACCACACAAACATGACCGGTCCGAATAGTTTCCCAACCAAATTGGTTCCAAATTGCTGAATGATGAACAGCATGGTTAAAATGGTTAATACGATCGGAATAACCGGGACATCAAATTTACTCGTTAAACCCTCTATAGCTGAAGTTACCGTAATACTCGGCGTAATAATTCCATCAGCCAGTAAAGCACAGCCACCAATAATAGCCGGTACCACAAGCCATTTGGCTTTTTTCCTTACCAAAGAGAAGAGTGAAAAAATACCACCTTCTCCTTTATTATCAGCCCTTAAGGTAATAATAACATATTTAATGGTGGTTTGGAGTGTCAGTGTCCATATAATGCAGGATAGTACGCCTAAAACAACATCAGTCGTAATGGCACCCGGATGGTTAATTACACCATCTTTAACCCCCAGTATGATTTTAAAAATTGCGTTAAGTGTATAGAGCGGCGATGTACCAATATCTCCAAATACGATTCCTAAACTAATCAGAACCCCACCGGCGGTTAATGCATTAACATTTTTATGATTTGACACTTTATGTTTTTTTAGTGGGGCAAAAGTAAACTATGTATAACAAATTAACAACCAAATTATTGTGTATTTTTAACACGATCCAAAATGTATATTATTGTTAAATTGTGTTAAAATATCGCTTTCAAACAAAATGTTTAATTTCTTTGTTTAAAATTAATACATTTGCTTCAGCAATTTGATGAAACTCTACACTAGGATAACGTTACTCACAAAACTTGTATGCACAGGGTGTATGGTTTTGTTGTGTAGTTTAAATTCCTGGTCGCAACAAACTGACAGCATTCATTTTAGCTTAAAAAACAAAACCAGAAAAGCCATCAGAATTCCTGAAATCAAAGCCAATATCGAACCTTACAAACCCATGTTCGGATCGTTTGGGTACTCAGGGGTTTACCATACCTACTCCAGCGTTACTAAAAGTCCGGCTGTAGCAACTAACAAAGACAAATTACTTACAGTAGTCAAAATTTATCCTAATCCTGTTGAAGATCAGTTAAATATTATTTTATCTATTGGTAAAGATGGCACCCAGACAACAATCAAAATTATTGATTTGCTGGGCAATGAAGTAGTCACCCTTGCAAACGAACGCTTAAATGCAGGAGAGCAAACCAAAAGCTTTGCAATCCCTAGCCGTTTAAATGCTGGCATTTACTTTTTAAGGGTAACCGCAGGGTCAGAAAGCCAGGTAAAGCGCATCTCAGTTTTATAAAATCATTTTCTTTTCTATTTTTGAAAAGGTATGGGCAATCTCATACTGCACACACCTTACCTTTAAGAGATGAAAATTATAGCCATCGGACGGAATTATGCCGAACATGCCAAAGAACTGAATAATCCGGTTCCCACTACTCCCGTGATTTTTATGAAGCCTGATACGGCCCTATTAAAAGACAACAAACCTTTTTATCTGCCCGATTTTTCAGATGATATCCATTATGAGCTTGAAGTAGTGCTGAAAATCTGCAAAGAAGGAAAGCATATTGCCGAAAAATTTGCTTCAAATTATTATGACGAGATTGGCCTGGGAATTGATTTTACAGCCCGGGACATCCAAAGCAAACATAAAGAAAAAGGCCTGCCCTGGGAACTGGCGAAAGGATTTGACCATTCCGCGCCGGTAAGTATCTTTTTGCCCAAAAGCGATTTTGAAGATTTATACCTGATGAACTTCGAATTGCAAATTAATGGAGAAACACGTCAGCATGGTCACACTAAAGATTTATTGTTCTCTTTCGAGAAGATTATCAGTTTTGTATCGCAGTATATCACTTTAAAAAAAGGTGATTTGATTTTTACAGGTACACCTGAAGGTGTTGGCCGTGTTCATCAGGGTGATAAATTAGCCGCATGGCTGAATGGCAAACAACTTTTAAATTTTGAAGTTAAATAAGGAATGATTAAAAAACCGATCCTGCATCTATTTAACCTCTCACTTTTTATTTGTTGTTCTATCACCGTTAATGTACTTCATGCGCAGCAGATATTCAGCAATAATAAATATCCCATTACGGATTTTCGGCAACCATTGGACATTGCACCTCCTGCCCTGGCGGGTTCATTTGGCGAACTAAGAGGCAATCACTTTCACTCGGGCGTGGATTTCAGAACCAATCAACGCGAAGGTTATCCTGTTTATGCGGTTGCAGATGGCTATATTTCCAGGTT
Organism: Pedobacter sp. GR22-10; assembly: GCF_026239715.1. Classification (NCBI taxonomy): domain Bacteria; kingdom Pseudomonadati; phylum Bacteroidota; class Sphingobacteriia; order Sphingobacteriales; family Sphingobacteriaceae; genus Pedobacter; species Pedobacter sp. GR22-10. Next base: position 80,427 of record NZ_JAPIVR010000004.1, read on the forward strand.
AAGGGTTCAGAACAGTGGCTTCGGACAAGCGCTTTATATTAATCACCCGAATGGTTTCACTACCGTATATGGGCACTTACAACGTTTTGCACCAAAAATAGCTGCGATTGTAAAAAACCTGGAGTATGAGAAAAAATCATTTGAGATTGATGAATTTCCCGATGCCACATTGATTCCTGTACATAAAGGTGAAGTAATTGCCTGGTCTGGTAACCGGGGAAGCTCTGGCGGTCCGCATTTACATTTTGAAATCAGAGATACCAAAACTGAAGAAACCATTAATCCACAATTTTTCGGCATTATCATTCCAGATAATATCCCGCCTATTATTCATGGATTATACGTTTACCGTTTAAACGGCAAAACATTTAATGAATTTACACCCAAACAAGCTATTGGCATTACAGGAGCGAATGGCAATTATAAAACTGTTGCCCCTCTTAGTTTAACGGGCGAAGTTGGATTTGGGGTAGTGACTACAGACCGGCATAATGGTGCATCTGGCACCAATGGGGTGTATTCTATTCAGCTGGAAATGGATGGGAAGATGATCTATACTTCTGCGCTGGAACGTTTTGCTTTTGAAAACAGCAAGGCGATTAATTCGCATATTGACTACCCCACATACCTGAATACGAAAAGAAGTATTCAGAAAAGTTTTGTCGATCCCGGAAATCCTTTAAAAATTTACAGCGGATTGGTGAACAGCGGAAAAATTAATTTCAACGATGGCGCCGCACATCAGCTTCGGTATATCATTACAGATGCTAAAGGGAATGCGTCAATTCTACCTTTTACCGTAAATGCAGGAAGTGCACCAATTATGGCACCTATTATTCCATCAGGCATAATTTATCCCTATGGGAAAGTGAATGAATTTAATACAGAAGACATTAAAGTAGTTTTTCCAAAAGGAACCTTATATAATGATTTAAACTTTGTTTATAAAAAGCTTCCGAAGCCGGCAGGAAATGCGTGGTCTGCTGTCCATCAAATTCATAACCGTTATACCCCACTTCACATTGGGTTTGATTTATGGATTAAGGCTGATCAGCTTCCGGAGAACTTAAGGTCAAAAGCACTTATCGTCAATTCAAATGGCTCGACACAGGGAGGATCTTATGATAATGGATTCGTAAAAGCAACACCTAGAAACTTTGGAAGTTTTTACATTGCTGTTGATACCATTGCACCACGGATTTCTCCTATCAACATCATCGAAGGAAAAAGCATGTCAGGTCTATCAAGAATGAACTTCAGGATCAGTGATAATTTGTCAGGCATTAAAAGTTTTAATGGTTACCTGGATGGTAAATGGATTCTCATGGAGTTTGATGCGAAAACCGCGACGCTTTGGCACAGCTTTGATGAGCGAACCACTTCCGGTAAGCATACCTTCGAACTCGTCGTGGCCGATATGAAAGATAACACAGGAAGATACACTGTACATTTTTCCAAATAGATGGTACAAATGTTTTAAAATGTCATCTTTTAAAAGATCGCGAACAGGATACTAATTTAAACTGTTTACATTGCAGCATTAAATTTAAATATTAATCAAAATTCAATCATTTTATATATGGCAGAATTAAAAGAAGGTGATCCGGCACCAGCAATTACATCAAAGGATCAAAGCGGAAATGAAATTTCACTAAATGATTTTAAGGGTAAAATCGTAGTGCTTTACTTTTATCCCAAGGATGACACACCGGGCTGTACAGCTGAAGCATGCGATTTCAGAGACAATTATCAGGGGCTGCAAGCCAAAGGCATTGTGGTTTTAGGTGTTAGTGTAGATGATGAAAAATCACATCAAAAATTCATTACCAAGCACAACCTACCCTTTACCTTACTGGCCGATACCGAGCAGAAAATTGTAACAGATTATGGCGTATGGGCTGAAAAAAACATGTATGGAAAGAAATATATGGGCACTGTTCGTACCACATTTATTATAGATGGTGAGGGTAAAATTGCCCATATAATTAAAAAGGTTGACACTAAAAACTCAACCCAACAGGTACTCGATTTAATCAATAACTAATTATAATATAGCAAGTAAAATATTAACTTTGCTATGAACAACAACCTCGTATTTAATGAAACATACAATTAAAGAGCTAGAAGATATTGCCTCACAAATCAGAAGAGATATCGTTAGAATGGTTCACGGATGTCAATCTGGACACCCAGGCGCTTCGCTTGGATGTGCTGATTTCTTTACAGCTTTATATTTTGAAGTACTGAACCATAAAACAGATTTTACCATGGAAGGTGTTGGTGAAGATTTATTCTTCTTATCTAACGGACACATTTCTCCTGTTTGGTACAGTACACTGGCACATGCCGGCTATTTTGATAAAAGTGAACTGGCCACTTTCCGTAAGCTGGATTCCAGGTTACAGGGTCACCCAACCACACATGAGCATTTACCTGGAATCCGTATTGCATCCGGATCATTAGGTCAGGGATTATCAGTAGCCATTGGCGCTGCTTTAGCCAAAAAGTTAAATGGTGATCAATCTCATATTTTTGCCTTACTTGGTGATGGAGAATTACAGGAAGGCCAAAACTGGGAAGCAGCAATGTTTGCGCCGTTTAACAAAGTGGATCATTTAATTGCTTCTGTGGATTATAACGGACAGCAAATTGATGGCCCAACCAGTAAAGTACTTGCATTAGACGATTTACAGGCAAAATTTGAAGCGTTCGGATGGCATGTAATCAATACTGATGGTAATGATATGCAGGCTATTGTGGAAGGTTTGCATTATGCTAAAACTTTAACAGGAAAAGGTAAACCGATCTTAAATTTAATGAGTACACAAATGGGTGCAGGTGTTGATTATATGGTAGGTTCGCATAAATGGCACGGTACGGCCCCAAATGATGAGCAACTGGCCTCAGCATTGGCGCAGTTACCAGAAACTTTAGGGGACTATTAAATTAGATTTGAGACCATAGATAGGAGATTTGAGACTAATTGTCGCGTAATCTCACCTCTAAAATCTCATCTTACATATCTAAACTAGATTTGAGACAGTAGATAGGAGATTTAAGACTAATTGTCGCGTGATCTCCTATCTAAAATCTCATATCTCATATCTAAAAACAAAATGAAAAAATACACATATACAGAGAAAAAAGATACACGTTCGGGATTTGGTGCTGGCTTACATGAGGCAGGAAAGAAAAACGAAAACGTGGTTGCCTTATGTGCCGATTTAGTTGGATCGCTAAAAATGGATGCTTTTATCAAAGATTTTCCGGAACGTTTTACACAGGTGGGTATTGCAGAAGCCAATATGATTGGTATTGCAGCCGGAATGACAATTAATGGTAAGATTCCTTTTACCGGAACCTTTGCCAATTTTTCTACAGGCCGCGTTTATGATCAGATCCGTCAGTCGGTAGCTTATTCTAACAAAAATGTTAAAATCTGTGCTTCACACGCCGGATTAACTTTGGGTGAAGATGGTGCAACCCACCAGATCCTGGAAGATATCGGTTTAATGAAAATGTTGCCGGGAATGGTGGTGATTAATCCATGCGATTACAACCAGACCAAAGCCGCAACTATGGCTATCGCAGAATATGAAGGTCCTGTTTATTTACGGTTTGGCCGCCCGGTAATTCCGGTATTTACAGATCCTGATCAAAAGTTTGAGATTGGTAAAGCCTGGATGGTAAATGAAGGAACTGATGTAACCATTATTGCAACAGGCCATATGGTATGGAAAGCCATCGAAGCTGGTGAACAACTGGCTGAACTGGGCATTGATGCAGAAATCATCAACATCCATACCATTAAACCATTGGATGATGAAGCCATTTTAAAATCGGTTAAAAAAACAGGTTGCGTAGTAACCTGTGAGGAGCACAATAAATTTGGTGGTTTAGGTGAAAGTGTTGCGCGTTTATTAACGACCGAATTACCTACTCCGCAAGAATTTGTAGCTACAAATGATACTTTTGGTGAAAGTGGTACACCTGATCAGTTAATGTCTAAATACGGCTTAGATGCAGTTAACATTGTAGAAGCAGTTAAAAAGGTAATTGACAGAAAAAAAGCTTAAATTAAGTCACTCTAAAGGCACGAAGAACGCGAAGAAAAACTTGGTGGTCTTGGTGCCTTTTTAGTAATAAATACTAATATTCCTCGATGAAACCAATTGAAGATTCGCAAATTCTTGAAATGTTTGCCGTCGAGAAAACCCGCGATGAAGCTTTCAATTTACTATTAAAAAAATATCAGCAGAAAATTTACTGGCACATCAGGCGATTGGTACTCAACCATGATGACTGTGACGATTTATTACAGGAGGTATTTGTAAAGGTGTGGAAGAATATTGATAAATTTAGAAACGATTCGCAACTGTATACCTGGATTTATCGCATTGCCACAAATGAATCCATCACTTTCCTCAATAAACAAAAACTAAAAAACAATACTCCTTTGGATGAGGTTTCTGCAGAACTGGCTGAAAACCTCGTAGCTTCTTCATATTTTAATGGAGATAAATTAGAATTAAAATTGCAAAAAGCCATTCTTACCCTGCCCGAAAAGCAACGTCTGATTTTCAACATGAAATATTTTGGAGACATGAAATATGAGGAGATTTCGGAAGTACTGGGCACATCAGTTGGGGCGTTAAAAGCATCATTCCATATTGCTGCAAAAAAAATTGAAGCTTTTATTACAAATGATGAAATAGATTATTAAACCTTTTCACTCAAATTGTATCCTATATCTGTGATGAATGAAAATATAGAAAATAACGATTGGAAAAAGGATGCTCCTGTACTGGCAGCAATGCAGAAAAGCAATCCATTCAACATTCCAAACGGATATTTCGAAAGTGTAGATGACAGGGTGAAGTCTGCTATCTTCATTGATGGCTTAAATAAAGAATTAAACGGTGATGGTTTTGAGGTTCCACAAAATTATTTTGAAAACCTCACCGAACGGATTGAAACAAATATCAAGATATCAGCACTGCCAAAAGCCGAGGATTCATTTTCGGTTCCTGAACACTACTTTGACGGTTTAAAGCATAGAATTACGGAAAGAATAGCTGCCGAACAACCTAAACAAACTGCGAAAATTGTTCCTCTTTGGAGACGAAACATCTTGAAGTATGCCAGTGCAGCCTGTTTCGTTTTGATGGCGTCATTTGGTGCATATTTTTATCAAAACAATGCATCATCAATACCTTCGCAAACCCAATCTGCAGAGCTTTCGAGCGAACAACTACTATATGATATTGATGAAAGCACCATTATAGAACATTTAGAAACTCAGAATACCACATCAGCAAATAATACTTCTGCGTCAGATACAGAAATGGAAAACTATTTATTGAGCAATTTCTCTTCGAGTGATCTATCTCATGAATTAAATAACTAATAATGAAAAACTTAGTATTCAGTACCTTAATATTCCTTTTACCCCTTACGCTTTTGGCTCAAAGACCTAAAAGTGAAGAAATCGAATCGCTTAAAATAGCTTATTTTACCCAAAAACTTGATTTATCGCCAGATGAAGCAAAAATCTTCTGGCCGATTTACAATGATATGCAGAGCGAGCAAAATGCCTTACGCAAAGAACGCATGCAAAAGATGATTTCTTTCAGAAAAGTAAATGAAATAGATAATCTTACTGATGCTCAGGTTCAAAGTTTAATTACGAGCGAATTTGATTTTAAGCAAAGAGATCTTAATTTGGATAAAAAGTATTACAGTAAATTAAAAGCCAAGCTACCGATCAAAATCGTTGGAAAATTTTATCGGGCGCAGGAAGGATTTAAGCGTGAACTGCTTAATAAATTTAGAGGCGGACAGAAAAATTAGATTAAAGACTTGCAGCGATGCAGGTCTTTTTGTTTTAAAGGCTATTGTATTTCCGTACTTTTGTGCATGCTTACTCAACGTCAGTTGTTTTTACAACACAATGCACAAACCTCTCCCGAACCGCTTATGCTCGAATTTGTACGGGCAAAAGGCGTTTATATTTACGATTCATCAGACAAAAAGCATTTAGATTTAATTGCAGGTATTGGTGTGAGCAATGTTGGCCACTGTCATCCGGCTGTGGTTAAAGCCGTTCAGCAACAAGCCGAAACCTATATGCACCTGATGGTATATGGTGAATATGTGCAGACACCTCAGGTTAATTTCGCTAAAGCGCTGGCAGAGGTTCTTCCTGAAAGTTTAAGCTGCACTTATTTTCTGAACTCCGGTACCGAAGCTGTTGAAGGCGCCATGAAGTTAGCTAAACGTTATACGGGAAGAAAAGGCTTTATTGCCTGCAAAAATGCTTATCACGGCAGTACCCAAGGTGCAGAAAGTTTAATGGAAAGTGATTTCTATTCATCAGGCTATGGGCCTTTTTTACCAAATGTCGGCTTTATCAGGCATAATCATATGGCCGATTTAATTAAGATAACAGAGGAAATTGCAGCTGTTTTTATTGAACCCATCCAAGGAGAAGCTGGCATCCGCGTAGCCGACCTCGCATACATGCAGGCATTAAAAGCAAAATGCTTGGAAACAGGAACCTTGCTTATTTTTGATGAGATCCAATCAGGTTTCGGTAGAAGTGGTAAAATGTTTGCCTTCGAGCATTATAACGTTATACCCGATGTGTTGCTGCTGGCAAAAGGAATTGGTGGCGGCATGCCAATCGGTGCTTTTATCAGTTCGCTGGAAATTATGTCTGTACTATCGCATAACCCGATTTTAGGGCATATGACTACCTTTGGTGGCCATCCGGTGTGTTGCGCAGCCGGTTTGGCGACATTGAGCACTTTAGTCGACAATAACATTGTGGATGAAGTAGAAGAGAAAGGTCAATATTTTAAATCACTCCTGAAACATCGGGCAATTAAAGAAATCAGAGGAAAAGGCCTGATGCTGGCAGTTGAATTTGAAAGTTTCGAGATGAATAAGAAAATCATCGATGCCTGTATTTTAGACGGTGTACTATCCGATTGGTTTCTGCATTGCAGCAATTCGATGCGTATTGCCCCTCCCCTTATCATCACTAAAACAGAAATTGAGGAAGCCTGTAACATTATCCTTAAAAATATTAACTTAGTTCTCGAACAAAAAGCTTAAAGCGGAAAGACTAAAGTTAACAGACAAGCGATGATATTCTTCGTATAGTTTTAATACCTGATACTAAATACTGGATACTAAATGAATGTTTTAATAGTAGAAGATGAAAAAAGCCTTGCGCTTGAAATGGATGAATTTCTGAGCAAAGAAGGGTTCATAGTAGAACATGCCTGGAAAAAATCATCTGCAGAAGAGAAGATCTTCGTGAACAACTACGATTTTATTCTGCTGGATTTAGGTTTACCAGACGGCGATGGCTTTGAGGTTCTGAAACAGCTTAAAGCAATGAAAGACCGCGATGATGCCGTGATTATTTTAACAGCCAGGAGTGCGGTTGATGACCGTATCAAAGGTTTGGATGAAGGTGCTGATGATTATTTACCCAAACCTTTTTCATTAAATGAACTTTTAGCCCGCATGCATGCCATCACCAGGAGGAAACATAAACTGGAGAAAAATGAGGTTAACATTCATAACTTCCTGTTAAGCATTCAAAATCGTACTGTTTCTTTTGGAGAAGAACGCCTGAACTTAACCAAAAAAGAATTTGAAATTTTCAACTACCTCGTTTTAAATAAAAACCGTGTGGTTTCCAGAATGAGCTTAACTGAACATGTATGGGGAGATATATTAGAAGTCAATTCTGATTCTAATTTTGTTGATGTGCATGTTAAAAATTTACGTAAAAAACTGGCTGCAACCGCAAATATAGACTGGTTTGAAACGGTAAGAAGTATCGGATACAGGATTAATTGTTAAGCGAAAAGATGGTAAGGTAATAAAATTGGTTAGCAGATTAGTATTTCAAGACCGCAGAAAAAGCTTTCAATTGGCTGTTCGCAGTTTATTATGATCAGGCGATAAACTGGAGTTGAAAAGATATTAATACGATTACTAAACTTTAAATTTATACGATTAATGCCTTTTTGACGCTCAACACCTAAACAATTCTATATTTTATCAATCTGATACAACATGAATAACTAACCATTCTAAACACTAACTCTAACCTAACCTCCACATAAAACACCTAACCAACACCCCATGAAATTACAGGTTAAGTTTTCTTTATATAATGCAGTCACTAAAATTGCGATCATATTGCTTTTAGGCGCTGCCATTTTGTTTTCACTGGAAAAACTGGCCTACAATCAACTGGATAACCGACTGATCAAAAAAAAGAATAAGATTATCAAAAACCTGACCGACAGTGAGATTGATAGCTTGCTTAATAATCAGGATTCCTTTACCGATTATAACATATTAAAAGAAGAGTTTATTGTTTTACAGGATATTCCTGACAACCAAAAGGACTCGTCAGCAACTGTTTACACAGAGAGGCGTGAAATTGAAGGCAATATTGAAGTTTACCGGATTCTGAATTATAAATTCTCTTATCACACCAACTGGTATAATCTTGAAATTGGCGAAACCATGACTACATTACAGTCAATTAAAAATTCCATTCGCTTTTATACGCTCATAGTATTGGTTATTGCCCTTTTGATCACTTTAATAGCTGACTATGCCTTTTCAAATTATTTACTCAAACCTTTTTACCTGATCATCGATAAAAAAATCAATAAGGTTGATGATCCATTGCATTATAATTACCAGAATATCCCCACCACTACTGAGGATTTTAAAATGCTCGATAACAGTGTAAATACACTCATGCGAAAAATCAATACGCTTTTTGCACTCGAAAAGCAATTTATCGCAAATGTTTCACATGAATTATTAACCCCAATCTCTATTCTAAGTACCCGTTTCGAGAACATGCTGAACACACCCGAAATTCCGGTAGAGCATGAAAATAAAATCTACGCTTCCATTAAAACCCTGAACCGGCTTAAGGTGATCATTAACAGCCTGCTTTTAATTTCGAAAGTAGAAAACAATCAATATCTGAAAACGGAAGAAATAAGCCTGACACAGGAACTCAGCGACATTTATGAAGACCTGGAAGACAGAATTATAGATAAAAAAATCAAATACAGTATTAATTTAAATCATGATTACCAACTTATCGGAAATAAGGCCCTGATGCATACATTATTGATGAACATTATTAATAATGCCATTAAATATAACCGGGAAGGTGGAGAATTATCAGTTACAGGCTTACTCACCGGTCAAAAATATGTATTAACTATTTCAGACAGTGGACTAGGCATGAGCGAGGAGTTAGTGGCCAATGCTTTCGATCGTTTTAAAAGAGGAAATACAGAAGAAAACGGATTTGGCCTGGGCCTCGCCATTGTACAGAGTATAGCCAGTTTTCATAAAATTGATGTCGAAATTAAATCTGTTGAACAACAGGGCACCAGCATCTCCTTAATTTTTCAGGTATAATCTAAACAGCACTATATCTGTATCGGCCAGCTACAAATTTGTACCTTTGCATCTTATGCCTGTATCCTTTAAAAAAGCATTACTCCTGATCTTCAGTTTTTTGCTCTGTTGTGCGTCGAATTTATTTGCACAAAAAGTTGTAGCTATACAGGAATCGGTACCACAGCATATTTTTACGTTTAAAGAAATTGAAGTACTGGAAGATCCTGCCGGTCAATTCGAATTTAATCAGATCAGCAGTAAGGCATTCGAGCAACTTTTTAAGGCCAGTATTACCAGCACACCTCAAACCAAAAATCTCCATAAAACTTATTGGTTCAGGATCAAAATCAGGCAGAATGAAAAAGTAGAGAAACCCTTTTTACTGGAATTTTTTGATCAGACCATCGATCATATTACCGCATTTATTCCACAATCTGACGGCAAATATCAGGAAAAAAAGCTTGGTGATGCATATGATTTCAGCAAAAGGCTGATTAACCATAAAAATTTTGAAATTCCGATTAAAAATAAAGGAAACAGTATTCAGACCTACTATTTCAAGATCAAATCATCTCAGATTTCAGATATTATAATTGTATTACGAAGTGCGGAATGGTTCATTTCCTATGCTCTTGATGAATACTTTTACTTCGGGATTTTTTATGGCATGATTCTGGTTTTCAGCTTCTACAACCTGATTATGTACGTAGCCATCAGGCAGAAACAATATCTATATTATGTATTGTACAATCTGAGTGTAGGCTTTTTTGAAATGAGTACTGATGGTATTGCTTATCAGTACCTTTGGCCAAACGCACCGGCCTGGAATCAGGTTGCCTATGCTTTTGCACTTTGTGCCACCAGCATATTTGCTTTGCTTTTTACCAGAGAATTATTATTCATTAAATCGAAAGCACCAAAAATAAACAAGTTAATTACTGGCATAATCACCTTAAGGATTATCTTTTTTTTCTACTGTTATCTTTTCGATCAGACTTTTTTCAGTTTTAAATTTATAGAAGCTATACCGCTTTCGGTCGCTTTCTTCACCGGAATTTATATTTACAAAAATGGCTATAAACCTGCCCGCTTTTTTGTACTCGGCTATAGCTTTCTGTTTATAGGCTTTGTGCTTAAGTTCTTAATTATGTTGGGTATCAACTGGCTGAACTTTGGGGTAATCAGTTATTATAGCCTTAGTTTTTGTTTTATCATGGAAATGGTTTTCCTATCCTTCGCTATCGGCGATAAGGTGCGGATTCTGAAGTTAAAAAAAGATAAGGCTCAACAGAAAATTATTCGGCAAATGGCTGTTAATGCCACCTTAAAGGATACCATTAACCGTGAACTGGAAAGTAAGGTAGAAGAACGTACACGTGATGTTTTCCATAAATCCTTAATTATTGAGAGTAAAAACCAGGCTTTGGAAGAAGCCAATATGTTATTACAGAAGCAAGCTGAAGAAATTTCCAGGATGAATGTATTGCTGGAGCAGGATAACGAGGAGTTGCAAACCAGTGTAGAAAAAGTAACCCGTGACCGGGTAATGAATACCGAAGTAGATTTTGAAGAGTTTAGTAAAATCTATCCTGATAAAGAAACCTGCTATGAATTTTTGGCTGAGCTCAAATGGAAAAATGGCTACCACTGCAGAAAATGCAGTAATGATCATTATTTTACCGGCCATATCTTACATAGCCGACGCTGCAGTAAATGCGGTTATGAAGAATCGGTTACAACCTACACCATTTTTCACAATACAAGGATTCCCATTAATAAAGCTTTCTATATGATTTTCCTGATTTATTCATCAAAAGGAAAAATCTCTTCACATAAGCTTTCAGAGTTACTAACCATCAGACAAAGCACCTGCTGGACCTTCGGATCACGAATTAAAAAAGTGATGGAAGACCGGAAAAAAACACTTAAAAAAAGTGGCAAAAATGGTTGGAGCCAGCTGGTAATTGAATAATCAGTAGTGCTTATTGGTCACATTTTTGTTATTACTGTAAATCAGCAAAAATAATTTGACCGGTATTTAAGCGTATCAAAATCGTTCTGAAGCCGTATCCATTCCTTGCATTTAATAACTGATTATCAGGCTGAAGTGACCTGCAATAATTGCGGTACTAAAGCGTATCATTATTTACATAAACAACTACTAATCAATTACTTATATTAAAATTAACTTTTAGAATACTTGCTTTTAACATGAATTGCATTGTAACTTTACCTCATATAATATTAACAAAGCAAAAATTATGAGAAAAAAGTTTACATTGCTTATGGTATTTTTTATTGGCGCTATCTCATGGAGTATGGCACAAAACATTACCGTAACCGGCCAGGTGAAGGATCAGAAAGGTCTGCCTTTACCTGGTGTTTCCGTTAAAGTGAAAGGCTCAAACCAGGGTGCATCCACGTCAGACAACGGAACTTTTACCATTTCTACACCACAGAATGCAATACTTGAATTTTCTTTTATAGGATTCAAAGCGATAGAAGAATCCGTAAATAACAGAACCAGCATTAATGTTACCTTGTCGGATAACAATCAACAACTCAATGAAGTCGTTGTAATTGGCTATGGTACCACCACTAAAAAAGACCTGACTACTTCGGTGGTGTCAGTTTCATCAAAAGATCTAGAGAATCAGCCCATCACTAACCCGCTACAAGCTATCCAGGGTAGAGCAGCAGGTGTACAGGTAAGTTCACAATCAGGTAAACCAGGCGCAGGCATTTCCATCAGCATTAGAGGGAATACATCAATTACCGCCTCTAATAGTCCGCTTTATGTCATTGATGGAGTGACTTCCAGAGATGCGAGCTTTTTAAATGCCAACGATATCGAATCCATGACAATTTTGAAAGATGCATCTGCAGCAGCTATTTATGGTTCAAGTGGTGCGAATGGAGTGGTTTTGATTACCACTAAAAAGGGATCGGCCGGCAAATTAAAGGTGGCTTTCAATGCCTTTACGGGTTTTTCTAACTTCTGGCAAAAACAAGATGTACTCAACAGTGAGCAATATATTGGTTTGATGAAAGAATTGGGTTACACTACTTTTGGTGGAAATCAAAATACCGACTGGCAGAAAGAAACCTTTGGAACAGGAATACAAAACCAGTATCAGGCTTCTATTTCTGGCGGCATAAAAGGGGGACAGTATTATTTTTCTACAGGTTACCAGCAGGATAAAGGCGTTGTTGCCCCCGCAAAACTAGATCGTTTAACGGCCAACTTTAACGGATCACAAAACATCACCTCATGGTTAAAATTGACGGGTAATGCGGTGTTAACTTCCAGCAATTCTATTGATGTTGGTGACAACAGCAGTGTTTCTCGTGGAGGGGTTATTTTAGGCGCACTAACTACGCCTCCTACCATTGGTATTTTTGAGCCAAATGGTCAATACACCACGATCCCGAATGCGGGTGGATGGGATAATCCTTTAGCTTTGGCTTTCGGATCTAAAAACAAAACCCGTAATTTCAGATTCATCGGGGCTTTTGGTGCACAAGTTAACTTCACTAAAGATTTGTTTTTCAAATCAACGATCAGTACCAATGCTAATCGAAACTTTTACAAGTATTCTACTGACAATTTCTTAACCACCTATGGCCGTCAGGAAAGAGGCGTTTACAGAGATAACACCACTAATGACCATGTTTGGTTAAATGAAAACATTTTAAATTACACCAAAAATGTGGGTAAAAATGCTTTTACGGCAACAGGTGGCTACACCATTCAATCTTCAGATTATCAATATAAAAATAATGAGTTAACTCGTTTTTATGATGTATCCGGCAATCCAACGGCACCATCAGTAGCTTTAACAGTGCCACAAAGGGCACAATGGAGTAAACAATCTTATCTGGCCAGGGTTACTTATGCTTACGATAGCAAGTATTTATTCAGTTCAAACTTCAGGGCTGATGGCTCATCTAGATTTGCCAAAGAAAACCGTTTTGGTTACTTCCCGTCCTTTTCAGCAGGCTGGAGAATTTCTGGCGAGAACTTCATGAAAGAAAGTAGGACCATCAATGATCTAAAACTTCGTGGTAGCTGGGGTAAAGTGGGTAATGACGAAGGAATTGGCGATTATGCTTACTTAAAGCTTTATAACGTAAATGCACAGGGCGAATACAACCTTCAAAACCCTGCAAATGATAACCTATCATGGGAAAAAACCACGCAGACCAATATTGGTTTGGATTTAACCCTATTCAATAGCCGCATTACCTTCACTGCTGATGCTTATTTAAAAAAGACAAATGATCTTTTAATTAACGTGCAGTTGCCTCCATCATCAGGCTTTGGAAGTCAGGCCTATAATGTTGGTGCGATGGAAAACAAAGGTTTAGAGTTTGTTTTGTCAACGAAGAACTTTGATCGTGAGCAATTCAAATGGACTACGGATTTAAATTTTTCCATCAACCGGAATAAAGTAACCGATTTAGGTGCCACTACACAATCATTAAACTTTGCCGGCATCTACGAACGTGACGATGCTGTTCGCGTAGTAGCGGATAGGCCGTTGGGCAGCTTTTACGGTTATGTATTTACAGGTGTGAATCCGGCCAACGGAGCAGCACAATATGCAGATACCAATGGCAATGGTCTTACGGGCTCGGCAGATCCGGGCGACAGAACTTTTATTGGTTCTGCACAACCGAAATTTATTTATGGTATCACTAATAATTTAACTTATGGAAACTGGGGATTTAATTTCTTCTTCCAGGGAGTTCAGGGTAGTGAATTATTTAATGCCTCCAGAATTGATATCGAAGGTATGTTTGATTCCAAAAATCAATCAACAGCCGTATTAAACAGATGGACTACGCCAGGCCAAATCACCAATATTCCAAAAGCGTTAAGAAGTAGCTCAGAAAACTCCCTTACTTCCAGCCGTTTTGTAGAAGATGCCTCTTACCTGCGCTTAAAAACCGCAACGCTTTCATACAGTTTTAGCTCATCGGTATTGGAAAAACTAAAAATGAGCAAGCTAACTGTATTTGCTACCGGGTATAACTTATTAACTTTTACAAAATACTCAGGGCTGGACCCTGAAGTGAACATGAATTCAGCAAATGGCCCATCGATGGGTGTTGATTATGGCACTTATCCACAATCAAGAAGTTTATTGTTCGGTATTAATGTTGGATTTTAAAGATTAAGAAAATGAAATTAAAAATATATTCATTAGTGGCAACCGCAGCATTAGCGATTACTTTGCAAAGCGGATGCAAAAAAGGTTTCCTTGAAAAACAGCCTTTCAATCAAGTTACTGCAGATGTAGCCTTTACAACGGCAGCGGCAGCAGAGAAATTAATGGCCGGCGTTTATGGTGGTATGTATAACGACTATCACATTTGGGATTACATGGTTAATGGTGATGTCACGGCAGATAATTCCTATGCAGGAGGTGATAACCCTGCAAATATCCAGATTGATCTTTTCACTACCAATTCAACGAATGGCAATGTTGGCCGCGACTGGAGTGGACTTTATTCCAATATTAAAAATGCAAATGAAGTTTTGGAAAATGTTCCGAACATTCAGGATCCTACTTTGGATGCCAGTGGCAGGAGAAATCAGATTTTAGGTGAGGCTTCCACATTACGGGCTTACTTTTATTTCCACCTGGTAAGGTTATATGGAGGTGTTCCTTTGGTTTTAACCTCGCCAACCTCTTTAGAAGAGATGCAAAAACCCCGCTCTTCAGTAGAAGCAGTTTATGCGCAAATTATTAAGGATTTGGAGTTTGCCTTACCAAATGTTCGTTCCACTGCGCCCAATAAAGGCATGATCACCAAAGGGATTGTTAATGCACTTTTAGCAAAAGTTTATGCTTCAAAACCAAATCCGGATTGGAGCAAAGTACAGCAATACGCTGATGCCACGATAAATGGTGGCTATAACCTGATGGGATCTTTTGATCAGCTGTTTGATGGCGCACATAAAAACAACAGTGAATCCATCTGGGAAATGCAATACGATGGCTGGGGCGGCCCGAATGGCCGTGGAAACTGGATGACTGGCGTAATTGTAGGTACAGGCTGGAAACGCTTTTGTACGCCTACAAATGATTTAGTTGCTGCTTTTGATACAGAAGGTGATGCTATCCGCAAAAATTCAAGCATAAGCTTTAAAAACGTAAGCACAGAAGGATGGTCTGATGATTACTGGACCAAATCTAATTATCCGTTTATCAACAAATACCGCAATGATGATTTAGCGAATTCTTATATTCTTCGTCTGGCTGACATTAAATTGCTCAAAGCAGAAGCCTTAAATGAACTAAGTACATCAGGCTGGTCGGCTGCTGCTGCTCTGGTAAATGAAATCCGTCGTCGCGTAAATTTGGCCGCCACCCCGGCAAATGATCAACCATCCATGCGTCTGGCCATTGAAAAGGAACGCCGTTTAGAACTGGCTTTTGAAGGCCACCGTTGGTTTGATTTATTAAGAACAAATAGGGCAATCGCCGTTATGAATGCGCAGAAAAACGGTAATGGTGCAAACTTAAATTATAATGTTACCGCTGAGAAGTTATTGTTCCCGATTCCGCAGGCAGAAGTAGACCGAAATCCAAGCATCAAATAATTCAACACACCAAATAATCTCTAAGGTTCGGGGCCAATGTATACCGTCCCGAACCTTTTAAAAACAAAGATTTCGATTTTAAACTTTTTATCTCCCTATGAAATTCATTTACAATATTTGTTTAATGACCTGTCTGCTATTATCTGCCTGCGCCAGCAGAAATGTAAAATCAGGCAATGAAGCCAATCAACAAAACAATGCTAATTCCAAAAAAAGTGAAGTGGGTTTCTGGTTAACCAAAGGTGACCAATCTCAATTGCTTCAGAAACAAAATATCGCACTGAACTTCTCTGATGAAACCAATTCACATCCAACGATTGAAGTTGACCCGGAGACTAAATTTCAAACCATTGATGGTTTTGGTTATACCTTAACAGGTGGAAGTGCTACTTTAATTAATGCTTTGCCTGCAACGGAAAAAGATAAACTGTTGAATGAACTCTTTGCCAATACTGATCAGGCCATCCGTGTTAATTACATCAGGATCAGTATTGGTGCTTCTGATTTAAGTGCTACTCCCTTCACCTATAACGATATCGCAGAAGGCGAAACCGATGAAGCACTGGCTAAATTTTCAATTGCCAAAGAGCAGGCAGATTTAATTCCAATATTAAAGAAAATTGTAGCGATTAATCCCGCCATTAAAATTTTGGGTTCACCGTGGACAGCTCCAACCTGGATGAAAACGAATAAAAGCTTTATTGGAGGAAGTTTGAAACCGGAATATTATCAAACCTATGCCAAATACCTGGTGAAATACATCCAGGCCATGAAGGCAGAAGGTATCGTCATTGATGCCATTACTCCTCAAAACGAGCCTTTACACCCGGGGAATAATCCAAGCATGTACATGACAGCTGCTGATCAGGCAAATTTTATTAAAACAGCTTTAGGTCCGGTATTTAAAAACAGTGGTATTAAAACCAAAATCATCATCTACGATCATAATGCAGACAAACCTGAATATCCTATCACCATTTTGAACGATGCTGAGGCGAAAAAATATATAGATGGTTCTGCCTTTCACTTATATGCTGGTCCGATCACTGCTTTATCCAAAGTTCATGATGCACACCCTGATAAAAATGTTTATTTCACTGAGCAGTGGGTGGGCGGACCAAGTAATTTTGCCGAAGATTTGAAATGGCACGTATCTACACTAATTATCGGGGCAACCCGAAACTGGAGCAGAAATGTATTGGAATGGAATCTGGCTGCAGATCAAAATTATAATCCACACACAGATAAAGGTGGTTGTACATCATGTTTAGGCGCAATTACCATTGCACCTGCAATAAGTAGAAACGTAGCCTATTATGTTATTGCTCACGCCTCTAAATTTGTTCCGGCAGGATCAGTGCGAATTGCATCCAATTTGACCAATAATTTGCAGAATGTGGCTTTTAAAACTCCAGATGGGAAAGATGTGCTGATTGTATGCAATAACAATAGCTTCACTACCCATTTCAACATTAAATACAAAGGAAAAATAATAACCAGCAGCCTTGATCAGGGTACTGTTGCCACTTATGTTTGGTAAAAAACTTAGTTTAATTGTCAGGATAGCCTCGCAAATGCGGGGCTTTTCCTTTTCAGATGGCACTGAAATTATTGGTTTTAAAACCCTACACTGATTTTTCTGGCAAGGGCTTTGATATTAAAACTTTTCAAAACCTAAATCATGAGAAATATCATTCCAATACTCGCTATTTACGCATCCGCTATGCTTGCCTGCCAAAGTAACAGCACAAAATCTGTATCTACAGATATTAAAGCTACCCACACAGATACAGCTTCGAAACAATGCTTTCAATACGTTGATAAAAAAGATACAGCTTCTTTAAGCTTGGAAATCAACAACGGCAAAGTAAATGGAGCGCTGAGTTATAAGCTATTTGAAAAGGATAAAAATGATGGAACCATTACAGGCATTGTTAAAGGTGATACCATTATTGCCGATTATACTTTCCAATCAGAAGGTACAACATCAACGCGTGAGGTAGTATGGTTAAAGAAAAACGATCAGTTAGTTGAAGGATTTGGAGAGGGAGAAGAATCAAATGGTAAAATGAAATTTAAGAACCTCGCTAATCTTCGTTTTGATCAGGCAATGGTTTTCAAGCCGGTGATTTGTAAATAAATAGGCATACGATCGGATCGATAAAACCTGGTATTAAAGATTCTCAAACCTTTCCCAAAAGCCATCTACAGGCAATTTGGCAAAAATATTGACAGGTTCTTTCTTTACCGGATGCAGAAACTGGAGTCTGCGGGCGTGCAGGCAAATGCTTCCTTTTCTGCTTCCCCTAGGATAGCCATATTTATTATCTCCAACTATAGGGCATCCCATCGAAGACAACTGTACCCTGATCTGGTGCGACCGGCCGGTAAGCGGATCAACCTCAATGAGATAATAATCGCCTACTTTTGAGAGTAAACGATAAGATAATTCTGCACGTTGAGAGCCCTGAACTTCGGCTTTATAATAGGTAACCACATTTTTCTGCGGATTTTTGATCAGCCAATGAATCAATGTTCCTGATTCATTTTCAGGCTTATTTTTCGCCACTGCCCAATAAGTTTTTTTAACCTCACGATTTTTAAAGGCAGCATTCATCCGTTCCAAAGCCTTACTTGTTTTGGCGAATAAAATAACACCGCTTACCGGACGATCTAATCGATGTACAACGCCTAAAAAAGCGCCGTTGGGTTTATTATATTTCTGGGCAATGTATTTTTTTACCTGCTCATCTAACGGTTCATCACCTGTTTCATCAACCTGTACAATATCCCCCGCTCTTTTATTAATAGCGATTAAATGATTGTCTTCAAAAAGAATATCTTTATCGGTAATGGGCATAGGGAGGTTTTTTGGGTAGAGGATTAATTGCTTAATAGACTTTAGACTAAAGGCTCTGGACTATAGACTCCAAACTTAATACTGTTCTTTTTCGCTGGGAAAATCATTGCTTTTAACATCGCGGATGTAAGACTGGGCAGCACCTAAAATATCATCATATAAATTAATATATTGACGCAAAAACCTGGGTTTAAAACCTTTGGTTAAGCCAATCATATCATTTACCACTAAAACCTGTCCGTCGCAGCCATTTCCTGCGCCAATACCAATGGTAGGAATATGTAAGCTCTCGGTTACTTCTCTACCTAGTGCGGCAGGAATTTTCTCCAGTACAATGGCGAAACAGCCGGCAGCCTGCAAAGCTAAAACATCAGTTTTTAATTTATTTGCTTCTTCTTCCTCTTTCGCCCGAACGGTATAGGTACCAAATTTGTAAATCGATTGTGGTGTTAACCCCAGGTGACCCATTACCGGAATTCCTGCTGTAATAATGCGCTGAACAGATTCAATAATTTCTTCACCACCTTCTAACTTTACACCATGTGCGCCAGATTCTTTCATAATTCTGATGGCAGAGTTTAAAGCCTCTTTTGAATTTCCCTGGTAAGAACCAAAAGGAAGATCGACCACTACAAATGCACGTTTTACCGCTCTGATCACAGATGCCGCATGATAAATCATCTGATCTAAAGTAATAGGCAAAGTTGTTTCGTGACCAGCCATTACATTCGATGCCGAATCACCAACCAGTAAAACATCCAGTCCTGCATCATCTAAAATGGTCGCCATGGAATAATCATAGGCTGTTAGCATAGATATTTTTTCACCACGCTGCTTCATTTCCTGTAAAATGTGTGTGGTTATTCTTTTGATTTCTTTATGTACCGACATGGGTTTTGTTTTGTAGCCCCAAAAGTATTGTTTTTTCCTTAAATAAGCGGAAAGACCAAAGGTAAAAGACTAAAGCTACCAAAACCTGAAATCGTTTTATACTCAAATCAAGCATCAAACCTTTCGCTTTAGTCTTTCTGCTTTTACCTCAAAGCTTATTTAACTTTTTTCTTTACATTTCCATTCTTAAATCATATCTTTGTACCCCGAAATGGAAGGGATATATTCATCTTTTTTTGCACCCTGCAAAAACAGCTTAAGTGCTGAGATAAACCCTTTTTTCATGTCTTTTTCAACTCAAAATCCATATTGTAATTACCATGACTAACTACACCAAGTTACCTGCGATTTTATTACTGGCTGATGGCACTATTTTTCACGGCAAAGCGGCTGGAAAAATCGGCACCACCACTGGCGAGATTTGTTTTAATACCGGGATGACGGGTTACCAGGAAATCTTTACTGATCCAAGTTACTTTGGACAAATAATGGTGACCACCAACTCGCACATTGGTAATTATGGAATTCAGAAAGAAGAAATTGAATCTGATTCAATTAAAATTGCAGGCTTAGTTTGTAAAAACTACAATATTGTTTATAGCCGTAAACAAGCAACTGAATCTATCCAGGATTACTTTCAGAATGATAACCTGGTCGCTATTTCTGATATTGACACCCGTGCCCTGGTACGTCACATCAGAGATAAAGGTGCCATGAATGCCATCATTTCTTCAGAGATTACGGATATTAATGAATTGAAACAAAAACTTGCTGAAGTTCCTTCTATGGAAGGCCTGGAGTTATCATCAAAAGTAAGTACAACTGAACCTTATTTTTACGGGAACCCTGATGCCAGCTTAAAAGTTGCAGCATTAGATTTGGGGATAAAGAAAAACATTCTCCGCAGTTTCGAAAACCGGGATATTTATGTAAAGGTTTTTCCTGCAAAAACAAAGTTTGCTGAAATGGAAGAATTTGGTCCGGATGGTTATTTTATTTCTAACGGTCCTGGCGATCCGTCTGTAATGCCTTATGCTGTAGAAACCATTAAGGAAATCATGGAAGAAGACAAACCATTGTTCGGCATTTGTTTAGGCCACCAGTTATTGGCAGAAGCAAACGGCATTGGTACGATGAAAATGTTTAACGGACACCGTGGCTTAAATCACCCGGTTAAAAATATTATTAAAAACCATTGTGAAGTAACTTCACAAAATCATGGTTTTGGAGTTATTCCGGATGAGGTTAGACATTCAGATAAAGTTGAAATTACACATGTTAACCTGAACGACAAATCTATCGAAGGTATTCGTGTAAAGGGTAAAAAAGCCTTTTCAGTACAATACCACCCAGAGTCTTCACCAGGCCCTCATGATTCTCGTTATTTATTTGATGATTTCGTGAACGTGATGAAGGGCGAATTGGTTTGGTAAACGGGTGATGGGTTAAAAGGTTTCCAGTTATAAGTTGTGGATTACAGGTTTAATGTCATAGATTACAACATATAATAACACTGTATCGTTTCTGATTCTGGCTTTGCCACACAGACTTTCAACTTTTAACTAAAAAAAATGCGGATCTAACCTGATTCGCATTTTTATTTTATCATATTTTCTTTTTTTCTGACTAATTCACTCTTAATTCATTTTTAGCTCCTTACCTTCGTTATATGGAAACAAACAAAGCCATGATCAGCGTCAAAAATCTGGTTAAAAAGTATGATGATTTCATTGCCGTTCAGGATTTAAGTTTCGAAGTTTACGAAAATGAAATTTTTGGCTTGCTCGGTCCTAATGGTGCCGGAAAAACCACTACTCTCGAAATTATTGAAACACTCAGAGAGAAAACTTCCGGAGAAATTATTGTTGATGGCCTTTCAGTTGATAAACATCCCAACGCAATTAAACAGCTCATTGGTGTGCAATTGCAGGCGGCCGGCTATTATCCTAACTTAAATCTGATTGAACTGATTGAACTTTTTGCAGGTTTGTATGGTGCTAAAATCAAGCCGATGGATATGTTGGAAAAGGTTAATCTTCAGGATAAGGCAAAAGTCAAATATAAAGCCCTTTCCGGCGGACAAAAACAGCGCTTCTCTATTGCTACGACACTCATTAACCAGCCCAAAATTATTTTCCTGGATGAGCCTACAACCGGCTTGGATCCACAGGCGAGAAGAAATTTATGGGATTTAATTATTGAAATTCGAAATGCCGGCACCACTGTGGTGATTACAACGCATTATATGGATGAAGCCGAGCAACTTTGTGATCGCGTTGCATTTGTAGAACGTGGAAGAATTATCGCTGTAGATACGCCTGACAACCTGATTGATCAGCTGATTAACAGTGGTTTCGAACGTAAAAAAGAAGTAAAAAAAGCGAACCTGGAAGATGTATTTATCAGTATGACAGGTAAAGAATGGAGAGAATAACCTCATTAGGAGTTACCTGCAAATGGAATACAATCTGCAAAAAAGTAAAAAATAATTATACGTTAATAAATGAACGATAGAAATTCAGGTTCCGCTATGGCGGGAGAAAGACCTAAGGCTTATAGCAATACTACAGCAACACTTGCCCTGGCTAAGGCAAGTTTCCGTTCAATTATGAGAAGCCCTTCTGCAGTTGTTTTTACGCTGGCTTTTCCCTTAATATTCATATTGGTTTTTGGCTTTTTAGGTGGTGGCGGCACGCGCATTGATGTTGGCATTACACCCGGATCAGATATTAATAACCCTGTGATCAGCATGCTTGGAAAAACAGGTATGATCCGACTGGTAAAAGACAAATCAAAAGCAGAATTTGATAAATTGCTTGAAAAAGGAAATGTAGATGCGATGGTCGATATCCACAGAAAAGTGAATACCTCGGCTTACTCCGTTAATGTGGTTTATACTTCTGCATCCCGTGATAAGGGAGGCATTTTAAAGTCGGTTTTGAACAACCTTTTTTACGATAAAACACTAAAACCAAGTGTTGCTGAAATTAAAGAGCGTACCGTTACCGGAAGAGAATATAAAACGATTGATTTTATTTTACCGGGTCAATTGGGTTTTTCTTTATTAAGCACCGGCGTTTTTGGCACCGCTTTCGTTTTTCTGAGCTTACGCCAGACACTCGTAATCAAACGTTTTTTTGCAACCCCTGTAAAGCGCTCCAGCATTGTAATCGGTGAAGGCATTGCCAGAATTGGTTTCGCGCTCATTGGCGCTTTGTTTATTATCCTGATCGGCCATTTTTTCTTTGGTTTTACCCTCGTCCACGGAGTCGTCACGGTGATAAATATGTTACTGCTGGCTACGATGGGAATTATTGTGTTTATGGGTTTTGGCTTTATCATTTCAGGCATTGCGAAAAGTGAAAGTATGGTTCCTCCCATTTCCAATATTGTAACCTTACCACAATTTTTATTGTCTGGGACGTTTTTCTCCATTGAAGCTTTCCCTACATGGCTGCAACCCATCAGCAGGGCTTTACCTTTAACCTATCTTAATGATGCCATGCGAAAAGTCGCTTTTGAAGGTATGGGCTTATGGGACGTAAAGTTTCAGATTATGATTCTGTTGATCTGGGGGATTGTGATTTACGCAGTTGCCGTAAAAGTTTTTAAGTGGGAATAACCTTTTAAAAAAATATTTTAGGCCGGTGCGAAATAACTCCGGCTTTTTTTTGGTAAAATTAATATCGGTTATATATATTTTTTATTCTAACCGATATTAATATATTTGTGTATGTGGAATTTTAACCTGGACAATCTGAAAGAATTACAACCCCTTATTGATCGGTTGTATGAGAAAAAAGCCAAAATTGATTCTTCGAGGCCTTTACCTAATAGCGCACTTCAGCGCATTAAAACAGATTTAAGCCTTGAATGGACTTACAATTCTAACAGTATAGAAGGCAACACCCTAAATTTACAGGAAACCCAAATGGTACTCCAGGAAGGAATGACCATCAAAGGAAAATCACTGAGAGAGCATTTCGAGGTATTTAATCATGAAAAAGCGATTAATTATCTATACACTCTGGTAGAAGAAAGCTACCAATTACGCAGTATAGATATATTATCACTTCATGGTTTGGTCTTAAGAAGCATTGAGGATGATTTTGCCGGTCGCATCAGAAATGGAGGTGTTCGAATTGTAGGTGCCAATTTTATACCGCCCAACGCAAATAAGGTTTCTGATTTACTGGATGAGCTGATTAATTTTGTGAATAATAATCCGCTGTCTTTAAATGACATGGTTCTAACCACCATTTTCCACCATAAGCTGGTATGGATTCATCCTTTTTTTGATGGCAATGGCCGAACCGTAAGGCTGGCCATGAATCTGCTATTAATGAGAAAAGGGTTCCCACCTGCAATTATTCTTAAAACAGACCGAAAAAAATATTACGAATCACTTAACCAGGCCAATAAAGGAAATTACCATAAGCTCTGCTTACTTATGCTTCAGGCTGTTGAACGTTCATTAAATATGTATATCAATGCCCTTCCCGGCAATCACTATGGTGATTATGAATCAATAGCCAGCATTGTTGCAGAACCGGATATTCCTTACGGCCAGGAATATGTTAGCTTGTTGGCCAGGCAGGGCAAAATTGATGCACACAAAGAAGGAAAAGACTGGCTTACCACAAAAAAAGCTGTAAAAGAATATATCACCAACAGAAAAAGAATACGTTAACCTTTTTTAACTTTTTGCTTAAAACGAATCAGGTACTTTTGTATCATGAAAAAACTGATGATTATTTTTGCAGCCTTATTGGTTTCTTTTAACGCATCTGCGCAATTTAAATTTTTATCGAATAATACCTCAGATGAATATAATGCGAAGTTATTTGTTGCCGATTGCACTGATGGCCATTGTGAGGGAAAAGCTACGATTGCCATTTCTGACAAAATCACAGGAGATGATATTCAGACATTTCACTCTGATGACCTGGATTTTTCTTTAACTGAAAAACAAAATGCAAGAATAGGCTGGCTTGATCTCGGAAAGTATCAAAGTCCGTTAATTTTTGGCGATTTTAATTTTGATGGCAAAGAAGACCTCGCCATCAGAAATGGAAATAAAGGTGCCTATGGCAGTGCTTCATATGATATTTATATTTCTGATAAGAACAGGAAGTTTACACTGGATAAAAATCTGACGAAACTGGCCAGTGAAAATTTAGGCATGTTCGATGTTGACCGGAAGAAAAAGCAAATCAGTATTGAACAAAAAAGCGGATGTTGTTTTCACAGCACAACCAGTTATGAAGTGGATAGCAAAAAGGGACTTAAAGAAGTTTCGTCAGTGATTGAAGATTCCAGTATGGGCGATGAAGTAACCGTTATCACTCAAAAAATGGTGGGAGGCAAAATGCAAAAAAATGTTCAAAAGTTTAAAACCAAAGATTACTATGCAACACCATAATTATTTATAAGGCTGCTTTCACCAGGAATGGTAAAATTTCTTTTTGAAAACTGACAAAATTCTTTCTCACATCGGCATCACTCACTGAAGTAAATGCAAATGAAAATACGATGCTTTTACTGGCTTTAAGCAAAAAGGCTAAACCTTCTCTCCTGGCGGGATTATTCTTAAAATTATCCAATTCCAGATAAGCCGCGAGCAGTAAAGCTTCCAGTTGATCGGATAAATGCTTTAAAAACTCCTGCGAATTGGCATTTTCACGAACAAAATCCCATCCGATAAATTCATTACATGCAGTGAAGGATAAGCGGCTTGTTTTCATCACCAAAGCTTTCAGGTGCTCTTCTTCAGAAGCATAGCTTACTTTGTTATTGATGATTTCGTAGAGATTCTGATCTAAATAATCCATCAGGATACTGTCCAGCACCTGCTCTTTGCTTTCAAAATATTTATAAATGGTAGCTTTGGCTATCCGGGCCTTTTTAGCAATTTCGTTTACACTTGTTTTGTGATAACCATATTTTCTAAAAAGTTCTTTGGCAGCTTTTTTTACGGTATCTTTTATTTTTTCGGCTTCCATTAATTGGTTACGTTTAATAAAACATTCCCCTGCAGGGAAACATTGTAAATTTTCAGATTTTTTTCTGCCGGAGCTTTCTGCGGTGTTCCGTCAAGCAGGGAGAATTTTGCCCCTGAACACGGATCAGTAGCAGTGATACTGTTGTCATCAGGAACAATGGCACATTTTTTCTCCGGATTAACGGTGCTGCAACGATCAAAAGCCACAAAGCTACCCAATGGTGTTTTAACAAGAATTAAACCGGCTACTCCCTGATTAGGCACCAATAATACACCGTTTTTTGCCTGCAAACTAAATTGTGTGAGTGTAACATTATAATTAACCACCACTTCTGGAATATAGTTTTCTTCTTTCCCGCAGCCACACAATAGTATCGTAAAAAACAATATGCTATAAAAATGCCGCATCGTTAAATTAAGGCTGATTTAAACTGTTTTAAGAAGCGGGCGTCGTTTTCTGAAAATAAGCGTAAATCTTTGATCACATATTTTAAATTCGCGATGCGCTCAATACCCATACCAAAAGCAAATCCGCTGTATTTTTTAGCGTCGATCCCACAGTTTTCCAACACATTCGGATCAACCATTCCACAACCTAGAATTTCTACCCAACCACTGTATTTACATAACTGGCAGCCTGCGCCTTTACAAATGGTACAAGAAATATCCATCTCGGCAGATGGCTCAGTGAAAGGAAAGTAAGAAGGACGGAAGCGAACTTTTGTTCCCTCGCCATATAATTCCTGTACAAAGTAGAATAAAGTCTGTTTTAGATCCGCAAATGAAACATTTTCATCCACATACAAACCTTCTATCTGATGAAAAAAGCAGTGTGCCCTGGCCGAAATGGCTTCATTGCGGTAAACCCTGCCCGGCATAATTGCCCTGAAAGGTGGCTGTCCCTGCTCCATCATACGCACTTGTACCGATGAAGTATGTGTACGCAAAGCAATGTCGCCTTTTTCTCCGCCTTTTTTTATGAAAAATGTATCCTGCATATCTCTTGCCGGATGTTCTTCAGGAAAGTTTAGCGCCGAGAAGTTATGCCAGTCGTCTTCAATTTCTGGTCCTTCGGCTACATTAAAACCAAGCTTGGCAAAAATCTCTACAATTTCACGCCTAACCAGCGCTAAAGGATGCCGTGAACCAATTTCAAAACCTTCTCCAGGTAGTGTTAAATCCTGGTCATTCACAGAAGCCTGAGCCGTACTGGATTCCGTAATTTCTTTCAGGGAATTGTATTTTGATTCGGCAATTTGCTTAAACTCATTTAAAACCTTCCCCAGTGATTTTTTTTCTTCAATGGAAACAGATTTAAATTCTTCGAAAATTTCTTTTATAATGCCTTTACTGCCTAAGTATTTAATTCGGAATTGCTCCAGTTCATCTGCTTTTTGTGTTACGAAAGCTTGAATATCCGTGGTGTATTGTGTGATCTTATCCTGCAACATGGGTTCAAATATACAGCAAAATATCGTAAAAATTTAAACATACCGGGTTCAAAAATCTGTTTACAATATCAGCATAAAAGAAAATGAACCCAAAACAGCAAAAGCCACATGATGTGGCTTTCTAAATATTTACACTGGTTGGTGAGACACCAACCAGTAGGTTAATTTTAAATGACACCTAAGTCTTTACCCACCTTGGTAAAAGCGGCAATCGCCTGATCAAGGTGATGTTGTTCATGTGCAGCAGAAAGCTGGACGCGAATCCGTGCTTTACCCTGCGGAACAACCGGATAGAAAAATCCGATCACATAAATTCCTTCTTCCAGCATTTTTGCAGCAAATGTTTGGGCTATCTTCGCATCATATAACATCACCGGCACAATGGGGTGAAAACCAGGCTTGATATCAAAACCTGCCCCGGTCATTTTTTCACGGAAATATTTGGTATTGCTTTCCAGTTTATCTCTCAATGAAGTGGTTTCACTTAACATATTCAAAACGGCGATAGAAGCACCGGCAATAGCAGGCGCAAGCGTATTGGAGAACAGATATGGGCGAGACCTTTGACGCAACATATCAATGATTTCTTTTTTGCCTGAAGTAAATCCGCCTGATGCTCCTCCCAAAGCCTTACCTAAGGTTCCGGTAATGATATCAATGCGATCCATTACATTAAAATGCTCATGTGTGCCACGTCCGGTTTTACCTATAAAACCAGAGCAATGCGACTCATCAATCATGATCAATGCTTCGTATTTATCAGCTAAATCTGCAATTTGGTCTAATGGTGCAACAGATCCATCCATTGAAAAAGCACCATCGGTAACAATAATCCTGTGGCGACAATCTTTAGCTGCAATCAGTTGTTTTTCCAAATCTTCCATATCTGCATTTTTATAACGGAAGCGCTGTGCTTTACATAAACGAACACCATCAATAATGGACGCATGATTTAGCTCATCTGAAATAATGGCATCTTCAGCATTAAATAAGGGTTCAAAAACACCTCCATTCGCGTCAAATGCTGCTGCATATAAAATGGTATCTTCTGTACCTAAAAATTCAGATATCTTAGCTTCAAGTTCTTTATGTACATCCTGGGTACCGCAAATAAACCGTACTGATGACATGCCATAACCGTGGTCATCAATTGCTTTTTTAGCAGCTTCAATTACTTTCGGATGAGAGGAAAGGCCTAAATAATTATTCGCACAAAAGTTGATCACCTCTGCGCCGCCACTCACTTTAATATCTGCACCCTGAGGTGTAATAATTATACGTTCGCGTTTAAACAATCCAGCGTTTTCAATTTCTTCAAGTTCCTTTTGAAGAACAGGTTGTAAGGTTTTGTACATGGCTTTTTATGGTTATTACGGCATCAAAGTTATAAAAAAAACCGCGCTCCGTTTGAAATTCCAACTTGAAATACCATTTTACTTCAAATGAATCTGATCTCAACTTGCCAATGCCATATATTATCTTGCAAAAACGAAAAAAGAAACCAGGTAAGCTATTTTTTTTCGTACTTAACAAACTTTAACATTGAAATTCTGTATAGTCTTAAAACTTATTCGATATTTATAGCTTACTAATCATTACCATGATAAAATTTTGCGCGCTCCTTTTATTTTGTAGTTTGGCCAATTTTGCAATTGCACAGCAACATATTATTTCAGGAACTATTCGGGATACGGGCGGGCAACCAGTACCTTTTGCATCTGTTTATATTAAAAATACCACCACGGGCACTTCAGCCAATGTGGATGGAAAGTATACTATTAAGCTGAACAGCGGTCAGTTTACACTTAGTTTCAGGGCAGTGGGCTATACACAACAAGATCATATCGTAAATGCTAATACAGATATCCTTTTGGATGTTAAACTCTCTTCTGAAAGTTATACGCTTGATAACGTTAACATCAAGGCAAATGCGGAAGACCCTGCCTATGAAATCATCAGACAAGCCATTAAAAAGAGAAAGGAACACCTGGAGGAAGTGAAAGCATTCTCCTGCGATGTTTATATTAAGGGAGTACAACGGCTAAAAGGTGCCCCTAAAAAATTCATGGGCAGAGATATCAGAAAAGTGATGGATCTGGATACGAATAGAAAAGGCATTATTTATCTCTCAGAATCGCAAAGCAGATTCAATTTTCAAAGGCCAGATGATATCCGTGAGGAGATGATTTCTTCTAAAGTAGCAGGTACAAACAGTGCGTTCAGTTTTAATAAGGCTTCAGATTTAATTATTGATTTTTATGATAATTACCTGTTAGAGAATAAATTGAGTGCCAGAGGATTCATATCTCCAATTGCTGACAATGCGCTGTTCTACTACAAATACAAATCTTTGGGTGATTCGAAAGAAAATGGTGTACTCGTTCATAAGATAGAGGTGATCCCACGTCGCGAAAATGATCCTGTATTTAGAGGTATTATCTATATTATTGATGAAAGCTGGAGAATTTACAACACCGATCTTTACCTGACTAAAAATGCAGGGATCAATTTTATTGATACTTTAAATATCAACCAGCAGTTTACGAAGGTAAAAGAGGTGTACATGCCTACCAGTGTGAACTTTCAGTTTAATGGGAATATTTTGGGTTTCAAATTTGCAGGGTACTATGTTGGCGTATATAGCAATTACAACCTTGAGCCTAAATTTCCAAAAAGCTTTTTTAATGGTGAAATTCTGAAAGTTACCCAAATGGTGAACAAAAAGGATTCAATTTATTGGAGCAGTAACCGTCCGATTCCTTTAACACCTGATGAGAAATTAAATTATGTTAAAAAAGACAGCATTGCAAAGCTTAAAGAATCTAAAAAATATTTAGACTCTCTGGAGAAAGAAAATAATAAATTCGGGTTAGGTAAGCTTTTTATGGAGGGCCACAGCATCAATGACCGCTATGATAAAAAATATTATTCATTTGATCCCATCAGAAAATCTATTTTTTATAATACCGTAGAAGGACTTGTGATCAAGTATGGTGTTACGTACAAAAAAGTTCTTGATGACAACGTTTCATACAGTATCAGACCGGAGGCAAGGTATGGTTTTGCTAATCAGAAATTAACGGCGAGTTTAAGCGGAAATTACCTTTACAATCCATTAAAACGAGCCAGTGTGAGTGCATCTTTTGGTAATGGAATTTTCGACATGAACAATTTGGGTTCGATGACGGCCATAGGTAATACCATTAACTCGCTATTGTACGAAAAGAATTTTGCGAAATACTACGAAAAAAGTTTTTTCAATATCAATACCACCAGAGAACTGGCTACAGGTTTACAAGCCAGCCTGGCCTTTGATTATAACAGGAATCATTATCTCACCAACAGCACTGATTTTAAATTCTTCGATAATAAAGAGCGGGAATTTACCTCAAATAATCCGTTTAGTCCGAATCTGGAGACACCACTATTTCCAACTTACACTTCCGTTAGTGCGACAGCAAGTTTAACTTATACCATCGGGCAAAAATACATCACCAGACCAGATGGTAAGTTTTACACTGAATCAAAATATCCGAAAATAACCGTCTTGTATAAAAAAGGGATGAACGGGGTATTGGGCAGCGATGTCGATTACGACTTTGTAAAAGCAGAGGTTTCTCAGGATAGGATTGGGTTAGGCTTATGGGGATATACTTCACTTTTAGCGGGCGTTGGAAAGTTTTTAAATAACAGCAAAATGTATTACCTGGATTATAAACATTTCCAGGGTAATATTTCTACCATCTTCCCCCCTAACCTTCGTAAATTTCAATTTCTTGATTTTTATCAGTTCAGTACCAATCAGCAATATTTTGAAGCACACCTGGAACATAATTTTGCTGGCTTTTTCTTCAATAAGATTCCAATCTTACGCAAAGCGAGGTTAGAAGAATTTATAGGCGGCGGGTATTTATCTTCACCAGAAAAAAGAAATTATAAAGAATTTTACTTTGGTATTCAGCGATTGGTATTAAGAGCAAGTTATGGCTTCGCCTATGATGGCGCAAAAAAGCTGACGCAGGGATTTAGAATCAGCTATGGATTTTAATTTAGGTTAGAATTAAAGGTTGGATTGGTTAGGGGATTATTCTGTGATTTTTTTTATTCACTCCCTCAGAAATTACAAAATGTCATTTAATAGTAGTATCTAAAAATTAATTTAATAAACTATGTTATGAAAGACTCATTTTAGATTACTATAGCATCAAATCACAGACTAATTTTTTTTTAATCATCTTCAATGAGATAGAAGCTTCAACAATATACTTTCCTTTATTAACTTACTGTAATTAATTTAGGTGATGATATCAGGCTATCTAGAATAATAAATATCTTATAACGACTAAGCTATTAGTTATAATCTGGCAGAATAATAGTATACTACATACCACTCATACAAATTCAACGGTTAACAATAATATTACCATCTATTTGTATGTAATCATTTAAATGTATTGGATTAATTATTAATTTTACAAATAAGTAAATTTAACTCTATATATGAATAAATCCTTTACCATTGTCCTATTAACGGGGCTAACTTTATTAAATTTTAGTTGTAAAAAAAGCACTATAGACCAGTCTCTATCCCATGATGGCGCTTTAAAAAGCATGGAGGCATCTCCTAATAGATTACTATCCTCAGGAACACCGTCATTTCCACTTGATTGGGAAAATATCTCATTTATGCCATCACCTCCTAATGCCCCAATTATACCAGTACCTTGGCAGTCTGGCTTGGGCGGCATCAAAATTGATCAAGATATGATATACGACTACGCAAAATCTGATGGATGGGAATTAGTTTATAATACTTTTACTACAAGCGCAGTTTTAAACCCATCTTACTTTATGCTTTACAATAAATATAGAGGCGTTTTAAGGAGTTATTTTTATTTTGCTCCTGGGCAGAACTATCCATCTAATAACATCGTTTGCGGATTATCACTTAATGGTCAAGGCGCTGCAGCATCACCAGCGTTAAATTTTTCAGGGACGGACATTACAGATTATAATACAAACCAAGCAGCTGTTACCCAGCTTCAGCCCTATCAAGTCTCCTCTACAGGCTCATGGTATGCCGCTGAGTTTGAAATTGCTTATGATAGAAATACAGCTACTACGGCTTACCCGACAACAACTATGCAATGGCAAATAAACCCTAATAGTATTGCTCAAATTAGTCTAAACGGAACACAGGCAGGTGAATTAAACGGAACTATTGCCGTACCAGCCTCCAAAACAAACTTCTTTGGAACATTGACAAATAGTATTGTCAATGCTGCTCTTTCAGTCGGCACTGGTTATGCAACCGGGGCAATAGGTTTTCTATCTACGGCTGATAAACCTAAAGTAGCTGGCGCACTGTCAAATGGTTTAGCGGGAACGGTAAGTGGGTTTTTAAATGGTATATTTGGTTTCACAAAAAAGACAACAACCAATCAAAAAGTTTCATTAACACTCAACACTAATATTACTGTGAACGGCAGCTCTACAGTTAGCAGTCAATTGTTTGATAATGTTTTTGCTATTCCAGGCACATTAAATAATAATCAAGCAGCAACTTTTTATCCTGCTTATAATGTCCCAATGGGAGTTTTCTATATTGATGGCAAACCTCAGGTGTTTGAACAACATACAGACTCTAAAGTCATCCTTCCAGTTCCGCCTTTCGGAGAACCTGATCCACGTAATGGAAGAAAGGAAGGATATAATTCAATAAATACGTATACGATTGATAGAAATTCTTTCAATTTAATTTTTAATCCTGCAGTTTTATCTGATGCTACAATTAGTAATATAAGATATGAAGTTTTGGCTTTTGGCATCGAACCCATCCTTAATAGGGATAAACTACCCTATCCATATGAAATTTCTTCTTCAAAAAAGGAAGACATATTAGGTTACGGATTGGTTGCCTCTGACCCTTCTAGTATTGGAATAGGCTTTTTATCATTAGTTCCTAGTAAAGCAATAGAGAAACCTTCAGGAGTTGCCGTGCGGGTATCTTTTGACGTAGTTCCAAAAGATGGATCAGCAAAACAAACTATAGTTAAAACGTTTAAAGCAAATTTGACAGCGATTTAAAATAACTTCTAAATCAATTATAATTGAGGAATGGGAACGTTTATAGATTGACTTGAAAAAAATTAATAAACATATGAGTAATGATAGTATCTACATGTATATCTGATTAACAAAGATGATATATCATGATGCAATGCCCCCAGAAGTGAAACGCTTTTAAGGGGCATTTTTGCTATAAAGAATACAAAATACCATTTTAATTTCAAACTGAAAGTGTTGAACAAATAATAAAGGTTATTATAGATTTTACCTTTGCAGCTATAAATATATAAGGTTATTAGAATAATAAAATTTCATAATAAATTAGGTATGTAAATTTTATTCAATAGTCTTTAATTAAGTATTTCAATATTATTCCGTAGGAAAGAAGCTTTCTAAGAAACAAACGTTTTAGGCTCTTGCTACAGTTATGTCAAACATCAGGTTATAAAAATTTTACTTATACGAATGAAGTTTTAAAAACAAGCATTTAGTTTAACGAATCATTGATAAGCAAACATTAATAAACCATTAAATTGCTAGAATTTTATTTTTTTTATTTGTCTAATTATTGATATTCCTATTGAATTATCTCGTTTATATTAGTGCTTTATTGAGATTTATCATATTTTTATAACCCATTTAAAAAATTGATAGACATAGATCATCAAAATATACTATCATTTTATTAAATTCTTAATTCGTATTATTACAAGCGTAAAGATTATTCTTTATCTTTGCCCCGCTTTAAACGCCGTTTGCAACGGTATCAACAGCGTTATGAAAAAATATCAGACACTTCTTTATTATTGCTATAGTTACATAGCAGATGCAGAACAATTTGCTGCAGATCACCTTAAATTTTGTAAATCGCTAGATTTAGTGGGCCGTATTATTGTGGCTGATGAAGGTTTAAACGGAACGGTTTCAGGTACGCAACAATCATGCGATGCCTATATGAAAGCTATCCATGCAGATGAACGTTTCGCGAAGACGGAATTTAAAATCGATGAGGTGGAAGAACCATCATTTTTAAAGATGCACTGTCGCTATAAGTCAGAAATTGTGCATTCGGGTTTAAGAGACACTTCGATTATCAATCCAAATGAAAAGACAGGCAAACACCTGGAACCAGCAGATTTCATGGCCATGAAGGATGATGAAGACGTTGTTATTTTAGATGTTCGCTCCAATTATGAGCATAACCTGGGGAAATTTAAAAATGCAATTACGCTAGATATTGAAAATTTCCGCGATTTCCCGGAGCAGATAAATCAGTTGGCTCAATACAAAGACAAGAAAATTCTAACTTACTGCACCGGAGGCATCAAGTGCGAAAAGGCTTCGGCCCTTCTTTTACACCATGGCTTTAATGATGTTTACCAGTTACATGGTGGAATTATCAAATATGGAAAGGAAGCAGGCGGTAAAGACTTTGAAGGTAAATGTTACGTATTTGATAATCGAATAGCCGTAGATGTTAATCAGGTTAATCCTACCGTTGTATCAGTTTGCTATAATTGTGGCAAAACCACCCCAAAAATGATCAATTGCGCCAATCCGGAGTGTAATGAACACATCACCCAGTGTGATGAATGTGGAGAAAAACTGCAGGGTTGTTGCTCTACGGCTTGCACCACCAATCCACGGAAACGCCCATACGACGGAACAGGTTATTATGTGAAGGTTCCTCAGCCAGTAGCAAAGAAAGTAGAAATGATATGATGGAGTTGATGGCCAATAGTTAGTGGTCAATAGCTTAGTTGGAAATCCATAATTGATTGTTTAACGCGGATAAGCACCAGCCGATAAACCTAAAAAGCGTCCATTCTGGTAATTAAGAAAGCCGCAGATTCAGTAAACCTAAATATTGCATGACGCTGTATGGGCAATAAAAAGCTGAATTCTAGATCCGGATTAGAAGTTGTTTGTTTATGGCTTCATCCCGGAGTGATATCATTGAAGCTGCATTTAAGAGGCTTTATGGTGAATATGAACAACTTTGCAAAAATGATGTCTATGGACTATTGAGCAATTAGTTTAATAATAAAACCATCAACTAACAAGCATCCAATGTTTTTCATTTACTTTGCAATGCAATGGCTTAATCAGATCCCATTATATGTTTAGTATAGTACGCCTGTTTTTATTATTTCTTCTTCTATCCCATTATGCTTTTGCTTCCGACATTAAGAGCATTGGTGTTCCGTATATTGAAAATTACTCCAAGTCTGTTTACGGTGCAGGCAATCAGAATTGGAGCATAGCCAAAGACCATCATGGCATTATGTACTACGGCAATGCCGAAGGTTTACTCACTTTTGATGGAAAGTATTGGCAAAAATATAAAATGCCAAACGGTCAGATCGTAAGATCGGTTGCGACAGATCAAAAAGGAAAAATTTATACCGGATGCTTCGGCGAATTTGGTTATTGGGCCATTAAGGAAAATAAATTAACTTATCATTCGCTCATTTCACTGCTTCCAAAAGGGGCAAAAATCACAGATGAAATCTGGAAAATTTATGTGGATGGCGACCGTGTTATTTTTCAGTCGTTTTCCAAAATTCTCATTTACCATAATAATAAAATTAGCATTGTAGCTTCCTCAAAATCATTACTTTTTCTGCACCAAGTAAATAAACGATTTTTTGTAGAGATACTTGAAAACGGATTACATGAACTGGTTGGCAATAAACTGGTTTACCTTGCAGAGAGCGATCAGTTGGGCAAACAAGGGGTATTATCTATCCTACCCTATAAGAATGGAGGACTTTTAATCGGCACCAGCAAAAACGGCCTTTTTGTCTATGACGGAAAAAATTTTACCCCCCTAAATACACCGGCAAATGCATTCCTGAAAACTTATCAGCTTAATAACGGTGTTCGGTTACTGGGAAAATATTATGCCTATGGAACCATTCTGAATGGCTTGATTATCATTGATGAAGACGGCAACATTGTACAGAAAATCAATAAATCAAGCGGACTTCAGAACAATACCATATTAAGTTTGTACGCTGATAACGAACAGAATCTTTGGGCAGGTTTGGATAATGGCATCGACAGGATTGAATTAAATTCGCCCCTGTACTTTTATTTTGATAAAACCGGGCAGTTCGGAACAGTCTACTCCAGTATCATTTTCGACAAAAAAATCTATCTTGGCACTAACCAGGGGCTATTTTATAGTGAATGGTCTCCAAATACGGCATCAAATCTTAATTTTAAACTTATTCCGGGTTCACAAGGACAAGTTTGGGAACTGACCATCATTGACAGCGAATTAATTTGCGGCCATAACAGCGGTACATTTAAAGTTTTTGGTGACCGGATTGAATGGATCTCGCGGACAAGTGGCGGCTGGACGATAAAGAAGCTAAATTCCAATCCCAATTACCTGATCCAGGGCACTTATGTTGGTCTCTCACTATATCAGAAAATACCCGGGGCAGGTTTAAAATTTATCACACAAATTTCGGGTTTCGATGCACCATCCCGGTTTATTGAGCAAGATAATAAAGGCGATATATGGGTCGGTCATGCTTACAAAGGGCTTTATAAACTTACTTTAAATTCAGATTATACAAAAGTCATTAGCACCAAGTATTTTGATGAACGCAATGGTTTACCTGGTAATTATAACATCAACATTTTTAATCTGGAAAACAGAATTGTCTTCTCTTCTGATAAAGGTTTTTATACCTATGATGAATTGAGCAATAAATTTACCAGTTATGAAGTATTAAATAAAAAACTGGGGTCTTTTGCCGCTTCAAATAATATTATTCAGGCCGGAGAAAAGAAATACTGGTTTATCAACCACGGCAAAACATCTTTGGTTAATTTTTCTGCCCCTGGGAAAATAGAAATAGATTCCAACCAGTTTAGTTTGCTCGACGGACGAATGGTTCAATACTATGAAAACATCAGTAAAATCAGTAATTCCATCTATCTGATTAGTGTAGATGATGGCTTTGTAATTTATAATTCACAGCAAAATCAATCTTTTGCGAGTAAACTCCCCGCTGTTCTCATTCGGAGAATAGATGACATTACCGATAAATACTATACGCTTAATGAAACCGGAAATGATACCGAGCTCCCGTACAGCAGAAATAATATCCGCATTTCTTTTGCACTTCCTTATTACAGGCAGGCTAAAGTAAAATACCAGTATTTCTTAGAAGGTTATTCAAAAGACTGGTCAGACTGGAGTGATGCTGCCGAAAAGGATTTTACTAATCTATCCAGTGGAAGCTATAAATTTAAGCTCAGAGCTAAACTTAATGACTCATCAGTAACAGATGTAACGGTCTTTAAATTTACCATTCTTCGTCCCTGGTATTTGAACAACTGGTCATTACTTGCCTATTCTATTCTTTTCGCTGTGGTTTTGATCTTAGGTAAGAAAATCTATGAAACAAAGCTTAAAAGAGACAGTCAAATAATAAGTGAGCAACTAAAGTCAGAACAGGATGAAATCCTGAGAAGGGAAACAGAAGCCAATGAGAAGCAGATTACAAAACTTCAGACAGAAAAATTACAGGCTGAGCTGGCTTCTAAAACCCGCGAGTTAGCCAATTCGGCCATGACACTGGTTTATAAAAATGAGCTGCTGCAAAAATTAGGTGGCGAAATTACCAAATTGAAAGATGAGAACGGCAAGAAGCTGTCTGATGATCAAACCCGTAAAATACAGAAGGTAATTAACGATGGGATGAATGATGAACGCGACTGGCATTTATTTGAAAACAGTTTCAATGAAGCACATGAAAGTTTCTTCAAAAAATTAAAAGCACAGCATCCTGATTTGGTCCCTAATGACCTTAAACTATGCGCTTACCTAAGGATGAATATGAGCAGTAAAGAAATGTCATCACTGCTTAACATTAGCCTGAGGGGCGTGGAAATCAGAAGGTATAGATTGCGTAAAAAACTAGAGGTTCCGCATGATAAAAACCTTACAGAATTCTTGATGGAATTGTAGTTTTAAAATTACAGGAAGTTTTAGGTAGATCATTTTAAATAAAATTTTATCCAGAAATTCATTAGTTAGGGCAGCAAACCACTACATCATTACCTCTCATAGCCGAAAAATTTACCCCACAATTTACTTCGTGTATATTTTACACTATTTAAAAAAAATTATTAAGGTGCCGTATTAAAAAAGTGCCTATTTGGCCCTTTACGCTATTTGGTACGTTTAACTGAAGTATCAAAATCAACTTCATGATGTATAAATGTTGAGGTATATTTACTTGCACAAGCAGAAAAACAACCTCACTTTTATATTAACAATTAACTAAATTTTAATAATAGCATGAAAAGAATCTTTACAAGAATTTCTGTTCTCGCTGCATTTTGCTTGCTAACCATTAACGTAGCATTTGCGCAAAACATTACCATTAAAGGTAAAGTAACTGATGGAGGTGATAAGACATCTTTACCGGGCGTAACCATTACGATTAAGGGTGCACAAGGGGGAACGCAGACGGATGCAGACGGGAATTACTCAATCAGCGCACCTGCTGATGCCACTTTAGTATTCAATTTTGTAGGTTACACAGCACAAGAGCAGGCAGTGGCTAACCGCACCGCCATTAATGTGGCTTTAGCTTCATCAACACAACAACTCGAGCAGGTTGTAGTGGTAGGTTATGGTACACAAAGAAAAATTGATGTAACCGGATCGGTAGCCAGTGTTAAGGGTGATGATATTTCAAAACAACCATCTACTAATCCAATTAGTGGTTTACAAGGTAAAGTTGCAGGGGTTTCTATCAGCAATAACGCTACACCTGGATCGTCGCCTCAAATTACCATTCGTGGAACGGGAACTATTTATGGTAACACCGGACCATTATATGTTGTGGATGGTGTTTGGTATGATGATATTACATTTTTGAATCCTGCTGATATTGCAAGTATCAATATTTTAAAAGATGCATCTTCACAATCAATTTATGGTATTCGTGCTGCAAATGGTGTAGTATTGGTAACTACTGTTAAGGGTAAAAGCGGTAACGCTACAATTAATTACAATGGTACTGTAGGTTTGCAAAGTGTTACAAATGCAGTTAAAATGACTAATGCAAGTGAATACGCAACCGCAGTAAATGAAGCCTATGCAATTAATGGTGCCACCCCTTTATTTACAAATACTAATCTTGGAGAAGGTACCGACTGGTATGATCAAGCATTAAGAAATGCTATTATTAGTAATCATCAACTTTCCATCAATGGCGCAACAGAAAAATCAAGTTATAATTTTTCATTGGGTTATGTAGATCAGGATGGTATCATAAAAACCAATAATTATAAGAGATATACTGCACGTCTATCAAACGATTTTCAGGTACATAAAAATCTTAAAATAGGTTATAATGTTACTGGTAGCTCTAGTATATCTAAGAATGTTCCTGAATCAATATACCGCGCTCTATATACAGCTGCTCCTGTTTTACCTATTTTTAATGCAGATGGTTCCTATGGAGATCCTACTAAAGTTTCAAATGGAAACTCTACCGTAAATTTAGGTAACGGAAGTAATGTAAACCCACAAGCAACGCTTGATTTCAACAATAGCAGAACTTCAAAATACAGAATAACTGGGAATGTTTATGCAGAATTAAAGTTTGCAAAACATTTTACATTTAAAACAAGTGCAGGTGGAGATTTCGGACAGGAAGAAAATACCATATATGTACCTAAGTATTTTGCTACCAGTGCACAAAATACCAATATCAGTAACCTCACTATTGGCAGGGTTGAAACAAGAAACTGGATTCTGGAAAATACATTAACTTATGAAAATAAGTGGAATGATCATAGCTTGACCGTCCTGGCAGGCCAAACCGCACAACGCTATAAATCTTATACCGTAACCGGAACTGCACAAAACGTTCCTTATCAATCTGAAGGAGACCTTTACTTGCGTTTAGGCAATGCTGATGGCAGAAAAATTGAAGATGAAGGATCATTAAACACAGCTACATCTTATTTTGGACGGATAAATTATGGTTTCAAAAATAAGTACTTATTGAATGCTTCATTGAGAGCTGATGCTGCCTCGCAATTTTTTGGCGGCAGTGATTTATGGGGATATTTCCCTTCAGTTGGTGCAGGTTGGGTGATCAGCAATGAAGATTTCATGAAAGACCAGAAAATCTTCAGCAATTTAAAATTAAGAGGTAGCTGGGGTAAAGTGGGTAATGCAGGTGTACCAATCAATCCTACAACACTTACAGTAAATCAAAGTGCTGCTTTAATTGCGTTTTATAATGGTGTAGCAAATACCGGTGCCAGTGTAACAACCATAGTTCCCCCAGCACTTTTCTGGGAGCGCAGTGCAGGAACTGATATTGGTTTAGAAATGGGTTTTTTCAATAATAAACTATCCATTGAGGCCGATTACTATAACAAAAAAACAGAGCAGGCAATCTTTAACATTCCTATCCTAGGTTCATTAGGTACTTCTAACAGTTTATTATTAGGTAACCAGGCTGACTTCAGAAACAGAGGGTTTGAGCTAGTAGCTACCTGGTCTGATAAAACTGACGGCGGTTTAACTTATTCCATCAGTGGAAATATAGGCATTAATAACAATAAAGTGCTGAATGTTACTTCTGGATCCAATCCAATTGATGCTGGTGGAGATGGATTAAATAATGCAGTGGTTCCAACTAGAACTGTAGTTGGGCAACCAATAGGATCATTTTTTGGTTATGAGGTAACCGGCATTATACAAACTGCTCAAGAAGCTGCAACTTCTGGTTTATCAGGAGCTAAACCCGGAGATTTCAAATATGCTG
Organism: Pedobacter sp. GR22-10; assembly: GCF_026239715.1. Taxonomy (NCBI): domain Bacteria; kingdom Pseudomonadati; phylum Bacteroidota; class Sphingobacteriia; order Sphingobacteriales; family Sphingobacteriaceae; genus Pedobacter; species Pedobacter sp. GR22-10. The sequence continues at coordinate 121,573 of NZ_JAPIVR010000004.1, forward strand.
ATCTAAACGGAGACGGTACTATTGATCAAAGGGACAAAACCTTTCTTGGAAATCCAAACCCTAAGTACACTTATGGTGTTAACACAAACTTTGCATACAAAAATTTCGATTTAACAGTTGATATTCAAGGTGTTGCAGACGTAGATGTATTTAACGCAAACTTAGGCAACAGGTTAGGTAATGAGAATTACACTAAAGAGTTCTATGACAACAGGTGGACAGGTGCTGGAACTAGTAATACCTATCCTTCAACAAATTTGGCTGGCGGGAACAATAACCAAACCAATTCATTTTATGTAGAAAGTGGTGCTTATATCAGATTAAGAAATATTCAATTGGGTTATAATTTGCCACAACAGTTAACTTCTAAATGGAAAATACAAAAATTACGCGTATTTGCCAATGCACAAAACGCAGTTAACTTATTTGGATACAGGGGTTTTACGCCTGAGGTTGGAGGTGTACCCACCAAGGCAGGTATAGATCTAAACGTATATCCAATGTTTGCTACCTACAATATTGGTGTAAACTTAACTTTTTAATTGATTTGAAATGAAAACATATATGAACATAAAATTACAAAGATGGTGTGCAGTTGGTGTGTTATCCACTTTAATGCTCGCATCTTCCTGTAAAAAAAGCTTTCTTGATGTAGATCCACAAGGGCAACAGGCTGCGCAGCAGTTCTGGAAAACCCAAGATGATGCAACTAAAGCGGTTAACGCGATTTATGGAAACTTACGTACATGGGAAAACCTGGCTTTTCCCGCTATAGCCATAGAAAGTACAGGCTCTGACGAGGCAGATAAGGGCAGTACACCAGTTGATGCTACCTTCTTTAATTTATATGATACCTTCACTGTTACTTCTACTGAAGGTTCTTTACAAAGTTTCTGGACAGGTCAGTATAGAAATATCAATCTCTGCAACCAGGTATTGGATAACATTCCTTCCATTTCTATGGATGAAAGTTTAAAATCGCGTTATCTGGCTGAAGCCAAATTTGTGAGGGCTTATTCTTATTTCAGGTTAGTCAGAGCTTATGGTGGTGTTCCCCTTAGGCTTAAGGTTCCCGCAGATGCTTCAGAATATAATATTCCAAGAGCAGATAAGGCAGCCGTATATGCGCAGATTGAAAAGGATTTAAACGAAGCTGCTGCAGTATTACCGGCCTCTTATGGTGCTGCAGACTTGGGCAGAGCTACAAAAGGAGCAGCTATTGGTATGCATGCTAAAGTAGCCATGTATCAACAAAAATGGAGTGATGTATTATCATTAACCAATCAGGTCATATCTTTGGGTTATGCTCTGTTTCCAGATTTTGAAAAAGGGTTTCGCACCCAAAATGAAAACAATGTTGAATCTTTGTTTGAAGTTCAATGTGAATACTATCCTACAAACCTAGATGCCTCGAACTCGCAATATAGCCAGGTTCAGGGTGTAGCCGGAGAACCGGCAGGAGGTTGGGGCTTTAACACACCATCTCAGGTATTAATTGACGGCTTTGAAACGGGTGATCCAAGAAGAGATGCGACTATAATTTTTCCTGGTGAAACTACTCCACAAGGAGATATTATCAAAACCAATTTAGTAAATATTGGGTATAATCAAAAATCATATGTTCCATTCAGCATGTACATTGCCGGAAATCAGGGATCTCAGCAAAATTTCAGAGCGCTAAGATTTGCAGATATTTTACTAATGAATGCTGAGGCAGCCAATGAATTGGGAAATCCATCACTTGCTTTAACATCGTTAAATAAAGTGCGTGCACGTGCAAGAGGCTCCTTAACTGGAATTCTTCCTGATGTTATCACAACAGATAAAGCTTTACTTCGTTCAGCCATCTACAGGGAAAGAAAAGTGGAGTTGGCTTTAGAGAATGACCGTTATTTTGATGTGATCCGTCAAGGTAGAGGTGCTGAAGTATTTGGTGTTAAAGGCTGGAAAGCCAACAAAAATGAAGTCTGGCCTATTCCACAAACAGAAATTGAATTGAGTGGAGGCTTGCTCACGCAGAATCCTGGTTACTAATAAAAATTTTGATAAAGGTTGCCAGATGATCTGGCAACCTTTTTTTTAAACCGCTATGTTAAAAACTTACCTTATCCGTAACATCCTAATTTTCTCGCTCCTTCTGGTTTCACTTTCATCATGTGCACAAAAAGAAAACACCAATGATAGTGCTCAGCAAACCATTAAAAAAAATCTTTCTGATGAAGAACTTTTAGACCTTGTTCAGAAACAAACCTTCCAATATTTTTGGGATGGTGCCGAACCTACATCCGGTGCAGGAAGAGAACGTTATCATGTTGATAATATTTATCCTGAAAATGACAAAAGTACGGTAGCGATAGGAGCAACAGGTTTCGGATTAATGGCCATTTTAAGTGGAATAGACAGGGGTTATGTAACGAAACATGATGGCTTAACACGCCTGAGTAAAATACTTGATTTTCTGGCTAAGGCTGATCGTTTCCACGGCGCCTGGCCGCATTGGCTTTACGGGGAAACCGGTAAAGTGCGTCCATTCGGACAAAAAGATAATGGAGGCGATTTAGTCGAAACTTCATTTGTCGCCCAGGCACTGATTTGTATCGATGCTTATTACAAAAACGGATCTGCTGAAGATAAAGCCCTGGCAAAAAAAGCCGATGAACTTTGGAAGGGTATTGATTTCAACTGGTACCGCAACGGCAACCAGAATGTACTATACTGGCATTGGTCGCCGGAATACCAGTGGGAAATGAACTTTCCTGTTAAGGGCTATAATGAATGTTTAATTATGTATGTTTTAGCAGCTGCATCACCTACCCATACCGTTCCTGCCGAAGTTTATCATCAGGGCTGGGCCGACAATGGCGCAATCAAAGCTGATTTTAAGGTATATGGTCATCCATTCACATTGAAATATCAGGGACAAAAAAAATCTGTTGGTCCATTATTCTGGGCACATTATTCCTATCTCGGATTAAATCCTAAAGGTTTAAAAGACCGCTATGCCGATTACTGGCAAAATAATGTTAACCATACCCTTGCCATTCATGATTACTGTGTGGCTAATCCTGAGAAGTTTAAAGGATATGGCGAAAACAGCTGGGGATTAACCGCAAGCTACTCGGTTAAAGGCTATGCTGCGCATAATCCACAGGAAGATTTCGGGGTAATCTCTCCTACCGCAGCCATTTCATCCATCCCATATACACCAAAAGAATCAATGAAGGTTATCCGCCATCTTTATGAAGACTTAGGTGATAAGGTTTGGGGTAAATATGGCTTCTATGATGCTTTTTCTGAAAGTGAGAACTGGTATCCTAAAAGATATTTAGGCATCGATCAGGGGCCAATGGTGGTGATGATCGAAAATTACAGATCAGGTTTATTATGGAAATTATTCATGAGTAACTCCGACGTACAAAAAGGGTTAACAAAACTCGATTTCCAGTTTAAACCTTAGCATTCCATATAAATGTTTAGCCATCATATATTTAAACCTAAATTCAAAAACCATGAAAAAAGTAATTTTAATATTGACAGCAATGATGGGATTCGTAATCCTTAACTCAAGTTTTACAACCCTACCAAAGGTTAAACATAAAACAATAAAAGCAAAATTTGCTACCGTAAATGTAACCGCAACCAATTCAACCAGCGACGGCATTTATGTACAGTTAGAGAACAACACCAGTGGTGGCACTTATTCTTTTTTTATTGCTCCGAATACGCCAAATGCGACAGTTATCGGACAAATACCTGAAAATAGTGACATCTATACCGTAAAATTAACTTCTGCGGGAGGTGCCCATGATATGTGGGTTTACTGGGAACATCGTACGCATGTTACCGGGCTCAGTGTAAGTGGCATGGCGATAGGCTGTTCCAGCTGCGCTAGAATCACCATTTTTAATTAATTACGAAGGAATAATGGCTAAACATTTATTCAAAATATTTGTAATTACAGTGCTGTTTTGCAATAGCTATCGCATTTATGCTCAGCAAAAAACCTATTGTAACCCCATCAATGTTGATTATGGTTACACTCCTATTGAAGATTTTACCAAATGGGGAAAACACCGTGCCACAGCCGACCCTGTAATTGTAAATTACAAAGGCGACTTTTACCTCTTCAGTACCAACCAATGGGGTTACTGGCACAGTCCCGATATGCTGAACTGGAAATTTGTAGAACGCAAATTTCTTCGCCCGTGGAATAAAACCAAAGATGAGCTTTGTGCCCCAGGCGTAGGCATTGTAGGTGATACCATGGTCGTCTTCGGCAGTACCTATACCAAAAACTTCACTTTATGGGGAAGCACTGACCCCAAAGGCAATAAATGGTTTCCGCTGGTTGATTCGCTGGAAATTGGCGGATGGGATCCTTCCTTTTTTACAGATGATGATGGCAAATTTTACATGTACAACGGCAGCAGTAATAATTACCCGATGTATGGTGTAGAGTTAGACCGCAAAACCTTTAAACCTAAAGGAACACGAACGCCCATGTATTTACTCGAAAGCTGGCGCTATGGCTGGCAACGCTTTGGAGAATATATGGATAATACTTTTTTAGATCCTTTTGCCGAAGGTGCCTGGATGACCAAGCACAATGGCAAATATTACTTCCAATATGGTGCGCCGGGAACAGAATTCAGCGGGTATTCTGATGGTGTGGTGGTAGGAAGCAAACCTTTATTTTACGATACGCAGTTTACACCACAATCTGACCCCTTAAGTTATAAAGGTGGTGGGTTTTCACGGGGTGCAGGCCATGGTGCCACCTTTCAGGATAATGCTAAAAATTATTGGCACATTTCCACCAGCATCATCTGCGTTAAAAATACCTGGGAACGCCGGATGGGCATCTGGCCAACAGGGTTTGACAAGGATGACGTGATGTGGACGAATACCGCATTTGGAGATTATCCGCTATATCTTCCAGCTGAAAGAAAAGAAAATGGCCCTGCCGGACCAGGCTGGATGCTGATCAATTATAAAAAGCCCGTAATGGTTTCTTCCACACTGGGTAGCTTCTACGCCAACAATGCAGTTGATGAAAATATTAAAACCTATTGGAGCGCCAGAACAGCGAATAAAGGTGAATGGATTCAAACTGATTTAGGCAGCCTGGCCACTGTTAATGCCATTCAGATTAATTATGCTGATCAGGATGCCACGTTTATAGGTAAACAAATTGGAATTTATCACCAATACCAGATTCTTTCTTCAACTGACGGAAAGAAGTGGACCATGCTGGTTGATAAAAGCAAAAACAAAACGGATGTGCCTCATGATTACATCGAACTTCAGAAACCGGTTAAAACCAGGTTTATCAAAATGGTCAATATCCATATGCCCACCGGAAAGTTTGCCATAAGCGGTTTACGTGTTTTCGGAAATGGAAACGGCAAAAAACCATCAGCAGTTGAAAATCTAGTGGTATTAAGAACTGAAAAAGATAAACGTAGTGCTTACATTAAATGGGAACCTGTTGACAATGCTTTTGCCTACAACCTGTATTATGGAACAGCGCCAGATAAACTGTATAACTGCATCATGATACATGATTTTAATGAATATTGGTTTAAGGCAATGGATAGCCAGAAAGCCTACTACTTTTCAATTGAAGCCATCAACGAAAATGGCGTTTCAGAGAAAACAACGGTAAAGAGAGTAGATTAATTTTAAAAGAATAAAACACACATATAATGAATAGAGCGAAAATCCTGATTATTTTATTAGCATCCTTTGCGCTGAACGCATCAGCACAAAACAAAAAAACAGTATCTCCCGAAGAGGCAAAGATGAATACCTTTATCACCAACCTCATGTCGAAAATGACAGTTGATGAAAAGATTGGGCAGCTGAATTTACCAAGTTCCGGAGACATCACTACCGGACAAGCCAATAGCAGCGACATTGGTAAAAAAATCGAAGCCGGACAGGTAGGCGGTTTGTTCAACATCAAAGGTGTAGAAAAAATCAAAGCGGTACAAAAGGTTGCGGTAGAACAGAGCAGAATGAAAATTCCATTACTTTTTGGTATGGACGTCATTCATGGCTATAACACTGTTTTCCCAATTCCATTAGGTGTTAGCTGTATCTGGGATATGGATCTGGTACAAAAAACAGCCAGAATTGCAGCCATTGAAGCCAGTGCAAGCGGTATTAACTGGACCTTCTCCCCTATGGTAGATATTTCACGCGATCCACGCTGGGGCCGGATTTCTGAAGGCAGTGGTGAAGATCCTTACCTCGGTTCAAAAATTGCAGCAGCCATGGTAAAAGGCTATCAGGGCAGGTTACAAGCCAACAATGAAATTTTAGCTTGTGTAAAACACTATGCTTTATACGGAGCAGCTGAAGCAGGCAGAGATTACAATACGACTGATATGAGCAAGGTAAGGATGTATAATGAATATTTCCCTCCTTATAAAGCAGCTGTAGATGCCGGTGCAGCCAGTATCATGGCTTCATTTAACGAAGTTGATGGTATCCCGGCTACAGGAAGCAAATGGTTAATGACTGATGTTCTACGCAACCAATGGGGTTTTAAAGGCTTCGTGGTAACCGATTATACAGGTATTCCTGAAATGATCGCGCACGGAATGGGCGATTTACAAACGGTATCTGCATTGGCCATGAATGCCGGCATTGATATGGATATGGTTGGCGAAGGATTTTTAGGCACGTTAAAGAAATCACTGGCAGAGAAAAAAGTAAGCATCAATGAAATTAACAGGGCCTGCCGTTTAATCCTTCAGGCGAAATATAAACTGGGTTTATTTACTGATCCTTATAAATTCTTAAGTACAGAAAGAGCCGAAAAAGATGTTTTCAACGCCGAAAACCGTCAGGTAGCCCGTGATATTTCAGCTGAAAGTTTCGTATTACTTAAAAACAACAACAACGTTCTGCCCTTAAAAAAATCAGGTACCATTGGTTTAATTGGCCCACTGGCAGATAACACCGCGAACATGTATGGAACCTGGAGTGTTGCTGCCTTGTTTGATAAGTCTGTTACCGTATTACAAGGATTAAAAAATGCTTTAGGCAACGATGCCAGGATTTTAACTGCTCGTGGCTCTAATTTCCTGGCCGATTCTGCCATGGAGCACCGTTATGTAAATGTGCACAATCCTACATATAAACGGGATGGACGCACAGAGGCAGAAATGATTAAAGAAGCTTTAAAAGTGGCCGAAAAATCCGATGTCATCGTGGCTACACTTGGCGAAGGTTCTGAATTTACAGGGGAAAGCAGTAGTGTTACGGATATCCAAATTCCGGAAACACAAAAGAACTTACTTAAAGCCTTAGCCAAAACAGGAAAACCAATTGTTTTGGTGCTGTTCACTGGCCGCCCACTGGCATTGAAATGGGAAGAAGAAAATATCCCTGCCATTTTAAATGTTTGGTTCCCGGGAAGTGAAGCCGGAAATTCCATCGCAGACGTATTGTTCGGCAAAGTTAATCCTTCAGGAAAACTGAGTACCACTTTTCCTCAAAACGTTGGACAGGTGCCGTTATATTATGCACATAAAAACACTGGACGTCCTCTGGCTGAAGGAAAATGGTTTGAAAAATTCCGTTCCAATTATTTAGATGTGAGTAATGATCCGTTATACCCATTTGGATTCGGTTTGAGTTATACCACATTTGATTATAGTGATGTGAAATTAAGTGCTAACACCTTAACCAAAGGAAAATTAATTACTGCATCGGTTACCTTGAGTAATACCGGAAAGTATGATGGCAAAGAAGTGGTTCAATTATACATCCGCGATCTGGTGGGCAGCATTACCCGCCCGGTAAAGGAGTTGAAAGGCTTCCAGAAAGTAAGTTTAAAAGCCGGTGAAAGCAAAACCATCAGTTTTAATATTTCAGAAAATGATTTGAAATTCTACAATTCAGAACTAAAATTCGTTGCTGAACCAGGAGATTTTAAAGTATTTATCGGTACCAATTCCAGAGACGTAAAAGAAGCTGCTTTTACATTAAAATAAAGAAATCAAATGGTTCACTAAACCCTGACCCATTGCAAAATGATCAGGGTTTTTTATTTTTGTCAGATGAAAAAGATTATCCTATCCCTTTGTTTAATTTTCAGTTTCCCTCTTTTAAATGCCCAGGATTTAAAGAAATACGAGTATGGAAGTTTTATCAAAAGAGGCGACTCCATTCATTACAGAATCCTCTTCCCTGAGAACTTTAATCCCGCACAAAAATATCCGGTTTTATTTGTATTGCATGGCCGTGGCGAAAGCGGAAGCGACAATGAAAAACAATTAACACATGGTGCCAGATTATTTCTGAGAGATGATATCAGGAAGAATTTCCCTGCAATTGTGGTGTTTCCACAATGCCCTGCAGATAGTTACTGGGCCAATGTAAACATCACAACGAATGATAAAGGGAAAAGAAAGTTTAGTTTTGTGGAAGCTGGCAAACCAACCCGGGCCATGCGGGCCTTACAAGGGATGGTAAAAGATTTTCTAAAAAAACCGTTTCTCGATAAAAAACAAGTCTATGTTGGTGGCCTCTCTATGGGTGGAATGGGCACTTATGAATTACTGAGAAGACAGCGAAGAACATTTGCCGCAGCTTTTGCCATTTGTGGTGGCGATAACACCAACAACATTAAAAAATACCAAAACGTGCCCCTTTGGATTTTTCACGGTGGAAAAGATGATATTGTAGATCCGGCCTTTTCAATGGCCATTGCCGAAAGGTTGAAAACCGTTGGCGATGAAGTAAAATTTACGCTATACCCAAATGCCAACCACAACAGCTGGGATAATGCTTTTGCCGAACCAGGCTTGCTGCCTTGGTTATTTGGACAGAAGAGATAAAATTTCAGACCATATAGATTTTAAGAATCTATATGGTCTTGATCATTAATTACTATTCAGCCATATTATGGTAAACCGCCTGAACGTCATCATCTTCCTCTAATTTATCAATCAGTTTTAATACATCAGCTGCCTGCTCCTCTGTTACTTCATGATGTGATAAAGCAATACGCTCTAATTTGGAACTTTTCAGTTCGATTCCTTTTTCTTCCAAAGCTTTTTGCAAAGAACCGAAGTTTTCAAAAGCACCCTGTGCAACCGCGATATCATTTCCTTCTTCATCAGCCTCTACATATAACTCTTCTAAACCGGCATCAATCAATTCAAATTCAAGTTCTTCCAAATCCAAACCTTCAGCAGGAACAAAGCGAAAAACAGATTTGCGGCTGAAAACAAAATCCAGGGAACCTGTTTTACCCAGGGAACCATCAGTTTTGTTAAAATAGCTACGCACATTGGCAACGGTGCGGTTGGTATTATCTGTAGCCGTTTCAATTAAAACCGCAACACCATGAGGCGCATAACCTTCATATACAATTTCCTCATAGTTAGCCATCGACTTATCAGATGCACGCTTGATTGCAGCTTCTACCCTGTCTTTTGGCATATTTACAGCTTTCGCATTTTGCATGGCTGTACGTAAACGTGAATTGGTTTCCGGATGAGGTCCGGATTCCTTTACTGCCATTACAATATCTTTACCAATACGCGTAAATTGAACGGCCATCTTGGCCCAACGCTTAAATTTTCTTTCTTTTCTAAATTCGAATGCTCTTCCCATGTTTTAGTATTGAGATAGGAGATGTGAGATAAGAGACCTTAGGCCTTCAACCTTCCAACCCTGTACCTAATTATTTATTTTTTAACTTATTCCTTCAGCTTTTTGCTTTTATTTTCGCTTAGCTTTTAGCTCTTCTTTAAATTCGTTAACATGTCTTCTGTCATTTTCGCCAGATCAAATCCAGGTTTCCAGCCCCAGTCTTTAGTTGCGAAACCATCATCAATTGAACGTGGCCAGCTATTGGCAATTTGCTGACGTGGATCATTGCTGGCGTAAGTTAAGGTAAAATCCGGAATATGTTTTTTAATCTCTGCCGCAAGCACTTCCGGCGTAAAACTGACGCCACCAAAATTGTAACTGCTGCGTACAGAAATTTGATCGGCCGGTGCATCCATTAACTCAATAGTGCCGCGGATGGCATCATCCATGTACATCATTGGCAGTTCGGTTTCTGCATTCAGAAAACTCTGGTAACTTCCCTTTTTCAAGGCATCATGAAAAATATGAATGGCGTAATCCGTTGTTCCGCCACCCGGGGCAGCTTTCCAGCTGATTAATCCGGGGTACCGGATACTTCTTACATCTAAACCATATTTCTGGTTATAGTATTCGCACCAGCGCTCTCCGGCCAGCTTACTAATGCCGTAAACCGTATTCGGATCCATTACACAAAATTGCGAAGTATTATCCTTTGGTGAATTTGGTCCGAAAACAGCAATGGAACTTGGCCAGTAAACCTTCGCCACTTTATATTCAAGTGCTAAATCCAGCACATTTAAAAGACCGTTCATATTCAGATCCCAGGCCAGTTTAGGATTTTGTTCTCCGGTTGCCGATAATAAAGCAGCCAAAAGATAAACCTGCGTAGGTTTGTATTTTTTGAAAATGCCATTGATCATTTCTTTATCCAGAACATTTACAAACTCGAAAGGAGCAGAATTTTTGATGTCATAATCAGGTCTGCGGATATCGCAGGCAACCACATGATCATCACCATATATCTTACGTAACATGGTAACCAACTCCGTACCAATCTGGCCATTAGAGCCTAAAACAATAATTTCTTCCTGCATATTTTTTTTGAGAATGTGCAAAGGTAAAAAAATGAGACAAAAGGCTATAAAATATTTGTACTAAGCATATGCGATGCGTGTTTCCGATAATGAATAAATCAATATTTCTGGAAACTGCTTTGTATCATCAACATAAATAGGAATTTTTATTACGGTGCAGTGCTGATAATCGATCATAAAAACTAAAAATAATGCCAATTCAAAGTTGACAAATTTTAAAATTAGAGCGAAGAAAAAGAAAACAAAACAAAAAAAAATCTTTCAAAAGCAGGAGAGGTGAGAATTTATGAAAAAAACTTATCTTTATCTAAGGTTAATGTAATTAGTACACGAAGTATTTAGCCTACAAAAACCAACATAAACGTACTTAAGACAGTAATTAATTAATTATTTAGAACAATTCTATTTAGTAACAATCGCATTGCGAATACGGAATTAAAGCTTTCATATTTGATTATCATGCCATTTTTTTCTAATATTACCTATCCAACGCATAAATAACCAATATATAAAAATACAAAAACGATGCACAGAAGAGAAGCACTCAAAAACGTTGCATTTTTACTGGGAGGAGCCATCTCAGCGAGTACAATGGGCGTTCTATTTGAAAGTTTTACACTCCCTGAAAATGAAAAGAATTTTGTTTCATTTTCAGTACAGGATCAAAAAATTTTCGCCGAATTTGCCGATATTATTGTCCCGACAACTAAATCGTCTGCCGGCGCTAAAGCTGCAGGCCTAGGTAAATTCATTCCAATGATGATGCAGGATTGCTATCCGAAGGAAATGCAAACCTCATTTGCAAGGGGTTTCAAACAACTTCAAGACAAGTCGATGCAAGATTTCAAAAAAAGTTATGTGGCCTTAACCGTTCCTGAACGCACCAAATTAATGGTTGATTTAAGACTGATGTCTATAGCCCAGAAAGAAACAAAATCAGAAGAAAACAAGGATCTGGTTTACTTTTTCATTACGGCCAGAGATCTTACCTTATTGGGCTACTATTCTTCTGAAATTGGATGCACCAAAGCCCGCGAATATATTCTTGTTCCCGGAAGATACGATGGCAATACCAAGCTGAAACCCGGACAAAAATCCTGGGCTACCTAATTTCAAAACTACAACGACAAAACATCATGAATTTAAATACAAATTTAAAAGCTGAAAATACTTACGATGCCATTGTAATAGGATCGGGGATTAGTGGCGGCTGGGCTGCAAAAGAACTTACAGAAAAGGGCTTACGGGTATTAATGCTCGAAAGAGGAATGAACATTGAGCACATTACCGGTTATGAAACGGCCATGAAAAATCCTTGGGATTTTGAACATGCAGGCAGATTAACCGAAGAGCAAAAACGTACGCACCCGGTACAAAAAAGAGATTATCCATATAGTGAGGCCAATGAAAAATGGTGGGTAAATGATTTGGAATGCCCGTATACAGAAGATAAACGTTTCGACTGGTACCGTGGTTTTCATGTTGGTGGTAAGTCTTTAATGTGGGGCCGTCAGAGCTACCGCTTAAGTGAACATAACTTAGAAGATAATGCAAAAGACGGACACGGTAGTGACTGGCCTCTACGTTACAAAGAACTTTCTCCATGGTATGATTATGCAGAGCGCTTTGCAGGAATAAGTGGTTCTAAAGAAAACTGGTCAACCTGCCCGGATGGAGAATTCTTACCTCCAATGGACTTAAATATTGTTGAAAAATCAGTAAAAGCCAGGATTGAGGAGCATTACAAAAGAGAGCGGATCATGATGATTGGCCGTGTAGCCAATCTAACTGTTCCTCATAAAGGCCGTGGAAACTGCCAATACCGTAACTTATGCAGCCGTGGTTGTCCGTTTGGTGCGTATTTCAGTACGCAATCCTCTACCCTGCCTGCGGCAATGGCTACTAAACGTTTAACGTTAAGACCTTACTCTATCGTAAATCATATCATTTATGATAAAGACACGAAAAAAGCAAAAGGCGTAATGGTAATCGATGCAGAAACCAACAAAACCATGGAGTTTTATGCAAAAATTATTTTTGTGAACGGTTCTACATTGGGTTCAACTTTTATTTTATTAAACTCTACTTCGGATGCACATCCAAATGGATTAGGGAATGGAAGTGGACAATTGGGGCATAATTTAATGGATCATCATTTCCGCTGTGGTGCTTCAGGCGAAGCAGAAGGCTTTGATGACAGATATACCTACGGACGCCGTGCAAATGGCATTTATGTCCCCCGATACCAAAACATTGGAAATGATAAACGTGATTACCTGCGTGGTTTCGGTTACCAGGGTGGTGCAAGCAGATCAAACTGGCAAAGTGATGTTGCCGAACTTTCATTTGGTTCTGGTTTAAAAGAAAAAATGACGAAACCAGGCAGCTGGACCATGGGTCTTGGCGGTTTTGGAGAAATGTTACCATACTATGAAAACAAGGTTTACATTGATAAAACTAAAAAAGACAAATGGGGTCAGCCAGTATTAGCCATTGATTGCGAATACAAAGAAAATGAGAAAAAAATGCGTGTGGATATGATGAATGATGCAGCAGAAATGTTAGAAAAAGCGGGCATGAAAAACATCAAAACATATGATGCAGGTTGTTATCCGGGTATGGCCATCCATGAAATGGGAACGGCAAGAATGGGTAATGATCCAAAAACTTCAGTTCTCAACAAATGGAATCAAATGCATGAAGTGAATAACGTGTTTGTAACTGATGGTGCCTGTATGCCTTCAATCGCATGTCAAAACCCATCATTAACTTTTATGGCTTTAACCGCTCGTGCTGCTGATTATGCAGTGAAAGAATTAAAGAAAAACAACATTTAATTAATAGGTAAAAGGTATGAGGTTTAAGGTATAGGGTTAGGAGTCCAAAGCCTTAAACCTTATATCTTAAACCCTAACCTCTATGAAAAGAAAATTAAGAATGGGCATGATAGGCGGTGGAAAAGACGCCTTCATCGGTGCAGTACATCGCCTTGCGGCCAATATGGATGGTTTAATCGAATTTACCGCAGGTGCACTAAGTGTGAATCCGGAAGTTGGTTATGAATCCGGTAAAATCCTCTTCCTCCCTGATAACAGAATATATAAGAGTTATGAAGAAATGATTCAGCAGGAAAGTGAATTACCTGCTGATGAAAAAATAGATTTTGTAACCATCGTTACTCCAAATTTCGCACATTTTGCCCCAGCCATGCTGGCACTGGAACATGGCTTTAACGTGGTGATCGAAAAGCCAATGACGCTTACCCTGGAAGAAGCTAAACTGTTAAAAGCAAAGGTAGAAGAAACAGGCTTAACGCTTTGTTTAACGCATACCTACTCTGGCTATCCAATGGTAAAACAGGCCAGGCAAATGGTAAGTGAAGGTTTGCTCGGCGCCATCAGAAAAATTATTGTGGAATATCCGCAAGGATGGTTAAGTACTTTGTCTGAACGTGAGGGAAATGCTCAGGCTGCCTGGCGTACAGACCCTTCCAAAACAGGGAAAAGTGGCAGTATGGGCGACATTGGAACACATGCAGCACATCTTGCAGAATATATTTCCGGCTTGAAAATCGCCAAAATTTGTGCGGATTTAAATATCGTTGTTCCTGGAAGAGCTATAGATGATGATGGAAACGTGCTTTTAAAGTTCGATAACGGATCAAATGGCGTACTCATTGCATCTCAAATTGCCGCAGGTGAAGAAAATGCATTAAAAATAAAGGTTTATGGTGAAAAAGGGGGCTTAGAATGGCATCAGATGGAACCAAATACACTGATTGCAAAATGGCCTGATGCACCGGCTCAAATTTACAGAACAGGTAATGGTTATATGGGCAGCTTTGCGAAACACAATACGCGTACACCAGGTGGACATCCTGAAGGTTACCTTGAGGCATTTGCCAATATTTATAAAAACTTTGCCTTAACGGTTAATGCAAAACTGAACCAGGAACAACCTACACCGGAAATGTTAGATTTCCCTACCGCTGATGATGGAATACGGGGAATGGCATTCATTGAAAATGTAGTGAACTCAAGCCAGTCTGACCAAAAATGGTGGGATTATAAAATTTAAATACAAGCATGACAACAATAAAAGGACCGGCCGTATTTTTAGCACAGTTCATCAGTGATGATGCACCGTTTAATTCGCTGGAAAACATTTGCAAATGGGCTGCAGGCCTGGGTTTTAAAGGGATCCAGATGCCAACCCTGGATAAAAGGTTTATCGATCTTCAGAAAGCCGCCGAGAGTAAAACCTATGCTGATGACTTAAAAGGCACTATTGCTTCTTATGGTTTGGAAATCACTGAATTATCTACCCACCTACAAGGGCAATTGGTTGCTGTTCATCCTGCTTATGATGATTTATTTGATGCCTTTGCGCCAAAAGAATTGCACAAGAGCCCAAAAGCCAGAACGGAATGGGCAGTGCAGCAAATGAAATATGCCGCAAAAGCATCTCAAAATTTGGGGTTAAACGCACATGCTACTTTCAGTGGATCCTTGCTCTGGCAGTATTTCCATCCATGGCCACAACGTCCGGCAGGTTTAGTAGAAGAAGGTTTTGCCGAACTCGGCAAACGATGGATGCCTATTTTAAATGAATTTGATCAGTGTGGTGTAGATGTTTGCTATGAAATTCATCCTGGTGAAGATTTATTTGACGGAGAAACTTATGAAATGTTCCTTGCGGCAGTGAATAATCACAACAGGGCATGCTTATTGTATGATCCATCTCACTTTGTATTACAACAGCTTGATTATATTCAATACATTGATATTTACCACGAACGCATTAAAGCATTCCATGTGAAGGATGCTGAATTTAATCCAACAGGTAAGCAAGGTACATTTGGTGGTTATCAAAGCTGGGCAAACAGAGCAGGCCGCTACCGCTCTCCTGGAGATGGCCAGGTTGATTTTAAAACCATTTTCAGTAAACTGGCACAATACGATTTTAAAGGTTGGGCCGTAATGGAATGGGAATGCTGCATTAAAAACCAGGAAGACGGTGCCCGAGAAGGTGCCGAATTTATAAAAAATCACATCATTAAAGTAACCGATAAAGCATTTGATGATTTTGCTGCATCGGGTAGTGATAGCGCTTTCAACAAAAAAATATTAGGATTACAAGACTAACAACATGAAAATCTGCATGGTTTTCTACATCAGATCATCAAACCTGCAGCATCACATGTTATTAAAAACACACAAATGAAAAAAACATTATTAGGTTTAGGCGCTGTAGTTATTTTTATGGCCTCTTTTACCAAAGCAGACTTAGAAAAAGAAAAAACGGTAGTGGCAACAGCTACATTATCCAGTCATGCCATGCAAATGAGTGCAGGCGAAAAGCTGATTAACAAATCAGATTGTATTGGTTGCCATAATAAGGTGAATAAGATTATTGGTCCTTCTTACATGGATATTGCTAAAAAATACCCTGCAACTGAAAAAAACATCAATTATTTAGCAGATAAAATTATCAAGGGCGGTACAGGTGTTTGGGGTACTATGCCAATGACAGCCCATTCAACATTGAAACCTGCCGATGCTAAATTGATGGTTAAATATATCTTATCCTTAAAAAAGAAATAGGCATACATTTTTAAACCTCATACAATTCTAATGAAAACAGAGCAAGAAAATAAAAACACGAGTAACCGCCGTGATTTTATTAAAACCAGCGCCATAGCTGCCGCTGCATTTATGATTGTTCCACGTCATGTTTTAGGTGGGCCGGGTTTTTTAGCACCCAGCGACCGTTTACTGATTGCCGGTATCGGCGTGGGTGGTAAAGGACAAGGTGATATTGCCATGTTTGCCAAAAGTGGTAAGGCAGATATCGCTTTTTTATGCGATGTAGATGATCGCCGTGCTGCATCAAGTGTAAAAGCATTTCCAAAAGCAAAATACTATAAAGACTACCGCGAAATGCTGGATAAGGAACACAAAAACTTTGATGCCGTTTCTATCTCCACACCTGATCATAACCATGCGATACAGGCACTTGCAGCCATGCAGCTTGGTAAACATGTGTATGTTCAAAAACCGCTTACGCACGATATTCATGAAGCACGGATTTTAACCGCTGCCGCGAAAAAATATAAGGTGGTTACGCAAATGGGTAATCAGGGCGCATCAAATGATGGTCCGCGCCAAATGAAAGAATGGTATGAAGCAGGCTTAATTGGTGATGTACATACGGTTTATGCCTGGACCAATCGTCCGGTTTGGCCGCAAGGTATTCCATGGCCGGATAAAAAAGCAGAAATTCCAAAAGAGTTAGACTGGAATTTGTGGTTAGGTACAGCCCCTGAGAAGGATTATGTAGATAAACTCGTGCCATTTAACTGGCGTGGCTGGTGGGATTATGGTACCGGTGCACTGGGAGATATGGGCTGTCACTTAATTGAAGCGCCTTTCAGCGTTTTAAACTTAAAATATGCCAAAGAGGTAGAAGCCAGTGTGGGATCTGTTTATGTGGATGAATTTAAACGTGGGTATTTTCCCGAAAGTTGTCCGCCGTCAAGCCATGTTACCCTGAAATTCCCTAAAACGGAAAAAACAAAAGGCGATGTTACTTTACACTGGATGGATGGAGGTATCCAACCGGAACGCCCCGCTGAATTGGAAGCTAACGAAACCTTTGGTGATGGTGGCAATGGTACTTTGTTTATCGGCACAAAAGGTAAAATGATGTCGGAGACCTATAGTGCAAATCCGAAATTATTACCACTCAGCAGAAACAAAGACATTAAAGTAAAAGAAAAATATGCCCGGGTTAAAGGAGGTGCCGATGGACATTATGCACAATGGGTAGAAGCAGCAATTGCAGGTTATGGTAAACAGGAAGTAAGTTCGCCTTTCGAAATTGCTGGCCCTTTAACTGAGGCTTTATTAATGGCTAATTTAGCCATCAGAAGTTTCGATATTCAAAAAACGGTAAATGGTAAAGTAACTTACCCGGGCAGGTACATGAAAATGCTTTGGGATAATGACAACATGAAAATTACTAATTTCGATGAGGCCAATCAGTTTGTCAAACGTGAATATCGCAAAGGCTGGAACAATTTAACTTTATAAAAATACACTCCTCATTCCTCGCAATGATGAAAACCGAAGTAAAATGAAAAAAATAATCCTTTCTGCCTGCATCATGTTGGCAGTTACACAAATATCCCAGGCACAAAAGGGCTTCAAACCCTTATTTGATGGTAAAACAACTACTGGCTGGCATACTTACAATAAAACCAATGTGGGCAGTGGCTGGCAGGTTCAGGAAGATGCATTACACCTTGATCCTAAAACCAAAGGTACTGATGGCGGTGGCGATTTGGTCACAGACAAAGAATACAAAGATTTCCATTTAAAATACGAATGGAAAGTAGCACCAAAGGCCAACAGCGGTTTAATTTTCTACGTTCATGAAGAACCAAAATACCATGCAACCTACTCTACTGGTTTAGAAATGCAGGTATTGGATAATGATGGTCATCCTGACGGAAAAATAACTAAACACCGTGCCGGAGATTTATATGATTTAATCAAAAGCTCATCTGAACCTGTTAAACCGGTTGGTGAATGGAACAAAGCAGAAATTATTAGTAAAAAAGGAAATTTAACCCTAATTTTAAATGGGGTTCAGGTGGTGAAAACAACCTTATGGGATGAAAACTGGAAAAAGCTGGTTGCCGGAAGCAAATTTGCTAATTGGGAAAACTGGGGAACTTATAAATCAGGCAAGATTGCCCTTCAGGATCATGGTGATGAAGTTTGGTACAAAAACATCATTATAAAAGAATTATAACTAAGGTTTAGGGCGTAAGGTAAAAGGCTTGAGGGTTTCCTTTCTCACTTTAACTTTACACCTTAAACATAATAACCTTACTAAAATTAAGCTAAAAGCGTAAGGCAAAAGATTGATGGATTTATATTCCTCGCTTAAACCTTATACCTAATAAATTTATATAAACCAAATGAATACCACTACCCGCTTTAAACTCTCTACCATGATGTTCCTCGAATTTTTTATATGGGGATCATGGTTTGTAACACTGGGCACATTTTTAGGCAACAATTTGAAAGCAAGCGGATCAGAATCTGCTTCTGTTTTTGGAACACAATCCTGGGGAGCTATTATCGCTCCGTTTATTGTTGGCTTAATTGCAGACAGATATTTTAATGCGGAGAAAATACTTGGTGTGTTGCATATTGTTGGCGCTGTATTAATGTATCAAATGTACAGGGCAACTGATGTAAGTGTATTTTACCCTTATGTACTCGGTTATATGATTTTATTTATGCCAACATTGGCATTAATCAATTCCGTTTCATTTAACCAAATGCAGGATCCGGAAAAGGAATTTTCAAAAATACGGGTTTGGGGAACCATCGGCTGGATCATTGCAGGCTTGCTTATTAGTTTTGTTTTCCATTGGGATTCTCCTGAAGGCATTCAATCGGGATTATTGAAAAGTACCTTCCTGATGGCTGGTATTGTTTCATTGGTACTGGGTATCTTCAGCTTTACCCTCCCTAAAACACCGCCTAAAGTTTCTTCGACCGAGAAAATCAAAATTGGTGATTTAATTGGTCTGGATGCCCTCAAGCTGTTAAAGGATAAAAACTTCGCCATCTTCTTTATTTCGGCTATATTAATTTGTATTCCGTTGGCATTTTATTATCAGAATGCCGGTTTGTTTTTAGCGGATATTAAAGTTTCAAATCCAACCGGAAAAATGGCAATCGGTCAGATATCCGAAGCATTATTTTTGCTGGCCATTCCTGTTTTCTTTTCGAAATATGGCTTTAAAAAAACCATATTGGTAGGTATGCTTGCCTGGGCACTTAGATATGTATTGTTTGCTTTTGGTAATGCCGGCGATTTAAGTTTTATGCTTATTATTGGTATTGCGTTGCATGGTGTTTGCTACGACTTCTTTTTTGTATCCGGTCAGATTTATACCAATTCCAAAGCTGGCGAGAAATACAAAAGCTCAGCGCAGGGTTTAATTACCTTAGCCACCTATGGTGTAGGGATGCTTATCGGATTTGAGGTTGCAGGTAAAATAACAGATACTTATAAAGCAGCGGATGGTGCAATCGACTGGAAAATGGTGTGGATTATTCCTGCAGTTATTGCTGCTGCAGTCTTCCTGCTTTTTGCTGTACTTTTTAATGATAAAACAAAATCAGAAGCTAAAGCCCTTTAACATGCCTTCAAAATTAAACAGAAGAAATGCACTAAAGAACATCATTGCAGGTACTGCCGCAATTGGTGTTTCATCGGGTATATCATCCTTCGCTATGGATCAGCCAAAACCATCTGAAAAACTTAAAGGCAATGTAAATCATGCTGTTTGCCGCTGGTGTTTTAGTACGCTTGATGTAGAAACACTTTGTACCGAAGCAAAAAAAATCGGTATAAAGGGCATTGATTTGGTTGGCCCGAAAGATTGGCCAATACTTAAAAAACATGGACTGGTTTCTTCTATGTGTAACGGCGCTGAAATTAATCTCGTTGATGGGTTTAATGATAAAAAATTTCATGAAACTTTAATCAAGAATTATTCTGCCATGATTCCCCTTGTGGCCGAAGCTGGTTACAAAAACTTAATCTGCTTTAGCGGAAACCGTCGTGGAAAAGACGATGAAACCGGCTGGAATAATTGTGTAGAAGGATTAAAACAATTAATGCCATTGGCAGAAAAACATGGCGTGGTATTGGTAATGGAATTGTTAAACAGCAAAATAAACCATGCCGATTATCAATGTGACAAAACGGCCTGGGGTGTTGAACTGTGTAAACGCTTAGGTTCAGAAAACTTTAAACTGCTTTACGATATTTATCATATGCAGATCGATGAAGGAGACGTGATTCATACCATCCGGGATCATCATCAATACATTGCGCATTATCATACAGCTGGTGTTCCAGGCCGGAATGAAATTGATGATACGCAGGAACTTTATTATCCGGCAATTATGAAAGCCATTGTAGAAACCGGCTTTAAAGGTTTCGTTGCACAAGAATTTATACCTAAAAATGCAGATAAAATAGCTTCGTTAAAAAAAGCCGTTGAGATCTGTGACATTTAATTAATTATTATGTTATCAAGAAAAAGTTTCATCATCAATAGTTGCTTAGCAGTAGCAACTTTACTTTTGGCTCCATCAATTGCATGTGTAGCCCAGAAAAAGGCAGTTGGCCTACAACTTTATTCGTTAAGAGAAGACCTGCCAAAAGATTTAAAGGGAACGATTGAAAAAGTGGCAAAAGCAGGCTTTACAGAAGTTGAAACTTATGGCTTTTCTATTAAAGGTCAGTTTTGGGGTTTAACTCCTGTAGAATTCAAGAAACTACTGAGCACAAACGGACTTAAAGCAGTTAGCGGGCATTATGGATTAGGTACTTATTTAGCTGATGGCAACACTGATGAACTAAAAGCGGCTATTGCTGCTGCAAAGGTTTTAGGCAGTGAATATGTTACTATTCCTTATCTGGATGCCAGTATCAGAAAAAATGCAGAAGACTATAAAAAACTTGCCGCCAAAATCAATATTGCAGGCAAAATGTGTAAAGATGCAGGTTTACGACTGGCTTATCATAACCATGATTTTGAATTCCAGAAACAGGGAGAAACCACCGGCTATCAAATTTTGTTAAATGAAACGGATAAGAAACTCGTTGACTTTGAACTGGATTTATACTGGGTAGTACGCTCTGGAAATGATCCTATCAAATTATTTACAGAAAACCCAGGTCGTTTTACCATGTGGCATGTAAAAGATATGGACAAAACAAATCCTGCTTTAAATGCAGAAGTTGGAACGGGAAGTATTGACTGGAAACCCATTTTCGCTGATGCCAAGTTATCAGGCATGAAACATTTCTTTGTTGAGCATGAAACCAATTATAAGCCTAACCCAATCGAATCTGTTGCGGCAAGCTGCGCTTATATCAAGAAAAACATTTTATAATTTCTCATCAAAATTTTATTAGTAAAGGTCGTAGTGTTTTCTCGCTACGACCTTTTTCATGTTAACGCCTTTCTGAGTTATGATCTGACAAGACATTATTGCTCAATTCAACTTGCCAGCAAGTACACATGCCAGCTTAAATCTTTTGGTATAGCCCTGTAAATCAAAGACATCAAATAAGACAATATAAATTCCGATATTGGACATACTTCCGTGATCATCCAAACCATCCCAGGTTAAAAAGCCATTTGTTCCGATGGTTTGATTGTTAAGCAACTTTCGAATCAGCCTTCCTTTATCAGAATAAATACTTACCGTAGCCAGGCTTGAATTCTGCCTCATATGGTATTCCAGTTTAAGCACATCCTCAAAGTTATCCCCATCCGGAGAAAAGGTTTTAGACAATAGAAAAACTTCGCTATTGCCATCAGCTGACGATTGTGAGTTTTGATAGGTTGGAGTGGCAAACCCCGCTGTTGCAGCTGCTGATGTGAAATTACCAGGTTCATTTGCCGGCACCTTGAATGATACCCTTTCCAGCGAGATTCCGTCTTCATCCTGAATTAACGGATGATGAATTTTCGATTGATAATCTAACCGGTCCAATACCTGATTATGGCTTAACAAAACCACCGTTCCCTTATCATTATTATAGGCCGGCATACTGCTGATCTGAATCAGTTGGTTCGGAAACTTCACATCATAATTCTCCCGGATATTCTTTTGATTGCTCGTAATTACCCAAAACGTTCCCTCAGGCATGGTTAATTTTTTAGCCGAAATATTTTTAATATTGGCTACTTTACCAGCAGTATTGGTATTGGCGAGTTGCAATTCACTTAAATCAATATCATGACCGGAATTGTTGTAAATCTCTACAAAATCCACTCCACCAGGCCTCGGATTGAATAACACCTCTGAAATTAAAACATCATCCTGAACGAGAATGGATCGTGCACAACCAGGTGAGGCCTTATTTCCTGAAGAACTGGCTATAGTAGCTTTTTTGGGGATGTGTTTGCTGATATTTTTAATCCGGTCATTTCTGACAGGGTGAGGATTAAAAATAATCGATGCAATTTTAATGGGTAACAATAGGGATATAAGCTTAATTTTTAGCATATTTGGACTTATATCAAATGTTTTATAAATATAATAATTAAAATTTAAAATGAAAGTAGCAGTTGTTGGTGCCACCGGATTGGTTGGAACCGTAATGTTAAAAGTATTGGAGGAAAGAAATTTCCCTTTAACAGAGTTAATTCCCGTAGCTTCAGAAAAGAGTGTTGGTAAGGAAATTACTTTTAAGGGTAAGAAGTTCCCAATCGTTAGCATGGATACTGCAATTGGTATGAGACCAGATATTGCCTTGTTTTCTGCCGGTGGAAATACTTCATTAGAACATGCACCACGTTTCAAAGAAGCTGGTACTACTGTGATTGATAATTCATCAGCCTGGAGAATGGATCCTGCGATTAAATTGATCGTGCCAGAGGTTAATGCCCATGAACTTTCTATCGATAATAAGATTATCGCCAATCCAAATTGCTCTACCATTCAAATGGTTGTGGTTTTGAAACCATTGCATGATAAATATAAAATTAAAAGGGTTGTTGTTTCTACCTATCAATCCGTTACTGGCACGGGTGTTAAGGCCGTTGAGCAATTAATGAATGAACGTAAAGGCATTGATGGTCCAAAAGCCTATCCATATGAAATTGACTTAAATGTTCTGCCTCATATTGATGTTTTCATGGATAATGGGTATACCAAAGAAGAAATGAAAATGGTTAAGGAAACCAATAAGATCATGAGCGATGATACCATCAAAGTTACGGCAACTACTGTTCGTATTCCGGTAATGGGCGGCCACTCTGAATCTGTAAACATTGAATTTGAAAATGATTTTGATTTGGCTGAAGTACGCAGTATTTTAGAAAAATCGCCTGGAATTATTGTAGTTGACGATGTAGCAAATTTAAAATATCCAATGCCTAAAGATGCACACGAAAAAGATGAGGTTTTTGTTGGCCGTATTCGGAGAGATGAATCAGCATCCAAAGCTTTAAACCTTTGGATTGTTGCCGATAACTTACGTAAAGGTGCAGCTACTAACGCCGTTCAGATAGCAGAATACCTTATCCGGAAAGAATTAGTTTAATTTTAAAAACAAAAAAATTAAGCCCGTGCCACAAACACGGGCTTTTTTGTATTCTTTTCAGGATAAAAATTCATATCACCACAGTTTATCCTATGTTATATTTCTACACATGCCTGATGAAATTTTAATCAGAAATCAATTACTAAACATAAAACGAAAACACTAATCACCAAATTATATATAATTTGGTGATTACAATATTAAATTTATATATAATTTAATGATTACAATATCAAAATTATATATGAATGAATTATATTTGTTTAGAAAGGTATTTTAATTATGATTGAAAGAATATTAGAGAATTATATTGAATCCAAGTTTTTTAAAGGAAAGGCAATCATCATTACTGGTGCCAGGCAGGTAGGTAAAACAACGATGTTAAAAAAACTAGCGAAGCGGAAAGAAGAATCATTTGTTTTTCTTAATTGCGATGAAGCCAATGTGCGTATAACACTGGAAGATATCAGTATTGAACGATTGAAATCAATCATAGGAACGCATAAAATACTTTTAATTGATGAGGCGCAAAGGGTTACCAATATTGGTTTAACATTAAAGCTTATTGTAGATAACTTTCCAGAAGTACAACTTTTAGTTACGGGTTCCTCCTCTTTAGATTTAGCAGCAGGCACAAAGGAGAGCTTAACAGGTAGAAAATTTGAGTATCACCTTTTTCCTTTTTCAGTCGCTGAGCTGGTACAGCATACCAATATTCTTACTGAAGAACAATCATTGGAAAAGAGATTAATTTTTGGCAGCTACCCAGATGCGATAAACTATCCAGGTGAAGAAAAGGAACTTTTATTAAATTTAACCAACAGCTATTTATTTAAAGATATACTGGCACTATCCGGTATCAGAAAACCCATTCAGCTGGAAAAACTAGTACAGGCTTTGGCATTGCAGATTGGAAACGAGATCTCATATAACGAACTTGGGCAAATGATAGAAGCAGATAAGCTCACTGTTGAACGGTATATAGATTTACTTGAACAGTGTTTCGTGGTATTCAGATTAGGTGCCTACAGTAAAAACCTGAGGAATGAAGTAAAGAAAGGGAAGAAAATCTATTTCTATGATAATGGCATACGCAATGCTATAATCCAGAATTTTAGTCCGCTAAGCTTAAGGCAAGATACCGGGCAGCTTTTCGAAAATTATATGATATCCGAATTTATAAAAGCCAATAGTAACCAGATTAAGCATACCAAACATTTCTTCTGGAGAAGTTTCCAGCAGCAGGAAATAGATTTGATTGAAGAATTTGAAGGAAATTTAACCGCATATGAGATTAAATGGAACGAAAACAAAAAAGTGAAATTCCCAACCACATTTACCAATGTTTACCAACACGTACAAACCAAGGTAATTAATAAAAAAAATTATACCGATTTATTGGTTTAACTATATTTTTTATATGAAAAAGTCACTTATCATTCTTTTATACGCTCTATTTTATGTAAACTGCTTTGCCCAGAACAGCATCCAAAACCTGGATAAAGCATTCAATACTTTACTCGGCGATGAGCAGGCCAAACATGCCATAACATCCATTTGTGTTTTAGATGCACGCACCGGAAAAGTACTGTTCGCCAGAAATGAGCAAATAGGCCTGGCGACAGCATCAACTTTAAAAACCATTACAGCGGCAACCGCTTTCAGTATTTTAGGGAAAGATTTTCAATTCCAAACCACACTGGCCTACTCTGGAGAAATCACAGCTGATGGGACTTTGAAAGGCCATATTATCATTACAGGAAGCGGGGACCCTACATTAGGCTCCCCCCGCTTTCAAAACACTGAACCCGCAGTTTTAAAACAGTGGGTTGCAGCGATAAAATCTGCAGGCATTAAGAAAATTGAGGGATCAATTATTGGTGATGATCAAATATTTGGCACGCAAACCACACCCGAGGGTTGGGTATGGCAGGATATCGGCAATTACTATGGTGCCGGAACATCAGGCCTAGCCTGGAGGGAAAATCAGTTTGACATACAATTGCGTCCTGGATCAAGTACAGCTACAGCGGTACAAATCATAAAAACAGTTCCGCTTACACCATATATCCAGATCGAAAATGAATTAAAAACAGGTTCACCAGGTAGTGGAGACAAAAGCTATGCCTTTCTTCCACCCTATTCTAATGTTGCTTATTTACGCGGTACCTGGGGCATGGGCATTGGCAAATCGGGCATTTCCGTAGCCCTGCCCGATCCTGCTTTTGATTGTGCTTACCATTTACAGGACACGTTGAAGCGCTTGGGTATTCAAATCACACAGGAAGCTACTACCACAAGATTACTGAAACAGAATAAACAATCCGTTCCAACAGCTATGCAAAAGATCAGCATCGTTACTTCACCCACCCTGAGCGAAATGACTTACTGGTTTCTAAAAAAAAGCATCAACCTTTATGGTGAAACTTTTTTAAAAACTATGGCCTTGAAATCCGGCAAACCTGCAACTACTTCTAAAGGAGCAGAAACTGAAATTAATTTCTGGGCAGCTAAAGGCATTGATCAATCTGCCCTGAATATCATTGATGGCAGCGGACTTTCTCCGGGAAACCGAATTACGACCGCTGCCATGGCAAATATATTGTTCCAGGTTCAAAATGAAGATTGGTTCACGGATTTTTATAAAGCTTTGCCGGAATATAATGGCATGAAAATAAAAAGTGGCACTATAAATGATGTTTCGGCATTTGCCGGATACCACACTGACACCGCTGGAAATAGATATGTGATTGTAATCAATATCAACAATTATAGCGGAAGTGGAATTAATAAAAAATTGTTCAAGGTACTGGATGAACTGAAGTAAAAATTTTATCTAAAAACAACGCTATGCCACATTTTATTAAAAACCTTCAAACGGTTGATGGTTTGATCTCTAATTTATACAAAGACATCTCTATTGCAGAGATGACCGAAAAGATAAATCATTATTTTGAGATTCAAGGTTATAAAGTAATTAACCAGCAATTTGGAAACCTGATTCTGGAAAAAGGCAACCGGACCATGCGCATTTTGTTCGGTGCATTTGTGAAGTACTTTAAATTTAGTGTAACCATTACACAAACCGCAAAGGATGAACTTACAGTAAATGTTTTTCAGCAATCAAGCGGCATATCCGGAGGTTTAATCGGGATGAACCAAGTTAAAACGGAACTCACCAGATTGAATTTTGTTTTTTCTCAAATTTAAGACGAAAGGTATAAACGGATAATAAATTGCTATTGCAACTGCATCAACAACAGATATTTGCAGGCAGTAAATAAGTCAGCATTATAAATGAGTGTTTGTCTTTTAAAACCGGATATTCTTTTCTAATGTTGATTGGATATGGATGTAAGAATCGAAAACTGGAAAGAGAACCTCGAACAACAAAAACCTGATTACCAATTTGGTGACCATGTTCATGTGGTAGATGAAAAATTCTACATGCCTCAGCTTGACAAACACAGGCAGGTTTGGATTTATCTCCCTAAAAGCTACAAAGATTCTGAAAAAAAGTATCCTGTTCTTTATATGCACGATGGTCAGCATCTATTTCATGCCAAACCAGCCAGGAATGATGAATGGGCTGTTGATACGACTGTAGATAACCTGATCCGTGAAGGTTTGCAAGAAATGATTATAGTTGGTATAAATCATGGTGAGGAAGATCGCCTGACAGAATATAATCCCTATGATAGTGAAAATGGCAAAGGCGAAGGGAAAGCATATCTGCAGTTCTTGGTAGAAACACTTATGCCATTTATCAATCATCAATACAGAACACTAACCGATATGAATCATACAGCAATTGCCGGAAGTTCTCTTGGTGGCCTGATTTCCATGTTTGCCATTGCAGAGTACCCTGAAGTTTTTGGTTCAGCAGGAATATTCAGTCCGGCATTTTGGCTGGGACCTGAAATTTACACAGATGTTACTGATCGTTTACCTGGTTTAAAAGGAAATAAAATCTTTTTAGTTGCCGGAGATAAAGAAGGTACAGAAATGGTAAACAATGTAAAAAAAATACATGCCATCTTAAATCCTGATGGTAGCAACCAAAATATTCTTTTTCATGAGTGCGAAGATGGAAAGCATACGGAATGGTTCTGGCACCGGGAATTTCCGGCATTTTATAGCTTTATAGCGAAAGATTCAGACAATTAGAATAGTGCCATACCATACAAAAACCCTCTATATTAAATTAAAATTAACGAATCATTAGGCTTTGTAATGATCGTAACATTAAGCCTGAAAACGCTTTATTTATTTAAAAATTATACTAACTTTGATGTTAGGCTTAGTAATTGTACTTTATACACTAAGCAGATTAAAAAGTAACAAAAAATCAAATAAAAATGAGCATAATCGTTAATGTCCATGCCAGACAAATCCTCGATTCAAGAGGCAATCCAACAGTAGAAGTAGAAGTAGTTACAGAAGCAGGTGCTTTTGGCCGTGCTGCTGTTCCAAGCGGTGCATCTACCGGGCAATATGAGGCTGTTGAATTACGTGACGGAGATAAATCTACATACTTAGGTAAAGGTGTTTTAAAAGCTGTAGAAAATGTAAATACTAAAATTGCTGATGCTTTAAGAGGTATTGATGTTTTCGAACAAAATGCAATTGATAAATTAATGCTATCTCTTGATGGCACAGAAAACAAAGGTAATTTAGGTGCTAATGCTATTTTAGGTGTTTCTTTAGCGGTGGCTAAAGCTGCTGCCGATGAAATAGGCCAACCTTTATACCGCTATATTGGTGGTGTTAATGCCAATACTTTACCAATCCCAATGATGAACATCATTAACGGCGGTTCTCACTCTGATGCCCCTATTGCATTTCAGGAGTTTATGATCATGCCAGTTGGTGCGCCTTCATTCTCTGAGGCTTTACGTTGGGGAACTGAAGTTTTTCATAGCCTGAAAAAAATTCTTCATGATAGAGGTTTATCTACTGCTGTAGGTGATGAGGGTGGTTTCGCCCCTACTTTTGATGGTACTGAAGATGCAATTGAAACCGTATTAAAAGCGATTGAAACTGCTGGTTACCAACCTGGTTCTCAGATCTGTTTAGCTTTAGATTGTGCTTCTTCTGAGTTTTACAAAGATGGAAAATACGATTACACGAAATTTGAAGGTGCTACCGGTGTAATTCGTTCAAGCGAAGAACAAGCGCAATATTTAGCTGATCTTTCTGCAAAATATCCAATTATCTCTATTGAAGATGGTATGGATGAAAACGATTGGACCGGCTGGAAAAGCTTAACCGATAAAATTGGCGACCATGTTCAATTGGTTGGTGATGATTTATTTGTAACCAACGTAACGCGTTTACAACGTGGTATTGATGAAGACACTGCAAATTCAATTTTAGTAAAAGTTAACCAGATCGGTTCTTTAACTGAAACAATCAATGCTGTTACTTTAGCTCAAAACAGTGGCTATACGTCGGTAATGAGTCACCGTTCAGGCGAAACTGAAGATGTGACCATCGCTGATTTAGCTGTTGCTTTAAACTGCGGACAGATTAAAACAGGATCAGCATCTCGTTCAGACAGGATTGCAAAATACAATCAGTTATTGCGTATAGAAGAAGAATTAGGTGAAAATGCTCGTTTCATCGGTTCGAAATTCAAATACGCGAAGAAATAAACCCCTAAATTTTCTAAAGGAGACTTAAGGAACTGCCACTAAGTCCTTCTAGGCTTTGGGTTGTTAAGAAGTTGAAAAACTAATTTGCTAAACATCCGGAGATTTTAAATCTTCGGATGTTTTTATTTTAATACTATATTTGTTCTGTGTTAGGTGCATGATCTCAAATCACATATCTCCATACTCATATCTCCAACTATGAAACGTTTAATAGACCTTTTCCGCAATAAATATTTTCTTGCAACGGCTGCATTTGCAGTTTGGATGCTATTTTTCGATAAAAATGATATGATGTCGCAATACGAATACCGTAGTCAGGCGAACAAATTACAGGAAGAAAAAGAGTATTTTGAAAAGGAAACCGCCCAGGTTAAAAAGGATTTAAACGAGCTGAATACGAACCTTAATACTGCTGAAAAATTCGCTCGCGAAAAGTATTTCATGAAAAAAGATAATGAGGATGTGTTTGTGATCATTCGTGAGGAGAAAAAAGACTAATCCCGGGCATAATTAAATTTCGGCAGTGATAATTTATACTTAACCGCTACAACCCTTAATAAAAAGATAAAAGCGATAACGGCAAGCTTCGCAATTACACTACCTACTCCAAATTCCAGCAGTAAAAAATAAATCGAACCACCCAAAATACAAGCCGTAGCATAAATTTCTTTTCTAAAAATCAGCGGAATCGTATTTAACAAGGTATCTCTGATAATACCTCCGAAACAACCGGTTATGGTTCCAAGTGCAATACAAACGCCAGGATTTAAACCAAAAGCAATTCCTTTAAGTAAACCCAACATTGTAAAAAACCCCAGCCCAAGGCTATCAAACAGGAATAAAGTAATTTTTAGTTTCTGAACCTGCGCCTTGAAAAACATCGCCACTAAAGAGGTCGCAAGAATAATCAAACAGGTTTGAATATCCCGCATCCATGCCACGGGAGTATCGCCGATTAACAAATCCCGAACTGTTCCCCCACCAATTGAGGTTACAAAAGCAATAATCAAAACACCAAATGGATCCAGTTTACGCTGCATAGCCGTAAAGGTCCCGGAAATGGAGAAAGCAACAGTGCCCAGGATTTCTAATATTTCTGAAGTACCCATCTATATAATTGAATTGTCTTCTCTTTTAAACTGAAAATAATATTGATCTTATTGAAATAACTCATTTAAATTACTTCAAAAAGTAATACGTCCTGGATACGTTCGGGGTTGACAAAATCTACAGTTCTCCGTTACGTTTTCTTAAAAACCATTCTATACTCAATAGTATCAGAATACATACATATAACCACTTTATATTAATCAGCTCATCGTATTTGCGGTCTTCATAACTAATAGTTTTAATATTTTCATTTTTCAAGATTTCATCTGCTATCTTTAACAGATCTTCAGGCATAAAAAGCTTGCCATTGCTCTGTTTAGCCATCTCATTTAATAACTGATGATTTGCTGTGGTTTCCTGATATTCAGCCATTAAAGAATTGACGTAAAAACTTCCTGATGCTGTTAAACGTTTTCCGCCAAGAGCAGTATTGGACAAGTAGGAATAATTGCCCGCACTCATTGTCCCGGCATCAAGTTGATAAGCATTTTCGGTTTTAGAAAAGGTATAATTGAATACTTTGCCCGCTTCATTTTTTACCTGAAGATTAACTTCCGGTTCATTTACAGGCTGGTAACTATCGTTATAAAGTGTGGCATTAAACTGAACAGCTTCATTTTCATCATAGGCCGATTTTGAGGTAAAAACTTTAAACTTTCGCTGATCATCTTTTACCGCAAGATATTGAATCGTTTTAGAAATTAAATCATTTAACCCGGATGATCCATTTTCATTTTGTGCTTCTGATAATTTCCAACGCCATAAGCCTTCTCCCATCAGGTAACCAGTTTTTAAGCCATTTTCATTGGTAAAAAACAATAACGGTTGTTGTGTACTTATTTTTCCGATACGTTGATTAAAAACGGGTGTTGCACTTGCATTTACCATTAACCTTCCAAACGGCATCAATAAGGGGTCGAAAGTGGAAAATTTCTTTTTATCATCTTCGGACAAGTTAAAATTCGTAAAACCATTGGCAACATCAGCATAAACTTCTTGAACGGAACCATTGGCAGCACTTAAGTTTACCTGATTTTGAATCTGGTTAAAAGCATTTACATTGCTTTGTGCACCTAAAACATACCAAACGGGCCTTTTTAAAGCCATTACTTTCTGCAAAAAAGAAGTCGACATATTTTGAGCATCTGGCAACTGGTATAATATGATTAAATCAAATTTGGATGGGTCAGTGGCATTCAAATCATCGGCAAGGGCGAGTTTAGCCTCATAATGTTTATTGAGTGAAATGGCCTCTTTTAAAACACTTAAATCAGGATGTGGTGCTGCTGCAGCCAATAACACTTTTTGTCTGCCATCAATCACTTCCACATAAAAAGTTTGTGAATTATTTTTCGTGGTGATTTCATTGGGTAAAATACCCAGTTGAACGGTATATTTTTGAACACCTATTTTCCCGGCATGCAGTTTTATAGGAATATTTTTAACAAATGAATTTCCGTTAATGGCAATGGCTTGCTGAACTAATTTAGCACCATTCTGATTCACCGCTATCATCGTATTTTCATGATCGCTTTGAAAAGCCTGAACCTGAACTTCAATGGTGAAATCATCATCCAGGTAAACGATATTATTATAGTTTACATTTGAAATTAAAACATCTCGTTTGGGAATACTATCGCCCAAGGCAATGGTATAAACCGGCGCATTCATCTGATTAATGCTATATAAGGGATTTCCGCCACGATTGAATATCCCATCAGTAGCCAGGATAACAGCGCCTACATTTCTGTTGGTATACTCATCTCTGATTTTCCGAAAAAAAGCGGAAGCATCTGTAAGTTTTCCCTGGTTTTTAAAGTCAAGGCCATCCTTTACCGTATCAGAAAAATGGTAAGCTTTAACTTCATACCGATCTGATAGTTTATCCTGAAGAATTTTCAGGTTTTTCTCGTACAATTTCTGGTCAAAACCAACCGCTTTAACCTGAGCGATAGAAAGGGAATTGTCCTGCCCGATAATGATGACAGGCTTATTTAAAGTATAGTTTAGCGTTTTAATTAAGGGCGCAAATATTAGCCAGGCAATCGCCGTAACAGCAACTATTCTGATGGCAGTTAAACCATATTGTAGCTTTCTATTAATATTTTTATTTCCCCGATACAGTAACCATGCATATAAAATACCTAAAGCCAGGCAAGCCAGAAAATATAAAATAGAAGTACCGGCAAAAATGCTGTTCATATTTTATAAAGATGCTAATTTTGTTATTAACCGCAAAGAAAGAAAGTTGAGGGTTTTTAACAACAGGGGACACAAAAGGTAGGCACAGAGATATACGCAGTCGGGTGTGAAGATTACTAAAAGATGAATCATTTGGTGTGTGTTATGCCTGGAAATCTATAAATTCTCTGTGTGCGCTGTCGTTAAATAAGTAGATTTGACCAAAGCAAATTTTATGAAATTAATCTGTTTAACGCTTCTCTTATCATTCAGCATTATGGCCAATGCACAAAATAATTTCAAGTCGACCCAAATTCAATTCGAAAGGGTAGAAAAAGCTTATCAAGAGAAGTGGGAAACTTTATATCAGTCACTACAATTAGCGGGTTATAAAGATCATTTTTCAATGATCATCAATGCTTATAAAGCTGAAGGAAAATTAGAAATATGGTTAAAAGCTAAAACTGACCATAAATATTCACTTTATAGGGCGTATGATTTCTGTGCCCATTCCGGTACATTGGGTCCAAAAGTAATGGAAGGCGATAAGCAAACACCCGAAGGATTTTATGCTATCAATGTTTTCAACCCGATGAGTACCTATCATTTATCACTTGGCCTAAACTATCCTAATAATGTTGATTTGGCTAGAACCGGAAAAGACAGAAAACCTGGAAGTGATATTTATATTCATGGGAATTGCGTAACTGTCGGTTGCATTCCGCTCACTGATGACAAAATTAAGGAGATTTATATTTTAGCAGTTGAAGCCAGAAATTATGGTCAGGAAAAAATACCTGTAAACATCTATCCTTTCAAAATGACAAATGAAAATATGAAGAAATATTCTATTCAGTTTCCTCTACAAGCCGGTTTTTGGGAAACACTACAACCAGGTTATTTAGCTTTCAAGAAGCATAAAAAACAATTGGATATTAATGAAATTGATGGGAAATATACGTTGAGGTAAAAGCTAAAAGGCATAAGGTTCAGGCCAAAAAACCCATCTTATGCCTTTTAATTTTTTAGTTTAGAACAGGAGAACCCTTCGTCTTAAACCTTTAATCCCTCTACCTTCTTATAGCATTCCGCCACAAACGGATAAAGTTTGACCAGTAACATACGCACTCATATCTGAAGCTAAAAACACGCAAACATTGGCAATATCTTCCGTTTCGCCGGCACGTTTTAATGGAATATCTTTTTCCCAGCCCGCAACCACTGCAGGGTCTAAAACTTCTGTCATTTCAGTACGGATAAAACCCGGAGCCACCACGTTTGCACGGATGTTCCTGGAACCTAATTCTTTGGCCACAGATTTTGTAAAACCAATAATACCCGCTTTAGACGCCGCATAATTGGCCTGACCTGCATTACCTGTAACACCGACCACAGAACTCATATTGATAAATACACCTTTACGCGCTTTCATCATCACTTTGGATGCAGCCTTAGTCACATTAAAGATAGACTTCAGGTTGATATTGATAACATCATCCCAGTTTTCTTCACTCATCCGCATTAATAAACCATCTTTGGTAATGCCTGCATTGTTCACTACAATATCAATAGTTCCAAACGCTGCTATAACATCACTGATCAATTGCTCGGCCTGATCGAATTTCGAGGCATCAGAACGATAGCCTTTAACTTTCGTTCCAAAAGTTTGCAGTTCTTTTTCTAATGCTTCGCCTTTTTCTACTGATGACAAGTATGTAAAAGCAACGTTAGCACCTTGCTCCGCAAATTTTTCAGCTATTTTACGACCAATACCTTTTGATGCACCGGTAATTAATGCCGTTTTTCCTTCTAATAATTTCATGATGAAATGTTGTAAAGTTGAATTTTTTAATGTTGTAAAGTTAATACTAAAAACCAAATTGACTAAATGACTTCAGACTAAAGACTCCTGACTAAACTGCCGGTTCCTGCTGACTTAAACAGTGAAAACTTCCCAATCCCCAGATAATATCTACGGAATTGATTCCGATAACTTTTCTATCCGGGAAACAGCCCTGAATAATATCCAGCGCTTTCTGATCATTCACATCATCAAAAACCGGTACAATTACAGCTGCATTGGCGATGTAAAAGTTTGCATAGGATGCCGGCAAGCGCGTATCATCATAAATCACGGGCGAAGGCATTGGTAATTCCACAATATTCAGTGAACGGCCATCCTTTAATTTCATGGCCTTTAAAGCTTCTAAATTCTCTTGCAACAGCAAATAGTTTTCATCCAGCGGATTACTTTCTACCACCGTCAAAACGGTATCTTCATTGACAAAACGGGTAATATCGTCAATGTGTCCATCCGTATCATCGCCAACAATACCATCTCCTAACCATAAAACCTGGTCTTGACCATAATACTCCAGCAAATATTTTTCAATCTGCTCTTTGTTTAACTGTGGGTTACGGTTTTCATTCAGCAAACACGCAGTTGTAGTCAGAATGGTTCCTGCACCATTAAATTCAACAGAACCGCCTTCCATTACTAGATCAGGATTGAATAATGGCAAATCAAAATGTTTGGCGATTTTTGTTGGCACCACATCATCCAGATCAAAAGGGGGATATTTTCCACCCCATGCATTGTAGCCCCAATCCACTACAGCTTTTTCATTTCCTTTTAATACAAAAGCAGGGCCATGGTCGCGACACCAGGCATCGTTGGTTTCGTTGAAATAAAACTCAATCTGCGATAAATCTGCATCAACTTTAATAAGTTCGGAAACAGCAAATGCTTTCATCTCCTCATCTTTCACATTAATGCGAACTTTCTCGCCTTCAGCAACTGCTTTAATAAACTGGCAATATGGCGTATATATCGTTTCGATTTTCCCTGGCCAGCTTGCCTCTTTATGTGGCCAGCTTAACCACGTGGCTTCATGTTTCGCCCACTCGGCAGGGAAAGCATAACCTTGTTGTTTTGGTGAATAATCGAATTGATTGATATTTAATTCTTTTCTTGGAGGGAAGTTTGACATTTCTTGTAGTCTTATAAGTTTAAGGTATCACATGGAATTTGTCGAAGTGTTTAGACCCTTCGACAAACTCAGGATGCACCCATAGGTGGTTTTCGCTTTCAGCTTAATCCCCGTCAATATATCTTTTGGTAATTGGTTGATAAGAATCAATTCTTCTGTCTCTTAAAAATGGCCAGTGTTTACGCATGAAATCGCTTTGATCCAGGTCCAATTCCACCACTTTTGTTTCCTCCTGATCATGAGAGGCCAGATAAAGTAATTTACCCTGGGCATTCGTAGCAAAACTTCCGCCCCAGAATTTCATTCTGCCTTCTTGCTCAAAACCAACTCTGTTTACGCTTACCAC
Source organism: Pedobacter sp. GR22-10 (assembly GCF_026239715.1). NCBI lineage: Bacteria > Pseudomonadati > Bacteroidota > Sphingobacteriia > Sphingobacteriales > Sphingobacteriaceae > Pedobacter > Pedobacter sp. GR22-10. The sequence goes on from NZ_JAPIVR010000004.1 coordinate 157,706, forward strand.
AGGTACACCATTAGCCACAGAATGAGAACGCTGAATAGTTTGCCAGGCATTATATTGATCTTGATTCGTCTCTTCATCCTGCGTAGTATCCCAGCCAATAGCAGTTGGATAAAACATAATATCTGCGCCCATTAAAGCAGTTATGCGGGATGCTTCCGGATACCATTGGTCCCAGCAGATCAGGATTCCTATTTTAGCAAATTTGGTTTCAAAAACTTTATAGCCTAAATCACCCGGTGTAAAATAGAATTTTTCGTAATAAGCAGGATCATCTGGGATATGCATTTTACGGTATTTTCCTAAATAGGAACCGTCGGCATCTAATACAGCCGTTGTATTGTGGTACAATCCCTCAGCGCGTTTTTCAAACAGAGATGCAATAATCACCACACCAAGTTCCTTTGCTACCACCTGCAAAGCATCAGTTGATGGTCCAGGAATGGCTTCTGCTAAATCAAAATTATCATAGTCTTCCACATCGCAGAAGTACAATGAAGTAAAAAGTTCTTGCAAACACACAATCTGTGCACCCTTTGCCGCTGCCTCTCTTACTTTAGCAATTGCTTTGTCTAAATTTTCCTGCTTATCTTTAGTACAACTCATTTGTACCAAGCCAACGTTTACTTTCTTCATGTTTTTTTGAAATGAGAGAATGAGAGAATGATTCATTGAGAGAATGTTATTGTACCTATAGGCTACATTCACTCATTCAAAATTCATTCATTCAAATTTCCGTCAAAGTTACTATTTTGTTTAAAAGTAGAACGGCATAATCGTGTAAATGTTTTCTGGAAAAGGATAGGATAAGCTCAGAAGATTTTTAAATAATTTAGAGTACTTTAAACTGACGAAGTTCCCCCATCACACAAGCCAGCTAAACTTCGTAAGTTGAGTTATACCCCAATTTCTTCACGGTATTCTTGTTGCAGTTCGAATAAACACTTGGCACACAAGCAACCATCATACAATTCAGAAATATATTGTACTTCGTTAATACTGAGTTGAACCACGCTACACTGACATTTGGTATAAGCATTTGCCTTGCACTCAATAGCTGTTCCGCATCTTTCGCAGGGAATGATTTCGTGTTTGCTATGTTTCAAAAGGTTGTTCATTGGTTCATTCGTCATTAGTTCATTGGTCTTTGGCGCATTAAAACCAAATGGCTAATGAACTATTGAACTAAGCAAAAATAAGGACAAAAAATAAGGTTTTGAGCGTTTGCCCAAAACCTTACTTAATTTTGAATATGTGATACAAGTGCTATTGGAAAACAGATTGCTTCAGCTCGCTCGAATTAGCTTCGCAATGACAGCAAGGTGATTAGCTTTTCGCTTCAGTCTTTTATCCTTGCTCCTTAATCCTTGTTCCTGTTTCTAACCAGAGCAACTGATACAGCCTTCTTCCATTGAACAAACCGGCCCGTCAACAATTTCTTCGGCCACCTGATCTTGTGTCATTTGCGCCGGGATTACCGCTTCAATCGCTTTACCGCCTTGATTTTCGACAGTGAATTTAACAGCTTGTGATGCGGCTTGCGTACGTAAGTAGTACATACCGGTTTTTAAACCTTTCTCCCATGCATAGAAGTGCATTGAAGTTAATTTTGAAGTATTCGGTGCATTTACGAATAGGTTTAATGACTGCGACTGGCAGATATATGCGCCACGGTCTGCAGCCATATCGATGATGTTACGCATCTTGATCTCCCAAACCGTTTTGTATAATTCTTTAATGTAATCCGGAATAGATGGAATGGCCTGAATGGAACCGTTTGCCAATATGATCTGGTTTTTCATCTCATTGTTCCATAAGCCTAAGGCCACTAAATCTTTCAACAAGTGTTTGTTTACCACCACAAACTCCCCACTTAATACCCGGCGGGTATAAATGTTTGAGGTATAAGGTTCGAAACATTCGTTGTTACCTAAAATCTGAGAAGTAGAGGCTGTTGGCATCGGTGCAACCAATAAAGAGTTATATACACCATCTTTTATTACTTTACTACGTAATGCTTCCCAATCCCAGCGACCACTATCTGGTGTTACGTTCCATAAATCAAACTGGAACTGACCTTTTGATAAAGGCGATCCTGCAAATGTTTGATATGGACCATTTTTAACCGCTAAATCATGAGATGCAGTCATTGAAGCAAAATAAATCGTTTCGAAAATATCTTTGTTTAAACGTTTTGCCTCATCGCTCTCGAAAGGTAAACGCAATAAGATAAAGGCATCAGCCAAACCTTGTACACCTAAACCAACCGGACGGTGACGCATATTAGAGTTTTCAGCTTCCTGAACAGGGTAATAATTATGATCAATAATTTTATTCAGGTTTAAAGTAGCCTGATAAGTTACTTCATATAATTTCTGGTGATCAAACTGTCCGTTGATTACAAAACGAGGCAATGCTAAAGATGCTAAATTACAAACCGCAACTTCGTCTTTTGATGTATATTCAATAATCTCAGTACACAAGTTAGAACTTTTAATGGTTCCTAAATTCTGTTGATTAGACTTGCTGTTCGCTGCATCTTTAAACAACATATAAGGTGTACCCGTTTCAATTTGCGAATCTAAGATAGCAAACCAAAGTTCCTGTGCTTTAATCGTTCTTCTGCCACGGCCTTCAGCTTCATACTTTGCATATAAAGTTTCGAATTCCTGACCAAAGCAATCAGCTAAACCCGGGGCTTCATGCGGACAGAATAATGTCCAGTCGCCATTATCTTTAACGCGTTGCATAAACAAATCGTTGATCCAAAGGGCATAGAACAAATCGCGGGCACGCATTTCTTCCTTACCGTGGTTTTTACGCAGGTCTAAAAATTCAAAAACATCCGCATGCCAAGGCTCTAAATAAATAGCAAATGCGCCTTTGCGTTTACCACCACCCTGATCTACATAACGGGCAGTATCATTAAATACACGTAGCATTGGAATAATACCATTGCTGGTGCCATTTGTACCACCGATATAAGATCCTGTCGCACGGATGTTATGAATACTTAAGCCAATACCACCCGCACTTTGAGAAATCTTAGCGGTTTGTTTTAAAGTATCGTAAATTCCTTCAATGCTATCATCCTGCATGGTTAACAGGAAGCATGACGACATTTGCGGTTTTGGGGTTGCAGCATTGAATAATGTTGGCGTGGCATGTGTAAACCAACGCTCGCTCATTAAATTATACGTTTTGATTGCACTTTCAATATCTTCTTTATGGATACCAACTGAAACACGCATAAACAAATGTTGCGGGCGTTCTACAATCTGACCGTTAACTTTTAACAGGTATGATTTTTCTAAAGTTTTGAAACCGAAATAATCAAAACCAAAATCACGGTCGTAAATGATAGAACTATCTAAAATATCCTTGTTTTTTTCAATAATTTCAAAAACATCATCAGCAATTAGCGGTGCAGCCTTTTGCGCTTTCGGATCGAAATATTCGTACAACATTTTCATCGTACCCGAAAATGATTTTGTGGTATTTTTATGCAGGTTGGAAACCGCAATACGCGAAGCCAATAAAGCATAATCAGGGTGTTTTGTGGTTAACGATGCAGCCGTTTCTGCAGCAAGGTTATCCAACTCTGATGTGGTAACACCATCGTATAAACCTTCAATTACCTTTTTGGCAACGTCGATTGGATCGACAAGGTCTGAATTTAAACTGTAACACAACTTTTGAATGCGGGCTGTGATTTTGTCAAATTGCACCGGCTCTTTGCGGCCATCTCTTTTTAGTACGAACATATGTTATGAGATTTAATTTTTATTGACTGAATGAGTGAGTTTTGAATGAGAGAATGTTAATCTACCCATCGCCTCCACTCTATTCATTGCATTTATTTATTTCTTTGAATGATAAAAGAGCATTTACTCATTCCATCATTCACTAATTCGAATTTGGCTTAAAAGTCTTCATCTAATGAAAACGCCTGTTTATTATTATCGGCTGAGGTTAACACACCACTTTTTTGATAATCACCTACCCTTTTCTCAAAGAAGTTGGTTTTTCCCTGTAGTGAAATCATTTCCATAAAATCGAATGGATTGGTTGCATGGTAGATTTTTTTATAACCCAGTTCCTGTAACCACCTGTCTGCTACAAATTCGATATACTGACTCATTAATTTAGCGTTCATGCCAATCAAGGCTACCGGTAATGCATCTGTAATAAATTCTTTTTCAATTTCTACTGCATCACTGATGATCCCGTGAACCGCTTCCTCACTTAGCTTATTGCTCAACATGCTGTATAACAGGCAGGCAAACTCACAGTGTGAACCTTCATCTCTTGAGATTAACTCATTACTGAACGTTAATCCTGGCATTAAGCCACGTTTCTTTAACCAGAAAATTGAGCAGAAACTTCCGCTGAAGAAAATACCTTCAACCGCAGCAAATGCCACTAAACGCTCTGCGAAAGTTCCGTTTTCAATCCAGCGAAGTGCCCATTCCGCTTTTCTTTTAACTGCCGGAACAGTGTCAATGGCATGGAATAAACGGTCTTTTTCTTCCGGATCTTTAATATAAGTATCAATTAATAACGCATAGGTTTCGGCGTGGATGTTTTCCATCATGATCTGAAAACCATAGAAACAACGGGCTTCCGGCAACTGCACTTCACTCATGAAGTTTACCGCCAGGTTTTCATTAACAATACCATCACTGGCAGAAAAGAATGCCAGAATATGAGAAATGAAGTGTCTTTCTCCATCATTTAAATTATCCCAGTGTTTCTGGTCATCAGAAAGATCAATTTCTTCTGCCGTCCAAAAGCTGGCTTCGGTTTTTTTATACATCTCCCAAATTGCCGGATATTTAATCGGCAAAAGCACGAACCTATCTTTGTTTTCTTGTAGTAATAATTCCTGTTCCATAACTGATACTTTATTTTTCTTCATTTTAATCAGAGCCGACGAAGACATGCATCCACCAATGTGATATGGTGATTGAAATGTCTTTATCAAAACGCTGTAGTGAAAGTGCTAACTCCTGCTTTCTGGCAAACAACTACATTTTTTAGCTGGGGAAATTTAAATTTTAATCGAGAGATCTACCAGTAAATCACTAAAAAATAAGCCTTTATATTTGTTTTCAGGTGCAAGAAGTTGAAGAACTTTGTTGAAACAAATATAGATACACAGGGCTTGTTTTTTGAACCAAAGTTGTTAACACCGTTGTGATTTAGGTGAATAAACACATCAGCTAAATCTCATTTTCGGGCGAAAAAAAAGGTAATTGTTTAGTTTCAAGGGGATAGCAAATAAAAATAAGTGTTAATAACTTAAATTTAAGCCATATAAGCTTTACAAAATAGAGCTAAAAAGAATATTATTCTAAGTTATAACTGAGGCTAACTTTGGCAATTCCCTGGCGATAAATGCCAATCTGTTTTGCGGCACTTTCTGAAAGATCTATGGCTAATTTTTTTGAGAATGGACCACGATCATTCACTTTTACCACAACTGATTTTCCATTGTCGGGATTAGTTACGGTAATCATTGTTCCCATGGGTAAGGTGCGGTGTGCGGCAGTTAATTTTTTTGCCCGGTATTTAACACCGCTGGTGGTTCGGCGGCCTTCGAATTTTCTGTGATAATAAGTTGCCAGAACTGTTTTATTGATACTATCCGGCGCATTTAAGGGACCGGAATTTTGTGCTTTACCTTGTAAAAACAGCAGACTAAAACTTAATAACAGCAGATACTTCATAGGCTAAATTTTATTTGTAGAGCGCACAAATATAAGCATTTAGTTTATAATCAACAATTTGTGGAAAAACAGCTAAATTCTGAGCATCAAAAAAGGCGTATAACTTATCGCTATACGCCTCTACCTAACCCTACTACATCCACCTTATTTTTTATCCGGGACAAAGTTCATGGAGATTGAATTTACACAATGACGGGTGTCTTTATTGGTAAATCCTTCACCTAGAAATACGTGACCTAAATGCGCGCCACAATTGGCGCAAACAATTTCTGTACGTGATCCGTCAGCATCCGGGATGCGTTTAACGGCTCCTTTAATTTCATCATCGAAGGCCGGCCAGCCACAGCGTGCATCAAATTTACTTTCTGATCTATATAATGCCGCATTGCAACGTTTGCACGTGTAAGTACCTTTTTCGGTAGTATGTTCATATTTACCCGTACCAGGATATTCTGTTCCTTTATTAACAATTACTCTTTCTTCTTCGGGGGTTAATGGATTCCAGTTCATTTTCTTTTTCGGTATAATATTTTCTGATTGCTGTGTCCGCTCGGTCTCTTTCTTTTCCTGCTTTTGCGCACAGGCAGAAAGACTCGTAATTAAAACAACAGCAGAGATCAAAAATAGTTTATTTAACATCGTGTTCATGTATTAATATACGCCATTGATTTTGATTTGGTTTGCGGGTTTGAGAGAATGTAGTAGTGTTTACAAAGGAATGATAAATCCGTTGGGGGTTGGGCAATTCCGGAAGCTAAAGGTGCCATCATTCGGAGATTGCTGGTTTGCCATGAAAGACTTGGAAAGTTTTTAAATTTTCTTATGCGCCAAAAGTTTTTTTGCCACGGAATACACGGAAAATGATTTAGAAAACAACGCGTCTTATTTCTAAAGTGGGCTTGCCGAAGTTTAATACTAAGCCAAACGCTACATTCAGCGCATTTCAAATAGTTTATAGTTTGAGCCAAATCTCCATTCGCTATTCCACTTTTTGATTTTATTTCTAAAACTACAGTATCAAAAACTATAAAATCAGCATAAAAGCTATGCGCAAGTAAAACATCCTTATAGTAAACAGGATAATATTTTTCGCTCTCATAAAAGTATCCTCGGCTTTCAAATTCGACAGAAAGCGCGTCCTTATAAACAATCTCAAGAAAACCACAACTTAAATCCTTATGAACTTCAATTGCAGCATTAATAATTAAATCAGTTTCATTTTTATAGGGAAGATTACCTTGTTTTATTTGATAATCCATAAATGAGAATATTAACCAAGCTAATTAAATTTTCTAATTTTTTCCTATTTTTTATTCCGTGCTTTCCGTGTCAACTAATTTATTGCTTTCTTTTTTCCTTCATTTGTATGCAACCTGCCAAAACAAAAAAAGCGTCCCGAACCTAATCGAAACGCTTTTCTATAATGAGATTTTTAAATCTTATTTAGCCAGTTCTTCTGCCATTGCAGCACCAATTTCAGCAGGGCTTTCTACTACACGAATACCACACTCACGCATGATTTTCATTTTTGCAGCTGCAGTATCATCAGCACCGCCAACAATTGCACCAGCGTGCCCCATTCTACGTCCCGGAGGCGCAGTCTGACCAGCGATGAAACCTACAACCGGTTTAGTACCGTGTTCTTTAATCCAGCGGGCCGCTTCAGCTTCCATTCCCCCACCAATTTCACCAATCATGATGATACCGTGTGTTTCAGGATCGTTCATTAATAACTTAACTGCTTCAACTGTTGGTGTTCCGATAATCGGGTCACCACCGATACCGATAGCTGTCGTAATACCTAAACCTGCTTTAACTACCTGATCTACCGCTTCGTAAGTTAAAGTTCCTGATTTAGAAACCACACCTACATGACCTTTTTTGAAGATAAAACCTGGCATGATACCAATTTTAGCCTCATCAGCAGTAATCACACCCGGGCAGTTAGGGCCAATCAAAGTCACATCACGGTCTGAAATATATTCTTTAACCTGAATCATATCCTTAGTCGGGATGCCTTCAGTAATACAAACAATTACTTTAATACCACCTTCTGCAGCTTCCATAATGGCATCAGCAGCAAAAGCAGGTGGCACAAAAATGATAGATACATTTGCTCCTGTTTGATCAACAGCATCTTTAACCGTATTAAAAACAGGCTTTTCTAAATGCAATTGCCCACCTTTGCCAGGCGTTACACCACCAACTACGTTTGTACCGTACGCCAGCATCTGCTCGGCATGGTAAGTTCCTTCGTTTCCGGTAAAACCCTGAACGATAACCTTAGAATCTTTATTTACTAAAACGCTCATGTATCTATTTTTTTTGTGCAAAGCTAATATTATTGACTGGAAAGTCAAGCCTAAAAACAGATTATTTAGTCCATTTTTTCATGAAAATGTAAGGATTCGTTACTTTAGTGTAGAAAAATTAAGGACTAAAGCAGGAAGCTCAGGGCTTAAAGTTCGATGCAAGAAACAACAATATAGTTTAATACTGAAATCTACCTTATGAAAATCAAAATATTGATCATTACGGCCATTTTCGCCTCGCTGGCTGTTTGCGTTAAGGCGCAGCAGAGCGGGGCCGCCGGATATATCCTGCAGAATGATGCGGAGGTGGCAAAGAAAGAACCCGGGACCCATCAGGGTGGGGGCGAAACCATCGGTTTTAATTTCTTCGGTACGGCCAAAGACCTTAAAACAGTTTTTAAAAAAAGAATATTAAAGCCTGGATCTGCTATCGGTTATCATTTGCAAAAGGAAGATGAAATTTATTATGTCATCAGTGGAAATGGCATCATGCGGATGAATGGCAAAGTTTTCCCGGTAAAACCTGGTGATGCCATTTTAACCCGACCGGGAAGTTGGCATGGCCTTGCACCGGACCAAGACAATAACCTGGTTATCTTAATTGCTTACGAAAAGAAGTCACATTAGAATTTTTCTGTATTTACCATTACCAGGATAAGCTGTACTTCGTTTAATTAAGGCATTTCTATACTTGCAGTAGACAGTTCTATGGTTGCCCTTCGTAAAAATACGTTGCTTTCAGGATCCCGAATCTTTGTAGCTCAAAACTTGATTGCAAATGCTACTAATGCAAAAAGCCAGATTAACTTTCATTAATCCAGCTTTGTTTATATTTTGCTTCGACAAAATCGCTTGGCCGACTAAAGACTTCCGACTCCAGACTTGAGACTTATTTCCATCCTTTTGCCCATTCGGCCTGTTCATGGTCATCCTGGAAAGTCCAGGCAACGAAACGACTTATTTTCTGTCCCTGACTCATTTGCACAGTACGCACCTCAAAGGCTTCTGCTTTAACCAAAGCACCATAAATGCTTTTTAAATTGGCACTTTTAGAAACCAGCGAGGTAAACCAAAGCACCTGTTTTTTGATTTGTGCACTTTGAATAATCATTTGTTCCACAAAAGCGCGTTCACCACCCGGGCACCAAAGTTCGGCCTTGTTGCCACCAAAGTTTAAAACGTGTTTCACTTCTTTTTCATTGCCACCCAGGTTGCGCCATTTTTGACGGGTACCCTGCTCTGCTTCTTTTAAGGAGGCATGAAATGGCGGATTGCAAACCACCGCATCAAAACGTTCAGTTCTACCCACAATCCCCCTGAAGATACCCATTTTTGATGATTGCTGACGGATTTCAATTGCGCCCTGCAACTCTTTGTTTGCCTCTATAATACGCTTTGCAGAATCTACAGAAAGCGGATCGATTTCGGAACCAACGAAATTCCAGCCGTATTCCTGATGGCCGATAATCGGATAAATACAATTGGCGCCCACACCAATATCCAGCACATGGACGTTTGCGCCTTTAGGATTCTTTCCTTTATTACTTGAACCTAACAGATCGGCTACATAGTGGATATAATCGGCCCTGCCCGGAATTGGCGGACAAAGAAAATCCTGCGGGATATCCCATTGAGAGATATTGTAAAAATATTTCAGTAATGCCCTGTTTAATGCTTTTACCGCATTCTGGTCTGCAAAATCAATCGAATCATCGTGATGTTCATTTTTGAAAACGAAACGTTTTAATTCTTTTGAAGTAGAGATAAGTTGTTTGAAATTGTAGCGCGAACGGTGTTTGTTGCGTGGGTGTAACTCGCTTTTTTCCTTGCGGTTATTTTGTTCTTCCTGAGCCAATGTGATCTGGTTTAATTAAACAAGCTGTGTGCATGTTTCTGCCGCAAAGATAGTTTAAATAGTTGGAAGTTGAGCGCATAGAGACAGGAGTCGAAAGTTACAAAGCGCTTCAGGCTTTGTGCATATAAGATAAAAATGCTTAGAGCTGGAAGTTTCGAGTATGGAGTTGCATAGAAATATAAAACACAAAGGTTGAGTTTATGCACCACTATCCCATTAAACAGATCACTTCAAAATTATCTTTAATCCAGCGCACCAGGTTCTGCACTTAAACCAAACTCCTAATCTGCATCATCAAAAGCGTTTCTTCAAGGTTTTACATTAATCACATCACCAGCGGTAAATACCCCAAATTCGGCGTGACTAAATTTTAATAAACCTCTGTCTGTATTTTTAACTTCCACAGGATTGGCCAGCCGAATCACCTGACCTTCACCAGCTACAGTGGCCTTATTACCGTGTACAATAATAGCTGTGCTTTCATCAATCCCCACACAAACCAAATCAGGATGTGCGGCCAATGCCGAAATCAAACGGTTGTATCGGTTGCGTTTCAGAAAATGCTGATCAATAATGGTATTTTCCAGCAACCCTAAGCCCGGCGAAAACTCAATATTTTTATCCCGGAGTTTATTAAAAGTTTCTTTGTAAGCCGTATCTAAAAGCTGTTTTCCGGTAATCATATATTTACTCATTACGGCAGCTCCGGCACTTGTGCCAGCAATAGTGGAACCATTTTTAAAGGCTTTGTGTAGGGCGGTATAAATGGGTGTATTTAAAACAGACTTCATAAACCGGTTTTGATCGCCGCCTAAAATATAGATCAGCTTCGCTCCTGCAAGTGAATCAATCCAGCTTTTATCATTTACATCGTGTTTGTTAAAATTAAAGTTCCTGATCGGGTGTTGATCCAGCTTTTTCAATTGCAGAGCAAGTGTTTTATAGCCAGAATCCGGGATTTCACTCGCCATAGGCAAAACAATAATATAATCATTTGCTTTTAAATCAGCAGTATTCAACATTTGTTTCATCAAATCATCGGAACGATTTCCACCCCCGATAATGAACAAATTACCTTTGTTTTGGGCATTTACAAAAATTGAAAAACCAGCCAGTGCCAGCAACAAAAACAGCTTTTTCATTATTTATAAATGCTCACTTCAATTTTACCATCAGCCGTAATGGCGCCTCTGTACATGCCTTCTGTATTAAACGGCATGGTGATATTCCCTTTTCTATCCAGGGCAATCAAACCACCATCCCCTCCCATTTTACCTACTTTATCTAAAGCAATTTTTGATGCTTCAATAACCGATAAACCTTTGTATTCCATTAAATCTGAAATGGTTTTGGCAACCACATTACGGATGTAAAATTCCCCCCAGCCTGTACAGGAAATACCGGCCGTTTCATTATTGCAATAGGTCCCGGCACCAATAATAGGTGCATCGCCTACCCTTCCATACTTTTTATTGGTCATGCCTCCCGTGGAAGTTCCGGCCGCTAAGTTACCTGCCTTGTCCAGCGCCACACAACCTACGGTACCAAATTTATAATCGTGATTTTTTATACCCAAAAGCTCAGATTTTTTGCTGCCATGATCCAATACGGCTTTGGTAGAATCTTCTTTAATGGCTTGCTGCAAACCATCCCAGCGTTCTTTCGTCCAAAAGTATTTTGGATCTACGATTTCCAGACCTGCTTCCTTTGCAAACAGATCAGCACCTGCACCAACCAGCATTACATGTTCTGATTTTTCCATTACCGCCCTGGCTGCAGAAATTGGATTTTTAATTGTAGTGACCCCGGCAACAGCACCCGCCATTAATGTTTTTCCATCCATCATGGCGGCATCCAGTTCATTTTTACCATCATGTGTAAAAACAGCTCCTTTGCCTGCATTAAAGTGCGGGTCATTTTCCAGTACATGAATGGTTGCTTCCACAGCATCCAGACTAGATTTTCCAGCTTTTATTTGTGCGTAACCTGTTTGCAATGCCTGTGTTAAAACCGCTATATAAGCCGCCTCCTTTTCAGGTGTCATGTTCTTTTTCAGAATGGTTCCGGCACCACCATGGATCACCATCACATATTTTTTCTGCTGTGCAGATACGTTCAATGTAAATAAAACAATTAGGAAAAGTACGGATTGCTTAAATATTTTCATCTTTCAGGTATAAAGAGGTTAAATTAAGAAATTCTTTCGAGAAAAGGTTAGATTAAACCTTGGCAATTCCTTTTGAAGAAAACTGCAGGTCGTAAAGTTTTTTATAGTAGCCATCAAGTTTCAATAGTTCCTGATGCGTACCTTTTTCTTTGATTTCGCCTTTATCCAAAACAACAATCAGATTGGCCTTCTGAATGGTAGATAAACGGTGTGCAATCACAATCGAAGTTCTGCCCTCCATTAAGTTATCGATGGCTTTTTGAATCAGCAATTCTGTTTCGGTATCTACAGATGAGGTGGCCTCATCTAAAACGAGAATAGCCGGATTGTGGACCAGTGCACGAATAAAGGAGATCAACTGGGCTTGTCCGGCAGACAGTGTAGCCCCTCTTTCCATCACATTATACTGGTAGCCCCCGGGTAAACGCTCAATAAACTCATGTGCGCCCACCTTTTTTGCCGCATTTACGACTTGCTCCATGGTTATTTCAGCATTATTGAGTGTAATGTTATTCAGGATGGTATCTGAAAACAGGAAAACATCCTGAAGCACCGTGGCAATGTGGCCACGCAGGTAATCTAAATCAAAATCTTCAATCTGAATGCCATCTACTGTAACCTTTCCTTTTCCTGTTTCATAAAAGCGGTTTAAAATATTGATTGTTGATGATTTGCCTGCACCGGTTGCACCCACTAATGCAATAGTTTCACCGGCCTTCACCTCGAAAGTTAAATCTTTCAAAACATAATGATCCTCATTATAGGCAAACCAAACGTTTTTAAATTCGATATTACCGGCTAATTTTTCTGGCTTTTGACGCCCTTCATTAGGTGTAGTGTCTTTGGTATCAAGCACTTTAAATACACGTTCTGCGCCAACCATGCCCATTTGGAGGGTATTAAATTTATCGGCCAGCTGGCGAATGGGCGTAAAAACCATCCCCAGGTACATAATGAACTGGGTAATCGTTCCTGGTGTTACATCAAGTGGCTTCGCTAAAATACTCCTCGCACCATACCAGATCAATAAACCAAGGGACATGGCTGAAATCAGTTCTACTACAGGAAAAAATATGGAATAATACCAGTTGGACCTGATATTCGCATCGCGGTAACGCTTATTGATGGCATAGAATTTCTTATATTCCTGACGTTCTCTTGCAAAATACTGTACGATAGAAACACCTGTAATGTGTTCCTGCAAAAAAGTATTCAGGTTGGAGACCTCGTTTCTGATTTCCTGGAAAGCGATTTTTATGGCTTTCTGGAATTTCCGGGTGGCCATGATCAGGAGCGGTATGGGTAACAGTACTACTATACTCAGCTCCCAGTCGGTATACAGCATCACTCCAACAATGACCACCACCTGGAGTGAATCGCCAATCATGGAGATCAATCCTTCCGAAAAGATATCAGCTATGGTTTCTAAATCGGATACAGTGCGGGTAATCAATTGCCCAATGGGGGTCTGATCAAAAAACTTTAGCCTGAGTTTGGTAATGTGATTAAACACATTTATTCGTAAATCACGAATAACAGACTGGCCCAGCGTATTGGTTAAAAGGGTATGGTTATACTGAATCAGCGTTTGAAGGATCAGCATAAAAATCATCAGCATGGTCATGTTCACCAAACCCGAATATTTACCGGCCAGAATATAATGATCAAGTGTATATTTAATTAAAAAGGGACGGATGGGAGAAATTGCAGCCAGTAAAACCGTTAAAATGACCGACCATACAAAAACAGCACGATAAGGCTTAACATATTGAAAAATACGCTTTAGTAATCCTGTGTTATATACGTCGCCTGTTACTGCCATTTTTTAAATTTTGAATGAATGAGTTTTGAATGAATGAATAACCATTCTATAATTCAACCAATCTGTAATTCTATAATTTTGAATGAATGAATTTTGAATGAACGAATAATCATTCTATAATTCAACCAATCTATAATTCTATAATTTTGAATGAATGAATTTTGAATGAATGAATAACCATTCTATAATTCAACCAATCTGTAATTCTATAATTTTGAATGAATGAATTTTGAATGAATGAATAACCATTCTATAATTCAACCAATCTATAATTCTATAATTTTGAATGAATGAATAACCACTCTATAATTCAACCAATCTGTAATTCTATAATTTTGAATGAATGAATTTTGAATGAACGAATAATCATTCTATAATTCAACCAATCTGTAATTCTATAATTTTGAATGAATGAATTTTGAATGAACGAATAATCATTCTATAATTCAACCAATCTATAATTCTATAATTTTGAATGAATGAATAACCATTCTATAATTCAATCCCTCTGTAATTCAATCCCTCTATAATTCTATACTTCAATCATTTTTTATATACGGATATTCTATTTTAACCAAGTACAAACCACAGGCTGGCACGGATTGACCGGCATTGCTTCGGTTTTTACTTTCTATAATTGTTTTAAATCCAGCTAAGTTAAGTTCATTTTTGCCAACGCTTACCAGTGTTCCCATAATTGCCCTGACCATGTTCCGCAAAAAACGATCAGCCTGAATGGTAAACACCAAACCTCCATCTATCTCTGCAAAAAAGGCCTGGGTAATTTTACAATTATTCGTAAATGTTTGGGTATTAGATTTACTGAAACAGGAGAAATCAGAATAATCAAATAATAATGCAGCCGCCTCATTCATCGCTACGATATTTAGATGATCTTTTACTAACCAGGATCTGTTGAGTTTAAAAGGATCTTTAGCAAAATGGATAAAATACTGATAAGCACGTGATGTTGCATCGAAGCGGGCATGTGCGGCATCATGTACCACAATAATCTGCTTTGCTGCAATCTGGTAAGGTAAAAGTGCGTTTATACCTGAAATTGAATTTAAAACCTTATTTTCTTCTATTTCATCCAGATCAAAATGGGCATAAAAATCTTTGGCATGTACACCTGAGTCAGTTCTGCCGCAGCCCAATGTTTCAACAGCTTGTCTAAAAACAGTCGACAATGCCTTATCCAATAGCTCCTGAACGGTTATGGCATTGGGCTGAATTTGCCAGCCATGGTATAAGCTGCCATCATATGCGATTTGTATGAAATACCTTTTTCTGTTCAAAGCGCTGCAAAAATACGTTTTAGGTAGCAAAGGGCAAAGGGTTTAGTTTATTGGATTCGGCGGTTAGGTGAAAGCACAAGCCTAATGTTTGAATCTCTTTTATCCTACCGATAAAAAAGTTATTTTTGCCAAAACAGTTTAAATTAACATGATACAAAGGATACAATCAATTTGGCTTTTCTTAGCTACTGTCGTTCTGATCTTAATGCTTTTCTTACCAATTGCCACAAAAACCGTTGATGGTTCTGAATCCATACTCTATACCTATGGATTACATCGTTTCATGCACGTGCAAAGCGGAAGTGCATTAAATGCTGAAGTATTTTTGCCGCCATTAATTGTAAATATCATCCTGATTCTTTTATGTTTTGTCAATATCTTCAATTTTAAAAGAAGAACGCTACAAAAACGCCTGGTAATTTTGACCATACTGACCATAATTGGTTTTGCATTTTTGTGCAGTTTTTACGCAAAAGAGCTTCCGGGTGGCATTGAAGGTGCGAGTTTCGGAATGGGTGCCTATATGCCTGCATTGGCTATTTTATTTCTCATTTTAGCTATTTTTGGCATTAACAAAGATGAACGCTTAATTCGTTCAGCTGAAAGGTTAAGATAGTTTAACTTCACCAGCAGATATGTCGAAAATTTTGCTCCAAACCACTAAAGCAATTTCCAGCCTATTAAATAAAAGACCAATAACTTATCCCCTGTTATTGGTTTTATTTTGTGGCATATTATCTTGCAGTAAACGTATTCATACTTTTGGAAAAACCATTATCCCTGAAAGTACTGATACTGTTTTTCTTCGAAAAAGAATAGGCGAAATAAAAAGCTTCAATACCGATGTTTTTACGAGGGGATCATTCAATGGTAATGCTGACACCGCAATTGTTTACCGCTTGTTTAAACCTGTTCATATTAAAGGCAAACGCCCTTTAGTAATTGTGTTTCATGGATCCAATGCCGTTGGAAATGACAATAACAGCCAGTTGGGAATTTTGGCCAAGCTGTTTGCAATGGATGAAATACAGGCCAGATACCCGGCTTTTATTTTGGCACCGCAGTTTCCTTCGAGATCATCAAATTATGTACCGGATAAAAATAGAAATGTTTTAACTTCAGTACCGCAACCTTGTCTACAAACAGCATTGCAATTAATAGACAGTTTGAAAAACACTTTAAATATTGATGAAAAGAGAATTTATGTAGTCGGTTTTTCAATGGGTGCTTCTTCCGTAATCAATGCGCTATCTTTAAAACCTGGTTTATTTGCCGCAGGGATCAGCATATCTGGCATACCTCAATTTAACCAGGTAAATCGACTCACAAACATTCCAATCTGGCTGATCCATGGCAATATAGATACCGAGAACCCCTTCAACAGCGACAAGCAATTCTTTGAGGAGGTAAGCTATCAAAACAAAACCAGGTTTTGGGAATTCGACCATCTGGCCCACAACGATATATTTGCGCCAGCCATATTAACCGATGAGTTACCGAAGTGGTTATTTAAAAACAAACGCAAATAACTGCATTCCCCCCCGCCAACTAAACCCGGTTGGAGTGAAAATCCTTTTTAAAACCGGAAAGGTTTAAAAAGATTGAAACGGAAAACGGGACTGCTGCGACACAAGCACTACTGCAACCGCTTTCCAAATAAAAACGCCCATCGCTGACGTAGTCACAACCTTCACTTAAACCTGTTCCATCCAACATTTCCCATCATCCTTTTCTCATTTTCCTTTAGTCGCTTATTCTCATATATTTAGCTCAAAAAACTATTTACTTGATTATCTGTAAAATACGAAATATTAACCTTACCTTTGCGGCTCAATTAAAAATAAAAGACGAATGACAAACCCATTTCAATTATTGGGGATAAGTGATGACGTCGTTAATGCCGTAAAGGACCTTGGATTCGAAAATCCAACGCCGATTCAGGAGCAAAGTATTCCTGTACTGTTAGAAGGCACTAATGATTTTGTTGGTTTGGCCCAAACAGGAACAGGAAAAACAGCCGCATTTGGTTTGCCGCTGTTAGAACTAATCGATTTTAAAGTTAATAAACCACAGGCATTGATTTTATGCCCTACCCGTGAGTTATGCTTGCAGATCGCTAACGACCTTAAAAACTTTTCTAAAAACGTTGCTAATGCCCACGTTGTTGCCGTTTACGGTGGCGCGAACATTATGCAACAACTACGTGAAATACGCCAAGGCGTTCAGATCGTAGTGGCCACGCCCGGCCGTATGTTGGATATCATTGGCCGTAAAGCCATCGATTTTTCTTCAGTTAAATATGTTGTGCTTGATGAAGCTGACGAGATGTTAAACATGGGTTTCCAGGATGACATCAACGACATTTTATCAACTACACCTGATGACAAAAAAACCTGGTTATTCTCGGCTACCATGCCAGCAGAAGTTCGCCGTATTGCTAAAAAATACATGAACGAGCCTGTTGAATTAACCATGGGCACTAAAAACACTGGTAACGTAAACATTGAACACGAATATTATATTGTTCGTGCCCGTGATAAATACGCGGCCTTAAAACGTATTGTAGATTTCAACCCTGAAATTTTTGCGGTAGTATTTTGTAAAACCAAACTGGATACACAAGATGTTGCAGAACACTTAATTAAGGATGGCTACAATGCTGATGCTTTACACGGCGATTTATCGCAACAACAACGTGATAAAGTAATGCAACGTTTCCGTGAGCGTAACATGCAATTATTAATTGCTACTGATGTTGCTGCCCGTGGTATCGATGTAAATAACGTAACACACGTCATCAATTATTCTTTACCTGATGAAATTGAAAGTTATACCCACCGTTCTGGCCGTACCGGTCGTGCGGGTAAAACAGGTATCTCCATCTGTATCATCAACTCTAAAGAAGTTGGAAAAATCCGTCAGTTAGAGCGCATTATTGGTAAGCAATTTACCAAAGCTGAATTGCCTACCGGATTTGATGTTTGTGAAAAACAATTATTCTCTCTGGTACATAAAGTACACAACGTTGAAGTTAACAACGAACAGATTGACCAGTACATTCCCCGTATTATGGATGAATTTGCTGATTTGACCAAGGAAGACGTAATCAAACGTTTCGCTTCATTAGAATTTAACCGTTTCCTGGATTACTATTCTAAAGCACCTGATTTAAATGCAGCTGTTGGCGATGACCGTGGCGAAAGAGGTGAGCGTGGTGAAAGACGTGGACGTGGTAGCGAAGGTTACACCCGTTTGTTTATCAACCTGGGTTCTGTAGATGAATTTACCCGTGGCGATATGTTATCATTTATCTGTAACAATGGTAAAATTGGTGGCAAAAGCGTTGGCAAAATTGATCTAAAAGGTGTTTTCTCTTTCTTTGAAGTTGAAGATGCTGTAGCTGATACCGTTTTTGAAGGTTTCAAATCTGTTGAATTTAATGGTCGCCAGGTTCGTATTGAAAAAAGCGGAGATGGCGGTCGTGAAGGTGGTGGTGAAAGACGCGGTGGCGGAGAAAGACGTAGCGGTGGTTTCGGCGGTGAACGCAGAGGCGGCGGTGGCGGTGGTTTCCGTGGCGGCGACAGAAGATCATCTGGCGGTAGCGGCAGACGCGAAGGCGGAAGTCGTGAAGGCGGAGCCAGCAGTGGTGGTTTCAGAGATTTCTCTGGCCGTAGCCGTGATGAAAAAGGTGGAAACACCGGTGGTAGCGGACGTAGAGAAGGTGGAAGTCGTGAAGGCGGAAGCGGCGAACGCAGAAAAAAATGGTAAATCACTAAACCAAATATTTCACAACCGGTCTTGTTTATTCAAGGCCGGTTTTTTTTGGACCATTTTTTTTGTATTCATCACTACATGAGCGTATATTATCAATTTTATTGCCGAAACCAGCTCGCAGGTTTTGATTATTCAATTAACTCAATATAAATTATGAAAATCCTACAACCAATTTATAAAATGCAAATAAGAGAAATTAACTTGCTGAAATTTGTAGTTATCTTATTTATGCTACCACTTTTATTTAGCAAAAATGCCCTGTCGCAGGAGAAACATCAAATGGTTCGATTGGCCAAAATTAAAGTTGACTCATTACAACTAGACAAATATAATAGGGCATTAAAAGAGCAAATGACTGCTGCCATTAGTTTTGAGCCAGGTGTATTAACCTATTATGCTGTTTCTGACAAAAATGATCCATCACATGTTACCATACTTGAAATTTATGCCGATACTGCTGCATACCAAAAGCATATCACAACAGCTCATTTTAAAAAGTATAAAGAGACGGTTAAGGATATGGTTAAATCTTTAGAACTTGTTGATGTTGATTTGATTGCTGCCGCCAAAAAACCTGACTAATAGATTCTTAATTTTATAAAAATAATCCAAAATGAATACATTCATATCAACCGTCATCTAGTTTAAATATCATCAGTAATCGCTTCAACATTTGGAGTATTTTTTTTTGCCAAAAAAATCAGAAAGTGAAATGGGAAGCTCTTCGCAATGAAATTATTTAACAATTGTAAAATAGTTATGTAGCTTTATATTTATCCTTAAATTGCACTACATTCGCTGATTATGCAGGCAAAATACATCTCCTATCAGGAAACCGGTTCATTTTCTAAACTGGTTTTGGATTACATCCATAACGAAGAAGCACTACAGCCTTTTTACAGTTACCGCCCTGATATGGAAGGTTTAAATGAAGCCATAGAGCGCAGGAATTTTCTAGGCGACCGGAACATCCTCGCAGATGTACTCAAGAAGCAATATGAAAACCTGAAAACCAATAAATCTGTATCTAAAAATATTGAATTGCTCGCCAGTGAAAATACCTTTACTGTCACCACGGGGCACCAGTTAAACCTTTTTACTGGTCCGCTTTATTTTATTTATAAAATTGTTACGGCCATTAACCTGGCCATTGAGCTGAAAATCGCGCATCCTGAAAAAAACTTCGTGCCAGTTTATTGGATGGCAACAGAGGATCATGATTTTGAGGAAATTAACCACGTCAGTGTTGATGAAAAAAACATCAGCTGGATACAAAAAACAAATGGTGCAACAGGCAGGCTAAGTACTAAAACTGTTGCTGCTGCTGTTACGGCTTATAAGGGTTATCTGGGCATCTCCAAAAACGGAAAACATATTGCCCGCCTGGTTGAAAAAGCCTACCTTGATCATGATAACCTGGCAGATGCCACCCGGTACCTCGTGAATAAATTATTCGAAAAATATGGGCTGGTTATTGTTAATGCTGATGATGTAGCACTGAAAGGTTTATTTAAACACATCATCGCTGCAGATATTACGGCACAGAACAGTGCTAAAAACATCGAAAACAGTTCAAAAGATTTAGAAAACTTAGGTTATAAAACCCAGGTGAATGGTCGTGATATTAATTTTTTTTACCTGAAAGATGACTTACGCGAACGGATCATTTTCGAAAACGGCAAATATGTGGTAAACCATACGCCGATCAGTTTCAATGAAGATGAATTAAAAACAGAAATCAACGAATATCCGGAACGCTTTAGTCCGAATGTGGTGATGCGCCCCATGTATGAGGAAGTGATCTTACCAAACATTGCCTATATAGGTGGTGGCGCTGAAGTGGCTTACTGGATGCAGTTAAAAGCTAATTTTGATTATTATAAAGTTGATTTCCCGGTATTATTGCTGCGTAACTCTGCCTTATTGATTGATAAACGAAGTGCTGAAAACTTATATAAGTTAGGCTTTTCGCTGGAAGACATCTTTCTGCCAGTTGAAGAATTAAAAAATGAGTGGGTTAAGAAAAATACCACTGCTCAATTAAGTCTGGCAGATGAAACCAGGGCCGTTAACAGCATTTTTGATCAGATTAAACTGAATGCCTATAAAATTGATAAAACCCTCTCCGTTTCTGCAGATACCGCAAAGCAGAAAACCAATCATCTACTGGCCAACCTGGAAAAGAAATTATTCAGGGCTGAAAAACGCAAGCATGAGATGGCTTTAATCCAGATTGAAAATGTTAAGAAAAGACTTTTTCCAAATGGAACCATGCAGGAAAGAACGTTAAACATTGCGCCGATGTATGTAAATTACGGGGAGGACTTTATTTCTACCTGCATTGAGAATTTTGAACCATTGGGCGGAGATTTTACCTTATTGCTACCATAAGAGCAAGTATAAAAGAACAAAGAGTAAGGGTAAAAGAGCCAGGTATAAAGAAAAAAACCGACACATAGCAGAAAATATAAAAAATGAAACCTGGTTTAAAGGCATAAATCATTGTTCTTTGCTCTTTATTCATTAATCAAAAATTAAAAATGAACTTCATCACTTTTACCGAAAGCAAACTCAGAACTTTTACCTGTAACGTGTTTAAAAAAATGGGATGTTCTGACGCACATGCCGAACTTGCTACCGATGTTTTAATCCGTTCAGATTTACGGGGAATTGATTCGCATGGTGTGGCACGTTTGAGTGGTTATGTGCTTTTATGGGAAAAGAAAAGAATTAATGCCACTCCCGATATTAAAATCGTACATGAAACACCAACCACTGCCACTATTGATGGTGATGCAGGCTTAGGTTTAGTGGTGGCACCTTTTGCGATGCAGGTAGCGATAGACAAGGCTGAAAAATATGGTAGCGGATGGGTTTCAGTTAAAAACTCTAATCATTTTGGTATCGCGGGCTATCATGCCTTAATGGCGGTAGAAAAAGATATGATCGGCATCAGCATGACCAATGCGAGTCCCCTGGTGGCGCCTACTTATGCCAGCGAAAGGTTATTGGGAACCAACCCTATGTGTTACGCCTTTCCAGCGGGAAAATATCCACCTGTAATTGTGGATATGGCTACCGCAGCTGCTGCCAATGGAAAGTTAGAAATTGCCCAAAGGGCAAATAAAAGTATTCCGGATGGCTGGGTTCAGGATAAAAACGGAGAAATTTCTACCAACCCGAATGAATTAAAAAGCGGTGGTTCACTTTTGCCCTTAGGCAGTGATAAAGATCATGGCAGCCATAAAGGTTACGGATTGAGTGCTACTGTTGATATTTTATCGGCGGTACTTTCAGGTGCCAATTACGGTCCATGGGTACCTCCTTTTGTAGCTTTCCTGGAGCCTTCGGCAAATCCGGTCGGCGAGGGACTTGGACACTTTCTGGGAGCCATGCGGGTAGATGGTTTTCGCCCTGCAGCAGATTTTAAAAATCATTTAGATAACTGGATCGAGCGGTTCAAAAATGCTGAAACAATCGATCCTGATAAAAAAGTGATTATTCCCGGCGAACCTGAGCATGAATTTGAACAGGAAAGAAAGGTCAACGGAATTCCTTTAATTGATGTGGTGGTTAAAGATTTGAATGAACTGGCTGTTAAATTAGAAATTGAGGGGTTAGATTAGCCAATTTGCGGTGTGTATCATCTATAATGAATGTTCAGCCTTCTTTTCATCTATATATGGGTTCAAATAAGCCCCGTTCAAATTTCGTATTTAATAACCGTACCAAGTCATCATCAATTCTGGATTAGGGCATACTGCCATCTAGAAATGCAGGCAAGAACAATTTATAGTGGTGATAACCCACCTGGAAAATCATATTCAGGACTGCATTGATCGCCTGGGCGGTAGCACCATCATATTTTTTTGCCGTGAAATGCAATACATTGGCACCACCTACGGTCTTTTTTACTGCGGAATAAATTCAAAAGCCAGGGCAGCAGTTTTTTCAAGCTTCGGTAAGGATAAAATGATTTCACCACCTACATTTTGCCATTTCACTTTCTTACCTGTTGATAAAAGAAGAACGTCAGTACCTTTTTTCGGTATATTATTGCGCCATTTTATTACACCAGGAATAGCCTCGTCTGCATGAATACAATAGATTGCAAAACGCTTTTTGCCATCCTTACTTTGTGTAAACCAGGTTTGTCCGTCGTGATAGTTTTTGGTGATTCTGGTATTGTAAATGGCTTGCGCATTTTTAGAAGTCCATTTCCCGATTTCACTTAATTTCTGAGTCACCTCGTCGGGTAGTGTCCCATCTGGTTTAGGGCCGATTCCAAGAAGCAAACTACCTCCTTTGGCTACAATTTCCACTAATTTATGTACTACCTCGCCAGCCGACTTATATTGGTCATTAGGCACGAAACCCCATGCACCACCCAAAGTCATACAACTTTCCCATGGATGATCCAGTTGTGTATCCGGAATTTTTTGTTCAGGTGTCTGATAGTTTTCATAAGGACCATGAACGGTACGATCTACCATCAGTAAACCAGGTTGCGCCTTTCTCGCCATGGTTGCTATTTTTGGCATATCAATGTCCTGACTCCATTTCGGGATTGGTGCACCCCATGAAAGTACTTCTTCATTCACTGTTTCAAGCGGACGAACCCAGCCACCATCCAGCCAGAGAATATCAATACTTCCATAATTATTCATTAATTCGCCAATCTGGTTATACGTAAATGATTTGAACATATTCCACCGCCAGGGGTATTTCTTGATGTCATAGTTATTATTGCGATCGGGCGTGGCGTATTTTTGCCACCAGTAGTATTGCGAGTGCCAGTCTGGTTTAGAAAAGTAGGCACCAATCATAAAGCCATCTTTTCTAAAGGCATCAAAAACATATTTCGCTACATCAGCTTTGGGGTTATTGGCAAAAGGCCCTTTGGCAATACTAAAATCACTTTGTTTGGTATCAAACATGGCGAAACCATCGTGATGCTTGGTTGTAAAAACCAGGTATTTCATGCCTGCTGCCTTGCCGGCGGCCGACCATTGTTCTGGATTAAATTTAGTAGGGTTAAATTGCTTACTATAATCCCAGTAAGTCTTTTTATAATCTTCATAGGAAATGGTGGTGTCTCTTTCAATCCAGTCTTCGGAGCAGATGGACCATGATTCGATAATTCCCGGAACAGCGTACAACCCCCAATGGATAATCATACCGAACTTTTTATCTTGCCAGTGATCCAGCTTTTCTTTTACCAATGGATCTTTAGGCCATTCATAAGTGGTAGATTCTTTTACAATATCATGGCGTTGGGCATAAAGAAGATTGGCACAAAACCCGAAGGCCAGAACTAAAAGTAATTTTTTATTCATGTGTAAATATAAAAATCCCAGCCGTTTTAGTGACTGGGATTAGTGAATCATTTAATTAAGGCATCCAGAATATTTTGGTTTTCCGGGTATCTTTTGAAGCTACTGCCTGATAATTTTCATTATTAAGCGTTTTTTCTTTAGCTGGATACAATAAGCGTGTTGGAGGTGTATCAAATCCGGCTAATTTACCTGTAGAAGGAAAAGTTAAGACAGGAAATCCTGTTCTTCTATATTCAGACCAGGCTTCTGTTGATTGCAAAACACCATAATGTAACCATTTCTGATTATAAATTAAAGTGAGCTTTGCAGCAGATGATCCGGTGTAGGTTGCTGTAGAAGAATTTACCCAAGCTTCTACCACTGATGATGCCGGTGCAGTTACATTTTTAAAACCACCACCCTGGTTTAAATTGTTTAAGTAATGGTAGAAAGTTACCGATTGCCTTAATGCATTATCATAAGCTGTTTTCGCATCAGTTGAACTGCCCCATTTCTCATAAGCCTCAGCCTTTAAAAAATTAACTTCAGAAGAAGTAATGATGATTCCAGGTAGTTTTTGATTATACAAAAAGGTTGCAGAATCTAAAACTGCATAATCTGCAAAGCTAGCCTCTTGTTGAGCGGTGGTAAAAGTAATTGGCATAGCTTTATACGTTGGGTTTGACACGAATTTACCATTTACAGTACGTCCGAATGCATCGTAAATCACCGGAATACGCGGATCATTTGCAGGAACCATTAAAGTGTTTAAAGCATAATCAGTAGCATACCAGCTCCCTTCAAAAAACGCATCATGCAAATCACTGGTGCTGTTGGTAAGCGGTTGCAGTAATATATCTGAGTTACCAGGAGCATATGCACCTACGTTACCGCCATCAACCAAAGGGTAAGTTGCCTGATCATTTAACATTTGCATGATGCCTGTTTTAGCAGTAGTTTCATCTGTTTTAGAAATACGCATCAATAATCGCAAACGCAATGAATTGGCATAACGCGCCCACTTGTTAACATCACCTTTTAATAAAATATCTGCTTTACTAAATGATGAAGTTGTTGTACTTGTTTTAAAATATGCTGATATGCTGGCAAGGTCACTTATAAAAGTGGTATACAAAGCCTTTTGATCATCGTATTTAGGCATTTTGATCACATTGGAAGAAGGAAGGCTACCTGCATCAGAATAAGGAATATCTCCAAACACATCGACCATTTTCGCAGCCTGTTCTATTAATACAATTTTTGCCGCTTGCATGATGTTTTTCTGTGCGGATTGTTCTGCCGGACTTAGTGAATTAAACTTGGTCTCCATTGATCTGTAAAGCGCTAATACACCACTACCATTTCCACCAGTAGTGTAAAAATCATCCCAGTATTGCTGAACATAGTCTTCAGTTTGTCTATATATAGAATTACCATTTCCAATATATGCTGTTTGAGCATAAACCCCTGGCATTTGCGTTAAAAATGTACGTACATTCCAGTATTTAGCTGCAACTCGATCATTGTTCAGCATACCGGTAAATAATCCGGCAACATTTGCATCTTTCGCCTGCTCCGGATTATTAAATTTTTCTTCAAGTTCCTTTTTACAGCCAACAATAATCATCGTAGCAATTAAAAGGAAACTTATATTTATAATTAATTTTTTCATGATAATATCAATTTCTTAAAGCTAAAAATTTGCGTTCAAAGAGAATCCAAAGTTTCTGGATGCGGCAGTAGAGCCAACATCAACCCCTTGTGACCACCATCTGTTTCCTAGAGGGGCTTCAGGATCTAAATCCTTCAACGTACGATAGAGGTAGAATAAATTGCGACCTATTAATGAAACCCTTAAATTGGTTATGTTTAGCTTTTTGGTAAATGAAGCAGGAATTTTATAACTTAAAGA
Organism: Pedobacter sp. GR22-10; assembly: GCF_026239715.1. Lineage (NCBI taxonomy): Bacteria > Pseudomonadati > Bacteroidota > Sphingobacteriia > Sphingobacteriales > Sphingobacteriaceae > Pedobacter > Pedobacter sp. GR22-10. The sequence continues at coordinate 183,887 of NZ_JAPIVR010000004.1, forward strand.
AACCTCTCTCATTTTAATATAATTATTTTTGAAGATTTCTGCTTCAGTTAAAGATCCCTGACCCCAATTGTAAGTGGTGATATAATAATCAGCTGCAGATAAAACCTTCGTATTTGGCTGCCCCGTGTTTTCATTTATACCAGGAAGTAATACACCGTCATTATACGTTTTACCATTTTCTGTGAACGCTATACCGCCACTTGCAGCATCTCTAAATTCCATAGAATTCTCCAGCATACCTGCGCCACGCATAAACTTTAAGTTTGGAGAAATCATTTTACCACCAAAACGGTAATCGATCGTGAAATCAAGTGCGATATTTCCGTAGCTCAAAGTATTAGAAAAACCACCAACGGCTTTTGGCAAAATATTACCAGCTTTCACATAAGTATCACTCATCACATAGTAGCCGTCATCATTAATTAGATAATTACCGTTGGCATCCGTTTTTCTTGGCTGAATGTAAATGTTACCCAGCTCTTCACCTTGTCTGGCCACGATTTTTGCAGTGGCCTGATCTGATAAATATGGAGCAAGTTCAGATACCCCACTCATTAGTTCATTCACCTTGGTTTTATTGGTTGAAAAATTCAATCTCGTATCCCATCTGAATTTCCCTGAAATAGGCGTAGCATTTAATGCAATTTCGAAACCCCTGTTGCCTAATTCACCAATATTCACAATCTGACTTTTAGCACCTGTTGTAGTGGCCACTTCCAGCGGTAAAATCTGATCTTTAATAATATTGTTATAATAACTTACATCTAATCCTAAACGTCCACCAAAAAAGCGGGTTTCCAAGCCAAATTCTGCCTCATGTTTCATTTCTGGTTTTAATCCAAGATTTCCATATGCACTGGCTGATATTAAGGAAGGAACCGAACCATTTATAGATTGAAGAGATGTTTGCTTATATAAAATATTGGCCTGATACATCGGTGGTGCATTACCCACAACACCATAAGAAGCCCTTAATTTACCATAGCTCCAAAATGAAGGAAGCTTCCACAAATCACTAAAAACAAAACCACTGTTAACAGAATAATAAGAGTAACCATTATTTTCTACAGGAAGAGTGGATGCATACTCACGGCGACCTGTTGCTTCTATGAAAAGATAATCTTTATATGACAGATTTAACATTCCTAAGTAAGCATATTTAAGTTGTTCTTTACGTATATCTGATGTTTCGGCTACGCCAAATGAATTGATCAGAGAGAACCAATTCTCTGAAACTAAACCGTCGCGCGTATTAGAAGATTGATCTTTGTAAGATTCTTTTCTACCTTGATAGCCGCCACTTAATGACAAGTTAACATCTTCACCTAGTTTATTTGAATAAGTTACCAATGCATCGCCATATAATATAGCATATTGGCCTTGTGTAGTCGTATAACCGCCAGTACTGGTATTGCCATTTAATGCAGTTGGAATTTCAGTATACTGATGATTTTCACTTCTCACTCCAGTGTAATCATTACCGATACGACCTCTGAATTTTAAATTTTTGGCGAAGTCATAATTTAAAGTGAAACTAGACAGTAATCTATTCTCATTTTCAGTGTACTCATTTTTTAATTGTTGCCAATAAAAATCTAAAAGGTTTGTTGCTCTGATATTGAAAATAAAAGGCTCAGGTCTATCTAACTGATTAAACTGTGCATATTTATAACCGTTACTGGTTTGAAACTTTTCTTTCATTAAATTCATATCTTCAGCACGGCTGAAAAAACCTCCAAATGAACCAAGAACCTGTCCTAATTGATATGGCCTATTCTTAGTGATCGTATTTACATAACTCACAATAACATCTGCCGATACTTTTGGAGAAAGTTTAATAGAAGAATTTAAATTGAAGGAATTTTTAGACCCTGTATTGCCTGGTTGAGTTCCCTTATAATCTAACCTGGAAGCAGAAAAACGATAGTTTAAAGCATCTGTTTGATTAGAGATTGCAACGTTTGCATTCGAAGTATAACCATCCTGATAAACATCTCTGTAATTATTAGGCTGTGGCGAATAAGAACGGATTGAACCATCCCACCATCTAACCTGCTGGCCTTCCATTTTAGGACCAAAATTAGCATAGGCTCTGAAATATGGACGGAAGCCACTTGGAGAGGCAGCATCAGGAATCCAACCTTCTTCAGTTGCGCCATTGGCTACGTTGGTTGCCCTGTCATAACCAGGACCATAAGTATTTTGAAAATTTGGAAGGAAAGCAACCTGGTCAATAGAACCCTGATAATTGAAATCTACACCTAAGCCACGACTTTTAGATCCTTTTTTTGTGGTAATTACAACAACACCATTACCCGCATCAGATCCATAAAGTGCAGATGCACTTGCTCCTTTTAATACCGTTAAGCTTTCTATATCAGCCGGGTTAATATCCAAAACACCATTACCACGAATTCTTTGATCGCCCCAATAATTATTATTATTAGCACCATCTGCTCCGTTTTGTCCATCATTTCTGATCATTACCCCATCAACCACATAAAGCGGTTGTTGATTAAAGCTTATAGAATTTACGCCACGAATCTGAACATTTACCGCACTACTGGCACCACCAGGTGCAGTTGTAATTTTAACACCCGCAGCTTTACCATACAATGCCGATGCAAAATTGGTATTACCTGCTTCCGTTAATTGTTTCGCCGTTACTGTACTTACAGCATATCCCAGAGATTTTTCTTGTCTCTTGATACCCAGCGCAGTGGTCACCACATTCACTTCATCCAATTGATTGGAACTTTCCTTCAGGGTTACGTTTAATGTTGTTTGACCGCCATATACAATTTCTTGTTTTGCATATCCAATAGCAGTAAAAACCAGCGCTTCTTTAGCATTTACAGCGATGGAGAACTTTCCGTTCCCATCTGTCTGGGTAACTTTAGATGTGCCTTTGATAGAAATACTGACCCCAGGAAGAGGACCAGAAGCATCTCTCACCGTTCCGGAGATGCTTGTTTGTGCGTAAGATGTTATTGTTAACAAAGTTAACAACAGTATACTTAAGCACCTTAAGTACATTTTTTTCATAATTCTTTGTTGTTTAGGGTTATTAGTTGATTGGATACGCGTTTTACTTTACTTGCTATTTATTTGTTAGGTTTGTTTACTTATTCGAATTGACTGTTCTCGACCATTAAACTGGCTGCAGCCAAAAGTTCAGCCTCATCAGTCAGTGTTGATAATTTTATAGTTGTAAATTCCGAAATACGAGGCATGCAAAACTGATTAATGGCCTGCTGAATAGATGGCAAAAACATTTTTCCTACTTTAGCCCCTCTTCCACTCAGCACCACACACTCCGGATTTAACAAGTGCATTAAGGTGGAAAGCCCTTTTCCAATCTGAAATGCGGCTTTGGAAAGAATAGAAATGGCTAATGGGTCCTGCGCTTCTACAGCATCTAAAAAATGATCTCTGGGATGTTTGGTTTTATCTTTAAAGAGTATGGACATGCTGGATTCGGCACCTTCTTCCAGCGCCCGTTCTGCTTTCTCAGCCATCACCAGCAAAGATGTGTCTACTTCCAGGCAACCTCTTTTTCCACAGGCACATAGATTATTGCTATCGGATAAGGGAATATGACTGAACTCACCTGCATAACCCCGACTTCCACGATAAAGCTTTCCATTTACAATCATGCCTAATCCCGTACCCCACCCTATGTTTACCACCATCACATCCTGTAAATCAATTGCTTCACCAAAATTGAGCTCAGCCAGGGCAATTAAACTGGAGTCATTGTCTATCGATACGGGAAGATTTATTTTTTTCGAAAGATATTCCTGAAGCGTTTCACCACTTTCAACAAACAGGAACGAAGAATTGATACCCAATTGTGTATTTACGAAACCCGGCATACCAATTCCAACGCCAATGATATCATTACGCTTGATTTTGGATTTTTGAATACTATTGCTAATGAAGTCAGCGAGTATGTCCACATCTTGAAAAGAATCAGACATATTCAGATCAAGGTGTTCAATCGGTAAAATCACCCTTCTGGATAAATCATATATGGTAAGCCTGGTAATCAGCTGATCCATTGCCACCGCTATGATGTATTTCTGGTGATCGGGATTTAGTAAATAGATGGATGCCCGTCTGCCTCCCGTGGATGGCGCAAGTCCTTGTTCAAGAATATAACCTTCTGCTATTAAACCATTTACAATAGCAGTAACCAGCGGCAAACTTTTTTTGGTGAGTTTACTTAAGTCTGTTAAGGATAAAGCCTTTTTATAATAAAGATGCTTGATAATATCAGCCCGAAGCCGCTGACCTTTCTCAATAATTACCGACATTTTTATTTGGTTTATCAACAAACTTAATAAATATTTTTAAAACATTATCCGACTTATTAATTTTTTTTAAAAGTATTTTCCCAAACAAAAAAAGGCCTGAATTACTTCAAGCCTTTTTTTGTTTGGTTATCGTTTAATTTAATTTATACTTTTGAACAACCTGCTCCATCTGATTTTATGAAAAAAAGAAGCATCAGCATCAAAACTCATCCAGATAAATAATGCTTTTCCAACTACATGATCTTCAGGAACAAAGCCCCAATATCTTGAATCTGTAGAGTTGTGGCGGTTATCCCCCATCATCCAATAGTAATTCATTTTGAAAGTATAAGTAGTGGCGGGCTGATTATTGATATACCAAACACCACCTTTTTGTTCTACCTTATTTCCTTCATAAGTTCTGATGGCCCTGTAATAAAGCGGCATGGTATTGCTATCAATTTTTATCGTCCAGCCTTTTGCAGGAATTTTGACCGGGCCAAAATTATCCACATTCCATTTTCGATTTGGATCCAGCGGGAAAAGATCACCATCATTAGCAGTAGATGGCGTTACAGATAGTTCGACAGATTTTACAAAATCAAGCGGCTTTAATTTCTGAATCATTTCCGATGTGGCATTGGCGATGTAGGTCTCTCCGTCAAGCTGTTGCATTTCACTGACTTTAAATCCCAAATTGCTGAATACCTCAAGATTAACATTGGCTGTGGTTAATTTAATTTTATAAGGCATCTGACCTGTATTTTTTAAGGGGTCTATTTTACCATTAATGCTTACTATGCCATTTTTCATCGCAACTACATCACCAGGAATTCCTATACATCTTTTAATGATATTTTCTCTTTTATCTACAGGCCTGCTGGTGACGGTATATTGGCTATTTACAGTTTTCCAGTCAGACTGACGAATCAAATTATAATAACTGGGTTCCTGATTTTCAAGAGCCACCGTATCACCTACCGGTAAATTGAAAACCACCACATCATTTCTTTTGATTTCAGATAAACCGGGTAAACGGTGATATTTCCATTGAATACCATCCCAATATGCTTTGGTACCGGTTAAGGGCATGGTATGGTGAGCAAAAGGAAATGCTACAGGGGTCATGGGGATTCGGGCACCATAATTTACTTTACTGACAAAAAGAAAATCACCTATTAAAAGTGATCTTTCCATTGACCCTGAAGGAATGGTATAGGCTTCAATAAAAAAAACACGAATAATTGTTGCTGCCACTACTGCAAAAACAATCGCATCTACCCATTCCCGGGTTTTGGTTTTCTTCTTTTTATGATCATTTTTCTTTTTCCAGATTTTCCAATTCATAATAATGATTGATACAATGGGTTTTAGATGAAGAGAAGGTTATTTTGTTACAGGCATGTAGTGATGTGCTATTTTTCCCTGTGCGTTCGCTTGCCTCAACTAGCCGCGGAAAGGCTTTACTTTTGGCCTGGCCCATAAAGTAACAAAAGACCAAGGTTGCATTAAAGTACGCCTTCACATCGCTACTGTCAGCCAGAGATAAGATGGAGACCTGCGTTTTTAATCACTACATTCATTGTTAACCGAACCAGGCCTTCTAATTGCTAGTTACGTACTACACGCCCTTTCCCTCCCTGGGGAAAGGTGCCGACAGGCAGATAGGGACTGCTTACATTTATGGCCCATAAAAAAAGCGCTTTGATTGACATCAAAACGCTTCTTAACTTTTAATCCGGGATTAGTGGATCCCTCTGAATAACCTGCTCCACCTTATTTTATGCAAGAATGAACCTTCGCTATCAAAACTCATCCAGATAAATAGGGCTTTACCTACAACGTGGTCTTCAGGCACAAAGCCCCAATACCTTGAATCTGCAGAATTATGGCGGTTATCCCCCATCATCCAATAGTAATTCATTTTAAAGGTATAGCTTGTGGCCACTTTATCGTTGATGTACCAAACGCCACCCTTCTGCTCTACTTTATTTCCCTCATATGTCCTGATGGCACGGTAATAAAGCGGCATTGTGTTGCTGTCAATCTTAACTGTCCACCCTTTTGCAGGGATTTTAATCGGACCAAAATTATCCCTGTTCCATGGTCTTTTCGGATCGTGAGGAAAAATACCACCGGCTTCTTCTCCAACAGGATCAGGGTTCATCACTACAGATTTTACAAAATCGAGTGTTTTAAGTTTTGCTACAATCTCTGGTGATGCATTGACCACATAAGTATTTGCTGCTATCGCCGGACTGCTTCCCAAATCAAGTTTGTACTCATCTAAAGCTGAGTAGTTAAAATCCATAGTTTTAAACTCAATACGGTATGGCATCATCCCTGTACTTTTAATAGGCTCAGGCTTACCATTTACACTCACCACACCGGCAGACATAGACACCACATCGCCTGCAATACCAATACATCTCTTAATATAATTTTCACGTTTATCAACAGGTCTGTCTATAATGGTATAGGTATTTCTCACCTGCTCACGTCCACTCATCCTAACCAGATCATAATAACTGGCATCTTGTTTTTCAACAGCAACGGTATCGCCTTCCGGGAAGTTAAAAACCACTACATCATTTCTTTTAATATCAGATAAACCTGGCAAACGGCGGTATTTCCATTGAACGCCATCCCAGTAGGCCTTGGTAGATGTGGTTAGTGGCATGGTATGATGTGCAAATGGAAAAGCCACTGGCGTCATCGGGATACGGGCACCATAATTTACCTTACTTACAAAAAGAAAATCGCCGATTAATAAAGAGCGCTCCATTGATCCGGATGGAATGGTATAAGCCTCAATAAAGAAAACACGAATAATGGTTGCCGCTACTACCGCAAAAACAATGGCATCTACCCATTCACGGGTTTTGGTTTTTTTCTTCTTTGTGGCATCCTTTTTTTTCTGCCAGAATTTGTAGTTCATATTTTTATCTGTTGGTTAACGGTAAATCCGGTAACTATTATCTGCATTATTTTATAATTATACTGTTTTTATTTTTCTGTTCATCACCTCGGCTGTTAATTACACAAATTGAATGATTACCCAGATCAATAACAAAACAGTCTTTTATTCATTTAACTTCTATTCAAATATATCGGTAATGCTGAAAAATCCTTTTTTATCTTTTAACCACTCTGCTGCAACGACTGCCCCCAGGGCAAAACCTGCTCTGCTATGTGCGGTATGTTTAATTTCAATTTCATCTACTTCGCTACTATAAATCACGGTATGTGTACCAGGTATGTTTTCAATTCGGTGAGATTCAATCAGTAACTGATCTGTCTTTGGAAACAATTCTACATCTGTGCCCACCACTTCATTTAGCCATTCCGATTTACGTTCTAAATGATCTACAATTCCTTCTGCGATGGTAATGGCTGTACCACTTGGCGCATCCAGCTTCTGGGTATGGTGAATTTCTTCCACCTGCACATCATAGGCCGGATAGTTGTTCATCAGCTTTGCTAAAGTTTGATTCAGTTTAAAAAAAAGATTGACACCGATACTAAAGTTGGAACCATAAAGCAGGGTATTGTTACTGATATTACAATCATTTTTTACTTCCTGCAATTTCCCGTACCAGCCAGTTGTACCCACTACTACCGGCACATTGGCATCAAAACAAGCATCAATGTTGCCCAACACTGAATCAGGTGTACTGAAATCAATGGCTACATCGGCATTTTTTAAATTTTGCCTGTTTAAATCTTCAAGATTTTCTATTGATATTTTTAACACGATTTCATGACCACGTTCCAGCGCAAATTTTTCAATAATCTGCCCCATTTTGCCATAACCTAAAAGTGCTATTTTCATCTGTATTATTTTATTGTTAAAAGTGATGAATCCATCTTAATCTCAATTACCACGATGGTTTCCTATTTATTAAAATGTTAAAGACAGTTTTAGTGCCGGTGCAGCATTAAAACCATACATGGTATTGTTACTGATTACTGTAGGATGAACCTGAAAAGTCAGGTTATCATCAATGTTAAAAAAGTGTAAGCGTGCTGCCACGTAGGCATCTACGATATTTGCCGCGTAAAGCAATCCATAAGAGAAAATCACGATCTGGGAATTTCTCTTATAAAGGCTTTTCCCATCTAATACACCCTGATCAGAATATTGAGTTAAGTCTAATTTTTTCTGAGGATTTGCTGCGCGATATTGTGCCTCATTCAAAAAACGATTGTAGTTTTTCCTACTATCGATATAAGATAAGGTGAGCGCAGTAAAACCACCATAAATGGCCACAATTTTACCGGAAGTATAGATTTTTTGAAGCGTCTGGCTTTTACCCGCCCTCGTTCCATATCCATCATTAAGCAATGACATGTTGTACAATTGTCCCCAGCCGGGAATAATCATTGATCTGAACACTGCCTTTCTCCCTGCCACTTTTCCTGGATTAACATATCTGGCTTTTGCAGAATCGCGCCGCGACATTACTTTTGGCGAATCAAGCTTTACCGGCTTATCTTTACTGCTTTTCAGCGTATCAGGTTGTTTTAACACCGTATCTCTTACCTGTGCAGCAGCCAGATTTACAAGAAAAAATGTAAAGAAAGAAACCAGAATTAAAAACTTGAGGATACGCATTACCAGTCTAATAATTCTAAGATTCTGTTTAAATCATCATCACTCATGAAAGGAATTTCAATTGCTCCCTTACCATTCTGACTTACTTTTAATTTTACCCGGGTGGCAAACTTAGAGGCTAAATCATCCTGCAGTTTCTGATACTGAAAGGAAGCACCCTTTGTTTTTTGTTTTTCTTCGGCTTTTAAAGGCGCGTGTTGCAGGTTTCTGACCAATTCTTCCACCTTACGAACAGATAAACCTTTTTCTAAAATCTCCTGGTGAATAAATAACTGCTTATCTACCCCATCAACATTGATTAGTGCCCTTGCATGCCCCATCGAAATTTTCTGATCACGGATAGAAGCCTGAATGGCTGGCGGAAGTTTCAGTAAGCGAAGGTAATTGGTTACCGTGGTTCGGTTTTTCCCTACACGCTCCCCCAATTGTTCCTGTTTTAAGCCAACCTCATCAATCATCCGCTGAAAACTCAGGGCCACCTCAATTGCATTTAAGTTTTCCCGCTGGATATTTTCAATCAATGCCATTTCCAGCATTTGCTGGTCGTTAGCACTCCGGACGTAAGCCGGGATTTGTGTTAAACCGGCTAATTTTGAAGCCCTGAACCTACGCTCACCCGATATTAGCTGGTATTTGTTGGCACCAAGTTTACGAACGGTAATGGGCTGAATCAAGCCCTGAATCTTGATCGAGTCTGCCAATTCATTTAAAGCAACCTGATCAAACTCTGTACGCGGCTGATATGGATTGGTTTCCACTTCCGTTAAACTCACATGACTGATATTGCCGATCTGCTCGGTTTCGCTTACCGCATTGACCTGCTGCTTTGGGGGATGAGCGGATTCGCTATCATCTAAAAGCGCACTTAATCCTCTTCCTAAACCTGTTTTTCGCTGAAAAGATGTCATCTATAATTTATAAAGTTGCAGTATCAATATTTTCTTCTTCCTTTAACAGGCCATTTTTCTTCACAATCTCTCTGGCCAGGTTGAGGTAATTAATGGCACCTTTACAGTTTGCATCGTGCATGATAACAGATACGCCATAACTCGGCGCTTCACTTAAACGCGTATTCCGCTGAATGATGGTATCAAAAACCAATTCATGGAAATGTGTTCTCACTTCTTCTACTACCTGATTTGATAAACGTAAACGCACATCATACATGGTGAGTAAAATGCCTTCTATTTCCAGGTCAGGATTTAAACGGTTTTGTACAATCTTAATGGTATTCAATAATTTTCCTAAACCTTCGAGTGCAAAATACTCACATTGAACCGGTATGATTACTGAATCGGCAGCGGTTAAGGCATTAATGGTAATCAAACCCAGAGATGGGGAACAGTCAATAATGATAAAATCATACTGATCTTTAATCTTCTCTAAAACCGCCTTCATTTTATATTCACGGTTATTAAGATTAATCATCTCAATTTCGGCACCCACCAGATCAATATGCGCGGGCAATAAATCCAGGTTTGGTGTTTCCGTTTTCTGAATAGCCTGAGCCGGGTCGATATCATTGATGATGCATTCGTATATACTATCTTTAATATTCCGGGGATCGAAGCCAATACCTGATGTTGAATTCGCCTGAGGATCAGCATCTACCAATAAAGTTTTGTATTCTAATACGGCTAAACTGGCAGCCAGGTTTATAGATGAAGTTGTTTTACCAACACCACCTTTTTGATTTGCTAATGCAATAATTTTGCTCATCTATCTATCCGAAATTTACTTAACGTTTATTTGGGCGTTGTTTATTTTATGCCTTTTAATCGGCAAAAAGTTCTATTTTTGCGTTGTTTACGCCCTTTTTCTCAATCAGCTAAGATACAAACTATATGGCAATTTTAGCAATAAGGGTTTCCGGGTTTTGAACATCTTATTAACAATTCATCCATGATCACTATAATAGCCGCCACCAACAGGCCCAATAGCAATACGTTAAAAGTTGCCAATTATTATCAAGCACAGTTGCATCAGCGAGGTGAAAACGTAAATGTATTTAGTCTTGAACATTTGCCTGCCGATGTATTGAACACAGACATGTTTGGCAAGCGCTCAATCGCTTTTCAAAAAATACAGGACCTGATTACACAAACAACCAAATTTATTTTTATCATTCCTGAATACAATGGCAGCTTTCCGGGCGTGCTGAAGGTATTGATTGATGCCTGTGATTTCCCTGGCAGCTTTTATGATAAAAAGGCCTGCCTGGTTGGCATTTCTTCAGGTAAATATGGAAACATTCGCGGAATTGATCATTTCACCGGCGTTTGCCATTACATTCACCTGAATGTACTGTCCCTCCGCATTCATATTCCGAACATTAAACTGGAACTGGATTCATCCGGAAATTTGATCCAGGAAGATACCATTAGGTTTACGCACGAGCAGATTGATAAGTTTCTTAGGTTTTAAGGATTTATGACCTCGGGCATAAAAAACCAGGAGGGTTAAGATATTAGCCTTCCAAATAAAAAAAATAGCCTTGGTCTTTAATTGTTGGTGATGCAAAGGGAAAATCAAAACAGCAATGAAAAGGCCATTTAGCCGATGTTTTTAACATAAATTAAGTTAATTATTGTAAACTTAGTTAAACGAGGTTAATAAATCCATATGTGGTCTTAGCGGGTATATTTTAGCGGTATGAAAACTAAAAACATACTTCTCATGCTGCTGATTACAGTAATCAGCATGTCTAAAATCAAAGCACAGGATTCGCTGGTAAGACATTCGGTTCATGTTTCACCTTTTGCAGGCTATAACGCCACACTTAAAGCCGCGGTTTACGGGGCAGAGGTTGGTTATGAATACCGGCTGAATAAAAACTGGGGGCTTACTGCCGGCGTAAATATTGCCTATACGCAAAAAAATGCCGATGGATCAACGAATATGGTTAGCAACGGCGTATCGCAATTTAAAAACATGAAATTTCTTCAAAATGCAATCTATGCAGGAGCCAAATATTATATTGGCCGGTTTTATCTATCTGCCGACCTTGGTTATCAGGAAGCTTATTCAACGACAAACTACACTTATCAAGGTGCAGGATCCAGCTATAATAATGGTACATCCGCCACAAATGGCTTTTACCAGGCATACGGATTAGGTTATCAATTACCACTTAAAAAGGGCGATAACATTGAGTTCTTCGCTAAAGGCAGCAATGGAAACAGCAATACCAGTTATGTTGCCGGTTTCAGGTATAATTTTGGCTTATTCAGACGAAAATAGTATTAATTTATCCCTTGCGCTCGTTTTAGAAACGAGCGCATGATCGTCTATTGATTCAATCGCAATTTCTAACAAAAAAAGATTAATGCAAATCTTCAGAAACTATTTTTCTAATGCATAAACCGCAAAAGAGGCCAACCAATGATCGCCACCATAATTGCCGGCAAAAACAAGTGGTAAGGCATTGGCTAAAAACCGGTTGGCTGTAACTTCAAAATGCTTTTTTAGTTTATGGTTTTGAGGTAATTCTTGAGCGATTCCCTTCATACACCATGCCCGGGTAAACGATAAACCAACCAGGTGAACCCCCTGATAATCGTTGATATCGCTAATGATTGGTAGATCACTGATGCGTTTAATACTTTTCTCTTCGTAAAATTTATTTAACCAACGCAAAAATTCTTTATTCGGCAATACCCGTCTCATTAAGTCAGCTATCTCCAGGCTCGGCGAAAAGAAATCTGATCCATCCGGCTCGAGGTATGCCGGTGTAGCAGTATTATCCAGATAAAAGGCTTTGGCCTTCTCATCAATTTGCTTTTCAAAATCAGCATCCTTTAAAGTCCTGGCCCAATCTAAGGCAAAAACTAAACCAAACGCCGTATTGGGATGAACACCCGTCCGGTTTGGATAAGTTTGTTTAGGCAGATAAGCTTTCCAAAGTTTCAAAATTTGCTGCGTAAGGGGTTGCAACGCCGCATACCATTTCTTTGCGTCAGGATTATCCCAGGTATACAATTCCTGATCAAGTTTTAATAACCAGGCCCATCCATAAGTCCGTTCGTAGGTATTGGCTACCTGGTATTTCGTAAAATATTCGGCCTCTGCCCTCATTTTTTCTGGGGTAAAGGTTTTGTTGAGCTGGGCAACAATTTCTGGCTTATTTTTTAAATCCGGAATGGTTTTTAGTAACCGAATCAGCATCCAGTGACCATGCACAGAACTGTGCCAATCTAAACAGCCATAAAATGCAGGGTGTAATTCACTGGGCAACAATCTACCATCTACAGCTGCATTGGCTACATGAGAAGTTTTATTGGGAAATTCCTGACTGATGCATCCTAAAGGCATCTTTGAAAGTTGATCAGCCACATCTGCCGTTAGTGTTGGAACAACTTGTGCACTGACTAACAAGGATGAAAAGAAAAGAATAACGATTAATGTAAGTTTTTTCATGATGAAATTGAATTTGATGCATTTAGATGATGTAGACTTATTGGCCGTTCTTCTTCAAAACCAGCCCTCTGTTTCCCCTTTATTAAGCGCCAAAACGAATCCACTTGTCGCCTTCGTGACCAAAAATAAATGAGCCAGGATGCAGCATTTCGGCCATATCTTCAATTAAAGACACTACGTTTTCAGCAGATCTCTCCCGGTTAACATCATCATTAAGCAAGATAATCCGGTTGTTTTTCACCGCCTGCCAATCTGAGCTTAACAGGGATGGCACTTCCCGCATTAAATCGGTCAGCGTTTTTTCAGGCTGATAGTAAATAATGAATACGGCACTCATGATATCTGCCTCTATCATTCCACCAGCGAAGGCAATTTCTTCAGAAAAATAATAGCCCGGCATATTACTTACATCAAGCACAGCCACGGGCACTTTTTCCATAAATTTAATTTTGTGCTCCACAATATCTAAACGTTCCTGTAAATCTTCACGTTTTGTAGCATCAAGGCCGATAAATAAATCGTTTAAAAAAGACATCTGCATTAAATTTATTAATTTGTGCAAAAATAACAATCCTTATTTCATGCGAGCCTCATTTAATTATATATTTTGGATTTTCATTAGCATTATTTTCGTTTCATGTCATCAGGATACTTCAAATAATCATAAAAAAACATTTAATATTAATCTCGATCAGGGCTTAACCTCCATCGATCCGGCTTTTGCCCGCAACCAGAATGCCATCTGGATGACCAATCAGATTTTTAATGGCCTGGTACAGATCGATTCCAATCTTCAAAGCGTTCCCTGCATTGCTAAAAATTGGAAAATATCTGAGGATGCCTTGACGTATACCTTTAATCTTCGCAATGATGTTTACTTTCATGATGATCCGATTTTTAAAAACGGCAAAGGCAGAAAGGTAGTAGCCAAAGATTTCAGTTATAGTTTTTACCGGTTAATCGACCCTAAGGTGGCTTCTTCCGGTGGATGGATTTTTAGCGATAAGGTAAAAGACAGGCGTAATTTTATCGCCATAAATGATTCGACTTTTCAGATTAAACTGGTAAAACCCTTTCCTCCATTGATGAATTTGTTAACCACACAATATTGTTCGGTGGTACCTGAGGAAATAGTTACCCATTACGGAAAAGATTTCAGAAGCCACCCGATTGGCACAGGCCCCTTTAAATTTAAGTACTGGAAAGAGGGCGAGATCCTGGTTTTATTAAAGAATGAGCATTATTTTGAACATGATCAAAAAGGAACCAAGCTACCTTATCTGGATGCCGTAAAAGCAACATTCATTACTGATAAGCAAAGTGGCTTTATGAGTTTCCTGAAAAAGGATTTGGATTTTTATTATAATGTTGATGGCAGCTACCGCGATGACATTCTAACCAAGAGTGGCAAAATGGTTTCTAAATATAAAGACAAATTCACCTTAACCAAAAGCCCCTATCTATGCACGGAGTATGTAGGTATTTTAGTCGATACTAATCTGGCCATTGTAAAGCAATCGCCGTTAAGAATAAAAAAGATCAGGCAAGCCATTAATTATGGCATTGACCGGGATAAATTAATCCGGTATTTGAGAAATGGCATTGGTATTGCGGCCACGTCAGGATTTATTCCGAAAGGCATGCCCGGCTTTGATAGTTTAGCTGTGCGTGGTTACACCTACAACCCTGTTTTATCTGCCAGGTTATTAAAAGAAGCTGGTTTTCCGGAGGGCAAGGGTTTACCTGAAATCACATTAAATACCACCACCACTTATAAAGATTTGATTGAATTTATTCAGGGCGAACTGACCAATATTGGGATGAAGGTTAAAATTGATGTGAGTCCGAGTGCAAGTTTAAGAGATCTGATGTCTAAGAATAACGTAAATTTCTTTAGAGGCTCCTGGCTGGCAGATTATGCTGATGGCGAAAACTTCCTTTCGATGTTTTATTCCAAAAATAAAGTACCTAACGGACCCAATTATTTTGCCTTTTATAACCGGGATTTTGACAAATTATTTGAGCAAAGTTATTACGAAACCAATGCCGAAAAACGTTTTGAACTTTACCGGAAAATGGATCGGCTGGTGATGGATCAATCGCCGGTAGTTCCGTTATTTTATGATCAATCTGTCGTGATGCTTCAAAATAACATCAGCGGTTATGCTTTTAATGCTTTAAGCTTAATGATTTTAAAAAACATTAAGAAGAATTAATTTTTCATCAGCTTACGTGTAAGAAAATCAGCCGTAATTTTACTGACTTTAACCGCATTGGAAAATTTCATCCAGTGATGGGTATCATCAGGAATAACTAAGAATTCAAAGTTGAACTTCCTAGCTTCAAATCGTTTAGCTAAATCAACACTTTGGCTAAAGGCTACATTACGATCGTCATCTGCATGGATAATTAGTGTTGGTGAAGTCCACGTTTTTAAATAAGCGACGGGCGAAGATTCACCTGCAATCTTTGCGGCAAGGTCTGCATCGGGAGCGGGTAATTTACCTTCCATTGCCACACTGCTAAACCGGCTGTTTACGCCGTGAATATCTACCCCAGCCGCAAATAATCTGGAATCTTTTCCCAATGCCAAAGCAGTTAAATAACCACCATATGATCCACCATAAATACCGATTCTTGCCGGATCTACATTAGCCTGTTGAGCCAGCCATTCACCAGCGGCCTTAATATCCTGGTATTCTGAAGCACCTTGAGCCCCTGCCCGTAAAGGCTTATGGAAATCATATCCATAACCCAAACCCAATCTGTAATTTACTGATAACACTGTAAAACCCAGGTTTACCAGGTATTGGTTCAAAGCATAATCGATGGAATAATAATCCATCGGGTTCCAGCCCAGCATCATCTGTCGCTGTGGTCCTCCGTGTACATAAACAATGGCAGGATGATTCTTAACCGTCTTTTTCGGGAAAAATAGTTGCCCATAAACTGTTTTTCCATCTGCCGACTTAAAACTCACATGAACCGGGTTAACCAGCGCGCTGGTTGGAAAATCTGTTGGAAGCAACTCTGCTCCGATCAGATGGATTTTACCCTGATCAATCCTCGCTGGCAATAAAGGCTGACTTGCAGTAGCACTTAAACAGAATACATTTTTACCATCTCCCGAAATAACAGGATAAGCCTCAATCCCTTTTCCGGTAGTAAGCGGCTTCATCCCGGGCTGATCTACAGATGCCTGATAAATGTGGCGTCTGTCCAGATCATCCTTATCTAGACCCGTATTGGCCGCAAATACCAATGTTTTTAAATCATTACTCAGCTTGATATTTTCAACAGTAAAATTTCCCGGCGTGAGTAAGGTTTTTCCCGACCCGTCAGGATTCATCGCATATAGATGTGGCCAGCCGTCCTCATAAGAAGTAAATACGATTTTCTGATGTGCCCACATTAAATTGGCTCCTCCTTCCATGGCGGGAAATGAACCCCTGATGGTTTCAGGTGCCTTGTTAAGCTGCATCCCTTTGCCATTATTGACATTAACTTTCCAGATGGCCCATGGCTGATGTTTTCGGGTTAAAATGGAATCCGTTTCCAAACCAATGCCCGGCAGTCTGATAAAAGCAATTTCATTTCCATCAGGCGACCAGAAAGGCGTAATATCCCTTGAAAAAGAAGGCAACAGCCATTGAACAGGTGTTTTCTGATCGGTGTAAATCCCTACATAGGAATGATCCGTCCGGTTGCAAACAAAAGCTATTTTCTTACCGTCCGGCGACCATCTGTAACCGCTATTGTTTCCTTTGGCATAAAATAACGGTTTAGCCGCTGTTGATCCATCTATTGGCACACTTTTAACTTGTCCACCATTTGAAAAAATAACTAACTTACCATCAGGTGAAATCAGGGGATAATCACCTTCGCCAAGTGGGATCGTATTTCGATTTTTAAGGTTAAGCGAAAATACCTGCATTTTTGGAGCAAGCGGAGCAGATGCCGCGTTTACAGGTCCACCGTCTTTACCTCCATGATCTCCTCCCCTGACATAAACAATCCAGTTTCCATCCGTAGAAAACGAAAGGCTGGTGAGTTCCTGTCCGTCATCCTCGTTATAACTGGTCATTTTTATGGCCTTATAGTCTGGTGCTCCTGCAATATAAATATTTCTTTTGCCCTGTTCATTTGCCGTCCATGCCACATTTGATCCGTTTGGGGAAGCCACCAATTGAGATGGGAAAGGATAACTCAGAACCGACTGAACAGAAAAAGACTGCGCAAAAATATTTGTTGAACAACAGCACAACAGTACGAAAAACAAATGCTTCATGGTTTAACGTTTGATGATAAATTACAAAAAAGCCCTATCCATTAAAAGGAAAGGGCTGGAAATTTCTTTTTATAAAAATGTTACTGATCCCACCACAACCTGCTTGTCCTTGGGACATCAATGGGTACGTTTGCTCCATTTTTGCTTCTTTCACCCTGAGGATAATCCAGGCGGCGAATAAAGGTTGGCAACGCAGCATTTACCGGCATGGTGAAATCTTTATATTGATAATCAAAGCGGCGGGCATCATTCCAGGCTTCCGGATTCAGATAAGTGGCAATGTATTTTTCCTTAAAAATTAAGCTTTTCGTTAATGCAGCTGCGCCAACCGCCACTGTTGGCTGCGCCATATACGCTTCTTTATCTGTGGCTGAAACCTGGAATTTATCCATATTCGCCCGGATCGCCGCCAAATAAGCAGCATAGGATCTGGCCCGATCAATATTCAATGCGGCCTCAGCCTCAATAAATTTTAGTTCTGCATAAGTCACGATAAAAATTGGCGACGTGTTTCCACTCCATGGAGAATTGCGCGAAATGTAATTTTCATCTTTTCGGGTATTGGCACCCGGAGCCCGGTTTCCTGCACCATTCACTGTTCCGATATATTTCCCATCTACTGTTAAATCTGTAATTTTCGGCAAACGCGGATCAAAGACACCATAGGTTGTTCCATTTAAAGCGTCGATCAACTGCTCTGAAAGCCAGCCACCCAATGATTGTTGTTCATTATTTAAAGCCACTGTTGCCCACGGACTGCGTTCTCTAAAGGTCTGCATTCTGGCATCATCGTCATTACCCGTAAAGGATTTACTCACCGCATCCAATACAGCAGCAGGATTATAAGTACCGGACTTACTCACCTTATTCAGCAAACGGGCCTTTAGTGCATAAGCCATTTTTAACCAGTTTGCCCTTTCAGTAGAAACATTAGTGCCGTAAATTAAATCGCTTGCTGCAGCCAGTTTAATGGCAGAATTGGTTTTAGATAGTTCTGTGATGGCCTCATCTACCAGTGCCAATGTCGACGCATAAACATCCTGCTGCTTATCATATTTTGGTACCAGGTTATTGATGTTGAATGCTTCAGAAAATGGTGCATCGCCCCAAAGGTCATTCACCATCATCAGGTTGTAGGCAATTAATACATCAGCCACACCTTTATATTCACTTGAATTTTGTGTTACAGCCAGTTTTTTCATTTCATTGGCATCAGCCATGGCAAAATAAAGCAAATCCCAGGTGGCACTGAAATCAATAGCCTGAAAGGTATCTCCGGCACCATTTGCCGCCGGGTTGGCTGTATATTGCACATATGGAAGGATAATGCTGGCCACGCTGTAATTGTTAAAACCAGCCTTATAGGTAGAGGTAGCCAGCAAAGCATTTAAACTTGGTGCTGTCACCTGATTCGGATTATCAGATAGTTTATCAAAGTAGCTATCTTTACAACCCTGCAAACCTAATGTTGCCATCATGGCTGATAAAAAAGTATATTTTATAATCTTTTGCATCTTAATTCTTTTTAAAAACCAACATTAAGGGTAAACATAATGGTACGTGCTGATGGATAGGTAAAACCTGCAGAGCCATCATTGTTACTGCCCGAGTCATAAGAACTCGATTCAGGATCTACGCCATAATATTTAGTCCATAACCATAAATTATTGCCTGTAACAGATAAGGATGCACTTTTAATGGCTTTTGCCGGCAGCCATTGTTGTGGGAACCTGTAACTTAAACTGGCCGAACGCAAACGCACCCATGAAGCATCAGAAACAAAAGGTTCTGAAACGTTTCTATACAGAATACGATAGTAACCTTCACCATAATTATTACCATCTGGTCCAAGGCCCTGCCCCATGTAAACAGGCTTGGTATTGGGTTGCCCGTTGGCCAGCACGCCATCAAAAACTTTAGTCGTTCTTCTGTCTGCCGTATAATCCGGAAGACCAAAGGCAGAATAGAAATCTTCGAGCCAGTTGTATTTTTCGAAACCTAAGCGGGCATCAAACAAGACATTTAAACTGAAGTTTTTGTAGCTGAAATTATTACCGAAACCAATAATATAATCTGGCTGGGAATTTCCTAAAAGTTTTTGCTTCCCTCCCGAAATACTTGGAAACCCATTGGCACCTATCAGTAAAGGCAGATTTTTATCTAAAATCGTTGGATTCTCTGCCTGCGTTCCATAATACCTGTTGAAATAACTCCCATAAATATTACCATATGCCTGACCCTCAATTAATTTCATGGTTACTCCTGCATTACCATAGCCCCTCGCTGCACCATACACGATTTCAGTAACGCCATTAGGCATGGAAAGCACCTTGTTGCGGTTTGCAGAAAGATTAAGGTTCACGCCCCAGTTAAAATCTTTTCCAACAATGGGCTTACCGTTAATCACCAGTTCTACCCCCCGGTTTCTGATATCACCGGCATTAATTGATTTGGTTACATAACCTACTGCAGAAGATACTTGTGTTTGGATAATCTGGTCTGTACTTAATGAGTAATAATAGGTTAAATCAAAACCTAATCGATTTTTAAAGAAAGACATCTCTAAACCTCCCTCATAAGTATTGGTAAACTCCGGCAGTAGATCAGGATTGCCTAAATTGGATCCAATCGTTAAGCCGCCTGTTCCTGATGGTAAATTAAGGTATGGGGTGTAACCCGTAAAGGTAGAATACTCTGCTGCATCCTTCCCAATGCGGGCATATGATAATCTTAATTTAGCCTGACTGATGACGGCTGGTAATTTAAACTGATCCGAAAACACATAACTTAAACTGGCAGATGGATAAAAAAAAGATCTGTTTTCCTTCGGTAAGGTGGAGCTGATATCATTTCTCCCTGTAACGCTTAAGAAAAGGAAATTTTTATAATCAAAAGTAGCCTCTCCGAAATAGCCAACTAAACGTTTCTCTCTTGTTGCTTGACTCGGGGTAAGCACACTGGCATTCTCCAGACTAAAGAAGTTATAAATCCCTAAAATACTTCCCAGCGTTCCGGTTTCTTTAATTCTTCTATCATAAAGTTCCTGACCCAATCTTAATGTTCCGGTAATATCTTCACCTAATTTTGTAGAGAGTGTTGCCACAAAAGTGCTGTTCAACGTTCTGAACTTTGAATTATATTCTCCGTAGTAACCCTGATCATTATCGTACATAGCCTCTCCGGTATACATCGGACCGCGAGCGGTTCTTACCCGGTTTTCATTATAAGTATCTACCCCAAAGCGATAAGAAAAGTTTAACCATTTGGTTGGATCATAGGTTAGACTTGCCCCGGCGATGTAACGGTTTACATCACCTTTCAGTTTATTATTGGCCGTACCCCATATTGGATTATTGGTACCCAAATACTTTTGCGAGCCATCTGCATTCTGGTAATCTGCTATGTCATATCTCGGCGAAAAATAAGCCAATCCCTCACCAAACCGGTCGGCACTATACGTATAACCACCAGAATTGGTAAAGTTCATATTCACAGAAGCCTTTAATTTCGGACTGATAATAAAATCAGTATTCAGTCGCCCGGAGAGGTTCCTGTTGTCGGTATTTGGCATCATTCCCTTTTGGTATAACTGAGAAACAGAAGAGAAAAACTTGACTACATCACTTCCTCCGGTTAAAGAAACGGAGTTTTTAATTTGCTGACCGGTACCGAATGCCTGATCGTAATTGTTATATAATTTATCTGGATGGGTTGGATCAATCAGTTTAGCCTCTGCAATGGTTGGGCCCCAGGCAGGTCCGATACCACCCGGTGGATTGGTGTACACACCGAGCACACCCTGCGTATATTCCGTTTGCACTTTCGGACTGATCAACACCTCATCAAAACCATAACTGCTGTTGAGGTTAATTTGGATGCCATTTTGCTTACCTCTTTTTGTGGTAATCACCACCACTCCATTTGCACCCCTTAAACCATAAAGTGCCGTTGCTGCCCCACCTTTTAAAATATTGATGGTCTCAATATCTTCTGGGTTAATATCTGATGCCCTGTTGGTTACCCCTCTTGAACCATATGCATTTCCGCTCGGGTTTGCACCCTGGGTTGAGGTGGTGTTATCAATTTGAACACCATCAATCACATAAAGTGGATCACCGGATCTGTTCGGATCTATAGAGTTTACCCCTCTGATTCGAATGCTTGCTCCCTGCCCCGGACCACCACCTGTGCTTGAAATGGTGGCACCGGCAACTTTACCCTGCAAGGCATTAATTAAGTTGGGCTGATGGTTAAAGTTAAGATCCTTATCACCCACAGTTTGTGCAGCATAACCTAATGATTTCGCCTGCCTGGTGATTCCTAATGCTGTTGAAACAGTTACTTCCTGAAGTTGTTGGGAATCTGAAGCAAGAGCAACACTAATGACTGTTTTATCACCTATGGTAACTTCCTGCTGTTTGTAACCTACTAAACTAACCTGTAGCACCGCATTAGCTGAAGGAACCTGGATACTGAAAGCACCATTTCCATCCGTAGATGTCCCGGTAGTGGTACCTTTAATTTTTATACTGGCTCCTGGTAATGGTCCTCCATCTTCAGCGGACGTAATTTTCCCTGTAATGGTTTTTACCTGAGCTATGGCAGAAAGCCCGGTTAAAAAAATACACAGAAAAAAAAGTGAAGTAAAGATTTTTTTCATATCTAAAGATTTAAATGGATGATGTTAGTCACTGCAAGATAACCTTTTAACATAAAAAACACGCACAAAATATCATACATACACTCAAATACCGCAAAAAGCCGTATAAATCAACCCCAGAACGAAGCAAAAACAGGCAATAACAATTAAACAATCAAAAAAATTACAAATCTTAGTGTATTTTCACAAACTAAATTTCCGGCACAAAAAAAAAGCGCTTTCAGATTAACCAGAAAGCGCTTTAAATAAGAAGAATATTGTTTTATTGCTGTAAGCCTCCACCCATTCCGCCACCTTGTTGCTGATCCTGCTTCACATCGTCGTTTTTAATCTTTTTCTTTTCCGTAAATTTCAACTTACCAAAAGAATAACTGAAGTTTACACCGAACGAGCGCAATGGGTAGTAAATGTTAGAACTTTGGAAAAGTGTACTTACCTTATTACCTACATTAGTTACCGAATTATTCACGGTTTTAATGTGTAAATCGCGGGTAAAAGGATTTAAAGTATTGATTCCGATTGATCCCTTTTTATTCAGAATGTCCTTTTTAAATGAGGCTCCGTAAAAAACCATTGCATCGGTTTTACCCTGATAGGTTCTTCTTGGAGAATTAACTACGCCGAATAATTCGAAGTTATATCCTTTACCGAAACCGTAAGCCGAACGGCCAAAAATATTATAATTTAAAAACGTACCCGTGCTTACTCCGGTTTGGGTATTACTTACTTCATAAGTATTTACGCCAAGATTAGTCATTAAAGTCCATTTTGGTTTTGGATTGTATGAACCAAATAAGTTAGCACCATAAGTTTGTGCAGTACCCACGTTGATATATGTGGTGAGTGTTTTATCCAGGCTTCCTTCTCTAAAAGGCGTAATTGAACTCTCAATTACACCACCCGTACGGCGGTAGAATACAGAGGCATTGATGACCGATCCTTTAATAAAGGTAGAATACCCAAGCTCAAGGTTATCACTCAGCTCCGGGTTTAATGTTGGCTCACCCTGGCGGATATTGAATTGATCGCTCTCATTACGGAAAGGATTCAGGTAGGCTAAACTTGGCCTTTGAACCCTGCGGTTATAACTCAGTTTTAAGGTAGCGTTCCCTTTTAATGTTTGTGAGATAATTGCACTTGGGAATAAATTGAAATAGTCGTTTTTCTGGGTACCACCTTGTGCGGTATTAAAATCGATTGCGGTATATTCTGATCTTAAGCCACCTTTAAAATTTAATTTTTTATTCAGTTTAAAGCTGATCACACCATAAGCGGAGGCCACATCCTGACTATATTCAAAATCCTGTGCGGTATTATTTGAAAATTCACTGTTAATGTTTCTGAAGATCCCTTTTGCTCCCACTTCCAATATCGTTGATTTGCTAAATGGATAGGTATAATCTGTTTGGGCAGTATATTCTTTATTTCTGCCGATATTGTTACTACTTATCGCCGGAAAAGGACTTCCTATAATTTCATTCTCAAAATCCGTGGTATTACTTCCTGATGATAACTGACCAGAAATGGTAAATTCTTCACCTTCTTTCTTGGTGGTATGTTTATAATCAACGTTCCAGTCGAAATTGTTGAAACCCACATCCATGTTGCTGACGTTTTTAAGCGGAACACCATTTAAAATATAGTCGGCACTACCCGGACCACCATTAGAGAAATTATTATATTTAAAGGTAGAACTTACATTATCATAGGCATTAAAATCATAATCTGCTCCAAAACTTCCGTTGTAGCCATTGCGACTGAATTTGGAAACACCATTCTGGATAATACTGTTTATCCTGTTTGTTCCGGCAGAATCTGTACGGGTAATGTTTTCAAATAATAATCTTGAATCCTGCGCATAAGCCAGGTTTGCACCCAAACTGGTATTCACACTTAAACGACCTGTTTTAGCGGTCAGGTTAAAAGCACCATTATTTTGTCTGGTTCCAACAGATGTATTTACGGTTCCGCTTACGCCCTGTGCATTTGATTTTTTAGTAATGATGTTGATAATCCCTCCTGAGCCTTCTGCATCATATTTGGCAGAAGGACTTGTGATGACTTCTACACTTTTAATCTGCTCTGCAGGAATCATTTTTAAAGCATCAGAAACGCTGCTGGCCATTGTTCCGGATGGTTTGCCATTGATTAAAACCCGCACCGCACCCCCACGCAACTGAACATTTCCGTCAACATCTACTGAAAGCATAGGCACTTTACGCATCACATCCGTTGCATCTCCTCCCGCATTGGTTCCGTCAGCTTCTGCGTTATAAACCATTCTGTCGATTTTATTTTCAATGACTGCCTTGGTACCCTGCACCTGAACATCTGCCAGTGAATTTTCTGTAGAAGAAATATAGATCGTTCCTAAATTCTGATCTGGTTTTGCAGGTGTAGTCGTAACCGTAACCGATTTGGTTTTATAACCCATAAATCCAATCATCAGTTTGTAAGTATCAGGCGCTACATTTTGCAAGGATAACTTACCTTTCGGATCAGTTACACCACCATTTACGGATTTATTATCTTTAGCACTGATTAATGATACGGTTGCATAATCTATAGGCTGTTTGGTTACAGAATCTAAAATGGTTGCCGTTATCCGGCCGAAAACTGTGGGCTTCTTTGCGCCTCCGCCAAAACCTCCTGCAGGAAACTGGGCATTGGCATGAATAAACGTTCCAAATATCAGGAGCGAGAGTAAAATTCTTTTCATTATAATTTGTTAGTATGATGGTTTATTAGTCTGCGCAAATTGCATTTTGTTACAATTCTTCAAAATAGTTTTTACGCCACTACGTTAATTTAGTCGGCAAAGGTGCAATTTTTATCGGTAAAATACTGGTCAACAGGAGAAAAGATAAAACATTTTATATACATGCCTGCGCAAAATGGCTTAAAAAAAAGGCTGATGAATTAAATCCATCAGCCTTTGTAAAATATGGTAGTCTGTAAAATGTTTGTACGAGCTATCCTCAGTTGAGGTGAGGCTTTGATTGGAACAGGATTAAACCTTTCTGATTTTGATAATCTTCATCCAGTGCAATACCTTCATCACCGGGTAAGTAGGATCAAACTCCCACCATTTGGTTGCAAAATTAGGGCTGTTTGGTTTTTTGTGGTGATTGTTCTGAAACAATTCACCCATTAAAAGGAAATCCCATGGCAATGAATTTTTACTGTGATCATCATTATCGTGATTGGAATAACCATATTTATGTCCGCACCAATTTACAATAGCACCGTGTAAAGGTCCCATCAAAAAGTGAACGGGCAATAAAATAAATAACCACCAATGGCTGGCAAAAGCGATGTAGAAACCAATATAGAACAAGCCACATCCTATTCTCCATAACCACGAATTACCAATCCGGTCTACCAGTGGCCATTCAGGATAATTCCCCTGGAAAGCAGGTTCAGGTTGTATTTTAAAATGAAGATAATTCATGTACATATTTTTGGTTGCGATCATCATCCCAAAAACGTCCTTAAAAAAATGTGGCGAATGCGGGTCTTTTTCTGTATCACTGTAAGCATGATGCATCCGGTGTAAAATGGCATAAGCCCTTGGATTTAAAAAAGATGAACCCTGAGAAATCAGTAAAACAAGATAAAAAAACCTTTCCCAGAAAGGCTCCATTTTAAACATTTTATGTGATGAGTAACGGTGGAGGAAAAAAGTTTGGCTGAAAAGAGATAAGAACCAATGGCAAAGAAAGAAAATAAGGATAATCATGTATAACGTGTATGCTTAATAAACGGAATTTCCCGACATTTAGTTTTCGGTATCTTTCCGCTGGCAAATATCCGTAATTAAACGAATACCTGAAAGTTGTTAAAAAGGCACTTAGAATAATTCATCCATGCCTTTTTATATTTTATTTTTAAAAAAATTATCTGCCGAAATCGTCCTGAACCCTTACGATATCGCTTTCATCTGATGGATTTGAAGCATCTGTATGTTGCCAGATTTCGGCCACTACCCCCCAATCATCCAAACCAATTAAGCGGTGACGCTCACCCTGCTGTAATTTGATCTGATCTTTAGGTGCATATTTTTTAACTTCTCCTTCTTCATCAGTCTCACTGGTTTTAATGCCTACTGTACCGGTTACCACTTGCCAGATTTCTGCCCTGCGGTGGTGGTATTGCCATGACAGGCGGGTATTTGGGGCTACGATTAAAATCTTCGGACTTAATTTACCACCAATTTTTAAGCTTTCTACATCTAATCCATCAAAATAAGTGTCTGCAAATTGCTGAGCTTGTGCTTCATCAATCACAAAAAAACCACCCCAAGGGCGTGTTTCATCGCGGTTTACCACATTAAAGCCTTCAATTTTTAATCTTTGCGCAACGCTATCGAATATTTCTTTTTTATCATTTCCCATAATTGGCGTAAAAATAATGCTTTGGAATTAAAAAAGCACTTTTGAACTTTTATTTTTTTCCATATGATATTTTAACACTGCTCTCAAGTGCGCTGAACACCTTGCTTAAAAAAATTGCAGCTGCCTATTTCACCAGCCTTACTTCAAAAATACTGGCAATGGCAGATCCGGGCTCGGCTTTTAATGTCAATTCCAGCTGTGATTTTAATAAGTTTTCAGGGATTTCGAAATCCTGCGAATAAAAAACATCGCCCTTACTTCCATCAAGTTTAACTTTTTCCACGACTACGTGATTGATCAGGATTTGGAAATTTCTATCTTTTTCTTTGCCATAAAAAGTAAGTCTGATCTTTTTCCCCTTCAAATCCTTATTCGCTAAATTATAACTGAACCAGCCCTTCCCCGCGCGAAAGTGCTGGTCCTGAAAAATTCCATTATCTGTATCTTCACCTTTAAAACCATGATCTGATTCCGGCTGCTGCTCTCCCGTACGCACAATGTCAACGGTTTCCTGTTCTAACTTGATTTTTTCAGTCTCAGCCAATTTAATCGCTTTAGCTTTTGCCTCCAGATTTTCTGGATTGGTATACGGGAAGTATACCACATAACGCTTCTCTGCCAACTCATAAAAGGGAACCAGTTTGAGGTTTTTATATTTAGGTTGGTAAATTATCTTTTCTGCGCTGAACGTAAGCAACTCATTTTTAACCGATGTAAGCTGCTGTGCCAGATCTGTTTTTTTACCAGATACCAATGGCGCCTCGCTCAGCGGGAATAAGGGACCGGAAGCAATATGCCCCATCCTGCTGCCATCTGCAGTTAAATTGGGTTGCGACAGGGTATCCAGCTCTGCAGCTAAAACGATTGGCCCATGGAGAAAGGCCACCCAATCTGATCCATCGGGCATGAACTGGGCGGTATTGTGCATGGGTAGTGCCACTTTAATTACGTCACCAGATGACCAAACCCGATCAATACGCACATAACCATTACCCAATGCTTTTGCCATGATTTTTTTACCATTCACCAGGATAGTCATTTGCCCTGATGCAACCCATGATGGATGGCGCAAACGGATCGAAAACTGTTGTTTTTTATCCATTTTTAACACCATCTGCGTAAATTCCCGATTTGGAAACTGATTTTTTTGTGTAAGGGTAATGCCTTTTTCCTTCCAGTTGATCACCGATGGAATAAAGAGATTAACGTACAGGTTTTGATCGTCATGTGCATATATCAATTCGCCGTATTTGCCATGATTTTCTAAACCGGAGCCTACACAACACCAGAAACTTTCCTGGGGATTGGAATATGTACGGTAATGCCCGGGGCGCATGGGTGTAAAATAAACAAAACCGCCACCGGCCCTTTGTGATGTTAGAATATGATTGTATAGTGTTCTTTCATAATAATCTAAATATTTAATGGAAGGAGCATCAAGAAATAACTGTTTGGTTAACTTGAGCATGTTATATGAATTACAGGTTTCCGGTCCTTCCCTGGATTCGAGCATGGAAGAAAAATCGTTAGCCGGATGGAAGTGTTCTCTTACGCTATTTCCACCAATGGCCACCGTGCGGTTATTCACCACGGTTTGCCAAAAAAAAACAGCAGCCTTTGCCCAGCTGGCATCGTGATCTACCCGTGCAATCTGCTCAAAACCAATCACCTTCGGAATTTGCGTATTGGCATGTAAACCGTTTAAAGCATCATTTTGTTCCAATAATGGCTTCAAAATGGATTGATCTGAAAATTGCCTGGCCAGTTTCAGGTATTTTTTATCCCCGGTAAGGGCATATACATCCGCGAATATTTCATTCAACCCACCATGCTCACTTTTTAACAGCTCCTGAATCTGCTGATCGGATAAACCAGCCACCAAATCAATGCACCAGTCTGTTAATCTGATCAGCATTTGTTTCGCTTTTTCATTATCCGCCACGGCATAAGCATCGTGTAAACCCGCGAAAATTTTATGAATATTGTACAAGGGCACCCATTTGTCATTCAGGGAGAAGCTGGAAGCTTTGATGTTGCCGGATTTGATTTCTGCCCATATTTCTTTACCTCCGGGAACGCCGGATAGGTAACCATTTCCATTTTTTAGCTGGCATTTTTCCAACTCATCAATCATATAATCCAGCCTTTCTTTCACTTTTACATCGCCTGTAGCAGCATACATGAGTGAAAGTGCCGAAACATAATGCCCGCCAATATGGCCATCCAACCCCGTATTCTCCCAGTTACCATAAGATTCAGCTTTTGGGGTGAGACCTGCCTCTTTTAAATAAGGTGCCAGTAAGCGATCGGGATTGAGGGAAAGCATATAGGTTTTATCCGTTTCTTCTGCCTGGAAAAACGGACTTTCCAGCAAACGCACATCTTTTAGTGAAAAGGCCTCCAGTTTCTTGGTCTGCGCAATTGTTTGGAGTGAAGATGTAGCAATCAATAAAAAAATGAAGATCCGTTTCATAAGTTCCTATTTACTAAACGTACTGAGGTTCCACTCATCCTGCCAATTTATAGTAAGCTTATCGCCTTCAAATTTAACCGGCAACCAGAGGTAACGACCATCGATGGCGTTTTTAGGTTCCCATTTATCTGCCATAAAAATGAAATCACCTTTCTTTCCCGGAGCCGGAAGAATGTGGGTGCTTTGTCCACCATATGTGATATTTGCACCTGGTCCCTGACAAGGGTTTCCCATATACGTCCATGGCCCCCAAATGGAACTGGCCTTAAACCATCGGGCAGGGTTTGGAGCCCAACCTGTGCAACCAGAACCCACCATATAATAGGTGCCATTTTTCTTAAATAAAGCTGGTGCCTCTGTTTGATGCCCTACATAGATTCTGATGAACTTGCCTGTATGACTTAAATAATCAGGGCTTAATTCGGCTAAGTGTAAGGTGAAATTCTCTTCAGAAGAAAAAACATGATAAGCCTTGCCATCATCATCAACAAAAACAGTCATATCTCTTGCCATCTGTCCGCCAGGTAAATCCCTGCAGAAAAAGCCATCACTTTTATTTGCCGGATTTTCACAATTTACCTTTTCTGCCTCAGGTGTACCCTCTGCATAAAACGGCATTTTACCTGCATTAGGACGATAGCTTTTGATGAAGGTATAAGGCCCGTTGGGTTTATCTGCTACGGCAACGCCACTTTTGGCGGCTTCATAACTTTTGCCCAGAAGTTCCAGGTGGAACCACATCACAAATTTCTTAGTTTTTTTATTGTAAACAACCTTAGGTCTTTCTAAAATACAGCCTCTTGCAATATCACTTTTCAGGTCATCAGAAACCGACAACGCGATGCCTTCATCCTTCCAGTTATATAAATCTTTCGAAGAATAGCAATGAACCCCAACCTGTGCGGTATTTCCTTTTTCACCTTCAATTTTATGTTCACCAAACCAATAATAGGTGCCTTTATGTTCAACTATACCACCACCATGCGCATTAATATGTACGCCTTTATCATCCTTCCAGATTTTACCAGGCGTAAATGAGGCATATTTTTGCTGTGCAGAAGCAAGTTGACAGGCCAATAAAGAGAGGGTTAAAAAGCATAAGATAAAGTTGATCCTCTTATTCATATTATTATGTTGTTTGGTTTAATTAAAAGTGAATGAGTTAATAAACACTTATTTTTTGTTTTTACTTTAAATTTTCGCTGTGGTCATTTTTGAAATTTTCGCCGCTCCAGATCTTCTGGGCACTCCATTTAGCTGGTGGATTTGCCCAGAATGGATCGCTGGCGGGTAAGCCCAGCGGTAAAAAAATATTGGAAGCAATATAAGGACTACCTTGGTTGTTATAAAAATCGCCCAACTCAGGCTGCTCACCATATAAGCCAATGGTTAACCAACCATTTTTATAGGTGGTAGGGCTTTCCAATGTTTTTCTGATCACGGCAGTCAATGCGCAGCGAACCTGTTCTGCTGATAATTGCTTTGGCAATGCTTTTCGCAAAGCCATATCGGCTAAATGATGAAATGCCGCACCACGGTAAATGATCGAGCGACCAGTTGCAGGATAAGTTCCATCTGCATTAATTAACCGCTCCTGAATGATGGCATATCTTTCATTGCGCTTTTTAATCTTCTCGAACATGTCCTTATAGGCATTGGTTTTTTTACCAATAATTTCTGAAAGTGCTGCCAGGTAAGGATGAATCACATAGCTATTGTAATAGTCAAAAGCGAATGAGGTACCATCAGTATACATCCCGTCACCCGTATACCATTGCTCCATTTGCTGGAGAGCATAGTCCACACGCATAGGGTCCCAGTCATAACCAAATTTGGCTAGAAAAGCCTCATTCATAGCTGAAAACAATAGCCAATTAGAAAATACAGGTTTAAATTTCCGGGTAGTGACAATGGATTTCATCAATAAGGTTTGATTTTTCTGATCCAGGTTTTCCCATAACCAGGGTGCACGTACCACGGCCAGCGCCACATAGGAAGCATCAACCAGTTGTTGTCCGCCGATATCAAAATTCATAAAATCTTTGGCATTAGAATCCAAAGCATTTTTTAATCCACGGAGTGCCCATTCGCGATATTGTTTCCTTAAGGCAACCTCTTCTGCAGCCCCACCATCCAATTGCAACCATGGCGCAATACCACTTAAAACTCTTCCCAACACTTCTACATATTGAACTTTAATCCGGTGTTCTTTATTATCAACATGCACTGATGTTACCTTTGGCATGGCAATCCGCAGACTATCATTGGCTAAATTCTGCAACACCGGGCGAACCATTTTATCCATCTGCTGGATCCAGAAATGCCTGTCGTTAAGCATCATACTTTTTTTACTTACTTTCTGTGCAATTGCCGATCCGCCAAGGCACATCAGCATCAAAAAAGCAAGCGCAATATTTTTTATGTTCATTGAATTGAGCTTTACTGTTGATTTGATAAATAACGATACATTTCGCAGCCGGCTAATAAAAAGGCACCTACGCCAAAATTAGCTGTAGAATTTGCATCTACTACTTGTCCGGGGATGGCCTTTTCACCAATAGGCTGTACATACCCTACTTTTCCATTCTTTTGCAAGGCCGTTTCTGACAAGTATTTCCATGCCTTTTTTGCTGCCGGAAGATATGTCTTCTCTTTTAAATAGCCATTGTTAATGCCCCAAAGCAAACCATAGGTAAAAAAAGCAGTTCCACTGGTTTCTGCACCGGGCGCATGTTCAGGATCCAGAATACTCCTTGTCCAATAGCCTTCTTTTTGCTGAGATTTTGCAATAGCTTTGGCCATGTTCTGGTATTTGGTAAGGTATTCTTTCCGATGCGGATCATTTTTAGGAAGATCTTTTAACACTTTAGCCAAGCCAGCGAAAACCCATCCATCGCCCCTGGCCCAGAAATCTTTTTTGCCATTGGTACTTTTATGCTTGGGATAAACATATTTGGCATCGCGGTAGTAAAGCTTCGCTTCCTGATCATACATAATGCTATTGGCATACATAAAGTATTCATAAAGCTTATCTGAATATTTTTCATCGCCTGTTAACTTATAAAGTTTGGTCATTACAGGCATCACCATATACAAACCATCTGCCCACCACCAATAATCATGATTGGGCGTGCTCATTTGGTATTGCATCACATCTTTTGCACGCGCCACTTTATATTCTGCAGGTTGTATATGATAAAGATCGATATAGGTTTGAAAGCAGATTTGCCAATCGCCAAAAAGCACATGGTCATCTGTTTCACCATAATTATATTTCCATTCAAATTTATTGGCAGACTTTGCTCCCATCCATTGGTTGTGTTCCGCCCAATCCTCAGCATATTTGCGGTAAGCCTCATTTTTGGTGAGCTGATAAAGTTCCATATTGCCCGTATGGTAGGCGGCATGATCCCAAAAGGCACGAACTTGTGGTTTATTTGTAGTCTGCCAGTATTGATTGGCTAAATTAAGCTGAGCAAGTACGGTATCTTTTGTTTGCGCATGAACTTCTGTTAACCCATAAAACAGGATTAAAAGAAATGCCATTGAAAATAATTTTATTGTTCTCATTTACTAATTGGGTTTATACCTTCCAATGTGGGAATAACTTTCTTGATATTGCCATTTTCATCAAATTCCATTTGATCAATGCATACCTCCCGGTTGTAGCCTGCGGCATCACCCATGGTTATCCCTTTTGGTCTATTAAAACGGTGATAAACGATATACCATTCATCTTTACCCGGAATTTGAATCACACTATTGTGGCCAGTACCATAAATACCCTGATCTGGCCTTTTCGATAAAATTAAATTATTAGCCGGAACCGTAATTTTTCCGGTTGGGGAATCAGAAAATCCATATCGCACGGCATAATCAGGACTTCTGGTGTCTTCTTCCGACCAAAGAAAATAGTATTTTCCATTTCTATAGAAAACCTCTGTGCCTTCACGGAAACTATTATCCGGTGTGATGATCTTCACAGATGTCGTATCAATGGATACCATGTCATCATTAAGGGTTGCTACAGCCATATATCCATTACCCCAATACAAATAGCTTTTTCCGGTTTTCGGATCGGTGAATACATCAGGATCAATTTCTTGTCCACCCTTTATACCTGCAGGCCGCTTGGCAATTAATGGTTTACCACTGTCCTTAAAAGGTCCGGCAGGATGATCAGACACGGCCACTCCGATTTTTTGTGCAGCTGTGAAATAATAAAAGTACTGGTACTTGCCTTTCACTTTTTTCTCCATGGCAGTTGGTGCCCAGGCATTTTTCTTTGCCCATGAAACATCTTTATTTAAATCTACAATCACCCCTTCATCTTTCCAGTTCACCAGATCTGTTGAAGAAAAGGTTTTAAAATAGGTGCCACTCCAGCCGGTAAAGCCATCACTGGTAGGGTATAAATAAAATTTTGAAGTTTTGTTTGAATACAGGATTTCAGGATCGGCATAAAAACCATTTAATACCGGGTTACGGTTGATGGCGGCGGATATGGCATAAGTTTGCATTGCCTGGTTGCCAATTTTAAGTGTATAACGTACAGGTCCTTTAGAGAAATCAACCTTCCCTTCAGGCTTAATGCTCACACCTGAAAATTTAGAAAAACCGGGATCAAATGCTTTCAAATCTGTACCATCATTAACAGGCAAATAAACGGTTCTGGCCACAGTATCCAGCACAATGTTATTTTGCTTGATGGATGGATTGCCTGCCCCCTGCAATACGGATGAAGCACTATACCATTTGCTTAACAAGCGGTTTTCTTCTTCTTTACTGATTGACATCACCGTTCCATGGCGGGGATGAAAATCCATTGTTACTTCTTCATCAATGATTTTGAAAGTGTTCAGGTCCTTAGATTTGGTAAACTGATAGCGTCCTTTCATGTAAACATCATACATTAAAATATAATCTTCAGAACCATTCAGCTTAAAAACCCCGGCACCCTCAACCGCATCAGTGGTTTGTTGTAAGTAACGGTCTTCCAATACATATCCCTTTGTTAAGGAACTGGAAACTGCTTTTTTGATGCCGTTTCCATTGCCCTCCGTTTTAAAAAACAGGTTGTATTTTCCCTTATCGTAAATGATATCTCCATCAATACAGGATCCATTTGTCGGACTGAAAAATAATTGTTTAGGCGTTCCCTCCAGGTCGCTAAAATCTGCATTGGCATAAGCATAATAGATTTTATCAGGGTCATTGCCATGTTTCATAGACCAGTATACCATGTATTTTTTAACAGCCGGATCATAAATGGTTTGCGGTGCCCACACCCGTTTTAAATTCTCCTGATTCGGATATTTTTTTTGAATATTAACAATACTGGATTTCCAGGTAATTAAGTCATTTGATTTCAATAACACCATTGCCCGGTTACTGTCCCAACCTTTTGCCGATACCATATCAGTTGCCACCATGTAAAAATGCTTGCCATCGGCACCACGTAAAATATGCGGATCGCGAACACCGCCTGTTGAACTGATTTTTTCTGATGAAATAACCGGCCTGTTATGATTTAAGGCTTTGTAATGATAGCCATCTTCGCTAATGGCAAAGCGAATAGATTCTTCCGCTTTATCATTCCCTGTAAAATAGGCAAACAGGTAAGCACTGTTACGAGCTTGCTTTTTTCCTTGTGCGTGTACGCCAAAATTTAAAGTAAATACGGCTAAAAGCACGAGTATTATACTGGCCTTTGTCTTATTTTTATTCATATTAATTGTGCTTAATCATTTTTTTTAGGTTTCCAATTCAATACCTGAACGGCAGTAGGTTGCTGACTGGCTTCTCCTTCGCCGTCTATCTGTTTTACATCCTGCAAAAACAAACTTAACACTTTTCTATTTTTCCACAATTCGGTATCATAACTGGGTTCCCAATCGCCAACGCTTTGGGCAGTTAAATCCTTTATTGTCCAGTTCGTTGTCTGCAGGTTATTATTCAAAGCGATTGAAGCTTTACTTCCTCTTTCCTTGTCTCTAAAGATCAGGCCGGCAGCGTAATGCCTGCCATTTTTCCAAACGATAATCTGGGGCCTGGCGATGGGAATCTGCTTGGTTCCACCACCACTTAAACTGAATGCGGTTTTTCTAAAATTTAAGTGATGCACTCTCCAATCGTTATCCGTTTTATAAACCAGATGATATTGCGGAATGCTTTCCCCCTCCTCACGCCAATAACTTGCTATAAACACTTTGCCTTTGGCATCTGCAAACATAGAAGTCTGGTTAATGAGCTCACTTTTTTGTGGGATTTTTAAGGCATACTCTGCATTACCCGCACTGATAGGCAATTGATAAGGCGCACCATCAGATTTTTGCCAGGTTAAACCTCCATCAGCAGATTTTGCATAGCAGAGATCGTGGTTACTGGCCACATCAGGACTTTCACGCCATACCCAGGAAAGATGAATCACGCCTTTTTGATCGATTGCAACCTGCCAATAGGCATTTCTACGTCCTTCGCCATCAATTAAGTTATTCTGGATTCTGCTCCATTTTTTTGTTTTTACCGCATATCGATTAATCACCAGATTGCCGTTACCAGATCCTCCATCCCGGTAGAGGAATAACAAATCGCCGTTAGCCAGTTTGTAAAATTCGGGATAACTCACCTTACCCTCCCGTTCGGCGAGCATTGGTTTTTTCTCACTTAAAACCAGGCTGCCTGCACTTAGCGCATATGCATAATTTAACGTGTTATTGTGCTGGCTCCATACCACATGTAAAATCCCATCTCCATCTACCATAATGCTGATGGATTTATGTGCATCGGCTGCATCACCTTTATAAGCAGTTCTTAAAGTTTCCCAGGTTGGCGAATTCAGTTCTCTTTTGGCAAGCACTAAAAACTGATCAGCATCATAATAGGCCGCATATTGAATATGCCGAAAACTGACTAAGGCGTTTTTTCTAAAGATTACCGTATTTACCGAATTGTTAGACCATCCGTTAGCGGCAACGGTACTGACAGTACTTTGCTGCGCCACACTATATAAACTCAGCATACAGCATAGGCCACTAATCAGTATATCTTTAATCAGTAAGTGCAACTGGAAATTAGGATGCTTGATTTTCATCATTTGGTTAAAATTCAAAGTACCGATTTTTTATGGATTTAAACAGGGGGTTAAATCACACTTTAGGGGGGACAATTTAACACAAAGGCTTTTAAACTGTAGCATTGATGTTATAATAGTTACGGAAGTTTTGCAGTATTTCTTAATAAACACTTAAAGTGTGGGCTTAAAAACTAATTTCAGAATGCGACACTATACAAAAAAGGCCATCTCTTTTTTAGAGACGGCCTTTAATATGCATTCAATTTATTTTACAGAACGATACTATCAATTGCTTTGTCCAATGCAGTTTCCTGCAAGTCAGCCACAGCAAAACCTTCAGCCCTCACTATGGTTACATCAGTAATACCGATAAAACCTAAATAGGCTTTAATATAAGGCGCTACGAAATCGTAACCTGCGGCAGGTCCTGAACTATAAACGCCACCTGTAGCCATAGCGATATATGCTTTTTTACCGGTAACCAAACCTTCAGGACCATTTGCACCATATTTAAACGTAATCCCGGCACGGCCGATATGATCAAACCAGGCCTTTAATACTGAAGGAATACCAAAGTTGTACATTGGCGCACCGATGACCAACACATCTGCATCCATAATTTCCTGAATCGCCTGGTTCGAGTGGCTGATGGCCGCTTTGTTTTCTTCGGTATGGTGTTCTACCGGTGTAAAGAAGGCATTTAAATGCGCTTCTTCCAGGTGTGGAAAAGGTGTTTTGGCTAAATCCTTTACCACAACAGCAGCTGCAGGATCTTGTGCTCTTAACTGATCTATAATGGCATTTGCCAATTTAATACTATTGGATGCTTCGCCTCTTGGGCTTGAAATTACATGAAGAATCTTTGACATTTTATTCTAAGTTTAGGTAGCTAAAATCGCTATGTTTAGCCAAACCCATCTTGATGTGTGATAAGAAATTACTTTTTCCTAAAAATTTATCACGCGCTAATGCCAGCACAATGCAATAGAAAATACTTTTCAGTCCAGCCCATAAAATTACAAAGCATTTAAAAAATCCATATAGGGTTGTACGCTTTTTTCTATCCATTCAGCAGTAGAATGATATTCTATTCCATAATATGTAAACGGTGGCTGGTAATCTGCTTTAACATATCCAAAAGAAAGTTCAAATGGACGGAGTAACTCGGCTAAGGTATAATTGTAAGTCCCTGATGGCAGATAGTCAGCCTCATCAACCCCCACCGATATGGCCAGGGCTATGGTTTTTCCTGCCAGTTTATACCCACTCTTACTTCCATAAGCCCAGCCATGGGTAAGCACTTCATCTAACCACTTTTTAAATAACCATGGGCAATTGAACCAATAGTACGGAAACTGAAAAACAATTTGATCATACTGTTCTACCAGTTGCTGTTCATAATGAACATCTATCTTCTCGTCGGGATAGCACTCATGCAATTGATGGATCACATATCGATCAGGAAATTTCTTCAGTTCTTCTACCCATCTTTTATTCACTACAGCACCCGGAAGATCA
The DNA here is from genome assembly GCF_026239715.1 of Pedobacter sp. GR22-10. Classification (NCBI taxonomy): domain Bacteria; kingdom Pseudomonadati; phylum Bacteroidota; class Sphingobacteriia; order Sphingobacteriales; family Sphingobacteriaceae; genus Pedobacter; species Pedobacter sp. GR22-10. The sequence continues at coordinate 221,621 of NZ_JAPIVR010000004.1, forward strand.
GGATGAATCACAATAATGAGTGTTTTCATAATTTTAATTTTTAAATTTTATGTTGCAAACATATGTTAAGTAACCTGAATTAGATTCAATAGCAACCCATTGTGATGTACTATAAAAAATGTAAGTAATGTCTAAAATCGAAAAACATCTGTCAACTTCGCCAAAAAAAGCATTGGCAGCAGAATGTCCTGAAGCCTATCCTGCCAATGTTATACTGTAGCACTGATGATTGATGCCGCAAGGGATACCGGTATCCAACAAATCCGGGATATCTGCCATTTTGGATACCCGGTAGATTTGAGCCCCCTACACCCTCATTTCCTGATTCGATTTGTGGATCTCTGCTCGGCATTTGCCACATTTTATAAAAATTACTGCCCCGGCCAGCAGCTTATTGTTACCCCAATTAATGAAGTAGGTTTCATATCATGGTTAGGTGGCGACCAATTGTATTAACAGAAACCAGCCATCCGGGTGAACATCGCCCAAACTGGATAGAACTCATCGCAAAAGAGTGTGTAAAAACTTTAAAACCGGGCATCCCGTTAAAGGGTATTTGCCTCTATCCCATCATTGACAGGCCAAATTGGGATCACCTGCATTACTGGCATCACTCCGGCTTATGGGATGCCGATGCACTTAACCCACATGCAAGAAATTTATATCTGCCACATGCTGAGGCCATTGAAGAGGCTATGACCTTAGTTAAACCATATTTATAAATAATGGGCCTGCCTGGCTCATAAAAAATGTTCAACTTTACATGCTTAATTAAAAAAATTCAATGATTACCCCTATTGTTAACCAAAGATATCCTACTCAAATTAATCCGGATTTAACCCGTATAGACTGGACACATGTATTGCATTTATTTCAAAAAATTAATTGGAAACATCGCCTGGCTGCAGAAATAGAAAGTGCCTTTAAATTGAGTACGCATACCCTTTTTGTATACCATGAAGAAGTTATTATTGCATTTGGAAGAGTAGTCGGGGATGGCCGTTATTACGCCATGCTGGCTGATGTAGTTGTTGATCCTGATTACCAGGGACAGGGCTTGGGCAAGTATATTGTGACCACCTTAAACAATCAATTGGATAATTATCATTTCGTAAACTTAAGCGCGGCACCCGGAGCAGATTCTTTTTATAAAAGTATGGGTTGGAAAAAGCAAACCACTGCATTTATATGGCCGCAGGGGCCAAAGCAACTGAGGCAGCATTGTGCAGAAGATTGAACGGCATTTACTTCAGTCTGATATTCAATTTTATAGTTTTCAGGCTGTTGTACTCTTATCTACATTTTGGTTTTTCAGGTAGACCCTGAATATGGTTCCTTTATCCGGTTCACTTTCAATGCTGATTTTTCCGCCTGATAAATTAACAATTTCTTTCACGAGGTGAAGGCCAACACCTGTCCCTTCCACATCTGTTGAAAGGCGCTCGTATTTATTGAATATTTTTTCCAGGTTTTCTTGTGCTATCCCCCTCCCGTTATCCGAAACGCTGAGCACAAAATCATCATTTTCCATATAGGTTTTAATCATAATTTCCGGCACACGGCTGGCACTCCGGTATTTGATTGAATTGTTAATCAGGTTGTAAAGTACACTTCTGAGCTTGCGGCGCACAAAAACAACTTCCGAGTGTTTAAACGCCCAACTGATGACGGCATTAGATTCCAGTATCTGCGCCGCTAGCGTTAAGCGGACATCTTCCAGAATTTGTTCAATATCCAATAGCTCTGCAACAGTTTTAAAATGATGTTCAGATTGTCTGGCATCTGTTAAATCGATAATAATTCCTTTTATTTTTAACAGCCCGGTTTCAATTTTCTCGAGCAGTACCGGGAATTTTTCCATTCCTTTTTCGGGTACTTTCTTCAGCATTTCAATGGTTAAACCCAGGCTGGTTAATGGGGTTTTGATGTCGTGAGAGATGGTATCCAATAATAACTCATGCTCCATAATTAATTTTTCCTGCTCTTTGAGATCACGGATCCTGGAAGTAATGTCAATAAAGGTAATGATCACCCCATTGGTTTTATTTTCCTTCATCACAATGTACGGCAAAATGTTCATCTGGAACCACCGCATATCCACCGTTTGAACTTCCTTCTCTAAAAGCTCACCAGTGCTGATTACCTGCTCAATATTATCAATAATGCTGGGAAAGCGAAAATTGTCTTTAACATCAAGAATGGATTTTCCAATGTCGCTATGATGAAGCTTAAACTGCTTCATTGCCGGTGGTGTAAATTTGCGCAGTATTAAATTGGCATCAACAAAAAGCTGGGGAATGATGGTGTTTCGAAAATAATTCTCCAGCTCGTCATTCAGATCTATTAGTTCACTAATCTTAGAATTTTTGTTTTGCATTCACCGTTGTTGCGCGTAAATGTACCTGCGCGGAGTAAGGTAGTTAAAATTATCGGGTTAGCACCATTATGTAACAATCTAATCATTAAGCGCATTTTTTCATAAGCCTCAAAAATGGCATTTAAATGCATCCATGATCAGGCATTTTGTAAAAAAATCAAAATGCCTGGCAAGCGATCAAACCCACTCCCCAACCATAGGTGCAGCACAATCCAAGCTATTATTTTGTTGCAAATGAATACAGCAATACACCGTGTGCAGGTATGCTCAGGGGAAGTTTACCATTTTCGCTGTTTACGGATGCCAGATCCTTTTGTCGCCAGAGATCACGAACGTTTAAATTGCCTTTAAGGCCCAGCTTTTTAAAATCGCTATATGTTAATTCTGCCTTATCCTGTCCAAAATTGGTAAATCCTACTGCATGGCTTCCATCTTCCAAGGCCTTTACATAAATGCGGACATCGCCAATGGTTTGTACGCAGGTAGCCTGTTTGCCAAGCGGATCCTGATTGATGGCGATTACTTCATCATTGGTGAGCAGATTCATCGTAAAATCATCCAGTTTCTCCATATCGCAGCCAATCAGTAATGGCGCAGAGAAGAGGCACCATAAACTAAAGTGAAGGTATTGTTCATCTGGCCTGAGTTTGCTGGGATGCGGATTACCCCATCCCACCGTGCCCACTACCAGCATATCCGGATCATTCCAGTTGCCAGGCTTGGCCCATGCAGCTGCCTGATCTTGTTGCAAAGCAATATTTTTGACACTTGTCCAGGTATCGGTAATATCATTGGTGGTACGCCAGGATGTACCTCCAACAGCATTGCCCCATTTCCAAACATCAGACATTCCATACTGACACAGACTGAAAACAATATCCCGTGGCTGTGCTTTAAGTGCATCGCCCATTAATTGAAACGGTTTCATCGCGGTAGCCAGGTCGTTTCCACCTTTATAAGATAAGGCACCAATTTTATACGGATCATTATTTGGCATGCCATTAATTACATGACCGTAACTGCACCAATCATATTTCAGGTAATCGAAACCCCATTTTCCATAGGTGTCTGCATCTTGTTTTTCATACCCATAACTTCCGGTGCAACTGCCACAAGTCCAGGGACCAGGACTGGAATACAATCCAATTTTCAGGCCCATGGCATGAACGTCGTCTGCCAGCCCTTTCATGTCCTTAAAACGTGAGTTGGTTATGATGTTTCCGGCCTGATCACGAAGTTCGCCCCTAATGGAAGGGTCTTTAGCATCTTTATTATTTTGCCAGAAATCATCAATATTGATGTAAGTCCAGCCATGATTTACTAATCCGCTTTTGATCATTGCATTTGCAGCACGCTTCACTTTATCAGCAGATACCTGATCAGCAAAACAATTCCAGCTGTTCCAGCCCATAGGTGGCGTAAGCGCAATCTGATCGCCACAAACAATGCGTAATGCTTTTTTTGCTTTACCTTTTGCATTCATGGCACCCAGGCTTACTGAAAATGTGCCTTTTTCCTTCAGATAACCTGTAATGATGCCTGTATTTACATCTAATTTTAGTCCGGAAGGCAATCCGGCTGCTGAGAACTTCATTGGCCTTTCTCCGGTTGCCGCCACAATAAACTGAAATGGCGAACCGGGTCTTACGCCGAAAACGCCGGCACTGTTGATTTTTGGTAACAAAGATGTTTTAGGTGTAAGGATATATGGTATACCTGGAATTGGATTAAGGGTAGCAAAGGTGCTGACACCCGTTGCTTTGAAAGCTGCATTTGCCCAATTTGCATGGTCATAATAATTGCCATTGCCACCATCTGTCACAACTAATTCCAGTTTTTGTACCCCTTTAAGTGAAGCTTCACAAGGCTTTGCTTTATCACCCAGGTGCATTATTCCGCTTGACCAGATTTTTTGACCATCTGCCACCAGTATAAACTCGGCTGCAGGCTCATGCCCGGTTATTTCATCATCAATACCCACCTGTGCTGAAAATGAATTTGCTTTTCCGTTCAGTAAAATCAACAATGAACTTTCGGCATGTGTTCCAAATCCACGATCAAAAGTTTTGCCTGCAATGGTCATGGTTTTTCCATCAACCGACTTGTTTTTTTGAGGTGTACCATTTCCCTGGGTGGCTGCTGTTAAATCCAGCATATCAAGCCATATGATCTCTTCATGAGCGGAAGTTTGTGCCCAGCAACTTCCCGCAGAAATGAATGTTAAAATGGTGATGACAAATAATTTTACGATGTTCATGATGTGGGTAGATTTTTTATAATAAGGTATTCATGATAGAAAGTTCAGCAGTATTGAGCGAAGCGGAGTGTTTTTTAAATTATTTCGTAAACATCCAGTAATCAAAAAAGGCGATATCTGTTTCTGCCTTGCCTTTAAAAACAAAGTAAAGATCATGGATGCCTGTGATTTTGCTTACTGCCGTTGAAACAACAGCCCAGCGATTATTGCCCCCTGTCAAAGGGACTTTGATGGTGCTGAGTAAGGGGCCGTTTAAACCATCAGCGTGAACTTCCATCGTTACATCAGCATTATGCGTAGTGCCAACTCTGGCTGTAAATTTTGAAGCACCCGCAGCCTCAAAGTCGACAGATTTAACTTTCGTATAGGCCAGATTTTTTTTCGCGGTAACAAACACACCCACATTTTTATTTTCAGAAGCTTTTATGTTTTCAGACCAGGCAATGGTTTCAGCCTCCACTTTTTGATAGGGATTTAAATTTTGCAGGGGCTTAACAATGCCATCCGTCATTTTCATGGGTGATATGCTGCCATCTTTTTTAAAGTTCATTTCCTGTACAGCGACAGAGCGGTTAAAACCATTTCCGCCTGGCAGTGCTCCGGAATGGTAAAAAAGGTAAGTTTTTCCTTTATAATCGACCACGCCCGGGTGATTAGTAAAACTTCTGCCTTCAGGCGGCATTAGCGTACCGCTGTATTTCCAGGGGCCTTTCGGACTTGTGCTGGTAGAGTAACCCAAATGTTCCGGTATGGGGCCACCTGCCCAAAAGAGGTAGTATAGCGGATTTCGCTTATATAACCACGGTCCTTCTTCATATAAGGTTGGGCGGCGCTCGTTGGCTTCACGTTTGCCAAAAGATGCCACCGTCATGGGTACACGAATAGCCTCGCCTTTGAGCGAGATCATATCATCATTAAGCTCGGCATAATAGCAGTCTGGATTTCCCCAATAGAGATAGGCTTTTCCATCCGCATCGATAAATACTGTAGGATCAATATCTCCGTCACTTACGGTGACCAAAGGTTTCCCCAGCGGATCATAAAATGGGCCATATGGATTATCGGCAACTGCCACACCAATAGCCGAACGTTTTTTATTGCGTGATTTTACCGGCGCGTATAAATAAAATTTACCTTTTCTCTCTACCACCTGAATGGCCCAGGCATCACCAATGGCCCAGTCAAATGTTTCATATGATGCCACTGCGCCATGATCGGTCCAGTTGACCATATCTTCTGTGGTGTATAATTTCCAGTTATTCATCACAAACCAGGTGGAATTATCTTCATCATGGCTGGTGTATAAATAAAGTTTTCCGTTATACATCAAAGGTGCGGGATCGGCCGTATAATGGGTTTGTACAATGGGATTTTGAGCGGTAACCCTGAGCGGAAAATAAAAAACCACGCATAGCATCAGGCTCAGAATAAATTGTTTCATTGGGTTTTTCAAAATTATTTTATTTCAGTTGCGCTGTAGGGAATGGTATTTTTATGGCAGAATGAATTGAACTGCTTGTCCATAAAAACAGATATAAAAAAAGGCAGATTATTCCGTAGAACAACCTGCCTGATTTTTTAAAAGTTAATATCCTGGATTCTGATAGGCCTTTTTATCAGCATCTGACATTTGCATTTTGTCAATCTGATCCTGAGGAATCGGACGCAAATATAAAGCTGGTGTAATGGTTCTGGTTACCGTTACTGGTGTATGATCACCATAATTGATCCCGGCAATGCTATAAGTGGTAGATAATTCAGCCCACTTTTGAGTTCTGATCAAATCAAATCTTCTATAGCCCTCTCCATAATATTCACGGGAGCGTTCTGCGAGAATGTAATTGATATCAATAGTAGCTGGCGTGGCAGCAACCATTGCAGCACTGTTATCTTGCACTTTAGCTACATTTCCATTATTATCCCAACGCCATTTTCCAGCGCGTGCACGAATCACATTAATCAATTCGCGTGCACTTTTGCCCGCTTTTACATTAGCCCCTTTTACTGCAGCTTCTGCAGCTACAAAATACAGTTCAGAGAATTTGGCGATTGGATACGGGCGTGTACTACCGGCATTTGGCTGCCCCAGTCCGGTTCCATTATCTGTACGGTAAGGGCCGAGTTTCCAAAGCCCCGGATAAACGATTCTGCTGATGCCATTTGGTGCAATCACGTAATCTGCTCTTCCAGGCAAAGTTCCGGCTCCAACGTTGCTGGCTCCGGCACCGGTTGGGTAAGTAATTGCACTGTTGTCCGTATCTAAAAAGCTTAATACCGCATTGCCCGGAACAATTGATATGCCGTTGGCATTCACCAATGAAGCAGGTGCAGATTCTGGCGGATTATAACCTTTTGGCCAGTTACCACGATATACGGTAGTAAAGGTTCCGTCGTAACGGGAATCAAGGGTTTTATCTGCAAAGGTATTTTTAAACACTTCTATGGTTGGGGCCATACGGTTCCACGGGCGACCAAGATGTTGTTCTGCTTCACGTTGAACTGAACTGATGCCTCCACTTCTCAGGTTGGTGTAATTCCAGGTCATCATCCACCCAGAGAAATTATCCGGTGCACCACCACTTCCAAAAGTTAAACTACCACCATTATACCGCTCACTGCTTTCTGTGTGATCGGCATAAAGCAACATTTCTTTATTGCGGTCATTTGGACCCAGATTAACATCATAGTAAGTATCAACCAATCCGTTAGCACCAGGGTTTTCTATACCTGCTGTAGCAATATCATAAGCCTGCTGAAAATACCAGGCGGCATCATGTCCGTCAGGATCAGTTCTGTTGGCTGCCGGGTATGTTGGAATGTTATTGGGATTTTGTAACCACCATCCATAAGTCAGGTATGCTTTAGATAAAAAGAGTCTTGCTGTAGTTTTGGTTACGCCTCCGATAACCCTTGAAGTTGCAGGTAAATCGGCAACGGCCTGCAACAGGTCAGGAAATACCGCTTTGGTATAGACCACAGGTACGGTGTTGCGGGTAGAAGTTCTCACCGGATTGATATTAAATTTAAGTTCACCTCCGCCTAAATCAAGTGGTACACCTCCAAAGGTTTGTACCAGCATGAAATAATCAAAAGCACGGAAAAACCTGGCTTCTGCTACCAATGCACTGGAAATACCCGCCGCACTGGCATTCTCTATCACACCACTGGCCGTATTGATATTTGGAAAAGCTTCGGTCCACAATACGCTGCTTGGATAACTCGTAGAAAGAATAGAGCCTACGCCTGAACAATCCATATCTTTAAAGTTACCATCGGCATCTTTACCCCAGGTTGCTTCATCTGTACCTGTAATCAATGAATTATAGTAATAGGCCTGCCCGTAAATGTTACGCAGGTGAGCATACATTGCGGTAAGTCCGCCATTTACACCTGTTACCGTTTTAAAATAATCAGGGGTAAAAATACTGCGTGGTTCTTCATCAAGAATTTTTTTACAGCCGGAGAACATGACCATTCCCAGCCAAACCCCTAAAGTTATATTGAAGTGTATACGTTTCATATTGGTATATTAAAAAGTTAAGTTAAGGCCGGCCACATAATTACGCGTAGAAGGCGTATTGGTACCTACAGTTAAAAACCTTCTCCGGTATGTATTGGTTACCGCAGCATTCTCATCGCCATACGAATTGGTTTCCGGATCCATACCTGATTCGCTGTAATATGGAGAGAACATTACAAATGGATTTTGAACAGTTAAATACATCCTAAGTCTCACCTTCGAATTCTTAATTAAGTCGCGGTTAAAATCATAACCTAGTGAAATGGTACGGATTTTTAAAAATGACGCATCAAAATAACCTAATGTACTGCCATATTTAGGGTTATCACCACTTGCAATACCACCTGGTTTCGGATATTTTGCACCGGTATTATCTGGCGTCCAATAATCTACCTTTACGTTATTTCTTCTTCCGGATAAAAGGTTTAAGTAACCTGTAGAACCATATAACGTACTGATCAGGATACCGCCATCTTTGAATAAACCAACTACATTCAAGTCAAATCCTTTATAGGCTACCCGGGTGTTAAAACCACCTGATAATTTCGGATCTACATTCATAATCTGTCTGTCAGCGGCTCCAATTGCCCTTGTAGGCTTGCCAGTAGCATCATAATCCCCGGTATATTTAACCTTGATCATACCCACGTTACCTCCTGGTTCCAAAACATTCAGGTTAGGATCTCCAGTCTGCCATAATCCTATTTTTTCATAGTCATAAATGGCATTGATGTTATACCCTACAAACCAGGCATTTCCCTCATCCCTGGTTTGTCCGGAAGCCAGTGAAACCAGTTTGTTGCGGTTTGCAGACAGGTTAAAACCTACATCCCATGACCAGCCATCTTTATTGTTGAAGATGTTACCGTTCACGCTGAGTTCCCAACCTTTATTCTGTGTTTGTCCGATGTTGGCCGTATAACTTCCCACACCTGAAGTTGGAGGCAAAGCAATATCTAATAAAATATCATTGGTATTGGTTACATAATATTCAAATGTACCGTTGATTCTGTTTTTCAGTACAGAGAAATCTAAACCATAATTCCAGGTTTGTGAATATTCCCATCCTAAATTCGGACTTGGAAGTTGTGAAACATAGTAGCCTATAGCATAGTTCGTATCGCCAAAATTATAAGGCCTTGTATTTAATAAACCTAGTGTCTGGTAAGGATTTACCGACTGGTTTGATGTTTGTCCGTAACCTACTCTGATCTTTAACCTGTCAATGGCTGTAATGCCTTTCATGAAAGGTTCATTCATCAGGTTCCATCCTACTGAAACAGCAGGATAGGTATTCCATTTATGTCCTGGTGCCAGGCGAGATGAGCCATCAGATCTGATTGTGGCACTGATTAAATACCGGTTATCATAGGAATACATCACCCTTCCCATGTATGACATTAATCCGCTTAAGTTGTAATTTCCATTTCCGATTGTTAATTCGCCATTGGCCTGACCAAGATTATAGAACTGGAAAGCATCTGAAGGAATATCACGTGCTGACATGGAAGAGGAATTAAATTTATTCTGTTCGGCAGAATATAATGCCACTACATTAAAATTGTGTTTTTCTGAAAAGGTACGGTCGTATGTTAATAAATTTTCAAGTGTCCAGTGGTATGTTTGTGAGTTGCTCACACCAGCGGTAGAAACTGTAGTAGCGGTAGCACTTCCAATTCCAACACCTGTATAATTACCATTATTACTCTGAATAAAATCAAGCCCCAGGTTGGCCCTGTATTTTAAACCTTCTACCCCCGGAATTTTTACCTCTCCATAAAATGAGTTATAGGTAGCAAAACCACGTGTTTCATTTAACCATTTATCATGAAGGTCTTTCGTAGATTGATTGGTGTAAATCCACGATTCATCCTGTGGCATTCTGATGGTTCTTTTTAAACTGCCATCTGCATTATAGGGGTTTGACATTGGCGTATTGCTCAGCACACCGTAAACACCTACCTGATTACCTTCACTTAGATTATAGTTATTGTTACTGGTAAAACCAACCCGGAAAAACTTACCAATTTGCTGATCCAAAGATGCTTTCATTGAATACCTGGTGTATTGCTGTGTGGGGATCAAACTTTGATTCTTATAATAACCACCGCCAAAACTATAGCTACCTGTAGCAGAACCACCTGATACGCCTACGTCATGACTGGTTACTACTGCAGATTTGTTATAGAATAAATCCTGCCAATCCGTATCGGTATCATTAGATTCATCTACCCCGTTAGTTGTAAACAAACCTGCTGCTTTACGCATTGCGATTAATTCCTGCGAATTCATCATCGGGAATTTTGCAAAAAGTGTTTGTAAACCCGTATAGGTATTATAAGAAACCTGAGCAGGCGCACCTTGTTGTCCACGGTTTGTAGTTAACAAAATTACACCATTTGCACCTCTTGATCCATAAATCGCAGTTGCAGATGCATCTTTAAGGATATCTATACTTTTAATATCGTTTGGATTAATATCACCGATGGAGCCTGGAAAAGGAATTCCATCCAATACCACTAATGGATCATTACTGGCAGAAAGTGACCGTGCACCACGAATCAGAATCTGCATGGTTGCACCAGGTTTGGTTGAAGTTTGGGAAATATTAACTCCGGCTACACGCCCTTGAATGGCCTGTGCGATATTTGGAGCCGGAACTTCGCGAACTTTCTCACCTGATATATTGGCTACTGATCCGGTTACGGCTTCTTTACGTTGTGTACCATAACCCACTACCACTACCTGTTCCAGCTCTGCTGCACTGGGCAATAAAGTTACATTGATTTCGGTTTGGTTGCGTACCGGAATTTCTTTACTGGTAAAGCCAATATAAGTGAATACCAATACCGAACTGGCTGAGGGCACTGAAATACTGAAGTTACCGGTGTTGGATGCAGTTGTACTCGTGGATGTTCCCTTCACTAAAATGCTTACGCCCGGAAGGGGTTTTCCCTGATCATCTAATACACGCCCCTTAATTTGAGTTTGTGCCTGTGCGGCCAGCGTGAAGATCATTAAAATTGCGGTAAGTGCAATTCTGGGGAGACTTATAGAAAATCTCAAATGAGGTCTTACAATAAATCGTAAAATTTCAATTCTCATAAAAACAGTTTATAATGGTTAAAAAAAACAGACCTCAACAGATGATCAATCGTCAGTTGAATAGCAAGAGCATGTCATGAAAGACATAAAAGAATGCGAAACAAAAAACACTACTGAATACTATTAAGCCTGTATGAAGGTAAAGGTATTTAGATCAACCCTTCAACAATGATTCAATTGTACATTTTTAAGGTAGAAATGTGCAAGAAAATTTCTTTTTTTATCAAATACAGCGTTTCAGGCAAGATTCTTTAAATCAAGCCCAAAAACGCATCATTAAAAATGCAATCGATTGTATTTTTTTATTTTCTGAATTTTTATTCCAAACACCACCAAATAAAAGCTTAAGAAATGGAAATTATCAGGCTATTTAATCATACAATCCTGGTATTAAGAAATCATTTATTAACCTTATTGTTTTTATCAAATCAAGGGACAGGCTTGCTCACCTGTCCCATTCTGTAGTGAATATTAATTCGAATATTTTGGAATCATAAAGAGACTCATTTCAGACAATTTTATAAAAGCTTCGAATTAATGAACAATATGACTAGTTAGTCACATCAAAATATTCAGCTTTAATTCCTCTGTCGCGAACAATTAGCGTGTCTTTTGTTGCATATTTTAAATTAAGATTTTTAAAGTTCACCGTATAATCCACGTATATCGCACTTCTGCTGCTGCCACCGATACTGTTCTTTTCACCATTGGAAACAAACCTGCCACTTCCTGTAACCTCTATATTGACCGTACTGCTGGTGAGGGTACAGGTATTGTCATCAGCAAAATTTAACAGGAGCGTAAAGGGTACGTTTGTACCTGCACTATTTTTAATGGTAAGGGGTAAACTTGCCGTTTTAAGTGATACCGTGCTCATGCTCACCAGCTCATTGCTTTCTACATAAGGCGTATGACGTGAAACGGTATTCATGGTACCGTTGGCCTGGGTAATCTGGTCTATGCCTTTACGTAAATAGTTGGCATGCCACGGATTAACGTATTTAACACCATAAAGTATATAATCTTTTGGTCTGGTTGCCCAGTGCAGCGGGTTTACCCTTGAAGGATTGGATACAACAGGAATCCCTTTTAAAATAGAATCCGCACCGGTAACCTTGGTCATTACCAATGGGATGACATAGTTTCTACTCAGCGCTTTGGGATCAGCAAAAAATGCATCTGTTAATTGTACATCCACCCCACCTAAAACATCACCGGCATTAATTCGGATTTGGTTAGACATTAAGCGATAGTATTCTGCCGGCATCGGCAAAACCTGCCCACCGCCATTATTAAACTTCAGCCCATTCAGCAATGTTTCAGCCTTCTGAATATCAATTACCACATCGTTTTTATTTTCATAGCCTCCGCCAAGGGTAGCTTTAATGGAAACCATGTGGTTTTTATCCATTGAATTGTCTACAATTAAATCTTCTCCCAAAACCACAGTTCTTAAAGGATATTGACTGGCAAAATAAACTGTTTTATAGTCAAATTCAGGAAAGGCAATCTTCTCGTTTTTACAGGAGGCCATCAGGCTAAGTGCTAATGCGAGAGCGATATATATATTGTTAATTTTCATATTGTCTAAATGATTAATTCAGTGTTACTTATTTCCAACCTTGATTTTGCAGCAGTTGATTATACTTCAGGACTTCTGAGTTTGGAATGGGCCCGTAAATCATATATTGCTGAAAGGCTCTCGTTTCGGCATTAAATGGCTTATAAACACCGCTATTGACATCTAAGCCTCTGGCCGTTTCATTAAGTTTTGACAGATCTGCTTTCCAGCGCCTGAGGTCCCAAAACCTAAAACCTTCGAAAGAAAGCTCCAATCGGCGTTCATTCCTGATCAGTTCACGCATTTTGGCTACATCGGCCTTACATTCTTCCAGGTAAGGATCGTTATTGAATCCGAAAGCCCGCTTACGAATGGCTTTTATGACGTCGTATGCAGAATAGGTTCTGGTTCCGGTGGCGGTTGGCCCCCATGCTTCATTTGCTGCTTCGGCATAATCGAGGTAAATCTCGGTATAGCGGATCCGTGGATTATAATGTGTTTTACCACTTAAAGAGATCGGGTTACGGTTAACATCCATCCTCAACCGCTTTTTCATATAATAACCTGTACGCGTAGAAGTTGCACGAACATTAATACCGTTATCTGTGCCGGAAGCACTACCTGTTCTGATCACGGCATTGGTTACACCGGCGGTTGCCCCGTCAAAAATAATATATTTTGCAAATCTCGGGTCTCTTGACGCATATGGTGCATTGGCATTAAAATTAGCGTTCGGATGATTTATCGGGTAACCGTTTGCCATAGCAAAAGATTCTACCAGGTTTTGTGTGGGATTCATTAATCCGTTTCCGAATAAAGATGGCGGAAAATGCTGCCCTTCCTGGGTACCGTCATTAGTGATGATATTTTCACGCCAGATGATTTCAGAAGGATTACTACCCCCACCTAATCCATCAACCTCTGAGTTGTTGGCATAATAAGTACCTCCATTTGCCGGAAGGGCGTTGGCTCCGCCTTTATAATCGATCACACGGCCGGCATATTCAGCAGCATCAGCCCAGGTAGTGGTATTGGCACTATTCTGAAATGCCGGACTGGCCGCCAGCAGTGCTGCTCTTGCCCTAAACGATCTTGCTATTAATCCATTAAACAACTGACGTGCATATTGTCCCATTACCCGATTGTAGGTTTCCACATTTCCGGTAAAAGCTTTAAAGCGATCAGGTATCTGGCTTGCAGTCGAAATATCATTATACTCCACGGGTAAATACGCTTCGGCGCTATCCAGGTCTTTGTAAATTTGTTTAATACAGGCATCAAATGTAGCCCGCGGAACATTAAAATCTGTTTTAGGGGTTTGATAGGCTGTTACAATCGGCACGCCCATCAGCTGTCCATTGGTTGCAATACCGCCATGGTTGCGCAACAGAAAATAGAGATACAATCCACGAAGACCGAAAGCCTCTCCCCTCATTCTCAGGTTAAAAAGCCTGGAACTTTCTGCATCCGTTGCCCACTTGACTTTCGGTGAATTTTCCAGGAAAAGATTGATGTATTGCATGGCTTCATAAGACTGGTTCCAAACCGATGCAGGATTATTGGTTGATGTCCATGAACCCGCAGCAGCCTGTAAATAACCATTGGTAAGCTGGTTGGTTACGGCATCATCAGTGGCATATTCAGAATTATCGTAATAAGCGGGAATGGTGCGGTAAGCGTTGATTAAAAAACCTTGTGCAAAATTCGCATCCGTATACATCTGATCAATCGTCTTCAGATTTTCTGGTTCAGGCTCCAGAATTTTTTTGCAGCCAGTGAACGAAAGCACTGCCAACCCTAAAATTAATATTTTGAATTTCATATCATTAAAAGTTATAGGTCATTAAAAAGATACCCTTGCACCCAGGTTAAAGAACCGTGTTTGCGGTGCTGTTCCAATGTTGGTTTCCATTAGTTTCCGTTCTGATGAAATCACCAGTAAATTATCTCCTTGTATGTATAAGCTTAGTCCATTCACAAATGAGTCATTGAAAATTTTCTTATCGAAATCATAAGTTAACTGTACCCGGTTAAGATCGAACCGATTCGTTTTATACATCCAGAAGGTAGAATTTCGGAAGTTATTATTGCTATTGGTGGTTAAACGCGGATAGGTTGCCGTTGCTTTGGTTTGCTCGGTCCATCGGTCTAACACTGCCTCAGAATATTTTCCACTTCCGCCAACCCAGTAGTACGAGCTGTTTTTAAATCCAACGGCTCCCCTGGTACCAGATGCCAGGGCAAATAAGGTGAAGTGCTTATATTTTAACGTGAGGTTTAACCCGAAGCTAAAAGGTGAAGCGGCCCAGCCTGTATGGCCCAGATCCTGCTGATCCCTGTTATCAATTAAGCCATCATTATTTAAATCCTTGTATTTGATATCTCCCGGCTTCACTGTACCAAAGGTTTGTTTGGCATGAGCATCAATTTCTGCCTGATTTTGAAAAAGACCTTCACTGATGTATCCATAATAAGCATCTAACGGACGGCCGGCCCTGGCCAGATAAGCCTGATCAATGATTTCATCCCTTTGAACAGCCTTACTATTATAGAACATTCCTGATACGCCAAGCGAATAAAATAACTGTCCGGCTTGTTTGTTCAGGTTCAATGCAAAATCAAATCCTGTACGTTTGTCTTCATTAAAATTGATCCATGGGCGGAAATCTCCTGAGCCGGAAAAATAAGAAGGATAAATGGTGAGGCCCCGGGCAAGTAATCCTTTGGTGTTTTGTGAAAAATAATTAAAATCAAAAGTCAGGAGGTTTTTAAATATTGCACCATCCAGACTTAAACGAAACTCATTTCTTTTAACAAAAGTTAAATCAGGATTTTCTGCCTGTCCGGATAAGGTGGTTCTGCCACCCGCAACATTGTCTCTCCATTGGTAATATCCACCCAGGATAGCATTGTTGCTGTAATAACCCTGGTATAAATAATAATCTACCGGCTCATTTACATTATTGGCCCTGTAGCCCGTGATATCCAGATCTTGTTTAATAGAAGCATATGATGCAGATAGCTTAAGATCATCAATAAAAGATAAATGATCTTTAAAAAATGATTCATTAGACATGCGCCATCCAACTGTAACTGCCGGAGAAATTCCGTTTCTGTTACCTGGAGGTAGTTTTGCGGAGTGAATCAATGCCGCTGAAAAATCGATATAATATTTACTCCTGAAGTTATAAGCCGCCTGAAAACCAAGATTCGTGTTGAGAACAGGTTGATAATCGCTGCCACCTTCATTGTCGATATCACTTGAAAACTGTGTTTTATACCACCAGCCTAAAACATTTGCAGAAACCGTATGGTCCTGAGCAAAAGTTCGGTTGTAATTAAACTGCGACCTGAATGACATGGTTTGCGTGTAAGTAGAACGGCCAACATATTCATTAGTAGAGTTTTTATCTTCTCCGAATTTCTCCAATGCGGTGATCACATCCTTACCATTTACAGTTGACCATGTTGGTCTGTAAGTGGCATAAGGTAATAGATAGGCTTCAGAATACAGAGAAGAATAATCCATACTGGTTCCGGTTTTAAAACTTAAACCCTCTGTTATCGAACTTAAATCTGCCTTCAGGTTCAGGTTGTAGAGAAAAGTATTGGATTTGGTCCGAATGTAACCTGCGGCAAGCATATCTGAGAATACGTTTGTAGGGTTGGTACTTTGTCCGCCCAGTAAAAATTTTCCATCGATAATATGATTGCTATTTTTAACAATCGTTTGCAAAGCCGCATTACTGGGGTCAAGCATATCAATTGGTATAAGTGGCGAAAACCTGTTAAAATTAGGTGCAATGGTAGAACTTGAACCCCAAAAATTTCCTCTGCCAGTGTAATTACTATTAGAGATGGCTACTGCATCAGCTGATGCGGTGAGCCATTTGGCAATGTTCATATCTACATTTCCCCTCACATTGAATGCCAGGTCGCTATTGTTTTTCTGTTCCCCGTATTTGACCAGGCTATTGTTATAAGAAAGGCCAATATTGGTATAATAACGTGCAAAGTTGTTGCCACCGGAGACTTCAGTGGTTACATCTGAACGGGAATAGGCTTTCCTTAAATAATCTGAGCTGAAAAAATCTACATCAGGATATTTGTAAGGATTTACACCAGACCTGGTATTGTCAATATCCTGCTGCGTGTATCCCGCTCCTGAAGTGGCAATTCCATCATTGGTTAAGGCTTCATTGTACAAAGTCATGTAATCAGCTGATTTTAAATAGCCGGGAAAACTTTTAGGCACAAAAATCCCTGAATTGAGCCTTACTTTAATTTTTAAAGGATTTTCACTTCCACGTTTTGTGGTAATGAGAATTGCACCCTTGGCTGCGGTACTCCCGTATAAGACCACTGCACTGGCCCCTTTTAAAACCGTGATAGCTTCTACTTCCACCAAACGTACATCTGTGGCGCGGCGCGGAATACCATCAACCAATATTAATGGTGCCTGGCCCCAGAGATTTCCGGTATAACCGCCAACAAAACTCTGAAGATTATCCAGACTATAGGTACCGTAACTTTTATTCAGTAAATCTGAAACGTTTACGACAGACACCCCTCCGAGAAGATTTTTTTTCGCGACCTTATCAAAGGCAACATTTACCAAACTGTCTTTGGTTTCCTGTGCATAGGCTCCATTGAAGCTGAAAAAGCAGATCAGGAGCCAAAAGCAGTAAGCATTTATATTTTTTGTGTTCATCTTTTCTCCCTTAAAATTACCAACCTGGATTCTGCTTGAATTCTTTATACATGTTTATATCCTCTACGCGGAAAGGCAGCCAGTAATGGCGTTGCCCAAGCTGTCTTTCAAACAACACTGTTTCCCTGAAATTTCTTACCCTTGCATTTTTAGGATCTGCGTAAACCTGAGCGTTTGGTATTGCCCGATCAAACTCTACTGCTTTTTTTAAAGTATAAGGACGTTCTGTAAGCAGTAACCATCTTCTTAAGTCATTGAAACGGTGTCCTTCAAAAGATAACTCTACAGCTCTTTCGCGCCTTAATTCACCAAGAAAATCAGTAGTTGAGCCCAAAAATTTGCTGGCAACACCTGCCACGCCGGCTCTGGTTCTGATTTTATTCACAGCCTCAACCGCACTAAGCGAATAACCTGCTGCCATACTTTGGGGACTGCCATATCCTGTTGCTGTGGCTTCTGCATAAAGGAGGTATACATCTGCCAAACGCATTAAACTGAGCACAAACGTATTGTTCTCCCGGTATCCGTCATATTCGTTCATCAGTTTAGATACAAATTTGGAATTCAGGTATCCTGTCCACACTTTTTTATTACCGTCAGCAGTTCTATAAAGTCCGTTGGTATATAGGCTGGCATACTGGCGAAATTCATTGTTACCAACGCTTTGCGCGGTAAGTACACATTTCTCGCCGTCAATTAGAATATCGTTATAAAAACGTGGGTCTCTGTTTTTCCATGGATATTCCGGGTCATAACCACTTTCTGCATCCTTTTTTTCTGCATCTGTAATGGGTAAACCATTGGCCATGCCATAGTAATCTGCATAGTTAGCTGTTGGATAAACCTTAATTCCGGTTTGATGGATCACCAGAGGACGATAATCATTTACCTGGTTCCAACGCCAGCGTCCGCCCGCATTTGCTAAATTTTCCAGAAAAATAGATTCTTTTAATCCTGGAATTTTCCCGTTTTGGTTAAAGGTGTAAAACAAATCGCGATACTGCGAAAAAGGAGCCAGTTCATAGCGGTTTGTACTTTCTGTAATTTTTAAAGCTTCGGCCAGTACATCAGCGGCTTTTTTACAAAACTCAGTATTATAGCTGCTGTTTCCGGTTGACGCCCTGTTCATCAGCGGACTTCCTGCCCACAAGTAATTTTTCCCCATAAAACACAGGGCCATAATTTTATTAATCCGGGTGTTGTTGTTTCCTGAGGTTTGTTTGCCCACAAGTGTCTGATCCCAGTCTACAGGAAGCAAATCTGCAGCACGTTTTAAGTCTTCGGCCACTTTATTGGCACTTGCCTGATAGCTGAGTCTTGGGATTTTTATCACCTCATCACTTGGCAATACCTGGTCAATGTAAGGCAATCCGCCCCAGTACTCCATTAACACAAAATGAAAGTAGCCCCTGAAAAAATAAAGCTGGCCTGCAATCAGGTCTTTTTCTTCCTGGGTGGCATCGGTTAGTTTATCCAGATTTGCCAGCCCTATGTTGGCTTTCCTGATGGCATACCAGGAGAGACCCCATAGTTTTCCTTTTGATCTGTTCGGATCATTAAGGGTTCCATTAGCCGGATCGCCTCCTGTACCTAAAAAATTGTAGAAAGTATTGGTCCAGGCCATGTAGTTACCCTGATCAATATGATAGGAGATCAGGCGGGTTTCGCCCACTTCCCAAAATTCCTCTTCACCAAGATTGAAACTGTTATGTGCTTCAACAACACTTAACAACGGGATACAGTTATAGAGTTCTTCAGTAAAGCCCTGAAAGTTCCTGAAATTTTTGTAAGGATCGGTTTCCTGGATATCAGCTAAAGGCGATCTTTCCAGATACTTTTTACATGAAGGTAATGTTAATGTACCCACCAGGATAATTGCTGGGAACAAAATATTCTTAAAGAGATTTTTCATCTTCAAATCGTTTATAAAGTGATGTCAATACCAAAATTGAAACGTTTAACTGTTGGATATGCCCCACCTTGGGAAACCCCGCTGAAGTTGGATTCCCGGTCGTCAGGCATGTTTGTCCAAAGGAACAAGTTGTTGCCGTTCACATAAAACCTGCAGGACCTTATTCCCAGCTTGCTGATTGATTTTCCCGAAAGGGTATAACCCAGTTCTGCGTTTTTTAAACGGATGTAAGAGGCATCATAATAATAGCGGGTTCCGCTGCCACCAAAAGCATCAAGAACACTCCAGCGCGGTGGCGGAACTTCTCCTCCTCCATCCTGCAGATACCAGAAAGGACGTTCCACAAATACCACATTACTTTTTCCCTGGTAATTCGGAAATTCAATTTCACGGGTAACATTATTTACGGCATAAAATTGAAAGAACAGGTTAAAACGTTTCCATTCAAAGCCAATACTGGCATTATAGGTATTTTGAGGGCTTCCCGTGTAACCATAAGGCGCCCTGTCCTTATCATCAATCACCCCATCTGCATTAAAATCAATGATGTTATAATCTCCGGGAAGTTTGTTTTGATTGTTAGATAAGCGCACTGTGCTGCCGTATAAATCATCCCAGCTTTTGATAAAACCATTATCCAGAAAGGAACGGGTTTGGCCAATGGCATAACCTTCCTGTTTCTGATAATCTGGTGTGAGTTCCGGATCATCTCTGAAATTGGTTTTATTGGTGGCATGTGTTAAGGCCAGGTTTGCCCATGCCCTGATGCCTTGCCCAAATGAATGTGTTAGGCGCAGTTCAATTTCATAACCTCTACTGCTTACTTCACCCAGGTTTGCTCTCGGGGCACTGCTGCCAAATCCATAATAAGAAGGAATGGCACGGGCGCCCCCACCAATCATAATATCTTTTCTGTGATCTCTGAATATATCTATGTTTCCGGAAATATCACCTTTAAAAAAACTATACTCAATACCCAGATTTCGTTTTTCTACGGTTTCCCATGACAGGTTTGGATTACCCATTGTCCCGATCCGGTAAATGGTATAAGGCGTAGCAATAGCCGGACTGCCCATTGGCGTATTGTTTCCATACAGATAGGAATCGCGGAAAGGCCATCTTGGTCCTCCTAAAGCATCATCCCCAATTCTTCCCCATGATGCCCGTACTTTTAATAAATCAAGAAATTTTAAAGACTTCATAAATTCCTCGTTACTAATGGCCCAGCCAGCAGAAACTGAGGGAAAAAATGCAAAGCGATAATCCGGGCCGAATTGCTCAGACCCATTGTAGGCACCATTTGCTTCAAATAAGTATTTTGATTGATAGTTATAAGTGGTTCGGAATACCCAATCTTCACGAAATGTTGGAAAGGCACTACCCCTGGCCGTTCGCTGACGTTGGACCAAACCCATTCCGGTAACGGCATGTGAACCGAATGTACGGTCATAGTTTACCTGAAACTGGTAGTTCATGTTCCGGAAGGTAGCATTTTTATCAACTTCACCAGCAGCTGTTGACCATTGAATGGCATCCGTAAAGTCAAACTGGGTTCCGGTATTCCTTTGTTGTTCAAATGAGATAATACCGGTTAGCGGATTAACATATTTTCGCTGTGCGGCGTTGAACTGGTCATTAACGCCCCGTTTTCTTTCCAGAAAAGTATTATCCAGCGATAAGCTACCTCTCAAACTCAATCCTTTGGTAAGCATATCAAGCTTTTGCTGTAGAATGAAATCCGTTGTCAGCTGCGTACTTGTTCTTTTTTCAACACCTGAATACGCCAGCCAGAAAGCCGCATTGGGCTGATCCTGTGTAGCTGTTGGAAAAAAACCATAGGTACCATCACTATAAATAGGACGAAATGAATCAGGTGCTGTTCGATAGGCAGATGACCAGAAAGACTGGTCGCCATCAGCCATATCATAAGGCAACTGGCGTACACCATTTGATCCGAATAATTTGGTTGAAAATTTGGTTGTCCTGGTTAAGTTGAAATCGAGATTACTCCTCACGTTGGTACGGTTATAGCCAAAATTTGATTCATAGCCACGCTGATTCGGAAATGTTTTAAATAAATCTCCTTCACGCGTCAGATCCAGGCCGGCAAAATAGGTCACAAACTTAGACCCACCGGAAACATTGGCAGAGGTATTGTAAGACATGGCCCTGTCTTTAAAAAGTTCTTTTTCCCAATCTACATTGGGATACCTGTCCCATTCGTTTGCATTTAGCGGATTCCGGTACTTATCAATCATCTGCATCGCAGTATAACCAGACCATGCGTTTTGATCTACCACAGATTCACGTTCAATAATCCTGTTTTTAATCATCAGGGCATCATATGAATCATATTTTTCAGGCAGTCTCGAAGCAACTTTAGCCGTTAAGTTCGACCGTACCTGTACTTGTGCCCTGCCTTCAACACCTTGTTTGGTGGTCACCAGAATTACACCATTTGCCCCTCTTACACCATAAACTGCGGTGGCCGAAGCATCTTTAAGTACAGACACACTTTCTACTGATGAAATATCAATAGAACTGATAGAACGTTCAATACCATCAATTAGAATTAATGGCGAGCTGTTATTCCAAGAGCTTTGTCCACGGATCAGAATTTGCGGATCTTCTCCACCCGGCATACCGGATGAAGCGGTAGTAACCACGCCAGGAAGATTTCCGGTTAAGGCCATTCCCAGATTGGTTACCCCTCCGCTACGTTCCAATACCTTGCCACTGGTTTGGCTAATGGCACCCACCACACTGGCTTTCTTTTGTTGTCCGTATCCCACCACAATAACCTCGTTAAGCACTTTGTTATCATTGTTCATAGATACCACGATATCATTTTTATCAGTAAGGGTGATTTCTTTTTGGCTCATCCCGATATAATTAAATAAAAGCGTGCTTTTCTCTGTCGGGATTTCCATTGAAAATTTACCTTCGCCATTGGATACCACACGGGTATTGGTGCCCTTTAATGTAATGGTTACTCCGGTAAGCGGGTCATTCTGTTCATCTACAACGGTACCTCTTAATATCCTTTTTTGCTGAGCCATCACCGCATTGGCCATCAGCAATAAGGCGAGCATAATAAAAGTTATTCTGAGTAATAATGCGCTAAATTTTTGATGTATATGCCGGCCATTACTACTTGTAATTGTGTAATTGTCCATCATATAAATTGATTTAGAAAATGCAGAATTTGATTTGTTCGGTTGTGCATAGAAGGCTCATATTCTATGGCTTTGAAGTTGGATTTCTTCATCATACATGGGTTAGAATTTGGTTAGTATAAAATGCTGTAAACTGATGCAGGTCTGAGTTAGAGACATTGCTATTGTTTAGTTAGGTAGGCGGTCTCATATGGGCAATATTTGGTTTATTTGTATTAATGGATCACATCTAAAATCGTCCATTCAGTTCAATCCATTAATCAGGTGCAATAAATTCCATCATCGGGCAGCTCACCTGCCCCATAAAAAATCTGTAATTAGTTAAAATGCACGCTAATGAAAAGGATTAAGTTTGGTTAAATTTAGATTCATAAGTTATTTGGTTAGCCTTACATCTCAGTTAAGATGTGTCTTATATTTGGTTGAGATAAATGTAGGATCGTGTGTAATTTATAGATAGCACAATTGTTTAAATTTATAGGATTCATGTTCAGGACAGGTAAAACAAGCCAAAAAAATGCCTTTAGAGACATATAAAAGCAATTATGACGAAAAATTATTTTAAAATATTTATTACCATGAATAATATTTTTAAGACTTAGTGTATTTTAATCTCCAAAAATATAAAAAAAACGCATAAGCATTCATAATGGGAATGTTTCAGCAGGATAACAAAACACCAAACCTGCGAAAAATACCGAAAAGACTAAATGATGTATGATGTATTAGTCATAAAATAGATATAGTGATGTTATTAATATTCACCCGATAATTAAATTGCCTTCAATAAAAAAGGAGGATAAATAAAAAGCCCTGGTCGTGTTTCCACAAACCAGGGCGCATACTTTAAAATTTACTTTTTATAACAATTGCTTACAATTTAACCTCGCTTGCTGAAGTAGCATAAAGTCCGATTAGGGCACCGGTGAATCCTTTTGCCACATTTGTTGAAAGGATATCACCAGAAACGGTACCACCCAGATTGGTAAATTTCTTGTTTCCTGTAGCATAGCTGAAAGTGTAATCATCACCCTTTGCAGCTACCTTCAAATCGATAGGACGGTTAACATCAATTTTTACCTTTGCCAATATGGTTGATGCATTGTCTTCCGTACGTTGCAATAGAAGGTAATAATCATTATCTTTTTTAGTGACACCAAAAACATAGTGATAGCTTTCCTTTTGCAGACAAACAATTCCGGCCAGGTCTTTATCCGTATCTGGTTTATAATTCATCGTTACCGTGGTGGAAAAGCTATTGTGCTGCTGCCGCTGAAACAATGCAGAAATGGGTTCAGCCGCTTTTACATCTTTAGCAAAGGGCTTAATCTGCAAACCATTGGGCGTTACTGCAGCAAATTCTTCTCTTGGCCCTCTTAATCCAATCCAGCGGTAATCCAGCTTTCCTGCAGAAAAGTTATCCCGGAAAGTAAAGTTTCCATTTGGAAAAAAACCAGGTTTGCCGGTGTTATTTTTAACCCCTGCAGGCATTTTCAGTTTTGTTTTCAAAGGCTCCAATCCACCTTCAAAAACAGGAAACTCTCCATCCCAGTTTACCGGAAGAATATACGTTTCGCGACCAGTATTTACACGGTCTTTTTCATTTGGCCTGATGCCCAGGAATACGCCATAATACTGTCCGTTCGGACCTTCTACCAGATCAGCATGACCTGCCCAGTCTATTTTATCTGCCCTTTTAGCCGGAAGATGACGCTGACTTAAAATTGGATTTTTTGCTGAAGGTACATATGGCCCTTTAACGTTATCGCTCACAAAAATAACCTCACTGTGCGCACCGCCTGTACCGCCTTCGGCACACATCAGGTAATACTTATTATTCTTTTTATAAATGTGCGGCGCTTCAATCCATATCGGGCGCTTGCTCAGGTCTACCCCGCCATTCACAATAATTTTATCCGTACCCGGAATAATCTGGTCATTTACCAAATCATACTCCCAGATTTTGATGGCACGGTGACCGGTATACAATTCCTTTTCAGGAGCATCATTGTGCACCACGTAGGCCTTTCCGTTATCATCAAAAAACAATGACGGATCGATGCCATCAAATTTTAGTTTATAAGGCTCACTCCATCCTTTGGCCGGATCTTTTGTTTTCACCACCATATTCCCCATTCCGCCTGCAATCTGCGTGGTAATCATGTAGAAGGTATCATTAAGCTTGTTGTATAAGATGGCTGGTGCATAAATGCCGGCACTCATGCCCGAACGTGCCACTTTTAGTTGCGAAGTGCGGTCTAATACGTGTCCGAGTTGTTTCCAGTTTACTAAATCTTTAGAATGAAAAATAGGAACCCCCGGAAAGAATGCAAAAGAGGAAACCACCAGGTAATAATCATCTCCTTTTTTGGTGATGCTGGGGTCTGGATAACACCCCTGAAGGATGGGTGTATAAAACTCATCGGCTTTTAGGGGATATTTTTTATAAATATCATCGTCACCCTGATAAACGTAATTACTAAATAAAGGAATAGCTGATGGCACTGGTTTACGGCCATCAGCATTCTGAGTAAAAGCGCTAAATAAAAAAAAGGTGAAGCAGGTTAATGCACCTGCGAGTATAAGTTTAAAAGAAAAATATGGTTTGTCCAGATTTTTCATTTTCAGAAAAAGGTTTTCAAATGGTTTGTTCATAAATCAGTTTATATTGGTTATTCCAGATGAATGCTGGCCATTATCACCACACATTCATACCCTTAATAAATTCCGAAGATAGGCCTATCAGATACCGCAGCGTTGAACTATTGACTAAATTATTAGCATTATTGTTCAATTTTGGTATAAAAAAGGCCTGTCTTTTTATTCTGTGCTCCGAATGGAAGGCTTTTCTGACAAATGGAAATAATCAAAATCAACATAGCCACCTGATTCTTTTTCTGCATAGTTAAAAAGTGCAAAGCGATAACCCATAAAGTGCGGAATGGTATAGCTCATTTTTACCGGATCGCCAATGCTTATCCATGCTTTTCCATCCAGGCTATAAAAGAATGTAGCGAGATCTTTTCTTTCAGCAAAATTGCAATCAACCCTGAAGAATATGTTTTTTTGCTGAATGGGAATTGCTGTTGATAATTTGGCTTTCCCCCCGGTAGCATTAACGAAAACGATCGACTTATGCTCATTTTCTACTTTTATACAGATTTGTCCATAATTTTTCTGTAAAACTGCCAGGCCGGCAAAATCACCGTTTTTCATATTGGAAAGATCCAAAGACGTAGTGGCCGATGAAAACGGGCCGATGGTGCGTTGCGTAAGCGTATTCCTGGCAGTAAGAAAGCTGGTATCAATACGTCCGGTAGTTAACCGCAGATAACCTTTTCTTTGGTGAACCGACCAGTATTGTGCATCAGGATTATGGTTCCATTGCCAAACCAGTGGCAAATCACGTTCTCCTTTTTTTCGGATAAATTCATCTGAAGCAGCAATCGACGGAATCATCCCTTTACTTTTTGGTAAATGAAGTGTTTCGGGCACTTTGCCGTCAATCCCTAAGATGGGCCAGTCATTTTCCCATCTGATCGGCACGAGGTAAGGAATCCGTCCAACGGCGCCATTATCCCGAAACAAATAGGCAAACCAGTCTCCTTCAGGTGTATCAATCATGCCACCTTGCGCCACACCCTTATCCTGTAAAGCTACTTTCCCTTCATAAGGGCCGAATAAATTATCCGAGCGGTGGATCACTACGGTCCGCATTCCTCCTTTTGGCCAGGTGATATTGAACAGGTAGTATTTTCCTTTCACCTTAAATAATTGTGAGCCTTCGGCAGGCAAGCCGCCTGCATTACCCGAAGGCATTCCGGCATCTTCTATTAATATACGTTCAGGCACCTCGGTATTGATTCCGCTGAGGTCAGCCTTCAGCTCAACCAATTTAATTTTCCCGCTGCCATATACCATGTAGGCTTTTCCGTGATCAAAAAATAAAGAATGATCATGAAGACTGGGTTTGAAATCTATCCTTTTCCAGTTTCCTTTTTCGATATCTTTGGTACTGAAGATGGTCGTCTTTCCGGTAGTCTGAGCGAAAGTGCTCACATAATAAATCCCCTCATGATAGCGCAAACTGCTCGCCCAGGTACCTTTTCCATAGGCACTTTTACCATTAACCAGATTCAGTGCATCTACATTGGCCAGTGTATCATAGGCGTAACCTACCATTTGCCAGTTCACCAGGTCTTTTGATTTCATGATCGGCAAACCCGGGCTCATGTGCATCGTGGTGCTGCTCATGTAATAGGTATCACCAACCC
The DNA here is from genome assembly GCF_026239715.1 of Pedobacter sp. GR22-10. Classification (NCBI taxonomy): domain Bacteria; kingdom Pseudomonadati; phylum Bacteroidota; class Sphingobacteriia; order Sphingobacteriales; family Sphingobacteriaceae; genus Pedobacter; species Pedobacter sp. GR22-10. The sequence continues at coordinate 248,514 of NZ_JAPIVR010000004.1, forward strand.
GGATCATGGAAAGATCGGGTACATCGGCAAAAATAACCGGATTTTGTGCCTGTTGCTGAGCAAATGCCTGCAGGTTTAACAAGGCGATAAACAGCAGACAGGCCAGTAATTTTCTCATCTTCATTTTATATATTGTTTTGATTGTAAAGATCATTTTAAAAGGAGTGTGTAAGATTTACCTGCAACTGTAGGAATATCATATAAGAAAGTCTCCCGCAAAACCGGTTCGGCAGTTACTGCATGTTCAGACAACTGGGCAGCAGGTGTTTTAGCTACGGCATAAAATACATTTGGATTGCTTCCCTTAGCGGGTTGCAGTACAAATCCCCGGCCTTTCAGTTGATCGGGCACCCGAAGACGCAGGTTACCGCCAATGGTTGACCTGATTACAACTTTAGTCAGTTTACCCGCTACCCATCCCATTTCCTTTACTTCAAAACCTCCCCTGGCGCGTAATCCTTTTATCGTTCCCTGCTTCTTCCATACCTCGGGAAGTGCCGGCAGGAGCTGCAGGGCTTCATCAGCACTTTGCATCAGCATCTCCGTAATCCCGGATGTGCAACCAAAATTTCCGTCAATCTGAAAAGGCGGGTGCGCATCAAAAAGATTGTTATAGGTACCTCCACCGCCCGGATTTACGCCTAATGGTGTCAATTGGTTCTGGATCAGCTGATAGGCATGATTTCCATCCTGCATCCTGGCCCACCAGTTAATTTTCCAGCCCATGCTCCAGCCGGTTGAAACATCTCCCCGCTGCAATAGCGTATTTTTGGCTGCCGAAAAAAGTAAGGGTGTGCGATATGGTGAAATCTGATTGGAAGGGAAGAGCCCATAAAGGTGTGAAATATGACGGTGTTTGTCATTCGGACTGTCGATATCATCCAGCCATTCCTGCAACTGCCCGTACTTACCGATGTGCATCGGGGGTAATTGGGCCCGCATCTTCGCCAGGCTATCGGTGAAATTCTGATCAATGTTCAGGATTTTTGCGGCCTGGATCACCGAAGAGAAAACATCAAACACGATCTGGTTATCCATGGTTGTGCCGGCATCTATAGATGAACCCCCATGTGCCTGGGGTGCATTTTCGGGGGAAGTGCCCGGATTAACCACCAGCCATTTATATTTCGGGTGTACTACCAGAAAGTCTTTGTAAAAAGCCGCTGCTCCTTTCATCACCGGATAAACCGTTTTCAGGTAGTTTTTGTCGCCATTATAGAGATAATGTTGCCAGAGGTGCTGACTTGTCCACCCGCCACCGGCATTCCAGATGCCCCAAAATGCCCCATCCACAGGGCCGGTACTTCTCCAGATATCCGTGTTATGATGGGCGACCCATCCTCTTGCACCATACATGTTCCTGGCTGTGACTGTACCGGTTTCAGCCATTTCTTTTACCATTTTCAGAAAAGGTTCATGCAATTCAGCAAGATTAGTAGGTTCTGCCGGCCAGTAATTCATCTGTGCATTGATATTGATGGTGTATTTACTATCCCAGGCCGGATAAAGTTTATCATTCCAGATGCCCTGTAAGTTTGCCGGCTGCCCCCCGGGCTGCGAAGAACTGATCAGCAGATAACGCCCGAACTGGTAATAAAGGGCTACAAAAGCCGGATCATCTACCTTTCTGAAATTTGCCAGCCGCTGATCCGTAGGTAATGCAGCAGCAGGAGTTGTTCCCAGGTCCAATTGCACCCGGTTAAAATATTTTTGATATTCTGCTACATGGGTATGATACACGCTGGCATAAGATTTTGCCACGGCCTTTTTCAGGTATGCTGAAGCACGGGCAGCAGCATTTCCACTCACATCAAGATAATTATTAAAATTGGTGGCAATGGAAATATAAACCGTAACCGCATCTGCCCTTTTTACCGTGATACTGCTGTCTGAAACCATGGCACTACCCCCTTCATTTTTGAATTGGCTGATAACCTGGTATTTTACTTTTCCTTTTACCCCTTCATGGTCACTTGAAGTGCCTTCCATCATCAGGTCTTTTGCTTCCGAAGACCTGACCACATTTTTGTGTGGCGTAGTATAAGTTGCTGAGAAAGAAATTTGTCCAGGCTTGCTGGCCGTAAGCCGCATCACAATCACCCGGTTACCAAAAGCGGCAAATGTGGTTCTGGTATAGGTTACCCCGGCAACTGTATAGCTGGTTTTCGCCACAGCCTTTTCCAGGTCCAGTTCCCGACGATAGTTTTGATAAACTTCCTGACCTGGAAAACTGAGTTCGAGATTTCCTGCTGGCTGAAAAATCTGTCCGGAAGATTTTTTTCCAAACATCACTTTATTGGCCAGGTTTTCTGCCGCTTTGTGTTTTCCATCAAAAATCAACTGCCTGATTTCTGCTAAATAATTGATGGTTTCCGGAACATCATTCTGGTACGGGCCTCCGCTCCAAAGCGTATGTTCATTGAGTTTAAGGATTTCCCGTTCCACATTTCCATACACCATGGCACCAAGCATGCCATTCCCCACAGGCAGGGCATTTTCCCACACTTTTCCGGCAGGCTGATGATACCAGAGTTTTAATCTGGAATCATCAGCTTGCTGGGCTTTTAAAAAAGAACTAAAAGCAGCTGAAAATAAGAATATGAATGTCAGTATCCTGAGGTGTTTGCCTGGGTTCATTGAAAGGTTTTATTGTTTTAGGAATGGATATCGTTTATTCAGGCTTCACTAAACGGACATAATAAACCCTGCCGGTAGCTTTCTTATCCAGGGATACAAATTTCACCCGGATATTTTGTTTGCCTTTAAGCATGCTTACGGGAATTTTATATTCCTGGTTGTAAAAGCCTGGTTTATGTTGCACGGCAGCAGGATTAACGGTTAATAATTTTTGATCGTCAATCAAAATATCAAACTGACCATTGGCATTGCCTATAGTATGATAACGGACATGAAGTAACAACGCTTCCGAACCGCCGGTACTTAACTGATAACTAAAATATCCGCCGTTGCCGGCATCCCGCCAGAATTCATCCAGGTAAGATCCGCTTTGAGAACGTTCGCTCTTCAGCTGATGATCCACCTCGGGCTGCTGCTCGCCGGGGGCTACAAAATCCACCGTACGTGCTGAAAGTGCCATTTTCTCCGCCTCTGATCGCTTTACCTCATTCAGATAATCTTTATATTGATCTGGTGTTAAAGCCATCCAGTACATCATATACCTCGAATCATGGATGCGGTAAAAGGGTTCAAGCGTTAGTGGTTCGGGATTAATAATTTGTTCATTGACAAAAGAAAACTGCATGGGATGACCCGCAACCGGAACAAGCTTACCGGAGATTTTAGTTATATCCTGATCAATTAAAATTGGTGCCTGATCAATGGCTAACTTCTGACCACTGGCAATATGCCCCCAGCGACTATCATTTGCGATCAGTCCGTTAAGGTGTTCCGTTTTGGTTTTGGCACCCAGCAAAATTGGTCCGTGCATAATGGCCACATATTCCGGAAGGTTAGGCAGACGCTCAATGGTTGATTCCATCGGCATATCAAGTTCTACCACATCCCCTTTTTTCCACTTACGCTGAATAGCGATATAAGATGAAGGAGATAAGGTATAGCTTATTTTTTTTCCATTGATTTTGACTTCCATACTATCCTTTTTCACCCACGAAGGGTGTCTGAGCAGGAGGGTAAATGCTGCTGAACCATTTGTTACGGTTAGCCGGGTACGCGCTTCATCAGGAAACAGGGTTTCTTGCTTTAGTTTAATATTCTTTTCTTTCCAATCCAGTTCAGAAGCAATAAACAGATTCAGGTATAAAGAATCTTTACGGTGTGTATAAATAAATTCGTTGTATTTACTATGGTTTTCCATGCCACTGCCCACACAACACCACATGGCTTCATTCGGTGCTGAATAAACCCGGTAGTGCCTTGGCCTGGCTGGTGTAAAATAAACATATCCGCCATGTTGCGGATGCTGCGTAGAAAGAATGTGGTTGTAGAGTGCGCGTTCGTAAAAATCGGCGTATTTCGCATCCGGTTTCTCCCTGAACAATCCCTCGGTAAGTTTAAGCATATTGTAGGTATTGCAGGTTTCAGGGCCTTCCACATCGTTTACAAAATCAGCACTGGCAGCGGCACTCGGAAAAAACTCCCTGCGGCTGTTTCCACCAAAGGCCAGACTGCGTTTTCCGGTAACGGTTTCCCAGAAAAAATGCCCCGATTCTTCATAAGCACTATTGTGGTTTAATTCGCCGATCCGCTGAAAACCAATGGCCTTCGGCACCTGTGTATTGGCATGTTTATTATCAAGGTTATCCTGATCATTTGACATTGGTTTGAGTAACATCTGATGCGAAAAACGCATGGCTGCATTCAGGTATTTCTGGTTACCGCTAAGCTGATAGGCATCAGCCAGCACCTCATTCATTCCGCCATGCTCTGTATCTAACATTTCCTGCATCTGTTGTTCAGAAAGGCCTGATGTGATGTCAATGGCCCAGTCGCAGAATTTAAGAAAAACATCCTTGGCTTCCGCACTTTTTCCGTATACCCAGGCATCACGCAATCCGGCAAATGTTTTGTGTAAGTTATACCAGGGCACCCAGGCCGCCTTATAAGCTTTAAAATCTCCGTTTTTAAGTTTCGACCATACCTCACGACTGTTTGGTACGCCACCTGCATAGCCTTTTCCCCAGTCAGGCTGCCCTGCCGTATTTTTGCGCTGGCATGCTTTCAGCACCTCAACCATTTTATCCATGCGGCTTTTACATTCCGGGTTATTGGTAGAAGCATAATTAAAAGCCAGCGCAGAAAGGTAATGTCCGCCAACATGCCCGTCAAGGCCATCCCAGTTTTTATAGCCACTTTTAACAACTGGCAGCTGGGCTTCCTTCAGGTAAGGATAGAGTAATTTATCCAGATCATAACTCAATAAAGTTTGAATGTTGAGGTCGCGGGCATGGCCAAATGGCCCTTTAAGCAAAGTGACCTGCTCGAGTGGAAAGGTATTGGGATACAACTTGTCCTGTGCAATCACGGTTCCGCAAAAGCTTGTCATCAGTACAGCAGCAAAGCATTGCGGTAAAATAGTTTTAGCGGCTGGAAACTTCCATAGCATCTTCATCATTATATTATTTATATCGTGTTATTTAAAAAGTAAGGCAGAAAACTGGTAAAGATTATTGCGCCATACCGGCCAGGTATGGCCGCCAGGGTACTCCTGGTAAGTGTAATTGATGTTTAAATTTTTCAGTTTATCCATCATGACCTGACAGTTTTTATAAGCAATATCTTCCTTACCACCCATGGCAATCCAGAACTGTTTCAGGTTAGCATTGATTTTTTCACGGTTGTTTTTCATAAAATCGTATTGGGCATCGGCTACCTCATTTTGGCGACCAACAATCCAGCCGGAGCTGAACACGCCCAGATATGCAAAATCAGCTGTATTTTTGATTCCGGTATACAGGGTATGCATTCCGCCCATTGATAAACCTGCCAAAGCGCGGTTTGCAGCATCGGTTTTGGTACGGTACGTTTTTTCCACAAGTGGAATGATCACCTCCTTGAGTTCGGATTCAAACGTTTTTAATCCGCTTTCAGCAAAAGCCGATCCACCCACGTTGGCATCAGGCATGACAATGAGCATGGGTTTGGCCTTTTGCGCCGCGATCAGGTTATCCAGGATCAGATCAGTTTTCCCCTGGTTTGCCCATCCCGTTTCATCTTCACCTCCTCCGTGGAGAATATAAAGCACCGGATATTTTTCACTGGTACCGGCATCATAACCTGGTGGCGTATATACATACAACTGTCTCCAGGAGTTGGTGACTTTAGAAAAATACTTCTTCAACCGGATATCACCATGTGGCACATCTTTCAAAGCATAATAAGCACCACCTGTAAATGGGATTTCGATACCACTAGCCATCCTGCCCATTCCATAATACGTTTTACTGGCCGGATCGGCTACCGGAATGCCATCGATAATGAGCGAATAATAGTGAAAGCCTTCGCCAATAGAATCAGTGGTGGCTGTCCATTTTCCCTGGCTATCCTTTACCATATCATATTTTTTGCCTAAATCTACCTGTACCTTTTGGGCTTCTGGTGCAGAAATACTAAACATCACCCGGTGATCATCCAGAATCTGCGGATATTTGTTTGATCCGATATTAGTTGAGGCCGGTGCTCCTGCTACCGGATATTTAGAGAATGTGGCGGTATCTACAGGTTTGAAAATTAACTGCGAAAACATATACAAACCATCTTTCCATACCTTAAAATCATGTACACCTGGCTCAATGAAATAAATATGCGGGACATCATTTTTTTGCAGGTAACCATGTATACGCTTGCTGAAGCTGATGAGGTTATCACTTGCCCCACAGGAAATAAACAATAACTTCAGCATTTCTTTTGCTTTTTTAGGATCAGGTACCAGTTCCTGAGGCAATTTGGTATTTGGTGCAGAAGAAAATCCACCTACCCAGGCAAATTTATTCAGATTGCCTAAGCCAAAGTTTAAAGATTGGCCTCCGCCCATTGACAAGCCGGCAATTGCCCTTTGCTCGCGGTCTTTGTAGACGCTTAATTTCTTCTCCACATATGGAATGAGATCATTCAGCAAGTCTTTTTCAAAGTTGGCAAAGGCTTCTACTTTATCTTTCGCCATAATGTTACCCGTTGCACGGTCATCTTTCATGGCTCTTCCGTTTGGCATTACCACGATCATCGGTTCAATTTTCCCATCTGCATACAGATTATCAAGAATGACCTGTGGTTTTCCACCCCTGAACCATTCTTTTTCATCACCTCCTATGCCATGCAAAAGATATAAAACCGGGTATTTTTTATTTTTAGCGTAACCCGGCGGCGTGTAGACCAGGGCCCGGCGATTGTTTCCAACAGTTTTGGAAGCATAAGTCAGGGTATCGATTTTCCCATGGGGTACATTTGGTTTTTCTACGTCAAATTCCGGCGGGCCCGGTGTTACCATGCCCTGTGAGAAAGCCGGAAAGGTAAATAGCGCTGAAATGCCGAAGAGCAAGGCGATATGAAATTGTGAAGGTTTAAGCATATTTGGTTAGGTTAATTAAGGTTATCAGGCACAGCAATGCTGTCTGTGCTGTTGCATTTTATGATTGAATGGGCTGGTTTAGCGTTTACTAACGGCAGCGACACCTTCAGTTGTTTGAATGATTTTCTGAATCGTACCATCCGGATTGTAATGCATATAATCGATGCAAATTGATCTTCTGTAACTTCCACCGGTTGGCAACGTGCCGTTATGATAGAAAAAATAGGATTTTCCTTTAAAATCTACAATGCCCGGGTGCGTAGTAAAACTATTGGCTACGTTTTCCTGAATAATCCCTTTGTAAACCCAAGGGCCCTGCGGACTTTTAGCCATACAATATTCAATCATTTCGGGTTTGGTGCCTGCGCCCGCATAAACCAGGTAATAATTTCCCTTTCTTTTATAAACCCAGGGGCCTTCTATATAGTTTTTAATATCCAATACCGTAATCGGCCCATCCAGCTCCGTCATATTTTTTTTAAGTTTTACACTTTTGCAACTGCCGTTGCCCCAGAAAAGATAGGCCTGGCCATCATCGTCGATAAATACAGTAGGATCGATATCATCCCATCCGTGTTTTTTATCTTTGGTCATTTCATTGGTGATCAGTGCCTTTCCTATCGCATCTTTAAATGACCCCGTCGGATGATCTGATACAGCAACCCCAATCGCCATTCCACCGCCACTTTCCGCATTTTTCTGATGCCCTGTTGATACAAACCAGTAAAACTTACCGTTACGGAAAATACATTGTGCAGCATAAGCATCTCCGCCTGCCCATGAAAATGTTTTGGGTGAAAGCAGCGCGCCATGGTCTTTCCAATCGACCATATTCTGAGAAGAAAACACATGCCAGTCGGGCATTTTATAGTTGGTATCTTTTACTGTAGCCGTATCATGCCCGGCATAAAGATAAACGGTATTTTTATACACGATTGGTGCCGGATCGGCCGTAAAAATATTTTTAATAACGGGATTCTGTGCCTTTAAATTACTTTGTACGGAGCAGATCACCGCAATCAGCAGCATCAGGTAAGGAAATTTCATATCGTTCGTATTTGGTTAGTTTAATAATTAAACTGCAGGGATTTAGTCTTATTTTTTTAACAGCGAAAGCATTTGTGCAGCATATCGCTTTCCAAGTTCACGGTAACCCGCAGCATTAAAATGAAGTTTATCAGCAGCTACCGTACAACCTTTTGAGGAAATGACATGTGCAGCAGGAATGGTTTGAGGCAGCTTTGCAATGATATTGTTCATACTGGCGCAAACCCCACCCTGATCTGCATTCACAACCTCGCCCGCAAGCAATGGCACCTCACCAGGTTGCAGATGAAGATCCTGAAGCAGGTGATCATAAACGCCTTTTACTTTGTGCACCCATAAGCTATCGCCGGTATTGGATTCCCCCTGATGGAGCAATATTCCTTTAATAACGCCTTTTTTCTGTGCTTCCTTTGCCAGGCTTAATAAACGACCATAAGGATTACCATCATATTGCTGAAGCATACCTTTCATCCATTCTGGTGCAGTGGCCGTATAAGAGGTATAATTGTCTTTATCAAATAATTCAATTTTGCATCCGCCGACAGCTACGACAATCACCCCAACGCGTACTTTTTCAGGAAGTTCAGCAACCATGGTGCGCCCGAAATAATCAATTGGTGTTAAGCCGGTATTGCAACGGGTTAAAGGCGGAACGGCAGTGTACCATTGATTCATTTCCCGCTTCAAATCCGGACAATTAACCGCCTGCAAAACCTGAAAACGAGGGTCAACCTGAACGGTATCCTGTGCCTCAAAACGGGCATTTCCTTCCATATTTGACTGGCCCAGGCAAAGGTAAATATGAAAATCCGGGTCTTGTGCAAAGGAAGTAAATGGCAGGGTTAAAAATAACAGCGCAGGTATAATGATCCTTTTTAAATTAACAGGCGATAAAATTCTGGTTAGCAGTTTTTGGTCATTCATGGTGATAAATTAATATTCATCGTGCCTTTCCTGATTTAAAAAATCACTATAACTTAATAATGACCCGATCAGGAATACCACAGGATAAAACTAGGCGATATGCCCGTTTCAGGCGGGAAGTTTTGATGATTATTATAGAAAATATGTTTACCGTTGATTTTAAGAGGTAACGCTTTGGATACAAACATCTTTAAGTACCCTGAATGAAAAGAATAAAACAGGTATGGAAGGTCATTAATTAACCTGAAAGTTAATCAGGCTACCTGTCAGTACGAAACGGTGAGGCCGGAAGGTTTTCCTGGTTATATAAATTTGGATTAACCGGATTATCTGCCCAGGCATAACGTACATACATCGGCTTTTCAATCTGTGATGAATGAACAATCACCTGATCACCTTTAATTTCTGCATCTGCCCATACAAATTTCTTGTCTGCACCGGCAATTTCAAACTGTGAAAGGGCTTCTCCATCGATTGTTTTCAGGCCTGAACCGATATGATCAAAACGGAGGATCATCTGACGACCTTCAATAGCCGAGGATTTGTAAATTGGGCCCGAATAAACGAGATTTTTTCTTCCGTAACTCCATCGTTCAGCAATCAATGCCAGGCGTTCGCCAACATCTTTTTTATCATCCGGATGAATGTCATTCCACTCTCCAAGATCAATTGTAACGGCCATTCCGGTATGGGGTACCTGAAGTGTTTCCAGTGTTGCTTCTCTCAACAAAGCCCAGGCACTTTCACCTGGCTGATAGCGCATATCGCCGTAATTGGGCAGTTGAACATAGTAAAACGGAAGGTCAGGTTTTTTAAACTGCGTCCTCCAGTCCTGAATCATGGCTGGCAATAACTTTTTATAGGCCAATGCATTGCCAACATTACTTTCACCCTGATACCACAATACGCCTTTTATCCCGTATTGAATAGCAGGTGCTACCATCGCATTATAAAGTGCGGTAGGTTGCGCCTGTTCCTGAATGCGGAAGGGGCCCTTTCTAAATACAGGTCGATAAGTTTCTCCAACTTTATATTGCCATTCTCCTTTCAAACTGATTAGCTGTTGATTAGCTTCAATCGAATACGGTTTATCTGGCACAAAACCTCCTTTTCCATTTGAATTTTCAACCCGAACCACCAAAATATTTTTACCGGGCTTTAGTACGCCGGCGGCGACATGGTATCTTCTTTGAGGATACTGATAGCCCGTTGAACCCACAAGCGTTCCATTCAGGTAAAGGCGGTCTGCATCAACTATTCTTCCCAGCTGGATAAAAGCAGGAGCATCGGCCATACCTGCAGGGACTTCTATTTCTTTCCGGAACCAGACCACACCATCCAGATCCCGCACGCCCTGATCTTCCCAGTAACCAGGCAGATCAAACTTACGCCACCCTTTAGGCTGGTATGCCGGATCAAACCATTTCACCTCCTCCAGCAAGCCTTTATCGGCATTTACTGCCGGCGGGGTTTGGCTGGCATCGGCCATCCTGTTTATTTTGTTAACTGCAGCCGTGTCTTTATTACGGGCAATAACCTGACTGATTTCATCCATTCCTTTTAATCCGTCTTCCCCTGTCCAGGCTTCAATTGTGGTTCCGCCAACACTTGAATTGATGATCCCGATGGGTATTTTTTGTTCTTCATAGATTTTACGTGCAAAAAAATAAGCCACAGCTGAAAAATCATTGATGCCTTCCCGGGTGGCCGGTTTCCAGTTGCTTTTAGGCAGGTCTTTGGATGGTCCGTTTAAATTGGTGGCCGTGGGCACCCAGAATTGCCTGATCTGCGGATAATTTGCAGCAGCAATATCCTTTGCGTAGGTAATATTGTGGACCTTCAGCTGGTGTACCATATTGGATTGTCCGGCGCAGAGCCATACATCACCAAAAAGAACATCTTTTAATACCACTTTATTTTTACCGGAAAATTCCATGGTATAAGGCCCGCCCGCTTTCACGGCCGGAAGTGTGATGCGCCACTTTTCATCTGCACCTGCTGTAGTGCTGAATTGCTTTCCCTTAAAATGGAGTATCACCCGTTCGCCTGGTGAAGCCCATCCCCATATTTCCAAAGGCTGATCGCGCTGCAGGATCATGCTATCGCAGATAATATGCGGCAATCTGATCTGGGCATTTCCTGCCAAGGCCCCACAAAAAATAAGATATAGAAAAAAAATAAAGCGCTTGCTCAGGCTCATGCTATAATTGGTTAATCTTCAAATTTAGTTTAATTGCCTAAGCCAATAAAACAGATTTGAATAAAAAAGTGCGATAAATGTTTAAGTTGGCCTCCTATCGGCACCTTTTCGCTGAAAGGAAGAAGAACGTAAAAAAACAAACACCTGATCTGGAAACCCAATCGTTCACAGCTTTATGCCTGTGCTGGTTTGGAAACGAGCGTGAGCGGGGCAAGAACAATTTAATTCAAAGCCAACACCCAGATCAGGGTGACCATCTTACTTGTCCTTTGTAACATGATCCTCCAACTTCCGTTTCAGATTCATGTATTCAGAGGGCTGCATATTGTATTTGGCCTTAAATGATTTCGCAAAATAATTTGGCGTGGCAAAACCAACCATATAGGCAATCTGCGATACATTCAGATCGCTTTTTTCGAGTAATACGGTTGCTTTATCCAGCTTAACCGACCTGATATACTCTACTGGTGAAAGTCCTGTCAGTTCTAAAATTTTATGATAAAGCGAACCCCTGCTCATGCCCACATGTTTACTTAAATCTTCCACCGACAGCTTTGGATTGTTCAGGTTTTCCTCAATATACAGTGCAACCTTATTCAGTAAGCGGTTGCTATGCGATTCGATGACCACCTCTGGTGCCTGAACTTTAATTTGCTTGGTATAGGTATCCCTTAACCTTTGATTCAGGGCCAGCAGGTTTCTAATTTTCGCATGCAGAATTTCAAAATTAAAAGGCTTGGTCAGGTAATCATTTGCACCGGTTTCCAGTCCCTTGATCTGCTCTTCTTCACCTGTTAAGGCTGTTAATAAAATAACCGGGATATGGTTTGTACGCTTATCTGATTTCAATTTTTTGCACAATTCAATTCCATTCATATAAGGCATATTGATGTCGCTAACAATGATCTGTGGATGGTTAGCCAAGGCTTTTTGCCATCCTTCCTGACCATTACAGGCTTCATGTACCTTGAAAGATGATTTTAATCCATCCTTCAGGTAAAAACGAAAATCCTCATTATCCTCTACCAGTAAAATAGATGGAATTTCTCCTCCTGATGTTTGTTTGGCAGTTTCCTCATTTTCTTCCGCGATCACTTCAGTTTTTCCTGAATCAGAGAAATCAATGGTTAACTCCTCTGAAAATTCTGCTTCAGCAAATGGCAACTCAATGCAAAAAGTACTTCCCACACCGGGTTCGCTCTGTACGGTAATGTCTCCCCCATGCAGTTTCACAAATTCCTTTGCTATTGATAAACCAATCCCGCTTCCCTGATTTAAAATCGGAGCGATGCCATCGGCCTGAAAAAAACGTTCAAATATCTTTTTCTGGTCTGCTGTGTTGATGCCGATCCCCGTATCAGTAACCTTAATCACTAAGGCCGATTGACCGTTGCCTGCCGAAAATTCCTTTTTTTCCAGCTCTACGGAAATGGTACCACCCTGCGAGGTAAACTTAAACGCATTAGACAACAGGTTAAATAATACGCGCTCTATTTTATCGTGATCAAAAGCAGCATTAAAATAACGCAGCTGACTTTTAAAAATAAGCTGAATTTGCTTGCGTTCACTCAAATCATTAAATGATTCGAGTACTTCTTTAATAAAAGCCACAATATCGGTTTCCGAACGGTCTAATCTCAATTCATGATCTTCAATTTTCCTGAAATCAAGAATTTGGTTCACCAGGTTAAGCAAGCGCTTGGTATTGCGTTTAATCATGCTCAACGGCGCAACAACATGACTGTCTTTTTCTTCTGCAATCAGTTTATCTACCGGCCCCATAATTAATGAAAGCGGTGTACGGAATTCATGGCTCAGGTTGGTTAGGAATTTGATCTTCAGTTTATCCAGTTCTCTTAACCTTTCGGCTTCCTGTTTTTCCTGCATGCTGCGCTGATCGGCCTTCATTTTCTCCTGAACCACGGCAAATTCCCTTTTTAACTTCCGGATGCCACGGTGACGGATATACAGTAAGGATCCGGCAATTAAAACAACATAAAAAATATACGCATAAATGCTTCGCCAGAAAGGTGGCCGCACGTGGATACGGATGGAAGTTTCTGCTGCATTCCACAAACCATCATTGTTACTGGCTTTAACATGAAATACATAGTCACCCGGATCAAGATTCGTATAGGATACCGATTTAGAAGATCCGGCATTGATCCATTCATTATCAAAACCTTCTAAACGATACGAATAGCGGTTTTGCTCCGGCGCAGTATAATTAACGCTCACATAACTCAATGTAAAGCTTTGCTTATAATCCAGGTAAATATCTTTTGCCACTGAAATATCCTCTTCAATCGGCCCGTCTTCTGCCGGAAGAATGGAAGTATTGGATATTCTGAGATCAGTAAAAAGAACTGAAGGCAGATTTTTATTCTTTTTAAAATACTGCGGATTAAAATAATTAAAACCATCAGCACCACCAAAATAGATTTCACCATCAGGAGTGCTCAGCCCGGCGCCCACTACAAAGTTATTGTTCTGAACGCCGTTATAAATGGTATAATTGGTGAACGTATGTGATTTTCGGTCAAAGCTACTGATGCCTTTATTGGTGCTCACCCATATCTGTCCCTGCCTGTCTTCTTTTATAGCGTATACAGTGGCATTGTTAAGCCCTTCCTTTTCACCAAAGGTGATAAACTTTTTAGTAGCCTGATTATACAAGCTTAATCCACCGCTGAACGTTCCTACCCATAAATCACCGGCATGGTCTTTCAGAATAGATAAAGTCAGATCATTGGGTAATTTATTTTCTGCTTTGTTCAGGATGGTAAACGTTTTTCCGGTTTGGTTAAAGACGGCTATGCCCGATCCGTATGAACCGATCCAGATATTGCCGGCGTTGTCTTCTTCAATAAAACGGATAAAATTATTACCGGGATAATCCACTTCATTGATGGCCTTCGGGTTTTTGCAGTATTTAATCAATGCCTTATTGTCGGCATTTAGCACATTTACTCCACCACCATTGGTTCCTACCCAGATTTTACCAGTGTGATCTTCTTTTATGCAGAAAATATCGTTTGAATTTAAGGCATCGGCACCTGTACCCTGTTTATACTGCTTCAGGTTTTGCGTGGCCAAGTCCATCACCACCAAACCATTTGAATAGGTACCCATGTAGAGTTTTTGCTGCCGGGTCAGTTCCATGGCCATGATGGATATGTTATTTAAGGCACTTCCATCAGCAAGGCCTGCATCAAACCGCTGCACCAGTTCTGTTTTGCGGTTAAACAAATTCAAACCTCCCCCATCGGTACCTACAAATACATCGCCTTTATATGCAGCAAATGATGTGACAACCGAACCATTCAAACCATTCCGGTCCAGAATATTACTTTGCTTCAGGTGAAATAAATTTAGGTTGGTATCATATTTACACACCCCACCGTGGTAAGGCCCAAGCCAGTAAATCCCGGCGCTATCTACATAGATGCAACTGATCGATTTGCCGGTCAGGCTGTAAATATCCCTCGAATCGGGCCTGTATCTCGACATCCTGCCACTTTTAATGTCCAGCACGTTTAAGCCATCTTCCGTTCCGATCCAGAGCTGATTCTTCTGATCAACAGCCAGGCTTCTGATACCATTATTCATCAGCGTATTCAGGTCGCCTTTATTATTCCTTAACGTTTTAAAACCTTTTCCTTCCGGAAGCAGCATACTCAGGCCATTTCTGGTACCAAACCAGATGTTTCCGGTTTTATCTTCCACGATTGATGAGACAGCGTTATCACACAAACCGGCAGGGTCAGAAGCATTATGCTGAAATAACCTGAAAGTATTGGTTGCCCTTTGGTATAAGTAAATGCCATTGTTTGAACCTACCCAGATTCTGCGTTTACTGTCTTCAATCAGGCAGTTAAAGGTGAGTGCAGGAAAAGAACCTTTGGAGCTATACTGGCGAAGGTGGTTTTTAATTTTGCGGGTTTTGGGATCAAGTTCATCCAAACCATTAAATGTGGCAACCCATATCTTACCTTTATAATCACTGCAGATAGAACGAATGATATTACTACTCAGTGCATCGGCTTTGTTTGCAGGGAAGGTAATAAAAGCATTTTTTTTCCGGTCAAATAAACTCAGAGAACCGCCCGAAGTACCAATCCATAAATTTCCGGATTTATCTTCATGCAGGGATCTGATGTCATTAGACTGGATGCCCGTAGAATCATCTGATTTATACCGGTATACGGTAAAGTTACTTCCGTCAAACTTATTCAGTCCGTCTTCTGTCGCGAACCACATCAAACCATAGTGGTCCTTTTGAATCGCATTCACCGTATTTGAAGAAAGTCCGTCTCTGATTTGTAGGGAAGTAAAATTAATTTTTTGTTCTTGTGCATGTCCGGACATTGCGAAAACCAGACAAAGCGTAAAACAAAAAACAGTATTTAAAACAACGCGGTTCAGCATGATGATTAGGTCAATTTTTTATTCCGGTTAACTTTAAACCTGCAAAATCTGATGATTTTCCAAGCGGTAAACCAGTTATCCTTTGCAAATAGGCCATGTGTTTGAACAGGCCTATTGGGAGATGATTTGGTTAAAGCCACCAATTTATATAAAATTTAATAGTACAGCGAATCAATTATTCATTTGATGATGATGAACATGCATTTCAGTCAGTTCAGCTTAAAGTTAATGTTCATCAATGCTTTAAAATAAGTGCTGTATGAAGCTCCGGTTTAAGCGGGGCGGTCCTGCCAGTTTGATGGTATATCATATTTGGTTATTTATTTTTGTCTGGTTACGGGATAGCCCCGGTTACCATTGAATTTGCTAAATTAGGACAAATGAAAACAGCGGAGTGTGATTATTGTAAAAAGTGCGGCAACAGATGTTCATTTTTATCCGTTTACAGGGTTAAAAAGCATTTCACATAAAGCATAAGGCGTGCAAAATCACTTTGTAATCTAATGGTTAGAAAACATTTGTTTCCGATATTTATCCATAAGAGCACTGTTAAAAATCAAAATGTGGCGAATTTGCAAATCCTAAAAAACCAAATATGACAAAAAGGAATGTGTTCATCATCGGTACCCTACTGTTGATGGCTTTTGGCATCATCATGACAGCCTTTAAACCAATGCTGCCGAAAGCAAAGGGTTTAAAAGACTATTACCGAAACTACTTTCCTATTGGCGTAGCCATTACCCCACGTGATCTGGATGGCACAAACAAAGCACTCATCCTAGATCAATTCAATAGCGTGACAGCAGAAAATGCCATGAAAATGGCCCCGATTCATCCTGTGGAAAATGAATACAACTGGAGAAACGGAGACGCTATTGCCGGTTTCGCCAGAAAAAACAACCTAAAAATGAGGGGGCATTGTCTGGTGTGGTACAATCAGGCACCGCGATGGTTTTTCAATGATGAACAGGGAAATACCGTATCAAAAGATTTATTATTGAAACGGTTAAAGGAACACATTCATACTGTAGTCAATCACTATAAAAAAGATATTTATGCCTGGGATGTCGTAAATGAAGTTATTGCTGACGATTCTACCTATTTCCGCAATTCGCAATTTTATAAAATAGCAGGTGAGGATTTTGTAGAAATGGCTTTCCGTTACGCGCATGAGGCCGATCCCAAGGCCCGTTTATTTTATAATGATTATAATACAGAACAACCTAAAAAGCGGGATAAAATTTATAAAATGCTAAAGACCTTGCTGGCCAGGGGCGTACCCATTCATGGCATCGGCTTACAGGGACATTGGTCGGTAAGTAACCCAAGCCGTTCCGAACTTGAAAAATCAATCGCGTTATTTGCCGGCCTGGGCCTGGATGTGCAGATTACCGAACTGGATGTTTCTGTATACGATGGCAACCAGGGCGGGCAGCTCATTCAAAATGCCGAACAAAAAGCGAAGGCAGAATTTACCCCGGAAATGGAATCGCGCCAGATGGAACAATATAAAATGATATTTGAAGTATTGCGGAAATATAGAAAAAACATTACCGGCGTAACCTTCTGGAACCTGTCTGACCGCTATACCTGGCTGGATGCCCGGGGCAGAAAAAATTATCCCCTATTATTTGACACTGAACTAAAGCCCAAAAAGGCATTTTATGAAGTGACCAAGTTTTAGATCTGATATTGGATCCACAATTTATCAACCTATAAAATATTAACCATCTGCTAAAACGATTAATTCGCCATGAACTTTGGTGATCGCTAACCAAAACCTATGAGAAAAGCCCAACCTTTAAAAATCTTCATCACCCTTTTACTTTTAACGGGTTTCAGTTCAGTAAAAGCGCAACAATACCCTTTTCAGGATTATAAACTGCCTTTTGAAAGAAGAGTTGATGACCTGGTTTCACGCCTGACACTGGAAGAAAAAGTATTTCAGATGCTCAACTCTGCCCCGGCCATTCCGAGGTTAAAAATCCCGGCATACGACTGGTGGAACGAAACCCTTCATGGCGTGGCCCGTACCCCTTTTAAGGTAACCGTGTTTCCGCAAGCCATTGCCATGGCAGCCACCTTTGATTCGGATGCCCTGTTTAAAATGGCTGATTATGCTGCACTAGAAGGTCGTGCCATCTACAATAAAGCGGTAGAATTAGGCAGAACCAATGAGCGCTACCTGGGTTTGACCTACTGGACACCCAATATCAATATTTTTCGCGATCCCCGCTGGGGCCGGGGTCAGGAAACCTATGGTGAAGACCCTTACCTTACCGCTACTCTGGGTGATGCTTTTGTAAGAGGCTTGCAGGGTGATGATCCTAAATATTTAAAGGCCGCTGCCTGTGCCAAACATTATGCGGTACATAGCGGACCGGAACCACTGCGGCATGTATTTAATGCCGACGTCAGTCAGTTTGATCTTTGGGATACCTATCTTCCTGCGTTCGAAAAACTGGTTACCCAATCTAAGGTGGCGGGTGTAATGTGTGCTTATAATGCCTTTCAGGGGCAGCCTTGCTGTGCCAGCGATTTACTTATGACAGATATCCTGCGCAGGCAATGGAAGTTTACCGGTTATGTAACCTCCGATTGCTGGGCGATAGATGATTTCTTTAAAAACCATAAAACCCATAAAGATGCTGCTGCAGCCTCTGCGGATGCTGTTTTTCATGGTACTGATATTGATTGTGGTACAGATGCTTACAAAGCCTTGCTTACTGCAGTTAAAAACGGAATCATTACAGAAAAGGACATCGATGTTTCCGTAAAACGCTTATTTATGATCCGCTTCAGACTGGGCATGTTCGATCCGCCAGCGATGGTTAAATATGCCAATACCCCCATCACCGTATTGGAAAATAAGGATCATCAGGCACATGCACTGAAAATGGCCCGCGAATCAATGGTTTTACTGCGCAATGAGGCCAATACCCTTCCGCTGAAAAAAAACCTGAAGAAACTGGTGGTTTTAGGTCCGAATGCAGATAATGCCATTGCCGTACTGGGTAATTATAATGGTACCCCATCCAAAATCACCACGGTACTGGAAGGCATCAAAAACAAAGTTGGTCCAAATACAGCGGTGGTGTATGAACAAGCCGTATCATTTACAAACGATACCCTTTTAAATTACCTTGATCTGGACAAACAACTGAACATCGACGGTAAGCAGGGATTTAAATCAGAATATTTTAAAGGGGAGAAACTGGAAGGAAAACCAATTCTTACACAAATGGAGGCCAGCCTTAACCACAGTTGGCAGGAAGGCCAGCAGATGGAAGGAGGCCTTACCGCAAATCATTTTTCAGCACGATACACCACCGACTTTAAAGCCGCGCAAACAGGCAGCATGACTTTTGAGCTGGAAGCTGATGACGGCTACCGCTTTTTTGTAAATGGGAAAAAAGTATTGGATGCCTGGACCAGAAACCGCTGGGGAGCACAAACCTATAAGCTACAAACCGTTAAGGATAGTACTTATAAACTGGTTATTGAATACTGGCAAGGCGAAGGTACCGCTAAAATCCGCTTCTCCGGCGGTGCATTTATGCGTACTGATTTTAATGCTTTGGTCAAGCGGCACCAGGATGCAGATGCCTTTATTTTTGCAGGAGGCATCTCTCCTCAGCTGGAGGGCGAAGAAATGAAGGTCGATCTTCCTGGTTTTAGCGGTGGCGACCGGACATCCATTATGCTTCCACAAGCGCAAACAGCATTAATGAAAGCCTTAAAAAACAGCGGTAAACCAGTGGTTTTTGTGATGATGACAGGAAGTGCCATTGCCATGCCTTGGGAAGCAGAAAATATTCCGGCGATTGTTAATGCCTGGTATGGTGGTCAATCGGCTGGTACGGCCATCGCTGACCTGCTTTTTGGCGATTATAATCCATCTGGCAGGCTCCCGGTTACTTTCTATAAAAGCGACCAGGATCTGGCCAGCTTTAATGATTACAGTATGGAAAACCGGACCTACCGCTACTTTAAAGGAAAGCCGCTTTTTGGTTTTGGCTACGGATTAAGTTACACCACTTTTCGTTATGAAGGGTTTAACGCACCTGCAACAATTAAAGCGGGTAAAGGCACTAAAGTCACCGTAAAAATCACCAATACCGGAAAAATGGAGGGTGATGAGGTTGTACAACTATATGTAACGCACAGTGATCCGGCGATTAAAACTGCCAGGAAAGCACTTAAAGGTTTCCAAAGGGTAAGCCTGGCCCCTGGCAAAAGCCAGCTCATCAGTTTTAACCTGCAACCCGATAACCTTACCTATATTGATCAAAACGGCAAAAAACAACCGCTGAAAGGCAAAATAGACATTACTGTTGGTGGCAGTCAGCCCGACGAAACCTTGAAAACCAGCGGAAATATTTTAAGCCACACGCTTAACATCAACTAAAATGAAAAGAACAATATACCTGGTACTGACTTTTATCGCCTGTGCCTATCTTGCAAAAGCCGAAGACGGACATGAACTTTGGCTGCGTGGTAGATCTGCTGCAAGTGTTCAGATACAGCACAGCAGAAAATCATCCGTTCTGGATATTGCGATAAATGAGCTGAAAACGGGATGGCTGGGTAAAAATGAGGCCAACATAAAGTTCGAATTCAGCCAGCATGCATCCATTAAAGGTGATGGCTTTCGCCTGGAACAGGATAAAATTATTGCCAGAACCGATCTCGGCATCCTTTATGGAACCTATGAACTGCTCAGAAGGCAGTATCTGGGCAAAACGGATGATCATTTTAGTTCCAACCCCTCCTATTCCCGCAGGATATTGAATCATTGGGATAATCTGGATGGATCAGTAGAACGTGGTTATGCCGGTCAATCCATCTTCTGGAAAAATGATCAGGATTTAACCATCAGCAAGGCAGATGAGGCGCTTTATCAATTATATGGCAGGGCCAATGCTTCCATCGGCATAAACGGAACAGTATTAAACAATGTGAATGCCTCGGCAAAAATTTTAACGGCACCCTACCTTAAAAAGGTTCAGGCCATTGCCGGAATTCTACGCCCCTATGGTTTAAAGGTTTACCTGTCTGTTAATTTTTCCTCACCGGTTACCATCGGAAAACTGAAAACTGCCGATCCACTTGATCCACTCGTCAGAAAATGGTGGGCAAACAAAGCGAAAGAAATTTACCAGCTGATTCCTGATTTTGGCGGTTTTCTGGTGAAGGCCAATAGTGAAGGGCAACCGGGTCCGCAGGATTTTGGCCGCACACACGTGGATGGCGCGAATATGATGGCTGATGCGGTATCTCCTTTCAACGGAATTGTGATGTGGCGGGCTTTTGTTTACCAAACCAGCGAACAGGACCGAACCAAACAGGCTTATACAGAATTCCTTCGCTACGATGGGAAATTTAAGAAAAATGTGATCCTCCAGGTCAAAAACGGACCATTGGATTTTCAGCCCCGTGAACCTTTCAGTGCCTTATTTGGTGCAATGAACCAGACACGGGTGATGCCGGAATTTCAAATTACGCAGGAATACCTCGGCCAATCCAAACAACTTGCTTTTCTCTCTACCCTCTGGGAGGAATGTTTAAACAGCGATACTTACCAGAAAGGCAAAGGAAGCACTGTTGCGGTGGTTACTGACGGAACACAGGATAAAAGTACATTCACTGCTATTGCAGGTGTGGCTAATATCGGTTCAGACCGCAACTGGACCGGGCATATTTTTGCACAGGCTAACTGGTATGCCTTCGGCAGATTGGCCTGGAATAACCAGCTTAAAAGTGAAGAGATTGCAGATGAATGGATCAGACAGACATTTTTAGGTGTTCGGGAGAATGCAAAAGACCAGTCATTTGTGAAACCCGTTAAGAAAATGATGCTCGAAAGTCGCGAAGCAATAGTGAATTACATGATGCCATTTGGCCTGCACCACATCTTTGCCGAGGGACATCATTATGGCCCTGCCCCCTGGTTTGCCAATACTAAAATCAGGGCCGACTGGACTTCTGTATATTACCACAAGGCAGACCTGGAAGGGCTGGGTTTTAACAGGAGCCACAGCGGAAGCAATGCCGTAGCACAATACCATGAACCATTGCGTTCCAGATTTGATGACCTGAATACCTGCCCCGAAGAATACCTGTTGTGGTTTCATCATGTGCCCTGGACTTACCGGCTTAAAAATGGTCAAGATCTTTGGACAGCACTCTGCTATCGTTATGATACCGGCGTACAACAGGTGCGGGATTTCCAGAAAACCTGGGATAAAATGCATGGCCTTGTAGATGAAGAACGCTTCATGGCAGTACAATCCAAATTGCGGATACAAAGCCGTGATGCCCAAATCTGGAAGGATGCCTGCCTGCTGTATTTTCAGACTTTCAGCAAAAGGGAAATTCCTTTTGATATCGAGCGCCCTGTTCATGACCTCGATGCCCTGAAAACCCTGAGCAAAAGTAAAAGTTATGAGTAGTTTTGGTACGCCATACCGCCTCGTTTTTGCGAGGCGGATTTTTCAGCAACCGAAGGATATTAAACAGTATTTAATATCCCGGGTTTTGGTTCCGGTATGCTTTTGGACTAAGTCCGGTGATTTTTCTGAATATCCTGGAGAAATATTGCTGGTTTTCAAAACCAGTTAATCTGGCAATCTCTCCATATTGTATATTGGTGGTCATAATCAGATATTGTGCCCTTTCAATACGCTTTTCCAGTATAAAATTGACCGGACTTTTACCTGAATACCGATGAAAGATTCGGGAGAAATAATCTGTATTGAGATTTGCATCCGAAGCCAGTTGACTGACCTTAAGGGGCTTTGCGATATTAATCTGTATATAACTGATTGCCGCGAGAATTGCAGAAGGTATAGCCTCCTGATTGGAGATCCCAAATCTTTCTGACTTCATAAACCTGGATAACAGCTGCAAAATAATGCCCTGGGTTTCAAATTGTGTGGCAGCTGTTTGAAGCTCATTCAGTTTCGTATACTCCTTATAATAAACATCTTTTTCGTATACTTTTGGATTATCAGAACGGTTGATTCCTCTTCCGGGGTTAATCTCAAGCAGCCTTTTAAAGTTACCTACATCAATGGCAGATGCAGCTACACTTAAAACCTCCCTGCAATGTCCGAATAAGGAAATGCCATCTGGTGACTCTTCAAAAAACTGAACAAAATATTGCGACAAATAATTCTCGCAATGCAAATCACAGAGGGTAAAACTAGGAATGAGATACAGATGACCTGCTGCAAGTGGCGTACGTCCGGCTGGACTATTGATATAACCTGTTCCATCTTCAATGTAATAAAGCCTGTAGTAAGGGCTGATGACATTGATAAAATTCCAGCTGTGTCCTAACCTTACGGCATCAGCATTTAAAAGATGAAAATGGTTTTTTATAAATTTCATGGATAACAGCATACTAAATCTTCCTGACGTTTCTTAGGGGAGACGATGTAGCGCGCAATGAATATATCAAATGCGGTCAATGCATCAAAGTAATCTGATCATTAATTATCCATTAGTTCAAAAAGAGATTTCATTATATGGACTAAGACCGCTCATCATCATATAGAAAACGGCCGGAAAAAATCCGGCCGTTCTCATCTCAAATAAGTTGTGATATGGAGCCGTGATGAATTAACTGATTTTTATGGGGACGGCAAAAGATGGCAATTTGCTGTGCGCCGGAAAGGTTACCTTCAAGCCATCTGCGGTACGTGAAAACGGCAAGGGTGCACCTGTTGCAACCAACTCCACTTTATTAATTTTTTGTCTGTAATACGGACTATTCTCTGCCAGGCTTTTGATGAATATGACGTCTTTTTGCGGCACAGACATGATGGTTGCAAATAAAACATCACCTTTTGTGGCAAACCTTACATCTTCCACCGTAAAAGATTTCCCCTTGCCTTCATTAAAACCTTGTGCCGTTAGTGCAGCAGCAGCCTGTTGTGCCGGACCTTCGCCAAAAATCTTCCAGGGGCGGGTTTTATAAATACTTTCACCATTCTCCCGCATCCACTGGCCTATCTCTTCCACAATCTTTGCTTCCAGTTCGTCCATGTTGCCATCCCCCCTTAAAGGTATATTTAACATCAGATTTCCATTTTTACTGACAACATCAATAAGTGTATGTATAACTGACTGTGGGGTTTTATACCTGTTCTGATCATAAACTTCGCGGTTATAATGCCAGTCGCCGATACAGGTATCCGTTTGCCATGGTAATGGCTCAATAGCATTGCTTTGACCTCGTTCAATATCCCACACCATGGCCTTTCGCTGTTCAACATCCAGAATTTTGCCTGTGATTACCGCCTGAAGGCTTCCTTTTTCCTTTATACTTTTATTGTAGAAATGAGATGCGATCTTCAGTCCTGCATCACTGATTGGCCATAAGGGGAGCTGCGAATCGTCAAAATAGATCATATCTGGCCCGTACTTATCAATCAGCTCAATGGTCCGTTTATAAAAATTTTCAATATATTTTTGATCGGGGATGCTTACCCCATTCCCCCAGTTCCACTGGCGGTGAATCATGCCATCATCTAAACTGTTTTCACTTAAAGCATGGTTCTGGGCATACAGTTCCTGAGGGTCAAGCCCCTCCCACCATTGGCCTTTACCCTGAGCTTTTGTGAGCTTCCCGTCATATGGAACACCTGCCAGTGGCCCGGATTTATCCGAGCGTTGTGCTGTTTCAAACCAACTCCAGGCATGTGCGGCATGCACACTTACACCAAAGTGTAATCCTCTTTTGCGGGCTGCATCAGACCAGCCTTTAACAATATCTTTTTTAGGGCCTATTTTGGTCGAATTCCAGTTTTTCTGGTAAGAACTATCATATAAATCCAGGTTATCATGATGGTTGGCTAGAGCCATAAAATATTTCGCACCTGTGCGGTGATAAAGATCTACAATGGCCTGGGGATCCCATTTTTCTGCTTTCCAGGTATTGATCACATCTTTAAACCCAAATTTAGAGGGATGTCCATATTTTTTGAGGTGAAACTTATACTGACCGGAACCTTCCATATACATATGCCTGGCGTACCAGTCGCCTGCCTCTGGCTGACATTGAGGCCCCCAGTGTGCCCACATCCCAAATTTGGCATCACGAAACCACTCGGGCGTCTGGTAATTTTTTAAGGATTCCCAGGTAGGCTGAAAGGTGCCCTTCGGCAAACCAGTATTCGGGTGACCTATCATATGTTGGAGCAATGATGCTTTAGCAACCTGTGTGAGATAAAGTCCGGGGATACCGGCAGCAATGTACCTGAGCAATGTTCGTCTCTTCATAAAATATTTGGCTAAAAAGATTAAAAACAAATATACAGACCTTCCTGCCTATAGTTTTTGTATCAGTGCGACAAATTATTGTACTGATCCGACTTTTCGCTGTTTAGCTACCCTAAAGCATTCAATAATTTTACTTAAAAGATTAGCGTTTGATTTTATCTATACACGCCAACATCAAAGCATTGCCAGACGGTGTTGAGCAATCTATCAAATAAGCGGAAAAAGAAGCCTGTGAATTCAAGAATATTCCGTTCTTTGAAACATCTTTGCTTCACATTCCTTATCGCTTATGAAAGTATACTTCATTCGTTTCATTTTCTTTTTCGCCGGCATTGCTTATGCTCACGGACAAACCGATACTTTAGTTGATGCGGGAACTTATCAACTCCACTTTAAAATCAGAAAAGGCAAAGAAGCACCAATATTCTTTGAATCTGGCGGCGCACTTGATGCAGGACAATGGGATGCTATCGCGACCATACTTCATCAAAAATTAAATGCAACCATTATCACCTATGACCGCCAGGGCTTTGGGTCAAGCGGACTGGATACCACTGCGTTCAATATCCAAAACGAAGCAAAAGGTCTTCATATTGCCCTGCAAAAACTGGGATATGCCAATCGAGATATGTTACTGGTTTCCCACTCATTGGGTGCATTTTATTCCATCCTGTACGCATCTGAAAACCCTTCCACTGTTAAAGGTATACTCCTGTTAGATCCCAGAATACCTTCTAAAGCCGATATGCGCTTTGCCAGTAGCGTGTTTAAAACCTTAAACCGAAGTAATTTCAGCAAAAATGAACTTGGTTTATATTTCGTATTGGCACAAATGGCGCAGAATAGTCATTTGATCAGAAAGAAAAAAATCCCATCCCATATTCCGGTTTTGGTAGTAATGGCTGAAAAAGGACCGTTTGACAATCAGGCTGATAATGACAGATTTCAGGAAGCGCAGCGGCGTTTTATCCGCACACAAAAAAAAGGAAGCTTAATTCTTGCCAAAGGAAGTGCGCATAACATCCCACAGGATCAGCCGGAACTGGTGATATCAGAAATTGAAAAATTTTACAGGAGCTATGTTGGATCAGCGATTTCTTCTGATTGATAACCACACCAGCCAGAGAATCAGGCATCGGTACTACAATAGTGGCATAAGCCTAGGCAAATGATTTGTTCATACCCCTTTATCCCATACTCCGCCAGGAGATCTGTTTATTTAATCGTGCGGTAAATTCTATTTTGAAACGGATTTATCTTTTGATCTGAATAATAAGCGGCTGAGACAACATTCCCAAGTAAAGCATGCAATTCAAGTAAGATAGCGTTTTTCATGTTCGGATTAAAATAGATCACATAGTTAGTAGAATTCCGGGGGGTTGCTCCGGATCTAAATAAATTCCCTTTAAAGTAAAATCCAAATCTTTTTATCCGGTTTTTTTAAGATCATTATCACTAAACGCAAAACATAACAGATAGCAGCTATAAATCAAGTTAACCTCTTTCTCTCTTTATTTTTAATCTTTATAACCACAAACGAACGGCAAACTTAAGTGTTCATACACAAAATTTATGTCGTACCATACCGTATAAGAATTTATTTAGATTTCAAAAATTCCAGTATTGAACTTCCCACCTCTTCAGGCCGCTCTTCCTGAATGAAGTGGCCACTATCCTTAATCTCCTTTAATTGTAGATTTTCAATATAATTTGGCAAGGATGCCTTCAGCATTGCAAGTCCGGCACTACTTCCAATTCCTAAACACGGTGCCGCTATCATCTTCATCTGTTTAATATCCTGAATATCTTCCGGAAATGCCTGATACCAACCATTAGATCCCATAATTGCTTCTTTGGATTCGTAAGCTTTTGCATAAACCTTCCTGTCAAAATCATTTATACTTTCTTTGTCAACCAGCATTTTATCGAAGATCCAATTCTGTACAATATGATAGCGCCCTTCTAATAACAGCTCCGGTAATTCCTTTACCTGGTTGAAGGCCACCCACCAAGGGTGCACAGGCATCCCGATTGGCATCATAGGCAGTTTATAAAGATCTTCTTCGGGGTGTGGGGTGTCCAGCACAATTAATTTGTCAGTTTGATGGGGAAAGTGGCCGGCAAAACTGATGGCAATGTTGGCCCCGATGTCATGGCCTGCAATACTTACTTTATCAAGTCCTGATTTTTTCATTAGAGATGCGATATCTCCAGCCATTGCTTTCTTACTATAGCCTTCACTTGGTTTGCTTGAAGACCCCATGCCGCTATAATCAACAACAATTACTTTATGATGCTTTGCCAGCATCGGCATGATTTTGTGAAAGCTCCACCAATTCTGCGGCCAGCCGGCAAGCAGTATCAATGGTGAACCTTCACCACCTTGTACATAATGGAGTTTAAGTCCCCCTATATCCTGGTATTGGTTAGTGAACCCAGGCAATAGGCTTACAAGATATTCATCATCATATTGTTCTTTTTGTGGTAGTGTCAATTTTGAATTCATAGATTTTTTGTTTTGTGCAATGCTTCTGATGCTCGTTAGGATTAATATTAAAAGCAATACTGTTGTAAGCTTATTTCTTTTTTTCATTTCATGAATTATTTATACCAATACTGCCTTTGAAAGCAGTCCAGGAAAGCATCTTAATATCATTTACTGCTACGTCTCCGCTCGTTTGTGCTGCTATGGCAATGTCTATCATACCTCCAAAAAGATCGTAAATCCACGGGAGTGGGATCGTGCTTTTGATGATCTGTTTTTCTTGTAACGCTAGAATTAGCTTAAACCATTTTTCTTTGACATTGTCATAAACTTCCACTTCAGTACCAACTACATCAGCATATCCGCTACGATCAAATAGCTTTTTAACAAAAGAGTATTCTGTACCAATTGTTAACGCCGCGTAAAACATGTTCTCAATCTGTTTCAAAGCTTCATTACTGCTATCATAGGCTTGATTCATGGCTAAATTACATGTGATCATCATTTTTTCCTGACAACATTGGATTAAGGTACTTCGATCTTTAAAGTACCTATGGATTGTTCTTCTATTTAATCCAAGATGATTTGCAATCTCATCAATGCTTGCTTTTTCATTCTTGTTTAAGCAGAAAACGGCAGCATCAACAATTTTATCCTTTGTACTTTTCATGGCGCAAACATAAGACAAATGTCACACATAAGAGACATTTTTTTAAAATTTATTTCTTATAAAAAAGTTATGGATGAAGATTGTGTTTGCATCAACTAAGCTGTGCAGAAAGCAATTTAGGGGCTAAGAATAATTTATAGATGAATCCTGTTAGCAAAAAAAATTGATTCTTTGGAGCTGGAATTTAAAAGGGTAAAATTATGCACCAGTTACGACAAATAGAAAAGCTCAAAAAACGAACATTTTCTTGATTTTCTTTAGCAGAATTTGATTTTTTCGCCTTGCCGCACAGGGCGAACTTTAAATTCCCGAGGCCTTTAGTGGCAGACTTTCATCAAAGTGACGAAGCAAAAATAATTCCAAGTCATTGTTTTCAACGACTTGGAATTATTGGTGGAGAATATCGGATTCGAACCGATCACCTCTTCACTGCCAGCGAAGCGCTCTAGCCAAATGAGCTAATCCCCCCTATGGTGCAAAAATAGCAATTAGTTTAGCTAAAGCAAATGATAAATTAATTTATTATTAAAATTCTTTTTAAACGCTTCAGCAACATCATCGACAGCACACTTAGTGCCGAAGGTACAGGATAATCGATAAACAAAAAAAGAATAAAAGTAACCGCCAGCAACAACACCAAAAACATCAGCGCTTTAAAAAAGGTGTCCATGTAAAACATGGCTACAATAGCTAAGGTATATATTGGAATGGAAATGACGATAAGAAACATTAAACCTAAAATAGAAGGTTCATGTTAAGTCAGCATTATATTGCAATTAACTCACGTTCTTATTCGGTCCTTTCTGATCAGCAGGAACCAATGATCAAACATGAATGCTGCCAGAAAATGATCCCGCTATCCAATTTTATTTCATATCCGCAATTTTAATAAAACCTCCGATAAACTCTCCATCTGATAAAAATTAGGGTGTTCAATGGTATGATCAATATGTTCATGCGCCCAGGTGGTATGAAATGGAATGTGAATGGCATTTCCACCGATGGCTAAAACCGGTAAAACATCAGATTTCAGTGAATTACCAATCATCAGAAACGCTTCCGGTTGACAATCCAGGTGCCTGATTAACTTCTGATAATCTTTTTCCTGCTTGTCACTCATCACTTCAATGTGGTGAAAATAATGATCCAGACCAGATTTCGTTAATTTTCGCTGCTGATCCAGTAAATCGCCTTTTGTTGCCACCACCAATCTGAATTTTCCATGCAGGGCTTTCAGCACCTCTTCTACTCCCTCAAGCAGTTCCACTGGCTTATTCAGCATGGACTGCCCTAACTCAATCACCTTTTGGATCACCAAGGGATCCGCTTTTCCTTCCGTAATGCGTAAGGTAGCTTCAATCATACTTAACATAAAGCCTTTGATGCCATAACCATATAAAGGCAGATTCAGGATTTCAGTTTCATACAAAGCCGCAACAATGCTTTTTTCGGGTATAAAATCTGCTAACAGCGAAGCAAACTGCGCTTCCGCCTCACGGAAATAAGGTTCATTTACCCAAAGGGTATCATCGGCATCAAAGGCAATCACCAAAATTTGATTATCCATAATTCTGCTTAAATTTTGCGTGACAAAGGTAAAAAACATCATGATCGCATCAAGCATATTTGCCTGCCTGCGCGATCTGCATGAATGATTCAAACCAGTACCGGGACATCCTTTTCAAAAATGATATACGCTGGAATATTTGTTAGTGGAGAACGCGCGACTCCGGCGTGAAAAAGAAATCACCCGCTTTCTATGCCTGTGGCATCCTGATAATAAGTTTCATCCACATCAAAAGCCTTTTTGCAAAAAAAATGACCATAAAACTGCAAAAAATTAGTTTAAAGGGGGGCTGAAGAAACAGTTAATAAAAATTAAACAACTGACATGCTGACTTTTAAAACTAATAGAGATACTTGTGTAACGTTTTCATTAATTCATGCGTTTATCTTAAAAAAAACACCAATATTAAGAATATATTTGCAACCTTTAAACCAACGGCTCAATATGTTAAAAATATTAATTTCTAACCTGATTTTCAAAATACCTGCCCGGCCATTTCAATGGCAGTTCCAATTAATTAATAAACCTGTGCTTTAAAACAGTTTTTTTGTTGATGTAATAAAAAATTTATGAGTGCTCACATAAACGTATATACAAATTCTCTAACGGACAAACTGATTCCTGAAATTATAGAACGCTTAAATCAACATGAACATGTATTAAGCCTGGAACCGTCATTTACATTTAATAATCCAAGAAGTATTTTGTCTTTGATTTTCAGGTGGACGAAACCAAGTATTGAAATTCTGAACAACAGCGATCTTAAAGCACAGTTTAGCACATCTTTTAAGCCCTTTGAACTGGCTGAATTTAAAAGAAAAAACGTCCGCCAAAAGGTGGTGAAACAAAGTTTCATTAATAAATTATTGGGCAAAAAGAAAACCAAGGTTTATAAACCGATTAAAATCAGTGCTGAGGTAGAAGCGCAACTTAAAGGCTATAATAAGGTTTTCTCTATTAAATATTATCCTGGAAACTTATTTGAACATCACCTGGCTTCTTTATTTGGAAGCATTGTAACGGAAATGGGTAAAGGAATCTGTCATTTCACCAATGATGATACCTGGTATACAGATAAAAACGCAGTGGCAGAGTGTATGGCTAATTTGTATTCATTGGAAGAACTTTCTAACGTAGCAGAAGAAAATGTGCTGAAGATCCCCCTCGTGAAAACACGCCTTTAATTTATTATCGTCACTATAAACATTTTCTAACCAGACTTTCTTGTAAACTGTCATTTATTGTCGTTGCTTTTTAACCTTATGTTGAGGCATTAATTTTAGCAAAAAGGAAATAACGACAAACATTTTATTTGACCGTTTGTTAAAAAAACAGATAAATACGCTGATCATTCATCGCTAAATAAATGTTTTGCCGGTGATTGATTTAATGCCACATCTTTTCTGTAACATTTGGAATTTAATTGTGGAAAGGGTATCTTTTTTATTTTTGGCGCAGATAGTATATCCTTTATCTTAACGATAATACAACTATAAATTTAAAGTAAGCATATGAATGTAGAACAAGTTTTTAAAAATAACGAGGAATGGATCGGCCGGAAACTGGCTAATAATCCGGATTATTTTACAGAATTAGCAAAAGGCCAGACACCTGAGTTTTTATACATTGGATGTTCTGATAGTCGCGTTACTGCCGAAGATTTAATGGGTATACAACCTGGACAGGCTTTTATACACCGAAATATTGCCAACCTGGTCAACAACGTAGATTTAAGTGTGATGACCGTCCTGAATTATGCGGTCCGTCATTTAAAAGTGCAACACATCATCGTTTGTGGCCATTATAATTGTGGCGGGGTTAAGGCTGCCATGCAACCTGCAGATATGGGGATTTTAAATCCATGGCTCAGAAACATCCGCGATGTTTACCGTACGCACCGTGATGAATTAAATGCAATTGAAGATGAATCCGCCCGCTACAATAGATTGGTGGAACTAAACGTACAGGAACAATGTGTGAACTTACTTAAAACAGCCGCTGTGCAGGAAGCCATTACAAAAAGAGGTTTAACCGTACAAGGTTGGGTATTTGATATCCATACCGGCCGCTTAATTGATCTGAAAATAGATTTCGACAGTATCCTGAAAGACATTAAGGAAATTTACAACCTTTATCCTTAATCATATAGTCAGCCGTAATTGGCTATAAAAATTTTATTTAATAAAAAACCGGTGCCTGAAGGATATGGATGTTTAATACGCCAGCTTCAGACACCGGTTTTAATTTATAGATAGCGTTGTTTAAAGACTTTAGACTCCGAACTCAAGGCTTTGGACACCAAACTACCTTCCCATCCAGCCGCCATCAACAGTTAATATGGTACCATGAACGTAATCGCTTGCATTTGAAGCCAGAAACAAGGTTGGGCCTTTAAAATCTTCTGGTGTCCCCCACCTTCCTGCGGGAATACGAGATAAAATAGCAGTACTTCTTTCCTGGTCTTCGCGCAAAGCTGAAGTATTATCGGTTGCAACATAACCCGGGGCTATGGCATTTACGTTTACCCCTTTAGATGCCCATTCATTTGCAAAAGCCTTGGTTAAGGAGGCAATCGCACCCTTACTGGCAGCGTAACCCGGAACCGTAATTCCACCCTGAAATGATAACAGTGAAGCGGTAAAAATGATCTTGCCACTTCCCCTTGCCACCATGTCACGCCCGATTTCTCTTGTTAAAATAAAAGGTGCATCTTGATTTACGGCAATTACCTCATCCCACATTTCATCCGGGTGCTCGGCAATTGGCTTACGCAGAATTGTCCCGGCATTATTTACCAGTATGTCAATTTGCGGATGTTCTGCTTTAACTTTTGCTACAAAAGCCAGGGTAGATTCACGTTTACCAAAATCACATTGATAAGCATAAAACTTTCTTCCCAGCTTTACAACTTCCTGCTCAATTGAACTTCCTTCCAGTTCCAGACTGGCCGAAACACCAATGATATCTGCTCCGGCCTCTGCCAAGGCGACCGCCATGGCCATGCCGATTCCTCTTTTACAACCCGTTACCAATGCAGTTTTACCTGCCAAATTAAATACGTTAGCTAACATTTTTTGTTTAGTTATCATGATATCGGGATCTGCAGCACTAAATCCAGGATTCCCCCATACCATTCTTTCGAAATTATTTTAATTCAGTGATGGCACAGTGGTCCATATCACCATAATCCAGGTTTTCACCAGCCATTCCCCAGATAAAGGTATAGTTGCTGGTTCCGGCTCCGGAATGGATGGACCAGTTGGGGGAAATTACCGCCTGATCATTCTGCATCCAGATATGACGCGTTTCCTGAGGCTGCCCCATAAAATGGCAAACACTCTGTCCCTGCGGAACCTCAAAATAGAAATAGGCTTCCATTCTTCTGTCATGGGTATGGGCAGGCATGGTATTCCAGACACTGCCTGACTTTAACTCAGTCATTCCCATCTGCAACTGGCAGGTGGGTAATACACTGTTCACCAAAAGTTTGTTGATAATGCGGTGATTAGCTGTTTCAGGGGCGCCCAGTTCAACTATTTCTGCTTCGGCCTTGCTGACTTTCTTTGTTGGATAAGTATGATGAGCAGGTGCAGAATTGAGGTATAGTTTACCTGGTTCAGCAGCATCTGCCGATTCAAACGAAACAACTTTTGTTCCTTTCCCGATATACAGGGCCTCTTTATATCCAAGTTCAAATTGAACGCCATCAGCGGTGACAATGGCCTTACCGCCAACATTGATCATGCCCAGTTCCCTGCGTTCTAAAAAGTAACTGGCCTTTAGATCGTCAGGATTTGGCAAATCCAGTTTCTGATGAACAGGCATGGCACCGCCAACAATGTACCGGTCAAAATATGATAAGGTTAAATTAACCTGGTTAGCCTCAAAAATGCTTTCGATTAGAAAATTTTCCCGCAATGCTGCGGTATCCATTTGTTTAACTTCTTTCGGGCTCTGGGCGTAACGGCTTTCGAATGTATTCATTGGTTAAAATTTGAGGTGTGGTTAAAATTGAAAGATCAATCTTCTCCACAAATATATTTAACCGATCCTGATTAAAGGAATTAATAGTCAAATTGTTTTTGTCAAAAGACGAATACGTCAGTATGCAGCTATGTTCATGGAATCATCAGTTTAAGCGATATTTTCGAGATACTGCAGCACCTCTTCTTTTTTTCTGCTGGAAACGCGTATTTATGCTCCGTTTGCAAATAACCTTCTCGATCGTATTTTTTATGTGCCTGAATTGATTAAATACGATTGATGACACCTCAGAAAGCCCAAATGGTGTAAGCCAGGCTTTCGTATTCCTTCAACCTTTTGACACCACAATTTCCCGTCTGATGTTTAAATAGAAACTCGTAAACAAATTTTCTAACTGGCTTTTTTATCGGTTTCCGGTACTTTTATTTCTTCTGGTTAATTCTGATGTTGCGCTGCAGACCGAACCCAAACCAACCTATTATTGGCTGTAAAACGATATTGATCCTGCCACCATTTGGCACCGCCGCGACAAGAGGTAAGGAATAATTTCCGCTTCTGATCAAGGATAACATCGCACAGGCAACTGCAACCGGCTTTCCCATAATCGGGTTCAGACAACTGATCAAAACGCTTTGATACAGGGTTATATAACCATATGCTAAACATGCGGTACACCCCCATACCGGCATCGGGAATAGAGAATGCCAAATCATCATAACCATCAAAATTATAATCGGCAATGGTGCTTTGCCGGGCTGCATTTGGCGAATCGAAATCAGGCAGCGCAGCATTAAATCGTTTACCGTCGGGATATTGAATATTTAACTTATTGTTATCAAAATGGTTAAAACGAATTAATGCACCATGTAAAAGGTATTGATCATCATTATGGTCACCCTTATGTTCCATATTTTGTAACTTAAATCTTTTGTTATCCTTGTTGCGCAGATACCAGATGTTATCAATACCATTTATGGTTTGTGTAAGGCCATAACGGCCATTTATCTTTCCGTCAATCAGCTCATCCCACACCAATCTTTCCACATCTGGCTGCCCGTCGCTTCTACCGCTTTTATCAACGTGATAACTTTTAATGCGCAAGGCGATAATATGAGTTTGGCCCTGGTATTTAACAAAAGCACCTTTGCCTCCATCTCCAAAATAAATACTTAAGGAAAAGGGTTTACTTAAACCAACTGATTGCAAGGTGTAGGGCTGTGCCAGGCTTCTATTGCCCAAAAATACAGATAAGAGCAGGATCAGTTTTGTTACTATTTTCATTTCAATATTTCTTTAGTTTACCATTTGCAGGCATCTTATAATTCCTGAGCACACTCACTATACACCACGATTAAATTTCATCTTCCGTGAAATGGTGCCTTCCTCCTCATTTTATTCGTTATATTTTCCATTTAAAATTAATCAATCTTTTACATCATTAAACCAAGTAATTGCAATTTGCTGCAGCCGGGGGTAACAGCTGTTAGACGTTGCTTAAGATTTGATGAAACGATTATCGATGGATGATATTTAATGCTATTTACAGGGAGATGTTGGATAAACATCAATCTCCGAACTGTTTATCCTTTGGTGCAGATGTATTAACCTTTTGCTTACCTTTTGTTTACCCTTCGCTTACCCCTTGTTAACCCTTTGCTTACCCTTGGTTAACCCCTGGCCTACCCTTTGTTAACCCTTTGCTTACCTAAAAGGTAACAAAACACACTACAAATGGTATTTAGGAAGCGAGCATACTGGTATTCTTAAAATTAACCAGTATCAGACCAATGATGATGCATTGGTTATTGCTGTGGTGATAAAACTATAATAATTGCTGCTTTTAATCTATTGCCTGCTTATCCCACTCCCATCGCATGAGGGTTACATCTTTAAGGCTTAAAGAAATAAGACCTATCATAAAAGCAAACTTGTGTACATCACATTTGTTATTCAACTATAATCCATCCAGATGAATAGATTACTTGATAGAATACTTCCCTTTATTTTACTTACCTCCATGATCCTGTCCTGTAAATCAGGGACGGTGAATTTGTTTAAAGCCGCCAGCCCACATGAACAGTATCTCAGAAAACTCGAAACTTCAGGCTTAAACAAAACCGCCATGGGATCAGCCTGGATCAAAACAGCCTCTTTAAGTATGGAAAAGGCATTGAATATCAATATTCCTTATCTGGAAACCGGTTATTTTGCTTCGGACAGAACACCTGCCGCCGCTTACAAATTCACGGCCACGAAAGGACAAAAGATAAACATCTCCATCACTAAAAAACCGACGAATGCTGCCATGCTCTACCTTGATCTCTGGCATTTACCGGCAGATGGAAAAATCAGGATGGTGGCATCTGCAGATACGCTGAATAACCCCATCCAATACGACATTGAGGCTTCAGGAAATTACCTGATCAGATTACAGCCTGAACTGCTGCAAAGCGTTCAGTACACTTTAGAAATCACCTCAGGCCCTTCACTGGCTTTCCCTACGCAATCAAAAAGTAAAAACATTGGAAGTTTCTGGGGCGACGGACGAGACAATAATGCCCGGAAACATGAGGGAGTTGATATTTTCGGCACTTTTCGAAGTCCGGTTTTAGCCATTGCCGAAGGTACCATCACCCGGGTAAATGAAAATAACCTGGGCGGAAAAGTGGTTTGGCTGAGACCAAAAGGTAAAGATTATACGCTATACTATGCACATTTGGATGAACAGATCGCCATGCAAGGCCAGGAAGTAAAAACAGGTGACACCATTGGTTTGATGGGCAATACAGGAAACGCCAGAAATACTCCCACGCACCTCCATTTTGGGATATATGCTTCTGACGGAGCTACGAATCCTTTGCCCTTTATTGATCCGGTAACGAAAACACCTCAAAAAATTATTGCTCCCCTTAACAGTCTTAATGAAAACTTAAGAACTTCGAAAGCGGTGAAATTTTACCGTACGCCTTCTCCGGCTGCCCTTGCAGAAAACCTGGATGCGGCTACTCTTCTGAATATTCAATCGGCAACCGGCCATTTCTATAAAGCTGAATTACCTGATGGCAAAACCGGATTTGTACCAAGTGCAGCATTAAGTAAAATAAACAAACCCTTAAAAAAAATTAAAGTTAATTTGGCCCAACAAATGGTTTACGACCAGCCAGATAGTGTAGCCGCTGTAAAAAAGACACTGGCAGCCGGACAATTGGTAAACGTTTTAGGTAATTTTGGAAATTATCAATTCATCAGTGAAGATCAAGTGCCTTTGGGTTGGATTGTTAAGTAATTTTGAATATGAAAATATATCAGCATGCGCTTTCATTGCGCGCAAGAAGAAGAGGATTTCACCTCATTACGGATGAAATAGAAAATTCGATGAAAGAAATCAGTTTGATAAAGGCCGGTATTTGCCAGGTATTCATCCAACATACCTCTGCTTCATTAACCATTAATGAAAACGCCGATCCCACGGTAAGGGTAGATTTTGAAATGTTTTTTAACAAAACAGTAATGGAAAATGATCCGGCTTATGAACATGATTATGAAGGTGCTGATGACATGCCCGCACATTTAAAATCAGCTTTACTGGGCAGTTCCGTTACCATTCCTATCCGTAACGGAAGGCTGGCACTTGGCACCTGGCAAGGGATATATTTAGGTGAACACCGCAATCATGGCGGTCCCAGGCAACTGATCATCACCGCCTGGGGAGAATAATACACGATAGCGTAAAGGGCTGCTTCTCAAATCAAATTGCCATCACCGGAACATTTTAAATGTGCTTACGTAAAAGGATTATTCTTCAGATGCATGCTGCTTCACTTCTTCAACAAGCTCAGGATGATTATCCTGGATAGAAACATGGCCGGTTTCAACCTCTACCTCCTTCAGCGTTACCGCATAGTGTGAAGGATAAATTTCTGATCCGTAGGCAATGGCATAAGCTTTGGTAAATTCGGCTCCGAAATATAAAATGATGGAGGAATAATATGTCCACATCAACACGACAACCAACGATCCTGTGGCACCATAGGTTCCACCCACATCACTTTGTCCGATATAAAGGGAGATGGCGAACTTTCCAATCATAAACAAGATGGCGGTAACCACTGCTCCGGCAATTACATCCCGCCATTTAATAATCGCATCTGGCAATACTTTAAAAATCACCCCAAAAATTAAGGAGATAACAGATAGAGTTACTACCTGGTTAATGACATAGAATACATAATAAGAAATATCTGCAAAACGGGCCTGCAACCTGGCGCTAAATATATCTAAAAGGGAAGTTACGGCTAAAGAAACCAATAGGACAAAACCTAAACTAATGATCACAGAGAAAGACAAAAACCTGTTCTGCAGCATTTTCACCCACCCTCTTTTAGGTTTAGGTTTGATGCCCCAGATGGTGTTAATCGAATCCTGAATGTCGCCAAAAATAGTAGTTGATCCAATCAGTAAAGTAACAATACCAATAATCAGGGCAATGGTACTTTTGCCATCCAGGTAAGCATTTTTAATCAGCTCCTGCAAGGATGCTGCAGACTCGCGACCTAAAAAGCCCTCCAGTTGCGCATATACCTGACCTTCGGCTATTTCTCTTCCTAAAAAAATACCACATAAAGAAATAATAACCACCAGAAGCGGCGCCATCGAAAACACAGTATAATAAGCCAGTGAACCACTTAGCTTCGTAACCTTATGGTCTCCAAAACCTGTAAAAGCGGCTTTTAACACGCTCCATATTCCCTTGATAGTGATTTTGTTCTTTGCCATAAATAGATCGGATAGAATAAATATATACCTATTCTAACTGTTCTGCCGGCAGAATTGTTTAAACTTTATAAGAATGAACATCAAAAGTCATCAACTTTTAATCACTTAACGGGATCGAGAAACTAAAAACAGAACCTTTGCCCTCTATGGAGTCAACCCATATTTTGCCGCCCAGTCTTTTAATAATTTCTGATGAAATATACAGTCCTAAACCCAAACCCGGAAAAGTATGTTGCTTTTCCCCGCTCACCCTGTAAAACTGTTCAAAAACATGATCTTTTAATTCGGGGCTGATGCCAATTCCATAATCCCTTACCGAAACCTGAACACGATCTTCCAGATCATGCGTATAAATCACCACTTCACTGGCACCAGGAGAATACTTGATGGCATTGGTTAACAGATTGGTTACCACCTGGCAAATGCGATCACGATCACCGATAATATTCCTTCTGAACCCCAGGTCTGCACGAATAGCGTGATTAAAGGAAGTCCGCTGAACATCTTCAATCACCTCCTCAACCATTTCATTGAAATCAAATTCTGTTGGGTTAAACTGCAGCCTTCCGGAATTCATTTTAGTGACATCAAGCAAATCGCTGATCAAACTGCTTAAACGGTCTACCTGTTTATTCATCCTGGCCAGAAGATCCGCATTTTTAAAATCACCGGAACGCTTAAACATAGCTTCCAGTACCTGTGCATAGGCTTTAAGACTGGTAACAGGTGTTTTTAATTCATGACTGGCAATACCTAAAAAGTCATCTTTTTGCTTTTCCAGTTCCTTTTGGTGATGAATATCTGTGTTGGTACCATACCATTTGATGATATTTCCTTCAGCATCTTTAAGTGGAATCGCCCTGACCAGGTACCAGCGGTAGGTTCCGTATTTATCCAGGCAGCGAAATTCAATTTCATACGGATTACCCGTTTCTAAAGAGGCTTTCCAGGTTTTAATGGCATCAGGAACATCATCAGGATGTACATTCTCTGCCCAGCGGCTGCCCAGTGTTTCATCATCGCCTTTACCGGTTTGGTCAAACCATCGTTTATTGATATAATCCAGGTAGCCGTCTGGCTTACTAGACCAAACTACGGGCGGTACACTATTGGCTAAGAACTCCAGTTCTTCCACTGCATTTTGCAAGGCTGCATTTTTATCAGCCAGAATTTTCCGGATGTTTAGTTCCGGACGTAAATCTCTGGCGATGGCTGCTATTGCCACCGGCATATTGGTAAATTCTTCCCTGATCATATAAAACTGTTTATGAATGGGGATGATTTCTCTGGTTACCTGATGGATTAATTCCAGTTCTCCAGACCATTTTCCTTCAGCAAAAAGCACGGGAAGGATTTCCTTTTTAATCTTGTGATTTGATGCCTCGCTATGGTAATCAAAAAGATTGGTGTTCAGCAATTGGTCTTTATCAATGCCGATAAGGGCAATACCTGATGGATTGATATAGCGGGTACGGCCATCTATGTCGCAGTAATTACAAAAATCTTCGCTGCTGCCGATGATGGCTGCCAGTTTCTGAAGATCTGCCTTTACCCTGATTTCCGGCCTTAAATCCCTGGCGGTGGCTCCCCTTCCGATAATCTCACCTGTTTCCAGATCTTTGATCAGTAAATAGCTAACCATACAGGGAATACTTTCCCTGGTTTGATAGTTAACCAGGGTGATATGGCCTGTCCATCCCCGTACTGCATCAATCTCATTGATAATGTGGTTCTGTACACGTGCCAATTCTTCAGGAGTATAAAAATCACCGGCACTGAATTTACTGACGTCTGCATCCAGCGCTACGCCCAGCATTTTCCTGGAGGCTTCATTCATGTAAATCAGTCTGCCATCTAAATCGGCAATAGTCATGTGGTCGGCATTATGATTGACCAGCGTTAACATCTGATGTTCCCTTTGCCTGGATTTCACTTCATCTGTGATATCCTGTACGATACCTGCAAAGCGGTAAGCAATATCGTTTTCATTAAAATAAGCTTTTCCTTTACAGTGAACCCATCTGATCTGGCGATCTTCTTCATTGATGGTGCGGTATTTAATATCATATTGCCCGTCATTGACCTGATGAATAGCCTTAGATACGGCCTCACGAACCATTTTCTCATCCTGAGGATGGATACAGGACAATACTTCTTCATATTTAACCTCGCCCTCTTTACCAAATCCAAAAAGGGTCCTGCATTTATCATCCCAGTTTACTTTGTTGTTAATGGGATCAAAATCCCATGTGCCAATTTCAGCCGATAGCAATGCAAAAGATAAACGTTGCTGTGTTTCAATAATTTGCTTTTTTGCTTCTACCAGCTCGGTAAGATGCGCGGCGGTATTAATAATGGCAAAAACTTCCCCCAGATCATTTCTGATGGGTTTATAGGTAAAAGTAAAATAGAAAGTTTGTAATACACCATTTACCTCCAGATCTGCAGGAGATTCTTTGGTATGATAAGTTTCCCCGCTTTGAAAAACCTGACTTAATATCTGAAAAAATGGTTGTCCCTCCAGTTCAGGAAGTGCTTCCATGAGTTTTAATCCGATAATTGAGGCTGATTTACCCCACAAATCGAGCATGGCCTGGTTTGCAGCTCCTATGATCATATCCACTCCAATATATAGGGCTGTTGGCATCGGTGATGCCTCTACCAGAGACTTATATCTCTCCTGCTCAGAAAATAGCGTTACCATTAAATAGTTTTGTTCATTAAAGATAAGAAATACTATTTAATCAGAAATAAAAGCAACAAAAAAGCCTTGATTAAATCAAAGCTTTAGAGAATATTTCATGTTTATTTACTTTTAATCCATGTGGCAATATCATTAACCAACACTTCTGAAACATTTTTTGGGATCTGGTATTGTGCAGAGCTGCCTTTTTCGGCTTGTACACTTAGCAAGTGGTTAAGTTCAGGATAATATTTAAGCTGAACATTTTTCTTTTTTCCCAATGCCGCATTCCAGAGGTCATAATCAGTTTTACTTACCTGGAAATCATTTCCGCCCTGCAGGATATAAATTCTTTGTTTATTTAATCCTTTCGCTGCATTAACCTGATCATAGGCATTTAAATCGGCCCAGTATTTTGCCGGTATACCCAATATTATGGAATCTGGTTTGATGCTTGTACCTAATTGTGAGATTCTGCTTTTATTGATCTGTTTAACAGCCTCATTCAGT
The DNA here is from genome assembly GCF_026239715.1 of Pedobacter sp. GR22-10. Lineage (NCBI taxonomy): Bacteria > Pseudomonadati > Bacteroidota > Sphingobacteriia > Sphingobacteriales > Sphingobacteriaceae > Pedobacter > Pedobacter sp. GR22-10. Next base: position 290,118 of record NZ_JAPIVR010000004.1, read on the forward strand.
TGCGCTTTATTCTCTGCTGTGGTATCTTTAGAAAGATTAAACATGTATTTATTCTGTTCGATAATGATATCCGTTAGCTTTCTTGCCGGAGCCGCCGCCAGAATGATGCCGGCCAGATCTGGTGTGCTAGTTGCAATTCTCGGTGCTAACATACCACCCAGGCTATGTCCGAATACGTATACCTGCTTTATATTTGCCCCTGTAATGGTTTTGGCCATGGCAATAGCAGCCGCAGCATCATCCAATACTTCATCCTTTACGGTATAAACATTTGCAAATTCATTGGGGTATACCAGCGTTCTTTTCACATAGCGTACCGAGCCGATTCCTTTGGAAGCTAAACCTGTGGCCAGATCTTTAAAAGGTTTGTTTGCACCGATCGTTTCATCCATATCGCTTGGCCCCGAACCATGCACGAAAACCACCATCGGAAAATTCTTCATATCTTTAGGTGTGGTAATGATGGCAGCCAGTTGCTTTCCGGCTGCACCAATATAAACTGATTTTTCGCTATAGCGACTCGTATCAGCATAGGTTGGTTTTAAATAAGCCGACGCTGTTTTAGGCGGAGCCAGAAAAATGCCCACAATTTTTTGTGCTTTATTAAAACCTAAAATAAAATTCTGATCTCCGTTACTGAATTTACCTTCAACAGTTACGGCAAAAAACTCACCCTGTGCCTTACTTTGAATCGCATCGAATGATTCTGCCTTTCCGAATTTGGTTCCCATATCTAACCATAACTTTTTTAATCCTTCTTCGGTAAGTTTGCTTTTCAGGGTGTCATCAAAAATGGCATGCGCATCGGCAAATTTTTCTTCCTGTAATAACTTAAAGAAATCATTTGCGCCATTAAATAGTTGAATGACATTTTGTGAAAATGCACTTGTGGTAAACAAAAGTGCGATGATCATTAAAATATTTTTTTTCATGTCTGGTCTTGGAATTGTAGATATTCAAAGTTAATAATATTTACCACTCAAAAGCCGCTGAATCAACTACCTATTTAGTTTTAACTTTTTTTAACATTTAGCAGAGTAAGAATAACATGTTGTCGTTTCTCTTTCAGCATACCCTGGCATCCTCCACGCCATCAACTGGCTGATGTGTAACGATGAGCCTGTCAGCAAAAGGTTTATTTTACAGATTAAAGGCTTTCGCAAAGTTTTGCTACCTGCTGCTACGGAAATCTTTAAAAGATGCGGAACGATTACTGTTAACAGTGGTTTGCACGTTATCAACTAGCCTATAAACAGCAGCAGTCATTATTTTTTTAAATAAAAATATACCTGAGCACAATATTTCGATATCTCAGCGTTTATGTATGTGAGAGCGTTAATTTAGATGACGGGGATACTGCCTTAATGGTGGAATCCCCGTTTCTTTTTTTAAGAGGATTTTTTTAGTCTGAAAAAATAGGTAGTGATGAATTTTTAAATTAATTTCTTTTTTACGCACCATAAATCTATCGGTTGCTATCATACAACCAAAAAAATCATACTGATTAACGCTATGATTTTAGAAGATAACTATTGATGGTCGGTGAGACACCAACCAATAGGCACATTTAAATCTATCTGTTCCCATCTAACCAACCGAAAAAATCATACTGACTAACGCTATGGTTTTAGAAGATAATTATTGATGGTCGGTGAGACACCAACCAATAGGGACAATTAAATCTATCTGTTCCCATCTCACCAACCGAAAAAATCATACTGACTAACACTATGATTTTAGAAGATAACTATTAATGGTCGGTGAGACACCAACCAATAGGGACAATTAAATCTATCTGTTCCAACCGAAAAAATCATACTGACTAACGCTATGGTTTTAAAAGATAATTATTGATGGTCGGTGAGACACCAACCAATAGGGACATTTAAATCTATCTGTTCCCATCTCATCAACCGAAAAAATCATACTGACTAACGCTATGGTTTTAGAAGATAATTATTGATGGTCGGTGAGACACCAACCAATAGGGACAATTAATTTCTTTTTTACGCACCATAAATCTATCGGTTGCTATCTTAACAACTGAAAAAATCATACTGATTAACACTATGATTTTAGAAGATAACTATTGATGGTTGGTGAGACACCAACCAATAGGGACATTTAAATCTATCTGTTCCCATCTCACCAACCGAAAAAATCATACTGACTAACGCTATGGTTTTAGAAGATAATTATTAATGGTCGGTGAGACACCAACCAATAGGGATATTTAAATCTATCTGTTCCCATCTCACCAACCGAAAAAATCATACTGATTAACGCTATGGTTTTAGAAGAGAACTATTGATCGTCGGTGAGACACCAACCAATAGGAACATTTAAATCTATCTGTTCCCATCTCACCAACCGAAAAAATCATACTGACTAACGCTATGGTTTTAGAAGATAATTATTGATGGTCGGTGAGACACCAACCAATAGGGCTTTTACTAAAAAAGGGACAATTACTAAAATGTCCCTTTTTTACTGATATGATGGAGTGATGAATTTTAAAATTTAATTTCTTCTTTTTTTGAAGATGGGTTTTGAAAATAATGATCAAATTTCTTAGCCTTATTCGGTTTCAGGATTACGTATAAACCGAGTACAATTAAGATTAACGCAGCACTGATTCTGGATAAATCAAAGTCGAATACCGAGATATCTTTTAAAGTAAAAATCCCACCGATGAGGGTAAGCGCCAGCCAGCTGCCGCTTTCAAAGTTTCGACGATAGCCCAACCATAAACCAACGCCCAGCATGACAGTATGCCAGCTTAAAATCCAATGAGGAATATCCAACCCGGTGTTTCTCAGCACAAAGATTGAACCGATTACCAAGAGTAAAATACCTAAGCCAAATTGTTTATTGTCGTGATTGTTTTTAGTGAAGTTTTCCATGATCGTTTTGATTTATATTCAAATATATCATGAAAATGAAGGCGGGAGAATGGCTTTTCCCTTAACAACTTTAATTCGTCGGTGAGTTAAATAAATTTGCCGGTTAAAATATTTCTGATTTTTTTTTGCCGGGCACTATTTCGGTGAATTTACTTAAAAACAATAATTTCCGACCTGTCACTCATCACTACCTCTGCCGTTAAATCAATAAACAATCCATGAGCCAATAAGCCGTCTATTTTATTTAAGGCATCTGATAAAGCTCTTGGATTATCAATTAAACCAAAGTCGGCATCAATAATCAGGTTTCCGTTGTCAGTGATATAATCGTGGTTAGCTATAGTTCTTTTTTTACCGCTACCATTCAGTTTTGCAATCTGATCGAAAACATATTGATAGGCAAATGGAATGACCTCGATTGGCAAAGTGAATGCCCCCAGTTTTTTTACTTTTTTAGAGGAATCAGTTACGATAATGGCCTTTTTACTTAATGAGGCCATAATTTTTTCCCTGAATAAGGCACCGCCGCCTCCTTTTATTAAATCTAAAGATTCTGTAAATTCATCTGCACCATCAATACTGATATCCACGGAGGAGGTTTCGCCTAAATTTAAAATTTCAATCCCCAGCGATTTCGCGAGTTCTTCTGTACGAATGGAACTGGCCACGGCTTTGATGTTCAGCCCCTCGCCTACCAGCCTGCCCAATTCCTTTATGGCAAATGTTGCGGTAGTTCCGGTTCCCAACCCCACAATATCTCCATTTTTAACCAGTTTAACGGCCGTTTTTGCCGCAGCAAGTTTCTCTGCATTCTGGTGATGTTGATCGATGATTCCCATAAGGTAAAACTAAGAAAATTTGTCGAGCGTTTTTGCTGGTTGTTATTTGTGATCGTTTCGTTTGGTGTAATAATGATCAATTTATAGGTAAACCCAGTAACAAAATGATAAGCTGATAAAAGTTCAGAGACCCAAAACAAAAAAATTATTGCACGCATGCAATAATTCCTTTTAATAACGTTTATATAACTGAGAGCGTTAATTTAGATGATGGGGATTCTGCAATAGGTGGAATCCCCATTTCTTTTTGCTCGAAGGTTTTTTATTTCTCTGTAGAGAGTGAATAAGGGAAATCAACCGGTTTAGATCCCCTCACTTTATTCGGAGTTGAAGTCATATTGAAATTCAATACCGCACCTTTTTGTAAGCCGCTATGGCTGATCCAGTTTTTTGAATAAGGTTTACCGTTCATCTGCAACGATTGTACATAACGATTGCTGTCACTGTTATCAGCCGCATTAATCGTTACTGTTTTGCCATTATCCAGGGTTAAGGTTACTTTCTTAAACAAAGGCGCACCCAACACATATTGATCTGTAGCCGGCGTTACGGGATAAAACCCCATGGCAGAGAAAACATACCATGCAGAAGTTTGTCCGTTATCTTCATCACCGCAATAGCCGTCCGGTGTTGCTTTATACATCCTGTTCATGGTTTCCCTGACCCAATACTGCGTTTTATAAGGTGCACCACCATAGTTATACAGATAGATCATGTGCTGGATAGGCTGGTTTCCATGTGCATACTGACCCATATTTGCAATCTGCATTTCACGGATTTCATGAATCACGCCACCATAGGCACTTTCATCAAATACCGGAGGCATTGAGAAAACAGAATCCAGCTTGGTTACGAATTTCTCATGACCGCCCATTAATTTGGCTAAGCCATCTATATCCTGAAATACAGACCAGGTATAATGCCAGCTGTTTCCTTCGGTAAAAGCACCACCCCACTTAAAGGGACTAAAAGGGGTTTGAAAACTGCCATCTTTATTTTTACCCCTCATTAAGCCAGAAGCCGGATCGAAAAGGTTTTTGTAGTTCATGGCTCTTTTCTTATAAATATCAATCTCTGATGCCGGTTTGCCTAAAGCTCTTCCTAACTGATAAATGGTAAAATCATCATATGCGTATTCTAATGTCTTTGCGGCATTTTCATTTTTCTTTACATCGAAAGGCACATAACCCAACTCGTTGTAATACTTTACGCCATCACGGCCAACTGCCTCTATCGGGCCTTCATTGTTTGCACCATGTTTTAAAGCATCCCATAAGGTTTGGATATCATAGCCACGCAAACCTTTGATATAGGCGTCAGCAACCACAGAAGCAGAATTATTACCCACCATGATATTGGCGTAACCTGGGCTACTCCATTCCGGCAACCAGCCGCCTTCTTTATAATCGTTGATGAGGCCTTCCTGCATTTCTTTGTTAATGGAAGGATATACGAGGTTTAAGAATGGATATAGAGCGCGGAAGGTATCCCAGAAGCCCGTTCCTGCAAACATATAACCCGGTAAAGTCTGGCCATTATATGGGCTCCAGTGTACCACTTTGTTGTTCGCATCTATTTCGTATAATTTATTCGGAAAAAAGAGCGTACGGTATAAGCAAGAATAGAAAGTGCGGGTTTGATCGATCGTTCCGCCCTCTACTGCAATTTTATTCAAGGTTTTATTCCAGATAGCTCTGCCTTTTGCTTTCGTAGCATCGAAACCATCATTGGCCAATTCTCTTTTTAAATTGAGATCTGCCTGTTCGAAACTGATAAATGATGAAGCCACTTTAGCGGTTACCTGCTCGCCTTTTGTGGTCTTAAAACCAATGATGGCACCACTGTGATCACTTTCCAGTTCGAGTTCTTCATCTTTAAGCTTGTTGCCACTCCAGGTTTTAGCCAGCTTGAAATCTTTATTAAAGTAGATCACGAAGTAGTTTTTAAAGTTTTTAGGAAGTGGTCCGCGGGCATATTTCGTAGTATAGCCGATAATTTTACGTTCAGCCGGGATGATTTTAATGTACGACCCTTTGTTTAAAGCATCTACCACCACATAAGAACTATCTGTTTCAGGAAAGGTAAATCTGAACTGTGCTGCTCTTTCGGTGGGTGTAATTTCAGTGGTTACATCAGCATCAGCAAGATAAACACTGTAATAATAAGGCTTTGAAACCTCTGCCTTATGGCTGAACCAGCTGGCACGGTCATCTTCGGCGAATCTAAGTTTACCCGTTACCGGCATGATGGAAAACGCGGCATAATCATTCATCCATGGAGATGGCTGATGGGTTTGTTTAAAACCGCGGATTTTATCCGCATCGTAAGTATAGGCCCAACCATCACCCATTTTACCAGTTTGTGGGGTCCACATGTTCATGCCCCAAGGCAGGCCAATGGCTGGATAGGTATTGCCGTTTGATAAGCTGGGTTTTGATTGTGTCCCCATTAAAGGATTGATCCAGTCTACAGGGTCAGTAATTTTGCCCACCGTTTGTGCAAAACTTGCTGAGGCAGCAAAGCTGAGGAAGGCAATAAATAGTTTTTTCATTCGTGTATATCGGTTTATGTCTATAATTAAAGTTCAGGATTTTTTACGTAATCTGCCCAAAGTGCATCCAAATCTTTGCCTGTTAATGTAGTCCAGATTTCTGGCTGATAAGTATGATCTCTTAAAGATGCATCAACTGCTTTGATGGTACCTGCCTTTACCTTTTTTTCTATCCAGGCAAAAAACCGGGCGGTAATTCTGTAACTGTTCTGATAACTGTGTTCAGGTTTTAAAGCCGGTAAGGTCCATTTTGCACCTGCATGATCTACACCAAACTTAAAGCGTGCATAATCTGCAATGCCTTCTGTAAGCCAACCTGGCCCAACACTGTTACCATAATCCTGAACAATATGCATTACTTCATGCGTAACTACATCAATATCTTCAGGGTGCTTGTTCATCCAGATCGAGCTGTAAGTTACTTTACCATTAGTCGTTGCCGCCACACCTTTATAAGCAGTATCTACAAAAAACTGAACTGATTTCAACGTATTTGGATTATACTCCTTCGCCAGCTTTGGATATACCACAAAAAAGGTTTCTATTAATCTTTTCTTCAGTTTTGGATCGAGCGCATCGTCATTACTTTCAAAGGATAGCGTGTAACCATTTTTTTTAATGGTTTCCTGGGCCGAAAGCTTTGATAAAGGCAATAGGGCCATAATGGGCAATGAAATTAAAAAGGATATTTTTTTCATTTAATTTTATTTTCAGTTTTAATCATTTGATGATAATACAAGTTTGCAATATATTTAAAACGTTTTAGCAAATCATCCAATTTTTTTCAGGCCGTTAATTACATTATTAAAAATTTTGTGAATGATATTTAAGCTGTAATTTAATCCTTATCTCCATTAATGAATGGATGGAAATTTTCCACCCATTTATAAATATCCGGTGATTTACATTACACGCCCATCGCAACAACTGGCGGCTCCAATTAAAGTAGCATGTTCTTTCAGTTCTGACACTTTAATACTGGCATCAATATCGTTACCCTTTAAGGCAGCAATCAATTCAGGTGCAAAAGCAGGAAAAGCTTGTGATATATTTCCACCAATAATGACGGCATCTATCTTATGTTCATTGATAATGGGAATCAGAAATTGCGCCAGGTTATAGCCAAACTCCATAAATACACGGGTGGCCAAATGATCCTCTTCTACAATCTCCACCAGTTCTTTTACACCTGCCAGTGTTTTTCCACTCAATTGCTGATACCGTTTGACAAACCAGCGGGTAGACAGGTAATCCTCGGCAATGCCATCCAAAAACGGGGCATTCCATAAATCGGCATCTATTGCCCTGGTTTTTAAACTCAATGATGACCCTAAACCTGTTCCCAGGGTTAAGCCCAAAACATTGGCATTTCCTTTTGCCGCACCTGCAAAAACTTCACCTTGCAAAAATCCGGCGGCATCGTTAATGAAGTGAATGTTTTCAAGCGGAATATTAAGTCGACTGGCCAGCTCCTGTTTTACATTGACTTTGTAAAGTGATTTAAATTTATCCTGATCTTTGATGAGCGATATACCTTCCTGGTAATCAAACGGGCCAGGCATCGCGATCCCAATGTTCCGATGACCATTTTTAATGTTTTCAAATGATTGATTAATAACCTCACACCAGGCGGATAAGATATCTTCTTTGCTCTCCTGAGAATTTACAGGGCTACGTTTGATTGAATCATCAATCAGGCTTCTTGTTTCTAAATTTACCAATGCGGCTGTAATATGCGAGCCGCCGATATCTACACCCAGTGCTACAGGCTTTTCCATTATTTATGTATTTCTATTTTATTTGTTCATTATTTTACCAGACGTTAAACGTTTTACCAAATGAAAAATATAGATTTTTTATAAAAGCAATATGTAAATCATTCGTTATAAAGCAATTTATTTTCCGCCTGGTTCTGCAAGTACCGGCACGTATAAATTTTTCATCGGCCTGCGAAAATACAGAATCTAACCGAGCAACAAAATTTTAATGGCACTGATCAACAGGTGAATGTTCTTTTATAACGCATTTATTTCAAATCTGGTCTCCATTAAACCTTGTACTGCTCCTGTTCTGACAACTTTTGTCTATTTTATATTCCATTGATCAGCCAGCATTTTGATAAAATATCCGCCCACAACACTTCGTGCCTGAAAACCAACCTGTTTACCCGTTTTGGTTTCATGCCAATCTGTTAAGGGTACCTTACTCGTTGTTTCTGTAGCGAATTTGTGAACAGGACTAATAAATTTCTCAAAGTCAGCCTGATTATCTGCCAATGTAGCTGTCCACATGATCCAGTCTGATTTGGTATAGTCTTTCCGGCTATCCAATGGCAAACCAAATTCATTTTGTTTGCTCAGGTAAAAATCTATTTCTTTTTTATATACCTCCTGTGGAAAAAGATTTAGTTTTAAAAGCTTATCCCAAACAAGGTTATATTTCTGGCTCCAGGTATTTTTATCATTAAAGGTCAGGGCAAAATGATCACCGCTGTTGGCTAAAGTCTGCCAGTTTTTCGCCATTTCCAATGCTGCGTTTTTGTATTTAGTGGCGATATCCTTTTTACCTAATTTTTCGGCCATTTGGGCATAAGCGCCTAAACCCACAATTGCTTTCACTGATAAGTTTGCATTTCGGGCAAGATGACCTGCGAAATCATCTGTGCACAATTGATTTGCCGGATCAAAACCTTCCCTGAGGAGATAATCTGCCCAGATGGACATCACGGCCCAATGTTTACCGGCATAAGCGGTATTGCCATCTGCCCTGGTAATGGCCGCCGTTAGAATCAGCATGTTACCTGCTTCTTCTACCGGCATGTCTTCTCCGTAAATCTGACCATTGGCTATGGGATAAACGCCAATATCATGTGCAGGATAAGTTTTTTTCCATCTTCCGCTTTCTGAATAATAGAAAATACCGTTTAGCATACCTTTTAACAATTCAGGATTGTATAACAAATATTGGGGTGCTGAAGGATAAGTTACATCAACAGTGTTAATGAAACCACCACTAAAATTTTCCTTAGAAAGAAACAACAGGTCTCCGTTTGGTGCATAAACAATTTTATGTGCAGCTATACTCTGCCTGTACACCAGTTTACATAAATCTGCATATTCCTTACCGCCTGCTCGTGTCGCATCAGCAAGTAGCCTGGCATCAAAAGCTTTTGTTTTCGACTGGAGGGATTCATAATCCTTACTGGCTGCCGCTAGTTGATCTTCAAAAGTACTCGCTTCAGATTTTCTCCAGATGGGAAGCAGTTGATTGCCAAAATATTCGATAGACTTCAGGTCATCATAGCCCAGCATGAGATATTTCTCTACCGGTTTCGAATTAACCGTACCAAATGGGATTACTGTACTTAAGCTTTGTGTTTTAACATTCAAAGCCTGTGTGGTTTGCGGGTATTTTCCTGTTTTGAAATTGCGGAGATTATCCATCGGTGTGCCTAAAAATTGGGTAGCCTTGAATTGATTGGGCACAGCGATGTACAGGTAACCCCAATCAATTCTTAAATCATCGTTTTTCTTTTTCAGCACGGGTTGTTCAACTGATCCGGCTTTTAGAATGGAAAGGTTATTTTGGTTCTTCTTCCAAACAGCAACGGGTTGATTGGGCGTATTTACAGCGAGATCAGATGAAGCACTAAAATAAATATCCACCTGATGTGGTTTTGCATCTGCTGATTGTACGGTATAAGTCAGGTAACTGATGGGCCTGGCGGTTAAATTCAAATCATTCAGCAGTAAGGGCGAAGTAAAAGTAAGATTAAGGTTTATACCGCCGGCTTTAAAAGTATAAAGGGTATGGGTAGCCCCAACTGAAACATTGGTTTGATTTGCATTTAACACATTTGCAGCCTGCGGAACCTCTTCCACGATGCCGGCATCTAAAAACCGTCCGCCAGCTGTGTTTTTACATTCTATGGCTAAAAGGTTTTCGCCTTTTTTTAAAATACCCTCAGCCAATGGAATGTAAATGTATTCATGTACCCAGCCTTCTTTTTCATAAACTTTCTGACCATTGATATACACGATGACATTGTCATCATGGTTAAGCTTTAAATATTTTCTGGCTGAAGATATTTTGTTGACAGTAAACTTTCTTCTGTAAAAGATTTCATCCGTATTCCATTTGGTTTTCGCCTGCTGGTTATCACCAAAAGGTGCATCTCCATTTGGCCAATTTTTATCGTTAAAGGCAAGCGTATTCCATCCATCAGCAGGTTTTTTAGTAAGATAACCGGCTTTATATTTTAATTCATCAGCCGCAGCCAGAATGGTTTTATAGGTTTTACCATCTGCACCTAAAAAGCGGTAGCACTGGTTATCTACTTTGATGATTCCGGTGAGGGCTTGTTCTTTACCAGTCCAGTGTTTGGTTGTTGATTGATTCAGTCCATCACCGAACGACCAGATACTGAGATACGTATCATGTGTGATTAAAGGATATGCAGGAGCCTTATCCTGTCCGAAAGAACAAAGGTTCAAAAACATTAAAACTGCTGATAAATAAAGGGGTTTCATATAGATCATATTGGTTAGTGTTCTTCGCAAAAAAAATTACTTATTCAATTAGGGGGTAATTAGACAGCATCCCATAAATAGTAAAACGTTTTACTATTCAATATTAAAAACTAAAGCCTGCAAATACAATAGTTCTCAGTAACATTTACATGACGGAATGATTAAGTCGGTTTTTTTGGTTGGTGTTATCTCCGGTTGATGTGTTGCATAGGAGTGGTGATTTACCGAGTTTGTTAGTGAACACTACCTGAATGGAAAATCAAATGATAGAAGAATGAATGAATTATCATTATCTCTGAACAATTTTAGCAGGGAATATGATCTGCTGGTTATCCAGCTTGGTTTTAGAAGATAGCTGTCTCAAAATCAACTGAATAATGGCTTCAGCAATTTCCTCCAGTGGCTGTTGTATGGCTGAAATGCCTGGTGTATGGAGTTCGAAAACCTCATGGTCATCATATGCCATCACACTTAAGTTTTTGCCGATTTTTTGTCCGGTTTGTTTCAATACTTTTAGCCCGCTGATGGCCAGGTAATTGGTTGCAAAAAGTATGGCATCTGTTTCTACGGTGCGAAACAGTTTTTCCATCTGCAGCCTGGTTTCATCTTCTTCCTGATTAAAATGAACCTTTAAAACCAGGTTTTCATCATAGGCAATGTCATGGTCCTCAAGTGCTTTCTGATATCCTTCTAAACGGGCAGTAATTTGCGCCACATCAATATCAGTGGTAATCAGTGAAATTCTCCTTCTTCCCTGTTTAATAAAACTTGCTATGGATTCATATGTCGCTTTAAAATGATCAGCACCAACATAATTGGTATCCAAACCGGGCAAACTCCTGTCAAAAAGAATAACGGGTTTCTGATCAGTTAATAACTGCTGAATATCTTCTTCCAGACCCTTTATCGGCGATATAATATACCCATCAACCTTTCGTGATTTAAACATGTTGATCAGCTCTTTAGCCTTTTCAACATTGTTTTCGGTACTGGAATAAATGATTTTATACCCTTTTTTATAGGCTTTGTCTTCTATCAGGCGTGCGATCCTGGAAAAAAAGGAATTTGAAATATCCTCAATGATTAATCCGATAATATTAGAATTTCCGGTGCGCAGGCTTCTGGCAATCTGGTTGGGCTTATATCCGCTTTCGGCAATTATTTTTTCTACTTTTTTAATTACGGCTTCGCTAATTGATTTATTCCGGGCTTTACCATTAATGATAAAAGAAACTGTGGTGATGGATACGCCAGCTTCAACTGCGATATCTTTTATAGAAAGGGTTTTCATTCAGGGCGTATATTTACTGGGGTACATTTCAGGGTCATCCAGCTGAGATTAACCTGCAATTGGCTAATATAATAATTAATATCAGTTGATTTTAAGAACAGGAAAACTAAAATTTCAGGCTGAAAACAAAAAGAGGCACCATGTAGCGCCTCTTTTTGTTTTGATTAATAACCCGGATTCTGAGCCAGATTCTCATTTAATGTTCTCTGAATCAAAGGAATGGGAAATAATTGTCTGAATGGTGCAGATGGTGTATGATCCCACCATGAGGCGGTATGAAATTTACCAAAACGAATCAGGTCATCCCTTCTGAATCCTTCAAAGACAAACTCACGTCCACGCTCATTCAAAAGCTCATCCAGCGTTAAACTGGCAGTAGTGTATTGATTTGCAGGCCAGTTCGCATCGGTAAAGGCACGTTTTTTACAATCATTAATTAACTGAACAGCCTCTGCGGTAGCTGTACCACCATTTTTACGCATTATTGCCTCGGCTTTAGCAAAATAGATCCATGTCAGACGGTATAAATTCCAGTCGGTACAATTGTAATTTAAATCAATCCCAACCGGATTACCGTTAACAATACCGGCCACATTGTTGCCCAATTTATATTTATTGAAACGTACACCGCTGTTTTCTTCACCCTCACTCATATTTGATACAGTAGAGTTTACCCTGGCGCGGCGAATTTCATCCACAAAATTAATCTGCTGACCGCTGTATTCGTTACCTCCGCTCGCGAGTGCCTCCTTGCCATTGTTAAAACGTACCTGAGGCCCCTGTAATAACCAGGTTGTTTTTCTCAGGTCTTCATCTTTGTATTTGTTATAATTTCCGGGCACCATCACAATACCATTGTTTCCGTTTCTGGAACCACCATAAATCTGGTCCTGCTGAAAATGGAAGAATTCTCCGGTCCAGGATGGTTGCGAGTTTGCAATTCTGAATTCGTAGGCAATTGCAAAAATAACTTCCTTAGATAAATCGTTGGTTGACTTAAACTGATCTGTAATATTCGGATCAAGTGCCATTGTACCATTTTGACCGCCGGCTTCACCATTGATTAGTTTATTTGCTGCGGCAATACAATCATCCCAACGTGCAGTACCTGTCCAAACTTCAGCATTTAAATACAGTTCTACCAACATGGCATAACCACCGGCCTGTGTCATGCGGCCCAGCATGCTTCTTGAAAGTTTAGGTGCCTTATCTATATTTTCCTTAATCTCTTTTTCAATAAAGGCAAACACTTCTGCACGCGGTCTGGTTTCCGGTTTCGCAGGAATACCTACCTGGGTTACGATGGGAATATTACCAAAAAGATCCATCAGTTTGAGGTAATGATAGGCCCTGAATAATTTCAATTCTGCGATGTAAGCATCTTTTTCCGCTTGCGTGATGCCCATCTGTGATAAGGAACGTTTCTCGAGATTCCCGATGGGATCATTACAAAATCCCATACCGCCGTACATTAAGGACCAGGCATTGTTTAAAGGTCCGTCATCTACCAGCCAGGAGTGGTAGTGCAGGCGTTTCCACTTACCTCCATCTTCACCATGACGGCCTTTTGTTGGCCAGGCCAGCTGATCGCCGGACAGTTCAGAAGGTCTCCACCAGTTATCCTGCCCTGAAGGTGTTGCCCAGGCATTGGCATGGGTATATGGCCTTAACACCGCTGATAATACTTCATTTTTGTTGTTATAATAGTTATCCGTAACCAGCGAACTGTAAATATTCTCGTCTAACTTGGTACAGCCGTTAAATAAAACAGGCGAGGCCACCAATACAGACCATATGATTTTTTTAAAATTTTTCATTCTTTCTAATATTAAAATCCAAAATTGACACCGAAAACAAATTGCCTGGTCGTTGGGTAAGGACTTCTGGTATCAATACCCAAACTGCGACCATTAATTTCCTGACCTAAACCGGTATCCTGAATTAAATCGGGATCGTTACCAGAATAGCCTGTTAACAAGGCCAGGTTCTGCCCAACGGCATATACCCGCAGGCTGCGGAAAGCTTTATCTTTAAACTTGAAAGTATAGCCCAGTGTTACCTCATCAACCTTTAAGAAACTTCCTTTTTCCAGATAATAATCAGAATACATATAAGTATCGTTAATCTCTGCATATTTGGTGAAAGCACTATTTAAAAGGTTACCCTGTGTTCCGAATTTGTTTCCGTATGATAAAGCCAGGGTATTCAGCACATCGAAGTCAAGTTTACTTCTCAGGAAAATTCTCAAATCAAATTGTTTGTAGGTGAAGGTATTTCCCAGTGACAGATAGTATTTCGGAATGGCATTTCCGATCAGGGCTAAATCAGTCTGATCACGGAAAGGTGATGTATTGATTTGTGCATTTGGAACAGCCTGACCATTCCGGTTATAGAACAGCCACTTGCCTTCAGGTGTAAAACCGGCAAAGCGTTTACCCCAGAACTCGCCGATATTCCTGCCTTCGTAGGTACGAAAGGCATCTCCGAGATCTCCTGCCCCACCAATACCGCCAAAAGTTCTCATATCCCTTTTGTAGACATCATTGGAATAGGTATCCAGCTTATTATCGATGGTGCTGCCGGCAAAATCGATGTTCCAGCTGAAATTGTTGCTCTTGATGGCCTGATAATTTAATGTTAACTCCAGACCTTTTGCAGAAATTGTTCCTACGTTGGTATAAATGGAACTCTGAACAAAGGGTGGTTGCGGAGAGGTATAGGTATCCAGTAAGTCAACAATATTTCGTTTAAACAAATCAATGGATCCACTTAACCTGTTGTTGAGCATTGAGAAGTCAAGGCCAAAGTTGTATTCCCGTTTACGTTCCCATCTTAAATCAGGATTTGGATTACGTGAGGGACCATAGGTTTGTAACCATTCACCGCTTGGAAAAGGATAAAGGTTTCCAGTGCCCAAGGTAACCAGAGAGGCATAGTTCGCAAAGCCTGAATTACCGGTTTCACCATAACCAGCTCTGATTTTCAGGAAATTAAGCCACTTGGCATTTTCCATGAACTTCTCACGGGTAATTTCATAAGATGCGGAAACTGCAGGAAAGCTTGCCCATTTATTATTGGCACCAAACCGCGAAGAACCTTCTCTTCTCAATACTGCTTCCACATTTACCTTGCCATCAAAGGTGTAATGAATCCGTCCGAATAATGCGATAAGGGTATTATCATTTTTATTACTTGCCAAACCAACACGGTTTACGCCAATAGGTACACTCCCTAAGTTGTTTTCTTCAAAAATATCATTGGTATAACCTCTGTTATTGGCACTGAAAGATTCGTTGACCTCATAACGGTATGAATACCCAAGCATTCCGGTTAAACGGTGTTTCTCATTGATGGTTTTGTGATATTCTATGGTGGGCTCGAAGTTGAAATTCTCATTCAGTTCCGTTCCTTTATAGGCATACCCCCCGCCAGGTGCATCACCATTTTCAAGGGAATTCTGACTGCGTAACATGCGGTACTGATTATCAACAAACTGATTTCTCTGGTAAGCCACAAAGGTCGAAGCCTTTAAATCTTTTAAGATATCAACATCAATTTTTCCATCTATAGAGTAGGTTTGCTGAGATCTCTTACTGGTTTCCTGTGCTAAACGGGCCACTTCATTGGTGATATTCCGTGTAAACAGATAACTCCCGTCAGGATTATAGTAAGATTCAGTTGGGTTTTTGGTAAGCACATTTTCCCAGCCACCACCACCTAAAAGATTGGCTTTGTTAATATTAGAGGCCACGTTAAATGCAGCTGTAACGCGATCTTTGAAACCTTTCTGCGTTAAGCTCATCCTGAACTGATATTGTTCTCTGTTATTTTCCCTTGCAAAACCATCCAGTTTGTTATAAGTGAATGAACCGCGATAAGTAGAATTTTCCCCGCCACCAGAAACTGAAAGATTCTGATAGTTGGTTAAATTGTCTTTGTTTACAATATCATTGAAGTAGTTAAAGTCGCCGCCGTAATCCTGCGCCTTATATTGCCCGCTGGCAATTTTCTCCCTAAACTGACTGGCGCTCATGAAATCAGGACGCTCATATAAGGTTTCATGTTTGACATAACCATTGTAATTAAACTGAGAAGGCCCCTTACGTCCTTTTTTTGTAGTGACCAGAATTACACCGGCATTCGCCCTGGTACCGTAAATAGCTGCAGCCGAACCATCTTTCAAAACAGAGAATGATTCGATATCATCTTGTTGCAACAGGTCTAGATTTCCGCCTGGAATCCCGTCAATTACGATTAAAGGACTGGATGTACCTGAAATGGACGTTACGCCACGAAGCTGAATTGCCACACCAGAGTTTGGATTAGAACTGCTCCTGGTAATTTGTAAACCAGCTACTTTACCCTGTAATAAGTCCAGTGCATTTCTGGCACCACTCTGCCTGAACTGAGAAGTATCTACTTTAGTAATGGCAGAGGTAAGTTCTCTCTGGCTGCGGGTACCATAACCCACTACTACCACATCATCTAACTTGGTATCGGCAGATACGGCCAGCTTGATATTTAAACTGGTTTGTGTACCGATGGTGATATTCTGGGTTTGATAGCCGAGGTAAGTAAATCTGATTACTTCATTTTCATTTGCCTCAATTTTAAACTGCCCGTTGGCATCTGTTACGGTACCCTGGCCGGAGGTAATATTCTGTACCCCTACACCCGGAACACCCAGATTTTTTTCATCAACTACTTTTCCTGTAATTACTTTTCTTACGCTGGCTTTGTGCCAGGGAAATTCGAGCTCGAAAAAGCCTTCGAAATCTTTCCGGTCAGATTCTGCCGAAAAGGCCGGCAAGCTCGACAAGACAATTGCAGAGATACCAGTGAGTTTGAGTAAATTAATTTTCATTAGCGATTTTTTTTAGGTTAATATGAATGCGGATAGGGATTGCTAAACCATTGGCCTTTGTACAGCAGATCAGCTTATTTTATATGCAGGTACCATGATTCATTTCGTAAATAGTAATTCGGTTAGTGATCTGATGATCTTTAGGTCAATATTAATAAAATATCCATTTATTAAAACGTTTTAGTTAGTAAAAAAAGTGTTACAAAAACGTTTTAGTATTTATTAGAAGAATTATTTAAGTTTTAGTTTATAATGCATTTAACCCAGAGGTGAAATGATGATATAAATGTTAATGTTGCGGAAATTCATTTAATGTGTAAGAGAAATAAGCGTTTAGTTTGCTATTAATGTTTGCCGCTGATTTTAGATGATTTCGCAGATCAGGTCAAGATTATTAAATCTGCGGAAATTACTTTAATCTGCGGGAGAAACAGGCGTTTAGTTTCCTATTAATGTTCCCGCTGATGTTCACTGATTTCGCAGATCAGGTCAAGATTATTAAATCTGCGGAAATCAATTTAATCTGCGGAAGAAATAAGCATTTAGTTTCCTATTAAGTTTCCCGCTGATTTTAGATGATTTCGCAGATCAGGTCAAGATTATTAAATCTGCGGAAATCAATTTAATCTGCGGGAGAAATAGGCGTTTAGTTTCCTATTAATGTTTCCCGCTGATTTTAGATGATTTCGCAGATCAGGTCAAGATTATTAAATCTGCAGAAATCAATTTAATCTGCGGGAGAAACAGGCGTTTAGTTTCCTATTAATGTTCCCACTGATGCTCGCTGATTTCGCAGATCAGGTCAAGATTATTAAATCCGCGGAAATTAATTTAATCTGCGGGATAAACGGGCGTTTAGTTTCCTATTAATGTTCCCGCTGATGTTCGCAGATCAGGTTGCTTCTCTCTGATTCAAATTTGACCTTACTTGAGGTATGAATAAATCAATTGTGCTGTTTTTGAAGATGCTCCGGGCGTCCCCATGAGTTTCATCAATGCCTCATAATCGCGCAGTACGTCTTTTCGGCCTTCGCCATCCAGGATTTGGAAAAGTTCCTGGTTCAACTTTTGTGAATTGCAGTCTTCCTGAATCAACTCCGTAACAATTTTCTTGTTTACAATCAGGTTAACGAGTGAGATGAATTTAATTTTCACCAGCATCCTGGCTATGGCAATGGATATGGCGCCACCTCTATAAACCACCACCTGCGGCACCTTAAACAAGGCGGTTTCCAGTGTAGCGGTCCCCGAAGCGACAATAGCAGCATGTGCAACGTTCAACAGGTTATAGGTATTGTTGAAAAGTAGCCGGACTTTTTTGGTTCCGATAAACTGATGGTAGTAGTCGTCAGAAAAAGTAGGTGCCGCAGCAATAGCAAAAGTATATTCGGGATAATTTTCGGTTACACTTAACATTACCGGCAAAAGCCGTTCAATCTCTTGTTTCCGGCTTCCCGGCAACAGGGCAATTATTTTATCCCCTAAATTATTCTTCGTGCTGAAATTTACATCGGGGCTGAACTGTGCAATTTCATCCAACAGTGGATTACCGACATAATCTACCTCCATCCCCCATTCACGATAAAAATCGACCTCAAATGGCAGGATGCAAAACAGATGATCGACTATTTTTTTGATTTTCAATACCCGCTTCTGATTCCAGGCCCATACTTTAGGTGAAATATAATAACAAACCTTGAGGCCATTGGCTTTTGCAAAATCGGCTATTTTAAGGTTAAACCCCGGGAAATCTATCAAAATCAAAACATCGGGTTTCCATTTCAGCAGGTCATCTTTGCAGGCTTTGAGGTTTTTAAAAATCGTGCGCAAATTCAACACCACTTCCGTAAATCCCATAAAGGCCATATCGGCATAATGTTTAACCAGTTCGCCACCTTCTCCCTGCATTTTATCACCTCCAAAATACCGGAAAACAGCATCGCTATCCTCTGCCTTTAAAGCCTTCATCAGGTTTGCTCCATGTAAATCGCCGGATGCTTCTCCTGCTACGAGGTAATATTTCATAATTTTTATTTTAGCACAAAATCGTCATTGCGGGGAGGCACGACGAAGCCATCTTTGATATTGTTATTGTATTCGTTAATCCTTTTTTTGTTCTGGAAGGATTGCTTCACCCCAACTCACATGCCCCTTCTTCAGTTCGCAATGACGCCAGTTTTTTTCAAAAAACTTTATACGTAAAAAAAATAAAAGCGCACAGAAATGTAGCGGCTAAAATTCCTCTTCCAATGTTAAGTTTATGGTATCTGAAAAAATATTGCATCACATAAGCATTGACAGCAATACTTCCAATATACAGTAAATCAGCTTTCGCCAATACGGCCACATGATGAATGATGTACCAGGCTAATCCGCATAAAATTGCTGGAATGATTAAACCCAGGCCCAGTCCAATCCAAACTGAATCATTCACCTTCCTCAACTTATCATTCATGTTTAATCAATCAGCCTAAGTTAATGCCATCAGGCGATGAAACCTGAGTGATCTGACCAGATTTCGCTTTATTCACCATCCCAAAATCCCAGCTGCTTAGGGTTTGAATGGCGTGATGAGCAGTTAAATCAAACTGCACCGGAACTATGGAAACATAGCCATGTTCCAAAGCCCATACATCGGTATCTTCACCATGATCAAAATTTTCAAAAACACCGGTAAGCCAATAATAAGGACGGTTGTATGGATCGGTTCTTTCGTCAAATTCTTCCATCCATTTCGCATTGGCCTGTCTGCAGATCTTAATTCCTTTTAAATCTGCACCCTTTGGGAAATTAACATTTAACAAGGTGCCTTCAGGTAAACCATTGGCTAAAACCTGTTCGCAAATATTTTTAATATACTTTTTGGTATGACTAAAATCAGCATCAGCAGCAAAATCATCCATGGAAAAACCAATAGACGGAATTTTTTCAATGGCGCCTTCTACGGCGGCAGACATGGTACCGGAATAAAGTACATTGATTGAATTGTTTAAGCCGTGGTTAATTCCTGAAACACATAAATCGGGTTTTTTACCTTTGAATATCTTATTCACGGCAATCTTCACACAGTCTACAGGTGTACCACTGCATTTATACATTTCTACTCCTTCATAAATGCTTACTTTATCAAAGCGAATGGGCTTTCCTATCGTAATGGCATGCCCCATTCCGCTTTGCGGACTATCAGGTGCAACCACCACCACATGGCCAATTTCCTGCATTACTTCCATCAGGTTTTTGATCCCGGTAGCTGTAATCCCGTCATCATTAACTACTAAAATATTGGGTTTAGAACTTTGCTTTGTCATACCGGTAAAAATACGGATTATTAAATTCAGGCCACAATTAATGGCAATTTAATATACTATTTTCATTAATTCCCGCAATTTTGTTTGAGATTTACAAAAAGCATTTCATTCAACAAAAGAAAGCATATATATTTGGGTAAAAATGAGTGCGCTGTTTATACCAATTGAACAGGCATTTATTTTATAAACCAAAAAAACAATTCAATGAAAATCAAACTATTTACTTTAGCTTGTTTTCTGATTACAGGTACAATTGCCCAGGCACAAAATACCTATCAATGGAAAACAGGGTCATCTGGTGGCTACAGTTATAAATATGTAACAAACGATCCCACCAAGACGCGTTTTTATACTTTAAAGAATGGCCTGACCGTTATTTTATCTCAAAATAATAAAGAACCGAATATTGTTTATAAAATGGCTGTCAGGGCGGGCAGTAATACCGACCCACGCACCAATACCGGCCTTGCACATTACCTGGAGCATTTATTATTTAAAGGAACGGATAAATTCGGAACTTTAAATTACGCCAAAGAAAAACCACTTCTGGATAAAATTGAGGCACTTTACGAAACCTACATTAAAACTACAGATCCGGCAAAACGTAAAGAAATTTATAAAGAAATTGATAAGATTTCAGGAGAGGCGTCCAATTATTCTATCGCGAATGAATATGATAAAATGATGAAATCAATTGGAAGCGGTTCAACCAATGCCCATACTTCGGTAGAGGAAACTGTTTATGAAGAAGATTTTCCATCTAACGCAATCGATAAATTTTTAGCTGTTCAGGCCGAACGTTTCCGTTCACCGGTTTTTCGTATTTTCCATACGGAACTGGAGGCTGTTTATGAGGAGAAAAATATCGGAATGGATAATGACGGACGTAAAATGTATGAAAAAATGCTTAATGCTTTATTTCCAACACATAATTATGGCCAGCAAACCACCATTGGTACCATAGAGCACCTTAAAAATCCTTCATTAGTAGAGATCAGAAAATATTACAATAAATATTATGTGCCTAATAACATGGCCCTGATTATGTCTGGTGATATTAATTATGACGACATAATTAAGAAGGTTGACAAAGATTTCTCCTACATGGTTCCAAAGCCATTTGCACTTTACAACCCTGCTGCTGAAAAACCACTTACACAGGTACAAAAAGTTGATATTTATGGCCCAAGCGCAGAAAATTTATATGTAGCTTACCGTGGTTTTGCCCAAAATACCCATCAGAGTTTATTGCTGGATTTAATCGGCAATATCTTATCTAACGGCAAAGCTGGTTTAATGGACATCAACATCAATAAACAACAGAAAATGCTACGTGCCAGTGCAGGTTATAACCAGATGAAAGATTATGGCGTTTTCGTTTTATCAGGTTCACCTAAAGCCGGACAAAGTTTAGAAGAAGCGCAGAAACTATTACTTGAACAGGTTGAACTACTTAAAAAAGGCGAGTTTGATGAGGGACTGATCAAAGCTACTGTAGCCAACGCTAAACTATCGGAATTACAGGCATTTGAGAACAATGATGTACGGGCAGATTATACCATGACTGCCTTTATCCAAAACCGGGGAACCGAATGGGATAAAATGCTGGCCTCAACAGATGCAATGGGTAAAGTATCTAAAAAGGAAATTGTAGATTTTGCCAACAAATTCTTTATCAATAATTATGTTTCTGTTCTGAAACACAAAGGTGAAGATAAGAGCATTTTGAAGGTAGAAAAACCTGCCATAACTGCAGTTAAAACCAATTCGAATGAAGTTTCACCATTTACCAAAAGTATTATTGATGCACCGGTAAAACCAATTGCCCCTAAATTTTTAGATTACACCAAAGACCTTAATTTTGGTAAAGCCGGCATTGCGGATGTAATTACTGTTCAAAACACAGAAAATGAAATCTTCCGCATGAATTATCGTTTTGAGATGGGTTCTTATAACTATAAACTGCTTCCCTATGCATCGCAATACCTGGCTTTCTTAAGCACAGATAAATATTCTGCTGAAGATATCAGTAAAGCTTTTTATAACCTTGCCTGTAACTATAACATCAATGTTGGCACCGATGTAACCACTGTCAGCCTTTCTGGTTTGCAGGAAAACTTTGATAAAGCAACGGCTTTGTTAGAAGATGTATTGGCAAACTGTAAGCCAAATGAAAAAGCACTGGAAGATCTTAAAGGGAGGATTTTAAAATTAAGGGAAAACACAAAATTAAACAAGTCGTCAATTTTAAGCGGCTTGATGAGTTATGCACAATATGGTACTGATAACCCATTTAATTATGGCCTTAGCAACGATGAAATTAAAAACATGAAATCATCTGATTTAATTTATCTGCTGCACAATCTAAGCAATTACCAACATACCATTACTTATTACGGGCCTAAAACCTTAGCTGCTTTTTCTGCAGATATTGTAAAGGTACATCCGTTAGCCAAAGAGTTTACACCGGCAGCACCATTGAAGAAATTTGTTTACACCAAAACAGATTCTAACAAAGTATATTTCGCAGATTATGACATGGTGCAGGCTGAAATCCGCTGGGTAAGAAATGGCGGTTTATATGATCCTTCAAATGCAGCCAAAATTAGTTTATTTAACAACTATTTCGGTGGTGGCATGGGCTCTATCGTATTCCAGACTATCCGCGAATCAAAAGCCTTGGCTTACTCTACATTTGCGGTTTATTCTTCTCCAAACAGTAAGGATAAAGAAAATGCAGTAGTGGCTTATGTAGGTACCCAGGCTGATAAAATGAATGAAGCCGTTGCGGGCATGAATGAACTGCTTACTACTTTACCGGAATCAGATAAGTCTTTCAATCTTTCCAAAGCCAATTCATTGAACAGTATTGAAACTTCCAGGATTACAAAAGATGGCATTATCGCCAGTTATTTTTCAGATAAAAAGTTAGGATTTGATCATGATTCCAGAATAGATGAATATGCCAACCTTAAACCATTAAGTTTTTCGGATGTAAACACTTTCCATCATGATAATTTATCTGCCAAGCCTTACAACTATTGCGTTGTTGCTTCTGAGAAAAAAATTAACATGACTGATTTAGCCAAATTTGGTCCGGTTACTAAATTAACATTGGAGCAGATTTTCGGATACTAAGTAAGACTAAAGCAAAAGCTTAAAGAATAAAGTAAAAAGCGATTTCTGGAAACAGAAATCGCTTTTTTTTATAGCTGTTGGTCTGGAAATATTTTCGAGATTATTGATCTGTGGATTTGTAATCCGCTTTAATAAAATATCCCCAACATCTCATCAGTCTCCATCTGCATACTAATAAATTACAGCCATTTCAATGCCCCTAAAATTTCTTGAATTGAAAACTTTGCCCCGCAAACAAATTCATCGGCCGCACCATAATACAGGGTTAATTCATCACCATTTACCAGATGACCGTTGGTAAATACCACCTCCCCAAAGAAACCATTTATTTCATAATCAGTTGTTGGTACCATAATCGGGTATTCCGTTTGGGCCAATACTTTTGACGGATCTGTCAAATCCATTAAAAAAGCCCCTAAACAGTATTGGTGTTTTTCATTTGCACCATGATAAATTTCAAGCCAACCTTGTGCGGTTCTGATTGGAGCTGCCCCTGCACCTACACGTTTGCTATCCCATTGATGCTTTCTTGTTTTGATGATGCATTGATGGTTTCCCCAGTGGATTCCGTCAGGCGATTCTGCCAGCCAGATATAATTCCCACCTAAATCAACACTACTCGGACGGTGAAGCGCATAAAATTTCCCATTAATTTTTTCTTCAAAAATGGCGCAATCTTTATTATGCGGAGAAATGATCATACCGTGCTTTTCAAAGGTCTTCCAATTTTTGGTGGTACGAAGCCCCACACCTACTCCATGTACAGATACTGCGGTATAGGTAAGGTAATAAGTATCATCAATCTGGGCAACCCGGCAGTCTTCTATTCCAAAGGTTTCATTTTTGCCCTCCCCCAGTAATAACGGGAATCCTTCAGGCTGATAGAAATGAACACCATCTTCACTGCAAACCAAACGGAGGTGCGAAAGTGTGGTTAAATAATCCATTCCTTTATAACGGATGACCCTTGGGTCGTCTGCTATCAGTTCAGGATCATTTTCTTCTATCGATATTATTTCCATTCCTCCATCTTTCAGTACGGGAAAAGAAATGATACCAGGTTCTTGCTTGGGCCGCTCTGCCACCCTGATGATCATCCAGACTTTTCCCTGAAATCTAAATACGCCAGGATTTAATAAACAGGCTATTTCCAAACCAGGCCTGCTCGGAACCAAATCCATTGGTGAAAGAATTGGATTTTCTGAAAATCTTTTAATCTGTTCGTTCATCATACGCATTTAAAACTGTTGCTTATCTACCAAAACTACGAATAGCAATAACCACTTGCCCATAATTTTATTGTTTGATTGAATGATATTAATACTTCGCAAGGATTCATTATGCTCACTAAGAATCAGTTGATCTTACACTAGATTAAGCATATAAAGCTTATTAAAAGTTTCATTTTTAAAACATTCGCTTTCATTCTCTTCAAAAAGAAACTAATTCCGGAAAAATCACTCAAAAAACTATAATTAACCAAGAAATATCAATCTCATTCCGCATAAATTAAATTAAAAAAACAAGATCACACCTATAAAAGTGTTAAAATTTACATCTGGATATTTTTCTGACTATTTTTTACTTAAATTCCATTGTCATCCCCTAAATCATTCAATTACACTAAACAAAACTAAACAATTAATGAAAAAACTACTACTTAGCATGGTTTTAACTTTCGGGTTAATTTCATTTGCTTTCGCACAAAGCAAAATGATTAGCGGTAAAGTTACATCTGGCTCCTCTGGTCCTATACCAGGTGTGAGTGTCTTTGTAAAAGGCTCACCATCCAACATCACGCAAAGTGATGCCACCGGAAATTATAAATTAAATGTTCCCGACAATGCAAAAACACTTGTTTTTAGTTTTATCGGCTATACCACTTTAGAACTGCCCATTAACGGAACAACAGTTAATGCCAGTCTTAAAGAAGAAAACACTACACTTTCTGATGTTGTAGTGGTGGGGTATGGTACGCAAAATAAACGGGATGTATCCGGATCGGTTGCTTCTGTAAAATCAAAAGATCTGGAGAACTTACCTGTAACCAGTTTTGAACAAGCTTTGCAAGGTAAGGCTGCCGGTGTGCAAATATCTGCACAAAACGGAAAAATCGGCCAGGGCATTACGGTTAGGGTTCGTGGTGCCGCTTCTGTTACTGCAGGTAGCGAACCGCTTTATATTGTAGATGGAATCCCCATTACTTCAGGAAATTTCTCAGCAACGTCATCTCCTACAAGTGCACTCGCAGATTTGAATACCAATGATATAGAATCTATCGAAGTGCTAAAAGATGCATCAGCTTCTGCCATTTATGGTGCCAGGGCATCAAACGGTGTTGTGCTAATTACCACTAAACAAGGTAAGACAGGTAAAACATTAATCCAGTTTAATGCGCTCGGCGGAATAAGTACACCCTCAAATCATAGAGAATTTCTGAATGCCGAACAGTATGTTCAACTCATCAGAAGAGCCGGACAAGGTGCTGCTAATCAGGATTTCTTAAATGGAGATTATACCACATTGCAGGAAGCACTTGATGATTATAGTTCCATTGTTGAAGGCAGACTAAATCGTTATTCGGCAGGAAACAATGATTATCAAACCTATAAAGTGAATACGAACTGGGAAAGAGAATCTTATCAGGATAATCCTGTAACACAACAGTATGATTTAAACTTTACTGGCGGCAACGAAAAAACAAAATTTTACATTGGTGGACAGGCACTCAATCAAAATGGTATTTTAGTGGGTAATAGCTATAAGCGCTACAGCGGAAGATTAAACCTGACCAATAAGGCAACAGATTTTCTGGAGGTTGGTATAAATTTGAATTTTTCTAATAGTATCAATAACCGTCTATCCAATGATAATGCTTTTTCTAGTCCATTACAATCAGTGGCCTTATCTCCCATTACGCCATTTATCGATCCAAGATCTGGCTTAATCAGCGGAACTTTACCTGGAGCTGCAACAAATTATCCTGTTTATTATAATCCATTTATTAGCATCGAAAATGCTGCATACAAAGCAACTGTATACCGCACCATAGGGAAAGCATTCGCCAATGTTAACATTGCCAAAGGATTAAAATTCAGCACAGATTTTTCTATTGACAATTTAAACCAGAATGAAGAAAGTTATTATGGTTCACTAACATTTAGAAATACAGGCACTTCCAATGGCGATGGACAAAATATCTCCACATTCGTAATCAATGCCAACACAAACAATTTTTTTAGCTACAATACCACGGCAGGCAAAAGTACTTTTGATGCTATTTTAGGAACAAGTTATCAAAAATCTACTACCAAATTTAGCAGCATTGAGGGCCAGGATTTCCCGAGTGATGCCTATATTAAGTTAGGCTCTGCGGCAACGAAGGTAGTTGCCCTGAGCAATGAAAGTGCCTTTAGTTTTCTTTCCTATTTTTTCAGAGCCAATTACAAATACAATAACCGTTATTTAGTTGGCCTTAGTGTTAGAGCAGATGGTTCATCCCGTTTTGGCGCTAACCACAGATATGGATATTTTCCTGCAGGATCGGTGGCATGGATTGCTTCAGAAGAAGATTTTCTGAAAAATAGTGAAACAGTTAGCTTATTGAAAATTAGAGCAAGTTATGGTCTTACCGGTAATGCAGAAATTGGTAACTATTCAGCAAGAGGCCTGTTTGCCGGAACGGGTGCTTATGGAGGCATAGCTGGTCAGATCCCATCACAAATTGCCAATCCAGACTTAACCTGGGAAAAAACAAAACAACTGGATCTTGGATTTGATTTTGGCTTATTAAAAAACAGGATTACGGGCACCTTTGATTTCTATCAGAAAAACACCACAGATTTATTGCTGGATGTGCGAATTCCCCAAACTACGGGTTTTGGTATTAAGACACAAAACTTGGGTGCCTTGAAAAATAATGGCTTTGAACTGGGCATCAATACTGAAAATTTTGTTGGTGACTTTAAATGGTCTACGGCCATTACAGGTGCCATCAATAATAACAAAATCACGAATCTGGGTGGACAGATCCTAAACTCGAATGAAATCAATGCCGCGGTGGAAGGACAGCCCATTGGTGTATTTTATTTACCAGAATATGCCGGTGTCAATCCAGCCAATGGCGATGCCCTGTATTACTTAAATACCGTAGACCCAAGCACGGGAACCATTAACAGAGGCACAACCACTAATATTAATGAGGCCGCAAGAATATTTGCCGGCAACCCAAACCCTAAATATACCTTCGGTTTAAACAATACATTTTCTTATCAGAACTTTGATTTAACTGTGTTTTTTCAAGGCGTATCTGGCAATAAAATATTTAATGCCGGTGGGCAGTACATGAGTGCAAATGGTTCAAACGGATACGATAACCAGACGGTTGATCAGATGCAATACTGGAATAAGCCAGGTGATATCACTTCCGTTCCTGAACCCAGGTTAGGTTATGGAAACGGAGTAGGATTCTCAACCAGATATATATCAGATGGCAATTATGTCCGCCTAAAAACCTTAACCCTAGGCTATACTTTTCCTGCATCAGTTTTAACGAAGATTAAACTTAGTAAACTGAGACTTTATGCCACAGCCCAAAACCTGGCAACGATTACGGGTTACAAAGGCTGGGACCCGGAGGTTAATGCAGATTATCAATCTACAAACATTAACCAGGGTGTAGATTTTTATTCTGCCCCACAGCCGCGGGTAATTTCACTTGGCATAAACATAGGTTTATAATTTACAGACGAATCAACATGAAAAATACATATAAATATACTTTGCTTTTTGCATCTGCAGTACTTTCTGTAGCCTCATCATGTAAAAAAGCACTTGAAATTTCTCCGGTAAATACCATTGAACAGAGCAATGCACTACGCACTTCAAAAGATGTTGAGGCTGCGCTGGTAGGTTCTTATTCGGCACTTGGAAGCAGAAATCTTTATGGTGGCAGACCATTTTTAATGGCCGATTTCTTAGCAAATACCGATGCCATTGAATGGTATGGAACTTATGCCGAACTTACTCAAACCATCAATAAATCGCTATTAAAAACCAATACCTTTGTAAATAATATTTGGGCGGATAGTTATACCGCAATTAATGATGCCAATAATGTACTGGCAGCGATTGATAAAGTAGATGCCGCGAAAAAAAATAAAGTTGAAGGCGAAGCCAAATTTATCAGAGGCTCGGTTTATTTTGACTTGGTAAGACTGTTTGGCAAGGCATATAATGATGGATCGCCATCAACCAACCCAGGGGTACCTATAGTACTAAGTCCTACTATAAATATTACTGACGGAAGTTATGTTAGCAGAGCAAATGTTGCCGCTGTATACACGCAAGCTATTGCTGATTTAACCGATGCGGAGGCTAAGTTACCAGCAACTAATGGTTTCTTTGCTACAAAATTCGCAGCGGCAGGCATGCTGGCCCGAATCTACCTGCAAATGGGAAACTATGCAGCAGCTGGAGCAGCAGCTAATCGTGTGATTACATCTGGCAATTATAACTTAATAAATACTTTTATTGCAGCATTCCCTAAAATGCCCGAACCAGGAAATTCAGGTCAACCAGCAGACAATACAAAAGAAGATGTCTTTGCAATTCAAGTGAGAACCTTAACAGGCTTTAACGCTTATAATGAATTTTATGCCTCATCAACCTATGGTGGACGTGGAGATGCTGTGATTTCGAAAAATTGGATTGAACGTACTTACAGCACGGATGATGATCGAATTAATGCCTTTTATGATGATGGAGATATGTTCACTTCTAAGTTCGGCAACCAATATGGAAATGTTCCAATTATTAGATTGGCTGAAATGTACCTGATTAGAGCTGAATGTAATGTACGTTTGGCCCCTGCCACACCAATTGGTGGACAAACTCCTCTACAGGATTTGGACGTAATTAGAAATAGGGCTGGATTAACTGCAACCACAGCAACTTTAACGGATATCCTGACCGAAAGAAAACTTGAACTTGCTTTTGAGGGCTTTGCGCTTCATGATGCTAAGCGAACGCAAACCAATATCGGATCTATTCCATGGAATGCAAATCAACTTGTATTCCCAATTCCGCAAATTGAAATTGATGCCAACAAAAATATTGTTCAAAATCCAGGTTACTAAACAAAAATGCTCCCGGAAATCGGGAGCATTTTTTGTTTAAATCAATATTACACTACTTCAAAGCTTTAGCCGCTTCAATAATTTCATCTACCACAGCCGGATCCAACAATGTTGAGGTATCACCCAAATTTGAAGTATCACCCTCTGCTACTTTCCTTAATATTCTCCGCATAATTTTACCGGAACGTGTTTTAGGCAGGCCTGAAACAAAAAGAATTTTATCGGGCTTAGCAATTGCGCCAATAACACGGGTTACGGTTTGAAGGATATCTTTTTTAGTCAGTTCAGCTTCACCATGCATTTCAGGGTTAATCACGAAGGCATAAATGCCTTGCCCTTTGACATCGTGTGGATAACCTACAACCGCACTTTCCACCACTCCAGCGTGCATATTGATGGCATTCTCCACTTCAGCAGTCCCGATCCGATGCCCTGAAACATTTAAAACATCATCTACACGCCCGGTAATTCTGTAATAACCATCCTTATCGCGTAAGCACCCGTCTCCTGTAAAATATAAATTTGGATAAGTAGAAAAATAAGTCTGTTTACACCGCTCATGGTCTCCATAAGTAGTTCGCAGCATTCCAGGCCATGGAAATTTAATACACAGATTCCCCATTACACCATTCCCAACAATTTCCTGCCCGTTTTCATCAACCAGAATAGGCTGAATGCCAGGCAAAGGCAAGGTTGCAAAACTAGGTTTGGTAGGTGTTACTGTAGCGATGGGCGAAATCATGATCCCTCCGGTTTCTGTTTGCCACCAGGTATCAACAATAGGCGCTTTACCCTTTCCTATTTTTTCATCGAACCAGTGCCAGGCTTCTTCGTTAATAGGTTCTCCTACCGATCCTAAAACGCGGATGCTGCTCAGGTCTTTCCCTTCAAGTGGTTCATCACCATAACTCATTAAAGACCGAATTGCTGTTGGCGCCGTATATAAAGTATTTACTTTGTGTTTTTCTACAACATCCCAAAAACGGGATGGGGTTGGATAAGTAGGGATGCCTTCAAATAATACTGAAGTTGCACCTTGAGACAGCGGACCGTAAACAATGTAAGAGTGACCCGTAATCCAGCCAATATCTGCCGTACAGAAATAAACTTCCCCCGGCTGGTAATTGAAGACGTTGGCAAATGTATAACCGGCATAAACCATGTAGCCGCCACAGGTATGCACAACACCTTTTGGTTTTCCGGTTGAACCGGATGTGTAAAGAATGAAAAGCATGTCTTCTG
The DNA here is from genome assembly GCF_026239715.1 of Pedobacter sp. GR22-10. NCBI lineage: Bacteria > Pseudomonadati > Bacteroidota > Sphingobacteriia > Sphingobacteriales > Sphingobacteriaceae > Pedobacter > Pedobacter sp. GR22-10. Next base: position 320,920 of record NZ_JAPIVR010000004.1, read on the forward strand.
CATCCATTTCTTCCGCTTCACAAATATCATTAACATGCTTCACTTCATCTTCCCACCATACATCACGGCCTTTTAACATGGAAACAGGCGTACGCACATGTGTCAGCACAATACATTTTTCTACCGTTGGGCACCCAATCAGTGCATCATCAATTACATCCTTTAAAGGAATCTGTTTACTTCCGCGATAGGCACCATCTGCCGTGATCACCACTTTACATTGCGAATCATTAATACGATCGGCGATTGATTTAGCAGAAAAACCGCCAAAAATGACGGAGTGAACGGCACCGATTCTGGCACAAGCCAAAACAGCGATCGCCAGTTCCGGAACCATTGGCATATAGATACAAATGCGGTCGCCTTTTTTTGCACCATTACGTTTTAATACATTGGCAAAGCGGCAAACACGTTCATGCAGCATTTTATAGGTAAGCTTAACGCTTTCTTCTTCAGGATTGTTGGGTTCCCAGATGATGGCAGGTTGATCACCGCTTTTTTCCAGGTGGCGATCCAGACAATTTTCGGTAATATTCAGTTTTGCACCTTCAAACCATTTGATTTCAGGTGCTTCAAAATTCCATGATAATACCTTAAACCAAGGTTTACGCCATTGAAAATTCTGCGCAACCTCCCCCCAGAACTGTTCCGGATTTTCTACGCTTTTTTTGAAATCTTCCTCGTATTGCTTAAAAGATGTAATTTGCATTGCTCAATTATATGTTTTGGATTAGTATCGGCTAATTTAATTAAATAATGATAAGGAGAAATATTCAAAGATGATTAAAATGAATCCTGCACCATATTTAAAAAATATATGAAAATATTTACAGGCTCTCTTGCGCTTTTCATTTATTATTCAGATATTTGCACACTCTTAAAAAAATTAAGCGGACGATATTAACAACTATATTTACAAGTCATGTCAAGAGTTTGTGATTTAACAGGAAAAAAAGCAATGGTAGGTAACAACGTTTCTCACTCAAACGTTAAAACCAAACGCAAATTTTACCCGAACCTTCAACTTCAGAAATTTTATATTCCTGAAGAAAACCGTTGGATTACGTTGAAAGTTTCAACTTCAGCGATCAAAACCATTAATAAAGTGGGTATCAGCGAAGCCATTAACCGTTTCGTTAAAAAAGGATTTTTGTAAAAACATTAACTGTTGAGATTAACAGTTTAAATTTATATTATAATGGCAAAAAAAGGTAACAGAGTTCAGGTTATTTTAGAATGTACTGAACATAAAGAAAGTGGCATGCCAGGTATGTCTAGATATATTTCTACCAAAAACCGTAAAAACACGACCGAGCGTTTAGAATTGAAAAAATTCAATCCGGTATTGAGAAAAGTAACCGTACATAAAGAGATAAAATAATTGGATGATAGATTGATTCAATGATTGAGTTAAAAATTCTTTCATTTCAACATTCTATAATTCGATCATTAAAATTATAAAAACATGGCAAAGAAAGTAGTTGCAACCCTTAAAACAGGTACAGGTAAAGAATATTCGAAAGTAATTACAATGGTTAAATCACCAAAAACAGGTGCTTATTCATTTAAAGAACTTATCGTTCATAACGACCACGTAAAAGATGCTGTTGCATCTAAATAAGGTTAGTATTTTAATATTGAACATATTAAAGGCCGTTCCGTTTTAACCGGAAGGGCTTTTTTTGTTATATAAAATTTAGATATGGGCTTATTTGATTTTTTCAAGAAGAAAGAGACTGCGCCTGAAGCTCAGGAAGCTTTAGAGAAGGGTTTAGAGAAAACAAAAGATGGTTTCTTTAATAAAATTACCAAAGCTGTTGCCGGTAAATCTACTGTTGATGATGAAGTACTGGATAACCTGGAGGAAGTTTTAGTCACTTCTGATGTGGGCGTAAAAACCACTTTAAAGATTATCTCACGTATTGAGGGCCGTGTATCAAAAGATAAATACCTCAATACTTCTGAATTGAATTACATCCTTCGCGATGAAATCCAATTGCTTTTATCAGAAAACAACAGCAATGATTTCCGCCAGTTTGAATATGGCGACCATAAGCCTTATGTCATTATGGTCGTGGGTGTAAATGGCGTGGGAAAAACCACAACAATTGGTAAGCTGGCGCATAAACTGAAAGAATCGGGCTTAAAAGTTGTTTTAGGTGCGGCTGATACTTTTAGGGCGGCAGCTGTAGATCAGATTAAACTCTGGGGTGAACGTGTAGGTGTTCGGGTAGTGGCGCAAGCCATGGGCTCTGATCCTGCTTCTGTTGCTTTTGACACGCTGCAATCAGCCGTAGCTGCTGGTGAAGATGTCGTAATTATCGATACAGCCGGCCGTTTACACAATAAAGTTGGCCTGATGAATGAATTGGGTAAAATTAAGCAGGTGATGCAAAAAGTGGTACCCAATGCCCCACATGAGATTTTATTGGTGCTGGATGCCTCTACCGGACAAAATGCTTTTGAGCAATGCAAGCAGTTTACAGAAGCTACTGATGTAAATGCATTAGCCATTACAAAACTAGACGGAACGGCTAAAGGCGGCGTGGTAATTGGTATTTCTGATCAGTTTAAAATACCCGTTAAATACATTGGTGTGGGTGAAAAAATAGGAGATTTACAGCTTTTTGATAAAAAAGAGTTTGTGAATAGCTTGTTTAAATAACGCAATCTGTTGAGTACAAATATTTTTCACTTCGTGGTTGATATCAGAGATTTTTAGGTGATTTCACAGATCTTGTTAGCTAGTTTATTTACAATATCTGACGTTGACTAAGCTGTAAGAAAGATTTTTGGTATATTTAAGTATGATTGAAGATCAAAAAGATAGCCTGACTGCCATAATAATTGGATGTTGTTACCAGGTTCACAATGAACTTGGCCCAGGATTTCTTGAAAAGATCTATGCGAATGCGTTAAAAATTAAATTAAAGCAGGCCGGTTTACTATTTATGGCAGAAAAAGAATTTGATGTCATATTTGAAAACGTAATTATAGGAAAATTCCGTTGTGATTTATTGGTCGAGAATAAAGTTATTGTTGAATTGAAATCAGTCGCTGGTTTTCAACCTAAGTTATTTCAAAGTCAATTATTGTCTTATCTAAAAGCCAGCAAAATTAAAACAGGTTTGTTAATTAATTTCGGAAATACCAGTTGCGAAGTGAAAAGATTATCTGTGTAAACAAAAACAACTGGTGTAATCATCGGCAATTTGTTGTATATCACCAAAATCGGTGAAATCAAATACAATCGGTGGAATTAAATAAAAATATGAATACCAAAATTATAAAAAGTAAATCTGCTATAAAACAACCTAAAATCAATGTGATTACTTTGGGTTGCTCTAAAAATATTTACGATTCGGAAGTATTGATGGGACAGCTGCGTGGAAACAATTTAAATGTGGTGCACGAATCTGACAAAATGGGAAAAGATGATATCGTAGTCATTAATACCTGTGGATTTATAGATAATGCCAAACAGGAATCAATTGATACCATTCTGCAGTTCAGCGAGCTGAAAGAAGCTGGCAAGATAGGAAAGGTTGTAGTTACAGGATGTTTATCTGAGCGTTACAAACCCGAACTGGAATCAGAAATCACCAATGTTGATGCCTTTTTCGGCACCAATGATTTGCAAAATATCTTACATGAACTAGGAGCGAATTACAAACATGAACTGATTGGTGAACGTTTGCTTACCACCCCTTCTCATTTCGCCTATTTTAAAATTGCCGAAGGCTGTAACCGTCCGTGTTCATTTTGTGCCATCCCGCTGATGCGCGGAAAGCACATGAGTAAACCCATGGAAGAATTGGTTAACGAAGCCAAAATCCTGGCCAAAAATGGCACAAAAGAGTTAATTTTAATTGCGCAGGACCTCACCTATTATGGGCTTGATTTATATGGCGTTCGTAAATTAGATGAACTGATGCGCCGCCTTTCTGACGTTCCCGGAATTGAATGGATCCGTTTGCAATATGCCTATCCGAGTGGTTTCCCAATGGAAATTTTAGATGCCATGAATGAGCGTGATAACATTTGTAATTACCTTGACATGCCGTTGCAGCACATTACGGATAACATGTTAAAATCAATGCGCCGTGGGACCACGAAACAGAAAACCATCGACCTGGTAAACCAGATCAGAGATAAGGTGCCGAATATAGCCATGCGTACAACATTGATTTGTGGTTATCCCGGTGAAACACAGCATGATTTTGAAGAAATGACTGCTTGGGTGGCAGAAACTAAATTTGATCGCTTAGGTTGTTTCACGTATTCGCATGAAGAAAAAACACATGCACATACGCTGATTGATAATGTACCTGATGAGGTAAAACAACAACGTGTTGATGACATTATGGAAATTCAGCAAGGCATTTCATTTGAGATCAACCAGGAAAAAGTTGGTCAGACATTTAAAGTACTGGTTGACAAAAAAGAAGGCGACTTCTTTGTGGGAAGAACAGAGTTTGATTCTCCCGAAGTAGACAATGAAGTTTTAATAGATGCTGCAACAGGTTATGCCGCAAACGGAAGTTTCGTTCAGGTTAAAATAGACCGTGCCGAAGATTTCGATTTGTATGGCACAATCGTTTAAGATAATTACCTTTACATTAATCCCGATAGCAATTACTCCTATCGGGATTTTTTTTGCTGTTATTTTTTCTCTGAACTGTAGCGGTATCCCTAACACAGTCGTTTAAAGAAAAAAACAATGATGAAAAAAATCTTTATCGTTCTCGCAGTCATGCTTGTCGTTGGCATTGCTTGTAAAAAAACAATTGATCCGGGCGGAGGTGCATGTGCCTGCTCCCCTACCGAAGAACCATCTTACTTAAGTTTATCTATAAAAGGAGATAATGGTTCAGATTTGTTAAATGCAGCAAATGTTGGTGCATTTAGTAAAGATCAAATACAACTTTATTATAAGGACAATCAAGGCGTTTCGCAGTCAATAGAATTTACCATCAGGCAATCTTTCTCTCGTGGAACCACGGTATATGCATTTAACCAATTATTTTCCACCCAAATTACGTCACTTGCTAAAAATATCAATCACACATTTTTCCTGAAACTTGGCGATCGCCAGCCGTTAGCGCTTAACCTGAAGATGAATGGAAACAAAACAGAGCAATTGTTAATAAATCAGGTAGCAGTACCTCTGGAAACAATGGTACCAAATGACGATTTCTACATCAAAAGTATATTTTCGCTAAAATTATAAAGCAAAAAAGCAGCTCATTATGAATGAGCTGCTTTCCTTACTAAATTTGCCTGACCCTATTTTTTAGATTGTGGTCTGTTTTTGATCTGGCTAGCTTTTAACCAGATTTTTGCACCTTTAGCATTAACATAATACTTTTCGTTTTTCGAATTGATGTATACATCAGAACCATCAGGTGCCATCTTACCTTTCCAGGTTTTATCTGCAACCTTTGAACCACCTTTAACAGCAACTTCAGCCGTTTTATTGCCTACAGATTTTGCACCTTTTTCAATAGCTTTACCGGTATGATCTAATGCTTTTCCTACTTCTGTTTTTTTCTCTTGTGCACCAGCACTGAAGGTTAATCCACCAACTAATGCAAGCGCTAATAATCCGATTGAAAATTTCTTTTTCATGGCCTTTATATTTATTTCAGATGATAACAGCCGTTGATTAATTTTGTTTTAATTTACAGGCAACCAAAATGTTAAATAATTTTCCATTCCAGGGTTAAAAACCAGATTAATAAATTGAAGGCAATACCATCAAAGAATGGTAAGCGGTGCAATAAACGTGGTGTAGTACATCTTTTCCATCACCGCAACAAATGATTAATTTAATTTTTCAGCCAGTAACTTCATCTCCACCTGTGGTGAACGGTTACCGTATAAAATATTATGAACGGCCTTGCTGATTGGCATATCTACATCATATGACTGATTTTTAATATGCATACATTTAACGGCATAATAGCCCTCCGCAATCATATTCATTTCAAGCTGTGCCGATTTAACGGTATAGCCCTTGCCTACCATATTGCCAAAAGTACGGTTACGACTGAATTGCGAGTAAGCCGTAACCAGTAAATCGCCCAGATAGGCAGATTCCATAATGTCTCTGTCGATTGGATGCACTGCATCAACAAAACGCTTAATTTCACGGATGGCATTGCTGATTAATACGGCCTGGAAATTATCACCATAACCAATACCATGGCAAATACCGCTGGCCACCGCATAAATATTTTTTAATACTGCAGCGTATTCGGTACCGAAAATATCATCTGATACATTGGTTTTGATATAACGTGTATTTAAAAACGCCGCAAATGTAGCAGCCTTTTCCACATCCGTACAGGCAATGGTCAGGTAAGAAAGCTTTTCGAAAGCCACTTCCTCTGCATGGCAGGGACCACTGACCACTAAAATATTTTCATAAGGTACCTGATAAACTTCGTGCAAAAACTCACCGATGATCAGGTTATCCTCCGGTACGATTCCTTTTATCGCCGAAATAATTTTTTTCCCTTTTAAATCTTCCGGAGTGATGCCTTTTAAACTTTCCTTTAAAAAAGCAGCTGGAACGTTCAAGATGACAAAATCTGCTGACTGGATGATACAGGCAATATCTGAAGAAATCTGATGTTCTGGCAATTTAATTTCTACAGAACTAAGGTAATGAGGATTGTGCTTGAACTTTTTAATGTGTTCTATCGCCACTTCATTGCGCATCCACCAATAAATTTCCTTCTCAGATAAATTATCAGATAGCATTTTCACAATAGCAGTAGCCCAGCTACCGCCTCCTATCATTGCTATTTTAGGTACCATTCTATAAAAAAGATTTAAGGTAAAAGGTGTAAGCTTTAGGATATAGACCATTGCCTTAAATCCTAAACCTTACACCTTAAACAACGCAAGTTACTATTTCTTGCGATTAATTATCATCTACTTTTTACCGTCTTTGCTAAACAATTGGTCTTTAGCTGTTTTTTCTACGATCATTCCATCCTTTAATTTATTTTGAATGGCAGAATATGGTCCGGTTACAATTTCTTGTCCGGCTTTAAGACCAGATTTAACAATAATAAACTGATCGTTTTGGATACCAGTGGTTACTTCAGCTTTTTTAACCTTTTTGGTTTTAGCATCGTAAGTGTATACAAACTGCTTAACCTTTTTATCTGTTAATTTAGATTTTTGTTTATCTGCACTTTCCTGATTCCCCTGGTTTTGATCGGCATTTTTACCGCTTTCAGTAAATACGGCCTGAATCGGAATGGCTAAACCATTCACTGAAGCACTTTCGATATCTACTGTAGCTGACATCCCGGGACGGAAAATAGATTGCTGTTTGCCTTCCATGACCTCAGTAATCCTGATTTTAACTGAAAAGTTGGTTACCTGATCTACAGAAGTGCCGGTGGTCGTACCAACAGCGGTTGATGAACTGGCAATTTCAGTAACGATTCCCCTGAATTTTTTATCAGAAAATGCGTCAACTTCTATTGCAGCCTTATCACCCACTTTAACGCGGGTAATATCATTTTCATTCACATCCACATTCACTTCCATGGAAGATAAATTTGATATGCGCATAATTTCGGTACCGGCCATTTGAGAAGTACCTAAAATACGGTCGCCTAATTCGATGGAAAGTTTAGAAACTACCCCGTCTGCCGGTGCATAAATTGTTGTTCTGGCTAAGTTCGCTCCTGCTTCTTTCACATTTGCACCAGTTTGCTCCAGCGTAAATTTGGCACCGGTTACACTTTCTTTAGCACTGGCTAATGTTGCTTTAGCGGTTAAATATGCTGCTTTGGCCGAATCAAATTCAGAAGCAGAAATTACCTTTTTCTGAAACAGTTCAACATTACGTTTATAGGTGGCTTCCGCATTAACAAAGTTAGCCTGATTTTGAATCAGCTGTTGTTGTGCAGCCGCTACACTTGCTTTTTGTGCATTAAATGTTGCCACGCTTCTTTCATAACCTGACTGTAAGATATCCGGACGAACCTTACAAAGCAGCTGGCCTGCCTTTACAATATCACCTTCCTTAACCTTCAATTCTACTACTTCACCTGAAACCTCAGAGCTGAGTTTCACTTCGGTTTCGGGTTGAATTTTACCACTTGCGGTTACTGTTTCCACAACATTTTTTGTGTTTGCTTTTTCAGTAGTTACTTTCTCAGTTTTATCTCCGCCAATCACGCCCGCCAGTTTTAATCCGATAAGAATGGCAATGATCACACCAATGGTAATGAGTATATGTTTCAGTTTCATAATTGTTAATGTGTTTCCTTTGTGGTTATTTAAAATGTTATCTGTTTCCCTAAGTAATAATCAATCACTTTGGCTCTGAATAAAAGATCATATTTAGCCTGAATAAAATCTATTTCCGCTTTATTTCTATTCGTCTGGGCTGTACTGTAATCCAATGAATTTACCAGGCCAACATTGTAACGTTGCTCAACTACATAAAATGCATCTTTTTGAGCATCAAAAGCATTTTGTGTAGAACTGTACCTGCTTTCGGCTGCTTTTAAATCCGTTGTGGCCTGAAAGATTACCTTATTTAAATTGTTCTTTGCAAGCTGCTCTGAAGTTAATGTATTCTGATAAGTTATTTTCGCCCTCCGGACATTTGAGCGGGCAGTAAATCCATTAAAAATAGGAATCTGTAAACTCATCCCAATACTTTGTCCTAAACGTTGATTAATCTGATCTGCAAATGATGACTGCGGAAATGCTCCGGAATAATCAAACTGGTACGAATAAGAAGTATTAAGTCCGGCACCCAGACTTAATGAAGGCGCATAAGCACCTTTTGCAACTGCAATTGCTTGTTTAGCTGCCAGTGAACGTAAATTTGCCAGTTTTATATCCGGAAAAATGTTCAAGGCATTATTGTAAATTTCTTCAGCATTAGCTGCTGAAGAAGCTGCTTTAACATTATCAATTAATGGCGCCTGCACAACAAATCGCTGGTTGGGTTGCATTTCCATAAGTTGTCCCAGCGTTAAATAAGAAATTGACAACGCATTTTGAGCATTTGTTAAATTAAGCTCCGCAGTGGCCGCCTGAGATTTAGCCTGAGATACATCAGCAAGTGTTTTATTTCCCGCATCAAGTAAAGCATTTTCCCTGATTAAAGTTTTATTGGCTATATCCAGTTGTTCTTTTGATGCCCTTTCCAAGTCAGCATTATATAAAACCTGAAGGTAGGCCGTAACCACACTTAAAATTAAATCATTTTTAATCTTGTCTACATTGGTTTGATCAGCTTGTAATAACAATTTATTTTGTCTGATCTGATTAATTTTAGAAAAGCCTTGAAACAAATTAACATTAGAACTCAAATTACCGCTTGTATATAAGGATGTTTGATTGGTCACCTGAAAAGTGGTTTGATCCAAACCACGTCCGAATGTTAAATTTGGACTCACACTTGCGCTTAAGGTCGGATACAGTGCGTATTTAGATTGCGTTAAATTTTCATCAGTAATTGCAGCATTAAACTGCGCCTGCTTAATGGTAAGATTATTTTTCAAGGTATTATCAACCGCTTGCTGTATGGTAATGACTTCCTGTGCTTTAAGCGTTTGGCCAAAACCTAGCGCAACTAACAATACAGAACCGGTAAAAAACTTTGTTTGGGTAAACATCTTCATAATTTGTTTTCAAATCTATATAAACAACTCAAATAATTTAAATCTGTACAGGCATTTACTAACTTTGAAATTAAATGTACCTGATCAAATCACCGCTTCTGCTAAAATGGTATTATCCATCTTTGTTGTGGAATAAATCCCGCACCGAAAAAGTTATTTATTTGACCTTTGACGATGGACCTATACCCAATGTTACAGAATTTGTATTAAAAACTTTAAAAGCCTTTAATGCAAAAGCTACTTTTTTTTGCATTGGCGATAATATTGTAAAGCATCCTGAAATTTACGCTAAAGTTATAAAGGACAGTCATGCCATCGGAAACCATACTTTTAACCATTTAAAAGGCTGGAAAACCGATGATGAAACCTATCTCCAAAACACTTTAAAATGCCAGCAACTTACCCAAACCAACCTTTTCAGACCACCGTACGGAAGAATAAAGAAAAGTCAGATTGCGAGTCTTCAGTCCTTAGTCCAAAGCCCAAAGCCAGACTCCAAACTGAACATCGTCATGTGGGATGTACTCAGTGGTGACTTCGACATTAAACTTTCTCCTGAAAAATGCTATCAAAATGTAATTAAACATACCGAGAACGGCTCCATCATTGTTTTTCATGATAGCTTAAAGGCTTTTGACAGATTGGAATATGCATTACCACGGGTTTTAAAATATTTTACGGATAAAGGTTTCACTTTTTCAACGCTTTAGCTTTTAGCGATTGCTATGCCAATAAAATTAATCTGATTACAGGTGCGTTGGACACACATTCCTTTCCTATTTAAAACTTAAAGCGTCCGTAATTGAACAACTATGTTCGTTAGCGGACAATTATTTTTACGGATATTAATCAATACCGTGATTAAGTATATTTTAGCAAACGTTATACTAAAAAGTATAACATTTATAGAAACTTCAATACTTATAACCACCTGAGCATATTTTATTTAGAACATTTCCAAATAATACAATGATCTAAGGATGACCCGAAGAGGTGCTTTTTTTTTGTAAATTCGCAGCTATTAGAATAGAAGTATTACCTTTTAACCAATAAAATCGATGGCTTTTGATATAGACATGATTAAAAAGGTGTATGCAAACTTTGGAAGCCGTGTTGATGCGGCCCGTAAAATTGTTGGCAGACCTTTAACATTATCAGAAAAAATATTGTATGCTCACCTTTGGGATGGCGATCCTAAAAAAGCATTTTCACGCGGAACTGATTATGTAGATTTCGCACCAGACCGCGTTGCGATGCAAGATGCAACCGCTCAAATGGCGCTTTTGCAATTTATGCAGGCGGGCCGTCCACAAGTGGCTGTTCCCTCTACCGTTCACTGCGATCACTTAATTACCGCAAAAGAAGGTGCTTCAATTGATTTGCCTCATGCCAGAACAGAAAGTGCTGAAGTTTTTGATTTCTTATCATCTGTATCAAATAAATATGGTATCGGCTTCTGGAAACCCGGAGCGGGTATTATTCACCAGGTCGTTTTAGAAAATTATGCATTCCCGGGTGGAATGATGATTGGAACCGACTCACACACCGTGAATGCCGGTGGTTTAGGTATGGTTGCTATTGGTGTTGGTGGTGCTGATGCTTGTGATGTAATGGCTGGTTTACCTTGGGAACTTAAATTTCCAAAGTTAATTGGAGTTAAACTAACAGGTAAATTAAATGGCTGGACTGCTGCTAAAGACGTTATCCTGAAAGTGGCTGGTATCTTAACTGTAAAAGGTGGTACGGGTGCAATAGTAGAATATTTCGGTGATGGTGCTACATCAATGAGTTGTACCGGTAAAGGTACCATCTGTAACATGGGTGCTGAAATTGGCGCAACAACTTCAACCTTTGGTTACGACGAAAGCATGGAGCGTTATTTACGTGCTACAAACAGAAATGAAGTTGCTGATGAGGCAAACAAAATCGCAGCATATTTAACTGGAGACAGCGAAGTTTATGCTAATCCTGAAAATTATTTCGATCAGGTTATTGAAATTAATCTTGATGAGTTAGAGCCTTATCTAAATGGTCCTTTTACACCAGATTTAGCTACTCCCGTTTCTCAGATGAAAGTGGAGGCAGAGAAAAATGGCTGGCCTTTAAAAGTTGAATGGGGATTGATTGGTTCTTGTACCAACTCTTCTTATGAAGATTTATCAAGAGCAGCATCTATCGCTAACCAGGCTATTGAAAAAGGATTGGTAACCAAAGCTGATTTTGGTATTAATCCTGGATCTGAGCAGGTTCGTTATACCGCAGACCGTGATGGTTTCTTAAAAACTTTTGAAGATTTAAACGCAACTATCTTTACCAATGCCTGTGGACCATGTATCGGTATGTGGGACAGAACAGGTTCAGAAAAAGCTGAAAAAAATACAATCGTACATTCGTTTAACAGAAACTTTGCTAAACGTGCTGATGGTAATCCAAATACTTTCGCTTTTGTAGCCTCACCAGAAATGGTTGCTGCAATTGCTATTGCCGGCGATTTAGGCTTTAATCCATTAACGGATACGTTAACAAATGATAAAGGCGAACAGATCAAATTAGATCCACCTACAGGTGACGAATTGCCGACAAAAGGTTTCGCGGTAGAGGATGCAGGTTATCAGGCACCAGCTGCCGATGGTTCTGCTGTAGAAGTTTTGGTTTCTCCAACTTCTCACCGTTTGCAACTGTTAGATCCATTTACACCTTGGGAAGGCACCGATTTAAAAGGTTTGAATCTTTTAATCAAAGCTAAAGGAAAATGTACAACGGATCATATTTCTATGGCTGGCCCATGGTTAAAATTCCGTGGTCACTTAGATAATATCTCTAACAACATGTTAATTGGAGCAGTGAACTACTTCAATGATAAGACCGATAATGTTAAAAATAATTTAACAGGCGAATACGGTCCTGTTCCGGCTACACAACGTGATTATAAAGCGGCGGGTATCGGTTCAATCGTAGTTGGTGATGAGAATTATGGTGAAGGTTCATCTCGTGAACACGCAGCTATGGAACCTCGTCATTTAGGTGTTCGTGCTGTACTGGTAAAATCTTTTGCCCGTATTCATGAAACTAACCTTAAAAAACAAGGGATGTTGGGCTTAACTTTCGCAGATAAAGATGATTATGATAAAATCCTGGAAGATGATAAAATCGACATCTTAGGCTTAACAGAGTTTGCACCTGATAAACCATTAACATTGGTGTTACACCATGCAGATGGTACTGAAGAGTCATTCCCGGTTAACCACAGTTATAATGCACAACAAATCGACTGGTTTAAAGCTGGTGGAGCATTAAACATTATCAGGGCAGAAGCTGCTGCCAAAGCCGCGCTTTAATTCAGTCTAAAGTCTTCAGTCAATAGCCTGGAGTCTATCATAATAAAATCCCGTTTTGAGTAAAATCATAACGGGATTTTTATTTTGGTTAAAGCACTAAAGTTGATGTTTAATCTTTTAGATCTGCTGGAAAATAATATACAACCATTCCTAATCCTATATCTGCGATTATCTCCCCCAAATCTGCGGGAAAACATAATAACCATCCTACACTGCGCTTATCACCCTAATCATCGGGAAAATAATGTACATCCCTTCCTAATTCCTATTCTTCAAAAATTCTTCTAAAAGATTTAAATAACTAAAATCGAAAATCAACACAAATCTTTACTGATGACGGCCTTATTTAAACTCATAGCCGCAGTTATAACAGTGGTAGCATTTCTTCGCGAAGAATGGAAGGACAAAAAATATTAGAGACAATACTTTTACCCATGAACTGTGCTTATCTTGTGTTGCCATCCCATAGCTCACATTTAGTGAACCACATTTTTCACAGGCTACACCAGCCGTTTCTTCGGGCGTATATTCACTAAATTCTTGCTGATCGAGTACCGGATATTCGACAGCAAGCAATTCATTTATCGTCATGACGTCTTTTTCAAATACAATCAGCTTTACTCCTCCAATTGCCTGATTATAAAGCGGATTAAGCGTTGCAACATTTTCATCTGCAAGAAAACAAGCAAAACCACTATCTTCCAATCTGGATTTAATAATATTGGCTTCCATTGGATTATAATATGTGCTATGCACTATAGTTTTATCGCTCATGTTGTTAAAATAATGATTATTTGGGAATTAAAAAATTTATATGCGGAAAAATAATGTATAACACTTTATAATGCTATGCCTTTTAATCTGCGTTTATTATTCCTAAATCTGCAGAAAATAGTGTACAACCATACCTAATGCTATAACTCCTTCAATCTGCGCTCATCATCTCCAAATCTGCGGGAAAATAATGTACAACCATACCTAATGCTATAACCCCTTCAATCTGCGCTCATCATCCCCAAATCTGCGGGAAAATAATGTACAACCATACCTAACGCTATAACCCCTTCAATCTACATTGATCATCCCCAAATCTGCGGGAAAATAATGTACAACCATACCTAACGCTATAACCCCTTCAATCTACATTGATCATCCCCAATCACCAGAAAACCCCAACCTAATTCCTTAAAAACTCCTGCCACCAATAACCGGAATATTTAATTGTCCTCACCAGTGTTTTAAAATCTGTGTGCACCAAACCAAACCTGGCATTAAAGCCTTCTGCCCATTCGAAGTTATCCATTAAAGTCCAGACCATGTAACCGGTAATATTGATTCCTTCTTTCTTTGCCTTTAACAAGGCACTTAGATACAGTTCAAAATATTCGATCCGCTCGGCATCTACTATATTTCCATCTGTTAGCTTATCATGGTATGCAGCACCATTTTCACTAATCACCAAATTTTTAATATTAGGATAGGCAGCAAATTGCTTAATAATCCTATAAAAACTATCAGCATTAATCTCCCAACCCATTGCGGTATGCGGTTTCTTTCTGCTCTTCGCTTTAACTTCCCAGGCCTGAATCACAGGGATAAAAGCATTATATTTTATGGTTAGAGGGAAGTAATTTTGCAAACCAATAAAGTCGAAATCAAACTTCATGCGTTCATTTAATCGCCAGGTGCCGTATTCAATTTGAAATTTCTCCAGTACATCCCAGTTTTCTGTCGGGAAACCTAAACCCTGAGCGGGTTCAACAAATAATCTGTTCATTAAACAATCTACCCGCTTGGCAGCCAGGAGATCATTATCGCTATGCGTATAAGGAATAATCTCAGAGCAGGAATAGGTTGTACCAATATTGGCATGTTGAATTTCAGCACGAAGAATCCTGCCCCCGTCTGCCTGTGCAATGGCGGTATGTAAAACAGCAGGAAAAAAATTACTTAATCCGGTTCTGCCAGGTGCATGGATTCCCAGCATGTAACCCAATGATGTGAATCCGAAGGGTTCATTTAACACCAGCCAGTTTTTAACTTTATCGCCATATTCTGATGCACAGCGGCTTACAAAAGCATTAAATGCGGCGTTAATACTGAAACTTGTCCAGCCACCTTCATTTTCCAGTGCCTGTGGTAAATCCCAATGGTATAAGGTAATGCATGGCGTAATACCCAGGGTAAGACACTCGTCGATCAAATTATGATAAAATCTGATTCCCTGCTCATTAACTTCTCCTCTTCCTTCCGGTAAAATTCTGGGCCAGGAAATGGAAAACCTGAATACCTTAAAACCCAAAAGCTTAACAAGCTGAAGGTCCTCATGGTATTGATGGTAGAAGTCGCATGCCACATCCAGTTTATGTCCCTTTTTTATTTTTCCACTTCTGGCAGAAAAGGTATCCCAGATGGAAGGACCTTTGCCATACAGCTGTGCAGCACCCTCTATCTGTGCTGCAGCAGTAGCCACCCCCCATGAAAAATCATTACCAAAATCACTTGCTTTAATCATCTTATCAATTGATTGGGCGTAAGTTGCAAGTTTACTATTAAGAAATCATTAACAATTAAGATGGGATAAAGAATTTTAACCATTTTACAGCTAAATTATTCCCTTCAGATTATGTCAGACGATTTTAGCTAAAAATTAAGTCAAGGTTAATCCAATTTCCTTCAGCAAAATTGCAGCATTAAAAGTAGCACAGGGCCCCTCTTTCAATTTATAATCAAATTTCATCTCACCATTTGCAATTTGAATATCAAAATGAAAATTACGAAGTGTTTGTTCGTGATCATTTTTAAGATCAGCCAATTGCAGATCATGGGTAGCAAAAAGTGCGGGTGTGCCTTCTGCAATCAGTTTTTCTACAAAAACTTTCGATCCAAGGTATTTATCTTGACTATTGGTTCCCCGTAACATTTCATCAATTAGCACGAAGGTATCTGGATCACGAACGACATGATCCAGAATCATCTTCAAACGATTGAGTTCTGCTTTGAAGGTAGAGGTGCTTTCATTCAGCGAATCTTTAATCCGCATGTAGGTATTGATCGAGAAAACGGAAAGACTCATCGATTGTGCACATACCGGTGCTCCGGCATAAGCCAATACCATGTTGATGCCCAGTGTACGAAGGAAAGTACTCTTTCCAGCCATATTGGAGCCTGTTATAATATCTACAGTAGGTTCTGCTTCTAATGAAAAGGAATTGGTTATTCTTATGTTGGGTGAAATTAAAGGATGGCCAACCGCTATGGTACTTAAGGCAAAGGCATCTGTGATTTCCGGGAAAACCCATTCCGGTTCATTATGGGCTGAAGTGGCAAGGGAAATCAATTCTTCAAAATCACCTAGATGATTAAGTGCCGAAATCACATCATCAGATGAAGATTGATACCAATGATTCAGTTGAATGCAGCATTTAAGATCCCATAAAGACAGCGCATTTAGTACGGTGCCGACTACAACATTTAACCTGGTATCAAAACGCTGTATAATTTTAGACAGGCCTTTGATTTCCTGGCTAACGGGTATTTTCGAATGAAATAAAGCGAGGATATAGGTACTGGTCCATTGATGGTTTTCCGTCCATAAAATGGCATCAGCATAACCATTCAGTAAATTAGAACTGCCCCCGAAGCTATAAAACACCCTATTTATTTTTGAGTTTTGGAGCACGGTAATACCAATGTTAATGATCATATATATGGTAAGGACATTCCAAAAGGTACTGTTTAAAAATATTGCGGCTAAGAATATTATTCCGGAAATATAAGGCGTAATGGCAACATAATATTTCAAGATCTTCTTACGAATAAAACCCAGCTGTTCACCTAACTGAAATTTGAGCTGAATTTTAATCTGCTCAATTTTTTCCACATCGTGGCCATGCAGGTTAGCCCTGAAATCGAAAGTATCATCAATTTTAGTCTGCATTTCTTTTACAGCCTCCTGTCTGTCTAGCATTTTGTTCCTGGATGTTTTTTCTGCTAAACTTTTAGCCAGCAGTTCTTTACCATTTTTAGTATAACACCTGTTTATCAAACCATAAAGTGATGCATTTCCAAAAACATCAAGATCAGAGGAATAGGGGTGAATCTGTGATTCAAACGATTTACCATCATCGTAACCATTAACCTTACCGTTTAAAATATTCCATTCATTTTGATAAACCCACAACAGTTCTTTTTGATATTCAATTTCACGATCCAGTTTACTTTGCTTTTTAACAATATAAGCGAATACCAAAACAGGCAATAAGAGTAAAATCTGAAGAAGTGTTCGCCAGCTATCGTCAGCAGAATTAAGAAGCAAAACGAAAAATAAAATTTCGATGAGAAAGAGTCCTATTCTAACCAGAGAGAGCTGATCTATCTGCTTTTTCGTGTGATCAATCCGATGGGTTACTTCACTAATTTTTTGGCTGTAACCAGATATTATTTGTGCTTGCGTTTTTAACATTATCTTTGAATCGCTGAAAATTCTAAAGATAGCAAAATATTAAATGAAGATTACCTTAATAGCCATTGGCAAAACGGAGGATAAATATTTGATTGAAGGAATTGATAAATACATCAACCGCTTGAAGCATTATATTAATTTTAACTTTTTAGCAATCCCTGATGTGAAGAATGTAAAAAACCTGAGTGAAGCGCAGCAAAAGGGTAAAGAGGCAGAGTTATTACACAAACAAATTAATAATGGCGATGTTGTTATTTTGCTGGATGAAAAGGGGAAAAAATATTCCTCTGTAGCCTTTTCAGAATATTTGAACAAACAGATGATTGGCAGTGTTCAACACTTAATTTTTATCATCGGCGGTCCATATGGTTTTGATGAGCGCATATACCAAAGGGCAAATGGATTGATTTCCTTATCCGACATGACCTTTTCACATCAAATGATCCGTTTATTTTTTGTGGAACAATTATACCGCGGATTCAGTATTCTAAAAAATGAACCTTATCATCATGCCTAAGATGAAAGATATGGGAAATGGTAGATGTAAAGGATGAAATTGATATGGATTTGCTTTTCATTAAGCATCATTAAATAAAAAAGATATGTTAGATAAATATAAACGCCAGTACCGGTTCAGAAGTAATCAAAGTGGAAACAGCAGAATGTTATGGATTAGTATTATCATTTCATTGGTAATTGTAGCAATCCTTTATTATTTCTTTTAAACAAAAAACACCAGACAAATGGCCTGGTGTTTTCATCATATCCAAGTGAAAGACTAAACGCCTTTTTTGCTTGTCATACTTGCTTTTTTAGCTGGAGCAGAAGTTTTAGTAGTGGCTTTCGCGCTTGCCGAACCTTTAGTACTTGCAGCTTTCTGTTTTTTATCTGCAGCTACTTTTTCTTCAGCTAAGCTCACTTCCGCCGGAGAACCCGGAGTTTCAGGCGTATCTTCCGTAAATAATGGCAAATCTTTCAATAAGTTATACCAGGTAATGATTTTTTTCATATCCGAAGCATAAACTTTTTCCTGATCATGACCAGGGGCAACTTCTAAAAAGTAAGCGCGTAAATCACCTTTTAAATCAGGAGTTGATCCCTTTTCAGAAATTTTAGTAAAAATATCTGCAAGTTTGATCTCTTCCTCTTCGCCATATACGGTAATATCTTCCAATGAAGCCAATTTTGTATTGGTAATATTGGCTACCACTTTGGTTTTCTGGGCATCTAAACCCTCTAAAATATAACCTACTTTATTTTGTCCAACCAGTTTAAATAATCCTGGTCTGCCGGATACGGCAACAATTCCTCTTAAATTCATAATATATTTGTTAAGCGGTTAGCGGCTGGTGCATCGCGAAATAAACGCTTATCGCCAAACGCTCAACGCAATTTAATCTTCAATTATCTCAATTCCTACAATTTTGTCTCCCTGACGGATATCATCCACAAGATCAACATTTTCAATTGCTTTACCAAAAACGGTATGATTGCGGTCTAAATGTGCCGTATTGGCTCTGCTATGGCAGATAAAAAACTGAGAACCACCGGTATTGCGACCAGCATGAGCCATAGATAATACGCCACGGTCATGGTATTGATTTTCACCATCAAGCTCACAATCAATCTTGTAACCCGGACCACCAGTGCCTGGCATACCAGTAGCACCATCTTTGGAATTCGGACAGCCGGTTTGAACCATGAAATCAGGAATTACACGGTGGAAAGTCACACCATCATAAAAGCCTTCGTTGGCTAATTTTTTAAAGTTTGCAACTGCTTTAGGAGCATCTTGTTCAAAGAACTCAACAGTCATATTTCCTTTTTCGGTTTTTATTATTGCTTTACTCATATCAATTGGGTACTAATTTAAAATTTAACACGTTAAAAAACAGTTCATTTTTTAAGTAAAGGGCAAAAATAACAAAATTGTATCAATCCAATACCATTAAATTTTTCTAAACAGTTTAAATGCGTAATTTTAATAATTTAAACATCTGCATTTTGAGAAAAAAATATTATATCTGGATATTTTGTTTGTGCTGCGCAATTGGTGCTCGGGCATCCTCACTGTTAATTTACATGGATGAAGACCAGAAAAACCACCTGAAAGCCTATGGCATAGCATATTGGACCATCAGCAAGCAGGTAGAAGTAGATTGGCTTTTAAACTACCGTGGAGGCAGTTTCCTGATTAAATACAATAAAAACGTTGAAGATGAATTGAAGATCAGGGGTGTTTCTTACGAGGTAATGGCCGACAGCAAAGTGATTAACCTGTTAAATGAAATCAGCGATCCATCCGTAAATATGGAAATGGTTAAACTGGAAAAGACACCCAAAATTGCTGTATATTCCCCTAAAAGTAAACTGCCCTGGGATGATGCAGTAACGCTTGTGTTGACCTATGCTGAGATCCCTTACGAGGTTATTTACGATGATGATATCATTCAGGATAAATTAAGCAAGTATGACTGGCTCCATCTGCATCATGAAGATTTTACTGGTCAGTATGGCCGGTTCTGGTCTAACTTCAGGTATGCCAAATGGTATCAGGATGATGTTAAAAACCAGGAAGCCCTGGCCAAAAGATTAGGCTTCAAAAAGGTTTCGGAGATGAAACTTGCCGTTGCCAAACACATTAAGGAATATTGTGCTGGCGGCGGCTTTATGTTTGCCATGTGTTCCGGTACAGATAGTTTTGACATTGCCCTGGCAGCAGAAGGGGTAGATATTTGTGCCCAGATGTTTGATGGGGATGGTGTTGATCCAAATGCACAATCCAAACTCGACTTTAACAAAACACTGGCTTTTCAGAATTTCAAGTTGGACAATAACCCAATGAATTACGAATTTTCAGATATTGACGTTACGCAGTTCAGAACGCTGAACCAAAATAATGATTACTTTACCTTATTTGATTTCTCGGCAAAATGGGATTTGGTACCAACCATGCTGACACAAAACCACGATAAGGTAATTAAAGGTTTTATGGGCCAGACCACTGCATTTAAAAAGAGCCTGGTTAAGCCTAGTGTAACCGTTTTAGGCGAAAATAAGGGTGCTGCAGAAGTGAGGTACCTTCATGGAGAAATCGGGAAAGGACAATTTACCTTTTATGGTGGCCACGATCCTGAAGATTATCAGCATGCCGTTGGCGACCCTCCTACTGACTTAAATCTACATCCAAATTCTGCAGGTTACCGTTTGATCTTAAATAACGTGCTTTTTCCGGCAGCGAAGAAAAAGCCGCAGAAAACATAATCAGGCATCTAAAAAGAAAGAATAATACCTCCGATTTAATCATATTCCTGATTTGTATACACTTCACAAAGGTGTATTGAGTCCGTCCTGAGATTATATCTCAATCTTAAATCAATGTAAAAAGACACTGGCAAACAATGCTTTAGCACTGAAATTATCAAAGCATCATACTTTGGCACAGCTTTTGGAAAGAGGCATGTAATTAACAAAAGGTTTCGGCCTTGATTATTTTAAACATGATTTTTTATCTAAGAAAGATATTATGAAAAAGTTACTATTAAGTGCATCAGTGGTATTATTGGCAACGGGTGCTTTCGCGCAAACAACAACCATGACTGGCTCTGATGCTAGATTCGGAATTAAGGCAGGTGTTAACTTATCAAAGTTCCACATGGGCGGAGATAACGCTTTATCAAATGCATACAATGACAATGTAAAAAATAATGTTGGTTTTAATGTTACCGCATTTGCAGATTTTGGTGTGGCAAACAACTTTTTTATTCAGCCAGGCGTTTCCTTACAAAACAAGGGTGATAAGTTTGAATCAGTTAATTCAGCAACTGTAAATAACACAACTACAACTGTTACCACTACGGGAAAAAGAAATTTAATGGCAATTGAAGTTCCAATCAACGCCGTTTTTAGAATTCCTACTGGTACAGCTGGTGCAGTACAAATTAGTGCGGGTCCTTATGTAGGCTTCAACATTTCTGGTAAAAATAAAGGAGATATAACTACAACCGTTACAAACAATACGACGAATACAAGCTCATCGTCAACTGTAGCGAATGACACCGACTTATCTTTCGGTAGTGCAACAAACAAAAATTTTGCTAGTACAGATTTCGGTGCAAACTTTGGTTTAGCTTACCGTACCAATTCTGGATTCTTGGTTGGTGCAAACTATGGTTTAGGATTGTCAAACCTTATCCCTAAAGATTCAAGAGCGAATAACGATAACAAATTGACTAACCGCGTATTGGGTTTCTCAGTTGGTTATTCTTTCTAAGAAAGCGTAAAATTTCAAAAGCCGTTTTGATTCATTTCAAAACGGCTTTTTTGTTTAGAAATTTTAAAGTCCATTATTCGCTATAATATATTACGGCTGAATAACTGGCATTGACTACCTAATTCCTATAATATTTATCAAAGTTGACAAAGCTTATTTACTAAATCATATTCACTTCATGATTGTTCAATGAAATAGTATTTATGGCCTTGTATCAAGGAGCATGAAGAAGCTGCTGATCTACTACAGTCAACACGATTAATTTGCTAGTCGTAAAAATTCCAGCTTACACCAAACTTCAATAAAGCATCCTGCATAGGATAGCGGTTAACAGTATAGTAACCCGGCACAAACAAACCCTGGTTAATGAAGTCGTATTTAATAAACAGGTTGGCCCGTTTTAAATTGGCTTTCAGGAAAACATCAACAATGGGCGTAGATTGGTAAACCGTACTGCTGCCCACATAAAACTGTGCAGTGGCTGGCGAATATGAATAATTGGCATATTCAGAATTGTAGCGCACATCAAAACCAATATTTGCCTTAAGTACCTTAAAAAAGGTATTGTTCAGGTAAAAACTGTTATAGGTATAAAATTCAGGGGTTCTTAAGATTTCATTCCGGTCTGTTTTTTGGTAAGCCAGGTAATTTTCTAAAACAAATTTGCCAAACCGCCACTTTTTGGAAACATCAAACCTGATCAGGCTGATATCTCCATCTACCTGCTTTGGCGCGATGGCATTCGTACCGTTACTGTCATCCATACCAAAATATAAATAATTGCTGGTTAAAAAATACTTCGCTCCTGCTGTAAAATCATATTTGTCATTGATAAACTTGAATGAAAGGTTAGCGATTTTGGTATTCTTAAAGCCTGTATTATCCCAGCGGTAATGGTTACCATGATAATAGTTAAAAAGTTGTGAGGGAGACTGGTTCTGAGCATAAGCACCCAATTCTATCCTCCCTACCGATTTACTCAAAAGGATTTTAGTTTTGGCTTCATATAAATAATCACCGGCATTTTCGCCCTGTAGAATCTGCTGTAAATCCAGGTTAAAATCAATGTTATTAGAGAAGCGATAACCAGCAGACCCTAAAACAGTAATGTTCTGATAAGAAAACTTGCTTTCTTCGTAGGTAAGTCCATTGGGTTTAAAGCCTAAAAACCTGTGCTGGTAATAATCATGACGAATCCCGGCATCAATTTTTAGCTCATTTTTAATTACTGTTGATTTTTTTGGACGTAAGAAGAAACTGTAAATAAATTCATTTTTAAGGTGTTTTACCTTAGTTGAATCATTGGTAAAACTAGCATCTGCCAATCCAGGTGGCATTACATTATTTACATCCAGCTCATTCTTAAAAAAACTGTAATTGTCGCTATTATATTCTACGGTATAGGTTACTTTATTGGTTGGTAAAACGGCATTATTAACATTTGCTGAAGTATCAATCCGGCCCACGTAATAGGTTTGCCTTAAAAACAAAGTATTTTTGCGGTATAAATTCCTGGCTGTATTTAAGTTAACGGCTTCTGCAGTCCTTTCAATTTTCTGATAACCTGGCTCAAATATGTTGGGGTTGGTGTTCGAACCATTTTCATATGCCCGCATGGTATTAAAAATAACGGATGCCCACATATTATATCGTTTACTGGGAGACTGGTACCATGAAAATACGGCAACATTTAAATTATCACCCCGCTCCCTGCGGTAAAAACCACGTGAATCGCCACGGTTAAAATTAACACCAACATTCCAGTTTTTTTTAATATTCTGACTGTGGATCATTTTAAACAGCTGCTCTTTTTGTCCGGCACTGATCAGGTATAAACTCGAATATGGTGCCCTGGCCTGATAATACACAATATCATCCGGAGTTAAAGCGTAATAATCTAAAGAATGAAAACCTACGTCAAAGCCAATTCTTTTGCTTGGCTCATAAAGCAAAGGCCTGGCAGAAAGCCCCATATTTCCATTATTGATGGTTGGGTGTTCCGGCTGTAAAAGCGGGCTATAATTCTGGATATTTGTAGTAGAAGTATCGAGCGGCAGCAATACGATACTGTCTTTACTTAAGCCGAGTTTGGTATAACGGATAAATTTAGCCGTATAGATAATCGAGTCTTTACTATCCAGTTTTTTCCTGATGGAATCTGCTTCCGTTTTATTATTAATGCTTGTTTTTAAATCCTGTGCAAAAGTTTTGTTAATGCCGGTAAGCAGTAAGATGAAAAGAAAAATTTGAGCCAGTTTACCCATCTTACAGTTCAGCAATTAGGCGGGTTAAAATTTCGGTCATTTTAGGCTCTGCCTTTGCAGCAGCAGCTAAAATCTCATCCAGGTTAAAGGGTTGTAAATCTTCCGGGAAACCTTCATCTGTCAGCACAGAAATGGCAAACACCGGCAAGCCTGCGTGGTTGGCAACAATTACTTCGGGTACAGTGCTCATGCCTACAGCATCTCCTCCTATTAAACGAAGGTATTTATATTCTGCCTTGGTTTCCAAATTCGGACCTGAAACAGCTACATAAACGCCTTTATGGCATTTTATATCTACTTCTTCAGCAATCTTTAAGGCCTTTGCAATGACATCACGTTTGTAAGGTTCACTCATATCCGGAAAACGCGGACCCAATGAACTTTCAATTAAGCCCCGTAAAGGGTTATCCGGCTGAAGGTTGATGTGATCTTCAATAACCATTAAATCGCCTTTTTTAAACTCGGGATTCAGTGAGCCTGCAGCATTAGACACGATTAAGTTTTCAATACCCAATCCTTTCATTACCCGAACCGGGAAAGTAATTTGCTGCATGCTATAGCCTTCATAATAATGCAGACGCCCTTGCATGGCGACTATTTTCTTACCGTTTAAGGTTCCAAAAATTAACTTACCGCTATGAAATTCTAAAGTAGAAATAGGGAAATTCGGAATATTCGAGTACATCAGCTGATGTTCGATTTGTATTTCCTTCACCAGGCCACCTAAGCCAGTGCCTAAAATAATACCAATTTCGGGCTTAAAGTTTTCGGTTTTACGTTTGATGTATTCAACGGTTTCTTCTATTGCTCTTAACATAGTTTAAAATAAGTTCATCAAAGGTAATCTTATCTTCCTCAAATAATTCAACCTCGATGGGTAAAAAATATACCGGTAAATTTACCAGTAAATCTTTAAATCCCGCAGCTTTTAAACGTTTGCTATCCTTTTCTGTTGTGATGATGATTTTTTCTTTTCTATTACCCGATTCATAAGCTGATTTAAACTTTTTGATATCATCCGTTTTAAAGGCATAATGATCAGGAAATTTTTCATGTTTAATGGTTTTCGTATATTTCTCCAGTTCCTCAATTAAAGGATCCGGATTGGCAATACCGGTTAATAAATATATTTCAAAATCCCTGATTGTTTCCAGCGATCGTTGCTCTTCTGTATACAGCTGTTTCAGATCACCATATTTCAGGTAACTATGCAATACTTTCTGGGTATTATTGGGTTGCAGTTCATTTATGGAAGCCTGTTGGGCAACATGTAACAAAGGCACCGGAGATTTGGTGACCAGTAAAACCTCGGCCCTTTTCCGTGATGAAAAAACATCTCTTAAGTTTCCGGCGGGAAGTAAAAACTGTAGGGTTCCCAGCTTGCGGAATTCAAAAAGCAATATATTCAATCCTGCCTTAACGGGGCGATGCTGAAATGCATCATCCAGGATAATGAGGTCATGACCATCTTTTAATTTTTCGATGCCCTTAACCCGGTCCTCACAAACGGCCACCGTGATGCCCTCAAACTTCTGATAATACTGTAAAGGTTCATCGCCGATGCTTTTTGCAGTTGCCCGGTCATCAGCTAATATAAATCCTTTCGTTTCCCTTCCATATCCCCTGCTGAGTATGGCGATTTTATAACCTGCCAGCAACCTCACCAGATATTCTGTTGTAGGTGTTTTCCCTGAACCACCAACGGCCAGGTTACCCACGCAGATTACAGGCAAATCAAATTTAACTGAACTTATAATACCCCAATCATACAGTTTTTTACGAAGCGTAATGGCAATCCCATAAATAAAAGAAAAAGGCAGAAGTAAGAGGCGCAAATAATTAAGTAGCATCATGATGTGTTCAAAATTACTGATTATTTAAAAAAGAAAAGTACCGCGTTATGGCGATGCCTATTAAAGCAACCCCAATCCAACAAAAAATGTTTTTCCAAATGTTTAGCTGATTTGCTGAAACGGATTTATTCAGAGACAACATGAAAGTCTGTTTATAGAAAAATTTATCTGTACCATACCGCGCAAGAAACATTTTATAAAACGATGTCTCAACATCATGAATATTTTACTGGACAGAGAAATCTGATGAGGTTAAAAAATAATCTGATGCAAAACTTTACGTAATTGGCCCGTATTTTTATTATCATTGTTATCATCAAATGCAGCATCATGTCTCCAAATAAACGTTTAGTGGTTGGCCAGGGCCAGATCAGTGGCTATATTTCTATATTCCTTGCCATTTTAGTCCTGCTTGGGATATTATGTTTTCATTACCCCGAGAAGCTGACTACTCCAGAATTTCGAGAGATTTACACTAAAGACAGTATGGAAGTCTTAATGCTAGGGGGCGTAATTGCTTCATTCTTTTTCGCTGCTTTAAGTATTATTTTAAGCAAGAAACTTAAATGGGGCTGGCCGGGTTTCGCACTGGCGGCGCTGGCGGTTATCCTGGGTGCCTTGAGTGTGGAAGGCAGGGATGTAGCCAAATCAGGCTGGCATTTTGGCCTTGACTGGATGATTCTGGATTTACTGCTGATGGTTGCTATTTTTGTTCCGCTTGAGCTATTCTTTCCAAAGAACAATGAACAAACCAAATTTCATGAAGAATGGCGTACCGATTTAACCTATTTTGTCATCAGCCATTTGTTTATCCAGTTTTTCGGAATCATTACCCAAAAGCCTGCTGTGTTATTTTTCGGCTGGATAGGATTAGATAAATTACATACCTGGGTACAAGGCTTACCTTTCATCGTGGCCTTATTTCTTGCCTTTTTTACTACAGATTTATTTCAATACTGGGCGCATCGCTTTTTCCATACCCGTGTGGCGCTGTGGCGTTTCCATTCCATCCACCATTCTACACAGCATATGGATTGGCTGGCCGGTAGCCGAACCCACTTTATTGATATCTTTTTTACCCGGGCCATGACGTTCATTCCTTTGTACGTCCTTGGTTTTTCCGCAACGGTATTTAATGTGTACATCATTTTTATCGCCATCCATGCCGTATTAATCCATGCGAATACCAGAATTAATTTCGGGCCGATTAAATATATTTTTACTACGCCGCAATACCACCATTGGCACCATTGTGAAGATCCTAAATATTACGGACATAATTTCGCATCTATTTTCCCCTTTATCGATATGATGTTCGGAACCTATTATTTGCCGAAAAATGAGTGGCCTGCGGGTACAGGCGTACATGAGGCATCATACCCAAAAGGATTTGTCAAGCAATCCATTTATCCTTTTACCAAAAGTCCGTTTGATACTGACTTAAATATGGAGGAAAGAAGCGACAGATAAGTTTGATCTATCGCTTTCGTTTAGCATTTGATTGATGACTTCAAACATTCTTCATTTAATTACCTTAAATTGCGGAATATGTTTGATGCCGATGTGATGATTATTGGAGGAGGCCTTGCCGGGTTGGTGAGTGCCATTCATTTATCGCAGGCAGGCAAGAGGGTAATTGTGATCGAAAAAAATAACTATCCGCATCATAAAGTTTGCGGTGAATATGTTTCGAATGAGGTATTGCCATATCTTACCACCTTAGGCGCAAATCCGGCCATTTTAAATCCAGCAAACATTACTAAATTTGAAATGAGCACACCAAAAAGTGCCCTGGTACATGCTGATTTACCTTTAGGTGGCTTTGGGTTGAGCCGTTTTTCATTTGATCATTTCTTACAGGAAAGGGCAAAACAATCAGGCGCGATCCTTATCCATGACACCGTTGTAGATGTAGTTTACGAGGATGAAATCTTCACCGTTGTAAGCAAAGATAATCGCTACAAAAGCCGTATTGTAATTGGCGCCTACGGCAAAAGATCAAACCTGGATCTTAAACTGGAACGTCCTTTTATAAAAGAAAAATCTGATTGGCTGGCTATAAAAGCACATTATACAGGAGATTTCCCAAACGATCTTGTTGCGCTGCACCATTTTAAGGGTGGCTATTGCGGGGTATCAAAGGTAGAGCATCATTTTATTAATATCTGTTACCTGGTTAACTACGCTTCCTTTAAAAAGTATAAGAATATCAAAGAACATCAGGAAAATGTATTGTTTCAAAATCCACATCTGAAAATGATCATGGAAAACAGCACCCTGCATTTTGATGTGCCAATGAGTATCAGTCAGATTTCCTTTGAACAAAAAGAATGCGTCAGAAACCATATTTTAATGGTTGGCGATACTGCCGGATTGATTCATCCGCTATGCGGCAACGGAATGGGCATGGCCATCCACGCGGCCCAAATCGCCTGTACACTAATTTTAAAGTTTTTAAATGGAGAAGTGACCACACGAAAAAATCTGGAAAATGCCTATACAGCCGAATGGAAACTTCATTTTAATTCGAGATTAAAAACCGGGAAGCTCCTTTCAGGGTTACTAAGAAAGGAAGGCCTGTCTGAATTTTTAATCAATGGTTTGGCTAAATTCCCGGCACTTTTGCCTGAAATCATCAAACGTACACATGGAAAACCCATAACAATAAATTAAATGCCGGTAAACACCAGAACCAGAAGCAATGAACCCGAACTGATGGATGATTTTGCACTTGAGGGGGAGATATTGAGGGATGCACTTGACAAAATTGCCAGCATAAATAAACTGCTGGGCGGAAACAATGTAACCCTGCATGGTGTTAAAACTTTAATTACTCACCTGCACACTCAGAAAGAAATATCCATTCTGGACGTAGGTTGCGGAAACGGCGATATGCTGAGAACATTGGCAGACTACGGACAGAAAAACAATATAAACTTTAAGCTGACGGGTGTTGATGCAAATGCTTTCACCATCAAACATGCTGAGGGCTTGTCTGTAGCTTATGAAAATATCAGTTATGACTGTGTTGATATTTTTAGCGATGCGTTTAAAACTAAAGATGTTGATATCATTTTATGTACATTAACCTTGCACCATTTTAAGGATAACGAAATTTTAGCCTTAATGCATGCATTTCAGCAGCAGGCTAAACTTGGCGTTGTGATTAATGATTTACACCGCAGCAAACTAGCCTATTATTTATTTGATGCGATATGTTTTGTATTCAGGCTGAATGACATGTCAAGAAAAGATGGACTGGTTTCCATTTTAAGAGGGTTTAAAAAAACTGATCTGCAGCGATATTCATCCACATTAAAATTTAAAAATTTCAGCATCCGGTGGAGATGGGCTTTCCGTTACCAGTGGATTATAAAATCAATATGAGCGTAAAAATTAAAGCCGTTAGCAAAGCCTTACCACCTTTTAACCGTGCCACTGAAGAGATTGTACCGTTTCTGGATGCCTGGCTAACCGGGCAGGACGAAAGGTTTATCCGGAAAGTGAAGAAGATTTTCGAAAATGCAGCGGTTAATAAACGCTATTCGTTCATGTCGCCGGAAGAGGTTTTTAGTGATGCTTCATTTGAAGAAAGAAACAAAATCTATATTAGAGAGGGGATTAAACTGGGTACGCAATGCCTCACTGATGCTTTGGAAAAAGCCAATTGGAAACCCGGAGACCTGGACTTTCTGATTACGGTGAGTTGCACCGGGATTATGATCCCATCTTTGGATGCTTTTTTAATCAACGAGTTAAAACTCCGTCAGGATGTTGTTCGCCTTCCGGTAACCGAAATGGGTTGTGCTGCCGGTGTTTCAGGAATGATTTATGCCAAAAACTTTTTAAAGGCAAACCCCGGCAAAAGAGCAGCAGTTGTTGCTGTGGAATCACCAACGGCAACTTTTCAGTTAAACGATTTCTCCATGACCAACATTGTAAGTGCAGCTATTTTTGGTGATGGTGCAGCTTGTGTGTTATTATCTTCACATGAAGAAGATGAAGGGCCTGAAATTATCGCCGAAGAAATGTACCACTTTTACGATGCGGAACACATGATGGGTTTTGACCTCACCAATACCGGTTTAAAAATGGTTTTGGATATTGAAGTTCCGAATACGATAGAAGCACATTTCCCGGATATTATCCATCCTTTTCTGGCTAAGCAAAACCTGAAAATTGATGACATTGATTATTTAATCTTCCATCCGGGAGGAAAAAAAATTGTACAGATGGTAGAGGGTTTATTTGGTGCGCTCGGAAAGAATATTAATGACACCAAAGAAGTTTTGCGCCTTTACGGGAACATGAGTAGCGCAACTGTATTATATGTTTTAGAACGTTTTCTGGATTCAAAACCTGCCAAAGGAGAAAAAGGCTTAATGCTGAGTTTTGGTCCGGGGTTTTCAGCACAAAGAATTTTAATCGAATGGTAAAAATGACAAGCAAAGAAATAATAACCCTACTGCCCTATTCAAAGCCATTTCTTTTTGTTGATGATATCGAAAGCATCAACGAGGATGGTGTAAGAGGTTCTTTTACTTTCGATCCGGAACTAGAATTTTACAAAGGTCACTTTAAAAACAACCCGATCACACCTGGCGTTATTTTAACGGAAACTATGGCGCAGATTGGCCTGGTTAGCCTGGGGATTTTTTTGCTATCGGCTAAAGAAGAGGACTTTAATGGTCAGGTGGCGATGACATCTACCAATGTTGAGTTTTTACGACCTGTTTTTCCGGGAGAGAAAGTAAGCGTTGTTTCAGAAAAAATATATTTCAGGTTCAATAAACTGAAGTGTAAAATCACCATGCAGAACCTGGCTGGAGATAAGGTTTGTTACGGGGAACTGGCTGGGATGTTTATCAAAAATGCCAATGGATAATCGAGTCGTCATTACCGGGATGGGTGTAGTTTCACCAAATGGCATTGGGTTAGATCAGTTTCTATCCGCCATACAAAATGGTACTTCAGGGATTAAATACCAGCAGCTTTTAAGCGACCTGAAATTCTCTTGTCAGATTGCCGGCTTACCAGACGTACCTGCTGAACTTGCTGCTCAATACTTCAGCCCTTTGGAATTGCGTAATTTTAACAGCACGGGCATTTTATATGGCGTAATCGCC
This sequence comes from Pedobacter sp. GR22-10, assembly GCF_026239715.1. Classification (NCBI taxonomy): domain Bacteria; kingdom Pseudomonadati; phylum Bacteroidota; class Sphingobacteriia; order Sphingobacteriales; family Sphingobacteriaceae; genus Pedobacter; species Pedobacter sp. GR22-10. Next base: position 351,901 of record NZ_JAPIVR010000004.1, read on the forward strand.
GGCATGGATGCCTGGAAGGATGCAGGATTGCCTTTAAATGATACAGATGAGCCCTTCTGGAATTATGGAATGGTTTTCGGTGCCGGCACTTCCGGAATTGACCGCTTCAGGGAAGCCATTTACACCATTGATAAACTCGACATCAGACGCTTGGGTAGTACCGTGGTGGCTCAAACCATGAACAGTGGGGTAAGTGCATACCTCTCAGGAAAAATAGGACTGGGAAATCAGATTTCCACCAACTCATCTGCCTGCTGTACCGGAACAGAAAGTCTATTAACGGCTTTCGAAAGAATAAGGAGCGGGCAGGCAAGCGTAATTCTCGCTGGTGCCACCAGTGATAGTGGTCCATACATTTGGGGCGGTTTCGATGGTATGAAAGTGTGTACTTACAAGCACAATGATAGCCCTGAAAAAGGTTCACGACCAATGAGTGCCAACGCAAGTGGTTTTGTACCGGGAGCTGGCGCAGGTGCTTTGGTGGTAGAATCATTAAGCCATGCCAAAGCAAGAGGGGCAAAAATATATGCAGAAATTTTAGGTGGACATGCCAATTCCGGCGGACAAAGAGGTGCTGGAACGATGACTGCCCCAAACTCCACAGCGGTGCAACGCTGTATTGTAAAAGCACTTGAAAATGCCGAAGTTGAAGCAGCTGAGATTGATGCCATTAATGGCCATTTAACGGCTACCGCAATGGATGCATTGGAAATTAAAAACTGGACAATGGCACTTAATAGAAAAGGGATTGATTTCCCTTACATTAATGCTTTAAAAGGAATGACAGGCCACTGCTTAACGGCATCTGGCAGTATAGAATGTGTAGCCTCCGTGCTGCAGATCCATCATAATTTTCTTTTTCCAAATGTAAATTGTGAAGATTTAAACCCCGCCATTACGGCGTTAATCGATGCAGAAAAAGTTCCGCAAAAAATGAAATCAATAAAAATCAATACCTTAATTAAGGCAAGCTTCGGTTTTGGCGATGTAAATGCCTGTATTATTTTTAAAAAATACGCACATGAGTAACGAAGAAATTATCCATAAACTAAAGCCAATCATCACCACTTATGCACCGGCTTCCGCGGCATTGGAAAACCTGAGCGAAGAGTCTGATTTCATCAAAGATTTAAACATCAACTCAGCCAATTTGGTAGACATCATCTTAGATGTAGAAGAGGCATTCGGCATCAACATTGATAACGCCTCTATGGAAAAAATGTTAACTGTGAAGGCTTCCATTGAAGTGATAAAAGAAAAACTAAGCGAAATTGATCGGTAACGACATTGTAGATTTAGATTTAGCGAAAGTACAAAGCAACTGGCGACGTAAAGGCTATCTGGATAAAATTTTTAGCCCAAGCGAACAAACCTTAATTGCGACCGCAAACTGTGCTGATGAAATGGTTTGGCTCTTATGGAGCATGAAAGAAGCGGCTTACAAAATACATAATCGTAAAACAGGTATTCGAAATTTCGCTCCGGCAAGCCTGGCCTGTAAACTGACTTCTGCTCATGATGAGGTAAATGGTTCGGTTACTGTTGATGGCCAGGTGTATTTCACGAAAACGAGTGTTTTGCCAAATTATGTGCATACGATTGCTGCTCCGGTTTGTGATCAGCTTAGTAAAATCAGCATCACCATTTATTCGCAACCCCACCACCCGGCGGATTATAAAAGTATGGCTCCCGGCTGTGTAAGCCATCATGGGCGGTATCTGGCTTTGGTGTATTAAAGAGAAGAACTATTAAGCGGGCAATTGAATATTATATAATAATGTTATTAGCTAATGATTAGCAGAACTTATTTAAAATCTGTTATTAATTTTCCGAAGAAAAGCCCTGAGTAAAGCCAAGAAGAAAATCCCTCCAGTTTAAAAACAAATAACAAACAATTACTGCTATGATAATGAGAAGTATAATCTTGATTATCTTTTTTTTCATATTTTAAGTACTAAATTTTATTAATAAAATAATTATGTGAGGTAAGTTAAATATTATATGAAAAAGACAGCCCAACCAAAAATTACATTTTATTCTAATATAACTAAGCATTAGTCCTACAAAAATTTGTGGAATAATTAATACCATACAAATACCTAAAGAATTGAAATTTAAGGGCAGAAAATTCAAGATATGCATCAAGCCAAAAAGAATAGCCGAAAAATAAACCAATAACCTAAAGCGATTTCTATTTAACCATAAATTAATTAAAACTAACAAAGAAAAGCCAATAAATATTAGTTGTGAGGTATACTCTTTATGTGCCAAAAAGTTGGCAATAATTATTCCTATCAACAAGATGCAACTCAATGCATTATGTATAAATTTAGGGCGTAATGGTAAACGAAAAATTGTTTCTTCTACTAATGGCATTAAAAGTAAGATTCCAATTAGTGCGGGCAAACCATACTTATTAAGTATTATCTGCTCATTAGAATGTAGATTTGTGAAGGGATTTTCAAGTCCAAACCGACCTAAAATTTCTGCGAGAAAATGACAAATCAAACTAATTAAAAATATAATAATTAAGCCTGAAAGAAATGTCTTTATTATATTTAAACCAGATTTTTTATCATCTGGAATTTGTAAAAAACTAAAGATAAGTTTTATAGTTTTTAGCATAATTATTTAATAAATAGCTATTCGGTTAGTCCGAATAGCTATATTTTTTAAACCCAGGGTAATAATAAAGCAGCGGCCAAATCTACAGCAGCAAAAGTTGCATGACCAATAACATAGCCTGATTTTTGTGCAAATGACATCTGATCCCAATTTTTAGGTAATTGATTACCACCATTTATATCCAACAAATCATTTTGATTAAGCTGAATAACAGAATATTTATCTAATCTTTTCATTTTTCTTAAATTAAATAATTAATCATATTTATCATGAAATCCACCTGCAAGTCCTTGAGCGAAACCTACTCCGAATTCCAAACTGCTACTTAGAGCATAAGCTGGTGCCAATATCGTTTTTACAAAGAAATCTCCAATAGCACTACCACCATTTTCATTTTTCATCTCTCTAGCATTCATCTCCTGAACACCAAAATTCTCTAAATGTAATTTTTTCATTTTTTATATTATAATAACTTTACCTACTCATTTAAGGCTTTTCGGTTTACGCCTTCGTTGCAACACTACTAAATTACTTTTGTCCACTCTACAAAAAAAGGAGTGGATAATGATTTTGATTTAAAAAACCTGCATTTATACTGATTAACTCCTGTGGTTTCAAGACCATAAAATCAGCCCTGATGTTTACTTCAAATGCCTGGGTATAATAATACGTTTGCAGCTGACGCGAATATTCAATTGGCGCCCCCATCAGCTTTAATTCTTCCAATACCACATATAATCTTGAGGTAGATATCGATAATCTTTTCGCAAAATTTTCTGGAGTACCTGTATGACTTTCTTTAATCAATTTATGTATGATCTTGATGCGGTCAATATATTCTAGTAGTTTCATAAGCGTTTAGTTTAATCCTGTTATTTGAGTCAAATCATTAGGATATAATTTTAGAATTGACAAATTCCAAGGATGGTGTTAACAGGCTGGTCAAATCATCATCGCCAAATTGTTGTTTCCATAAATTTGCATAATGACCATTTGCAAAAATCATTTGGCTGTGGCTTCCTTCTTCTACCACCTTACCTTTATCTAAAACAATAATTTTATCAGCATTTTTGATGGTGGTTAGCCGGTGTGCAATGATAATGATTGTTTTATTTTGCTTCCTTAATAAATCTATTGTCCGTTGAACATATTGTTCAGAAGCAGAATCTAATGATGAAGTAGCCTCATCCAATATTAAAATCTCAGGGTTACGGTACAAAGCCCTGGCAATGGCAATGCGTTGTTTTTGTCCGCCAGATAAGGAAGCCCCGTTTTCACCGAGGTACGTCTGAAAACCTTCAGGCAATTCTTCAATGAAAGCCATAATTCCCAATTGCGAACAAATGTTGATGATGCGTTGCATATCCGGTTCATAATCGCCAACTGCAATATTATCCACAACATTGCCTGCAAAAAGATCTATTTTTTGAGGCACCACACTTAACAGGTTCCTAAGCGAATGATTGTTTAAGTATTTAATGGCATTAATCCCGATAAAAATATTTCCCGACTGAATGGGATAAATATTCTGAAGCAATGACATTAAGGTCGATTTGCCCGAACCACTTTCGCCAACTATGGCTGTAAACGACCCCGCTTCGATATGCAGATTCAGGTCTTCGAAAACATTAACGCGACTTCCGTAGCGAAAAGCAACATGTTCAAAGCGAATGTTTCCCATTAATTCTTTGGTGAGGTGAACACTTGAGGTATCCTGCTCCACTTCAAGATCCATAATTTCGAATAAACGATCTGACGCAATGATCGCATCCTGTATGGCTTTATTGGCACCAATTAAAGATGCGGCCGGTCCTGTGAAATAGCCAATTAGGGTATAAAATGAAAACAATTCACCGGGTGTAATTTCGCCATCTAAAACGTAGCCCGCTCCTACCCATAACAGGATAATGGTGAGTAACCTGGCAATCACCTCGGTTGATGTTCCGGAGAAAACACCATTCATTCCTGATTGATAAATGGTTCTAAGCAAGGATACAAAATGTGTTTCAGTTTTTTCATTGGTAAAACGTTCCAGGCCGAAACGCTTAATGGTGGCTACATTATTTAATCCTTCTACCAGCTGCGATTCCAGATCTGCAGATTCTTCCATCAGCTTTCTCTGGATTTTTTTATTGAGCTTATTGCTTATAAAATAAATCAGTAGATAAAGTGGAATAACCACCAGCATCATTAGCGCCAGTTTCCAGTAATAACTGAACATAAGCAGAAAGGAGAAAATCACGATGAATACATTCACCACTAGGTTAATGGAAACATCGTTAATGAAAGCCCTGATCTTTACCGCGTCATTTACCCTCGAAATAATTTCGCCTACACGCATGGTGTCGAAAAACTGTTGCGGCAATTTTAAAAGATGCTTGTAATATCCTAAAATTAAGCGGGCATCAATTTGCTGTCCGGTACGGATGGTAAAAATGGTTTTAGCCGTGCCAATAAATAATTGAAGCAATAAGATGGCAATCATGGCCATACTCATCACATTCAGCAAATTCCGGTTGCCATCTACCAAAACATGATCCGTTATTTTCTGCACAAAAATGGAGGTAGAAAGGCCTAGAACCGTATACATTAAAGCACCAAAAAGCGCCTGCACAGCAATTGTTTTATGGGGTTTAATCAAATTCCAGAACCGGCTACCCGTATCTACCTTTTCATTTCCTTTTTTAAAACTCTCATCCGGCAGCATTAAAACCAATACTCCGGTCCATTCTGCCGCAAACGCTTCCATGGTTTTGCGGTGCATCCTGCCATCACCGGGATCCATTATTTCTATGTATTGATCTGTCGCCTTATAAATCACCACATAATGCTGTAATTGCTTCTTCAACACCACATGCGCAATGGCAGGCAATGGGATTTTCATTAAACTATCAGCCTGGCCGCGTACCCCCTTTGCCTCGAAACCGAGTTTAACGGCGGCTTCTGTTAAACCCAATACATTGGTTCCTTTCTGATCGGTACTGGCCAGTTGTCTGATTCGTGCAACAGGCATTTTTAATTGATAATGAGCAGAAACAGAAGCCAGGCATGCCGCTCCGCAATCGGTAATATCACGTTGTTTAATTAAAATAGACATTAGATTTCAGATGTGAGATATGAGAATGTTTAATTCAGGCTTTTTAGTTATTACCATTTAGCTTTCTTCTTTTAGCGTTTGGCTCCATTCGGATTCAGCCAGTCATCAACCTGATCATAAAGCAATTGATACAAGCTTCTTTTGGCAATGGTAAACCGTGCACTAAAACTCATTCCTTTTTTTACCTGACCTTTATAACCATTTTTTAACTGGAGGTAGTCTTGATTCAGCTTACACTTTACTTTGAAGTATGGGTTTTGGTTAATCATCACAATATCGTCTGAAATATCTGTAACTACTCCTTTAAGCAAACCCCATTGGTTATAGTTAAATGCATCGATCTGAAACCTGGCTTCCTGGCCTTTTTTAATCAAGCCAATGTCTGAAGGTTTAATGTAATTGATGGCCAGCAAAGCACTATCAGGAGAGATCTCTCCGATCTTCTGCCCGGCAGAAACGAAAGATCCCGTCTGCAAGCCCGATAATCCTTGAACAGTACCATCAATATGGGCAGTAAGTTGATATAACTTTTCCTGTTCCGTGAGCTGAACCATTTGATTATCCAGGTCCTTTAGTTCCTTTCTGTATTGATTGGCCTCGGTTTGCCATTGCGTTTTATATTTCCTGGCCACGAGGTTAAAATCAGAAAGTGCCTGGTCGTAGTTAAATTTATACTGCTCGTATTCAGCCTGTGTAACGACTTTCTTTGCAAAAAGAATCTCATATCTGGCATAAATCTGGTAAGCCTGATTTTTAGCGTTCAATGCATTCTGGGTTTGCTCCATAAACTGCTGCCAGCTGGCTGTATATAAGCCGGTGTGCAGTGCAGGTAAACCAGCACCGCTTAAATCGACTTTTTTTAACAGGAGCGTAGCATCGTTTAACAAATCACTTAATTCATTTGTACGACTACTTAAAATCATTCCCTGCTTTTCCTGAAGCGTAGGATCTATATTTAAAAGAAGGTCTCCCTTTTTTATTTTTTTGTTATCAGTTAAATTGATCATTGTAATTTTACCAGACACTGGTGCCAGCAATTCATTTTTCTCTATATTACTTTGTAATGAACCACTTCCTTTTACGCTTACCGTGGTATAAATAAATGGTAAAGCAGATAAGGCCATAACAACTGCCAGCAGGGTCACGGAATAAATAATCTGGGTGCTCACTTTCGTCTGATGTAAAAAAACCAGCACATTGTTCTGCAAATCTGTCTCATTCTCGACGGCCATATGAATTACAATAATTTAGGGGGCAATTTTGTGTTTAATTTGTGAAGCAACAAAATTGATACACCAAAGGGCAGATTGTAGGGATGAATAGTGAACAGGTAATAAATGGCATCACCTGCCACTCAACCTATAAGGTTATTGTAAAAATCAGCTATAAACAAAAAAACCAGCTGTATATGCTGGTTTTAAAATCGATTATTTATTAAAGTCAATCTAAATCTGGATGATCGCTGCTGCTGATGATTAAAAATTGAGTAATATTTATGAATGTGTTAGAAAGTAAAATGCCTTTCCTAAAAACAAACCAGCTGGAAGAGACAGTAACATCACACCACATGCTAAATACAGTATATTTATAACAAATAGGCTCTTTTTTTCTGAAGTTATTAAGGCGAAAAAGGGAACAGCCAATAAAATGGCAGTAATCATAAGTAAGTAAATCATATGGATGGAATACTTACTTTATTTAAACACAAAAAACAACCGTTTTTATATTTTAATAAAAAAAATTATTTCTTAAATTTATACTGCTAAAAAAATATACAGTTTTTAAAAAGTTATTATATATAGATTTTGCATGTAAATAAGATTACTTAATAAAATCTTTAATCCCTAACTGTACCCCATTTAAAAATTCAACTCTATAATCATAAAGAAATATAAATAAGAGTATCATTATAAATAGTACGTCAATTAAATTTTCATTCCTCTTCGATAAAGTATTTTTCATATTTCTGTTTTTATCAATTTCAATTTAAAACCAAGTTGTAAATTCATTTTAAATTTACAACTTGGTTCAATAAGTTACAAGTTATGTGCAATTAAATAAATTGTACTTGCTCCACCAGTAAGAAAATGAGCCATAGACCATACATATGACCTACCTATTAATTCTGCTGCATCACCTGCATTACCACCATTTGTAGTTATAAGTTCATTATTATCTAAAATTGATAAACCTGAACCGTCAATTTGAATATTATTTAAATTTTTCATATTTTATTCTTTAGTTAAAGTCATTTAAACCTTTTTTTACACCTTCTAAAAATCTCTCTCTATTATCGTATAAATAAATTCCTACACCCACTGCCCACCAAAAATTCCCTCCATCAACCTTTTGTAATTCTTTAGCATCCATTTCCTGCACGCCGAAGTTTTCTAATTTTAACTTTTTCATTTCGATTAATTTAAATTTAATTCCTACTCATTAAAGGCTTTTCGGATTTCCGCCTCTGTCGGCCTAACATGATACAAGTATTGAGTTTATTTTTCCGAGCCTGAAAAATAATACACGAAATGGCTTTTTATATGGACACGACACCTAATAGTTACTAAAGTAACGATATGTTTATAACTGAGTATATTGATGTATAGCTTTAGAATCCATTGACACGCTGTTTCAAAAAAATGAAAACTCTTTTGACCAAAACAGTTTTGGTACATAAAAAGGTAGTATTCATCAATAGTTTTTGTCAGCTACGACAATGTTTTATATTTTTAACCACAAAACAAACTAATAAGTTAGCCTACAAAAGCTCACTTACTCCATCATTAATGTTTATATGAAAAAATTACTAGGCTTTTTCTTTTTGATGTTTACTGTTACATGCCTTAAAGCCCAAAACTGCAACTGTGGAGATAACTTTGCTTTCTTAACCCAAAGAATTTCCAAAAATTATGTAGGTTATACGGACAAGATAACCCCATCAAACAGCAAACAATTTGCAAAATTCACAGATAGCCTCCAACAAATCGCTAACCGATCAAATGCATACCAGTGTTTAAGCTTATGTAGGGAATGGCTTGATTTCTTTAAAGATAAACACCTTGCCTTTGGCATGGCTTTCGATGAACTAAATGCGGATTCAGTAAGGACTTTTTTTTCAGATGAAGAAAAAACCAAGTGGACAGACAGTAGTTTTAAATCATACCTCCTCCAAAACAAAGCGAAGCTCGATCCTGTAGAAGGTATCTGGAGTACCGGCATTTATGAAGTTGGGATTGTTAAAGACATCAAGCCAAATCAGTTTATCGCCTTTGTGCTCAAAGCAGATTCAGTAAGGTGGATGCCGCAGCAAGTCAAGTTTAGAATAATGAAAAAGGGCGGGCAATATCAAACCATTTATTTTAGTGGAGGAGATCATTCCGAGCAACATCCTGCCTTAATAAAAAATGCAGATACACTGGATTTTGGCTTTTTTAAAAAGTGGGTTAAAGTGCCTAAACCTTTAAATGCAACAATCGAAAAAGAAATAGACCTTTCTCCAAAATTCCGGGTATTGAATGATGAAACGGCAATATTTGAAATGCCCTCTTTTGGCAAATTAGATTATGTAGCCCCAACAGCAGCCTTAATTAAAAAGAACGAAAGCGTATTAAAAAACATGAAACATTTAATTATAGACTTAAGAAATAATAGCGGTGGTTCTGTTTTGGTCTATGAAAAACTGATGCCATACTTATATACCAACCCAATCCTAAAGGAGGGAGGTTATGTTTTGGCAACTGCCGAAAATATTAGAGACGGCTATTCTAAAGAATATCCGGAAGTTTCAGACAGTATTAGAAATGTACTAAAGAAAAACCTGATGACATTAAAAGCTCACGAGGGAGAACTTTATAAGCTTTACCCGGTGGATACCATAAAATTTAATACAGTTTACAAAAACCCCGAACGGATTTCGTTTCTGGTGAATAAAAATACAGGGAGCGCTGCCGAATTATTTTTACTTGAAGCAAAACAAAGCAAAAAGGTGAAAATTTATGGTGAAAATAGTAGTGGGACAATTGATTATGTTGAAGTGATTACCACCAAAATGCCCTGTAATTTTTATACCCTTTACTATCCCGCTTGCAAATCTTTTAGGTTACCAGATTATCCCTTAGATAATATTGGGATTAAACCCGATGTAGAAATTCCGGATAGTGTTACTGACTGGATTGATTTTGTAAAAAACCATCAATCTAAATGATTATTTAAGATTTACATTTCTAATCCTTTGGTTTCGTATACTCAAAAGGCTGTTTGGTGTAGTTTTTTTGATCCATCTCATAATAAGCTATACTTTGCATGCATACATTTAAAACACTTAAATCTAAGTCCTATGAAAACAACTAAATTAGAAAAAAGAACTATTTTCATTTTTAAAAAGAATAGCCTTAATAATTTGACACCAGAGCAAATGAAACTGATTAATGGAGGAAATCTAACAAGAGGTGGGCTAAACTTAATTCAATTAAATGAGGGCGATGGAGGAAGTCCATCTTCAAAATTATGTAATGATTTAAAAACTCAATCGATTTAATAAAAAAACCAATCTTAAAACAATCAAGTATTGTAACATCTTAATAATTAAATACTAATTTAAGCACGCCATAACAGCTCTAATAATGATTATCAAGAACTAAGTCCCTATTAAATTATTTTATGAAATATATTTATTTTCTTCTTTTTCTTCTTTTTACAGATCCCTCTCAAGCCCAAAACTGCAATTGTTCAGATAATTTCAATTTTATGGTGAAACGTATTAAAAAGAATTATGCTGGGTATAACGATATGGTTTTAAAAAATAATCAAAAACAATTCGATCGCTTTACCGATAGTCTTCAGCAAGTAGCAAAAATAACAAACAGGGATAAGTGTATTTCTCTTTGCAAAGAATGGCTCGACTTTTTTAAAGACAGACATATGTCAATCGTATTTAATGCAAATCAACCAAAAGATTCCATTCTTAATTTTTTCGCTAAAGAAGAGAGAACAAAGTGGTCAAAAGATAATCTAAAATCATATTTAAACGCTAATAAATATTCTTTAGACAGCATTGAAGGTATTTGGAATCATGAATCAAATATTTTCAAATTAGGTATTGTCCGTGATAGTTTAATCCATGATGAGTTTATAGGTTTTACAATCAAGGCTGATGGTATATTTTGGATTCCACAACAAATTAAGTTTAAAATAAAAAAGATAAACAAAACTTATAATTTCATGTATTTTCTTGCAAGAGATCATTCAAATTATCCAGCTAAAATGATCCTTCTAAAAGACACAATTGATTTAAAAGAATTAGGAAAGTTCTACAAAAATGGTTCACCTAAGCATAACGCTCAAGTTGGAATAAATAATCCTAAATTTAAAAAACTTGATAATAAAACAGGCCTCTTAACTATCCCAAGCTTTGATATTTCATTAAGGCAAGAAACAGATAGCTTAATGCTAAAAATTGATTCAGTATTGCTCAATACAGATCATTTAATCATTGATTTACGAAATAACCATGGAGGAGCTGTTGGTGCCTTTAAAAAGATTTTACCATATATATATACCAACCCAATTCTAACTGAAAGCGCACAGGTCCTGGCTACAGATGATAATATCAAAGATGGTTTTGAAGATACATCTACTGATTTGCCACAAGATGTTCAAGATTCTTTTAAGCAAAACTTGATTAAATTAAAAGCGCATCTTGGGGAGATGTATCTATTGTATCCAGTCGATACAATTAGATATACAAACATATTTAAAAAACCATCCAGAGTCTCTATCTTAATGAATAAAGAATCTAGCAGTAGTACAGAACTATTTGCATTACAAGCCAGACAGAGTAGTAAAGTTAAACTCTATGGTACAAATAGTGCCGGTTCTATTAATTATGTTGAACGTGTAGAAACACAGATGCCTTGCAAATTTTTCACATTGATTTATCCACCCACTAGATTACTCAGAGCAAATACAGAGAAAGCTAATATAGGTATCAAACCAGATATAGAAATACCTTCTGAAGTTAAAGATTGGATTAAGTATGTTAAAGATTATAGACTATAAATTTGCATCTAAGAAAAAAAAATACAGCATTACTATATCATATTAGCTTTTGGCTAACTTATGTGATATTTGGTATAATTCTGAAATTTTCAAGGGATCCTGAGTATATATCTAATCTCAAAACGAATTTAATTTTAGATATATTTCTGATAAATCTACCTACTCTGTTTGCATTTTATGCAAGCTGGTACTCTTACTCAAAATATTTACAGCCAATAAACTTAATTAGGTTAAGTTTATCTTTACTTACAACATTTATCTTTTTTACTATACTTTGGTATCTCATCGATTACTGGATTGCTCCCAAATTAAATACTATTTATACCATTACATCAGAGTTTGAATTCATTCCATTTGTCGCATCTATACTCTATATTTTTGTACAATGGAGCTTAATAGCTTTTGGTTTTCAATACTTTAAAAAAACGCTCAAGCATGAAAAACAACTAAGGGTGTTACAAAATGAAAAGTTAGAAATTGATTATGCCTATTTAAGAGCTCAAATAAATCCACATTTTTTAAATAACACATTAAATTTTTTTTATGCTAAATCATTGCCATTATCATCGAAGTTATCAAATGGGATAATGACTTTGTCTGAGATCATGCGCTATTCATTACAGGCGAATCAAAACAATCAGTTAATGCCTTTAACTGATGAGATAGATCATATAAGAAATATTATTAGCATCAATCAATTACAAGCAAATAATAGCTTGCATTTAGATTTACGAATTGAAGGGGATATACAACATATTTTAATTGTTCCTCTAACATTGGTTATACTTTTGGAAAATATTTTAAAACATGGAGAATGTAATAATCAGGATGAAAGAGCACGAATTAATATCAAACTAGATAAAGATAATAACATCAAAATAGAGACTTTTAACAAGAAAAAGAGAGAACTAAGCGAACAGTCAAATGGAAATAGTCTCGAAAATTTACAAAAACGCCTTAAAAGTTATTATGGAGAAAATTTCAGTTTCAACATAAATGATCAAATTGAGTTTTATGAACTGAGTTTAAACATTTCTATTCATCCAATTAATTAAAAATGATTGATATATTTAATTCTCTCAAAAAGCATAGACGAATATTCTATCATATAGGTTGTTGGCTGGCTTATATTATCCTTAGCATTTTAGCAGGTTTTTTTTCTTCACCTAAAATTTATTCAACAGGCATATTCTATTTCTTTTTCACTTATTTGCCAGATATTTATGCATTTTATTTATGTTGGTGTATTTATTCCTTTTACAGTTATCCATTAAAAGCACACCATTTAATTATCAGTTTAATCTTGGCTTACTTGTCCTATGCTATTTTTTGGTATATTACGGCATATTACATTAGACCTTTAGTTTGGCTAGATGGCCCTGCACCTCGACTTTTTAAGTTTTTCGATTTTATCACACTGAATTTATATATGTTTGTTAAATATGCACTTTTATCATTTAGCATATACTATTTCCGACAATCTATTAATCGTGAAAAAGAACTCAGAATAATCGAAAAAGAAAAACTTGATACTGAATACGCTTTCCTACGTGCGCAAATTAATCCCCGTTTCCTCAACAATACCTTAAATTTCTTTTTTGCCAAGTCTTTACCCCTCTCAGAAGAACTTGCCAATGGCATTATGACCTTAAGTGAAATTATGCGTTACTCACTGGCAATTGATAGTGATGACCGGATGACCTTAATCGATCAAGAAATCGAACACATTAAAAATGTAATAAAAATTAATCAGCTCCGTTTCAACCATAAGCTACAAATAGATTTTAAAATTGAGGGAAATACCCATAACGTTAGGCTGATCCCCCTGATATTAATTACCGTGGTAGAAAATATTTTAAAGCATGGCAATTGCACCGATCAAAATTATCCGGTTAAAATTTTCTTAACCATCAATGAAGCGGATGGATACGTTTATTTGAATACCTTCAACCGGAAGAAAAAAGGGCCAAAGGAACTTTCGAGCGGAATAGGCTTAGATAATATCAAAAAAAGACTGGCCCATCACTATCAGAAGAGGTTTATACTAAATATAACAGAAAGCGAACAGGATTACTTTCTGGATTTGAGTATCCCTTCCAGCACATCAGCTAGCGAGGTGAAGCAATCCACTCAGATCACACTAGCAGAACAATTTACTTTACACACCATCAAACCAAAACCATATACCCCATGATTCACTGCATTATTGTTGATGACGAAGAACATGCCATTGAAGTGATTCAGCATTACCTGAAACCGGTTTCAGCCATACACATCCTGGCAACCTTTACCCATCCGATAGATGCATTGAGTTTTCTAAGCCGAAACCCTGTTGATCTTATTTTTTTAGATATCCATATGCCGGAAATATCTGGCATTGAGTTCATTCAATCCATCCAGCATCAAGATATCCAGGTCATATTAACCACCGCATATAAAGAATTTGCCACCAATGGTTTCGACCTGAACGTGGTCGATTATTTAGTGAAGCCCATTCCCCTGCCCCGTTTTTTACAGGCCATTAATAAGGCGCAAAATCTCATCAACTCCAAAAACAACAACGGCAGCATGATTGATCGTCACCAGGATGATTATTTTATGGTTAAAACAGAGGCCAAAGGCAAAATGCTGAAAATTAACATTGCTGAAATTGATTTTGTGGAAGGCATGAAAAACTATGTGGCCTTCCATCATAATGGCATCCGCACACTTGCCTTGCTTACCATGAAAGATGTAGAAGACAGGTTGCCTAAAACACAATTTATCAGGGTACAAAAATCATTTATTGTTGCCCTCAATAAGATTACCTCTATAGATGGAAACCGGATCATTTTAAAAGGAATTTCGGCCGAAATATTGATTGGTGAAACCTATAGAAAGGATTTTTTAGATATGATGAAGCAAAAATTACTCCTCTAGGGAAGAATGACGTTCTTAATCCCACCCTTTCAGAAGCAAGGCAGCAAACCCCGCATTTGAAATACCATCATCAAACATACGTTAATACCCAATCAGAATGTATAATCGCCAGATCAGATCTGCTTGATACCTACCCCCACCATCAGTACTTCTTCACCAATTGCCACAACAGGAATTTATAAACTTAGGGCAGGGAAAAATTTAAACTGAAATTCAAATCCTTAATGGTGATAACCTCCAATCCATCTGCCATCACTGCTCTCCTCCAATCCCCTTATACTCCTCAATGATCTGTTGCGCAGAAGTTATTTCGCTTTCCACAATAGAAAGTTGATGGCGAAGCAAAATTTGTTGATGAAGACCGCATGATTTAAGTTTCTCTACACACCTGATCTCAAGCACACCCACATAAGGATTAGCCGCGCTATCCTTTAAATTCGCTTTTAAGCTTTGAAGCAAATGCCATAACTTACGGTTGCTGGCATAAGTTTCTTCCATTCCGGAAAGTTTTTTCTCCAATATTTTATACTTCTGCTCTGCACGTTTTTGATCGTAGGTCAGCTTTTTGAGCATGGCTACCAAAGCTTTCTGCTCATTGAAGCTAATGCTTTCAGTTGCGTGGGTTTCGTCAGTGTTACTCATCAAAAGTTCGATGGTACTTAACACAGTCAACGCCTTAGGATTAAGTTCACGTAAGCCTTTTTCATGTAAACTACCGGAAGTTTTATTACTCCCGATAAGCTTAGCCATCTCTGTTTGGCTTAAGCCGATCTGATCTCTCAATTTTTTCATACGACCAAATTTTAACCTGGGTTATACCATCCGAGAAACAAAATTACGAGAAACTTTTTTTTGTTTCTCGATAAAATGTTTCTCCTGGGCGAAACATTTTTTAAGGAAACTATTTTTTGTTTCCCGATAAATTGTTTCAGATTCTTTTTGGGCATATATGGAAGTTTTTAATGATAATGAGAACGACCTGATGAGCTTTCTAATTTTCATGAACGAAGATCAACTGCTTTGTAAATTGATAAATTCTAACTTTCAGACAGCTTTTAAATTAGCGAATTTCCCCTTTAAGCATGCGCATTGTTTTCTTTACAGAATAATAGAATAGCATCCCTCAAAAAGCCTTATCTTTGCGCAACTCATAAAAAATACACTATGCTTAAAGGATTTTTTAACGTACCCACTCCGGTAAACGAACCTATATTAAACTATGCCCCGGGCAGTAAAGAACGTGCACTTTTAAAAGAAGCATTAGCTGAAGCCCGCGCACATCAACAAGATATCCCCATGTATATCGGCGGGAAAGCCGTTCATACCGATAAAAAAGGAAAAGTTGTTGCGCCTCATGATCATCAGCATGTTTTGGCCCAGTTTAGCATTGGCGATCGTACGCATATTTCACAAGCCATTGATGCCGCTTTAGCAGCGAAAGAAGATTGGGAAAACCTTTCCTGGGAACACCGGGCGGCCATCTTTTTAAAAGCCGCAGATTTAATTGCGGGCAAATACCGTTATAAATTAAACGCCGCAACCATGCTTGGGCAGAGCAAAAATGCTTACCAGGCAGAAATTGATGCCGCTTGCGAGTTGATCGATTTCTTACGTTTTAACGTCAGCTATATGGCTGATATTTATAAACAACAACCTCCTGTATCGCCGCGTGGCAGCTGGAACCGTGTAGAACAACGCCCTTTAGAAGGTTTTGTATTCGCCCTCACCCCATTCAACTTTACCGCCATTGCAGCCAACTTACCGGCATCTGCGGCCATGATGGGCAATGTGGTGGTTTGGAAACCTGCAGACACACAAGTATATGCTGCCAACCTGTTAATGGAAATTTTCCGCGAGGCGGGCTTGCCAGATGGCGTGGTGAATTTAGTATACGCGGATGGCCCTGAAACGGGTGAGGTGATTTTTAATCACAAAGATTTTGCGGGGATTCACTTCACCGGTTCTACTAAAGTTTTTCAGGAAATCTGGAAAACCATTGGCACAAACATCCATAAGTACAGGTCATACCCACGTATTGTAGGCGAAACAGGTGGTAAAGATTTTATTCTTGTTCACCCTTCAGCACAAACCGATATTGCCAGTACTGCCATTGTGCGTGGTGCTTTTGAATACCAGGGACAAAAATGTTCTGCTGCATCAAGAGTTTACATTGCAGCAAGTATCTGGCCTGAAATTAAGGAATTAATGCTTCGCGATTTAGCCACATTCAAAATGGGCGGAACAGAAGATTTCAGCAACTTTATTAATGCGGTAATTGATGAGCGTTCTTTTGATAAGTTAGCGAAATACATTGATCAGGCCAAACAGGATGAAGGTGTAGAAATCATTGCCGGAGGGAACTACGATAAATCAAAAGGATACTTTGTAGAACCAACTGTACTGGTTGTTAACGACCCTAAATATACCACCATGTGCGAAGAGCTGTTTGGTCCGGTATTAACGGTTTATGTGTATGCCGACCAGGATTTTGATGCTATTTTAGAGGTGATAGATACGACTTCGCCATATGCCTTAACAGGTGCTTTAATTGCTCAGGACCGTTATGCCATTGATAAAGCATCACATGCTTTACGCAATTCGGCTGGTAACTTTTACATCAACGATAAATGTACAGGAGCAGTGGTTGGTCAGCAACCCTTTGGCGGTGCCAGAGGTTCTGGTACAAACGATAAAGCCGGTTCAATGATTAACTTGTTGCGCTGGGTTTCGCCACGTACCATTAAGGAAGTTTTTGAATCTCCAACAGATTATCGTTATCCGTTTTTAGCAGAAGATTAATTTATGTACCCATATCCTTTTAAAATCCCCGAATACCCGGGGATTTTTCTTTTTAAAAACTTCGGAATGCAATTGGTGTAGCAATATTTAATCTTAGGCTTTATGCTGTGTTCCCCGATAAAAACCGGACTTCGTTTCTAAACCTGACAGCAGCGGCAGCCCCGAATTTTTCATGAGGGCTACAGCAAATGGCAGGACTGCAGCAGCTACCTGGCATAAACATTCATTTTCAAACCTTTTGCTATCCGTTCGGTCGAAAATTTTTACACCCCAAATAAAAAATCAGGATGTAAATCATTTGCAAAGGATTTTGGGCTTTGCCCAAGAACATAATAAAGAGGCGGTAGCGCCAGATTAAGATTGTCATGCCGAACTTGCGAAGACACCGTTAAAGACATTTTTTACCAGTCCTTCGAGGCTTCCCTGACCTTCCAAAATTTGTGCTACGGACACTCCTTAAGAACTCATATCATCAGAATAATTAGCCAATCTTAAATGCTGGCGTCACATCATCCAGGCAGTTACTGGTTACTTCCAGATCTTTAATGATACCGGTTTTTAAACTATAAACCCATGCATGCACAGATAAATCCTGTCCGTTAGCCCATGCACTTTGAACAATAGAGGTATTCATAATATTCGCAGCCCCTTCAATGGCATTTAACTCCACCAGGCGGTCAAACTTTTTTTCAGGTTCCTGAATGGCGGCCAATTCATGTTCATGAGTACGGTATACATCACGGATATTTCTCAGCCAGTTATCAATAATACCGACCTGCTTATTACCCATTGCAGCTTTTACACCTCCACAGCCATAATGGCCGCAAACAATAACATGTTTAACTTTTAATACGTTTACTGAATAATCCAGAACAGAAAGCATATTCATATCCGTATGCACCACTACATTGGCAATATTTCGATGAACAAAAATATCACCCGGCTTGGTATTTGTGATCTGGTTGGCTGGCACTCGGCTATCCGAACAGCCAATCCATAAAACAGGTGGATTCTGACCATTGGAAAGCTTATCAAAAAAAGCCGGATCTTTATCTATCGTGTCTTTCACCCAGTCTATATTTCCTTGCAATAAGGCTTCGTAAGATATATCTTTTGTTTCTATTGGTTTTGCGCACATGGCTTCTACTTATTAAGGTCTTCTACAAATTTGTTGGTTAATTTTGGCACAGCATAATGTTTCTTAATGTGCTCTAAAGTGACAATAATGCCTTTGGTATAGGCATTATGCTTATAATTGAAAATGGTTTCCAATACATCAGGATCAATATACCGGGCATTGGAACCATCAATAATGACGTTTGTTTCGCGTGGAATATTTGTTAAAACCACCTGTATAGCCGCTTTATTTAAAAACGACACTTCTTCTGCCAGCTTAATCCGGATGTTCTTCCGGTCGCCATCATTGCTGATCCGGTAAAAGAATGGGTTACGCATGTTGGTACGCAGCAAATAAAATATGGAGATCATCATTCCTACAGCTACCCCTTTCAGTAAATCGGTAAACAATACGGCCAGTACGGTAACCACAAAAGGTACAAACTGATCCCAACCTTTATGATACATATGTTTGAATAAGCCTATACGCGTGAGTTTATAACCTGTTACCAACAAAATGGCCGCCAGACAGGAAAGCGGAATCATATTGATCACCTGCGGAATAAACAGTAAAGATAAAAGCAGCCAGATGCCGTGGAAAATAGCAGACATTTTAGTCCGCCCGCCTGCATTCACATTAGCAGAACTCCTTACAATTACCGATGTCATGGGCAAACCGCCAACCATCCCACTCGCCATGTTGCCAATTCCCTGTGCAATCAGTTCACGGTTGGTAGGCGATACCCGTTTGATCGGGTCTATCTTATCCACCGCTTCAATACTTAAAAGCGTTTCTAAACTGGCCACTACGGCTATGGTAAGGGCTACGATGTAAACGTTTTTATTGGCCAGCTGTGAAAAATCTGGAAGTGTAAACAGACTCAAAAATCCGCTGAAACCACTGATCACCGGAATTTTAACCATTTGATCTGCCCGTAGCGGATGATCTGTTCCGGAGAAAAAGAATGTCCCTAAAATACCCAGGGCCACCACCAATAAGGGAGCAGGTATTACAGTTAATTTGGGAAATTTAGGCCAGGTAATTAAAATTGCAATGGATAATAAGCTGATGACCACAGCCGCCAAACTAAAATGACCAATTGCAGCGGTAATTGCAGAAAAGGTATTTTCATGATCTTGCTGAAAAAATCCCTCATCACCACTAAAATCGGTATCCACACCCAATGCATGTGGCAATTGTTTCAGGATTAAAATCAAGCCAATGGCGGCTAACATGCCTTCAATCACGCTGGATGGAAAGTAATTTCCGATAGTGCCGGCCTTTACCAAACCCAGAATTAATTGAAAAACCCCGGCCAGTACAACAGCTAATAAAAACGTTGGATATGCACCTAATGAAGTGATTGCACCTAAAACGATCACCGTTAAACCGGCAGCAGGTCCGCTTACGCTCAACTGCGAACCGCTACATGAGGCCACAACAATACCACCGATAATCCCCGTGATTAAACCGGCGAACAATGGTGCACCGGAAGCCAGGGCAATGCCCAAACATAATGGCAGGGCCACTAAAAATACGACAATACTGGAAGGAAGATCTTTTTTGAGATTCTTTTTCAGGAAATACTTTTTGATATCCGAACCTGAAAAGGCCGGGTTAAACTTTTGCATAACAGTATAATGATCGGGTGAATTTTAACGAATAAATCGCTGGGTATATCCATTTATGCCAAAGAAAACTTTTCGTATAAATCTGTCAGTAAGATGCCTGAAACAGTTTATGTAAACAGCATCAAAGAATAACCCAGAAAAAAATCAGATCTGGTTGGGTGGTGGCGTAGGTACCGAAGGATGATATGGGTCTACATATCTTCTGAAATGTTCAATAAAACTACTCTTCAATACAATGTGACTGGAAGAGAATTCATAAGAAAAGATCGGGTGATTGAGTTCAAGAAGTTTGAAATCGCTAAATTTCGTGAGGTCATTTGCAGCATCCTTGCCGCCATCATGTTCCTGCTCAATTTGCATGATCACGGCACTCATGATGTCTTTGTCCATACTCTTATAAAATACCGGCGCGCCTGAAATACCCATCTTCGCAATGAAGATAAACATAAAGGTGCTCACGATAATATATTTGTATTTCCTGAAAAACATTGACTTCTAATCCTGTTCTAATGTTATATTACAAAAATAGACGGATAATCGAGTTTTCAATACGATATGTTGTAAAAAAAACGTAACAACATGTAATACAGATCATTTGATTAATTTAACAATCCGCATTTTCAGTAGCTTTCAGGTAACGGGCCGCGAATAGAAATCATGACATGCGCAATTCAATCTGATCTAACCTTGTAATACCGATGGTAATTTCTAAATTTAAAATCTCATTAATCAGCGATGGAAAAAAAAATAGCACTCCTTCAGGATAAAATAAAGCAAGCCAGCTTAGGTGGTGGTCAGACCCGCATTGACAGCCAGCATAAAAAGGGCAAGCTCACCGCACGTGAACGCATTCATTTTTTAATGGATGAAGGAAGTTTTGAAGAAATCGGGATGATGGTTACACACCGGAGTACGGATTTTGGAATGGAGGGTGAAAAGTATCTGGGTGACGGCGTAGTAACCGGTTACGGTACGATAAACGGTCGTTTAACTTATGTCTTTTCTCAGGATTTTACTGTTTTTGGCGGATCATTATCTGAAACCCACGCCGAGAAAATCTGTAAGCTGATGGATATGGCCATGAAAAACGGCGCACCATTAATCGGACTCAACGACAGCGGAGGGGCCAGGATTCAGGAAGGCGTGGTTTCATTAGGTGGTTACGCTGATATCTTTTATAAAAATGTACAGGCTTCGGGGGTAATTCCCCAGTTATCGGCCATTATGGGCCCCTGCGCGGGTGGTGCTGTATATTCACCAGCCATTACCGATTTTATTTTAATGGTAGAAAACACTTCCTATATGTTTGTGACGGGCCCGAATGTGGTTAAAACCGTTACACATGAAGATGTCACGTCAGAAGAATTGGGTGGCGCCACCACACATGCAACCAAATCTGGCGTAACGCATTTCGCCTGCAGCAACGAGATAGAAGCCATCAATCATTTAAAAAAGCTGTTGAGTTATATGCCACAAAATTGCGAGGAAATACCTTTGCAGTGGCCTTATGAAACAGCAGATGAAAGCCGGCTGGCCCTAAATACCTTTATGCCGGAAAATGCATCGCAACCTTATGATATCCGTGAAATTATTAATAGCGTAGCTGATCAGGACAGTTTTTTTGAAATCCATAAAGATTTCGCTGAAAATATTGTGATCGGTTTCGCCCGCTTAGCTGGCCGGAGCATTGGTATAGTGGCCAATCAGCCTGCGTATCTTGCGGGTGTTCTGGATAGCAATTCTTCTACAAAAGCGGCAAGGTTTGTGCGTTTCTGTGATTGCTTTAATATCCCCTTGCTCGTGTTCGAAGATGTTCCGGGGTTCCTTCCGGGAACAGATCAGGAATGGAATGGCATTATTACCAACGGTGCGAAATTGCTATATGCTTTCAGTGAAGCAACAGTTCCGCGGATTACGGTCATCACCCGGAAAGCTTATGGTGGTGCCTACGATGTGATGAACAGCAAACACATCGGGGCAGATTTGAACTATGCCTGGCCTAGTGCAGAAATTGCTGTAATGGGTGCAAAAGGTGCCGCAGAAATTATATTTAAAAAAGAAATACATGCAGCAGAAAATCCGGAAGATAAATGGATAGAAATGGAAAAACGCTATGCTGATATTTTCGCCAACCCCTATCGTGCTGCAGAAAGAGGCTTTGTAGATGAGGTCATTGAACCTTCGCAAACCCGGATCAAGCTGATTAAAGCTTTCAAAATGCTGGAAAATAAAGTGGTTAATCATCCCCGAAAGAAACATGGAAATATACCTTTGTAAAAAATAGTCCATCGTCATAAGTCCATAGTCTGGGAGTATCAATCTCGGCCTCCAAGACTCATGACTAAGGACTTTGGACTTTAGACTAGCATGCAGACTACTTCGACATTATCCCGTACCGACATCCTTCTCATGGCCTTTTGTACCGGCCTTATTGTGGCTAATATCTATTACTGCCAGCCGCTGGTGATCCTCATTGCCAAAGATTTTAACATAAATGAAACCTATGCAGGCAGAATTACCTATATCACGCAGATTGGCTATGCATTAGGTCTATTTCTTTTGGTTCCGCTGGGCGATATGTTCGAGCGTAAAAAACAGATTTTATTTATCACTGGCTTAGCCATTGTGGCTTTACTGGTGGCCGCAGTTTCGCATACTTTTTTATTACTTGAAATTGCCTCCTTATTAATTGGCATCTGCTCCATTGTTCCGCAGCTTATTTTACCACTCGCAGCCAACTTAAGTACTGACGAAAACCGAGGGGCCAACATAGGCATCATCATGAGTGGTTTACTCGTGGGCATCCTCGCCTCCAGGGCAGTAAGCGGAAGTATAGGTTTCTGGCTGGACTGGCGTGCCGTTTATTATATGGCTTCCGGAATCTGTTTCCTGCTGATCCTCTTAATGGCAAAACGGTTTCCGCAAAGTTTCCCGGCATTCAAGGGTTCCTACAAACAGTTAATGGGTTCAATGTTCAGCTACATCAAAACACAACCCGTTTTACGCGAAACATCCATCATCAACTTCCTGGCTTTTGCCATCATCAGTGCCTTCTGGACAACCATGGTATTATTTTTAGCCAACCCACCCTTTCATTTTCAAACCTTACAAATTGGTTTGTTCGGCATTGCCGGGGCTGCTGGCGCGTTGGCTGCACCCTTGGTAGGCAAATTAAGTGATGGAAATAACCCACGTAAAAACCTGATGATTGGTTTTGTATTGCAATTGGTTAGCATCGCCTTATTCTATTTTACCGGCAGTCATTTATACCTTTTTGTCATTGGGATTATATTGATTGATATCGGTCAGCAGGCCATTCACGTCACCAATCAAACCCGTATTTACACCCTCATTCCTGAAGCCAGGAACCGGTTGAATACCATTTTTATGTCAGTCAGCTTTATTGGCGCCAGTTGCGGCTCCGCCTTAGGCTTATGGCTGTGGGGGCACGGTGGCTGGACACTGTTTTGCTTTGGCATGGCCGCCATCACAATACTTAATATCTTAATTTATCAGTTCTACGGAAGAAAAAGAACACGCTCATAAAGATTATTATGCTCATTCAGATTGAACAAATTTTCCCTTCCCTCACCTGGCGCATTCGACACCAGGTGATGTATCCTGAATTACCGCTGGATCGTGTTAAACTACCCGATGATTTCGACGGCATACATTTTGGTTTATACCTGGATCATCAACTTACAGGTGTGGTATCGTTATTTAACGAAGGTGATGTATACCAGTTTAGAAAGCTGGCCATTCTTTCAAATGCACAAAAAGCTGGCCTGGGGACCCAACTCATGCAGCATATCTTGGATTTTTGTAAAATTCAGAAAGCCTCAAAGCTTTGGTGCAACGCCCGTGTAAATGCTAAAGAATTTTATTATAAATTTGGCTTTCACGAAACACCAAAAACCTTTTTTAAAGATGGGTATGATTTTGTGATCATGGAGAAGGAATTTTAGATTGTAGATTAACAAAATGGTTGGTTTAACCTATCAAAAGAGCAATTCTAAAATCCAAAAAATTTGATTGATGATTTGATTTGATCCATGCAAATCATAAATCTGAAATCGTAAATCTAAAATACACATGGCTAAAAAGAAAGAAGACGAAAAAAAAAATCATGTTCCGGTAGTAACTAAAAAATCATTACAGTTTCTGGAAGAATACATCAATAACCCTGCGCCTACCGGTTACGAATGGGAAGGGCAGAAACTTTGGTTAAACTATTTGAAACCCTATATTGACGAGCATTTTGTAGATAACTACGGCACGGCAGTTGGTGTAATTAACCCTAAAGCAGCTTACAAGGTGGTAATTGAAGCACATGCCGATGAAATTTCATGGTACGTGAACTATATCACCAGTGACGGCTTAATTTATGTCATCCGCAATGGCGGTTCTGATCATCAGATCGCCCCATCCAAAAGGGTAAATATTCATACCGAAAAAGGGCTGGTTAAAGCCGTTTTTGGCTGGCCGGCCATCCATACCCGCCATGGTGAAAAAGAACAGGCACCTGAATTAAAAAACATCTTTTTAGATTGTGGCTGCACATCAAAAGAAGAAGTAGAAAAACTGGGTATCCATGTAGGCTGTGTAATTACTTACGAGGATGAGTTTATGATTTTGAACGACCGTTATTACGTAGGTCGCGCTTTAGATAACCGTGTGGGTGGTTTTATGATTGCCGAAGTAGCACGTTTATTAAAAGAAAACAAGAAAAAACTTCCTTTCGGATTGTACATCGTAAATTCGGTACAGGAAGAAATTGGCTTACGCGGTGCAGAAATGATTGCTCAACGGATTAAACCAAATGTAGCCATTGTGACCGATGTAACACATGATACCACCACGCCAATGATTAATAAAAATATTCAGGGCGATTTATCAGCAGGTAAGGGCCCGGTCGTATCATATGCACCCGCGGTTCAGACCAATTTAAATAAACTACTAATTAAAACGGCTGAGAAGAATGAAATTCCTTTTCAGCGCCAGGCTTCATCACGCTCTACCGGAACGGATACAGATGCCTTTGCCTATTCTAACGGAGGCGTTCCATCTGCATTGATTTCATTGCCGCTCAGGTATATGCACACCACGGTAGAAATGGTTCATAAAGAAGATGTTGATAATGTAATCAGCTTGATTTATGAAAGCCTCCTGAACATTAAAGACGGCCAGGATTTCAGAGAATTTAAATAATGAAAGAAAAGATTTCGCACCCGAAAATAGCAGTCAGAACCTTATTAAAGGTGCTTTTAATGATTGTAATTATTTTCATTATAAACTCCTGGCCAAGCATTATGCGAAGCCTGGATGGCCAGGCGCCACCTTTTAACTACTGGCTCGACCACAGTTTTAAGCCCAGCAACTTACTGCTCATCATCGGCTTTGGTGCTTATTTTTACTATAAGGATTTAACAGATCAGAAAGAACTGATAGCAAA
Source organism: Pedobacter sp. GR22-10 (assembly GCF_026239715.1). Lineage (NCBI taxonomy): Bacteria > Pseudomonadati > Bacteroidota > Sphingobacteriia > Sphingobacteriales > Sphingobacteriaceae > Pedobacter > Pedobacter sp. GR22-10. The sequence goes on from NZ_JAPIVR010000004.1 coordinate 377,598, forward strand.
AAAGCAGAACGAAATTGAATAAAGCTTATCAAGGCTTGAAGTAAATACTTCAGGCCTTTTATGTAGATATTGCGTTCTAATTTGACAATCCGCATACAGCAGTATAAATCAATTATCGAAAATAACGGTCATCAGAAACAAATGAAAAAACTCGTATTAATTCGCCACGGACAAAGCATCTACAACCTGGAAAACCGTTTCACAGGTTGGACAGATGTAGACCTTTCTGAAAACGGCTACCAGGAAGCTAAAAAAGCTGCAGAAATATTAAAAAAACATGGTTATAATTTTGATATTGCCTTCACTTCCTTACTGAAGCGTGCCATCAAAACCCTGCATATTATTTTAGAAAACCTGGATCATCTCTGGATTCCGGAATATAAAACCTGGCACTTAAACGAGCGTTTTTATGGCGCATTACAGGGATTAAACAAGGCCGAAACAGCAGAAAAATATGGCGCGGAACAAGTTTATAAATGGCGCAGAGATCCTGATGAAGAACCGCCACAGTTAACAAAAGATGATGAACGTTACCCGGGAAATGATTTGCGCTATCAGCATTTAACCGCCGGACAATTGCCACTCAGCGAAAACCTGTCGGACACGATTGCGAGGGTATTGCCGTTCTGGAACGAATCTGTTGTGCCCGCCATCAGCAAAAATGAGAAGGTGATCATTTCTGCACATGGAAATAGCCTCAGGGCCTTAATCAAATATATTGATCACCTCTCAAACGAAGAAGTTACCGCCTTAGAGATTCCTACAGGAAGCCCACTGGTTTATGAACTGGATGACGACCTGAAAAAAATCAGGCATTATTATCTGGAGTAAACAGTTCTATAAAAACAAAGGTTAAACAGCAATGGCTTGTTTATAATAATGTTGTGCAGCCATAATCTCCCTTGCCCGCACCACATCACCAATAACAATGATTGCCGGGTGTGCCATTCCTTCCTTTAAGGCCGTTTCCTGAAGATCTTTAACCATACACCTTACCTGTTTTTGTTTAGCCAGGCTGGCATGCTGAATAATCGCTGCTGGCGTAGCACCCAAACCAGCTTGTTTATATGCGGCAGAAATTTCCGCAAGCTTTTTCATGCCCATATAAATCACTACTGTAGCCGAACTGCTCATGGCACACTTAAGATCTTTTGATAAGCTTCCATCTTTCTTTGTACCGGTTATCGCCCAAACGCTTTCGCTAATGCCACGGTGGGTAAGTGGAACATCAATAAAACCTGCACCCTGCATACTGCTGATTCCTGGAATGTAGTGTGATTTAATCCCATATTTCTCTGCATAAAGCAACTCTTCGAAACCCCTGCCAAAAATAAATGGGTCACCTCCCTTTAACCGCACCACCACATTGTAGGTTAATGCGTATTTTACAATCAAATCATTTATATCATCTTGCGGCGTACACCTGGCATAAGGTTTTTTACCTACGTATACCATTACACAGCCTTTTGGAGCAATTTCCAACAGCTTTTCATTGCTTAAATTATCATATAGGATCACTTCTGCCCTTTTCAGCACATTAAATGCTTTCATTGTGATTAATTCGGGATCTCCGGGCCCCGCTCCCATTATAAAAAGTCCAAAATCTTCCATTATTCCAGTATAATTTTAATGATTTAATCAAAATAATAGTAAATATGATTAAATAATATTAAAAATTATATTAATTTATGATAAAAATCATGTTTAAATAAAAATATTAATCAATAAAACTATATTTGAATATCATAAATCATATAAAAAAACCTTTACAAAGACAAAATAATCATTAATATCACCATTTTTTAATAATAAAGACTAAAGAACCTATAAAAAAACAAGTACAAAGCAAAATATTTCACCAAAAAAAAACAAGAAGTCATGAACAAATTAAAGATAATCGTAATTGGAAATGGGATGGTTGGATATAAATTCTGCGAAAAGCTAACAGCTAAATCTGATGCCTTCAAATTAATTGTTTTTGGTGAGGAACCAAGAAGGGCTTATGACCGTGTTCATTTGAGCGAATATTTTAATGGCAAAACCGCTGATGATCTTTCGATGTCGGCAGCAAACTGGTACCAGGAACAGGATATTGATCTCTATTTAAACAATCCAATAGTTGGTGTAGATCGCAATTTAAAAACAGTTAGAACATCCGGCGGTGAAATTTATGGCTACGATTTTTTAGTTTTCGCAACAGGTTCTGCTGCATTCGTACCCAATATAGAAGGGATAGAAAAAGAAGGTGTTTTTGTTTACCGGACCATAGATGATCTTGATTTGATTGCAGGCTATGCAACGAAAGCCAAAACAGCCGCCGTAATTGGTGGCGGATTATTAGGCCTTGAGGCCGCGAAAGCACTGATCGATTTAGGCATAGCAGAAACCAGCATTGTAGAATTTGCGCCCAGGTTAATGCCCAGGCAAATTGACCCGGCGGGCAGCGAAATGCTGAAATCCATGCTGAATGAATTGGGCTTACAAATCCACCTCAATAAAAATACAAGCCGCATTGAAGGTGATCAATGCATCACAGGTTTAAAGTTCAGTGATGATTCAGAATTAGCATCAGATATGCTGGTAATTTCTGCCGGAATAAAACCAAGAGATGAACTGGCCAGGTTTTGCGGCCTTGAAGTAGGCACCAGGGGCGGCATTCTGGTCGATGATAAAATGCAGACCAATGACCCCTGCATTTTTGCCATCGGAGAATGTGCCCTGCACAATGAAATGATTTACGGACTGATCGCCCCGGGTTATGAAATGGCTGAAGTGTTGGCTACCATTCTTTGTGCAGAAGATAAATCCTTTAAGGGTTTTGACATGAGCACAAAACTTAAACTCATTGGTATAGATGTAGCCAGTTTTGGTGATCCATTTATCAATGAACCCGATTGCCGCACCATCGTATTTGAAAACAAACATAAAGGCATTTATAAAAGAATAAACATTAGTAATGACGGGCAGTACCTTTTAGGAGGTATTTTAATTGGCGATGCAGCAGCGTACAATATGCTGCTGCAAACCAGTGTGAACAAAATATTATTACCTGAAAACCCGGAAGAACTTATCCTAGGAAGCAGAGGTGGCGAAGCATCAGCCGCCGCAGGAATCACTTCCCTTCCAAATGAGGCCTTAATCTGCAGCTGTGAAGGCGTAACCAAAGGCAACATCTGCCATTCCGTTGCTGAACAAGGTTGCGAAACGCTGGATAGCATTAAGAAATGCACTAAAGCCGGAACCGGATGTGGTGGCTGCGTACCCATGGTAAAAGACCTCATGCTGCATACCTTAAAAGCACAAGGCAAATATGTCCGGAACGTCATTTGCGAACACTTCAATTACAGCCGTCAGGAACTTTATGACCTGATTCACATCCACGAATTAAAATCTTATGATGAGGTATTGGATAAATTAGGGAAATCTGATGGCTGCGAGGTTTGCAAACCATTGGTGGCTTCCTTGCTGGCCAGTTTATGGAATGAAATGATCCTTAAAAAAGGTAATGATACTGCGCAGGACAGTAACGACCGTTTCCTGGCGAATATTCAAAAAGGGGGCTCCTATTCTGTTGTACCACGCATCCCTGGCGGAGAAATTACACCTGATAAACTCATTGTCATTGGTGAAGTAGCAAAAAAATATAATTTATACACCAAGATAACCGGCGGACAGCGAATCGACCTTTTCGGTGCTCACTTAAATGATCTTCCGGTAATATGGGAAGAATTGATCGCGGCAGGTTTCGAAAGCGGCCATGCTTATGGCAAAGGACTAAGAACAGTAAAAAGCTGCGTTGGAAGCACCTGGTGCCGTTTCGGATTGCATGACAGTGTCAGTTTCGCCATCAGAATTGAAGAGCGATACCGTGGCATCAGGGCACCCCATAAATTCAAATCGGCGGTGAGTGGCTGCATCAGGGAATGTGCCGAGGCGCAGAGCAAGGATTTTGGTATCATCGCCACAGAAAAAGGCTGGAACCTTTATGTATGCGGCAATGGCGGAAGTAAACCGCAGCATGCGCAGCTACTGGCCGCAGATGTAGACAGCGAAACCTGCATTAAATATATCGACCGTTTTCTGATGTTTTACATCCGTACAGGAGATCCCTTAACCAGAACGGCAACCTGGCTCAATAAAATGGAGGGCGGCATGGAATACCTTCGCAATGTGGTGATTCATGATAGCCTGGGCATGGCTGAAAAATGGGAAAACGAAATTGAAAATCTGATTGCCAGCTATAAATGCGAATGGAAAGAAGCTGTGGAGAATCCTGCCATCAGAAAGAGATTTTCACACTTCGTTAATGCGCCCGAAGAAAAAGACCCTACTATTGAATTTGTGGAAATGAGGGGCCAGAAAAAAACACCTGAATGGAAAACAACCTAACCAAATATAAGCCAGTTATTGCATGGGATCAACAATTAAAACCAAAACCAAACTTACATTATGAAAAGAAGAAACATCGTTATGCTTTCAACCTGCCTTTCACTGGCTTTATTTTCTTCAGCGCTAAAGGCACAAACCAAAGTGGCGTTATTTGATGGAACAATCGTTGCTGGTTATGTAGATCACGGAGGATATGTTAACTGCATCGGGCCATCGGTTAAATACCTGAAAAAACCATTTTCAATCAGCGCTGGTTTACTTCCTTCATTAAGAATTAAGGAAGACAAGGTAGCTGCCGGAGCAACTAAAAACAGTTTGATCACGCCATCTTTAGGCCTGGGCTTAACAGCAGTCTTTAACCACATCGCCCTTCAGCTTCCGCTTTATTATAATACCAAAACGAGCACCAAAAATGGTGAATGGAATGTGGGTGTAGGCTTGGGATATAAGTTATAAAAATGAATGATTGATTGAATTTTGAATAATTGAATTTTGAATAATTGAATGCTTGAGTGTTTGAGTGATCGGTCATTCTCTAATTCTTTCATTCAATCACTCAAACATTCAATCCTTTCCCTATTCAATTTCTATCCACACCGGACAGTGATCACTTGTTTTTTCCCAGCCCCGGACATGCTTATCTACGCCACCCTTTATTAACCTGCCATCAAGTTGCGGACTTAATAAAAAGTGATCGATCCTTAAACCAGCATCACGACCATATGCATTCCTGAAATAATCGTAAAAAGTATAAACCGTTTCTGTCGGATAGAGTTTTCGGATGGCATCTGTCCAGCCCTGATCTACCAGCTTTTTAAAAGCTTCCCTGACTTCAGGCTTAAACAAAGCATCATTAATCCAGCGTTCAGGTTTGTAAACATCTTTTTCGGCTGGCATAACATTGTAATCGCCCGCAAGTACCACAGGTAGGTTATATTCCAGCAATTTCGAAGCATGATCAGTTAACCTTTCAAACCATGCCATTTTATAATCAAATTTTGGCCCCGGCGTTGGGTTTCCGTTTGGAAGATACAGGCAACCAATTACGATATCATTAACCAATGCTTCTATATAGCGGCTATGCAAATCTTCCGGATCACCAGGTAAACCGCGTTTAAGTTCTTTGATTTCGTAACCACGCGACAGGATAGCTACACCATTCCAGCTTTTTTGTCCGTGCCAGATGGCCTGATAGCCAGCATCTAAAATGGCTTGTTCCGGAAATTTTTCTTGTGGAGCTTTTAGCTCCTGAAGACAAACCACATCAGGCTTAGTTTCCGCAAGCCATTGTAACAGCACGGGTAAACGACCATTAACACCGTTTACATTATAGGTTGCAATTCTCATGATCAATTAAAGTCAACAGAGCAGTTAATCATTAAAAAAAAGTTTTTTTTGTAAATGTAAATCAAAATTTGGCCTTATCTTGCAATTTATTTCACCAGGAACGCTAATTAATGTCTGAAGTTATTCTAAACATCTCAAAAGAAGCATCAAAAGATATCCGGCAATTTTATGATAAATATGCGGGTATGCTTCTGGGCTTTATCCAGGGTACTATCCAGGATCCCAAAAAATCTGAAGCGCATTTAATAAAAATTCTAACATCTTTTATATTGGAAGTAAAATTAAATCCACAAAGTAAATCAAGTACCTGGATGCTTTTAAGGCAGCATGCGCAAAAGATATTAGCTCAGGAACAACTTACAGATACAGAATCAATGATCACATCTGATTACGCATCGGTAAATCCAGACCAGTTAAGCTTAAAAGAAAAAGAAATTTTCAATGCGGTATATTATCTGGGCAGATCAGTTTCATACCTGGCGGCATCTTTTGGAGAAGAAGAAAACAGCATACGCATTCAACTGAAATCATCAATAGACAAAATGAGGAGGTTACGTGAAAATTAAGGAAATAATGGAAAGCGGCATCATGGAAACCTATGTCATGGGCATCGCCACCGAACAGGAAATTGAACAGATAACATCACTTAAAAAACAGTATCCGGAGTTTGAGCAGGAACTTGCGAAGCTGGAGTATGACATGGAAATTCTTGCACTCGGCATGGCCATTCCACCTCCGCCCGGAGTATTGGCTAAGATCGAAAATGAAGTGAATGAAATTCAGCTCCGCGATCAGAAAGTGGAGAAATTTACTGCACGTGATCACACAGCGGGCTACGATGATATCCGGAAAGACCGTTATATTGAAGTGGAATCATCATCCAGCCACATGCGCATCCATAAGGCATGGAGATGGGTTTTTGCCGCCGTTTTTGTATTGGGAAAAATATTTTTAGGCTTCGCCATTTATTATTACCTCGAAAACAGACAGGCTAAAGAACAGATTAATGAACTTAAATTGGAGATTAAACAAGGTATCCAGAGACGTTAATTTCTTATTTTTTTAAACCATAGCTTCTTTATGGCGTTGTTAAAGAAAAAATAAAAATGTCCGTAGATTTAAATCAGCATCCCCATCCTAAATTATATATGCTATTGCTGGGCTCAAAAGCGCCCAAAAGAAATGTAGAACAGCACGATTACTTTTTTGGCATAGCGCATTCATTGAAAGAACTTGTTCCGGAAATTAAAGCTTTCTGGCCAGAAGCCGGAGCAAGCATCCATGTTGATGGCTGGCGTGAAGTGAACCAGGTGGATGGTTACCAGATTAAAATACTACCTAGAACATCAACCCCTGAAACTTCTCCTCATCAGTTATTTTTCACCAACCTCGGAGGATACCAGGCCGGCAAGCTGGCCGAACAGCATTACATCGTGTTAAGCGTAAAAGATGACCGGGCTTCGGCCATACAGGATGCCAAAAAAACTGTATTCTTTAAAACCAATTCCATTAAGGGAGCAAATGCCCATATCGACGAAAAGTACGGCATAGATATCGATGATATCTACCGGGTTGAAGAAATTTTAAGTCCCGTGTTTAAAGCCAAGTACCTCATCGAAATCACACCTCATTCCACTTTACCTGAAGATGAAATTCATTTAGGCTATTTCAAACTGGATAAACTTTAAGGCAGTACGCTATAAAAACCATTCTTAATTTATCCTGTTATTAAGGTGATAACAAAACCAATATTTGAAGCGATTAGGATTGCTTCATCACCTTTTTAAAAATAAAACGATGAAAAAGTTAATTTATGTAATGGCAGTTTCCGTATCAGCCCTGGCATTTCAGGCTTGCAATGGCGGAAATAAAGATGCTAAAGAAAGTGCAGACAGCTTAAATTTAAGCAAAGACACCACTACCAATGTAGCCGCAACCGGCGGAATTGCGGTTGATGAAGCTGATGCTAAATTTGCAACCACTGCAGCAGCGGGCGGAATGGCTGAAGTGGAATTAAGCAAACTGGCCCTTCAAAAAAGCAGCAATGCGCAGATTAAAGAGTTTGCCACCATGATGGTTACCGACCATGGCAATGCCAATACAGAATTGATGGGAATTGCCAAAACTAAAAATATTACCTTGCCTACTACTGTAGATGCTGACCATCAGAAAAAACTGGACGATTTAAGCAAGAAATCAGGCGCAGAATTTGACAAGGCCTATGTAAGTGATATGATCGACGGACATAAATCCACCTTAAAATTAATGGAAGATGAATCGAGAGATGCTAAAGACACAGAATTAAAAGCATTTGCCACCAAAACAGCCCCTATTGTTCAAAGCCATTTGGTGATGATCAATAAAATCAACGATTCCATGAAATAATTAAGGAATAAGCATTTATTAAAAAAAACCGGAACGTATTCCGGTTTTTTTATTTTAAAGCTGCTTTAATATTTCAAGAGAAGCCATTTCACTAAAATCAATTCCTGAATAATCGGGGTTATAACCACCAATATAAGGTACAGCCATGATGTAAATCCGATTGTTCGCCTGGTCATCTTCACCAATTACCTGAAAGAAATCATTGATCTTAATTCCCGGAACCCGCAACACATATTCTCCTTTTCCCTTTTCTGTAACAAGCTTATTTTCCTTTTCAACCTCTTCTTTACCTTTTGCTTTAGATTTAAAGTTTAATGTAGCAGGGCTGACCATGCCACCATCAACCAGGCCTTTAAACGGAAAATCTTCATATGATAAATGTGGCTGGCCAATGCAATTCACAAAAGTTTGATAAGCAACGGCTATTTCTTTGCCTGTATCATCTGTATAGGTATATAAGGCACCACCTTTTTCCTGAGGGTCTACAGTGCTGTCTTCACCTACTGAAATTATTTCCAGCACACCAGCATCGTGCATGGCCATTAAATCGCGGCAGGAGCTTTGGGGCACAAAGGCAATCACAATAGAAATCAAAGGCATTAATGCCTTTTGTAACCGCTGCATATCTTCTGCCGATAAATATTTTGCCGGGTAGTTCATGGCAAAACTAAGCACAGCCAGTGCCTCTTTCCAATAAATGGATTCTTCACGCTCAATCGATTTTTCCGCCTCTTCATATTCCTTTTTAAACAAGTCAAATGGCGGAACATTTTCCCGGTAAGACATCATGGCCCCCACAAAGGTTTCCAGATCCATATCCTTTATTTTCTGATAAAATGCCGGCTCTTTCTTTTTAAACTGATCTTTAAAGTTTTTTTCAAAAACATAATCCAGCGATATGAAACCACCATTATCCTTAATATTTTTCTGAATCTGTGCCTTGGTCAGTGTAGCATCTTTTCCCAGATGAGAATCTTCCAGATGAAATCGAACGGCAGGCAACAAACCATTCCTGGAATGCATAACAATTTTAAACTGATCGCTTTTTTCATCAGGCACAAATTTATACCTGCCATCTTTTTCTTCCTGAAATACGCCATTATTGCGCGCCAATGTTCTGATGGCGTCTATTGCGGTAAGCGATGATCCCATAATAGCGATGGGATGATTGAATCTCTGGGCCAGCTTTTTCGGTGGATAGGGCGAATCAAAATAATCCGGGATTTTACCTTCATATTTTTTTGGCCAGTTGTGGCCTACACAGATAATGATCCGGTCAAAATATTTCATTTCCTTCCCGTTTGTTTCAACACCAACCTTATTTGCATTGGCATCATCCACAACATCCGTAACTGATGTATTGAGGTGAATAATTGTAGCAATCCCCTTACTGTCAGCCATTTTTTTCAACAAACTAAATTGTGCTGAAAGGTACTCACCAAAAAATAACCTGGGGAGTACTTTATATTCATTAAAATTATCCGGACTGATATTGAACTTTTTTAAAACAGACTTTGGTGCCATCTTTACCCAATCTTCAATGGAGTTAAAAATAACCGGTATCTCATTGTCTGATACATTCGTAATGTGCTCCTGGTTGGCGCCTTCTGTGCTATAAGGCATTCCGGAGCCCAGCATATTTTTGCGTTCAAAAATTTCAATGGTCAGATCTTTAATTTCTGATTCAACCAATCGTTTATACATAAAAAGGCCACTGGGGCCACCGCCAAGAATGGCTATTTTTAAGGGATGAGCTTTGTGAGTCATTTAAAATTGATGATAGTTTTGTAACCTATGCCCGAAAAAACTAATATTTTGCAAGCCTGGTATAGATCATTCCTTACACAATCTTAAAAAGGAGAAATTGTTTTGCGAAAAATTAAATCCTGCATTAAAGCAAAATATACATGCCTGCTGTATAACCTTTCCATTGAAATATATCTGGCAACAGCAAGAAGTAAATGAGGAATTGAAAAATAAACTAATCTAAAACCAACATCAACCACGGTTGTTTATTTCGTAATTCATTCATGTTTGAGCGCATGTTTGGGTTTAGATAGAGGGACGGGCTTTTTGCCTGTCCCTTTTTGCGATTAATGAAGCGGGAGGGAGAAGTAAAATGTAGAACCAACGGATTCATTGCTTTCTACCCATATTTTACCATTATGGCGCTGGATAATTTCTGCACTCAGGTATAAACCAATACCAAAACCTGATATGGTGTGGTTACTCTGAACACGATAATAACGGTCAAACAGCTTTTTCGCGTCTTCATCTGAAATTCCAATTCCCTGATCCATTACGCTTACTATAACTTCATTTTCCCTTAATTCACAATTGATTTCAATCGTACTTCCGTTTGAGGAATATTTATGTGCATTGCTTAACAGGTTTGAAATCACACTGCTGATTTTATCCCGGTCGGCAAATATCGTCACCTCGCAGGATAGCGCAAATACGATATCATGCGTAGAAGGAGATATAAAGGTTTCATCTACGGTTTCCTGTAAAAGCTGATCTAAACGGAAAGATGTTTTATCAATCATCAACTTGCCTGATTCTAACCTGGAAACATTCAGAAAACCATTAATCATGGTTGTCATTTTACGAACCTGAATATGGGTTTTTTCCAGTGCATTAACTGAATACTGATCTCCATCGATTTTTGATTTACGCTGCAATACCTGTACAAAACCATTTATGGCCGTTAGCGGTGTTTTCAGTTCGTGGCTTACCATGCCAATAAAATCATTTTTACGAAGTTCGTCCAGCTTACGTTCAGTAATATCCATAAACATTCCTGAATATTCTGCTACATTACCCATCTCATCCAAAAAGACTTTACCTGTGGCGCGAACCCACTTTTCTTCACCACTTCTTAAATTGTTGATCAGATACTCGATATCGCTGGAAGAATGATGGTTTAACGCTTCATCTAATGTTGCTGAAAATATTTCCCTGTAATCTTCATTAATGGTGTTTAAAACCTCCTGCATAGAAACCTCCCCTTCCATCTGCAGCCCCAGTAATTCACGTACAAAGCCAGACATGGAAATCTTCAGCGTATTGGGATCGATGCTCCAGGCGCCCATTTTTCCGGTTTCAATAGCCTGCAGCAATTTTTCTTCGCTATCTGATAATTTCCGGATGTACTGAACGAGGTCAAAATGTGTTTGCGCAAGCTCTTCATTGGTGGCAGCCAATTCTTCATTGGTTGCCGCAAGTTCTTCATTTGCCGCAGCCATCTCCTCATTAATATCCTGTAATTCTTCCTGATGGCGCTTTCTTTCCGTTACATCCGGCCCTACCGTTGCCAAAGCAATAAACTCATTGGAAATCGGATCTTTAATGGAAATACCGTTCCACTCTACCCAGAAAGGTTTACCTGTCCTTTCATTCCAGTAACGAATTTCATGTCTGAAGTTGCCATATTCGGCTAAACTCACCAAGGCTTTTTCTGCAAAATTTCTGTCATCAGGATAGACACAATCCAATATGGTTCTGTTTCTTACCGTATCCCATCCCAGCTTTTTAAGGGCAATTGGATTGGCATAGGTCATTTCATAATTTACATTGGCTAAAGAAATAAATTCTGAGCTTGCATCTACCAAAGCACTCAGGTTTTGCCTTTCCAGTTCTGCCAATTTACGGTCAGTAATATCAATACACGAACTGATATAACCGGCAAAGGTTCCATCGGGATGAAAACGGGGCGGGCCACTGGCTAAAAGCCACCGGTAATTCCCCTCCTTACTCAGGATGCGGAATTCACCAGCAAAAGGCGCTTTTTTTGCTAGTGCTGAAAGATAAATATGAACATAATCTTCCCGGTCCTGAGGGTGAATAAGATCTGCCCAGCCAAAGGCTAGCAGATCGGTCATAGATCTTCCGGTAAGATCCATCCAAGGCTTATTGAAATATATGGCATTTCCACTTTCATCGCCAACAGCAATAAAAATCTCAGTCCCTTCAGCCATTGTCCTGAAACGCTCCTCGCTTTCAGAAAGTTCTTTTACGCGTGCTGTAACCCGCTCTTCGAGTTCAGTATTCAATAGGTATAAACGGTTTTGTGCCTCCTGCAATTCTTCATTGGTAGCAGAGAGTTCCTCGTTCATGGCAGCAAGTTCTTCATTTAAAGCCTGCTCACGGTTTAGTGCAATTTCTTTCTCCGCGGCAAGTTCGATCGCTTCCTGTCTAAGTACCCTTTCACTTACATCTATTGCCGTATGAAGAATGCAGATTACCTTTCCGTCATCATTTTTTACTGCGCGATATTCGAAGTCAAAATAGAAGGTTTTTATTTCGCCATCAATATTGAGGTCTGCGGCTGTATCTTTTCCCGATATCACCAGTCCTTCATTCCATACCCTTTTAAACATATCAATAAAAGGTTGACCTTTGAGTTCTGGCAGCGCATCAGCCAATGATTTCCCTATCACACTTCTATCCTTACCCCAAATGGCCAGCATGGCATCATTGGCTTCCTGTATAATGGCGTCTTCTGTTACATGTATGGCTGTGGCAGTATGGGTGAGATTAAAAACCTGGAGTAATTCATGGTTACTTAAAAGATATGACGGACGACTCATTCTAATATGCTAGGATAAAAGGTTAAAATTATACTTTTTCGAGAAATAGTGCAGTAAGTTTTAAAAATAATCTACTCCTAATTCCGCTATAATCCTCCAACAGAACAAGTGTGTTTTAATATCTCGATTTAGGAAACCAGAAAAAAATATAAATGTTTGATCGTGAGTGAATTTTAGTTATTCACATTATCCACATGATGTGTAAAATTATTTTGCAGATTGAAACTAACATTTCACTAAATTGTTACTGTTAAATAACAGAGATAAAAAAGTCCTGTGAGCGGGTGATCCGCGGAGGGCAGGCACACCATAAAAGGCTAAAGAAACCTAAGAGATGTAGCCACTTATTTAAAATAAGTGGCTACAATATCTGAATGTTTGAATGCCGGATTCAGACCCAATCATGGTTCAAAAATGGGGTTATTCTGCCCGTCAGAATCAGATCAGATTCTGAATAATCCTAATCAATAAAGATGATTTGAATATCCTTAACATCTAATCTTTTGCTTCAACTAGCTTATATGAAGCAATGATACTGATTCAGACTTTTCCATCCCAACTGAATGGTTACTGATACATAAATGCTTCAGCAATCCTTTCTTTTAACGGCATTTTTTGCGCATTATCCGCATCACACTCTTCATCTTCAACACTAAGCAAACTATTGTATTTTTCCAATAGATGAATGTATTTATTCATCCAGAAATAAACTGAATTGGAATCTGCAGAAAGTTTTACACCATTCTCTGTACGAGACGTTACGTCATCTCTGCTTTCTGCAAAAACATCCGGAAAAGAGACAGCAAGATTCTGCCCTAACGATTGTCCGATCTGCCAAATGATCTCATGATTGAGCTGATCCTGGCCGAACCAATTATAAATTGTTCTTCTGCTAACATTCAGTTTCCTGGAGAGCTCGCTAATGCCCATTCGATTTCTGCGAACTATTCGCTCTAAAATCTCACCGTGCTTTAATTTTGTTGTCATTGAGATAATTAATTTTAAGTTTAAAAATTCAATTAAATCAATATCGGGGACGATTGACGGAACGAAAGTATGAAAAAGTGCGTGACAATGGTTAAAACCAGCAATTAATTTGACTTATGTCAACATTTTGAGTGGTTTTTGACATTAAAAACAGGTATTTAACTAAAATAATACATTTAAAACTGTAATGTTAAAAATACATCACTACCATCAATTGTAAAAAATATAGATTATGATTGAAAATGATGATATCCATCAAGCTTTCCTCCGGCAAACTGTAAATAAGAAGTTACGGGGCAATACTTTTAAATTTCCAATCTTTGAATCCCTTATTCATCATAACTCATTAAAATGATTAAAAATTTATACGCCTTTTTATTGATAGCGGGTACTTTTAATTCGCTTAACGCTGCTGCACAGGATGCCATTAGCTATCAAAACCCACCAAAAGAAATTGCTGATTTATTATTGGCTAAACCAACACCTGCAGTAAGCATGGATGGCAAAGCAGAATGGATTTTATTTAGCGAACGCAATTCTTATCCTTCAGTAGAAGAATTGGCCATGCCCGAATACCGGATCGCCGGTTTAAGGTTGAATCCTAACAATTACGCACCAAGCAGGCAGAATTACATTAATAATTTCAGCCTGAAAAACATTAAAACAAATCAAACCTTTCAGGTTACTGGCTTACCAGCTCCTTTATTCGCCGGCAATATCAGCTGGAACCCTTCAGAAACCAAAATTGCCTTTACCCAAACCACCCAAAAAGGAGTTGACCTGTATGTGATTGATCTGACGACAAAAAAGGCTGTCAAAACAAATAAAGCATTTTTAAATGTGGTATTGGGAAGCGGATTAACCTGGTTAAATGACCAAACATTAATTTATCGTACGGCAACGCAACCAGCTGCTGCTGCACCTAAAAAGCCTTTAATGCCAAAAGGGCCAACCATCCAGCAAAACCTGGGTAAAGCAGCACCAAGTGCTACCTATCAGGATTTAATCAAATCACCATTTGATGAGCAGCTGTTTGAATTTTTTGCTACCGCTCAACTGGTTAAAAATACAGCAGGCGTAGAAACCCCTATTGGAAAACCAGCCATTTACACCCGGGTAGAATTATCTCCTGATAAAAATTATATGCTGACAGCAACCATCAGAAAACCTTTTTCTTATCTGGTTTCAGCATTTGGTTTTCCATCAACCATCACCATTACTGATCAAAATGGAAAAACGATTAAAACCATCGTTGAATTACCTTCATCAGAAGGAACACCATCTGGTTACGACAATACACAAAATGTTGCCCGTAGTTTCGACTGGCGGGATGATGAACCAGCCACACTGATTTGGGTAAAACCTTTAGATAGTGGCTTGATTAAAAAAAGTGTTCCATTTCATGATGCTGTTTATGCCTTGAGTGCGCCTTTTGCAGGTACTGAAAAAGAATTGTTCAAAACTCAAACCCGTTACCGCGGTGTACAGTGGGGAGATGCTCATCTGGCCCTGATTATGGAAGGCCTGAGAAGTAAACAAACCAATAAGGTAAGCAGGTATAATCCAGCCACCGGTGTTGTAGAAGAATTATATACCCGTAATCAAACCGATGCTTACGGCAACCCAGGATCGCCTGTAACCGTGAAAAACAAATATGGCCGTCAGGTGATTAAAACGGTTGATAATGGCACCAAACTGTTGATGAATAATCCGGTTGGTTCTTCAGAAAAAGGAGATTTACCTTTCCTGGCCAAGTTTGATTTGGCCACAAAGAAAAATGAAATCATCTGGCGAAGTGCAGAAGGCACATTTGAATACGTAAGTGATGTCATCAATCCGGATAAATTGGTTTTATTAACCCGCAGGGAAAGCCAGAAAATGGTGCCTAATTATTTCATTAAAAACCTGGTACTGCGCATTGCCGATCAGCCTGTTACTGATTTTGCGAATCCCTATCCATCACTTGATGGCATCACAAAAGAAAAAATTTCTTATAAGCGTGCAGATGGGGTGGATTTAACCGGCGATTTATATTTACCGAAAGGATATAACAAGGCCAAAGACGGACCACTGCCAACGCTAATCTGGGCTTATCCACGTGAATTTAATTCTGCAGCAGATGCGGCGCAAATCCGTGGTTCTAAAGATAAGTTTACCAACATCAGCTGGGGATCGCCAATTTATTGGGTTACCCGGGGCTATGCCATTTTAGATAACGCAGAAATGCCAATCGTAGCCAAAGATGGTAAAAAACCAAATGATACTTTTATTGAGCAGCTTAAACTAAATGCAGAAGCAGCAATTAATAAACTGGCTGATTTAGGCGTTGGCGATAAAAAAAGAATGGCTGTTGGTGGCCACAGTTACGGAGCTTTCATGACAGCAAACCTGCTGGCCCATACCGATCTTTTTGCAGCAGGAATTGCCCGCAGCGGCGCTTACAACCGTACACTTACACCGTTTGGTTTTCAAAATGAAGAACGTACCTACTGGCAGGTACCCCAACTTTATTATGAAATGAGTCCCTTCAGTTATGCAGATAAAATTAAAACACCATTGCTGTTGATCCATGGCGATTCTGATGATAATCCAGGTACCTTCCCAATCAATAGTGAACGTTTATTTAATGCCATTAAAGGTGCCGGCGGAACCACCCGTTTCGTATTCTTACCTTATGAAGCGCACGGCTATCGCGGAAAAGAAAACATCCTTCATACCCTATGGGAAGAAGACCAATGGTTAGAAAAATACGTTAAAGGAAAGAAATAATTTTTCGCTGATCATTAACATTAACCCATTAAAATACTTGCCCTTGCTGGTATTTTAATGGGTTTTTACTTTTCTAACCCCACTTTAATCTTTGTTTTTGTATTACTGTAATGCTGATATTACTTATTGCAAAGCTGATATTGCCTACTGCAAAGTCCATAAATAGGCTATTGTTAACGACAACTCCATATAATTTTTTACCAAACAAAAATTAGATATATTTAAAATATGGAAACCGCAGAAAAAACAAACACCCCTCACATCGGTAGAAAAATTAGCCGTATAAGGGAATCACACGGCATGAAGCAAGAAGCCTTAGCCATAGAACTTGGTATTAGTCAGCAAGCGGTAAGTAAATTAGAATAGAGCGAACAAATAGAAGATAGCACTTTAGATAATTTGCCAGCGTATTAGGCCTGAGCAAGGAAGCAATAAAGAATTATAGTGCTGAAGTGGTTTTCAATGTCATATCAAATACCTACCATAATTCCAGTAGGGATCATTCAACACTGATTGCAAGTTCAGTAAATTATCAACCGACGTTCAATACGGTTGAAAAGATTGTTGAACTATTTGAACGTTTATTGTCAAGTGAGCGGGAAAAAATAGAAATTTTAAAAGTGAAGTAAAATCACATCTACAAAGATTAATAATACTAATCTGATCATTAACATCAGATGCCTTCAATTTTTTGGAGGCATTTTTGTTTAATGGTTTTGAAGTAAAAATCAATATTTAAGTAAGATGTACGTTAAAAATATAAAGTAAATTTAGCTGCCAAACATTAAACTTTAGCACTTATGATTTGTTAACAGCATTATGGACTACATAGATTACTATAAAATCCTCGATTTAAAAAAAACCGCAACCATTGACGATGTAAAAAAAGCATATCGGAAATTGGCCAGGAAGTATCACCCGGATTTAAATCCCAATAACGAAGAGGCAAACAAGAAATTTCAGCAAATTAACGAAGCCAATGAGGTTTTGAGTGATCCTGAAAAACGTAAAAAGTACGATAAATACGGTAAAGACTGGCAACATGCCGATCAGCTGGATGCGCAGGAAAAACAACGCAGACAATACCAGTCTCAGGGTGGAGGCTACAGCAATGGCGGAGGTTATTCCGGTGGATTCGGAGGTGATGATTTCTCCGATTTTTTCTCCTCCATGTTTGGCGGTGGCGCTGGCAGAAGCAGCAGGCAATCGCCTTTTAAAGGGCAGGATTATAATGCAGAGCTGCAATTAAACCTTCAAGATGCTTACACCACACATAAACAAACCTTAACGGTTAACGGGAAACAAGTGCGGATTACCATCCCGGCAGGGGTAGAAAATGGTCAAAAGATAAAACTACCGGGTTATGGTGCACCAGGTGCACATAACGGACAACCTGGCGACCTGTATATTAAGTTCAACATCAGTGAAGACTCTAAATTTAAGCGGAAGGGGAATGATATCTACATTCAGGAAGAAATTGACCTGTACACAGCTGTTTTAGGTGGTGAAAAAATTGTGGAAACCTTAAATGGTAAAGTAAAGCTTAAAATACCTGAAGGCACTCAACCTGATGCCACCTTACGCTTAAAGGGAAAAGGATTTCCCGTTTATAAAAAAGCAGATCAGTTTGGCGATTTGTATATTAAGTGGCAGGTTAAATTACCTACCCATCTAAACCAGGAGCAAAAAGAATTATTTGAAAAACTTTCTAAAAGCTAATGATGATGAGAAATAATCTGATAGCCTTAAATGATATATGTGTGTATCACCATGTAGAGATCGATTTTATTCAATCACTTGAAGATTTCGGCCTGATTAAAACCACCACTCAAAAAAAAACTATCTTTCTGAGTATTGATGAGCTTTTAAAACTGGAACGGTATGTTCGTTTAGCCAAAGACCTCAACATTAACCTGGAAGGTTTGCATGCCATTTCTCAATTGCTAAATCAGGTAGAAACCATGCAAAACGAAATCAGCACATTAAGGTCTGAATTAAATCATTATAAACAGTTTAATTAATTTAGTGACCAATCCTGTGCAATAAATTGAACCAGGATGTTCCGGTAATTACACATTTTTTTAAGATTAGTTTCTTAGATTAGGCATTTAAATAAAACAACATGAGTGAGTCGGCTAAATTCATCGAACAAATAAAATCATCTTACATCCCTACGGGTTCATATATTTATTTGGGTGCCGGAATTTTAGATGGACAAGTTTATAGCGAGGCTGAAGTTAATTTATCATTAAAAATGATGAACCGGCATGGTTTAATTGCCGGGGCAACCGGGACAGGAAAAACCAGAACACTGCAGTTGCTGGCAGAACAGCTATCAGATGCTGGTGTACCGGTATTTATGCTGGATGTAAAAGGAGATTTGTCAGGTTTAAACAAACCCGGATCCGTTAATCCTAAAATTGAAGAACGTGCCCGACAATTGAATAAGCCATTTGCACCATCAGGCTTTCCTTTGGAAATTTATTCCTTATCTGGAAAAACAGGTGCACAAATGCGTGCTACAGTATTGGAGTTTGGTCCTACACTGTTATCAAAAATACTTGACCTTAATGATACGCAGGCAGGTGTGATGGCTGTGATTTTCAAATATGCCGATGACAACAAAATGCCCATCATAGACCTGAATGATTTAAAAAAACTGGTTTCTTATCTCTCAGAAGGTGCTGGTGCCGCAGAAATCAAAAGTGATTATGGCAGTATTTCCAGTTCAACATCTGGTACAATACTGAGAAAAATCGTGGCAATTGAGCAACAGGGATTAGGTGGAATGTTTGGCGAAAAATCTTTCGACATAGCCGATTTATTAGAACGTGTGGATGGCAAAGGAATCATTAGCTTGCTTAATATTGCCGATGTTCAAAATCAACCGGTATTATATTCAACCTTTTTATTAAGTCTGCTGGCCGAACTGTTTAATACAATGCCTGAAGTTGGAGATTTAGATAAACCAAAGTTGGTGTTCTTTATTGATGAAGCACATTTATTGTTTAAAAATTCATCTAAAGCTTTCTTAGAGCAGATTGAAACCATTATCAGGTTAATCCGTTCAAAAGGTATAGGGGTGTTTTTCTGCACGCAGTCTCCAACAGACGTACCCGAAAGCGTATTGGGCCAGTTGGGTAACCGGGTTCAGCATGCACTAAGGGCATTTACACCAAATGATGCCGATGCTTTGAAAAAAACAGTGAACACCTATCCAAAATCTGATTTCTATGAAATAGATAAAATTTTAACGGCACTGGGCACCGGGCAGGCACTCATTACCGTATTAAATGAGAAAGGAATCCCAACAGAAGTTTCTGCTACCATGCTTACACCTCCCCGGTCAGTGATGGCGCCCTTGAGTTCAGCAGATTTCGAGCAACTGATCAATGGCAGTCAGATGTATGCAAAATATAAAAATACATTAGACCCTGAAAGTGCTTATGAAATGCTAACAAAAAAAATAAATGATCAGACAGCAGCAGCAGAACAGATAAAGCAGGAAAAAGAATTACAAAAACAGGAAACAAGTAAAAATAAACCCGGCACGAATGAAAAGAGTTTGGTTGAACAGGTAATGGGCGCAACCATCACTCGCCAAATTGGCAAAGAAATTGTTAGGGGTATATTCGGAATGCTAACCGGCAAGAAAACCAAGTCTAAAACCGGTGGTCTTTTCGGTTTTTAACCCTCCAAAATAATCAATATAAGTACAATACATTAATGCTCCGTTAATATTTTATAACATGAAACCAACCCTATTGATATTGGCTGCCGGGATGGCCAGCCGTTATGGCAGTATGAAACAAATTGATGGCTTTGGCCCAAATGGCGAAACCATTATAGATTATTCCATATATGATGCAATTAATGCCGGATTTGGCAAGGTTGTATTTATTATTAAAGAAGAATTTGTAGAAAATTTTAAATCTATTTTTGAGCCAAAATTAAATGGCAGAATAGAAACTGAATATGTTTTCCAGAACTTTGATCTGAAACAATTTGGTATTGAAGACGAAATTTACCGGGAAAAACCATGGGGAACCGCCCATGCCATTTTATCCGGAAGAAAGGTAATTAAAGAACCTTTCTGTGTGATCAATGCCGATGATTATTATGGTTTTGATGCCTTTCAGAAAATGGCTGATTTCTTAAACACAGAAGCTACTGACAGTAATTATTCAATTATAGGCTATGAAATTGGTAAAACACTTTCTGAATTTGGATCAGTATCCAGAGGGGTTTGCAAAGTAGACGAATCCGGTAACTTATCAGAAATTGTAGAACGCACAAAAGTTTATCCTAAAGATGGCAAAATTTTCTACGAAGAAGATGGTGAAGAGTTTCCATTGGATTTCAGCACGCCTGTATCCATGAACTTCTGGGGTTTTACACCTGCTGTTTTTGAAATTACAGAGCGCCTATTTAAAGAATTTGCCATGGCCAACAAAGACAAACCTAAAGCAGAATTTTTTATTCCGTTAATCGGCGAAAACCTGGTACGAAACAATACGGCGACATTTAAGGTGGTTCCAACTTCAAATAAATGGTTTGGTGTAACGTATAAAGAAGATAAACCATATGTTCAGGATTCTATTAACCAATTGGTTAACAATGGAACCTATCCTGAAAAATTATGGAACTAAATTTAGCTTCCGAAGTTTTAAGTGCTTACGGATTTACTAAAGAAGATATAACAATCACACAAATAGGTACGGGTTTAATTAACCGTACCTATTTGCTTACTCCCCTAGCCGGGCAGGATAAATTTATTCTCCAGAATATCAACAGTTCGGTTTTTAAATCCCCCTGGATCATTGCCAATAATCTAAAGGCAATCTCAGCTTATCTTTCGCTGCACTACCCCGATTACCTTTTCATTAAACCACTTCCTACTACCGGTGGAATGCAAATGGCGCACATCAATGAGGAGTTCTGGCGGTTATTACCCTTTGTGCCGAATACCATTTCTCTTGATGTTTTAAGCACGCCTAAGCAAGCTTTTGAAGCAGCAAAGCAATTTGGCAAATTAAGTAGATTGCTTGATGATTTTGATACGAAGTCGCTTCAGGCTACTATTCCTGGTTTTCACGACCTGGCGTTGCGATATGCACAATTTGCAAAGGCATTAGCCAAAGCCCCGGAATTTGTGAAGGTACAAGCTGAAAAGCAGATTGAAGATGCTTTGAACCATAAGCATATTTTAGATTATTATATTTCCTATTCACACAGAAATGACTTTCCTGACCGCGTAATGCATCATGATACTAAAATCAGTAATGTGCTATTGGATGAAAAGACTTTCGATGGCGTTTGCGTAATTGACTTAGACACTATCATGCCTGGCAAATTTATTTCAGATTTAGGCGATATGATGCGAACTTACCTGTGTGCATTTTCTGAAAATGAAACAGATCTCAGCCTGATCAAAATCAGAATCC
Organism: Pedobacter sp. GR22-10; assembly: GCF_026239715.1. Taxonomy (NCBI): domain Bacteria; kingdom Pseudomonadati; phylum Bacteroidota; class Sphingobacteriia; order Sphingobacteriales; family Sphingobacteriaceae; genus Pedobacter; species Pedobacter sp. GR22-10. Next base: position 399,508 of record NZ_JAPIVR010000004.1, read on the forward strand.
CTTATTTCGAGGCCATGATTAAAGGTTATCTTTCAGAGATGAAGTCAATATTAACCGCAACAGAGAAGGAGTTGATTTTATTCTCTGGCAGGTATATCATTTACATGCAAGCTTTACGCTTCTTAACTGATTTTTTAAACGGCAACATGTATTATCCTGTAAACTATGTCGATCAAAATTTAGATCGGGCTAAAAACCAGTTTAAATTGCTTCAGGAAATAGCCATAAATGAAAAAGAATTGCAGGATATTATAGCGGAAAACCTAAATTAAAAATTATCTGCTTGTAGCTTCGCTACGTCATGACGCTTATAGCAATCGCATGAGGATTGCTTCGTGCCTCGGAATGACGAATATGAAAAGCCTTCCTGAACTTAATTAGAAATACTTGCTATTTCCGTCCAAAACACTCCACTCAAAAACTTCAGACTCCAAACTAAAAAAGCGTTCCTGAACTTAATCAGAAACGCTTTTATTTCAACCCAAGACTCTCGACTCAGGACTTCAGACTCAAGACTATTTCTTATCGTCTTCTTTTACTTCTTCAAAATCAACGTCAGTAACGTTATCGCCACCACCTTGAGGTTGACCATCAGCTTGTTGTGGTTGCTCACCACCTTGAGGCTGACCGCCATCTTTGTACATTTCCTCAGATGCTGCGTTCCATGCATTTTGCAATTCAGCTTGTGCTGCATCAATATCTGCAAAGTTACGAGATAAGTGAGCTGCTTTTAATTTCTCTAAACCAGATTCGATTGGCGCTTTTTTATCAGCAGATAATTTATCACCGAACTCTTTCAATTGTTTCTCAGTAGAGAAAATTAAAGCATCAGCACCATTGATTTTATCAGCTTCTTCTTTAGCTTTAGCATCATCAGCTGCGTTAGCTTCTGCTTCTTCTTTCATTTTTTTGATCTCAGCATCAGTTAAACCTGAAGAAGCTTCGATACGGATTTTCTGCTCTTTACCAGTAGCTTTATCTTTTGCACTTACATGTAAGATACCGTTAGCATCAATATCAAAAGATACTTCTACCTGAGGCACACCACGAGGTGCTGGTGGAATACCATCTAAAATGAAACGACCAATTGTACGGTTTTGGTTAGCCATTGGGCGTTCACCTTGTAAAATATGGATTTCTACCGAAGGCTGGTTATCAGCTGCAGTTGAGAAAGTCTCTGATTTTTTAGTTGGGATAGTTGTGTTAGACTCAATTAATTTAGTCATTACACCACCCATAGTTTCAATACCTAATGATAAAGGCGTAACGTCTAATAACAATACATCTTTCACATCACCAGTTAACACACCACCTTGAATAGCAGCACCAATCGCCACAACTTCATCAGGGTTAACACCTTTACTTGGCTCTTTACCAAAGAAAGCTTTAACTGCATCCTGGATTGCAGGAATACGGGTTGAACCACCTACTAAGATAATTTCATCGATATCGCTTGTGCTTAAACCAGCATTTTTCAAAGCAGATTTACAAGGCTCGATAGTACGTTTGATTAAGCTATCAGCCAATTGCTCAAATTTAGCACGGGATAAGGTACGCACCAAGTGTTTTGGGCCACTCGCATCGGCAGTAATATATGGCAAGTTAATTTCAGTAGAAGTAGTGCTTGATAACTCAATTTTAGCTTTCTCAGCCGCTTCTTTCAAACGTTGTAATGCCATCGGATCTTTTGCAAGGTCCATGCTGTTTTCTGATTTGAATTCTTCAGTTAACCAGTCAATAATAATGTGGTCAAAGTCATCACCACCTAAGTGCGTATCACCATCAGTAGATTTTACTTCGAAAACACCATCACCTAATTCTAATACAGAAACGTCATGCGTACCACCACCACAGTCAAACACAACAATTTTCATATCTTTGTGTGCTTTATCTAAGCCATAAGCTAAAGCAGCTGCAGTAGGCTCGTTAATGATACGTTTTACAGATAAACCAGCAATTTCACCAGCTTCTTTCGTAGCCTGACGTTGTGCATCATTAAAGTAAGCAGGTACAGTGATTACCGCTTCTGTCACTTCCTGACCCAAGAAATCTTCAGCAGTTTTTTTCATTTTCTGTAGAATCATGGCAGAAATCTCTTGTGGAGTATATTTTCTGTCGTCGATTTCTACGCGAGGTGTATTGTTATCACCTTTAATTACTTTATAAGGTACACGTCCAGCTTCTTTCGCACTTTCGTCGTAGCTGCTACCCATAAAGCGTTTAATCGAATATATCGTTTTTGTTGGGTTGGTTATAGCCTGACGTTTAGCAGGCTCGCCAACTTTACGCTCACCGTTTTCTGCAAAAGCAACAATAGACGGTGTAGTACGTTTACCCTCACTGTTTGCAATAACTACAGGCTCATTGCCCTCCATTACGCTCACGCAAGAGTTTGTTGTTCCTAAGTCTATTCCAATAATTTTTCCCATTGTATTATGTTTTTTCTTTTTTAAGCTTTATAATTTCTACCTGTTAAACAATGCTTGTGCCAATTGGGTTTTGGCAGATAATATGTGCAAAAGACTGATAAAATGTAAAAAAAGGGACTGCAGATTACTGACAGCATGACAGAATAAAGATGAATGGTGAAAGCTGAAAGGCTACAACTCATTTCAAAGGTTAAGGATTATCTCTTGATCAGATTACTTTTGGTTGCTTGGTTTAAAAATAGCATGTAAGTGCTAACACATTAGGGCCTGATAACATTTTTTTTGTACCTTGAGCTATTAAAAAAACCCCATTCAAAATGCAATTAGCAGCACAGATTTTAATTGGTATTATTGCCGTCCTTCATATTTATATTTTATGGTTAGAAATGTTTGCCTGGACAACCAAAGCACCTCATGTTTTTAAAACCATCCCGAAAGATTTGTTTCCACAAACCAAGGCATTGGCCGCTAATCAAGGTTTATATAATGGTTTTCTGGCCGCTGGACTAATTTGGTCATTATGCATCGACGATCATCAATGGAAAACATATGTAGCGATCTTTTTTTTATGCTGCATCATCGTGGCCGGGATTTATGGTGCAGCTACGGCAAGTAAAAAAATTCTGTATGTACAATCCATTCCAGCTTTAGTTGCCTTGATTTTATTGCACTTATAAGCTTGATCCTATAGGTTGATATCGAGCTAAATAAGAAATTATCTGGCACCTGAAGCCTTTCGTTTCTTCGCGAAAAACTTAGTGCTCTTTGCAGTTAATCTACAAATCCAACAATTTTTCCAAATGATGATAGCCAATCCCAAAATAGGCTTTACTTGCTTTAATTTTTTGTAAAATCACGTTCTGCTCTTCATTCCACAAACTTCCGCCTAAAGACTTCGGACTTTTTTTAACTCCAACTACAAGCACATTCTTCGGTGTATGTGCATCCGAAATGAATTCAAAAACCTTAGTCTTATAACCAAAGTATTCCAAAATCAAAGCACGAATTCCATCAGTCACCATTTCGGCCTGGCGTTCTAAAAAGATCCCGTATTTGGTTAAAAACGAAACATCATTTTTTACTTTATGCTGCTCAATCTCCCTCCTGATCTGTTTATGGCAGCATGGTGCAACTACAATTAACTCAGCATTTGCCTTAATTCCTTTAAAAATAGCATCGTCAGTAGCGGTATCGCAGGCATGAAGCGCAATTAATAAATTCACATTTTCGGCATTATAATCTTCTATCGTTCCCTGAACAAAACTCAACTGATCAAATTCAGACTTATCCGCTACAGCATTACATAAATCAACCATATCCTGACGATATTCTACACCTACAACTGCTGAATCCAGCTTTAAAACCGAATGCAGATAATCGTATAAGGCAAAGGTTAGGTAGCCCTTACCTGATCCCATATCAGCAACTTTCTTAATGGTTCCTTCGGGCAGTTCTTTAATTAATGCACTCAAAATTTCAATGTAATGATTAATCTGACGAAATTTATCCTGTGCATTCTTAAATACCCTGCCATCGGCATCTGTAATTTTTAATTCGGTTAAATAAGATTTATCATCTGGTTTGATTAACCTTGCTTTCTCCTTATCGTGGCTGGCTGCAGGAACTTCCTTTGCAGATGCTGTGATTTCCCTGATGACAACCTTCCCGTTATTCAATTCCTCAAAAATCAAATCCTTTTCAGTTGTAAAGAGTGTAGCGATTTTAAAACCAGATTGTAAATATTCTGAAATCAGCTTCACCCCTTCTTCTTCATTAAAGTTCTTTACAATATCACGGGTTTTATAGCGAAAAGTTAAAGCCAGTTTAGGCATTCTTTTAATCAATACTTTTCTAACTAAAATTTGCCTCAGTCCTTCATCTGTGCCCTTATAATTCCCCAGGGAGATTTTAACAAATTGTTGTAAGCTCAGGCTATCTGCTAAAGCTGCTATAAATTGTTCTGTTTGTGCTGAAAATACCATCAATTAAATTTAAAACGCAAAGATAAACCTAATTATTCGAAGAAATGCTGAGCCTGATCATGTAACAATAAAGCGATGTTTTTATTCATCATTTATAGCAAAAAAATTAATGTTTAAGCTAAAAATTGTCTTGAGATCAGGAAATCACATTTCATGAGGTAATACGATTTAGAAAACTCAGAAAAGACATTATCTGTAATCGTTCCAAAATGATTAAACGTTTTTATTTGATAAAAAATAGCACTAGCTTAGATAAACAGTTTATCTAACCAATACAAATGAGTGAATTTCAGATTAAAAAATCGCCCACCGTTTACGACGTGATTATCGTTGGTTCTGGTGCAGGTGGCGGGATGAGTGCTTACGTTTTAGCGAATGCCGGACAAAAAGTTTTAATGCTCGAAGCTGGTCAGTATTTTGATCCTAGAATTGATGCACACCAGTTAAAATGGCCCTGGGAATCTCCTCGTCGCGGTGCTTCAACCACCAGACCATTTGGTGATTTCGATGCCTCTTATGGCGGCTGGGAACTGGAGGGCGAACCTTATACCACAAAAGATAAAACCGAATTTGAATGGTTCAGGTCACGCATGTTAGGCGGACGTACCAATCACTGGGGAAGAATATCGCTCCGGATGGGGCCGCTTGATTTTCAGGCAAAAGATGGTTTAACTGATGATTGGCCCATCACTTACGATGAAGTGAAGCCATTTTATGATAAAGTTGATCGTTTAATCGGCATTTACGGAACTAAAGAAGGTTTGCCAAATGAACCAGATGGCATTTTTATGAAACCACCAAAACCACGCCTGACCGAACTTTTCATTAAAAAAGGTGCAGATAAAGCTGGTGTCAAAGTCATTCCCGGCCGTGGCTCCGTTTTAACGGAACCCTTACCCAATAATAGCGACCGGGCCCCATGTTTTTATTGTGGCCAATGCGGCAGAAGCTGTAAAGTGTATGGCGATTTTTCTTCTTCATCCTGTCTCGTTATCCCGGCTGTAAAAACAGGAAATTTAACTGTAATCACTGATGCAATGGTCCGGGAAGTCATTACCGATAAAGATGGATCTGCCAAAGGGGTTTCTTATGTAAACCGGAAAGATTTGCAGGAATATCAGGTGAATGGCAAAATGGTCATATTAGGTGCCAGTGCTTGCGAATCTGCCCGTATTTTATTGAATTCGAAATCATCTGCACATCCTAATGGTTTAGCCAATAGTAGTGGCATTGTGGGTAAATATCTGCATGATTCTACCGGTGTTAGTGTTTCCGGTTTTTTGCCTCAACTCATGGACCGGAAACGTTATAACGAAGATGGTTTGGGGAGTGTTCACATTTATTCTCCATGGTGGCTGGATAACAAAAAACTTAACTTCCCCCGCGGATATCACATTGAATATTGGGGCGGAATGGGCATGCCAGCTTATGGTTTCGGAGGCGGTGTACCGGAAATGAATGGCATGGTACCCGGCAGAGATGGCAAAATGAAAGAAGCTGGTGGGTATGGGAAATCACTCAAGGATGATTATCGCCGTTTTTACGGTACAACGGTAGGAATGGCCGGACGTGGAACTGCTATTGCCCGCGAAGATAACTATTGTGAAATTGATCCCAATACTGTTGATAAATATGGTATCCCCGTTTTAAGATTCCACTACAAATGGGCTAAAGAAGAAATTTTGCAAGCCAAACACATGCAGGATACTTTCCTCACGATGATGAAAGAAATGGGCGGTGTAGTGACCTCTAAAATCCAGGGGCCGGAAACCAATTACGGATTGCTTCCGCCAGGAAAAATAATTCATGAAGTGGGGACCATCCGCATGGGTGATGATCCGAAAAAATCTGCGCTAAATAAATACTGCCAGGCACATGATTGTAAGAACCTGTTTGTGGTTGATGCTGGTCCGTTTGTACAACAAGGCGATAAAAATGCCACCTGGACCATCCTTGCGCTCTCTATGCGAACCGCCGAATATATTTTAGCTCAAAAGAAAAAACATAACATTTAAAGAATTACAACATGAACAGACGTGATTCCATAAAAGCACTAGGTTTAACAGCAATCAGTACCACTGTAATATTAGAAGCCTGTAAGCAACCCGAAACAAAAACAGCTGAAGTTGTTGCCCCTAAAGAGCAAGCTGCTACAGAAGCCGGAAGGGAACAATGGGAAATTGACCGGGATAAAAAACTAAAGGCAGAGACGTTTTTCAATAAACACGAAATGGCTACCATTACAGTGCTTGCTGATATTATTATTCCAAAAGACAATGTTTCAGGCAGTGCATCGGATGCCAAAGTACCCGAATTTATTGAGTTTATCGTAAAAGATATACCAGAACATAAAACACCCATGCGTGGTGGCTTAAAATGGCTGGATGTTTATTGCTTTAATAAATTTGGTAAATCATTTATTGATGCTTCATCTGCCCAGCAGATCTCAATAATTGATGAAATTGCTTATCCTAAAAAAGCAAGGCCTGAAGTTCAGGCAGGTGTGACTTTTTTTAATAGAATGAGAAGTTTAACAGCATCAGGATTTTACACCACCGAAATTGGTGTTAAAGACATTGGTTATGCAGGAAATGCACCAAACCAGTGGACGGGTGTTCCTGCCGATGTACTAAAACAGTACGGTATGGAAAATGTAAAGGTATAATTTCTAAAATTCGTCATTGCAGGAGGCTTTTTCAGCTAACGAAGCAATGACGAATACTTACTTACCAACTACTCCACAATCAATATCAAACCTTTTCCTTTTTCAATAGGAATAGATTTTCCGTTAGTATAATTCCCTGCAGCCTGAAAATTTTCAATTGCCGGAGCCAATATTTTTATCTTATCGGCATCCAAGCCAAGTTTAGCCCAATCGATATTTAAATTAATTTTTACATCTTCTTCTGCCCAGCTGGCCAAGGCAATCATCGTTTTACCTTTCTGTTTATAAACCGTAGCCAATACTTTAGGATGATCTGTTTTTACCGGGCAATTATCACTCCAGTAACCAATCATTTCAGCACCCTTTAATCCGAAGTTATCCCATGCCTTCCAAAGTGGTTTAGGATCGCTCTTCTCCGACCAACCTAGCCTGCTTGTCATTCCATAAATCATCCCACGCCAGGGGTTTCCATCATCCTGCAGCATCTCTCCCATCAATCCAAATGGAATTCCGCTTACTTCGGTCAGAAAGAAATCCGGATCATTTTTCTGATAATCAAAATATTCACCAAACCATAAACGATTCAGATAAGGAAAATGCTCCATGTACAAAATGGCACTATTGTTAAAACCATCACTTTTATTGTATTGATTCGCAGAGTGCAAATCAATAATTCCCGGATGATTATGCTGCGTTAACACCCGTTTAATGCGTTTCATGGTCACCCGATCAAAAGCCACATCATCCAGGTAAACCCCATCTATTCCAACATTATTTACCAGCCAATTCATCCCTTCTACATAATAGTTATGCCAGCGATTCATTCCACTGTTAATCACAGCAGCGTCTTTTATTTCCGGCACAAACCAGGCCGCAATATAATAAGAATCAAAATGTTCCTGGAGCCAGCTGAAACCACCACCTTTACCCGGAGAATACACTTCAGTACCTAGACTTCTTAATGCAGGCCATTCATAAGCATGATTAGAAAGCTCCCGAACAGTATTATAAATCTTTACTTTCAAGCCTTTATGGTGTGCCTCATCCACATAAGTTTTCATCTTCTTCCATTCGATAAACGGATAATTAATCCATGGATTTATGGGCGTGGCATGATGAATATTTACAACCGTTGCTCCGGTAGCTTTAATGGAATCTAAACTTCCATATTTATGATAAAAACGATTATTCCACTGAAAATCAGTATCCAGTAAGTGAAACGGCGTAATGAGCAAATTGAAATTATAGTAAAGTACATCTCCCTTCTTCATGCTCCTTGCTCCTGTAAAACTATCTGCCAACATGGAACTTCCTTTTATATTAATCTGGATGCCTCCTTTATTGTCGTTTCCCCAGGATTTTGGTAACACTAATGGTTTCTGCAGATAGAAATTTGTATTCAGCGGACGGACATAGTTCTCATCTCTCAAATGGTAGTACAGGCCTGCATTTACATTTCCAATCCACACGGCATCTTGATTTTTGTTTGCTACGTCCCATTTCCATTTTACAGTGTCAGGCCTAACCCCACCCTTCTCACCTAACCCCATCAGGTACTTTGTTGCAGATTTATCAAAAGGAATATGAAAATCGACATTGCTAAATAGCACATCGTTTAATGCCGTAACCTTGATCACATAATGTATATAACCATCAAATTCTAAAGTACCTTCCAAATCCATTGCCAGGTTTTTCGAGGTATTATTTGCTTTCCATTTTACCGTTCCTGCTTCTTTACTGGTAATCTGGAAGCTACCCGTAATAAACTTCTCTTGTGTTTTAGGGGTATTGTAAAAATGAAAATGTATCGGTTCGTATAACAAATTATTGGGTTTATCGGTATAACCAGTCATTTCTGTATTGAAAAAAGTCTGGATCTGCTTTGGAAAACCATCGCTATTGATTTCAAACTTTCGCCCGAGCAGTGAGATTACATTTCCATCAACCTTTAGTGGTGTATATGGTGCCACAACGGTATTTGATTGTGCCAGTTTGGAGTTCAACCATGTTAACCGGGTTTGTTTATATGGCATTCCAACGCCGGCATCGGCCAAAACTTTATGGCCAACAGTTAATTTTACATTGATAACTTTTGATTTACCTCTGGATTTCACGGTAAATTTGCCCTTATAAATCCCCGCTGAAGTTGATTCGGGGATATCAACCGTAATCCACATGGGCTGCATTTTTCCTGCTGCAACATTTACCGTTTCTGTTAATGATTTGTTATCATAGCTCGTTCCGTTTGTATTTAAGCAGTTGATATATTTAGCAGAAATTATTTTCCCTGTTGATGTTTTTAAATCACCAAAAGAAACTTTAACATCTTTCAAATCCTTCAAGGCATAAACACCCAATTGAAATGCGTAATTTTCGCCCTTGCTGGCCGTTCCTGTGAAAGAATTTAATGCACCTTTCTGAACCCATCGATAAGGCAAATCGTTTTGCATTTTGATGGGGTACATCCTATCCTCCGGAAATACAATAAAAGCTTCGGATGGATATTTAGATTTTACAACAGTAGTTTCCTTAGCTGTCGCAATAACTTCCATCGGATAAAAAGAATTGAAAGCATCGATAGACTGAATCTCTACCACAGCAACATTTACCTTAACCTGCTTTGCAGTCGCTAACCAGGCCTGATCTGCTTGTTTAGGTTTGATATACACACCTTTTGGATAATTGCTCCTGCCTTCGTTTTTATAAGCCAGATAGTACACGTAATACTTGCCTGGACCAGAAGTTTCGAAATAAACATCAGCACTTTCTCTTGTTAGTTTATCTGTACCAACAACCGAAATGGTTTTACCGCTGGCATCCTGAACAATGATTCCCTTTAATTCAGGATGTTCATCTCTTCTGCGCCAATCGATTTTTGCATGGGCAATTTTGTTGCTACCCGCAAACTGGAGCACAACCCGATGGTTCCCCAGCGAATCAGGATTCCAGGCATTGTTACCGTTAGTATATTTTAAAATTTGAGCGTTTGATGCAAACGCAGAGCAAATGAAAAGAATCAGAAAAAGCTTAAATTTCATTACGGTTTATTTTAAGCTAATTTATAGATCCATAGCCGAAAAACTACTATGTAATAAAAAAATGAGGTGAACATCTAATAAAATCTTGGCATAAAAAAAGTCCTGCTCTTTCGAACAGGACTTCTTAATCTTAAAGTGAATAAATTATTCTCCTTTTGGTTCTTCAGTTGCAGGAGCTTCTTCGCCAGCAGGTGCTTCAGTTCCAGCTTTTTCAGCAGTCTCAGCTTTAGCTTCTTCTGCTTTAGGAGCAGCAGTTTTACTTCTACCACGACGAGTTGTTTTCTTCTCTTCTTTCGCTTCTACATCTTTACCGTAAACTTCGTTATAATCAACCAATTCAATTAAAGCCATTTCAGCATTATCACCGGCACGGTTATTTAATTTAATGATACGAGTGTAACCACCCGGACGGTTTGCCACTTTCTCAGCAATTTCGCGGAATAAAATAGTAACTACTTCTTTATCCTGTAAATAAGCAAAAACTGTACGACGGGAGTGCGTAGTATCATTTTTTGATTTCGTGATAATAGGCTCAACATAAGTACGTAATGCTTTAGCTTTAGCTAAAGTAGTTGAAATTCTTTTGTGCAAAATAAGTGATGAAGCCATGTTCGCTAACATCGCCTTTCTGTGGCTTGCGGTTCTACCTAAGTGGTTTACTTTTTTACCGTGTCTCATTGTTTTTTAATAAAGTGTATACCGTCTCTGTCTCAGAGGGAATTATACACAGTGAATAATTAATGTATTAAAGTAATAAGTTGTAAGTTTTACGTAAGACGTATCATTTATAACATATAACGTTTTTATTCTTCGTCTAATTTAAATTTAGACAGGTTCATACCAAATGATAAACCTTTTGATTTTACTAATTCCTGAATTTCTGTTAAAGATTTTTTACCGAAGTTTCTGAATTTTAACATATCAGCAACATCGTAAGAAACCAAATCAGCTAAAGTACGGATATCAGCAGCTTTTAAGCAGTTTAATGCTCTTACTGAAAGGTCCATATCCACTAATTCAGTTTTAAGGATTTTACGCATGTGTAAAATTTCCTCGTCAACTTCTTTAGTTTCTTCTTTAGCCTGAGATTCTAATACCAAGTTCTCATCAGAGAATAACATAAAGTGTTGGATAAGAATCTTAGCCGCTTCTTTTAATGCTTCTTCAGGATGAATTGAACCATCAGTAGAAATATCTAATACCAATTTTTCATAATCCGTTTTTTGTTCAACACGGAAATTTTCAATTGTGTATTTTACATTTTTCATTGGTGTGTAGATCGAATCGATCGCGATAACACCTACAACAGCATCAGCAACTTTATTTTCTTCAGCAGGTACATAACCACGTCCTTTATTGATGGTTAATTCTACCTCCAGAGTCACAGATTTATCCATATTGCAAATCACATGCTCAGGGTTTAAAACTGTAAAGTTGTTAGAGAATTTAGTGATATCACCAGCTTTAAACTGATCCTGACCATTAACGATGATGAAAACTTTTTCTGCATCACCTGAATCACCGGTTTTCTTAAAACGAACTTGTTTTAAATTTAAGATGATATCAGTTAAATCTTCTACAACACCTTTCATGGTAGAAAACTCATGAGAAACGCCTGAAAAACGAATAGTAGTAATAGCATAACCTTCTAATGAAGAAAGTAATATTCTTCTTAAGGCATTACCAATTGTTACACCGAAACCGGGCTCTAAAGGACGAAATTCAAATGTGCCATCGAAATCAGTTGATTTCTGCATGATCACTTTGTCTGGTTTCTGAAATGCTAAAATTGCCATTTATAATTTTTTAAATTCGTTATTGAATATATAGTAACAAGAAAAAAGTTAATTACTCTTTCGAGGTAATTAACTATCTTATTTATTACTTTGAGTATAACTCGATGATTAAGTTTTCCTTAATGTTTTCAGGAATCTCATCACGTTGTGGATAGGTTAAGAACTTACCGGTTAATTCACTGGCGTTCCACTCTAACCAGGCAAATTTATTAATTGTTCTGCCTGCAACTGAGTTACTAATTGATTCTAATGATTTCGATTTTTCACGAACAGCAACCACATCACCAGCTTTTAACTGATATGAAGGAATATTTACAACTTCACCATTCACGGTAACGTGTTTATGGCTAACTAACTGGCGTGCACCAGAACGGGTTGTTGAAATACCTAAACGGTAAACTGTGTTATCTAAACGTGCCTCTAATAATTGAAGTAAGTTATCACCAGTGATACCAGCACGAGAAGATGCTTTTTTAAACAAGTTACTGAATTGTTTTTCTAATACACCATAAGTGTATTTTACTTTTTGTTTCTCCATTAACTGGATCGCATATTCAGATTGTTTTCCTCTTCTTTTTGATGAGCCATGTTGCCCAGGAGGATAATTTTTTCTGTCTAACACCTTATCAGGACCGAAGATTGGTTCTCTGAATTTACGGGCGATTTTTGATTTTGGGCCTGTATATCTTGCCATTTTTTTTCTGTTTTAAAGTACCATTCGGCCTGTAACCGAAGATTCTTAGCTTTAAAATTAATTAAACTCTTCTCTTTTTAGGAGGACGACATCCGTTGTGTGGAAGTGGTGTAATATCTTTGATAGATGTTACTTCGATCCCTGCTACTTGCAAAGTTCTGATTGCAGATTCACGACCTGAACCCGGACCTTTTACAAATACTTCAACTTTACGTAAACCTAAATCAAACGCCACTTTACCGCAATCTGAAGCTGCTTGACCAGCTGCATACGGTGTGTTCTTTTTAGAACCTTTAAAGCCCATTTTACCAGCAGAAGACCATGAAATAGTCTGTCCGTTGTTATTTGTTAAGGTAACGATGATGTTGTTGAAGGTAGCATTGATATGCGCCTGACCAACAGGCTCAATTACAACGATACGTTTTTTTGTTACTTTTTTACTCTTAGCCATTTTTTTTATTAGATTTTAGATATGAGACTTGAGATATGAGACTTTCTCTTACCCCGACACTCAGTATCCTACTTTTTATCTTTTATTCCAGATTTGAGCAGATTTTAAAGATATGTTCTCACATCTAAAATCTCACATCTCGTCTCTATCTATTACTTAGTAGCTTTTTTCTTGTTAGCAACTGTTTTTCTCTTACCCTTACGAGTACGTGAATTATTTTTAGTACGCTGACCACGAGAAGGTAAACCTTTTCTGTGACGTAAACCGCGGTAACAACCAATATCCATTAAACGTTTAATGTTTAACTGAACCTCTGAACGTAAAGCACCTTCTACTTTAATTTCATCGTTAATCATTGTACGGATTGCTGATAACTCATCATCAGACCAGTCTTGTACTTTTTTGTTCAAGTCGATGCCTGCAGTAGTTAAAATACGTTGTGCAGTAGTTCTTCCTATTCCGTAGATATAAGTTAAACCAATCTCTCCTCTTTTGTTTCTTGGTAAATCAATACCTGAAATCCTTGCCATATTTGTTTATTATTTTTAAGTAATTCCGAACGGCGGGCCACCGTTGTACGGGTCATTACACTATTTTAAATTACCCTTGACGTTGCTTGTATTTAGGATTTTTCTTGTTGATAACGTAAAGTTTACCTTTACGGCGAATAATCTTGCAATCAGCGCTACGTTTTTTAATTGATGATCTAACTTTCATTTTATTTATATCTATAAGTGATGCGTCCCTTTGTTAAATCATAAGGAGACATCTCTAATTTTACTTTGTCGCCAGGAAGGATTTTGATGTAGTGCATCCTCATCTTACCTGAAATGTGCGCGATAATCTCGTGTCCGTTTTCAAGTTCTACCCGGAACATTGCATTAGACAATGCTTCTCTGATTACTCCGTCTTGTTCAATTGAGGCTTGTTTAGCCATATTTTGTTGATTGTTACTTAATTAGCTGCTTCTAAACAGGGTTGCAAAATTAAATAAAAAATTTTAATTATTTATTTTTTTTGTTGTAAAACTTCTTCTATTATAGAAAAGGTTGATAAAACTTCTGCCTTGCCCCTTTTTATGGCCACTGTGTGTTCAAAATGTGCCGATGGTTTATTGTCTTTACTGGTTACCGTCCATCCATCGTTATGGAATTTAACACCGGCAACACCTGCATTAATCATAGGCTCGATTGCAATCACCATTCCTTCTTCAAGTTTTGGTCCTGCTCCGCGTTTCCCATAATTAGGTACCTCAGGCTTCTCGTGAAGTTTTACACCAACGCCATGCCCTACCAGTTCTCTTACTACTCCGAAACCATTGGCTTCCGCATATTGCTGAATGGCAAAGCCAATATCACCGATCCGCATACCTACAACAGCCTTTTCAATTCCTAATTCCAGGCAACGTTTAGTAACCGCTACAAGCTTCTGTTTTTCAGCATCAATTTCTCCAATAGAGAAAGTATAAGCCGAATCACCGAAATAGTTGTTTTTGATTACACCGCAATCAACTGAAATTAAATCACCCTCCTCAATCACATACTTACTTGGAAACCCATGAACAACTTGCTCGTTAGGTGAAATACACAAAGAATTAGGGAAACCATTGTAGTTTAAAAAAGCTGGGATTGCACCATGATCGCTGATAAACTCATAAGCCAGCTTATCCAGTTCAATAGTAGTCATGCCTGCCTTTATTACCTTAGCCACTTCTGCTAAAGTTTTAGAAACAAGCATGGAACTTTCTCTTATTAACTCGATCTCCTCAAGAGACTTGTAATAAATTTTAGACATTTAATTCTAGTTTTGAATGATTGAATTTTGAATGAATGAATAGCTGCATGAGCATTCATTCATTCTATCATTCAAAATTCACTAATTAATATTTACAAAGCTGCGTTACTACTGGCCGCAGGAACACCTGTTCTGCCAGTAACTCTGCCCGTTTTCATCAAACCATCATAATGGCGCATCAATAAATAACTTTCAATCTGTTGTAAAGTATCTAAAACAACACCAACTAAAATTAATAAAGAAGTACCACCAAAGAAGTGAGCGAACTCTTGTTTAATACCAAACTTAACTGCCAATGAAGGTAAAATAGCAATAATTGCTAAGAATACCGCACCTGGGAAAGTGATTTTAGAAATCACATCATCAATAAAGGTTGATGTTGCAAAACCGGGTTTAACGCCTGGAATAAAACCACCATTTTTCTTCATATCGTCACTCATTTGAGTTGGATTAACTGTAATTGCAGTATAGAAGAATGTAAATGCGATAATTAAAAAAGCGAATGTTAAACTATAGGCTAACGAAGTTGTATTGCTGAACTGAACCAACCACGAACCTTGTAATGACGGAACGAATTGCATTAAAGCGCCCGGGATGAACATCAATGCCTGAGCAAAAATAATTGGCATTACACCAGCTGCATTTACCTTTAATGGAATATATTGACGAACACCACCAAACTGACGGTTACCTACAATTTTTTTAGCGTATTGTACAGGGACTTTACGTACACCTTGAACAATTAGAATGGTAAACATGACTACAGCAAATAAAGCAACAATCTCCAATACCAATGCCACCGGACCTCCACCTTCACTGGCAGAACCCACGCGGGCACTAAATTCCTGACTGATCGCCTGTGGTAAGCGGGCAATAATACCAGTCATGATGATTAAAGATGTTCCGTTACCAATTCCTTTATCCGTAATTTTTTCACCTAACCACATTACAAATAATGTACCTGCCGTTAATACAAACGTAGATAATATTAGAAATATCGTGTTTGGCAATAAAATAGCTTCAGCCGGAACCTGCGTTTTAACGTAACCTACAGACTGAACGATTGTGATCGCTACCGTTAGGTAACGCGTGATCTGGTTCATTTTCTTTCTACCACTTTCGCCCTCTTTCTGCATTTTTTGGAAAGAAGGAACAGCAATACCTAATAATTGCACCACGATAGACGCAGAGATATAAGGCATTACCCCCAACGCTAAAATAGACACACGGGAGAAAGAACCTCCGGCAAACATATCTAGTATGCCTAAAAGTCCTGATTTTTCATTAGCATCTAAAGCAGTTGGATCCACACCTGGTAAAACCACGTGAGATACGAAACGGTATACCAAAAGAATTAAGAGCGTAAACAAGATACGCTCTTTTAATTCTTGAATTTTCCAGATATTACTTAAAGTAGTAAATAGCTTCTTCATTTAATAATTACAATTTTACGATAGAACCACCTGCAGCTTCAATAGCTTTTTGTGCGGTTGCAGAAAACGCATGTGCAGTAATCTCTAATTTTGCTTTCACTTCACCACGACCTAAAATTTTAACTAAGTCATTTTTTGAAGCTAAACCATGCGCTTGGAGAGCAGCGAAATCGATAGTTGTTAAGCTGTGTTTTTCAGCTAAAGTTTGTAAAACATCTAAGTTTACACCAACGTACTCTGTACGGTTAATTGGTTTGAAACCAACTTTAGGCACACGACGTTGTAAAGGCATTTGACCACCTTCAAAACCGATTTTGGTTTTGTGACCTGAACGGGAACCCGCACCTTTGTGACCACGGGTTGAAGTACCACCACGACCAGAACCTGTACCACGACCAATTCTTTTGCTGTTTTTTGTAGAACCTTTTGCAGGTTTTAAATTACTTAAATTCATTTTTTTGAATTTGTGTTGCCCTTCGCTTTCACTAAACAGGTACAACGATAAATAATAATAATGATTGAATTTTGAATGAATGATTGTTTCACATTCAATCACTCAAAACTCATTCATTTAATAATTCTCTTAAATTGCTTCGATTGCTACCAAGTGGTTCACTTTACGAACCATACCAATGATTTGTGGTGTAGCTTCAACCTCAACACTTTGGTTCATTTTAGATAATCCCAAAGCCTGAACAGTTCTCTTTTGGCGCTCGCTTCTGTCGATAACGCTTTTTACTTGTGTTATTTTGATCTTAGCCATGATATTATCCGTTAAATACTTTGTTTAAATCTATACCACGGGTTTGAGCTACCGTATAAGCATCACGCATTTTTGTTAATGCATCAACAGTTGCTTTTACCACGTTGTGTGGGTTTGATGAACCTTTAGATTTTGCCAATACGTTATGCACGCCAGCACTCTCTAATACAGCACGCATCGCACCACCAGCAATTACTCCGGTACCTACTGCAGCTGGTTTAATTAAAACAAAACCACCTGAGAATTTACCAATTTGTTCGTGAGGAACAGTACCATTTAAGATTGGCACTTTTACTAAGTTCTTTTTAGCATCATCCACACCTTTAGCAATGGCTTCAGTTACCTCTTTCGCTTTACCTAAACCGAAACCAACAACACCGTTCTCGTCTCCAACAACAACAATTGCTGAGAAGCTGAAAGTACGACCACCTTTGGTTACTTTGGCAACACGTTGTATACTAACCAAACGATCCTTTAATTCGATATCGGTGGTTTTTACTCTTTTTATATTGATAGTTGACATCTTACTTTTTCTTCAGATTAAAATACTAAACCAGCTTCGCGGGCACCCTCTGCCAACGATTTTACACGACCATGGTATAAATAGCCGTTTCTATCGAAAACAACTTGTTTAATACCTGCAGCGATTGCTTTTTCGGCAACTAGTTTACCTACAGCTACTGATTGGTCACTTTTGTTTCCAGTACCAGTAAAATCTTTCGATAATGATGATGCTGATGCAATTGTTTTACCGGTTACATCGTTAATTACCTGCGCATAAATCCCTTTATTGCTTCTATATACAGATAACCTTGGACGTTCTTCTGAACCGGTAAGTCTTTTTCTGATCCCTTTTTTAATACGATCTCTTCTTGATAATTTTTTACCTGCCATGATTACTATTTTTTAGACGCTGATTTACCTGCTTTTCTTCTTAACACTTCACCTACAAACTTGATACCTTTACCTTTATATGGCTCTGGTGCACGTAACGAACGGATTTTCGCTGCTACCTGACCGATCAATTGCTTGTCAATACTTTCTAAGATAATTTTAGGCGTCTGACCTTTTTCTGATGATGTAGTTACTTTAATCTCTTCTGGTAACTGGAATACATAATGGTGAGAATAACCTAAAACCAGATCCAGTGTATTACCTTGATTTGTAGCACGGTAACCAACACCTACTAATTCCTGAGTTAATTTATAACCATCCGTAACACCAATAACCATGTTATTAAGCAATGAGCGATATAAACCGTGTAATGCTTTGTGTTTCTTTTGTTCTGATGGACGTTGAACCGTTAAAATTCCATCTTCCTGACTAACAGTGATATCTGTATCAACTGCTTGCGTTAATTCACCTTTAGGACCTTTTACAGTTACTACGTTATCATTTGATACGGTAATTGTAACACCTGCAGGGATTGTAATTGGGGCTTTTCCTATTCTTGACATTGTGCTGTTCTCCTAATATTAATAAACGTGACACAATACCTCACCACCAATGTTTAATTTGGCTGCTTCTTTATCAGTCATTACACCTTTAGAAGTAGATAAGATTGCGATACCTAAACCGTTTAATACTCTTGGCATATTTTCAACACCAGCATAGTTTCTCAAACCTGGTTTACTTACTCGCACTAACGTACGAATAGCAGGAACTTTAGTAATCGGATTGTATTTCAAAGCGATTTTAATGGTGCCTTGAACGGTAGTATCTTCAAACTTGTAGTTCGCGATGTAACCTTTGTCAAAAAGAACTTTAGTAATTTCTTTTTTAAGGTTTGATGCAGGAATTTCTACAACACGGTGGTTGGCCTTAATGGCATTCCTTACTCTTGTTAAATAATCTGCTATTGGATCTGTATTCATTATTTATTGTTTTTGATAGTGGTTTCCTTCTGCTACCCAGCTGTGGGACCTGCTATCGGTTAAAATTCTTTCAAAGCGAAAAGCAAAAAGACTAAAGCCTAAAGCGGGTTTATTCGCTTTAGACTTTAAGCTTTCAGCTCTAAGCTATATTTACCAAGATGCCTTTTTAACACCTGGAATTTTACCGTCTAGTGCCATTTGGCGGAACGTTACCCTTGAAATACCAAAGGTACGCATATAACCACGTGGACGACCAGTTAATTTACAACGGTTGTGTAAACGTACCGGAGATGAGTTTTTAGGTAATTTATCTAAACCTTCGAAATCTCCCGCAGCTTTTAATGCTGCACGTTTTTCAGCGTATCTAGCTACCAATTTTTGGCGCTTAACTTCGCGTGCTTTTACACCTTCTTTTGCCATTATTCTGCTGTTTTTTGATTTTTAAATGGTAATCCGAATTGTTTCAATAACTCAAGTGCTTCAACATCAGATTTCGCCGAAGTTACGAAAGTTATATCCATCCCTAAAATTTTATTGATTTTATCTATATTAATCTCTGGGAAGATGATTTGCTCAGTAACGCCTAAAGTATAGTTACCTTTTCCATCAAATCCTTTATCGTTAATACCTTTAAAATCACGAATACGTGGCAAAGCTACAGAGATCAGACGATCTAAGAACTCGTACATATTGTTATCACGTAATGTTACACGTACACCTACCGGCATACCTTTACGTAATTTAAAGTTCGAGATATCTTTCTTAGAGTTAGCCGGAACTGCTTGCTGACCAGTGATGGTTGACAATTCAACGATTGTCGTATCCATGATCTTTTTATCAGTTACAGAAAAACGACCTACACCCTGATTGATACAGATTTTTTCCAATTTAGGAACCTGCATTACAGTTTTGTACTGGAATTTCTCTTTTAATGCATTTACAACTTCTTCTTTGTATTTGCTTTTTAATCTAGGTGTAGCCATTATTTAATTTCCTCCCCTGAAATTTTAGCAACTCTAACTATTTTACCATCTGCGTTTAGTTTACGACCAACGCGGGTAGCTTTACCTGATTTTGGATCAACCAACATCAGGTTAGAAATATGAAGAGCAGCCTCTTTTTTAATAATACCACCGTTCGGATTTGCAGCATTTGGTTTAGTATGTTTAGATACTAAGTTAACGCCTTCTACAATGGCTCTGTTTTTATCTATTTGTACTGATAGTACTTTTCCTTGTTGACCTTTTGAATCGCCAGCAATTACTTTAACTAAATCTCCAGTGCGGATTTTAAGTTTTGATGGTGTATTTACTTTGTTTCCCATTTTATAATACCTCCGGTGCTAATGATACAATTTTCATGAATTGTTTTTCACGTAGTTCTCTCGCAACCGGGCCAAAGATACGTGTACCTCTTGGCTCATCCTGTGCGTTCAATAATACAGCAGCATTATCGTCAAAACGGATATAAGAACCATCTTTACGACGGATTTCCTTTTTAGTTCTTACAACAACTGCTTTTGAAACTGTACCTTTTTTAATATTACCTGACGGTAATGCGCTTTTTACGGTAACAACTACTTTATCACCAATTGAAGCATAACGTTTGCCGGTTCCACCTAGCACGCGAATTACCAATACTTCTTTTGCGCCGCTGTTATCAGCAACGTTTAATCTTGATTCCTGTTGTACCATCTTATTTAGCTCTTTCTAAAATTTGTACCAATCTCCAGTTCTTGTTCTTACTCAAAGGACGAGTTTCCATGATCAATACCGTATCACCGATACCACATTCGTTTTTCTCGTCGTGAGCCATAAATTTGGTAGTTTTCTTAACGAACTTACCATAAATCGGGTGCTTTACTTTACGCTCAACGCTCACTACAACAGATTTGTCCATCTTGTTGCTTACTACTAATCCCGTTCTTGTTTTTCTTAATTGTCTTTCCATGTCGACTCTCAAATTATTTAGTTTCAGTAGCTGACTCAGTGTTTTTCACTTTAGTCAACTCAGTGTTTAAACGGGCTATGTCTTTCCTTACTTTCGCAATACGCGAAGGATTTTCGATAGCTGAAATAGTGTGTGCGAACTTTAATTTTGATAAGTTCTCTTTTTCTTCCGCAATCTTAGCTACTAATTCTTCTTTTGAAAGCCCTGTGATTTCTGAATTTTTCATTTTTCTTTTTCTTTTACGTTGAGTGTAGCGGTTATAATAAACAAGTATTTACAACATTCACCTCAACACTTTACTATGCTTCTACGTAATCTCTACGTACTACGAACTTGGTTTGGATTGGTAATTTCTGAGCGGCTAAACGCAATGCTTCTTTAGCTACTTCTAAAGGCACACCTTCAGCTTCGAAAATTACACGTCCAGGTCTTACAACTGCTACCCAATACTCAGGAGCACCTTTACCTTTACCCATACGTACCTCAGCAGGTTTTTTAGTTACCGGTTTGTCCGGGAATATTCTGATCCATACCTGACCTTCACGTTTCATGAAACGTGTTACGGCGATACGGGCAGCCTCTATCTGGCGACTTGTGATCCAAGTGGCTTCTAAAGATTTGATACCGAAAGATCCGAATGCTAATTCAGCTCCACGAGAAGCTAAACCCTTCATTCTGCCTTTTTGCATCTTCCTGAACTTCGTTCTTTTTGGCTGTAACATTTTATTTTGTTCTAATCGTTAAACGATGTTAATAAATCAATTATTTACGAGGACCTCTGTTAGCGCCTGCGCCACCACCTCTATTTGCTCCGGGACCGCCTTGACCTGGACCACGACCACCACCTTGGTTTCCACCACGTCTGTCGTTACCACCGCCACGGTTATCTCTTCCACCACCTCTGTTATCTCTTCCGCCGAAAGCTGGTTTCTCTGATGCGCCTTTTGGACCGTTGTTTGTTGAACCAATGTTCGGAGACAAATCACGTTTTCCATAAACCTCACCTTTACAGATCCAAACTTTAACACCTATTTTACCATAAGTAGTTAAAGCTTCAGCTAAAGCGTAATCAATATCAGCACGGAATGTATGCAAAGGCACTCTTCCTTCTTTGTACTGCTCAGTACGTGCCATCTCAGCACCACCTAAACGACCAGAAGTCATGATTTTAATCCCTTCAGCACCCATACGCATAGTTGATGCGATAGAAGATTTCATTGCTCTACGGAATGAGATCCTTGCTTCTAATTGTTTTGCAACACCTTCTGCAACTAATTGTGCATCAAGTTCTGGGCGTTTAATTTCGAAGATGTTAATTTGAATTTCCTTTTTAGTCAATTTCTTTAACTCTTCTTTGATTTTATCAACCTCAGCACCTGCTTTACCGATTACGATACCTGGACGGGCTGTGTGGATAGTTACGGTGATACGTTTTAACGTACGCTCGATCACTACTTTTGCAACACCACCTTTAGCGATACGGGCAGAAAGGTATTTTCTTATTTTCTCATCTTCAACTAATTTATCGGAGTAGTTGTTGCCACCGAACCAGTTAGAATCCCATCCTTTGATGATACCTAACCTGTTACCTATTGGATTTGCTTTTTGTCCCATTTCCTAAAATTAGTTTTGAGTTGTTTCTGTATTTTTACTATCTACAATCAGCGTTACGTGGTTAGAACGTTTACGAATTCTATATCCACGGCCTTGAGGAGCTGGACGTAAGCGTTTTAACTGACGGCCACCATCAACCATAATTGTTTTAACAAAAAGTTGATTTTCTTCAGGACGGGCACCTTCATTTTTAGCTTCCCAGTTTTTAATGGCAGATAATAATAATTTCTCAACTCTTATTGCTGCTTCTTTATTGGTAAACTTTAAAATGCTTAATGCTTTCTCTACACGTTCACCTCTGATAAGATCTACAACCAAACGCATCTTACGTGGTGAGGTTGGACAATTGTTTAATTTTGCTATTGCTTCCATTGTCTAATTATTTTTTCTTTTCAGCGTGTCCTCTGAATGTTCTGGTTGGAGCAAATTCTCCCAACTTGTGACCAACCATGTTTTCTGTAACATACACCGGAATAAATTTATTTCCATTGTGTACTGCAAATGTATGATTAACGAAATCTGGTGAGATCATTGATCTGCGAGACCAAGTTTTGATTACAGACTTTTTGCCTGAATCATTCATAGAGTTTACTTTTTTCTCTACGTTATGGTCAATATACGGTCCTTTTTTTATCGAACGAGCCATTATTTCTTCCTTCTCTCTATGATGTAACGATTAGAATATTTTTTAAGTTCTCTGGTTTTAAAGCCTTTAGCTAAAACGCCATTTCTTGAACGTGGGTGACCACCTGATGATCTACCTTCACCACCACCCATTGGGTGATCGACAGGGTTCATCGCTACCGGTCTAGTTCTCGGACGACGGCCCAACCAACGTTTACGACCAGCTTTACCTAATACTTCGTTTGCGTGATCTGAGTTAGATACCGCACCGATAGTAGCCAGACAAGTAGTCAGGATTAAACGGGTTTCGCCTGAAGGCATTTTCAAAGTCGCATATTTACCATCGCGGGCAGCTAATTGTGCGTAAGCACCTGCACTACGAGCCAATTGTGCTCCTTTTCCAGGGTGAATCTCCACGTTGTGGATGATAGAACCTAATGGAATGTTCGATAATTTTAAAGTGTTACCTACTTCTGGTGCTGCTGCATCGCCCGATAATAATACCGAACCAACTTGCAATCCTTCAGGAGCAATGATATAACGCTTCTCGCCATCTGCATAATGTAATAATGCGATGCGGGCAGTACGGTTTGGATCGTATTCAACAGTAGCTACTGTTGCAGGAATATCAAATTTATCACGTTTGAAATCGATCAAACGGTATGATTTTTTGTGACCACCGCCCATGTAGCGCATAGTCATCTTTCCCGTGTTATTACGTCCACCAGACTTTTTTGATGATACAACCAATGATTTTTCGGGCGTGGTTGCTGTAATCTCCGTGAAACTGGCACCAACTCTGAAGCGGGTACCTGGAGTAACTGGTTTAAATTTTCTTAAGCCCATAGTTATAATGAATTATTAAATTAAAGGGTTGCGTAATAATCTATTGTTTCGCCGTCTTTCAACGTTACGATTGCTTTTTTGTATTTCGGGCTACGGCCAGATACAAAACCTGCTTTAGTGTAACGTGATTTAGCTTTTCCATCCACAACCATTGTGTTAACTGCAACGATAGTTACACCGTACAATTTTTCAATAGCTGCTTTAATCTGGATTTTGTTAGCCTTATGGTTAACGCTAAACGTGAAACGGTTAGATTTCTCAGTTAAAGCTGAAGCTTTTTCGGTTAATATTGGTTTTTTTAAAATTTCCATATTATTTGGCAAATGCCTCCTCCAAAGTTTTAACAGAATCAGCAGTTAACACAAGCACACCAGCATTTAATACATCATAGGTATTTAAGTCTGCTGCAGAGATTACTTTAGTTTTCTGAACGTTTCTGCTTGATAAATAGATATTATTATTTTGTGCAGGTAAAACCAATAAAGTTTTTTGAGTACCTACGTTTAACGCAGCCAATAAACTGGTGTAATTTTTAGTTTTAGCTGTTTCGAAGTTGAAATCTTCTAAAATTACCACGTTATTATCTTTTGCTTTATAAGCTAAAGCAGATTTACGTGCTAATGATTTTAATTTCTTGTTCAATTTGAAACTATAGTCACGTGGCTGAGGACCGAATACACGACCACCACCATTAAATAAAGGAGATTTAATGCTACCAGCACGTGCACCACCTGTACCTTTTTGTTTGTATAGTTTACGGGTCGAACCTGCAATCTCATTACGCTGTTTAGATTTGTGCGTACCCTGACGTTGATTAGCCAGATACTGTTTTACATCTAAATAAATCGCGTGGTCGTTAGGCTCGATACCAAATACCGATTCAGGAAGTTGCACCTTGGCACCTGTTTCTTTACCTGAAATGTTTAATACTTTAACTTCCATCTGATTACTTGTCTAAGATTACGTAAGAACCTTTAGCTCCTGGAATGGAACCACTAACTACTAATAAGTTTTGCTCAGCATAAACTTTCAAAACCTGTAAGTTCTGAACTTTTACCCTGTCTCCACCTGTTCTTCCAGCCATGCGCATTCCTTTGAATACACGTGAAGGGAATGATGATGCACCCAATGAACCTGGGGCACGTAAACGGTTATGCTGACCGTGAGTCTGCATACCAACACCGGCAAATCCGTGGCGTTTTACAACACCTTGAAAACCTTTACCTTTTGAGGTACCTACAACATCAACAAAATCGCCTTCTGCGAATGCATCAACAGTTACCACATCACCTAAGCTAAGTGAAGTTGTAAACGAGTTGAATTCTACCAGCTTGCGTTTCGGAGTTGTGTTTGCTTTCGCGAAATGGCCTTTTAACGGTTGAGTTGTGTTTTTCTCTTTTTTCTCATCATAACCCAATTGGATTGATGAATACCCGTCTTTTTCTTCGGTTTTCACTTGTGTAACTACACAAGGCCCAGCCTCGATTACCGTACAAGGAATGTTTCTTCCTTCGGCATCAAAGATACTGGTCATTCCTACTTTTTTTCCAATAATTCCTGACATTTTATCTTTTCTTTTTAACACCCATCGAAGCAGTAGGGCTTCGTTCAAGGTGGTTGTACATCCCCCGAAAGGGACGGCAAAGATAGGCAAGAAATATTAATTTTCAAATAGTTAGCTAAATATTTTTTCAAATAAATTGCTGATATGATGGGATTTAACTTTCACTGAGCAGCTACAGCATCAAACCAGGCCTTTAAACCCATAGTTGGGTAATCCTGTTTATATCATTTATTTTTGTTTTCCTGCTTAAAATACGTTGTCTTCAGCTACTTAGCACCATTCCGCTCTAAGAGCAAAGATCATATAGATGGCATATTCATACATTCACAAAGCAAATGGCGGGAGCAATATCTTTTTTAGCCAAGAAATATTCGCACAAAGCAGAATATAAAAATATAAACTCATCTGTTGAAAATATAAAAATCAGGAAAAAGTTTATCCCTGTTCCGCTATTTCACAGGCCTCACCATGAGAGCCTAACTCCATATAAATAAGGCCTGGTAATGATGTAGATTTATCCCCTTTCATTCCTGCATCAGTCACGCTTATCATCTTCATAAAAATAATAATTTCCAGGCCCCAGGTTTTTATCCAAAGTGGCCAAAATTCTATTGATTGTATCATCATCTTCATTTGGACCGGGATAATAAGCAGGAACTCCTTCTTCTCCAAACGGAATATCAGTAATTTGAATCCGGTCATCGTCTTCCTCAAGTATAAGCTGACCTATGGCCCAATCTTTATGGGGTTTAAAGCCACAACTTTCAGCAAATGCTTCTGCACCATATAGCATATTATGAACCCGGTTGTATTCAATTTCTTCACCCTTTATATAGGCGATCAGGTATTGAACTTCATCTAAAGGGATATTAAACTTAAAAGCGGAATCTTTAATACCTAAACACTTAAAGTCAACAAGGTACATGCCTATTGTAAGATTTCCATTAATGTGGATTCGGCTTACAATCACATTTGCAATACCACTTTCCTCCCAGTTGGCAGAGATATAGCATTTCCCGAGCTGGAGCTGTCGGGCACGGTATTTTATAAAATTTTCAGGTTTCTGAAACAGCTGAACTATCTTTCCAGACTTTGCCATTTTGGTGATTTTATATACAATCTTAAGCGTTTAAACTTAATTTTAATATTTTTTTTCAACAAATAAGCTATTTGACTTAATGGGCCAGTCCTCCATTCAGACTAATGGTAATAATGGACAAGATAATTAGTCCAATCAAGACATACAAATAGTCCTTTTCAATTAAAAAGCTGAAAATGGCGAAAACGATGCGGGCCACCGGTGTAAAAATCAACATCAATATACCAAATTGTACAATGGCATCACCATGAAAAGTAAGCAGGCCTTTGAAAATAGCCGAAATAGATGAAAAACCAGCCATTTCCGGCTTAAATACTTTATAATCGGTTATCACACCTTTTTGATGAATGAGAAAGATAATCCCACCAATAAGCACAATGGTCATAGATATGATTACACCTGCACGCAATAAGGTGCCCAGTATAACCTGAATATCCTTATCATTCATATTTTCTTTTGATGCTGCCATTATAATCCGCTTATTCCTTTGTAAATCATTTGTAATGCTAAAAATGTTACCACTACAGCAAATACAATTTTCAATTTATCTGTTTTGGCTTTTAATAAAACTTTTGAGCCAACGGTAGCCCCGGTTAATACGCCGATACAAACCGGCATGGCGATACCCGGATCAATTTGTCCGCGATGTAAATAAACAATAGCACTGGCAGCGGCGGTAACGCCCATCATAAAATTACTGGTCGTGGTAGAAACTTTAAAGGGTAAACGCATGATATTATCCATGGCGATTACCTTAAGGGCGCCACTTCCTATTCCCAGCAAACCTGAAAGTGTGCCGGCAAAGAGCATCATTAAAAAACCAGCTGGAACGTGTTTTACGGCATAAGGGTGATCAGTACCTTTATCAGGATATGAACCATTCAGTTTAAAAAATTTGGCCCACCGGTCAGTGTCATCTAAAGTAGTATGATCTACTTTTTTCTTTAAAGTCATAATAGCAGAAAAGATCAGGATGCAGCCAAATATGATAGCGATGTAATTGGCATTGAGGTAAACAGCTACAATGGCACCGCAAATAGCGCCCACAGTAGTTGCAATTTCCAGAAACATCCCAATCCGGATATTGGTGATCCCTTCTTTAACATAAGCTGCTGCAGAACCGGATGAAGTTGCTATAACCGAAACAATGGATGCGCCGATTGCATAATGAATATCAACACCCAGTGCCAGCGTAAGTAAAGGTATGATAATGACACCACCACCTAAACCAGTGAGTGAGCCCAGTAAACCGGCTAAAAAAGCCCCTAATAAAACGATAATGGTAAACAATAATACCGACATGCCGGCAAAGATAATGTACTGATTTTGTGGAAACGAAAGATTAACCGAATAAAATAAAATCTATATATAAAGGGGATAAAATAGATTTTCATATAAAAATGATCTTTGTGCTTATTTTTTAGACGCCGATCTATAAATTAGATTTGTAATACAATTTACTTTCTTGATTCAGGTTCACTGTACGAAAACACACTAACACTTCGAAAGCAATTTGCCTAATCGTTTCAGGGATTGGGTTAATCGTTGTCTTATTACCATTAGCATCAGTAATTTTCCATCCGGATGTATCAAGTAATAAGGGATCGTTATGGGCTGCTGATTTTATGATCTTGGCCCTTGTAAAGGCATTACCATCCGAATCAATCATCACTTTTTTGTTATTCCACCAGTTTTCGTAAGATACCTTCACCAATTCGAACTTATGTAACCTGGCTAAGTATGTCCAGCCCTTTTCAGTGTGGTGTTCTAATTTCAATAAGCCAATAAAATTAGTAAGGCTTTTTGAATCATACCTTTCTGAACTGCAAAGAAAATCAAGATGCGTTAGCTTAAGTTGATTTAATAATGATTTAGATTGATTTGAGTTGTGAAAAATTAAAGCAATCTTTTCAGCTATTAAATGTATAACTTTTTCATTCCCGCTATCGTAATCATTACAAAGAATATCAATATTTTTTAATTGTTGCTGCAATAACGAAACCAGTTCTGGTTTATTTAAAATAGTCTTCATATAAAAAACTACTTCCCTAATCGCTTAATCAACTCTGCACTTAAATCCCGTCCATCATTTAAACGGTTTGCAAAAAATGATTTCGCGGCTTCAAAATGCGCTTTATAACCTTTTAAATCGCCATAACCAATAATCGATGCCCATTCGTGTACGGCGGTATGAAACTCTAAATCATCGCCACGAATAGATTTATCATATAATGCCGTATGAATAGATTCTTCGAGCATTTCCTCATTTTTAAACAAATATTCAGCAATGCCCAACCTCAATTTAAATGGCGGTGTCTGGCAAATTAAATTATCATAAGGGTTTACACCCATTTTATACCAGGCGTAAACCATACTCAGTAAACTCAAGTGTGAATTGGGTTTTTGTTTATGAGCGGCATCAGACAGGCTAAATTCTTTCATAATGTTATCATCCAGGAGCAAAAGGCTTCTGCTTTCGTGAAAAACAAAATCACGGGCAGCATAAATTTTAGATCGAAATTCCGTTTCATTTTCACAAATCATCAATTTATACAATTCTGACTCTGCCTGTGCATAATACTTTACCTGCTTTTGTGCATATGGATTTAAAATAGCTAAGCCTGCATAAATATGTGATTTGTAACTAAAAATGCGCAGTGTGGTTAAAATCTTCACATTATCAATTCCACCAGCATAAGCCGGATTATCCCAGGGGAAGAAACCTGCATTTTTCCAGGCTGAGCCCATGCTTTCAAACCCCATATGGGTAACGGCCTGCGTATCGGCGACAATCCGGTCATGTTCGCGGTAATCATCCATCTCGATAATATTCGATTTTAAAGACTTATAAATCTCCAGTGCCCTTGCGTAAACCTCGTTGGTTGCACGGTGCCTAACAACAACCAAGGTTTGCCCCTCAGGACTAAAAGCCGGGCCATGCAGAGAGTGACAGGTTACGATTTGTGTATCTGTTGGTAAATGTTTTTCAAAAGCTGCAATTTCAGGATGCTTTACAGAGGTTTGCCCGGAAACAATGGCACCAAATTTAGTTGAACGTGCAAAAGTAGCCACCACTTCATCAATCTTCTCTGCCTCTACACAATAGATAATAAAATCAGATTTTCGGGCAACCTCATGCCCATCGGCTAAAATTTCAATGCCTTTAGGTTCAAGCTCACTTTTCAATTCTGAGTAGCGTAAGGGCATGTCTGCACCACACACTTTGTAACCTGCATTAAAAAACGAAATGGCGTATAATCTACCCATATCGCCTAAACCGATAATTCCTATTTGCATGTGGCAAATGTAATCTATCACGATTAATTTATAATAAAACGCCGATAAAATTGTTAATTTATAGATTATATCAAATCATTTTTATAACTAAGCCAAAAGATAAGGTCATTTAGATGAGCTCATGATGGTATAAAAATGTAGTTTTACACTTTAACACCTATAATTTAACTATGCAAAAACTTAAACCAACCCTGTTATTTTTAGTAGCCATGCTATTGGTAAATATCGCATTCGGGCAGGCCAGACAAGACACTTCGAAAAATACTGATCCATCTCTAAACGGCCAGTATAATTTTATGCTGAAAAAATCTAAAAGTTTATATGGTTCAAAACTGATTAACCCATCCAGGTTATCTGCTTTATGGAAAAGCGTTAATGATACATTAAGAAAAGAGCGAAAACAACTTCAGGAAGCTAAAAAAGAAATAAAGGGACAAAGTGATAACATTGCCAGTTTGAAAGGCGAAGTTACGGGCAAAGAAAGTTCGCTTGCTCATGCAACGGCATCTGTAAATGAAATCAAATTTTTAGGGATCGCTTTTGATAAAGGTACATACAATACCATCGTTTGGGCAATCATTATCATACTGGGTGCCGGTTTGGCCATTGTGATCTTTCAATCCGGAAAATACCGTAAAGAAGCCACCTACAGAACTCAACTCTACCAGGAAGTTGCAGATGAATTTCAAACCCATAAGGTTAAAGCCAAAGATAAAGAAATGAAACTGGCCCGTGAATTACAGGACGAGCGTAATAAATGGGATGATACAAGAGGCAGATAATTTATATGGTTGAATTTTCATCAATTAATAGGATTTAATTGATGAAATTCCCTATTAAAAATAATTTACTACTGGCTGCTAAACCATTTGGGTTACAGCCTAACTTCCCCTCGGGAACTTCAAGGTTTTGTTTTTTATAAAACTCAATCCAAAAATCATCCGGTTTTCCGGTTTTCGGATTAATAAAGGTCATTGGTTCCAGCGCAAATATTTGATTTTTTCTAAAACACCTTTCAATAAAATCAGAGCAATAGTAAGAACTGTCATTCAGAATATATGTCCAGTTATACGGCTTGCCTAACATCTTCTTGGCAGATAAAATGGCATCAGGAATGGCCTGATCAAAATTATTCTTTAACCTATAAACGACTATTTTATTGTCTGCCGTTTTTTCCGACTGATAAAATGCTTGCATATTTTCTCTTATGCTTCCTTTTTTTGAAGAGGCATGTAACACAAATATGGAATCAGCACTTTTTTCAATGATTCCGATATGATCGAAAGCGATAGCATCTCTTTTTTGCGTCACCCGGTTAATGGCACCTGATAGGTTAGCTTTTTCGGCACCCACAAATATTAAATCTCCATTTTTTAAATCACGTAGGGTAATGGTTTGTGCATTAACATATGAGGAGAGCATTAAAAGGCTAACAAATAAAAATAAACGCTTCATGATTATGTTTCTGATGGAAAAGAAATGCCTTTAATATTCCGGTACAAATCTACCGCATATAAATCTGTCATACCTGATACAAAATCTAAAACGCTTTGTGTACGGGAGTAGATATCGGTTAAATCGGTATGGTATTGCTTAGGGATAAGCTTCACCAGTTTTTGATAATAATGCGTGTTGTTATTGATTAATGCCGGCACAAATTCTTCCAGTAAGCCTGCCATAATTTTATAACCAGCCACTTCTTTTTGAATAACAGATGAAAAATTATAAATCCTTTCTACCGATACTTTCTCAATCGCTTTCCAGGCCGTTAAATAGGGTTCTGGCAGAAGATCTGTTAAGCTGTTATTTAGTTCACCTTTTAGCAATAATTCCTGCTCTTTAAAAAAGATTTCTGCACAAATGTTGGTGAGCGTGTTGATCGCTTTGGCCCTTAGCAAGCCAATTTTTGCATCATCATCTTCATAATCATTTTTTAATCGGTTTTCAATGGTCTGAGAATTGGAAAAAGGCAGCAAATAATTCTTAACCTCCTCATATGATAATATCTTCAAGCGATGCGCATCTTCCAGATCAATGATGCTATAGCAGATATCATCGGCGGCCTCTACTAAATAAACCAAAGGGTGACGTTTATAAATCAGATATTCACTTTCTTCCTGAGCCAGATTTAACTCTGAGGCAATCTTTCTGAAGGTTTCTTCTTCTGACTGAAAAAAACCGTATTTCTTCCGATGTAAAAGTTTTTTCTGCCGGCCAGCTATTGATGCGCAGGGATATTTCGCAATCGAAGCCAATGTGGAATACGTTAAGGCATAGGCATCGTTTCCTTTTCCTTTCAAAGGGTGCGTCAAAATCCGAATGGCATTTGCATTCCCTTCAAAATAAATAAGGTCGTGCCATTGCGAATCGCTCATATCCTTTTGATAGATTTGTCCATCCCCATCGGTAAAATAACGTGAAATTGCCGCTTCTCCCGAATGTCCAAAAGCTGGATTACCCAGGTCGTGAGCCAATGCTGCAGCTGCTACAATATTGCCTACTTCATTTAGCAAGGGCACTTCTTTAAGTAAAGATGGCTGATGTTCTTCTAAATTATTTAAAAAAATATTGGCCATAGAGCGGGCCACACTTGCCACTTCCAAACTGTGCGTTAAGCGGTTATGAACAAATACACTCCCCGGCAAGGGGAAAACCTGTGTTTTATTTTGCAAGCGCCTGAATGGTGATGAAAATATTAACCTGTCATAATCCCGCTGAAAATCAGAACGAGCCTTGTCCCGATCGCCAGTCCAGCTTTCCTGTCCGAATCTTTTATTTGATAATAGGTATTTCCACTCCATCAGATGCTTACTTTTAAATTTCGCCCGAAGTTAAACAAAAGAAAAAACTCGTGTTGAAATTTATTTATGCAATTATCTTATTTGCCTGTTCGTGAGATACAACATGAAGATCTGCCAGATTTAATACAAACCATTTGCCTGGCAGGATGTTCTTTATAAAAACATGATTATGAAAACGAGTATTTATAATAAGGACGAACATACCGAAGGTTACTTCGGAAATGGTAATACCGATAAAAAATCTGACCTTCAGAAAGCACATGAAAAAGGTAATGAAGGAAATGAAGTTACTGCCTTTGGGCGGGCGCCAATAGCCGAAGAAAATGCAAATGGTTTTAATGATGGGAATATAAATGCACGGGATGGGTTTGATAATTCAGGTACACAAGGCAAGGATTCATTAAGCGATGATACTTACAATAGCACTGAAGCGCAACATACAGTTGAAAGTGCTGCAAGCAAAACCGGTAGTTCATCTGAGGATTTTAAAGACAATAAAGATTCAATTATCAAAAACCGTGATGAGGATGATGTGCTCAATACGGGAATTTAAATTAATAATATATTTATGGGATTACTAAAGTATGCCTTCGTTGGCGCTGCAAGTGTTTATGCACTTCATTATATCACTAAAAAAAGACTCAGTGATGGAAAATCATTATTGGACGATTTAATAGAAAAAACACCGGAATTAATTAAAGAGGTGAATCATCTCAGCCAGAATATTAAGCAGGATTACCGGCAAACCACCACACTTTATTAAATTTTTAATAGCCAATACTTAATCTGAAAGTGGTTATCTTATTAATAGCCAGATTCTGGATTAAAGCATAATAAAAGGGATTTTCAATAGCTTTTAGATTTTCCCTTTTATTATTTATAAATCTTTGCCACCCAATCCCTTTTCCTGATTACTGTTCCGGTGATCAGGATTGTCACTTTTACTTAAATTTACATTTTTAAGATTTCCGTTTACATCCTGATCATTTTCTTCTAATTTCGACAAATGATTTTCATCCGGAGTATTCTTCCTTCTGAACGGCGAATCACTAACGGCATGACCATAGGTAGCGTCGTCATTGTCCCACTCTATATTATTATGATCAAGATCCTGCTTATTTTTCTGATCATTATGTGCGTTCTGTGAGGTGCTCATCTTTTTAATTTTTAGTTCACTATTCATTTGACAACATAGCGCTGACTTAGAAAGTTTGGTAGATTTTATTTTATTTCTTTAAATGGTTATTTTGTGCATACTATTTAATCTCCGTTTATCTATAGTCAGGCAAGGGAATATCATTTAAAACGAGCATAAGAAAATAAAAAGAATACGCTCAACAGGCAGAAGTTATGCAGCCTTATTTTACACCTTTAGATTGATCTATCTCGCCTTCTGGATTGTCAACATCACCTTCATCTGAACCATTTTCATCACGGTGTTCAGGGGGATGTTCCATCCTGCTTTCTTCCAGATCTGAGAAATCACTTCCTTTTTGATTGGCAACTTCACCATGTGAGGAAGGTTTTTTTACTGTTTCTTCTTTCGGATCAGCAAAATCCTGCCCCTCAACCGGCAAACTTTCTTCTTTTAATGGCTTTTTCATACTTATTAAACCTGTGTAATTACTTTTTGTTTGAAAATGACCGGGCACAAAAAAAGGCCGCAATTTAACATTACGACCTTTCTTAATTTTTAAATCAATTAAACTTTGATTTCAACTTCAACACCACTAGGTAATTCAAGTTTCATTAAAGCATCAACTGTTTTAGAGTTAGAGCTGTAAATATCTAATAAGCGTTTGTAAGCGCATAATTGAAATTGCTCTCTGGCTTTTTTGTTTACGTGTGGAGAACGTAAAACAGTAAAGATTTTTTTCTCTGTAGGAAGTGGAATCGGACCACTTACAACTGCACCCGTAGGCTTAACAGTTTTCACGATTTTCTCAGCAGATTTATCTACCAAGTTGTAATCGTATGATTTTAATTTAATTCTGATTCTTTGGCTCATCTTATTTTTAATTGTGATTCCCTGTTAGAGCTATTAACAACAGGAACCGGATTTATCTTGAGTATTAATTAGTCTTCAGATTTTACTCTTCCTTTGGATTTAGCAATTACTTCATCCTGAACGTTTTTAGGCGCTGGCTCGTAATGATCAAATTCCATTGTAGAAGTGGCACGGCCCGAAGTGATGGTACGTAACTGCGTTACATATCCGAACATTTCTGAAAGTGGAACCAATGCTTTAATTACCTGAGATCCGTTACGGGTATCCATACCTTGTAACTGACCACGACGACGGTTCATATCACCGATTACATCACCCATGTTTTCTTCAGGGGTTAAGATTTCGATTTTCATGATTGGCTCCATCAAAGTAGGTTTACATTTAGGTAAAGCCTCACGATATGCCATACGGGCAGCAAGCTCGAATGATAAAGCATCTGAATCGACTGCGTGGAATGAACCATCAATCAAACGTACTTTCATATCAGGCAGTGGATATCCTGCTAATACACCATTTGACATCGCTGCAGCAAATCCTTTTTCTACTGAAGGAATAAATTCACGTGGAATTGAACCACCTGTAATTTCGTTTACGAATTGTAAACCACCTTTTTCGAAATCAGCATCAATTGGCGAAATGATCACCTGAATATCTGCGAACTTACCACGACCACCTGATTGCTTTTTATAAGTTTCACGGTGTTGAGTGGTACCAAAGATAGCTTCTTTGTAAGCTACTTGTGGTGCACCTTGATTAACCTCTACTTTAAACTCACGTTTTAAACGGTCGATTAGAATATCTAAGTGAAGCTCACCCATACCAGAGATTACAGTCTGACCAGTTTCCTGATCTGTTTGTACCCTGAATGTAGGATCTTCTTCCGCTAGTTTAGATAATCCCATACCTAATTTATCCACGTCAGCCTGAGTTTTAGGCTCAATAGCTAAACCGATAACCGGCTCAGGGAATACCATTGATTCAAGAACGATTGGGTGTTTCTCATCACAAAGTGTATCACCTGTTTTGATATCTTTAAAGCCCACTACAGCAGCAATATCACCCGCACCTACATTAGGAATTGGATTTTGCTTGTTAGCGTGCATCTGGAAGATACGGGAGATACGCTCTTTGTTATTTGAACGGGTATTGTAAACGTATGAACCTGCTTCTAAATTACCAGAATACACACGGATGAAACATAAACGACCTACGAATGGGTCAGTTGCAATTTTAAATGCCAATGCTGCAAACGGCTCGCTTTCTGATGGTTTTAATAAAACCTCAGCATCTGTATTTGGATTAGTACCAACCACACCTTCAGAATCTAAAGGAGAAGGCAATAATTCCATTACATAGTCAAGCATAGTTTGTACACCTTTATTTTTGAAAGATGAACCACAAACCATAGGAACAATTTTCGCATCTAATACAGCTGCACGTAAAGCGTCTAAAATTTCACGTTCAGTGATGGAGTTTGGATCATCGAAGAATTTCTCCATCAATGTCTCATCATAATCCGCTACAGACTCCAATAATTTCTCTCTCCATTCTGCCACCTCATCCAACATATCTTCCGGAATCGGCACTTCAGTGAAAGTCATTCCTTTATCGTGCTCATTCCAAACAATACCACGGTTGTTAATTAAATCAACCACACCAGTAAAATTATCTTCAGCACCGATAGGTAACTGTAATGGAACTGCATTACTACCTAACATGTCTTTAACCTGCTTAACTACTTTTAAGAAGTCAGCACCTGAACGGTCCATTTTATTAACAAATCCGATACGGGCAACATTATAGTTGTTAGCTAAACGCCAGTTGGTTTCTGATTGAGGCTCAACACCATCAACTGCAGAGAATAAGAATACTAAACCATCTAATACACGTAGTGAACGGTTTACCTCAACGGTAAAATCCACGTGTCCTGGTGTATCAATAATATTGATATGATAGTTTTGGTTTCTATATTTCCAACCAACAGTAGTTGCGGCAGAAGTAATGGTGATACCACGCTCTTGCTCTTGTGCCATCCAGTCCATTGTTGCAGCACCTTCGTGCACTTCACCAATTTTATGACTTACACCAGCATAATAAAGAATACGCTCAGTTGTTGTAGTTTTACCTGCATCAATGTGAGCTGCAATTCCAATATTTCTTGTAAATTTTAAATCTCTTGCCATTGTATTTTTTTTGATTTATCTGATTTTAAATGATTACACCGATTATGTTAAAAACAAATCGGTGTAATTTATTTAATCAGTATAATCTTCTAATTAAATCTGTGTAATCTTACTAATTTGCTAATCACTACTAGAAACGGAAGTGAGAGAACGCTTTGTTGGCTTCAGCCATTTTATGCGTATCTTCTTTCTTCTTAACAGCAGCACCTTCACCTTTAGCAGCAGCAACGATTTCGCCAGCTAATTTCTCTTTCATCGTTTTTTCACCACGACGACGGGCATATAAAATTAACCATTTCATACCCAGAGCTGTTTTACGTTCTGGTCTAACCTCAGTTGGAACCTGGAAGTTAGCACCACCAACACGGCGAGATTTAACCTCTACGGCCGGCATGATGTTAGTTAAAGCACGTTTAAATATCTCTAAACCGTTTTCACCTGCTTTTTTCTCAGCAATTTCAACAGCATCATAAAAAATAGAATAAGCGATAGATTTTTTTCCATCGTACATCATATTGTTTACAAAACGAGTTACCTGAACATCGTTAAATTTTGGATCAGGAAGAATAATTCTCTTTTTTGGTTTTGACTTTCTCATTTCTTATTTCCTCCCGATTATTTCTTTTTGCCTTTTGCAGGAGCTGCAGCAGCTTGACCTGGTTTAGGACGTTTAGTACCATATTTAGAACGACGTTGGTTACGACCAGCAACGCCTGATGTATCTAATGCACCACGGATAATGTGGTAACGTACACCTGGTAAATCTTTAACACGACCACCACGGATCAATACGATTGAGTGCTCCTGTAAGTTGTGACCTTCTCCAGGAATGTATGCATTCACCTCTTTACCGTTCGTTAAACGAACACGGGCTACTTTACGCATTGCTGAGTTTGGTTTTTTAGGGGTAGTGGTGTACACACGTGTACATACACCTCTTCGCTGTGGACAGCTGTCCAACGCTGGAGACTTACTCTTGAACTCCAGTGCTACTCTACCTTTTCTAACTAATTGTTGAATGGTTGGCATTGTGCTTTTTTATGTTTTTTATTGAAAATTTTACCGCTCCCCCGGCATCCTTACAGATAGCCCATAAAACGGACTGCAAAAGTAGAACAATTCTTTTTAAGAATCAAGGGGTTAGAAGAAAAAAATAACGATAACGCTTTTTCAAATATGCTAGTGGTTTGATAAAGTGTCATTCACCGGAATAGTTTGGGCATAAACAGATTATGATCTTAACTGTTTAAACTAACGGTACTGTCTGCTTGTTTTGTTTGTAACGATTAATATAAAGGATCAGTTAATTGCAATCTGTAATTGAAGCTTCAGTTTCCCTTAACTTATCAACCAATTCTTTAATAGCCGCCGGAGCCTTACCGTAATCGAAAGTAACTTTTTTTGATTTTCCATTTTCGATTATCCTTACCCATTCAGCTCCTCCATCTGCACAATCAGGACAACCTATTACATCCGGCAGTTCAAAAAACTCACTTTTAATTAAGCTTTTTATGGAAGAAAGCTCTTCATTGGATAGTGATTTCTGACAGCGTTTAACATCAGATTGATCACTGTTTTTTTTCTTCTCCAAGGAAACCTGATTAGATGTGATGGCCATAATTCTCACGCAATATCCCCAACACATTCCGAAAGAGCTTCCATATTCAATTTTATTTAAGGAAGCATGGGCACCCTTTTTACAAGAACCAACACCCAGTATCACGATTAATGTGGCCAGTAAAGTTAAAATTTTCTTCATCTTTAGTATTTTTTACCAATACGTTTAAATAAACACTTTCGCTACAACAACTGGATATGATGCAAACAGGTGAATGATAAATTTCAAATTCAATCAGGTATGCAAATGGGCTGAAATCCATCAAATGAGGAAACTATTGATATTTTAGCTACCTGGTTTTATATTTAAAATCAGAATTACAAAAACTAAAAAAGGGATATGCAATGTGCACATCCCTTCTATTTTTTTAGACTCCTGACTCTGTACTACAGACTCAAAACTAATTTTTAGTAACGATATTCGTCTGATTTAAAAGGACCTTCCACCGGAACACCAATATAATCAGCCTGGTGCTGATCCAAAACATCTAATTCTACACCGATTTTAGCTAAGTGTAAACGGGCAACTTTTTCATCCAAATACTTAGGCAAAACATAAACTTTGTTTTCATACTTATCTGTGTTTGTCCAAAGTTCTAATTGAGCCAGAGTTTGGTTAGTAAATGAATTACTCATTACGAAACTTGGATGACCTGTTGCACAACCTAAATTTACTAAACGACCTTCAGCCAATAGGATGATATCTTTACCTTCGATCGTATACTTATCTACCTGAGGTTTGATCTCTACCTTAGATGAACCATATTTCTCGTTTAACCAGGCAACATCAATTTCATTATCGAAGTGACCGATGTTACAAACAATCGCCTTATCTTTCATTGTTAAGAAATGTTCTCCGCGAACGATATCACGGTTACCAGTTGTGGTAACAATAATATCTGCTTCTTTAACAGCTGTAGCGAATTTTTTAACTTCATATCCTTCCATTGCCGCTTGTAATGCACAAATCGGATCAATTTCCGTTACGATTACACGAACACCTTGTGAGCTTAAAGATTCTGCAGAACCTTTACCCACATCGCCATAACCACAAACCACAGCTACTTTACCAGCCATCATGACATCAGTTGCACGACGAATTGCATCAACCAATGATTCGCGACAACCGTATTTGTTATCAAATTTAGACTTGGTTACAGAATCATTCACGTTAATTGCCGGTAAATGCAATGTTCCGTTTTTCATTCTTTCGTATAAACGATGAACACCAGTTGTGGTTTCTTCTGATAAACCTTTAATTGCTGCAATAAGTTCAGGATATTTATCGAAAACCATATTGGTTAAATCACCACCATCATCCAGAATCATGTTTAATGGTTGTTGCTCCGGACCGAAGTGTAAAGTTTGCTCAATACACCAATCGAATTCTTCTTCATTTAAACCTTTCCAGGCATAAACCTGAATACCTGCAGCAGCGATGGCAGCAGCAGCATGATCCTGTGTAGAGAAAATATTGCAAGATGACCAGGTAACTTCAGCACCTAATGCCACCAATGTTTCGATTAAAACAGCCGTTTGGATGGTCATATGCAGACAACCTGCGATACGTGCACCTTTTAACGGTTGCGTAGGACCAAATTCTTCACGTAAACTCATTAAACCGGGCATTTCTGCTTCGGCTAATTCAATTTCTTTACGGCCCCATTCTGCCAGTGAAATGTCCTTAACTTTATAAGGAATGTATGTTGTCTCTACTGATGACATAATTATTTGTTTTTAAATGTGATGCAAAGTTACGGCATCGCTTTGTGAAAGCCAAATAATTAAAGACACTGGCTCGTTTATACAATGTAAAATAGTATGATTATCATTTCTTTCTGTAAAGGATTTAGCCTTTATCTGGATCCTTTATTTTGACCAGATTTTACTTCCACTTCCACTCACCCGCAATAGTGAGCGGTTCCTTTAGGTTCTGGGATTCTAAGAAAGCTTTTAATTCTTGATCTTCCTGAACACCCACCGGTATTTTCGGCGTATTCGCCAAAGCATAGGTAAGCATGGCGCTATAACGAACGGTATTTTTTAATTCCTGTTCATCTACCAGTTTAAACGAATCGCCATCGGAATGGTAAAAGGGTCCGGAATTATTGGGCAATTTACCGCCAAAGCCACCTCCTGTTGGGATTCCTTCTAACATAAATGGCTGATGATCGCTATGTAAACCAGCACCCGCATTAAATAAGTTTTTAAAACCGGTGTCTATTTTTACGATATCAGTTCCCCAGGCCGTAAATAAGTCTTTCATTTCGGCACGGGATGTTGAGAATCCCTTCGGATCATTGGTCATGTCGTAGTTCAGCATAAACTTCACCTGGTTGAGCGTTTTATCTTTCTTGGCCTGATCAATGTATGCCTTCGAACCCAGTAAGCCTTGCTCCTCCCCCATAAACAATACAAATTCAACTGTACGTTTTGTCTTTAACTTTAGCTTTTTGAATGTCCGGGCCATATCCATAATGGCGAAGGAACCTATTCCATTATCAATCGCGCCTGTTGCCAGATCCCAACTATCTAAGTGTCCGCCGACTACAATTTTATCTTTCGGCCATTCTGTTCCTTTAAACACAGCAACTACGTTTCTGGCTTTAATTAAACCAGAAAAATTAGTCATGGCAATATGGGCTGTTTGTGGCTGCGATTTAATCTTCTCTTTCAAAGCCATTCCATCTTCCAAACCGATACATACTGCTGGTATTGGAATCAATTTACCCGTTACTGAAGCAGTTCCGGTTAACAACACCCCATTTTTAACTGTATTGATGATAATTACACCAATGGCACCATATTTCGTGGCAATAGCAGTTTTTTCTGAGCGATGTAATGATTTTGTTCCGGTAGCCGAACCAGGTAAAATACCCAAATAAATTAAAGCAATTTTACCTTTAAATTTTTCAGGACTGGCCTGATAATCTGCTTCCAATCCATTACCTGCGTCTACAATTTCACCTGTAACATCGGCACTCACCGGCGAATGCGCCAGGGTTACGGCTTTCATTTTAGTCAAACTATTTTTATCGGCGCCAATTTCTACATTGATCGTTTTTCTTGCCCAGCTTTCGACTTCAAAAGGTTGAAATTTAACGTTACAACCATACGATTTCAGTAAATCATAAGCATATTGTTCTGCTTTAGCACCATTTTCCGAACCTGTTAACCGATGACCAATGTTCTCAGTTTCATATTTAAGCGTTTGATAAGCTTTTGAATTTTGCTGAACGTCAGTATTGATTTTTAAGAAGACATTTTCAAACTTATCCTGAGCATTAGCAAAGAAGGTCGTACAAATAATTACTGTTAAGAAAAGGTATTTCATGAATAATGTTGCTGATTATTCGATGAAAATACAAAAATTACGCTTAGGTATTAAGCTGTAACGTATATTTTGCTTAGCTGGTATTTAAAACGGCTATGGGTAATTTTCAAAAAAAACATATAATACCTTAGAAAAAATAGCCTTAGAACATTAACTTAAATGATCTTAGTTGCCTGAGGTGGTAAATTATATTATTGATGCATCACCTTTTTCGGAAAAACCAATGATGCCACCACACTGATCACCAGAATACTGACAATAATAATTAATGAGTGCTGAGTGGTAAACCCTAACTTCTCCAGGTAAACATGCCCAAGCATTTTCACGCCAATAAAGGCAAGTAACACGGCCAGGCCTGTTTTCAAATAATGGAACTTATGGATAATATTCACCAGTAAAAAGAACATGGAACGCAGCCCCATGATGGCGAATATGTTAGAGAAAAATACAATATAAGGGTCTTTTGTCACCGCAAAAATAGCCGGGATAGAGTCTACGGCAAAAAGTAGATCGGTAAACTCTACAATTAAAAGAACCAGGAAAAGTGGCGTAACCAGTGTTTTGTGGTTGATTTTTACAAAGAAATTTTTTCCTTCGTACTTCGGATGGATAGAGAAGATTTTTGAAGCCCATTTCACTACCGGATGGTTCTCAGGATCAATTTTCTCATCTTCATCCTTACTAAAAAACATTTTGACGCCGGTAAAAACCAGGAAAGCTCCGAAAATATATAGAATCCAGGCAAACTTCGCGATCAATGCCGCACCTACAAATATAAAGATGAAACGCATGATAATCGCACCCAGGATTCCCCAGAACAACACACGATGATAATACTTTTCTTCCACAGCGAAGGCAGAAAAGATTAATACTATAACAAAAATATTATCTACAGATAAGGCGTATTCGATTACATAGCCAGTTAAAAACTCTAAACCGAGGTTCTTTTTGTAGACAGATAGGCTTCCTTCAAAATCGTTTGGAATAAGGTTGATATGATGCTGGTGTTTGACAACAATTTCCTTGAGATGCGCAAAATCCTTAATCCCGTGAAGCTGATGGCCTTCTGTCCGTAAAATAAAATAGAAGCCTAGTGCAAGTGCTACCATGATTACGCTCATGATTCCTGCCTGTTTCAAACTCACCACATGTTCTTTACGGCTAAACAGACCTAAATCCAAAGCCAGAATGATCACAATAAACAGCAGGAAACCAATACTGAAAAGTAGCTCGTTACTCATTATTTTTTACGTTCTGTAGTATAAAGGACAAGTTGTTCTAAACCTGTTCTGGCTTCTCCTGCATCAAACTGACGCAGAATATCAAAAGCCTCTTCCTGGTATTGCAACATCTTCTCATTAGCATAATAAACACCTTTATGTCCATTAACAAAATCGATGATCTGTTGAATTTTAGTCGGATCATCCTGATGGTTTTTTACCAAATTGATGATGCGTTTACGTTCAGGTTTTTCAGCACGGTTTAAAGCGTAAATCAGCGGAAGTGTTACCTTTTTCTCCTTAATGTCAATTCCAAGAGGCTTCCCTACGTCATCCGTTCCAAAATCAAAAGTATCATCCTTAATCTGAAATGCAATTCCCACCTTTTCCCCAAATAATCGCATCTTCTCAATAATAGCATCATCAGCACCCGCAGATGCAGCACCCGCAGCGCAGCAGGAAGCGATTAAAGAAGCTGTTTTCTGACGGATCACTTCGAAATATAATTCCTCTGAAATATCCATTCTGCGCACTTTCTCAATCTGCAGCAATTCACCTTCGCTCATCTGCTTCACTGCTTCTGATACAATTTGTAACAAACGGTGTTCATTATTGTTTACCGAAAGCAACAACCCTTTAGCCAGTAAAAAATCGCCAACCAATACCGCTATTTTATTTTTCCATAGTGCATTAATAGAGAAAAATCCACGCCGCTCATAGGCATTATCAACCACATCATCGTGTACGAGTGTTGCCGTATGCAACAATTCCACTAATGCAGCCCCACGGTGGGTAGATTCGGTAATGCCACCACATAATTTTGCAGCAAAAAACACGAACATGGGCCGCATTTGTTTGCCTTTTTGTTTTACAATATAGTGGGTAATTCTGTCAAGCAACGGTGCGTCGCTATGCATAGATTCTTTGAACGTCTTTTCAAACGCTTTAATATCTGCTGCTATAGGTTTTTTTATCTGTTCGATTCCCGGCATTAAGTCGAAAAATTTTGATTGCAAACTTAAGCTAATTTCCCATAAAAAAGGAATGTATTATGAAGCATCCTCATCTGTAGAAAAGCAACGGCAGTAATCACCTGCACCTTTCCTCCTGCTTTTGCCTATAGTCCTTCGCCCTCATGCTTCGGGCTGTGGGCTATTTGGCGCAATCAGGTTTAGCGTGAAAGTTGCTGCAGATCAAAGCTTCCCCTCAAAATGAAAAACCAGCTAATGAAAAATTACTTTACTCCGTCAAAAGTTTATTTGTAAAGCTATAATTTAGGCACAATGAAAAAACGTTATAAAGTATTAATCGGTTTTTCGGTATTTATCATTGTCGGGTACTTATTGGGTCCCAGGCCAAAAAAACCGCTTTACAATACTTCATTGCCCGATGTTCCGGATATTAAAAACCTTGAAGATTATGTGGAAGCTAT
Source organism: Pedobacter sp. GR22-10 (assembly GCF_026239715.1). Taxonomy (NCBI): domain Bacteria; kingdom Pseudomonadati; phylum Bacteroidota; class Sphingobacteriia; order Sphingobacteriales; family Sphingobacteriaceae; genus Pedobacter; species Pedobacter sp. GR22-10. Next base: position 444,016 of record NZ_JAPIVR010000004.1, read on the forward strand.
GGAGCATTCAAACAACATTAAGCCCGGAAATGAGGCTGAAATTGTATGGGCTGATACTGCACATCAGCAAACCGAATATGCCGTGATTTACTTGCATGGCTTTTCTGCTTCAAAAATGGAAGGTAACCCCATACATCTCCATCTGGCGAAAAATTTAAGTGCAAATTTATATTTAGCGCGTTTGGCCGACCATGGTATTGATACCCCTGCGCCGATGCAGTATTTTACCGCCGACAGGCTTTGGGAAACCAGTAAGCAGGCTTATGCCATCGGTCAGAAATTAGGTAAGAAAGTAATCTTAATCGGAACTTCAACAGGTGGAACAGTAGCCTTAAAACTTGCCGCTACTTATCCTGAAATCAATAGTTTAATTCTGCTGTCTCCTAATGTAGCGATAAACGATAAAAACGCCTGGTTGTTAAACGATCCGTGGGGTTTACAAATAGCAAGGCGGGTTTTAGGCAGTGATGAACGCAAAGTGGATGGCAGAACAGATGAATTTAAAAAATACTGGTATACCCATTACAGAATAGAATCTTTAGTGCAGTTACAGGAATTTGTAGAAAGCACCATGAATAAATCCGTTTTTCAAAAAGTGAAGCAACCGGTTTTACTGTTATATTATTATAAAAATGAACTAGAGCAAGACCCTGTGGTACGTGTAGATGCCATGCTTAGCATGTTCACAGAGTTGGGTACATCAGAAGATTTGAAACGAAAAATTGCCATTCCAAATGCAGGAAATCATGTACTGGGTTCTTATTTAACTTCTCAAGATTTGCCAAGTGTAGCAGTTGCAATCAATAGTTTTATGGGAAGTGTTCTTAAAATCAACTTGCCAAGTTTCAACAGCCCTGTGCTCGAAAAGCCTTTGCCGGTTTAACTTTTCTCGTGCAACATTCCACCAGGACTTTATTAACAGGAAATCTAGTTAACGATATTTTTAATAATCATTTCTGCATGCACCCTGGAGTTCTCTATAAACAACTTGTGGGTATCCAACCCCCCGCAAACAACTCCCGCCAGGTACAAACCTTTCACATTGGTTTCCATCGTTTCTTCGTTGTAAACAGGACAAAGGGTTTCCGGTAGTTCTATGCCAAATTTCCGCAGCATTGAAAAATCAGGCTGATAGCCCGTCATGGCAATCACAAAATCGTTCGGAATGGTTTTAATGCCTTCAGGTGTTTTAATATCTACTTCACCTTCTCTTATTGCAACAAGTTCTGAATTAAAAAGTGCAGTTACCTCTCCTTCTTTTATCCGGTTTTGAATATCCGGACGAACCCAGTATTTTACATGCGGTCCAAGATCTCCACTGCGGACAACCATGGTTACGTTTGCGCCTTTCCGGTAAGTTTCCAAAGCGGCATCTACACCCGAATTATTTGCACCAACAACCACAACATTTTGAAACGCATACAAATGCGGATCTTTATAATAATGAGTTACTTTGGGTAAATCTTCACCAGGAATATTCATTAACAAGGGAACATCATAAAAGCCTGTTGCCACAATCACATTACTGGCAGTGTAATTTGATTTAATGGTTTGAATTTCAAATCTCTCCTGATCATTTTTATGAACCTGATTGACCCTTTCAAATAAATGAATATTCAGATTAAACTTTTCAGCAACCCTGCGGTAATACTCAACAGCCTCATTACGGTTTGGTTTCGGGTTGATGGTAACAAAAGGCGCACCTCCTATTTCCAGTTTCTGTGAAGTGGAAAAGAAGGTCATGAAGACCGGGTAATTGAACAAACTATTCACTAACGCACCTTTCTCGATAATGAGATAACTTAAGCCAGCCTGTTTAGCCGCTATTGCGCAGGCCATGCCAATTGGTCCGGCACCGATGATGATGATATCGTAGTGATTTTCTTTTTGAAGCATTTTAAAAATGTTGACCACCTTAGACATTTAAGATCATCTAAGCTTAGCGTGTAAAATAAATGAACAGTGGTAAGATGCTCTTAGGTTGTTCAAACTAACTAACTTTCATGGCCTTGCTTGGACAGGCAAAATCAGTTCTTTTTAAGCCTGTGGTTTTAAGTGCACCATATCCGCCAGCGATGTCAATTACATTTTCAACACCTCTGGATTTTAAAATTGAAGCCGCAATCATGGAGCGATAACCACCAGCGCAATGAATATAATAAGTTGCTTTAGGATCAATTTCGCCCATCCAGTCGTTGATAAAATCAAGCGGACGGCTTAATGTAAATTCCAGGTGTTCTGCTTCATATTCGCCAGGTTTACGAACATCCAATGCTGTAATTTCATTTTCCTGCACAGCTTGTTCAAAAGCTTCTGCAGAAATGGATTCGATACGATCGATTTCTTTACCTGCATCCGTCCAGCGTTCAAAACCACCATCCAGATATCCAATGGTACTGTCATAACCTACCCGGGTTAAGCGCGTAATGCTTTCCTGTTCTTTACCTTCGTCAGTAATTAATAAAATAGGCTGTTGTAAATCAGTAATTAATGCCCCCACCCAAGGTGCAAATTGCCCGTTTAAACCGATGTTGATGGAGTTAGGAATAAAACCTTTGGCGAATAGCTGTGGATCACGCGTATCGAGCATAATTGCACCAGTTTGGTTAACGGTATCTTCAAATGCCTGCGGTGTTAAAGCATTCATTCCCTTTTCATAGACATCGTCGATACTTTCCACGCCTCCTTTATTAATGGCTGCGTTTTTAGCAAAATATTGTGGCGGAGGCATGATTCCATCCGTTACTTCTTTTATAAACTGCTCTTTTGTTTGTGCTTTTAAAGCGTAATTAACCTGTTTCTGATGACCCAACGTATCAAAAGTTTCCTTACTCATGCTTTTACCACAAGCTGAACCTGCGCCGTGAGCCGGGTAAACAGTCACATCATCCGAAAGTGGTCTTATTTTCTCATTGAGTGAATCATAAAGCATACCAGCCAGATCCTCCATGGTTAAATTCCCTTTCTGAGCCAGATCAGGTCGACCTACATCACCAATAAAAAGTGTATCACCACTAAAAATACAGTGATCTTTACCATTTTCATCCGTTAATAAATAAGTGGTAGATTCTAAGGTATGGCCAGGGGTATGCAAAGCGGTTATGGTAACATCTCCGATTTGAAATTTTTCTCCATCATGGGCGATGTGCGATTTAAATCCTGTTTTAGCTGTAGGACCGTAAATAATTGTAGCGCCAGATTTTTCGGCAAGGTCTACATGTCCGGAAACAAAGTCTGCATGAAAATGCGTTTCAAAAATATATTTAATGGTTGCGCCGGCTTTTTCAGCTTTTTTCAGATATGTTCCAACTTCCCTTAATGGATCGATGATAGCCGCTTCCCCTTTGCTTTCTATATAGTAAGCAGCTTCGGCTAAACAACCCGTGTATATTTGTTCTATTTTCATTTTTCTGGAGTATCAAATTTGGGTATCAGGTATCAAGAAAACCCCTGAATCAAATATCTTGCCTCAAAAATAGGGCTAAATGTGAATAACTGAAATGATGATGATCATAATTGCAGAAGTTTTACGAATCAGCATTGACAACTTTTATAAACATCATGCATCAAAAAGTTGTCAATACTTAGAATATCGCTCAGATGTTGACTTATATTAATCTTTAGTCAATTCACCACGAAGCGATTCTTCCATCAATCTACGGCTTTCCACAATGGTTAAACCTAACCCCATTACAAACATCAGTTTGGTAACCGTAGCTTCAAAAGTAAGGTCGTAACCACTTAGAACGCCCATTTTTTGAAGCTCCCGACTTGTTTCATAACGACCGAGGTGTACCGAGCCTTTTTTACACTGAGAAATATCAATAATGATTTTCCCACTCAGGATGGCCTGGCGCAAACTATCTAGAAACCATTGTGCTGTAGTGGTATTACCGGATCCGAAGGTTTCTAAAATAATGGCATCTACTTTCGAATCAGCAATGGCTGAAACGGCCTGTGGTGTAATGCCGGGATAGAGTTTTAAAACCCCGATATTTGAATTAAAATTGGTATGCAAGGTCAATTTACCTTCTGGTGCATTTAATACGTAGTTGGTATGGAACTGAAGATGTACACCTGCTTCTGCTAAAACCGGATAGTTTGGGGAACGAAAGGCTTCAAATTTTTCACTGTTGTATTTAATAGAACGGTTTCCCCTGAACAGCTGCGCATCAAAATAAATGCAAACTTCTGGGAATAACGACTTGCCGTTTTCTTTGGTGGCAGCAATTTCCAGTGCAGTAATCAAATTCTCTTTTGCATCGGTTCTGATTTCGCCTATCGGTAACTGGGAACCTGTTAGTACCACTGCCTTACCCAGGTTTTCGAGCATAAAACTCAATGCAGACGCTGTAAATGCCATCGTATCTGATCCATGAAGAATCACGAAACCATCATAAAGATCATATTTTTGGTAAACAAGTTCTGCTAACGTCTTCCAGATTTCAGGATCCATATTGGATGAATCCAAAACAGGGTTAAAAGAATGTACGTCTAAATGATAATCCAAACGACTTAATTCGGGAACGTTTTCTTTGATCTGTTCGAAATCGAAAGGAATTAACATCCCATTGCTGGGATCATTTACCATACCAATGGTACCACCGGTATAAATAATCAGGATTTTCGTCATTACTTGGTTTGGTTGCTCTTCACAAAGAAACTAAAAGAATTTTAATTTAAAGGGCTTTTTAATGATAAAAATCAGGAAAAACAACTTAATCGTTTTACTTTATTGCCATTTTAACAATAAGTGTTTCAATAACGTTTATTATGATCATATAGGTTTTAAGGGAGTGCACTGAATAGAATTTATAAATGACAAATGCAAACAAAAAGGGCGTTTTTGCGGGGAGGAACAGCGAAGCAATTTTTCATGCGAAAGAGACCTGCTAAAAGGATTGCCTCATCACTTTAAAAATTGTTCGCAGCAATGACAGCACCGCTATTATAAGGAATTGCAAGTAACTTTTCAGAAACCATAAAAAGATGCTGAATCAATTTCAAGACGGCCAAATCTTAAACCCCAAAAATTTTCTTAGAATTTTCTGTGGTAATATTTGCAATTTCTTCCACAGAAACGCCATAAATATCAGCCAGTTTTTCAGCAATATAAATCAGATAACTGCTTTCATTCGGTTTACCTCGAAAAGGAACCGGCGCCAGATAAGGTGAGTCGGTTTCCAATACCAGATTTTCCATAGCAATTTCACTCAACACACCATCCAATCCTGCTTTTTTATAAGTGACCACACCACCTATTCCTAAATAAAAGTTCAGGTCAATAGCTTGTTTTGCCTGTTCTACATTCCCAGTGAAGCAGTGAAATATGCCCCGCAACTTTTCATCGCGCTCACTTTCCAGCACTTCAAATACTTCGTCAAAGGCTTCGCGACAATGAATCACAATGGGTAAACCTAAATCTTTCGCCCAGGCAATTTGCTTGCGGAAAGCATCCTGCTGAGATGACAAAGTGGTTTTATCCCAATATAAATCAATTCCGATCTCCCCAATGGCATAGATTTGTCTTCCGGATATACTTTTATAAATTTCATCCAATACAGACAGATAGTCCTCATTTACATCACAAGGATGTAAGCCTGCCATTGCAAAACAATTTTCCGGATATTTACTCACCAGATCATTAATCATTGCAATGGATTTAATATCAACATTGGGTAGAAATAACCTGTTCACATCATTTTCAAAACAGCGGTCCATCAACTGCGCTTGCTTTTCGGCATCTTGCTCGTAATATAAATGGGTATGGGTATCAGTAAAATTCATTTTAGTATTCAGTATCAAATCTGGTGGGTTTAATTTTTTTTCTCCGATTCTGTCTTTTTAGGTTTCTTCATTTCTACCGGCTCGACTTCAAACTTATGCCCATCGAATTCCATTTCTTTTTTCAGGAATTTTCCAGTCAAGCTAATCGGATTCTGAATTAATCCTTCCGGCGTGCCTTCAAATAAGATTCTTCCGCCGCCTGCTCCACCTTCTTCCCCCAAATCAATCACCCAATCGGCCACTTTAACTACATCCAGATTATGCTCAATCACCAAAATGGTATTTCCTTTTTCCACCAATTCCTGTAATACACCTAAAAGCACATTAATATCTTCAAAATGCAATCCGGTGGTAGGTTCATCTAAAATATAGAATGTTTTTCCGGTATCTTTTTTTGATAACTCAGTGGCCAGTTTAACCCTTTGTGCTTCCCCACCCGATAAAGTGACAGATGATTGTCCCAAAGTGATGTAGCCTAAACCCACATCTTTCAGGGTTTTTATTTTCCGGTAGATGATCGGAATATTTTCAAAGAAAACGCAGGCATCTTCAATACTCATATCCAGCACATCACTAATCGATTTTCCACGAAAACGAACCTCTAAAGTTTCACGGTTATATCGTTTACCGCCACACTCTTCACATGGCACCTGCACATCAGGTAAGAAATTCATCTCAATCACCTTTAGACCGGCTCCCTGACAGGTTTCACACCTTCCTCCTTTTACATTAAAAGAAAAGCGACCGGGTTTATAACCCCGGATTTTTGCTTCAGGCAATTGCACAAAAAGGTTCCTGATATCTGAGAAAACGCCCGTATAGGTAGAAGGATTAGAACGCGGTGTTCTGCCTATAGGTGCCTGATCTATTTCAATCACCTTATCAATTTCCTTTAACCCTGTGATTTTCTCGTATGGAAGTGGTGTCTTTTTCGCCCTGAAAAAATGATGGTTCAGAATCGGGTATAAGGTTTCGGTGATTAAGCTCGATTTTCCTGAACCCGAAACCCCGGTTACGGCAATAAATTTGCCCAGCGGAAAATCAACAGAAACTTCTTTCAAATTATGTCCGGTAGCTTTGGTAATAGATAACTTATGTCCGTTGCCCTTTCTGCGAACCTTTGGCGTCTCAATTTTCTTATCACCATTTAAATACGCTGCAGTTAAGGTGTTAGAATTTAAAATTTGTGCCGCAGTGCCTTCTGCTACTACTGTTCCGCCATGAATACCTGCTCCCGGGCCCACATCAATTACCCAATCAGCTTCGAGAATCATATCTTTATCATGCTCTACCACCAAAACGGTGTTCCCCAGATCTCGAAGGTTTTTTAAGGCATTTATTAAACGCTCATTATCACGCTGGTGCAAACCAATACTGGGCTCATCCAAAATGTACATGACATTCATTAACTGAGAGCCAATTTGAGTAGCTAAACGAATCCGTTGTGCCTCGCCGCCAGAAAGGGTACGGGCAGTTCTATCTAGTGTTAAATAAGTTAAACCTACATCCGTTAAAAAACCAATCCGGGCTCTGATTTCTTTTAAAATTTCTTTTGCAATGATATTCTGGCGATCGGTAAGACGCTCATCAACATGTTCAAACCACTGGAAGAGGTTATTAATATCCATGGAAGAAAGTTCAAAAATATTCTTACCATCAACTTTGAAGTGCAAACTTTCCTTTTTTAAGCGGGCGCCATGGCATTCCGGACAGGTTTTTAACTTGCGGAAAGCATCCATATCATCAGATGCAGACTCGCTTCGCTTTTCGTTCTGCTCTTCCAGCATTTTAATGATGCCATCGAAAGTAATGTTATAGTTTTGAACGTTCCATTTATTGTATTCCACTTCTACCTTAATCAGATCTGGCGATCCGTTTAAAATAATATTGATGACTTCATCGCTCAATTTTTCTATCGGCGTAGATAAAGAGAAGCTGTATTTTTTGGCCAGTGATTTCAATACCTGAAACATCCAGATATCCCGATATTCGCCTAACGGTGCCAGGCCACCATTCAGAATGCTCAGCTTAGGATTGGGCATCACTGATTCCTTATCCACCACAAAAATATAACCTAAACCATCACAACGGTCGCAGGCTCCATAAGGTGAATTAAACGAGAAGCTATTCGGTTGCGGTTCATCATAAGAAATCCCCGTAGTTGGACACATCAGAAACTTACTAAAGTGGGCAACATGATTATCCTTATCAGTAATTTTAATCACACCTTTACCCATTTTCATGGCTGTTTGCACAGAATCTAACAAACGCTTTTTATCTTTATCATCAACAATCAGGCGATCAATCACCACTTCAATATCATGGATTTTATAACGATCAACCTGCATTTTGGCCGTAATGTCTTTGATTTCTCCATCTACACGAACCTTTACATAGCCTTGCTTACGGATTTGCTCAAAAAGCTCCCGGTAATGTCCCTTCCTGCCTTTTACTACCGGCGCCAGGATATTTACGGCCATACCGTCGAACTTATTAAAAATGTTCTGCAGAATCTGATCTTCACTCATCCGCTCCATCTTCTCCCCGGTATTGTATGAAAAAGCATCCGCCACACGGGCATATAGCAAACGCATGAAGTCATAAATTTCCGTAATGGTACCAACAGTTGAACGTGGGTTTTTACTGGTTGTTTTTTGTTCAATGGCAATCACCGGACTTAAACCCGAAACCTTATCTACATCCGGGCGCTCCATCCCACCCATAAACTGGCGGCTGTAAGCACTAAATGTTTCCATATAGCGGCGCTGGCCTTCAGCATAAATGGTATCGAAAGCCAGAGAAGATTTCCCGCTGCCACTTAAACCAGTGATTACCACCAATTGGTTCCGTGGGAAACTAACATCTATATTTTTTAAATTATGTACCCTCGCACCGTATACTTCTACATCTTTTTGCTCGCCAAGGTCGATAGATTTATTGCTCATATTTTATTTAAAAGTTGAGGAAAAATTCAGCTTATAAAATAGCCAGATTTCAATCCGCAAAAATGCTAAAAATTTTATCAAAATGAAAGTGTAACTCAAACTGTATTAAGGATTAATTGTCATAATGCTTGCTTCTATTCCGAAGGAAACCAGATGATAAACCAAAACGCAGATAACCATAATGATCCTGAAAATAGATGTTATAATTATCTTCACCATAATAGCCAACTGCAGCCATTAGGAAGACGTTATTCATAAATGGAAGACTATAATTAAAATTAATTTCGGCATTTAACCGCTTTTGAAGATTCGCTAAATTCTTTGCTGGGATTTTATTCACTGCATAGGAAACCTCAGCATTTAAACGCCAGGTTTCTTTCTCGGTTTTAACTTTCGGTTTATTTCTCGCATATCTTTCGATCAGTCCATATTTTCGCCAGGAGAAATTGTATAAGATTCTCGTGAATCCAAAGCCCAGATCCAAAGCAGGTTCATACCTGAAAAACTTATACCACTGTAAACCTACGCGATGATTAAAGGAATAATAACTTTCATCTGCATCTGTTTCCGTTAAATGTCCGAAACGATAAGATGCCGTTAAATAATTGGCATTGAAATTCCCCGTTAACGTATTTACTGAGCCATCGGTATTCAAAGCATCCTGATCCTGGCCATTAGAATGATGGGTAAAAGCAAATTCTCCATATTGATAATTTTCCGGATTGGCATTTAGCCTTGCATATAAGGCACCGCCAAGGCGATAACTCGGCGTACGTACGCCTGCAGAAAACTCATTTCTGACCCGAACCGTAAAATCTGGAATGATGGCAAAGGCTATGGGTGATTTATAACTTCCAACCAACATATAGGTAGTGGTCACCCTCCCATTAATGACATATTTTGATGGCGCTCCCAATTCTCCGGCCGGAGCAGTATACGAGAAATCAGCATTTTCTTTGTAAAGATTGATATATTCTTTATTGGCAGACTCATTTCTAATGATAAGGGAATCTTGCGCAAGGAGATGAAAACACAGAAAAGAAAAAACAAACGTTAATAAAGTTTTCATCATACCATATAAACGTTAGTGAATGATTGATGGTTTTGTAATTTGTTAAATCGCTATCAGATCTGCACTTTAATTTCTTTCTTAAAAGAAAAATAAATTAAAGTATTATGAAATATTTTGATACGTCCATAAATACATATATTTGTACGTACAAATATTAGCTATGGATATTAAACTTACATTAAAGCTCAATCAGGAAATTATTGAAAAGGCTAAGCTATATGCTTCAGATAAAAAATTAAGTTTGTCCAAATTAATTGAAAATTACCTTAACTCCTTAACTTCCAACCAGGATAATGATGAATTACAGATTTCACCTTTTGTGAAGAGTCTGACATCTGGTGTTAAAATCCCTGCTGATTATGACTATAAAAAAGATCGTGCAGATTACTTAGACGAAAAGCATAAATGACCAGAATATTTTTAGATACCAACGTCATATTGGATTTATTGGCTGAAAGAGTTCCTTTTTTTGATTCAATTGCTAAAGTTGCCACACTGGCCGATCAGAAAAAAATCATTTTAATGGCATCTCCATTATCATTTACAACTGTTGAATACGTTTTAACTAAGTTTGAACCTTCAGAATCTGTATTGAACAAATTAAGAAAATTTAAAATTCTTTGTAAAGTATGCGAGGTTAACGAAGAAATAATTGATAAAGGATTAAATTCAAATTTTAAAGATTTTGAAGATGCTGTACAGTATTTCACAGCAATTCAATCAGGTTGCAACATCATCATCACCAGAAATGGAAAAGATTTTAAGTATTCCACCATCCCGGTTATGGCAGCTGATGAATATTTAAGTAGTGTTGGATGCTGAAACCATCAAACTTAATAACGGTTTTTCTGATTAGTAGACTAATCTAACCCTACCACTCCACCGTAGTTCCATTTTCTGTTGGATGACCAGTGCAAACCAGCACCCTGCCCCTTTCTATCTCTTCATCCGTAAGTACTTCATTATAATCCATGCGAACATTTCCTTTGGTACAGGTAGCTACGCAAGTGCTGCATACACCTCCCCTGCAACTATAAGGGAGTTTGATTTTATGTTCAAGGGCAACATCTAAAATTCTTTTTGGCCAGGGAACTGCCAGGTTATACGTTTCGCCATTGAAATTCAAGATGACCGAGTATGTGCTTTTATCTACAACTTTTTCTGAACTATCGTCTTCATCCATTTCATCTTCTGGTAAAACGAATGTTTCTCTTTTGATTTGTTTTAAATCGAATCCCATCCCCAGCAAAGTAATCCTGCATAAATCCATATATATTATAGGCCCGCAGGTATAGCATAGCGCTTGTTTGCGATCGAAATGTAAATGTGTTTTAATTAATTGCTCGATGTAAAACTTATTTAAGCGGGCAGTCATCAGGTTTTTACTATTGCTAAAAATCCACACGATTTTTAATCTTTCTGGGTACCGTGCTTGCCATTCTAAAAGCTCATTATAAAATAAGGCATCTTCCTTTGATCGGTTACTATACACCAGTGTGATTAGTGAATTTCTCTCTCTTACCAATGCTGTTTTTAAAATGGAAAACAAAGGTGTAATGCCCACACCAGCAGCAAACAGAAAAAGATCCCGTTCTACATATTCATCAGGCAAATAGCTGAATAATCCTTGGGGCTCCTGTGCAAACAACACATCATTTACAGCGGTTTTATGATGCAAAAATCTGGATATTTCTCCATTCTCAACCCTTTTAACTGTAATGGCCAGCGGTTCATCCACATCAGGAGAACTGTTGAATGAATATGATCTACGAACTTCTCTATTCTTTCCCTCGAACACCAATGAAACAAACTGACCGGCTAGATATTCAGGATATGACTGATCTACCTCTTCAAATTGAAATGTGAGGTTATCACCAGGTTGATTGATGATTTTATGGATGCGAAGCTTGAACATAGTGCAAAGAAAAGGATTTGAGTTGAAAAGTTGTTAGACGTTAGACGTAACAAGCTTCGACCAATGGGTGTTTGATTGTATAAAATATTTTTTTAATTAAGAAGGGTTAGAAGTTTAGGGTGATAGTAAACACGCTGAAAAAATCCGTTTATGGCTCAAAATCATTTATTCGTTATTAGAACGGCGATCGGAGAAATTGGGCAATAGACTTAGAAAGTTAAAAAATAATTCCGTGGAAGTTTGTGCTTCCTAGGCAAAGAAACTTTATCTCATTAATAATTGGTTCATTACTAACCTAGAAGGCGCTTTAAACTTTAAAAAAACAATTTGATGGTCAGTGATTTATTCAATATCACTACAAACACTCACACCGAAATCTGTGAAATCAAAAAATCTTTGTAATTATCTTCAAAAAAAACGCTCCGATTCAGAAATCGGAGCGCCTTACCAAATGCTTGTCTTTATCTTAATTATATTATTCGGCGTTGTAAGCCAATAGCACACGCTTTTTCTGATATCCGTAGCGTTTCGGATGTTCCACAATCTGTTTCATCGAGATCACCTGATAAACGTAGCGGCCGGTTTCCCGGTTTAGCCTCATTTTATAATAATTATCCTGATTTTGATTGCTGATTTGCCTGCGTAAACGTCCGTCACCAACATTATAGGCCGCAGCCACCAATGTCCAGCTCTCTAAACCTTTATACATTTCTTTAATGTATTTACAGGCTGCGATGGTTGATTTACGCAAATTATAGCGTTCATCTACATCAGCATTTACTTTTAAACCATATGAACGTGCAGTGCCTGGCATAAACTGCCATATTCCGGCTGCACCTTTTGGAGATACGCCAGCTGCCATTCCAGATTCAACCAAAGCCAAATATTTGAAATCATTAGGAATTCCGTAAGCAGCAAGAATCGGCTCTATCACTGGAAACCATTCTTTTGCCTTTTTATGCAAACGATTTGTCTGCGTGTTGCCGTAAGTGTGTGCGGCAAGGATTTTTTTCATTTTGCGTTCCACCTTTTTATCGCCTAAAGGCAGGGTTTCATCCGCGAAATTCAACTGAGCCATTAAAGATTGAGGCTTAACCTCCTTTTTTTCAACTTTCAGGCGTTGAGTTGTTGGTATTGTAGTGTGTAATTGTTCTTTTTTTAAAAGACTTTTTTGTGCTAAGGGCATTTGGTAAGCGAACACTTTTGCCAAGATAAATAGTGTAACCACTACCGCAATTGGTACGATGTGTTTCTTTAACATTTTCCTCCTTTTTTTGGTGAACTTATATAAAAACGTCGGCAAAGCTAAAAAATAATAAGCACATTATCAAACAGTTACACAATTAAGCTCAAAAAACAGGCGCTAAAGTGCTTTAAACGTGGATTTTAAATTTTGAATTTTGACCGATATTACCTATATTAGAGGCTATTTTTTTTATCTAATTTTCTGCCTGCTCAATATTGTAATACTCATCAATTTTTCATAAATTTGCAACCCGCATTTCAGGATGCGGTTAAAAGCGTATCATGATAAATAAAAACAACAGGAACAGTCGGGATGACAAGTCCAAACCGGGTAGCCGGAAAACTGATGGCAGAAGTAATTCAGCCGGATCTGACAGAAAAAGATCAGACGACAGAGACAACAAATTCAACAAATCATCTGATTCAAAAGACAACTTCAGGCCTAGAAGTTCAGAGGGTAAAGATTTTAAATCAAAATCATTTAGCGACAGAAAAGATTCCAGACCAAGAACAGGCGGGCGAGATTTCAAATCAAAAGATGCAGAGCCACAAAGCTTTAAATTTGGCGATCGTGAATTTAAATCTAAAGACACCGGAGCAAAAGAAGAACGCAGTTACAAACCCAGGGAAGGCGGATCAAGAGATTACAAGCCGAGAACGGGTGATCGTGACTTTAAATCAAAAGATGGCGGATCAAGAGATTATAAACCAAGAACGGGCGATAGAGACTTTAAATCAAGAGATGGTGGAGCAAGAGATTATAAACCAAGAACAGGAGAACGCGACTTCAAGTCTAAGGATGGAGATTCGAGAGATTTTAAACCGAGAACTGGCGACAGGGATTTTAAATCAAGAGGTGGAGACCGCGACTTCAAACCCAGAGAAGGCGGATACAGAGATTACAAATCGAGAGGTGAAAGAACTGATGACTTTAAGCCAAGTGCCGGAAGTTCAAGAGATGTAAAACCTAGAGAACCAAAAGAAGGTGACACTCGTCCGTTTAGAAAACGTGAAGAGACACAACCAAGAGATACCGAATTTAACCGTCCGGAGCGAACTGTTATTGCGCCAGCACGAAAAACAAATGAAGACAAAGGCTTAATTCGCCTGAACAGATATATTTCCAATGCAGGGATTTGCTCGCGCCGTAAGGCTGATGAACTTATTGCTGCCGGCGTAGTTTCTGTAAACGGCGAAGCTGTTACGGAATTAGGTCATAAAGTAGATCCTTCGAAAGATCTTGTGCGCTATAATGGTGAGCTGCTTAAGCGTGAGAAAAAGGTTTATGTGTTACTGAATAAACCAAAAGACTATATTACCACGACAGATGATCCGCAGGAACGCCGTACCGTCATGCAGTTAGTGGATAAAGCAAGCCGTGAACGGATTTATCCGGTTGGCCGCCTGGATCGCAATACAACAGGATTATTATTGATGACGAATGACGGTGAACTGGCTGATAAATTATCGCATCCAAAGAACGGAATCACTAAAATCTACAATGTTGAACTAGACAAAGCATTATCGCAGGGAGACCTGAATAAAATTGCTTTCGGCTTAGAACTCGAAGATGGATTGATTAAACCGGATAACATTTCTTATGTAGCGGGTGGAACGAAAAAAGAAATCGGCATTCAGATTCACAGTGGTAAAAACAGGATTGTTCGCCGTATTTTCGAACATTTAGGTTATAGCGTAGATAAGTTAGACCGCGTAGTTTATGGCAATTTAACGAAGAAAGATTTGCCTCGTGGCAGATGGCGTTATTTAGAAGATCATGAACTGATCCAGATTAAACACTTAATAAAATAATTTTAAAGGCAATCGTAAAGGTTGCCTTTTTTGTTTGTCATTAAATTAATTTAGGAATTGCCTCAACAAATTTTTCTCATATTTGTTGCTAAAGCAGGTCATCTTATGAAAAAATATATTGGAATATTCTTAATGTCGTTATTATCAACCATTGCAACTGCACAACACACCCATTACAACTTGGTCATCGGCACCTATACCGCTCCTGGTAAAAGTGAAGGAATTTACACTTATGATTTTGATACCAATACAGGGAATACAGCGTTAAAAAATATCACAAAAGGCACGGCTAACCCGAGTTACCTGGCTATTTCTGCTGATCAAAAATATGCATATGCTGTAAATGAAACTGGTGAAACCAGCGCTGTTACAGCCTTTAAATATGATGCCATAACCGGAGCATTAACTTTCATCAATAAGGTAGATAGCCATGGGGCTGATCCATGTTTCATTACAGTTGATGAGCAAAATGTAATTATTGCAAATTATTCTGGCGGCAGTTTAGCTGTATTTTCGCGTAAAACTGATGGATCTTTAAGTGAAGCCGTTCAGGTGATTCAACATACAGGTAAGAGTATTGACCCTAAGGGCAGGCAAAAAAGCGCACATGTGCATATGGTTAAGTTCACTCCAGACCACCGGTATTTAGTGGTAAATGATTTGGGCGAAGACCAGACTTACATTTACAGCTATAATAAAACCGGGAAGGACAAAACCCTTGTTGAGAAATCAATTATTAAAACCAATGCAGGTACAGGCCCAAGGCATATTGTTTTTAGTCCGGATGGAAAATTCGCCTACCTGGTTCATGAATTTAACGGGCGCATAACCGCATTTAGTTATTTGAATGGTCACTTAAACAAATTACAGGAGATCGGAACCACGGCAAAAGATTTTACAGGTGCTATTGATGCGGCTGATATCCATATTTCTTCAGATGGGAAGTTCCTTTATGAAACCAACAGAGGTGATGCCAATAGTATTTCTGCTTTTTCTATTCTTCCCAACGGCCAACTTAAAGGGATTGAAACGTTAAGTACTTTAGGTAAAGGACCAAGAAATTTCACCATTGATCCGAGTGGAAAATTTTTATTGGTTGGCCATCAATATACCAATAACGTTGTGATTTTTAATAGAGATGTTAAAACAGGTAAATTAACGGATAGCGGAAAAAGGATTGATGTTGGCGCACCGGTTTGTTTGGTGTTTGATAAATAAGTTCCTTCAAGTAGATCCTGAATCAAGCTCGGGAGGACGACCGTTCATAGTTGGTGCATTTAAGACTCCGTAAAACAATAACCGCATTAAACGCTTTCTATAAACAATCGCTACAGCCTACTCATCCTGAACTTCATTCAAGGGCTTAATGCTTGATATCCCTGTTACTCTGAATACAAAAAAGACCCGCTTTTCAACGGGTCTCTAATCAATATTTTAAGTTTAAACTAAGCAGGTTCTGCTACCTTAGCCACATTACGATAAGGGAATGAATTACAGATGTGACGACGGGCAAAACGACCAGGAGAATCGGCATTCACTAATTTAATGTAGATGGCTCTGGGCACATCAAAGTATTCATAAGCACTTCCATCAAAAAACTGAATA
Source organism: Pedobacter sp. GR22-10 (assembly GCF_026239715.1). Classification (NCBI taxonomy): domain Bacteria; kingdom Pseudomonadati; phylum Bacteroidota; class Sphingobacteriia; order Sphingobacteriales; family Sphingobacteriaceae; genus Pedobacter; species Pedobacter sp. GR22-10. The sequence continues at coordinate 460,397 of NZ_JAPIVR010000004.1, forward strand.
TTCAAAACTGATTGTTTGTACTCAAAATCTAAAATATTAGAATTTGTTATCGTATGGTTATATGTCTCAATGTTTTGCTCACGGGTTTCCGGTGCAATACTTACCAGGAAATGGTAAGCTTCTATAATTTCTTTACTTCTAGCTTCTGCCGCTAATTTCTCTTCCTCTACCTGGAATTTATCAGGGTGATACTCTTTCATTAGGGTGCGGTAAACCGACTTAAGCGCTGCAAGCTCGGCCGTTTTATCTACGTTCAAAAGCTTTCTGTAATCTACTATCTTTTTCATTTGGCGCAAAGGTACGATTTATAATGATTTGATTTTGAGAAAGTTTAATTTGATAATGATTTCTTTATAAGAACCTTACATCATAAATATGTTCAAAAGATTTTTATTCCTATATCGAATATATCATCAGAAAAAGATTTTATAAATTTATATCCATAAAAAAGTCGCCAGGCAACCCAGCGACTCACTTTTTTGATCAATTAAACTTATTTACTATGCTGTAAAGCATTTTCTATAACTTCCCTGTAAAACTCTACGTAAGATGGCAGAATCTTTTTCAAATCAAAATCCTGCGCCCTTTTAAAAGCATTTTCTTTGAACTGCTTTAAAGTATCATCGTCTTTTAAAATGGCAATAGCATTAGCAGCCATTGCATCTACATCACCAACATCACTCATATAACCACAGAAACCATTTACATTTAATTCTGGTAAACCGCCGGCATTTGTAGTAATGGCTGGCACTTTACAAGCCATAGCTTCCAGTGCGGCTAATCCGAAACTTTCAGACTCTGAAGGCATTAAAAACAGGTCAGAAACAGAAAGGATTTCTTCTACAGCATCCTGTTTGCCCAGAAATCGTACATTTTCTCCAATATTTAAATTTCGACAGAGTTGTTCATCATAGGCACGTTCTGGTCCGTCACCTACCATCAACAGTTTCGAAGGAATCACGGCCTGAACTTTTTCGAAAATTCTGATTACATCTGCGGTGCGTTTCACTTTTCTGAAATTCGAAGTATGAATCAGGATTCGCTCGTTATTTGGCGCAATTGCCTTTTTAAAGTGATCTTTAGCCTGCAAACTAAACCTGGTGAAATCAATAAAATTAGGAATAACCTTAATGTCTTTTTTGATCTCGAAATGGTTATAAGTGTCTTCCCTCAAGTCATCCGAAACAGTAGTCACCCCATCACTCTGGTTGATAGAAAAAGTAACCACCGGTTTGTAGGTCGGATCTTTACCTACAAGCGTAATATCTGTTCCGTGTAAAGTAGTCACCACCGGGATATGGATACCATAACTGGCCAGAATCTGTTTGGCCATAAAAGCAGCTGAAGCATGTGGAATGGCATAATGAACATGCAACACATCCAGCTGTTCAAAACGAACAACGTCAACCAGTTTACTGGCAAGTGCAGATTCATATGGTGCATAATCAAAAAGCGGGTAATCTCTTACGGAAACTTCGTGATAAAATAAATTTGCAGAGAAAAAATCCAACCTGGCTGGCTGGCTGTAGGTGATAAAATGAACCTGATGCCCCTCATTTGCAAGTGCCTTTCCAAGCTCAGTTGCAACGACTCCACTACCGCCAAAGGTTGGGTAGCAAACAATTCCTATCTTCATTTATAAATGCGTTGTTGTTGCCACAAATGTAGCCGATTTTAATCTATAATATGTGTCGGGGGATTGCAATAAAAACTTTGGTCAGTCAGGCCGTAGATTCGTAGATTAAGTTTTCTAAAAAAAAATTATAGCACAATCAGTATAAGCAGTTTAATGCGTCAATTTAAATTATTTTAAATTTCTCATTTCCTCTTTAATCACCAGAAAAAGTTCATTTGGTCTTTGGGTGCCAATAAAATATTCCAGCCCATCGCGATCAGTTAATACTACGGCATCTTTACCAGAGGAGTAAAAACGGATGGTGCCTTTGGTATGCAGGTTATAAACCGGGTTATTAAAAAAATAACGGCTATAAGTAGCCTTACGCACATCAACAATACTGTTCAAATCAATCTTTACGCGTTTTGTTGTCCACAATCCATCCAGTATCATACTTCCGTTATCCACAATGATTTTATACTGAATTAAGAAAAGCAACAGCATGGAAACACCAATGATTCCAAAACCCACTACCAGAAAAAGATCTTGTGTATTATCGCGGTCACGCTCGTAAACATAAGCAGCAAAGCAGAAGGCGGCCATAATTAACCTGATGAAAATGCGAACATAATCCCGACCAATGTATTGTTTTTCGATATAGGCGTATTTGCTTTCCACTTAATAATTTTCGAGTTCGAATATAGCAACTTTTTTTGTTGCTGTAGTTAATTTATATCGATTATCCTGTCGCATACCTGCAACCCAGATAATATCTCCGTTTCCGTTTACCAGGATGGGCGTGTTATGCTTGACGTGCAGCGGCACTTTCTCATCAATAAAAAAATCACTGACCTTTTTAAACATCTTCATGCCCAGTGGAATAAATTTATCACCATTTTGCCAATTTCTGATCACCAAAGGGAAAATAAGTTGATCAGCATTTACGAATGCTTTCTCCGCATTGACCTCAAACTTTATTTCGGTGGAATAGTGTACAAAAATAGTAGCATCCCCAAAATCAATTTTAGCTGTAGCAGGATGAACAAACTGATTAAGAAGGTTACCGGCATGCTTTTCTACAATCACCAAATCGTTCCTGTTGATAATCGCCTGATGCGTGGAACTGAAAAAATGCGTTCCGCTCACTGCGTTTAAACTATCTAAAATCTCTTCAGCTACAGTGGCTGTAAAATGATAGGGTTTTAGCAACTCATACAACAGGAGCTTTTGCGGGTTCAATCTGGCAATTTCATCTAAGGCAATATACAGGCCATCAACCTTTTTGTGGATTAATTTAGTTCGGAATTTAGCCACCTCCAGTTCCAGGAAGTTTTCAAGTTCTGTAAAGCGGGCAATATTTTCGGTAAAAGTTTTTTCAAGGTTGGGATTAATATCCTGTAAATGTGGAATCACCTGTAGCCGCAGTTTATTCCGGGTATAGTGTGTACTTACATTAGAGCTGTCTTCTACAAAAGAAATATTTTCTGCTGTTACAATTTCATCAATCTCTTCCCTGCTTAAAAACAAAAGCGGACGGATCAGATGTTGTTTTTTTGGTAGAATGCCATGCAAACCACTGATTCCGGTTCCGCGAATCAGATTAATCAACACCGTCTCAATGGCATCGTTCTGGTGCTGTGCTAAAGCAATATAATCATACTCATGTGCCAGCCTGATCTCTTCAAACCAGGAATAACGTAAATAACGGGCAGCCATCTGCGTAGAAATTTTATTTTCGGCTGCATATTTTTTAGTATCAAAATGCGTTATATGCAACGGAAGATCAAGGGTTTCAGCAAGTATTTTAACGAAATTTTCGTCGCGTTGCGCTTCATCACCCCTTAAATTAAAATTACAATGTGCCACACCAATATTAACGCCTATCGCCTTAAACAAATGCAACATCAATACAGAATCTTTTCCTCCGCTAACGGCTAAGAGAATCTTGTTACCACTGCTAAACAACTTGTGTTTTGTGATAAAATCCTGAAATGGAGATAAGGGTAACATCCACCAAAAATATTTAATTTTAACTGGTATTCCGAACGTTCGGAACAAAAAACTAACTTTGTAGGGTGCAAAAAATATTTGTTTTTATATTTCTTTTAATCAGTCCTATTTTACTATTCGGCCAAAAGCAGATTAAAATTGTTTCATACTCCAAAATTAACGGAGATATGAAAAACAGCATTACATATCTTAGAAATCCGGTTTTTCAGCAGGATAATGCCACGCTTACCTGTGATAGTGCGGTTTTTTACAACAAGCGGAATTATTTCGAGGCTTACAGAAATGTGCACATCAATCAGCTTACCACCGATATTTATTCTGAACAACTGCAATATGATGGAAACAAAAAGCAGGCCCATTTAACCGGAAATGTTCGGATGACTGATCCTACATCGGTTTTAACGACTGACATTTTAGATTACAATACCGTCAGCAAAATAGGAACTTATACCAGCGGCGGTAAAATTGTGAATCAACAAGTTACATTGACCAGTAAAAATGGCTACTATTTTAGCGGAAGTAATGATGCCTATTTCAGGTACAATGTGGTGGCGGTTACCCCTCAGGTAACCATTAAATCAGATACGCTTCGGTACAACACGCAAACTAAATGGACCTATTTTTATGGCCCGACAAATATCAGAGGGAAAGACGACAATCTTTACACCGAAAATGGCGCCTACAACACCACTACAGAAGATGCTTATTTCGGAAAAAAAAATCTTTACACACAGGGCACCAGATCACTTAAGGGGGATAGTTTATATTACTATGGTAAAATCGGCTATGGCAAGGCGGTAAAAAATATTGTGTTTTCTGATACCAAAGATAAAATGAAAATGTTTGGAGATCTTGGCTTTTACTACAAAGCGGATCAACGGACATTGGTTACCCGCAATGCTTACATGGGGATTGGCACAGAAGATTCTGTCATGGTGAAGGACAAAAAGCGCCCGGATAGTTTATGGATGGGCGCAGATACGCTTGAAACACAAATGGTTTTACAGAAAACCCTGAAACTGATTCCCAAAATTTCGATAAAATCTGACAATGAAGTGGGGGAAGATGATGAAGACGAAGGGAAAAAAGATGGTGCGGAGTCGCCTGAAGAAATGCCTGCAAAAAACACGGAAAGTAAGCTTGGCGACAGGAGAAATCAACTTTCCAAAAATGATAAGCGTGCTAAAAACAAACCTAAAGAAGACACAAAAAACACCGCGCCAATCAGTGCACCAACAACAGTTCCTGTAGATTCACTGTCTAAAAAATTACCGCAGTTAAACACAGATAGTTTAAAGAAGGGAAATATATTAAAAGACAAGGCAGATAGTATTGTGAAGAGCTTACCCAAGATTAAGGCCGACACTACAGTAACTAAAGCCATTAAAACAGATAATATTAAAAAAGCTGCTGGTACAGCAGATAGCCTGGCTCAAACAATTGATAAAAGCAATATTAAAACAGTCGGTAAAAATGTACTATCGGCCTTGAAGCCCGGCCAGGCTAAAAATGATACCACAAAATTTAATCCGGCAGATACCTTACAGGCGAGGATTATAAAGGCTTATCATGGTGTTAAAATCTTTAAAACAAATATCCAGGCCAAGACAGACAGCGTATTTTATACCAGTGCCGATTCTACCCTGCGCTGTTTTGTCAACCCCATTATCTGGTCAGAAGGTTCGCAGCAAATTGCAGATACCATTTATGTGCAGTTTAAGAATAAAAAACTAAATAACCTCCAGGCCATCAGAAATGCATTTTTAGTGAATACACCTAAAGATTCATTAAGATTTAATCAGATTAAGGGGCGTTTAATGACTGGCTTTTTTAGTAAGGGAAAACTAAAAACCATGTATGTGGATGGTAATGCAGAAAGTATTTATTACACGCAGGATGACAGCACAAAAGTATATAAAGAAATGAACCAGACACTCAGTAGCCGGATTAAGTTTATTTTTCAGGATAATGAGAACGACATTCAGGATATTGTATACATCAAAGGGGTTGAAGGTGCTTTAAATCCGGAGAGTAAGGTTTCTAAAGATAAGGTACTGAAAGGTTTCTCATGGAAACCTAAGGAACGTCCAAAGACCAAAAAAGACGCTATAGGATCATCAGGGAAGGCAAAACCTAAAACCAAAGCAAAAGCAACCGCACCTGTAAAACCGAATGCTGCAGGTAAAACTATCGCACCTGGTAAAGCCGTTTCCTCGCCGGCTAAAACTGGTAAAGAAGTAAATTTAAACCTGAATAAAAACTTGCCTGCTGGAAAATTAGCTGATACGGCTAATTTTGGGATCAAACCTATTTTACCGAAAGCAGATTCTTTAAAGAAAGTAATTCAAAAATTATAAGTTTAAGATGTACCTGAGAAAAAGTACTACTAAACAAAATTTTCCATCTATCAGTTGGTGCCTCCAACTTAGGCAGGTTGGTGAGACAATAACTTCTAGGTTAGATTAAATGATCCATTATCCTTTCAAAAACTCCATCATCTTTTTCAGTGCAATGGCCCTATGGCTGATTTTGTTTTTCTCTTCCATCTCCATTTCAGCAAAGGTAATATCATAACCATTCGGCTGAAAAATAGGGTCATAGCCAAATCCTTTAATGCCGGATAAGCTTTCTCTGATGGTTCCTTCAATTACCCCTTCAAAAATATGGTTTTGCCCAGCGATCATGAGTGAGATCACCGTTTTAAATTTTGCCCTACGATTGGTCTGCCCTTTTAATTTCTGTAAAACCAGCTGCATGTTTTCTACCGTATCCCTGCTCCCACTGTAACGGGCAGAAAAAATACCAGGTTCATTGTTTAAGGCTTCGATTTCCAAACCGCTGTCGTCGGCAAAACAGTCAAGTTTAAAATTTTCTACCACATAACTGCTTTTTAGTGTGGCATTGCCTTCAAAAGTATCGGCCGTTTCCGGAATGTCTTCAGTACAACCAATATCATTCAGGTTTAAAATTTCATACTGGCCAGCAAGTGCCAGGCGGATTTCATCTGTTTTATGTTGATTGTTGGTGGCGAAAACGAGTTTATGCATTAGGATTAAGTGCTTAGGTAGTTAGGTTTTTGAGAAAGTTGTGCAACTGATGTTATAAAATAACCTGATTAATTGACTTACACAATATTTTGATAATTGATACGAACAACTTGATACTATTTAATTTTCTGAAGATTTGCCCAAAGCAGCTTCTTGGCACCTAAATCACCATCAAGATGGTGCAGATTCGGTGCAAAGATTATCCGAGTAGTTTCGTGTTTAATAATTTCATTTTGCCATTCATATTCTAATTGTAAATCAGCAATTTCAACACCGAAAGAAAGCATAATTACAGGTTTGAAAAACTGGTAAAAAGATGCAAAGGTAGTGCCTGGATAATTAGCATAATTTACCAAGGCAAAATCAGCAGTTCCTAAATCTACAGCTTTTACAATTTTCCGAAGTAATTCTTTACCCTGTTCAGTGCTCACATCATTCGTTCCATCATTCACTAAAATCAAAACTGATTTTTTATTTCCGCCCAAAAACTTAAATGATTTTTCAGTCGCTGAGTCTGCTATATTAGGCAGAATTTCCCCGTTTTCTGTTTTGTTTTTGGGTATTTCGATATCCTCTGGCAAAGAAATTTCCGCATGAACCAAGGGTGCAGCAACATTAGTATCTACTTTACTTACAACAGAAGCCTCCTCTAAAACAGGCTCTGCAGCAACATGATGCGATATTTCCACACTTTCATCTTTCACTAAAAATACTTCTTCAGTAAAAAATAAACGTAAAGCGTTCGCATTGTTGGTAAGCTGGTTTTCCATTCGTATTTTTGCAGGATAATAATTTCTGTTAAAATTAGTTAAATATCTTATAATAGCGCCGCTTATTGTTACTTTTATCCTTTAAAATTTACAGAGTGCTCCATGTAAAAAAGGCTTATGGCTTATTCGTTTTCGGCTTTATTTGCAGTTATTCGTTTGGCCAAAACGTTGCTGTAATTGATGCTAAACCCATAAGTTCAAAGGAATTTCTCTGGGCTTATAAAAAAAGCCACAAGGGTAGCGTAAGTTCAGATTATGCTGAGTTAGCATCCTATCTGAACTTGTATATAAATTTTAAACTGAAGGTTTTGGATGCCCGCGAAATGGGGCTGGATAAAAGTCAGGTATACCTGGAAGAAATTAAGGCTTATGAAACTGCGTTGGAAACCCATAAAAAAAATAACGGGGTCAATAAAAACTACGACTTTTTGCTCAACGAATACCGTGAAGGCGTTTTAATGTTTAATGTTTCTGAGCAGAAAATCTGGAGTAAGGCACAGGAGGATGAACAGGAGATCAGGGATTTTTACCAGGATCACAAAAAGAACTATCATGCACCTTTAAGTGAAATCAGAGGCGAAGTGATCGCAGATTACCAGCAAGACCTGGAAGAAAAATGGCTTAAAGGCCTGAAACAAAAATATCAGATTAAGGTGAATGAAAGCGAATTGAAAAAACTCACCAAACCTTAAAAACTGATACTGAATACGTATAATAATTGCAAAATATAAATAATAGAATGAAAAAAGTTTTTTTAGTAGCAACCGCATTAATTTGCTTATTTTTAAACAGTTATGCTCAAACGGGAAAACATAACATTGATAAAGTTGCTGCTGTTGTAGGAAATAACATTGTACTCCTTTCTGATTTAAATCAACAATACACACAATATCTTTACCAGGGCAATCCTGCAAATGAGGATGTTAAATGTAAGATTTTACAAAACACACTTACCCAGAAACTTTTAAAGCAACAGGCAGAAATCGATTCGGTTATGGTTGAGGATGGCCAGGTTGATGATGAAGTGAATAAACGGATGCGCTACAGTATGCAGCGTGCAGGCGGGCAAGAGCGTTTAGAACAGTTCTTAAACAAATCTGTATTGCAGTATAAAGATGAGATCAGACCGTCAGTAAAAGACGAATTGATTGCTCAGAAAATGCAGGCAAAAATTACCGAAAACATTAATGTCACACCAATGGAGGTTGAAAAATACTTCAAAAGCCTTGGCGATAGTATTCCGGAATTTAACACTGAAGTGGAAGTTGGAGAAATTATCTTAGATCCGAAACTAACCAAAGCAGAGAAACAAAGATTTCATGATAAGATTGAAGCCCTTCGTTTAAGAATAAAAGGTGGTGATGATTTTGGTGTTCTGGCTAAAACCTATTCTGAAGATCCAGGCTCATCAGCTGATGGTGGTGATTTAGGCTTCTTTGACCGGAGTACCATGGCGAAAGAATTTACAGCCTGGGCTTTTAAACTTAAAGCCGGCGAAATGTCTCCTGTTTTTGAAACAGAATTTGGTTTTCACATTTTACAGGTGATTGAACGCCGTGGTGAACAGGTACATGCGCGTCATATATTGGTGAGACCAGCAACTACGCCTGAAAGTTTAACCCGTTTAAAACTTCACGCCGATAGTATTTACAATAATATTGCTTCAAAAAAGGTAAGTTTTGCTGCCGCAGCAAGTTTATATTCTGATAACAAGGAAACGAAATTTAATGGCGGAATGATGCTGAACGCAGAAAATGTACAGGCCAGAAGTACTTTCATTCCGATTGATAAATTAGATCCATCTGTATTTTTAGTGATTGATACGATGAAAATCGGAGCCGTTTCAAAGCCCAATCTTTATACCGCTGCCGATGGCAAACAAGCCTATCGCATATTGTATTTAAAGTCGAAAATTCCACCTCATAAAGCTAATCTTGCCCAGGATTTTCCAAAAATCAGGGATGCTGCCCAAAGTGATAAAATTAATCGTACTTTAAGCGAATGGTTTGAAAAACGTCGTGAAAGCACTTATATTAAAATTGACGATGAATTCAACACTTGTAATGAGTTAAAAATCTGGACTAAAACCTCCACAGCCGCAAAATAAAACGAATGCAGTACAAAAATGAAGTAGAAGCTGTCAACGCACTTCACCTGGCTTTCAATAACATTAAAGCTGAAATTGGTAAAGTGGTTGTTGGGCAAGATGAAATCATCAAATCTGTTTTAATCGCCATCTTCAGTAACGGACACTGTCTGCTGGTTGGCGTTCCCGGATTGGCTAAAACCCTACTCGTTCAAACTGTGGCTGCAGTATTGGATCTGGACTTTAACCGGATTCAATTTACACCCGATTTAATGCCAAGTGATATTATTGGCGCAGAAATTTTAGGAGAAGACAGGCACTTTAAATTTATCAAAGGGCCTGTTTTCTCTAATATTATCCTGGCGGATGAGATTAACCGGACGCCTCCAAAAACACAGGCCGCCTTGCTGGAAGCCATGCAGGAAAAATCAGTTACCGCCGCCGGACAAACCCACGTTTTACCCAAACCCTTTTTTGTTTTAGCGACTCAAAATCCGATCGAACAGGAAGGTACCTATCCCCTGCCTGAGGCTCAGCTGGATCGGTTTATGTTTAATATCCTGTTAAACTATCCGGCATTTACAGATGAGTTGAATATTGTCCGGAACACCACCAGTAATAAAACCATTCAGTTACAAAAAATTATTCATGCAGATGATATTCAATACTTCCAACAACTGATCAGGGAAATTCCGGTAACCGATAATGTTTTGGAATACGCGGTTAAGCTGGCTTCTAAAACTCGTCCATATAGTGAATTTGCAACAGAGGCGGTAAATAAATACATCAGTTGGGGTGCTGGCCCAAGGGCTTCACAGTTTCTTGTTTTGGGTGCGAAATGCCATGCTGCCGTAACTGGCAAATACGCCCCAGATATTGAAGATGTTCAGGCGGTTGCAGAACCGATTCTTCGTCACCGAATTGTTCGCAATTACCGTGCGGAAGCAGAAGGCCTGTCTATTGAGAAGATTATCAAAGATCTTTTCTAGCATCTTTGATTTAACATAATACCTTCTTAATTTTCATTTTTCAGGTAGTACTTTTTATCATTTGTTTATTTTGATATCTTTAAACATAAATTGTTTAATCCTAAAAACATTCAGATGAAAACCAAAGCATTCACCCTTTTTATCCTGTTTCAATTGTTATTAGCAACTGCTTTTGCTCAAAAAAATGCTGGCTTAAACACTTTACTAGATAAAAATGCTGAATTTATTCTTCCACAAACCACTGATAAAATTTCTGCAGCTTTACATGCAAAAACCATTATTACAGATGATGAGAATGATGGAGAGCGATATGCAGAATGGATTACCTCATCAGGTTTAGGCGTCTACACCAATATCGGAGATAAAAAGACAGTCAATGATATCTGGTTCAGTATTCCCGACGATCGGTATCTCATCCTTTCAGGCTTGCCTTTTAATCTGGTACTGAATAAAACGACAATCGATGAGGCCATGGCTAAATTTAAGAAGTATAATGTAAAAAAGTCAAAACTTAGTGATGGCAGCTTCTATTCAAATGGTACAAAGCTGCTTTTTAAAAAAGGTCGTCATTATATAACCCTATCCTACAATGATCAAAACCTGTTAAAATCGCTATCTATTATGCGCTTCATTCCTGATCCGGCAGCCGGATAATTAATTTACATTTAAAACGAACAAGCATTAATTATCTGCACGACAAATCACATTGTAAATCTTTATTTTATATTTTTTGTTATTATCTTTACCACACTTATCACAGCATTCATTTAAAAATCAAAAATATTAGATATGTCAGCTCACGATTCACACGCTCCGGTTCAGGAAACAAAAGGGATTTGGACACTACCTTTAGCCGCATGGATTATTGTTTTAATTCTTCTTGTAGCATTCACCAGACCAATTTTTCATCATGCAGAAGAATCAACTTCTCATGAGAAAACGGAGAAGCCACATTCAAAAGCTGAAGAGGGCGAGGCATCTCACCACTAGAAAATTACAGGAATAAAAAAAGCGATGACATCATCGCTTTTTTTGTGGATTTTATTTCACCTGATGCATCAGATTGGGAAAATCAGTAATGACACCGTCTACCCCCAGGCTCATAAAATACTTCAGATCCTTAACCGTATTCACCGTCCATGGAATGATTTTAATACCCATTTCATGGCAACGATCTACCAGGCCTTTGCCAACCAAAACCGAATATGGGCTATAGATGGTAGGTTTAAAACCTAATTTTTCAATATAATCCTCAAAGGGTTCTTTCTCATCAATGAGTAAGGAAGTTTTCACTTTAGGATATTTTTCATGTAGATATTGTAAGGTTCGCATATCAAAAGATTCGATGATTACCCTTTTAGCGATTTTTTTACCATTCACTACATCCATAATCAATTCTACAAATTCTGCTGGTTCCGGATGGAATTCATTATCGCCATTTTTGATGGTTTTGGTTTCAATACTGTAAATCGGTTTGGCTAAGCGGTGTTCCTTTACATAGGCTTCTACAGCATCTATCGTTTCGGAGAGCAAAGGTTTATAAGCCTTGAATTTCATTTGCCCTGGAAAACGGGTATGGATCTTACTTCCTACATCAAATTTTTTCACCTGCGCATAATCCATCTGATAAATATTGTAGTTTTTCTGATCCTTAAAAGAAATGGGTTTGCCATTGGGCAATAATGAAATTTCATTGTTAAAATAAGGTTCCTGAGATAAAACAACCTGTTTATCCTTTGAAATTACCGCATCCATCTCTAATGTGGTTACGCCTAAATCCAGGGCTTTCAACATGCCTTCAATTGTATTTTCGGGCATAATGCCTCTCGCTCCTGCTTTGCCCTGAACATCAAACTTCCTTTTTTGTGCCGATGCCTGAAAGAACAATAGCATGATAGCAGATAGGATAAATAGTTTTTTATGCATAAATTTTGTTTTTAGGGTAAACGTAAAACCCGGATTTAAGTTGTAAAATAATTGGATAACAGGTTTGCATTCTTCGCCCGTTAGAAATAAAAAAAGCTTTCCTTTTACAGAAAGCTCGTTTAATTCACATTTTAGGTTACTATCTTTCAGCGGGAACAAATGCTTGTACAATCAGGTTCCAGCTCGCATCAGCGGCTTTTTCATATACGAAAACGTAATTAAAACTTTCGCGTAAATCTGCTTTATAATCTATGGTGGCTACTCCGAAGGTATAGGCTAAATCACTGCCCAAGGCTTTATCTACGCCTGTGGTTTTCAGGTTGATTTTACTAATCATTCCGTTATAAAACGAAACAATTTTACCTTTCCCGGTGATCAGGTCATTCCCAGGGAATAGCACTCTTGCATCATCTGTCAAGAAACCACCAAAAGCCGCAACACCATGCGTTTTTAAAAAGGTATTCAAGGTTTTCTCAGTGGTGAGAATAATATCCTTTCCGGCTTTAATTTCTTTTTCATTTAAAAACTTGGGTGCAACATGATCTTTCGGTTCAATAAATTTTGCTGCGGTTTGACCCAGCGGCTTATTGCTTGAGGTTTCCAAATCAATCGCCAGCTTCCATTTACCATTTTCTGATTTCCAGATGGATAAATATTGGCCATATTTTTTCTCTGCACCATCAACCATATACGGACCGGTAGTAAAACCTAAATCACCACTGTGTGAAACCTGCGCTAAGTTAGGCTCCCAGGTAACTGATTTTTCGCTATTGGTTTGGGCATTATAATATGTTTTTACATTAACAGGATTTGGTCGAAACACCAAAGCACTCGCTAATGAATGTGCCAGATAGGCATCTTTATCGCCACTTTTTGCAACCGATTTTGCGAAATCTTTTTCTGCATTAACCAGAGATTTTGTAGTTCCATCATTTTTTTGCGCAAATGCACTCAGCGCTAAAAGTGATACGATTGCTGTTGAAAATATTGTTTTCATTATATGTGTTTAAGTATAGTTGTGCGAATATAAAATTTTATCAGTTCGCTGACTTTAAAAGTAATTAACAATTACACAATTTATTTTTCGCGAAAGATGGTTTCCAGTACGGTTTGTCCGGTAGCTTTAAGCGTATTCCGATCAATATTGGCCAGGTTATCCAACTGTGTATGCCAGTTGATATAAAAACCACTGTTATCGTTATAATGGATAATATCTATTGATGGTACACCAGCCTTATTCATCCAGAAATGATCATCAACCAGTTTTCCGCTGGGCAGATTTACAAAATAGGAACCATAGCCAATCTCATTACCAATAGCCCATACATTGTTTACCACCGCCGGTGCCGACTGCCGTGAAATTTCATCCTGCGTAAATTGTGCATTACCGCCGCCAACCATATCCAGATTGATACCATAACGGGCTTTATAGCCTTTTGCGATGGCATTTTTAGACCAATACTGAGAGCCTAAACACCAGGTTACCTCATCTGGTGTTTCATCATTTGCTTTACCGTAGTCTTCCAGATCCCACAGCACAAAATCGACACCTACATTGGGCTGTTTTTTCTCGATCTGGCGAGCCATTTCTAAAATTACGGCTACGCCACTGGCACCATCGTTCGCCGCATCAAATGGTTTATCATGATTCGATGGATCAGTATCCTGATCAGAAAACGGACGGGCATCCCAATGTGCGGTAATCAGCACCCTTTCTCTCTTCTCCGGATTAAAACTGGCCTCAATATTTTTCAATTGAAAAGTTTTCCCATCGTAAGTCCTGGTTTTTTCACCTGTTATTTCGACTGTCGCACCAAAAGATTTAAGCTTAGCCACCAGGTAATCTGCACATTTCTGATGCGCTGGCGTACCCGGAATACGCGGACCAAAATCAACCTGGGCCCTGGTATAAACGTAGGCACTATCAGCATTAAATACTGGCGAAACCAATTTGACCTCCTCACTGGAAGAATTTTCAGTAGCTTCAGTTTTTGATTTGTTTTTACATCCCTGAAATGCCATAAATCCAATTAATGGGATGATTAAAAGTTTTTTATTCATTTGGTAAATTTTATAGCTGGCCATTTAATCAGGCAGACGCCAAACTCCCGACCTAAGACTCCGGACTTAATTATGCCTTACTCCAGGTTGTTCCTTCTTTACTATCTTTCAATTGAATGCCCAGTTCCTGCAAACCAATTCTGATTTTATCAGATGTAGCATAATCCTTATTGGCCTTAGCCTCTGTACGCAGATCAATCACCATATCCAACACACCATTCAGATCATTACTTCCGGCATCTTCATCTTTTAGTCCGAGGATATCAAAAACGAAGTCGTTGATCAATTGCTTTAACTGCTCCAGCTGATCTGCAGAAATTTTGGCTTTTCCATCATATACTGTGTTGATAATTCTAACGGCTTCAAATAATTCGGCAATTAAAATCGGGCTGTTAAAATCATCGTTCATTGCATTGATGCACTTCTCTTTGATTCCTTCTATATTAAAGTCACTTGCGTCGGATACGGTTAATTTATCCAGCAAACTAATCGCGGCCATTAGCCTTCTGAAACCTTTTTCAGAAGCATCCAAAGCATCATTTGAAAAATCCAGTGTACTGCGGTAGTGTGCCTGAAGCATAAAAAACTTAACCGTCATCGGGCTATAGCCTTTTTTCAGGAGCGGATGATCACCAGTGAATAATTCTAAAGGGAGAAAACCGTTCCCGGCAGATTTAGACATCCGCGTACCATTTACCGTAAGCATATTGGTGTGCATCCAGTAACGGGCAGGCTGTTTATGGCTGCAGGCTTCAGATTGCGCGATTTCATTGGTATGGTGTGTAGCTGCAAGATCCATCCCACCGCCGTGAATATCAAATTCATCGCCCAGGTATTTAGCACTCATGGCTGAACATTCGATGTGCCAGCCTGGAAAACCCAAACCCCAGGGCGATTGCCATTGCATTAAGGTTTCTGGTTTTGCTTTAATCCATAAGGCAAAATCTAAACGGCCGCGTTTTTCATCCTGGCCACCCAATTCACGGGTGTTATTGAGCATATCCTCCAGATTTCTGTTGGTGAGGATGGTGTAATTATATTCCTTGCTGTATTTTTCAACATCAAAATAAACATTGCCACCAATCTCGTAACCGTAACCATTGGCGATAATGACCTTAATCATTTCAATCTGCTCGATGATGTGACCGGTTGCTGTAGGTTCTATACTCGGAGGTAAAGTATTAAACATGCGTAGCACATCATGAAAACCTAAAGTGTATTTCTGTACAATTTCCATAGGCTCCAACTGTTCCAGTTTAGCACGTTTGGCAAATTTATCATCTCCTTCATCGCGATCACCTTCCAGGTGGCCGGCATCGGTAATGTTACGCACATAACGAACCTTAAAACCTAAATATTTAAGGTACCTGAAAATTAAATCGAAAGATATAAAGGTACGGCAATTGCCTAAATGCACATCGCTGTAAACTGTAGGGCCACATACATACATGCCCACATGGTTCGCATTAAGTGGTTGAAATAGTTCTTTCTTACGTGAAAGCGTATTATAAAGCTGTAAGCCAGTATTCATATTGCAAATGTAATATTTACCAGCGTAAAGTTTGAGGAATGAAAAATTGTTTAACCAACTGAATGGTTAATTGACAATTCTTCAATGAAAAGGATAGGTGAAATTGGCTATCAACTACGAAAAAAGTTCCTGAACTTGATTGCATAATGCCAATCACGGTCAGGAACTCTAGATTATTCGTTATTTCTTCAATTTCGATTTAAAGATTTTTTCCAGTTTTTCAATTTTAGGTTGAATAACTAACCTGCAATAGGCTTCATTGCCATTTTTATTAAAATAATTTTGATGATAACTTTCCGCAGCATAAAATGGCTTTGCGGCTTCTATGGCTGTTACTACTTTTTTACCATAGGCATTTGTTTTGTTTAATTCTGCCTTATACTTTTCAGCCAGGGCTTTTTGTTCTGGTGTATGGTAAAAAATCACTGAACGGTATTGTGTTCCGGAATCTGCACCCTGACGGTTTAAAGTAGTTGGATCATGGCTTTTCCAGAAAACTTCTAATAATTCATCGTAAGAAATTTCCATCGGGTTGTAAGTAACCTGTAAAACTTCAGCATGACCCGTATTACCTGTACAAACTTCTTCGTAAGTTGGATTAGCTAATTGCCCACCTTCATAACCTGATTTTACGGCAGTAACTCCTTTTAAACGCTGAAAGATGGCTTCAGTACACCAGAAACAACCCATTCCAAAGGTTGCCTTTTCTGTTTTTTTCCCTTGTGCATTGGCCTGATTTAAGGCTAAGACAGACAATAGAATTAAAATTATTTTTTTCATGTGCTTTGTGTGTTTATTTCAGGATACTAAATACTTTATCTGATACATTCGAAACTTTAAGCTAAAATATCCTTGTTATTAATATTACGAAATAAAACCCATCGTGGTTTAAGATTAAACAATAATGGATTTTACATGACAAACCCAACATTTTGTCCTTTTTTGTGTTTATGTTAATAACTTAAAAATCTGATCATTAATTTTTTAGCTCCATCTTATTTACCTTAAAGACACTTATTAACAATTCTTTTTTAAATTCGTAAACATTAAATTTAAAATCATGTCTACACCGTATATTCCCTGTTTGGATTTGGGTTCTTATATCAATGGAACTGAAGAAGAACGTAAAAAATTTTCTGATGAGTTGGGCAGGGCCTTCAACGATTCGGGTTTTGTAACCATTACCAACCATGGTCTAAGCCAGGAATTAATTGACAAGCTGTATGAAAACATCCGTGCTGCTTTTGCTTTGCCTTTAGATATTAAAAAGAAATATGAGAAACCAGAGCTTGCTGGTCAACGTGGATATACGAGCGCAGGCAAGGAAACAGCAAAGGGTGCCAAAACGCCGGATTTAAAAGAGTTCTGGCAGATTGGACAGGAAGTGACGGATGGCGATCCGGTAAAGGAGCAATATCCCGACAATGAAGTTTTAGAAGAGCTGCCAGAATTTAACCAGGTTACGGGCGATATTTACAAGAAACTGGAAGAAAATGGAACACATCTTTTACGTGCAATTGCAACCTATCTTAAATTGCCCGTAAACTATTTTGATCAACATGTTCACAATGGCAACTCCATTTTGAGAGGTATTCATTACTTCCCTATTGAAAATCCTGAAGTTATTCCTGATGATGCTGTTCGTGCAGGTGCACATGAAGACATTAATTTGATTACTTTATTGATTGGTGCAAGTGCCGATGGTTTAGAGGTTTTAACCCGAAGCAATGAGTGGTTACCGATTAAGGCGCACCATACCGATATTGTGGTCAATGTTGGCGATATGCTGCAGCGTTTAACCAATAATAAATTAAAATCTACTACCCACAGAGTGGTTAATCCACCTCGTGAATTAATGAAAACATCCCGTTTCTCGGTACCATTCTTCCTGCACCCACGTAGCGACATGGATTTAACCAGTTTATCATCTACCATTGATGCTGAACATCCAAAAGCTTACAGCGACATGACTGCCGGTGAGTACCTTGATGAAAGATTGAGAGAGATTGGTTTGAAGAAATAGTTTGGCGTTGGAAGTCCGGAGTCGGAAGTTCATAGTCCGGAGTTAAAGAATATAAAAGCATCGGCTAAAATCGATGCTTTTTTGTTTACCTTAAAATATGTATTCCATTCAATTAGAAATTTTCAGACAGATAAAAGGTATTGGCTCTGCTTCCGGTATATTTTCAAATGCCGAACAGCTATATATTGTAGGTGATAATAGTGCCTTTTTAAATCAATACGACCTGAACAGCAATAGATTGGAAAAGATTCAGATTTTATTCGATCAGACCCTTACCCGGAAAGAAAACATTCCTAAATCCCTGAAACCAGATTTTGAGGTGCTCTGTCATTCTGAAAACACACTTTATATTTTGGGTTCTGGCTCTACACTAAACCGGAACCGTCTAATTGCACACGATTTAAATACTAAAAAAATTAAGGCTCAAAATGTAAATAAAACCTATGAAAAGATGCGGCAAGTGGCCGGGATTGACCTTAAGAATTTTAATATTGAAGGTGCTATTTTTACCGGCAAGCAGTGGTTGCTATTTAACAGGGGAAATGGTCAGGAAGGAAAAAACGGAATATTTATCCTGAAGGGGAATGATTTAACAGTATTGAGCGAGATTAAATTTAGTCCGGTTCAATTGCCTCATATTAATCATGTAGAATCTTCCTTTACCGATGCGATACAGGTAGGAAAGGATATTTTTTTCATTGCTACTGCTGAAGATACTCAATCAACTTATCATGATGGTGAGATTCTGGGAAGCTTTATCGGAAGCATTGATTTACAAAACTTAAACCTCAGCTTTAGTTATAAAATTCCAGGTCAACATAAGTTTGAAGGGATTGCCTTATTTAAACAGGAAAAAGACCGGCTTGAATTTTTGCTATGCGAAGACCGTGATACAGCGGAACTAAATACAACTGTTTATAAGTTAAGCTTAACTTTATAAGGTAGCTTTTAAGTGTAAAATACTTCATGATAAAACTTATTTTAAGTTGCCAACTTTCTGGCCAATTGACTATTTAGAGTTGACAACTTTTTAGCTTTATTTTTTCGAGTCGTCAATCGCCTTATTCACCACATCCTGTATTCTGCCTCTAATTTTAAGATTTGATAATTTATCCGTTACTGTTGGGTTCACCCGGTTTGATAAGAAAATATAGACTAAACCTCGAGATGGATCTACCCACACGCAGGTTCCGGTATAACCGGTATGACCATAAGTTTGCGGCGATGCTAAATTAGAAGGATAATGTTTGGTGCTATCCGGATCCCAGCGATCGAAACCTAAACCCCGGCGGCTTACATTAGATTGCTTTGCGGTAAACATATCTACCGTTTGGGGTTTAAAATATTCCGTTCCGCCATAAGTCCCGCGGTTTAAAAGCATTTGGTACATGATAGCCAGATCATTTGCGCTGGCAAATAAGCCTGCATGGCCTGAAACACCTCCCGCCAAGGCTGCACCCTGATCATGAACATAACCTACCAACAATGTTTTTCTGAAATAAGTATCTTGCTCTGTTGGGATGATCTGATCCTTACTGAATCTGTTTCTCGGTAAAAACCCTGCAGTTTGCATGCCAAGAGGTTTATAAAACTGCTCGTAAGCATACTGATTTAATGGTTCCTCACTGATGTGCTCTACAATATCTTTCATCACATACATGCTAATATCGCTGTATACATATTTACCACGTGTTCTGATGGGCGAATTGAGCATTTTTGGCCACATAAAATCTTTAAAGAAACCTTTCTTAATGTAATACTGATCTGCCACTTTAGTCGGAAAAGCGGCAGATGAATCTCTGCTGTAATCGCTGGTTTTTACATAATCATGAAAAGGAATATAGGGAATAAAACCTGCCTGGTGCAGCATCACTTCCCTCACTTGAATATTGTTCATTGGAGAAGTACGGGCTTTGGCAATATAGGTACCAATGGTGGTATCTAGTTTCAGTTTTCCTTCTTCAACTAAACGCATTACAGCAGGGGTAGTAGCCGCAATTTTAGTCACTGAAGCTAAATCAAAAATATCAGTAACCTGATCAGGTACTGTGGTATCATAAGTATGTGTTCCATAGGCCTTATTGAAAATTACCTTACCATCTTTGGCGACTAAAACCACCAAACCTGGTGTAGCTTTCTGACTAATGGCTTCAGCCGCAATGGCATCAATTTCACTTAAACCATTTGAATTTAATCCGGCATCTTCTGGAACCGTGTATTTCAACCTTGTTTTAGCAGTTATAAA
Organism: Pedobacter sp. GR22-10; assembly: GCF_026239715.1. Taxonomy (NCBI): domain Bacteria; kingdom Pseudomonadati; phylum Bacteroidota; class Sphingobacteriia; order Sphingobacteriales; family Sphingobacteriaceae; genus Pedobacter; species Pedobacter sp. GR22-10. Next base: position 480,700 of record NZ_JAPIVR010000004.1, read on the forward strand.
GCCAGAACCCAAGGTATAACGTGCTGAAAAAGTAGTGGTGAGTTTATTCTCTGCCGCAATGCCACCAAAAATATATTGCGGAACCAAAGCCGCAGCATCTGCATTATTTTGTGCAGTAAAAACAATTGGCGATTGCAAGGCATCAAAGGTTTTTAAACCCGGCCCGTTACCAAAAAAGGCTATAATTACTTTTTTTGTTTTGCTGATGCTATTGATAAAATTAATATACCTGGTATTGGTGAGGTGTTGATCATCAATAGAAACCAATACGGTGTTATAGTATTTCAGGTCATCTTCCAGATCATTCAGGTTAACACTATCTTGATAATTCGCAGCAGAAAAAGATGTTACCTTATCATATTTATTAGACAGACTATCAAAAACCATACTGTAGGCAAAACCTAAGCCGACCGAAGCAATAGTCTTTTTTTCCAGCGATTTTAAGGGAATAACCGAATCCTGATTATTTAATACCACGATGGTTTTAGCAATACTATTAGCAATGGAAAGCTTCCTTTCGTTGTTGGCATGATCTTGTGCACAAGCCATTAAACAGAGAATATTAAAAAAACTTACAGCAGCCAGAACCACTAATCTATTTCGTTTCATACGGCTAAAGATAGAAAATTGTAGTGATTTGACTTTTAAAAATCTACTTTGTAGCGGAATAAAATAAGAGCCCCTATCCGTCTATAGGCACCTTTCGCGCCTTGGAAGAGAAAGGCCTATGAAAAAATATTTCTCCTACCAATAGCGTCGTCCTCTCGACCGCAGTGGAGAGATCTTTGTATCTCGCTAAAAGATGAACTTACATTATACCAAAGTTCAGTTTATTCCACCTCTTATTTTCAAGGAGGAGCAAAGGGACAGTTTTAATTTCATTTGCTCAGGTTAATAATGCTTTATAAAGAAATTACTAATTCACAACAATTATATTTTAATCCATTTTTACCACCCCAATAACCGTCATTTACATGTTGAGTTTTAAACAAATCCGTTTCATTAAGCTTATTTTCTATAATTTAGCCCATTCACATTGCCATATTACATGACTGATATTATTCACTTATTGCCTGATGCTGTTGCCAACCAGATTGCTGCCGGAGAAGTTGTTCAAAGGCCAGCTTCGGCGGTAAAAGAATTGCTTGAAAATGCGATTGATGCCGGTGCAGATAAAATACAACTGGTGATTAAGGATGCTGGTAAAGCACTGATACAGATCGTAGATAATGGTTGTGGGATGAGTGTAACAGATGCGCGTATGTGCTTTGAACGCCATGCCACTTCGAAGGTAAAAAAGGCAGAAGATTTATTTGCCATTCGCACCATGGGTTTTCGTGGTGAAGCCATGGCCTCCATCGCCGCGATTGCACAGGTGGAAATGAAAACCCGCAGGCATGAAGATGAGATTGGCACCTGTATTTCCATTGAAGGCGCACAGGTCATTGCACAGGAACCGGTTGCTACAGCAGCGGGCACTCAAATTTCTATTAAAAATCTGTTTTTTAATACGCCTGCCCGGAGAAACTTTTTAAAAAGCAATCCGGTAGAAATGCGCCATATCATTGATGAATTTCAACGTGTGGCATTGGCACATCCTGCTGTATTTTTTAGTTTGCACCACGATGGAACAGAGATTTTCAACCTTCCTAAAGGTAATTTGAAGCAGCGGATTGTACATCTTTTTGGCAATAATTACAATGAACGACTGGTTCCTGTTGAAGAGGAAACAACCATCATAAATTTAAAAGGATATATCGGTAAACCTGCCTTCGCTAAGAAAACGAGGGGAGAGCAGTTCTTTTTCGTGAACAACCGTTTTATAAAAGATCCATACCTTAATCACGCCGTTAGTTCTGCCTTTGAAGATCTTTTACCTGATGACAGTTATCCGCTTTACGTGTTGTTTATCGAAATTGATCCTGCAAAAATTGATGTCAACGTTCACCCAACGAAAACGGAAATCAAATACCTGGATGAAAAATCCATTTATGCGATTTTAAAATCGGCTGTAAAACGTTCCATCGGTCGGTATAACATTGCACCCACGTTAGATTTTGACCAGGAAACAGGCTTCAGTAATATGATCACGCAAAAGGCCGTGGAAGATATTGTTCCACCAAGTATCAACTTTAATCCGGATTTTAATCCCTTTGCCAGTGATAGCAGTTCAACCTCCGGTTATTCCTCCTCGCCCAGAAATTACGATGCAAAACCCAGTGCCAAAAACTGGGGTTCCTTATATGAGATTACTGACCAACCTGTTGTTGAACAAACATCCATTTACGCAGAAGACAGTCACGAAATTGAAACATCAAAAAAGCAGTACATGCAATTGCATAACCGCTATATTGTGTCGCAGATTAAATCAGGCTTAATGGTGATTGATCAGCAGATGGCACATGAACGAATCCTGTATGAACGTTTTCTCGTACATCTGGATGACCGCAAAGGTGCATCGCAGCAAAGTTTGTTTCCCCAAACCATTACTTTAAACGCCAATGATTTCGAACTGGCTAAAAGTTTACTGGATGATATAAAAAGTTTAGGCTTCGATGTACGGGAATTCGGTAAAAATACGTTGGTGGTAGAGGGTGTTCCCGTAGACCTGGGAAGCAGCAGCATTAATGAAACACAACTTTTTGAACAATTAATTGAAGGTTTTAAAAACACACAGCAAGAATTAAAGTTAAGTAAGCGCGATCGCCTGGCAAGGAGTCTGGCTAAAAACAGTGCCATAAAAGCAGGTACAGCTTTAGCACAGGAGGAAATGAATACGCTGATTGATGAACTTTTTGCCTGTAAAACGCCTAACTTTAGCGTGAGCGGAAAACCAGTTATCCAAACGATTACATTAGCAGAACTGGATAAAAAATTTGAGAAGTGAGGAAAGTAAAAAGTTGAAAGCTAAAAGCTTGACAACCCAAACCCTAAAACGATGGGCGATCAACAAAAAACGAAAAACGATAGAAGAAAACAATAAATGAACAACATACATATTCCACCAGTAGTTAAAAACCTGCTGATCATCAATATATTATTCTTTCTGGCTACTTTATATTTCGAAACCAAAGGAATCAGATTGGGCTTTAGTCTGGGTGCTTTTTACTTTGATTCACCAATGGCCAGGCCATGGCAACCCATTACCTACATGTTTATGCATGGTGGCTGGGCACATATTTTCTTTAACATGTTTGCGCTTTATTCCTTCGGTACGCTATTGGAAGCACGTTGGGGTGCAAAAAAATTCTTGATTTTTTATTTAATAACCGGACTTGGTGCGCTTGCTTTGCAATTAGGCGTGCAGGCTTTCGAAACCTATCAGATAACTGGTGCTGTTGTTAACCCGGGTGCCGTTTCAGTTGATTTTGCCACCAGCATGGTTGAAGCCAATATAAAAGGTTTAAACAATCAGCAATTATCAAAATTGATTGATATTTACACCACACCAATGGTAGGCGCATCAGGTGCCATTTTCGGCCTTTTAGTTGCCTTTGGTATGCTTTATCCGAATGCGGAACTCATGATTATGTTCATTCCGGTGCCCGTAAAAGCAAAGTATATTATTCCTTTTTATATTCTGGTGGAATTGTTTTTAGGCGTGGGTCAGTTTGAAGGTGATTCTGTGGCACATTATGCACATTTGGGCGGGGCCTTAATCGGCTTCATACTGGTGAAGATATGGAAAGATAAAAACACCAATTTTTACACTTATTATGAATAATACTTTTAGAGATTTAAAGTTTAAAATATTTCAGTCTGGCAACCCGCTGTTTTTATATATTGGTTTAAATACCATTATATTTCTGGTTACCACTGTTCTTTCTGTATTCTTATTTCTGGCAAAAAGCGACTTCATGATCAGCGAATGGATCAGGAATTACTTTGGTGTTCCGGCAGCAATTTCTGCACTTCCTACCAGATTTTATACGGTAGTTACCTATATGTTTTTCCATGATGGTTTCCTGCACCTTTTATTCAATATGCTTGGGCTATTCTGGTTCGGGAATATCTTTATGAATTTCTTAAAAAGCAGGCAATTCCATTTTGTTTACCTGGCTGGTGGAATTACAGGTGCCCTCCTTTATATTGCCGGATTAAATATTTTTCCGGCCTTCGCCGGAGGCATTATCGGGCAAACGGTTATTGGTTCATCGGCAGCTGTAATGGCTATTATTGTGGCCACCGCTACACTTGTTCCCAATTATGCCATTATGATGATGTTCATCGGTGAAGTAAAAATTAAATGGGTTGCCATCGTTTATTTCTTTATCTCATTTATTGGATTATCATCTGCAAATGCTGGTGGAAATTTAGCCCATATCGGCGGTGCGATTTTAGGCTTTGCCTTTATAAAAAGTTTACAGCGTGGCCGTGACTGGAGTAAATTATTTGAGCGTAAACCAAAATTACGCGTGGTAAAAAATGAAAAACCTCCCGTTAAAAAACCTGCCTTTAAAGATGTATCACAACAAGAAATCGATGCAATTTTAGATAAAATATCTTCATCAGGCTATGACAAATTAACCGCAACAGAGAGAGAGAAATTATTCAAAGCAAGCAAAGATTAATGTCGACTAAAAAGTATAATTTACTGGATAAACTATTATTTCCGATAGCGATCATTTTAGCTATAGGGTTAATATTGGGAACAGTTGCGGGCAATATGGATCCGCGTCAACATCCTATTATTGCTTTTTTCGGTTTAGCCTATCCATATTTTTTATTTCTTCACATCATCTTTATCGCCTGGTGGTGCTTGAGTAAAAAATGGATTTTCGCATTGGCCAGTGTGGTTGTCATCGCCTATGGCTATAAAACTTTAAGGGCAACATTTTCCATTAGCGGCGATAAAGGCCCGATTGAAAAAGCGGATAACAGCATTAGAATGATGACCTATAATGTTCATAATTTTAAACTTTACGGTGGTGAAAATGATGAATCGGTAAAAGAAAAAATACTCCAGGTGGTGAAAGAGCAAAATCCTGACATCATTTGTTTCCAGGAATTTTATACCCGTTATAAAGGAGATTTCGATACGATTGACAGCCTGAAAAAGATTTTAAAAACAAACCATTTCTTTTTTGTTCCGACCAATAAAAACGATTATGAAGCCATTGGTTTAGCCATTTTTTCAAAATTCCCGATTAAAGCCTCCGGTAAAATCCCATTTGTGGAGGGCTTCCCCGGCAATATGAGCATCTACACTGATTTAGATGTTAAAGGTCAAAACTTAAGGGTATATAATGTGCATTTCCAATCCATTTCTTTCGAAAAGCAGGATTATGAATACCTTGATAAGGTGAAAGAAATGAATACGCAAATTCAGCCATCAAAACGCATTTTAAGGATGTTAAAAAGTGCTTTTCTTAAAAGGAGCAGTCAAGTAGATGTAATGAAGAAAGAAATGGCAAACTGTAAAACCCCTTACCTGATTGCCGGCGATTTTAACGATACGCCTGCATCATATGTAGTGACCCAGATTACTCAAAACCTTAACAATGCTTTTATTAAAAAAGGTTCGGGCTTCGGCACCACTTACAATGGCAAATTTCCAAATTTTCAGATCGATTATATCGCCACCTCCAAAAACCTGGAAGTGCTGAACTATAAAATAGAAAAAGCAAAATTATCAGATCATTTCCCAGTAAGAAGTGATTTAAGACTAAACGCTCAACCAATAGAGAAGAAATAGTTATTTGCCCTGCATGAATTTATTTTCTTATCATACATCAACATACCAGGTAACTGTTTTGCAGATATTTGGATAAAATTTATAACCCATGAGCTTAATCGATGCACTAAACTGGCGTTATGCCGTTAAAAAAATGAATGGTCAGCCTGTAGAACAAGATAAGGTAGATCAAATTATAAAAGCTGCGCAGTTGGCCCCAACATCTTCAGGCTTACAGCCCTTCAAGGTTATTGTCATCACAAACCAGGAATTAAAAGAACAAATCTTGCCAATAGCTTATAATCAATCGCAAGTGGTAGATGCTTCTCACCTTTTGGTTTTTGCTGCCCAGGAAAATTATACAGAAGAAGGAATTGATGAAATGTTCGATAGAATGAATACCGAACGCGGTTTGCCCTTAGATACTACAGATGCTTATAAAGAACAGTTAAAAGGCATGGTATTATCCCGATCTGCAGAAGAAAACTTTCACCATGCAGCCAAACAGGCCTACCTGGCTTTTGGTGTTGCCATTGCCCAGGCCGCTTTATTAAAAGTTGACCATACGCCTATGGAAGGTTTTGATGCCTCAAAACTGGATGAATTATTAGGCTTAAATGAAAAACACTTAAAAAGCGTAACCTTATTACCATTAGGGAACAGAGATGAAAATGGCGACTGGCTGGCAAATCTTAAAAAAGTGCGTACGCCTTTAAATGAGTTTGTAATAGCATACAAATAAAAAATCCATATCCAACAGTATAATGAACAAGCTGGCTTTGGCCAGCTTGTTTTTTTTACATCGAAATTCCGGCAAATTTTCTGAATACTTAATGTAAAAAAGTGTTAAAGATGCATACAATTTAGGTGCTCTATTTTTAATTGGATATATTTACAACCTAAGTATTTAATTTCCAATTCATGAAAATTTTTAGACTATCCTTTTTAATCCTCACCCTTCTATTTACCATACATTTTTCCTCATCAGCACAAACGGATACAGTTAGCATCAATACCCTCATTGCCAAAACCAACAAAGCATTAAATGATTATCCGTCAGAGAAAATCTATCTTCATTTTGATAAGCCTTATTATGCCATTGCAGATACGGTTTGGTTTAAAGCTTACGTAACCGAGAATCAAAACTTGCTATCTGGAATCAGTAAGATTATTTATGTTGATGTGATTAACCAGAAAGATTCACTGATCCAAACGATAAAACTGCCTGTTACCGGCGGTGTGGCGACTGGAAATTTCCCTCTGGATCAGGTGAATTATAAACAAGGCAATTATCATATCAGGGCTTATACCATGTGGATGCTCAACTTTGATAACCCAGCTTATTTTAATAAAACTTTCTATGTAGGTGAGGCGATTGATAAAGAAGTTAAAACCCACATTACCTATAAAAACACTTCTACTGATAAACAGGAAAAGATTGATGCCCGTGTGCAGTTTAAAGATGCCAATAATAAGCCTTATGCCAACAGAAACGTAAGCTGGCAGGTAGTAACCAGTTATACGGTGATTGCCAAAGGCAGGGGTACAACTGATGCCAATGGTTACCTAACAATTGCCATGAGCGCCAACCAAAAGGCCGAATATCAATTAAAAAAAGGTGAATTAATCACCAGCCTGAATACCACGGATAAAGATGTAGTAAGCAATAGCTTTACCCTGGCCAATGCCATTTTAAGTAAGGATTTTCAATTCTTTCCCGAAGGCGGAAACCTCATTGCCGGACTGGTGAATAAAATCGCCTTCAAGGCCATTAAAAGTGATGGATTAGGCATTAATGCTAAAGGAACTGTTACCGATAGCGATGGCAAGCAAATCGCGACTTTTAATGCCCAGCACCTGGGGATGGGCAGTTTTGATTTACTGGCCGAAAATGGAAAAACGTACAAAGCCACGGTAACTTATACGGATGGCACTACAGCGACTTATCCCCTTCCGGCCGTTAATGAAAAGGGTATCAAAGTAACCGTTGATAATACGGACGCTGAAAACGTTCAGGTTAAAATTGTTTCTAATGATGCTTTCTTCGATGAAAATAAGGGCAAAAAGCTATATCTGGTAGCACAAAGTAAAGGTGTAATCTGTTATGGTGCGCAAACGGCATTATCAAATAAAGAATATAGTACGAGTATTTTGAAATCTAAGTTTCCATCTGGCATTGCACAGTTCACCTTATTTACAGATGCAGGCAAGCCACTAAGTGAGCGATTGGTATTTGTTCAGCATAAAAATAATATGGCTGTCACTTTAACCACTGCCACCCCAGCTTATGGCGTAAAGAAAAAAGTAAAGGTTAATGTATCTGCTAAAAAAGATGGTGCTCCTGTTGAAGGAAATTTCTCTGTGGCAGTGGTAGACGAAACAAAAGTACCGGCAAATGATGATGCTACCAGTACCATTTTAACCGGACTATTACTCAGCAGTGATATTAAGGGTTATGTAGAAAAACCTAATTATTACTTTAACGCACCCGATGCTAAAAAGAATGCTGACCTGGATGTACTCTTGCTTACGCAAGGTTACCGCAGTTTTAAGTACACGGATGTGTTGGCAGGCAACTTACCAAAAATCAGCTTTATGCCAGAACAGGGCATAGAAGTTTCTGGAATATTAAGAATGAATAATGGTATTCCGGTGAGGAAAGGACAGTTATTGCTTACCATTCCTGATAAACGTTTTAACCTGGAAGGCATAACAGATCCGGTTGGAAATTTCAGGTTTAAGAATTTAGTGCTGAATGATTCTTCAAAAGTAACCATCACGGCTAAATATAATCCCAATTATAAAGCCATGGCCATCAGCCTGAACGGATCTCCTGTACCAACCCTAACCCGAAATTTCAGTGCCGCAGAGGAGGTTTTAAACATTGATAGTGCCCTGACCACTTATTTAGATAACAGCAAAAAGCAGTATTCTTATTTACACACGCTAAAAGATGTAACCATTAAAGGTGCTGTTACCCCGAAAGTGAGCCATAAAGATTACCCCAACTTAACCGGACTTCCGCAAATGGCTGATCATGAAATAACAGGCGATCGTTTACAAGGTTGTGCTTTATTAATTAATTGTTTGCAGGGTATGCTTGCCGGTGTAACCTATCAGGATAATAACTTTTATGTAACCCGCGACTTTAATGCCGGCAAAAAGATTCCGATGGGAATTTTTATCAATGGAATGAGTGTTGATGTGAACCAGATTAATACTTTAAATCCAAATGAAATCGAATCTATTGAAGTATTTTTAAGGGATGAGCTGGGTTTAGTGAACCGTGCAAATAACGTAAATGGAGTGATTGTATTTAACCAGAAAAAAGCACCAAAGGGAACGAAAATTTCAAAAGCGCAATTGCTGGATTTGCTTCCTAAAAACTACGAAGTGACGTTTTCACCTCAAGGTTATAATAAAGAGAAACAATTTTATTCGCCTAAATATGATGTTCCCGCTAATATGAACAAAACCGATTTAAGAACCACCATTTACTGGAATCCAAAAATCATTACAGACGCTACCGGAAATTCCTCTTTTGAATTTTATAATGCAGATGGAAAGGGGCAATATAAAGTGATTATTGAAGGAATTGACGCCAATGGAAACTTAGGCAGATCAATATTACGATATACGGTTAAATAGTAGTAATATGGTTTTATAATGGCTCGGATACTAATGGTATCTGAGTCTTAATTGATTTATATAGTTTATTAGTTCCCGCGGATTTCACAGATCCCCACAGATTCATACATCTCATTTAAAAATAAGTAAACATCAACTTCATTATTCTGCGCTTATCATTTTAAATCTGCGGGAGTTAATGGCGTGTGATTCAAAGTTTCCCGCTGATTTCACAGATCCCCGCAGATTCATACATCTCATTTAAAAAAAATAAGTAAGTATCAGCTTCATTATTCTGCGCTTATCATTTTAAATCTGCGGGAGTTAATAGCATATAATTCAAAGTTTCCAACAGATTTTTATACTGATCCGGAGTAACTACTGATAAAAGTAAACGCATTTTATACACTGGAAACTTAAATTACTGACCAAACAGGATACGGCAATTTCTCACCATTCAATCCGGCAATAACATTTTCAGCAATGAGTTTCGCCATGGCATCACGTGTTTCTTCCGTTGCGGAGCCGATATGAGGCAAAACAGCCGCATTATCCATATTTAATAAGGGGTTATCTTTATCCATGGGTTCAGGATTGGTTACATCTAAACCCGCACCCCAGATGATTTTTTCTTCCAATGCCTTGATTAAATCTTTTTCATTGTGAATGCCACCTCTCGCTGTGTTGATAAATATGGAGCTTGGTTTCATTTTTTTGAAAACATCCATCGAAAATTTATCTTTGGTTTCATCCGTCAGCGCAGTATGAACGCTAATGACATCACTTTTTGCCAGCAATTCTTCAAAGGAAACATATTTTGCATCGATTTCTTTTTCTGCAGCTTCGTTACGAGACCGATTGTGGTAAATAACAGGCATTTGAAAAGCACCTGCACATTTTTTAGCCATTTCCAGTCCGATTTTCCCCAATCCAAAAATGCCCAGTGTCTTTCCGTTTAACTCTATACCTAATTCTGGTGTAGGCTCGTAATTCTGCCACTTACCATTTATAATTTTCTTATGCAGGTAAAATGCTTTTCTGGAAACGGCCAGCATTAATAAAAAAGCAGCAGAAGCCGTAGCACCGCTTAAAACACCAGGTGTATTGCCAACAGGAATATTTAACTTTTTTGCCTCCGCTACATCTACCTGATCAAATCCTACGGAGTGAAGCGCAATAACCTTTAAATGTTTAACAGCATTCAAAAATTTAGCATCAATTTTATTCGGGCCCACACTCACTAACGCATCCTGATCTTTACAGGCCTTGATTAATTCTTCAGGAGTAATCTGCCGATCCTCCTTCCATTGGGTAATTTCTATGTTTTTTTCTTCCAGTTGTTTTATACCAATCTGTGCAATGTTACCGCTTATAAATACTTTCATACAGTCAAAACAATGAAAATTTGAAGGTGTTTTAATATTCCAAAATCGGCATCTTTATTTTACCGTGGTACTTAGCCTTTGAAAAGTATGGGCACTAAAATAACCTAAAGCTCCGTTAGAAATATTAGATGTTGGGTTAGCAGGCGTGGTCCCCTGATTCGGCCCCCCACCAGATTGCTCGCTTAATGCGTACCAGTAATTAAAAATATTGGCGTCAATACCTTCCATTTCTACACTAATATTATCGCCGCTTTTTAAACCCTCATCGTCGTCATCATTTGCCTCATAAAACAATTGAATCCGCAGGTTATTGCCATTGGTTAAGCGATCGTTGTTCACATAAATCCGATCAGAAAAAAAGCCATTTACATACAGGTTAAAGTGGTAAAAATTGGTTTCATTTACAGGATCTACCAGAAAAGCAGCAGCCGTTTTACGCTCATTTCCAAAAAAGTTATTGGTTATCACACCAATGGAATCCAGCTTCACAAGGTTAGGCATTTTTGAACTGGCCTGGTAATTTTTACCCTCAGCAGTGACATCCATTTTATAGGTAATACCAGCAACACCTCTCATACGGTTTACATAAATACCGGGCGCCTTCTCTGTAAAAACATAGGTGTTGCCATTGTTATCACTCACTTTAACTGTAGCGCCTGATACTTTGGGATAAATCCCTTTCTCATCATAGCCCACAGTTTTACTGATCAAAATCTGCTGTTCGATTAACCTGTTTGAAATTTTCCCTTCAATAACCAACTGTGGTGCTGCATTGTTGGTATCAATCTGGATAATCTTTTTACAGGATGCCAGACCAATAGTGGTCATCAGCAAGTATATTAAATATTTTTTCATGGGTTAAAATTTAAAATTCCAGGTTACAGAAGGAATAATTCCAAAAAGAGAGGTTTGTTCTGCCGCGGTTTTACCTGGCTCATTCGGATCATTGATAAACTCAATTGAATATGGATTTTTTCTGTTCAGGGCATTATATACACCAAAGTTCCAGCTGGATTGAAATCTGCCTCTGCGTTTGCCTTCCAGCGTGGCACTTAAGTCCAGGCGCATATTATAGGGCATTCTTCCAGCATTTCTTTCTGTATAATAATATACTGTTTGTCCGCCAACGATATACTTCCCTGCCGGAAAAGTAACGGCATTTCCGGTGCTGTAGATAAAGCTGGAAGAGAAAGTCCAGCGTTGATTCAGGTTATAGATACCAACTACCGATAGATCATGCGTGCGATCCTGTCGCGCCGGGAAGTAGTTCCCGTTATTCAGTTCCGCAAACTTCCGTTCTGTTTTTGATAAGGTATAACCAATCCAGCCATTGATCTTTCCGAATTTCTTTTTAAAGAACAATTCCAAACCATATGCCCGGCCCGTACCATAAAGCAACTCTGACTCTACATTTGAATTGGCCAGCAGTTGCGCCGCATTCTTGTAATCGATCTGATTCTGCATCCATTTGTAATACACTTCACCAGACAGTTCATAATTATTTTCATCGAGGTTTTTAAAATAACCCAGGGCTACCTGATCTGCGATTTCGGGTTTGATGTTATTGCTGCTTAACACGTACTGATCAGTGGGTGAACTCGATGTGGCATTGGTTAAAATATGAATATTTTGTGTATTTCGGTTATAAGATGCTTTTACAGAGTTTCGTTCGTTGAGCAAATAACTCACAGAAAAACGAGGTTCCAGATTGAGGTAATTTTTATAAAACTTCCCACTACCGACCTGATCTGTCTGGTTGATATTTCCTTCCTTATCATACTGGCTAAAATTACCCGGACCTAACAATGAAAAAGCAGCCAGGCGTACACCATACAAAAAGTTAAGCTTATCGTTTACCGCCCATTCATCTGATACATAGGCGGCACTTTCTAATCCATAACGTTTCTCTTGTACCAGTGGATTCACCTGCGATTCCTGACTGCTTGTCGTGATATCAATGGGCGAAATGCGGTGATGCGTAGCGTTTAAGCCAAACCTGAAAGTGTGCTGATTACTGAAATATTGAAAATCTTCCTTAAAATTAAAATCCCTCACCAATGAAGTAGCCTTAAAATTGGTGACATCATTCAGCAGCCTTACGGTGTAGTTATAATTGTTGTAAATGAGGGAAGTATTGGAAAATAAGCGATCGTTAAAAATATGATTTAAACGAATAGTGGTGGTTACGTTTCCCCAGTTGTTTTCAAATAAATCTTTAACACCAATATTATCCTTACCAAAATAGCCAGAAATATAAATGGTGTTTTTATCGTTGATTTTATAATTCGCCTTGGCATTGATGTCATAAAAGTTCAGGGTACTTCCATTGATGGATGAATCAGGTGAAGCACGTAAAAAAAGATCGATATAAGTTCGCCTGAAACTGACCATGAATGAGCCTTTATCTTTTACAATAGGTCCTTCGGCTTTTAGTCGGGAGGCGATTAAACCTATTCCACCCTGAAATCTAAATTCCTTATTATTGCCATCATCCATTTTAACGTCTAAAACAGATGACAATCGGCCGCCATATTGTGCGGGCATTCCACCTTTGTATAAACTTACATCCTTGATGGCATCGGCATTAAAGGTAGAAAAGAAACCCAAAAGATGCGAGGAGTTGTAAACCACTGCCTCATCCAGGATGATCAGATTTTGATCGGCCGCACCACCACGTACATAAAAACCTGTATTTCCCTCGCCTCCTGATTTCACACCTGGCAGCAATTGAATGGTTTTTAAAACATCCTTCTCCCCCAACAAAACCGGAATAGTGTTTAAGGATTTCATATCGATCCGCTCCAGACCCATCTGCGCACTTTTGACGTTCTCATTTTTGCGGTTATTGGCATTTACCGTTACTTCGGCCAGATCATTGGTACTCTTCAATTCCTCATTCAGTTTCGTATCCTTATTGAGGGTAATGCTTTTTGTTACGGGAATGAAACCAGTATAACTCACCGTAACGGTGTACGTTCCTTCGGTTTGTGTTAAGGCAAAATAACCATAGTTGTTGGTTAGTGTAGCCGCATTGGCTGGTCCTGATATTTTAATGGTAGCACCAATTAAGGTTTCGCCAGAACTTGCATCACGGATGGTACCGCTTAAAGTAAATTTGTTTTGAGCGGAAACCGATGAACTGAATAATAACAAAAGGAAAATAGGCAGGTAGAATTTTATCGACATATATACGGGAATCTTTTGAAATAAAGTTTCAAATGTACGAAATACGTAATGATGTCCATGTGATGAATGTATTAATGCAGACACATTTAATCAAAATGGCGCACTGCATTGTGCTGACTTAAGGCCATCACTTAACTAATGTCATTCGATCAAAAAGCCAACGTCATATTAATTTAATTCTTCAATAAATGTGGTTCAACTGCTTTTTCCCAGATGGCATATCCCGCAGCATTCATGTGCAACATATCTTCCACAAAAAGTTCCGGACGTAGATCGCCCTTTTTTGTTAACATTAAGCTGTATACATCAATAAATTTGGTATTGGATTCTTTGGAAAGAAAAGCTTTGATTAATGCATTAGCGGCGATTGCTTTTTCTTTGAATGCCGCCCTGCTAGGGCTGGGTTTAATGGAGATGTACAATATGGGTGTATTGGGCAATGCAGCCCTTATCGATTTATATAGGGTGATGGTTCTGTTTAAAACCGAATCGGGTGTAGTCTTTTCATTTGGCAGATCGTTCTCCCCTACATAAAGTACAATTTGACGGGGATGATATGGAAAAATAACATCCTTTAAATAGAAAGTAATGTCGTTGGTTACCGCCCCGCCAATGCCACGGTTAAGTACATTGTATTTGGCAAAAACCTGGGTGAGATCATCCCATTTACGAATGGATGAACTCCCTACAAATAGTATGGGTTTCACCGGAGGTTTATACATCTTGTCATATTTTTTTATCGTTTGTACATCATCCCAGAAAGCAGGTTTATTTTGGGCAAAAGCAGCTATAAATAAAAACGGAGAAAGAATCAGTGTAAAGATTATTTTTTTCATGATGTTGAGATTTTGAAAGGGCACAAGATAACAATCGTACATATAAATTTAAGAAATTTGATGTAACAGATTTAGTGACCGCGGTTTTTATACTATAGATATGGCCTTTATTTAAGGCTCTTTAAAAACTAGTTTGAGCAAAATGAGTAAAGGAAGAACACTGCACAAAAAAGCCGCTTTAACGATTGCTAAAGCGGCTTCAAAATTTTGCATGAAGATTATTTCACATCAAACCATAATCTGGTGGTTAACAAATCTGCTCCCTGACTGGCTACCGCATTCCTGTAACTCTGCCCATTGAGCGATTGCTCCGTTCCGGGATAGATAAAGCGCACCGGAATTTGTCCGTTTAACACCGTATTAACTGATGGCGTAAGTTGAGGATAATCCAGTCTGCGTCTTTCTGCCCAGGCTTCCAGACCTTGTCCGAAGAGTGCAATCCACTTTTGTTCGCCGATTGATTTCTTATAATTTGTCGCATCATATTGCACTGCGGCCTGTGTTACATAACTGGCGACTAAAGCATCAGCTACGCCAAATTGTTTTAAAGAAGCGACAATCCCTTGTTGGTATAAATCAGCCGCGTTCTCTGCGGTAAAACCTCTTGCTGCTGCCTCTGCCCGATCGAACAATAATTCTGCATAACTAAAAATTACTGCCGGTGATTGTGGTGCCAGAAAATAAGTGCCTGGTTTGGAGGTTTTCGCAAAACCAATACCGCTGGCTTCCGAATTGGTTAAACCATTAGGTAACCCTACATATTCTTCAGCTGTAGCTGTTTGCGTTTTACTGGCATAAACAGGTAAACGGGGATCATTCAGACTGAATAATTTATCTACAATGGTTTTGCTGATCCGGTAATCATCTCTGGTATCAAACAATGCACTCACCGGGTTTTGTTGTGGTGAACTCTGATAAATTAATTGTGCAATATCTGCATTTTCACTCATGTAAGCATCACCGTCATTTTTAATATCGTCTAAAACCTGCTTCGCCTTCGCTGGTTCCTGATCTGCTATCCGGAGTGCAATCCGTAACCTGAGTGAGTTGGCCAGTTTTTTCCACCTGGTAATATTGCCATTGTAAATTACATCTCCGGCAATCGCTTTTCCGGCAGGATCTAAAGTATTTTTTGCTGTTTTCAAATCTTTTAGCAGGCCGTCATAAACATCCTTTTGTTTATCATAAACTGGCGTGATAAATTCTTTTATTTGTCCTGCCTGACTGTATGGGATATCGCCATAAGCATCAGTAAGCAACAAAAATGACCAGGATCTTAAAGTTAATGCCACACCCGTATAATTTGGATTACTGGTTGCATTTCCAATCTCTATAATTTTATTTAAACCATTAATACTGGTTGAATATAAAGTAGACCATAGCGTAGTAAAGCTACTGTTGGTATAAATAAACCTATCTTCTTCCGTATACTGTACTTTTGCCCAATGCTGAACAAACAGGAGACTGGAGTTCATGTTATTGGTGGTGCCCCAATAGGCGTCAGCTGTATTTTTGATGGCGGCAGTTAACAAATAATCAGGCTGTGCATTTTCAGTTACATTGGGGTTGATGTTGGTCTCATCCAGTTCTTTCTTGCAGGACGTAGCGCAAACAGAAAGAGAAATCAGGCTATATAATAATATTTTTTTCATGATGGAAAGATTAAAATTTGATGTTCAGGTTAATTCCGTAAGTACGTGTGGTTGGGTTAGAGAGGCTCTCCAAACCCTGTCCGTTACCGGTATTAAAAGCAACTTCCGGATCAATATCTTCAACATTGCGGTGAAGGATTGCCAGATTTCTACCCACTAATGCAACCGATACACCTTGCAAATTCAGTGATTTGATCCATTTTGCAGGCAAATTGTAGCTCAGTTTAATTTCACGAAGTTTCACATAAGAGGCATCAAAAATATTGGCCTCATCTATCGTTCTGAACGATTTGTAATAAGTTTGTGCGGAGAGAATTTTTTCATTCGGTTTGCCATCCGCGGTTACCCCATCAAAGATCATCCCGTCATCATAAACGGTTGCTTCTGCTGGCGCATTTGCTCCACTAGCTAACCTAACCGCGCCGTTTGCCTTTAAATTTTCTGGGTAGTAATAAGAAATACCGCCGAATTCTGCACCTCTCCCAGGCAATGTAGATGCTAAAACACCGGTATAAGTACCTGTAGAATAAGTACCGTTGTAAATAGAACCACCGAAACTGGCGTCGATCAACACGCCTAAACTAAAGCTTTTGTAGCTAAAAGTATTTGAAATTCCGCCAATCCAATCTGGTGTATATTTCCCTAAAACTCTTTTGGTCGGGTCAGTTTGTGGTGCACCTGTAGCATTTACCAAAATATTACCATTCCCATCTCTTAAAAAAGCATTGCCAAAAAGTGTTCCGTAAGGTTGACCAACAGTCGCAATTACCTGTGCAGAATTGGTTGCCACCACATAATTTTGCAGTAAACCTTCCTGATCCAATTCCACCACCTTACTTCTGTTTGCCGCATAGTTGATATCAATATCCCAGGTAAATTGTTTTTTCACCGGCGTAATACCCAGCTGAACTTCAATACCCTTGTTATTAATTTTTCCGGCATTTATATTTTTCGATCTGAAACCTGTACTCGGACTCACATCTACATTTAAAATCTGATTGTAACTGTTCGTATTATATACACTGACATCAAAACGAAGTCGCTTGTTAAACAAAACAGCTTCAGCACCTAGCTCTGATGAAGTGGTGGTTTCAGATTTTAGATTCGGATCGAAATCTGTTCCGGACGGACTAAGCTGCGGACTTGCTCCAAACGGTGCAGAGAAACTGTAAGTATTAGTTAAACGATAAGGTGAGGTGTCCTTACCTACCTTAGACCAGCCACCACGTACTTTTGCGTAATCCAGCACCTCGCTTTTGATATCAAAAGCTTCAGTGAGCACTAAACTACCGTTGAAAGACGGATAAAAGTAGGAGCGGTTTTGAGCGGGCAAGGTGGATGACCAATCATTACGGGCCGTAATATTGGCAAAAAGGTAATTTCTAAAACCAATCTGACCGGATGCATAACCACTGTAAGACTTTAACTTACTGTAATTATTAGATGAGGTTAAGGGATCTCTGGAATTGTTTAACGTATACAATCCGGCAACAGCCAAACGGGGTGCACTTTGATCATTTTGTTCGATATAACTGGTCCGGATATTACCACCAAGCAACACATCTAAACTAAAATCATCATTTAATTGCTTGGCATAATTTAATGTCGCATCCGTATTGTTTTCATTTACCGTAAAGGCACTTTCGGTATATGATCCAAATGGCGTTCCGTTAGTACCGTAGGCAATTTTAATTTTTCGGCGATCATTGTAATAATCTGTTCCTGTACGGAAATTGAAGTTCAATCCGTCAATAATTTTGTAGTTTAAACCTATACTTCCAATTAAACGGTTCCTGTTTTGAGACACCGTATTCTCATAAGCCACCCAATAAGGATTGCTGTAATAACTGTTGTTCCAATTAAAAGTATTACCATTCTCATCCAGGTAATTTTTCAATTGATTGATATCAACCTGTCTGCCAAACCACGCAAACTGCAACATGGTACTGGTTGATCTTGATCCGCCCGTTCCAGGCAGGTTGTCGGCACCAAGTTTACTATAATTGGCATTCGCGGTGATGGTGAGTTTAGGTGTTAAACGTAAAGTAGTATTTAAAGTGAATGAGTTTTTACCCTGACCTGAATTGGGTACGATACCGACCTGCTTAAGGTTGTTATAAGATAACCGGTAATCGAATTTCTCTCCTGCATCCTCAATTGAAATACCATTTGTTAAGGAGTAACCTGTTTGGAAGAAATCCCTTACGTTATCCGGATGGGCCACAAAGGGCACTGCTACACCTTTCGAAAAGAACTGCGGAATCAACCTGCCATCCATTCTGGGCCCCCAGCTTTCATCAACCCCATCATTTACGCCGGCACCTTTTCCATCCACATAGCTGAATTTACCTTCCGATCCCTGTCCGAATACATCCTGATATTTTGGTAAGGTTAATATACTTTCGATCACGCCATTCGAGTTTAAAGAAATACCCAAACCTTTTTTAGATTTTCCTGATTTTGTTTTAATGATAATCACACCTGCTGCTGCCCTTGAACCATATAAAGCGGCCGCATTGGGACCTTTTAACACACTGATGGATTCGATATCATTAGGGTTAATATCTGAAATGGCATTGGCGTAATCTCTCGCCCCCGCCGAATTAAGCTGTGAATTATCTACCGGAATCCCATCTACAACAAAAAGAGGCTGATTATTTCCGGCAATAGAAGTTTCCCCTCTAATCACCACACGGGAAGATCCCATATCGCCCTGGCTATTGGTTACCCTTACCCCGGCTACTTTACCGGCAAGTGCATTTACCAGATTGGTTTCCCGCGCTTCAGTTAAACTTTCCCCTTTTAATTCCTGAACGGCATAACCTAACGATTTTTTCTGTTTAGTGATACCTAAAGCCGTTACCACCACTTCATCTAATGCATTTTCTCCGTCACTTAAGGTTACATTTAATGCATTCGAACTTTCGGTAACCACCACTTCTTTAGTTGTAAAACCAATATAAGAGAAAACCAATGTACCTTTTCCATTAATTGTAATACTGAATGCGCCACTATTATTGGTGGTTACGGCTTGTTTGGTTTCCTTAACAAATACTGAAACTCCGGGCAATGTTTCTCCTGAAGCACTTTTAACCGTACCGGAAATACTGATGTTTTGGGCATGCACGAGTGACGAAAGCAAGAGCAAGCATACGATTGCCAACAGCTTAATTTTTTTGAACATAATCAATTTATTAATAATGAGATGAATGAAGAATGTAAAAATCAGGGCAAAGCAATTCCACTTCGCTTACCGGCGAATTTTTTACAAACGTGAATACTTAATGATTTAAATTATTGGGTTGGTATTTATAGCCTCATACAGCAACAAATACCCTCACGCATTCGAAGACTTAAAAAGGTTTTTAAATGCCCTGATTGAGTAGATTGTTTTTTGTTAGTTTTTTCCATCAAATTGTTTTTAACGATATACCTTATACTTAGCATTTCCGGTGAAGCTGATTTACAAAAAAAGCACGCCCGTAAAATCAGGAGTGCTCTCATATAATATTAATACTTTGCATTCAACTGACTTAACTTACCCAAATTACTTCGGGATGGAATTAGCACCATATCCAATTCAGGCTGGTTGCTAAGGTTTCGCAGGGCCATTCCCTCCACCTTTCTTGATAAGCATTTTAAAATAACTGCGGCAAAGATAATATAAAAATCATAATGACTACAAATTCTATAGATTTTATTGAAAATATTTTTTCCGTGCTTTTATGATGCTTACATTTGTCACGTTATCAATAGATCTCAAATATCACATGAATATAAAATCATTACTATTTCTGCTACCGGCTTTTATGTTGTCGCAGACTTTACAAGCACAGACACAGAAAAAACAATCAGCTACTGCCCATAAATTAACCACATCCTTTGTTCCGAACGGCAAATGGCGGGGTGTGTTTGAAATTAAACCTGGGGTTGAAGTTCCCTTTAATTTTGAAATTACCAAAATCGATACAAAGCCACACTTAATATTTTTGAATGGTGAAGAACGCTTTGATGGTGGCGTGGTTAAACAAACTGCAGATTCCATTCTGGTTGCGTTGGATCAGTTTGACAATGAACTTGCCTTCAAAATCACAGGTGATTCGCTGGTTGGAACGCTTAGGAAACAAGATGGCTCCGGTAAACCTTTGGCCGTAAATGCAACCAGAGGGAATCCATATCGTTTCAAACCTAATGGTAAAAATGCTGCAGCTGATTTCTCTGGCAAATATGATATCACTTTTAAATCGCCTACCGGAAAAGATGAAAATGCAGTCGGACTATTTAAACAAACTGGTAATAAAATTACCGGGACTTTTTTAAGGGTAACTGGCGATTCACGTTACCTGGAAGGAATAGTGGAAGGCAATGATTTTTATTTATCCAGCTTTATTGGCTCTAGTCCATCCTATTACAAAGGAAGTTTTTCAAAAGACGGAACCATAACAGGAGAAACGGTGAGCACCAGGGGAAATACACCCTTCACAGGCAAACAAAATCAAAACGCGGCCTTACCTGATGCCTATAAATTAACCTTTTTAAAGGATGGATACAAAACACTTGATTTCTCCTTTCCGGATGTAAACGGGAAAAAGGTATCGCTCAGCGATGAGAAATTTAAAAATAAGGTGGTCATTCTTACCATTACAGGCACCTGGTGCCCAAATTGTGTAGATGAGGCTTCTTTTATTGCACCCTGGTACAAGGAAAACCGTAATCGCGGCGTTGAAGTTATTGGCATTCATTATGAAAGACAACTGGATTCAGCCTACGTGCGGAAGGCCTTAACCCGGTTCAGGGATAAGTTTGATATCCAATATGATCAGGTAATTGCTGGCACACCCGATAAAAAAATAGTATCTGAATCTTTACCAGCCCTGAATAATTTCATCTCTTTCCCAACCACCATCATCATTAATAAAAAAGGAGAAGTGGCACAGATTCATACGGGTTACAGCGGACCAGCAACCGGCCAATATTATACCGATTTTGTAAAGGAGTTTAATGCTGAAATAGATGGACTGCTGAAAGAATAGTTTGAATAATTACATCGTAATTAAATAAATACAAAATAATAATCGTTAAACCAACGATTATTATTTATTTTGGTCTTCGCATTTCCAACCAAATAGCTGCAGACCCATGAAGTTTTACCTTAGATTCTACGTTTTATTTGCTATACTTTTTACTGCCACAGCCAGTTTAATGGCCAAAGAAAATAAGTTAACGGATGAGCCGGATTCTGCCTATCTGTTTGCTTACAATGCCAATGGCTTGCGCTTTGCCTGGAGTCGTGATCAGACCAACTGGACACCAATCGGAAAGGATTACCTGTTTTTGAAAAGCGATTATGGCAGGTGGGGAAGTGAAAAAAAAATGATTTCACCCTATGTCATCAGGGGAAGAAATGGTGAATGGGTTTGTGCGTGGGAATTAAATGATCAGACCAATCAGTTTGCCATAGCCACTTCCAAAAACTTAATCAACTGGGGGCCCCAGCATTATCCATATGTTGCCATGGGGAAAAATGTATTAAAGCCTGTTGTTGATTATAACCAGCTGAAAGATGAATATTCCATCACTTATGCTGATGTGGAAGGCAAGCATTTTCAAACCAGAACGAAGGATTTTATTGCTTATGAAAAAGCTGTTGAAGTACCATTATCCGCATTTAATGCTGAGGATAAAACAGCAAATATTTCTGGTCATACCATTGGGCAATCTCATTATGTGGCTTGGTCAGTAATCAAGAACCTTCAAAAAGCCTATGATTTGCAGCAATATAAAGCCCGCCAAAACAGTGAAACAACCAAAGATGATACACAAAGATTTGCTGGATTAAAACCGGTTGATGCTAAAATTACCATTGATTCAAAAGGTGCAAAAGCCATCAGTAATATGCTTACCGGTATATTTTTTGAAGATATTAATTATGCTGCAGATGGAGGCCTTTATGCAGAATTGATTCAGAACAGGGGATTTGAATATCAACCCAGCGATAAATCTTTCCATGATAAAAACTGGAACAGCACTTTTGCATGGAAGTTAAAAGGAGATCAAAGCACTTTCACCGTTGATTCAATTGCACCCGTTCATCAAAATAATTCACACTATGCGGTGCTGGATGTTAAAGTTGCCGGTGCTGCATTAAGCAATACGGGTTTTGATGGAATAGCAGTAAAAAAAGGAGATGCTTATTTTTTCTCTGCTTTCAGCAAGCAATTGGCTGGTCGTATTTCTGGTTTTGAAGTGCGTTTAGTTAGCGATACAAAGGGTATTCTAGCTAAAATTACTTTAAAAAATACCACTTCATGGAAAAAGGTGAGTGGTACCTTCTATCCATCAGCAGATGCGACAGATGCCAGACTGGAAATCATGCCGCTGGCTGCCGGAAAATTTGCTTTTGATATGGTTTCTTTATTTCCGCAGAAAACTTTCAAGGGGCATCAAAATGGCTTAAGGGCTGATCTTGCCAAATTGATTGCCGATATTCATCCTAAATTTGTTCGCTTTCCTGGCGGATGTTTAGCACACGGGGATGGTATTCAGAACATTTACAAATGGAAAAACACCATTGGTGCTTTAGAAACCAGAAAACCAGACCGCAACCTTTGGGGCTATCACCAAACCATGGGATTAGGCTATTTCGAATACTTCCAATTTTGCGAAGATATTGGTGCAGCCCCTGTTCCGGTGATTGCCGCAGCAGTACCTTGCCAGAATTCGGGCACTGGCGGTGGTGGCCAGCAGGGCGGTATCCCGATGGAAGAAATGGATCAGTACATTCAGGATATTGTAGATTTAGTAGAATATGCCAATGGCGATGTGCACACCACATGGGGTAAAAAAAGAGCTGAAGCAGGTCACCCGAAGCCCTTTAATTTAAAATACATCGGGATTGGAAATGAAGACCAGATTACCCAGGTGTTCAAAGAACGCTTTACCATGATTTATCAGGCACTGCGAAAAAAACATCCTGAAATTACGATTATTGGTACGGCAGGCCCATTTTTTGAAGGTACCGATTATGAAGAAGGCTGGAAAATTGCCACCAACTTAAAGGTGCCAATTATTGATGAACATTATTATCAGTCGCCCGGATGGTTTATTAATAACCAAAACTTTTATGACCAGTACGATCGGTCAAAATCAAAAGTTTATTTAGGTGAATATGCGGCAAGTTTGCCCGGAGGAAATAAAACCAATCTGGAAACGGCGTTGGCTGAAGCCTTATATTTAACATCGCTGGAAAGAAACGGAGATGTGGTGAGCATGGCTTCTTACGCACCGCTGATTGCAAAAGAAGGACATACCCAATGGAACCCTGATTTAATTTATTTTAACAATAGCGAAGTAAAGCCAACAACGGGTTATTTCGTGCAGCAACTTTATGGAAATCATGCGGGCGATCAATATCTTCCCGGAGAAATAAAATTATCAAATGATCAGGATCAGGTGAGTAAACGAATCGCCTTTTCTGTCGTAAAAAACACGCAAACCAATGAACTTTTGGTTAAATTAGTTAACCTGTTACCTGTTGAAGTGAATACTACGCTGGATTTGGGTGGCCAGATTAAAAGTGATTATATGACTACGAAAACGGAAATTTCCGGTAATCCATCAGAGCGACTAATCAAGCCGATCACCTCAACGGTAAACTTAAAAGATGCATTAAAGCTTCCGGCATATTCTTTTACGGTGCTGAAGATTAAATTGAATAAATAAAACTTAATGACATAATTCCCTGGGTGTCGCCCTCCTGAACTTGATTCAGGAGCTTATCAAAATAGTTGCTGTTCAGAAATGAATCCGATAACTATCGGATCAGAATGACGCCAAATTCAGCATGACGATTCGTTTAACAGATCCCCCTTTTTAATGACTAACGATCTGAACTTACGACTTAAGACTCACTACTCAAGACTCACGACTCCCAACTCAAAACTCAAACCTACCCCCCTGCCCGGTTTTTAATATCATCCGTAGCGGTATTTCTGGATCTTGCTGATTTCACATTTTGGTTACCGAAATTATAGCTGATGTTAAAAGATGCTCTTCTACTGATGTAATTATTCTGAACCCTTAAATTCACATTCTGATAATTCAAAGTGCCTTTCCAGTAATTGGTGGCGAAAATATCATCGATATTCAATTTTAATTTCAGGGCTTTATTCAGGAAGCTCTTTTGTACACCGGCGTTCAGGGCATACTGATAAATAATGGTTTTTTCCAATCCGCGTACTTTTGGCGAATTTAGCCAGAAATTGGTTTCGATGGTCCAGTTATGGGCCAGTAAAATGGAACTGGTGATGTTAAAATTATAAGATACCTTGCTCAATGCGAAAGGGGCTCCTTCTAGGTTGTTATCATTAAATTGATTATAAAAGAGGTTAAAATTATTTTGCAAATTCCACCATTTGGTAATGGCTAAAGGAAAATATAAGCCTGCAGAATAATACTGACCGCTACCAATATTCCCCTGACCAACAGTAACAATCCTGGTGCTATCATTTTGTGCCGTTTTACTATCTAGTATTAAATCTCTGATTTTTGAATACCCCAGAGAAAAAGATAGCCCGCTTTTATAAGCATAGCTTATTTCAAAATTATTGGTAAACTGTGGTTTTAAATATGGATTTCCCTGTTGTATGGTGTAAGGATCCATATAAAAATTAAAAGGATTCAATTGCTGGTAATTGGGCCTGTCGATCCGTCTGCCATAGGTATAACGCAGGTTACTGCTTTCTGAGATTTTCTGATTAACAAAAATGGTTGGAAACAAAGACAAATATTTTTGATCTGATACCGTATTATTGGTAATTAAAGCACCATTTGCGTTTGTATATTCAGCCCTTAACCCAGCCTGGATTTGAAATTTCCCCAGATCTTTAGAAAGATTGGCATAAGCTGCATTAACCTTTTCTTTATAAATAAAATGATTGCTCTGGCCTACAATATTCTGCCAGTTATTATTTAAGAAAGCAGCAGATAAAAAATTGTTATCGGTTTTAACAAAACTTGTTTTTAAACCCGTCTCTAATTTGGTCGTTTTTGAAATCGGCCATGCAAAATCAGCTTTAGCGGCAAAAATATCGATATTGGTTTTGCTATCGTTTTTGATAATGGTTTGATTGTAAACGGTTCCGGCTTCATTAAAAAAATTGGTATTAAAATTTTCAAGTCCGGTATAATCAAACCCTGAATAATCGGCATCGAAATTTAAACTTGCCCCTTCTTTTTTAAATTCATGCTTGACGTTAAAATTTGCGCTATAGTTTTTATTGGGTGTATTGGCATCCGAATTTAAAATAAGCGAATTATTGCTCGCTACGCCATACTGAACTTCATTAATAAAAGTCTGAGAAAAATTATCCAGTTTGCGGGTACTGGTATTGCCATCCAGCATGATGCCGATGGTTGTTTTTTCACTGGCATAATAATCTGCGCCCAATTTAGCCGCTAACCTGGAACCTGTATATATTTTTTGAAAATTCTGGTTGAAAGCACTTTGTAAACCGCCAGAGTTTGTGGTTCTTTCTAAAAATAACTTTGAAAAGTTGTTACTTTTAGAAGCATTGGCATTGCTGTAAAAATTCCATTTTTCATTCCGGTTGTTGATATTAAAATTCAGATCAGAACCATAAATATTTCTTGGTAAGTTTGCAATGAGGGCATTACGATAAGTTGATGAAATACTTCCATTGGTACCAAAGGCTTTATTCTTTTTCAATTTGATATTGATAATGCCTGCATTTCCTGCAGCATCATATTTAGATGAAGGATTTGTAATAATTTCTATGGTAGCAATTTGACTGCTGTTCAAGCTGTTTAAATAAACAGCTAAATCTGCACCTGATAAAAAGTTATTCTTTCCATCAATCATCACCATTACACCCGATTTATTATTTAACAAAATTTGGTCGTTTTGCTTATCCACCTGTACACCTGGTGCCTTCTCCAGAAGTTCTAATGCAGTACTTCCTGATGAAACAATACTATTTTCTATATTAAGCACTGTTTTATCGATCTGATGTTCAATAAAGGGTTTCTTACCGGATACACTCACTTCATTTAACTGCTTAGTTAAACTTTGAAGGGTTATAACGGGTATATTTAGATTACCATTCAACAAAAATTTATCGGTTCTCTTGGTTTTATATCCAACAATAGAAACTGATAAAATGTATGTTCCTTCCTTTAACTGATTCATTTCATAAGCACCATCTAAATTTGTTGCCACCGTTTTCACCACACTGGTATCCGGAAAATTCAAAAGTCTAACGATTGCAAACGGCACTGCAACAGCCTTTTCATCTATCACTTTACCTGTTATTTGAGGTGAATTCTGGGCAAAGGAAACCCCGCACACCATCAGGCATGTCATTAACGTAAATAATATTTTCATGGCTTTTTTAGCTTTTATTAAACTGTAGTGTGGCGGAGGTAAGTTTTAACGATATTTTTGATCTTCAGGTTTAATGCCCAGTTCTTCTTTCAATTCCCTGATTCTGTTTAGGATAGAATCCTGCTTAAGTGTATCAACAGGTTTATTTTTTTGTGAAAGTTCTAAATCATGCAGTTCATCTTTAAGTTTTTGCTTATTTAGTGCCTCTTCTTTTAACTGAGCGATGCATTTCAGGCCATCCTCCGTCATGATCCAGGAAGTATAATCGTTTTTGTCGCCTTCCTTTTCGCCGCAATCCCAGGTTCCATAATTATTGACATACCTGTATGAATCTTCTTTTAAGATCACTTTTGTACCAACCGGAATTTCAAGCTGTAAGCGAACTTCCTGGTTTCTCCAAATGGTTCCCTTTCGGAGCTGAAAACGTGGATTAAAAACTATTGTCGAATCTTTTAGGCTGTATTTATAATCTATATTTTGAGCATTTTGTAAGGCACTTTGAAAAGTTTTACCCTGAGATTCGTATTTTTGTATCAGGCGTGTAGCATTTGTAGCACCTTTTTCAATGTCAATACGGATATTATTTGGCATCACGAAAGGTCCGTTTTCAAAATCATCAGTCACAATCTGGTTCTTGCTATTTGTGTTGATATGATAAGCAAGACTATCTTCCTTACTGAAATATTTACTTTTATCAATGTCGATGATATAAGTTTTAGCGGATTTTAAATCAACCGTTTGCGTTAATTCTGCATGTTGCTTAAACTCAGAAGATATTTTTGCAGCCTGGTAACCAGCAATGGCCACACCACCTAACCAAATGATCAGTAGGGCAAAAGAAAGGGTTTTGTTGATGGCTTGTTTGTTAAAAGCAACACGGATCGAAAATAACACAAGTGCTAAAACCGGAATAAACAATACAATAAAAGCACTGAACAAAATCATGCCCCTGTTTCCGTCGTTGATGATTGAAAATGGAAAAGTGTCATAAATGCTGGAGTCCCAATAACCCTGAAAAGCTGCAGTAGTAATAATCAGCATGAGTAATATAAATGCACCGAATACAATGATAAAGCCGGCAATAACTTTAAATATAACTTTTCCTGTTCCCGATAAAAACCTGCCGATCCATTCAAAAAATTCGCCGATAACCATTCCGAAACGGGCTAATATGGGTTGAGCATGCCTGTTCACTTCTCCTAAACGTTCTTTAACGGCCTGTAATTCTTCATCCAAATTCTTTTGAAAACCCTGTAAGTTTGCTGGTTCGCCTTTCATTTCCATTTTTTCCAAACGGGATGTTGCTTTAGGCATGATGATCCAGAGTATGGCATACACCAGAAATCCGAATCCGCCCAGAAAGGCCATGAGCAATACGGCAATCCTGATCCATTTCGCATCAGTATTTAGAAAATGGGCAATTCCTGAGCAAACACCAGCCACTACCCTGTCGTCCATATCCCGGTATAATTTCTTTTCGGCATATTGGTGCTGGTAAGCAGATTGTAAAACGGGTTCCTCTTCATTTTCCTCAACGTTATCAAAATCTTTAACGCGGCCCATTTGGCTTACTACATGTTGAACATCTGCAATGTCAACGACCTGTTTCTTCTGCTCCTGTAACTGCTCGGTTAATAATTCTGCAATACGGTTTTCGATGTCGGTTACAATCTCCAGATCGTCTGCATGATTGGCAAAATGTTGCTTAACTTCATTGAGATAAGCCTTTAAAATATCGTAGGCACTTTCTTCGATGTGAATAATCGTATTGCCTATATTGATGATGATGGTTTTTTCCATTTCCTTGTTTGCGTTATGAGGTTGTTGAATTGGCGCCGCTTTGCGATATGCCTACGGCATAGGCAAGTTCCTGCCAGGTTTGATCTAATTTTGATAAAATTTCCCGACCAACATCAGTTAAGGTATAATATTTTCGGGGCGGACCTGAGGTAGACTCTACCCAGTTGTAGCTTAATAAACCATTGTTTTTAAGCCGGGTTAATAATGGATAAAGTGTACCCTCCACCACCAGCAATTTTGCCGAGCGCAATTCAGCAATAATATCAGAAGCATATATTTCGCCCCTTGAGATGATTGATAAAACACAGTACTCCAGAATTCCCTTCCGCATTTGCGTTTGCGTATTTTCTGCTATCATAATACAAAGATATATGTTTTATATTGTACTATGCAATACATAGTACTAAAATTAAGCAAAATTATTAATTAAAATACTGACAATGAGATTATTATTTTTTTTATTAAAAAATTAGAGATAACTTAATGGGTCGTTTATTAGTTGAATTTTAGGTGACTAAACCATTGGCTTAGTCTAATCGTGCAGTCTCAAAGCCGGAAGTGCAACAGCACTTTGCGAGTATTTATACATCACTGAACTTATAATTTACAGACGATTGATCCCTTATATAGTCATCTAAACTTCGTTTATGGTTGAATTCAAAAACAAATTACTACAAATACGATAGAATTAATATTATTTGATAATTTTGCAACCTTAACTTGTTTCATGAAAAAATCGATTGCCAGTATTGTTGCTGAAGCAAACCAAAGTGGCGAAGGGACGCTTAAAAGAACTTTAGGCCCGGTTAACCTGATTTTAATCGGTGTGGGTTTAACACTTGGTGCAGGCCTGTTCTCTATTACAGGATTGGCTGCAGCCAATCATTCGGGTCCGGCAGTGACCCTTTCTTTTGTCATTGCCGCTTTGGGCTGCGGTTTTGCCGCACTTTGTTATGCAGAATTTGCATCTATGATTCCGGTTGCGGGAAGTGCTTACACCTACTCTTATGCCACCATGGGCGAACTTTTTGCCTGGATTATTGGCTGGGATCTGGTATTGGAATATTCCGTAGGTTGTGCTACGGTAGCCATTAGCTGGTCTCAATATTTAACGAAGTTTTTGGGAAGCCTGGGGCTTTTTCTTCCTCCACAACTTACCCTCTCTCCTTTCGAAACCGCAAAACTGGCAGATGGCTCAACAGTAAACGGAATCATTAATATTCCTGCAGCACTGGTTGTTGTTTTAATGACGGCGATTCTGATTCGTGGAACAAAAGGATCAGCCATAGTGAATGGCATTATTGTATTTTTAAAAGTTGGTGTGGTGCTGGTTTTCATTGCCCTGGGCTGGCAATATATTGATCCGGCCAATTATCATCCTTATATTCCTGAAAATACGGGTACTTTCGGGCAGTTTGGCTGGAGTGGTGTACTGCGTGGTGCAGGCCTTGTTTTCTTTGTATTTATTGGTTTTGATGCCGTTGCCGCATCTGCACAGGAAACTAAAAATCCAGGACGGGATTTGCCAATTGGAATTATTGGCTCGCTGGTGGTTTGTACCATACTTTTTGGCTTATTTGGTCATGTAATGACCGGTTTAGCCAATTATAAAGAATTTGCCAACAGTGGTGCACCGGTAGCAATTGCAATCGAAAAAACGCCTTACGGCTGGTTAAGTCAGGCCATCATTTTAGCAATTCTGATTGGTTATACTTCCGTAATCTTAATTGATTTAATGGCACAATCCAGAATGTTTTACTCCATTAGTAAAGATGGCTTATTGCCAAAAATGTTCTCTGATGTACATGCGAAATTCAAAACACCCTGGAAATCAAACATCATCCTTTGCATGTTTATTGGGCTTTTTGCTGCATTCGTACCCATGAATGTAGTTGGAGAAATGACCAGCATCGGAACTTTGCTGGCATTTTTAATGGTTTGCGTTGGTATACTGATTTTACGTAAAACCAATCCGGAAGCCAAACGCCCGTTCCGGGTTCCTTTTGTTCCATTAATTCCTATCCTGGGCATTTTAACCTGTGTGGCCATGATGGTATTTCTTCCCTGGGAAACCTGGCTACGTTTAGCGGTTTGGTTGGTCATCGGACTTGTGATCTATTTCTGGTATGGCAAAAAGAACAGTAAACTGAATATCAATCCTGAAGAAAAAATTTAAAACGACGAAATACATCAATAATAAATACAGATTTACAATTCATTAAAATACAATTATACCTCTAATATTAACACAACAGAATAACACTTCTTAGACATCATTTACGGGAACGATTGCACAGTTTTGAGTCGTATTATAGTTACGAATTGAATTTGGTTGGCTAAATTGTAAGCCATATAACCAAATATAATAGTCATACCAAAATGGCTATTTCAATTCTTAACCAAATAATCATGAAAAAAAAATTACTTTTTTTCGTCATTTCTTTCTTGTTCAGTACCGTTTTGATGGCACAAAATCAAAAAATTTCTGGCAAGGTAGTAGATGAAAAGGGCGAAACATTAATCGGTGTATCCGTCAAAGTCAAAGGTGCTGCTATTGGCAGTTCAACAGATGTGAACGGGAACTTTTCATTTGATGCACCACCTAATGCTACATTGGTGTTCTCCTTTGTAGGTTATAACAATAAAGAAGTTGTCCTGGCGGGGCAGAAAACAATATCCGTTACTTTAACTGAAGCAGCTGGTCAGTTAAATGAATTGGTAGTGGTGGGTTATGGCACACAAAAGAAATCGCAGGTAGCCACTGCAGTGGGTAGCGTTCAGGGCGATGCGATTGCCGAAAGGGGAACAGTTAGTGCCTTACAGGCCGTTCAAGGTCAGGTTGCCGGAGTAGATATTTCTGCGGGCTCAGGCCGCGCAGGCGCAAATTTCAATGTTCAGATCAGGGGGCAGAACTCACTGGCGGGCGGACAGCCACTTTTTGTTGTGGATGGTGTAATTGTTTCAGACATCAATTTCCTTAATCCACAAGATATTGCCAAAATGGACGTATTGAAAGATGCGGCCTCAACAGCCATTTACGGATCAAGAGGATCAAATGGTGTTGTACTGGTAACCACAAAAAATGGTGCAACCAATAAAAGCAGCGGAGCAACCATCTCTTATGATGGTTACGTAGGCATCAGAAAAGTTGCCCGAATGCCTGATTTTATGTCCGGAGAAGAATGGTGGGAATACCGCCAAAATACTTTCATCTCACCAGAACTCATTGCCGGCAGAACTTTTACCAATACCATTGGAAGTTTAGATAATCCAACGGTATTGCAAACGGTAGCCAATCATGATTATACCGACTGGAAAAGTTTGGTATTACAAGATGGTATTCAGGCTAATCACTGGATAACCGCTTCAGGCCGGAGCAGTAACAGTGATATTCAATATTTAATTGGTGCAGGCTATCAGAATGAAAAAGGGAATTTTTTACAGGACAATTTAAGTCGCTATAATTTTAAAGTAAATGTAGACGGAAAGATCAATAAAAGTTTTTCTGCCGGAATGAGCATTAATTTTTCATTTACCGAAACCGAACGTGGGAGTGATGATGCAGTGAGAAATGGCTTCAATATGGCACCAATTTTCAAACCTTATGATGCCAATGGAAACCTGGTATTCAGACCAGGTCAAATTCCAGTTCCCGGATCTTCCGTAGTTTCCAGTTTTACCAGCGTGGTGAATCCACTTCTCGAAATTACCAATTCACAAAATAATACCAGAAGACATTTTGGAGTAGGTAATGTTTACCTTCAGTATGCCCCTGCAAGCTGGATTGATGTGCGGTCAACCTTTTCTCCGAGTGTAAACTTTGTCAGAAATGGCAGATATTGGGGTTCTTTAACGGGGGTTGGCGATGGATTACTACCGGATGCACAAAGGGTAAACCAGCAAACTCAATCTTATATTTTTGATAACGTGGTAAATATCCGTAAAAAAATCAAAGAGCACAATTTTGCTTTTACCGGTTTATACAGCATGCAAAAAGACAGATTTGAAAGTGATACCACGAAGGTTAACGATCTGCCTTACAATTCTTCTTTTTACAATTTAGGCGCGTCTAACAACAGACAGTTATCTTCCAGTAATTTTAACCAGTTCTCCATTCTTTCCTTTTTAGCAAGAATAAACTATTCCTTTAGAGACAAATATTTTGTAACCCTCGCCAACCGATGGGATGGCTCATCCAAACTGGCTGAAGGCAATAAATGGTCGTCATTTCCATCAGCAGCAATTGCCTGGCAAATTTCAAGGGAATCTTTCATGCAAAACGCCTCATTTGTATCTGATTTAAAACTGCGTTTTAGTGCCGGGGTGGCTGGCAACAACAATAACATCAGGCCGTACGAAACACAGATGAACCTGAGTGCACCCACCTATTACGATTTCGGCGGAACACCTGCCCTCGGTTATTCACCAAGCAGACTGCCCAATTCATCATTAACCTGGGAAAGAACACGTGAATTTGATTTAGGTATTGATTTTGGCTTCCTGAAAAATAGAATTTCCGGCTCCATTGACCTCTATGATAAATTATCGGAAGGTTTATTGCTTAACCGGGATTTACCACTCGAAACCGGCTATTCATCCATCAAAGACAATGTGGGTTCTGTAAGTAATAAAGGAATTGAGGTATCTTTAAGAACCATCAATATTTCTGCGAAGGATTTTACCTGGTCAACCTCATTCACCTTTGCCAGAAACAAAAATGCCATTATTGACCTCTTGAATAAAAAGCAGGATTTAGTCGGTAATTCCTGGTTTATCGGACAGCCGATCAACGTTAATTATCTCTATGTTTTTGATGGGATCTGGCAGGAAAGCGAACGTGCACTGGCCCTGACTTATGGCCAGCTGCCTGGCCAGGCCCGGGTAAAGGATTTAAATAACGACGGTAAAATCAGCAGCACAAACGACAGGCAGATTATTGGCCAGAAAGATCCAAAATGGACGGGCGGCTTTTCTACACAGTTCACTTATAAAGCTTTTGATTTATCTGCTTCACTTTTCGCCAGGCAAGGCATGCAGGTTTACAGTGCTTTCCATAGTGTTTTTACCCGCTACAACGACCGTGGAACCAATAAAATTTACAACGATTATTACATGCCTGCCAACGCTGTCACGCAGGGAAGAAGTTCCAATACTTACCCTCAGCCAAACAACATTGGTCCTTATTGGGATGGCATTACCGGTGTAGGCTATTATAAAGATATTTCATTTGTTAAAATACAGAACATCTCCCTGGGGTATACCCTCCCGGCCAAAATAATTGAAAAATTAAAAATCAAGAGTTTACGTGTATATGCCAATGTATTAAATCCATTTGTGTGGACCAATTACGATGGATTTGATCCGGAAAGTGCAAGTGGAATTGACCCTTCCATCACCACTGAACAAACCAACACAACCGTAGGAAACATTAACAATACCGGCCCAAGCACAATCACCTATCAATTTGGTGTTAACCTGAAATTTTAAACCGAGGTATCATGAAAAAACAGATCATACTATCCCTTTTAATTCTTGCCAGCTCATTTACGGGTTGTAAAAAATTTTTAGAAGAAGAAAATAAATCGAATATCACATCCAATGAATACTATGCCACTGCAGAAGGATATGAAAAATTAATTAACGCTACCTATGCTACACTTCGCAAAGTATACAGTTCGCCATATGTATTTTGTGCCGGAACTGACATGTATGTGGAAGGCAGAGATGCACAACCCGTGGGCATTAGTGAATATCAAAACCTGAACCCCGATAATGCGGAGGTAACGGCATTTTATACCAACACCTATTCTTCCATTCAGCTGTGTAATACTGCACTTTATTTCAATAGCAATACCGCATCCAGCGCAAATTTGTCCATTAGAAAAGGAGAAGTAAAATTTATACGGGCATACTATTATTTCCTGCTGGTACAATCTTTTGGCGGAGTGAGTTTGGTAACAGATCGCTTTGATACACCCATTGAGCAGTTTAAAAGAAACACTGCACAAGAGATATATGATTTTATTATCAGGGAAATGAATGAAGCACTTTCTTTGGTACCGGAAACAACTTCGGATTTTGGTCGTGTGACTAAAAAAGCTGTTCGCCATTACCTGGCAAAAGTATATTTAACCCGGGGCTATGAAGCATTTGGATCTGCGCAGGATTTTAGTACAGCAGCTACTTTCGCTGATGCTGCCATAGCCGGAAAAACCTTAACCACTTCCTTTGAAAATTTATTTTTCCCTGGTAATGAAAAAGATCCGGAAGTATTGTTTTCGATCCAATTTGATGCGGCTTCCCTGCCTACTGCTACCACCGGGGGAAATACACAGGCGGCATTTTTCGGGCCCTACCAGGGAGGCTCAGGAGGCGCACAAGGCTACCCTTACCGGGCATTTGTACTGGTACCTACGTTATACACTTTTAATACTTTCACCGAAAATGATGCACGTTTCGATGCCACATTTATGATTAAACTCTATCAGCGTTATTATGATTATTATGATAAAAGCACCGAAAGAGCCAACCTGAATATCCGGTTCTATTATAAACCAAAATGGGACATGACAACAGATGCAGATTGGCGTGCTGCAGATCCTACACGCCGGGCAACCACCACCATCATCCCTTATTCAAATGCCTGGCAGGCCAGCAGGAGCACCGTACTGGATAATGCCACACCATCGGTTAAGAAATTTGATGATCCAAAATCACAGTTTGGAGCGGCCACCAGTACACGTGATCTGTTTTTAGCCAGGTTAGGCGAAACTTATCTTGTTGCTGCCGAAGCTTATTTTAAAGCTGGAAATCTGGCATTGGCCACTGACCGGATAAATGAGGTAAGAAGAAGAGCTGCTAAAACAGGGAAAACCGCTGAAATGGCCATCACCCCAGCAAGTGTGAATATAGATTTCATTTTGGATGAACGCGCCAGAGAAATGGTGGGAGAATATGAAAGGTGGTTCGATTTAAAAAGAACAGGAACACTGGTAGAAAGGACCAGACTATACAACCGGGATATCAAAACCAACTGGTTTGATAAAGGTATTAATCCATTTGCCGGTGCTGGTGGTCAGTTGAAATTATTACGACCAATTCCGAGCAGGGCTATTGATCTCAATGGCGGACCTTTTGCGCAAAATCCAGGCTATTAATCCTACAAATTAACAATAACCTGAAATAAACGCAGGTTATTGTTAATTATAAAAAAAGCAGGCGCAACTAATTATCCTACAACCTGATACAAAAACAAATGTGCATCTTATGCTATACACTACAATAGACCAGAAAATCACAAAAATGATACAATAACCTTTAAACAAGCGAGTTAGTTAACAAAAAACTGAAGTTATCCACATTTACACATATTCGGCGGTTTTTGGCTTAGGGTTTGTCTTAAAAGATATACCTATTAAAAACATTTCCCATGATTATTAAATTAGACATTTCCCTTTTCAGGATAGCCAGGCCAAAAACAGAAACAGTTAGAAAAGCAGCAACTCCCTTAACCAGAGCACAATGGGTAACAGCCGATCGAATTGTTATGGCCGCTATGTTAGCGGTAGTAATTATCGGCGCCATTTTATTCTAGTTACCGATGGCATCTCAAAAATCTTCTGAAATCATTTCTTTATTGATCATGATTCCTGCTGATGTTCCGGCGGCAGTAATTATGGATAGCGACCGCATCAATGTGGTACAATCTCCTGCTGCATAAATTCCATTTGCGGTAGTCTGCTGCTGCTCATTCACTTTTATGGTATTGAATTCCGTAAGCTCAAAGCCCAGCTGGAGATCCAAATCCGTATGCTGCGAAACTTCTGCCCTTGCATAGAGCGCATTAAAGCTCAGTTTATTTCCTTCGGAAAATACAACATTTTTTAAAACACCATTTTCATGTTCAAGGGCTATAATTTCATCTTCAATAACTGCAATTGATTTAGACCGGAATTTTTCAGTTTGTGCTGCTGTAAGCTGAGATTTACCGTTGGTTAAAATAGTTAAATCCTTATTCCACAAATTAATGTTTTTGGCCATCTCGAAAGCATGATCACCATTCATCATTAAGCCAACCTTTTCATTTTTCACTTCATACCCATGGCAATAAGGGCAATGAATCACCGTAATTCCCCAGCATTCTGCAAATCCGCTGATATTAGGAAAAGAATCTTTCAATCCTGTTGCAATCAGTAATTTCCTGGCCGAGAATTCTTCTCCATTTTGAAGCGAGATCCTGAATTCACCGGATGATTTCCGCGCAGAAACGACCTCCCCATTCTTAAACTGAACTGTAGGGTATTTTAACACCTCAGCCTTTGCCTGGGCAGCAATATCAGCCGGTCGATCGCCATCGTGAGTGAGAAAATTATGTGAATGCGGCGTTTGCCTGTTGCAGGGCTTACCTGCATCAACAATAAGCACTTTTCGAGTTGCCCTTCCTAAAGCCAGGGCCGCTGACAGGCCGGCATAACTTCCGCCAATAATGATTACATCAAAATCCATATCTAATTTTTTTACAAAAATCGAGATACCCATCATCAAAAGCAACTTTATTGCATTAAATAAATGTCATGATTTCTGATATACAGTTGCCATAATGAAGCTGCCATAATAAAATCGCCGCTCCCTGATCTTATACTTTTCCTTGATGAAATATGGATGCATCTCTATTAAATGACTGGCCTCTACGATACGGATCAGTTTAAAAAATGAATACATCGCTTTCAGCAAGATGAATTTCCACCATTTGCCGTTTTGATTGTTTACTGAAAAATCTACAAAAAGCCACAGTCCATTGATCTTCAGGTGATGATGCAGGTCTTTAAAAATAGCAGATGCCTTTTCCACAGGAAAGTTATCAAACAAAAATGGGGTTAGCACGAGATCAAATTGCATATTGGTTTTGAAATCCTCAATGCCGGAATGAATAAATTTTACCTGGTTGTTTTTAATATCCCGCGTTTCTGAAAGCTTAATCATTTGTTCCGATATCTCTACATAAGTGATGCTTAAACCGGATGGATGAACCTTGCCAATTTCCTCTAAAATCCACCCGGTACCACCACCCACAATCAGCAGGGAAGCATTTTCCGGGATATAAGACAGTTGATTAACCTGTGCCTTCACCTGCGATTTCCAAAAAACCAGGCGACTTAAAACATCGTATTGACTGGCTATTTTATCGTAATTATTTGTCAATTGAGATCTGAATTAAAAATTTATATTTTCCTGATCGAGAGGCCTTTTTTGGCTTTCCTCCTTCGCTATTGAACAAACTGCATTCCAATCATACCACACAGGGCTTTGAACAGGATTAATCCATCAATGACCATCAGGTAATACAGGATATTTTTCCTCCTGTGCATAGAATAGGCAATATAAATGGTCAGCACAAAAGGCAATACATTACACAATACCTGTGGCAGACCAAATCCTTTATAGCTGGCAAAAATACCAAGAGAAATGAGTCCGATAATGAGCAGGGGAATTAAAATACTAAAGATCGTTTTGCGCAGGCCATAACGTACCACGAAGGTACGCAGGTGCCTGTTGGCATCTGTAGGATAATCTTTAATATCAAATATAATGGCGTTTACGGTACAAAACATCCAGTTTTTGATAAAAAGCCATGTCCACAAAATAGAATCATGATAACCAACTCCTGTTTCAATTTTGAGCATAATCAGCGGCAACACATTGGCACAACATGCCCAAACGAAACCAATCACGAATGCTTTTAACCAACCTGTATTTCTGAGGTTAAATTTCAGGAATGACCGGGGTAGTAATCCATAATACAAAACTCCGGCAATAATGATAATGATAATGGCGAGCCAATAAATGGCCGGAAGATTTAAAATATGCTGATAATTTTGATTAAGCAGCTTTAGTGCAAGAAATATGCAAAGCATGAAAAGTAACATCTGGCTCCATCCGATAATCTTTTTATGCTCGAAATACCACTGCGTTCTGGGATTCGTTGCAGAGGGCTGATTGGACACTTTATTGTATGCGTAGGTATAATAAATTGTCGGTGCTAAAAAAAGCAATAAATAATAATTTAAAGAATTAAAGGGAAGCCGCAACTGATAGGTAGCCTCAAGAGTTAAGGCCACAGCTAAAATGCCGACAAAGTAATTACCAAAAAAAATAAACCGGACTATTTTATTTAACATGAAATTGCATCATTTTCAGAGGCCAATTTCGGATATAAAACTGAATATATAACTGGAAAGTGGAAGATTCAGAAAATAAAATCAAGCCCGGATGGAATGCAAACCTCAAAAAACAAAAAAGCCCCTCAGTTTCCTGAAAGGCTTAGCGTGGGAAATGAGGGGTTCGAACCCTCGGCACTCCCGACTGATAAAGTCGGGATGCACTGAACCAGCTGAACTAATTTCCCTTTGATTATTTTGAAAGTTATCCTATCTTATCACCAATAATATCAGGATTTGACAATACAGTTGTGTTAATCAAATTTATGATCATCCTTCTACTCTTCCAGCTTTTGATTTGTTTTTCTCTTTTAGCAGCATCAGATTTTTCAGTAAAAGATTTTACCCAAACAATTTGCCAGTCCCCTGTATGTCCGGTAAAGCCCGGATGATTTGTATTATGCTTTATAATTCTTGCTTTCAGATTAAATGTTGAACCTACGTAATATTTATTACGGGTTTGGGAATATAAAATGTATGCACAAAACATACATGAAGATATGGAAATTTAATAAAAAAAGCCGCTCAGTTTCCTGAAAGGCTTAGTGTGGGAAATGAGGGGTTCGAACCCCCGACCC
>NZ_JAPIVR010000005.1:0-314943 GCF_026239715.1 Pedobacter sp. GR22-10
AGGATAATTATAATCCATTTGTCCCTGTCTTTTGTGAAAAATACTCATAATACTTTTTTTAGATTAGAGGGACAATAAAAGCAATATAGGATTTTTCGGGTTAATATTTCGGTTGGTGAGACACCAACCGATAGGGGAATGGCCGGCCAAAACCATACCGGAGAAATTACCATCTGCGATTCGCATGAGTATGGCCTGGTTCATAATCCTTTCGACAAGGATTTTATCAACCAGCTGATTATAAAATATTTGAAAACCTTTACTCATTTTAAAGATAACAGCATCATCCAAACCTGGAATGGCATTTATCCGAAAATGAAAAACGGCGAAACCGAACTGGTTATGGCGATAGCACCAGGTATAACCATTATTAATGGTTTAGGCGGTAACGGTATGACTTTATCTTTTGGATTGTGTGAGCAGGTAATCGGTGCACGGTTTAGTTCACAAACCTTGTAGGTTTTATAATCTGTAAGGTTTACCCTTTCCGTTGTTTTCTGACATCTGGATATTTAGGGATGGCAATTTCAAAATTAAATACTTCAGCTGGCTGAACTTCAAGTGCCTTGCATACGGCAAACAAGCCACTAACTGAAATATTGTTTTCTCCCCGCACAATACGGTAAACCTGGCTGTAGCTGAAGCCAGTCCGATCCTGAATATCTTCCAAAGTAATTTTTTTCGACTGGGAAATTTCCCAAAGCCTTGCCCTGATGAGTACTAAAATCTCCTTATCAATATACTGTTCAGCCATTATTGACAAAAAGACTTTAATAATTAAATATTTATTATTCCAAATTTGGAATAATAAATAATGAAAGCTATATTCGTGTATTATAACTAGGTATTAATAAAAGTCTTGCAACTACAGAATCTGACGCCGTTGAAGCAAGACAGCAGTTTAATACCCATATCTATGTGTAGTTGTATATATTTGTACATCGAAATAGATGTGGGGCTGCTGTAAATCCATTTCAATGTAAGGCGTCAGAAACTTTAATGTAGTGATGGTTTGCGGCCTCACATGTATTGTGAAAGCTGATTTGTCAAGGCTTGTATTTGATCAATATAAGTATGAACCCACAGGTAAAACAAGTACAGTTAAATTCCCCGCTTCATCCCGGCGCGGCACTTGGTTTTACGTTCAGCTTTATGTTTAAACATCCCATGTATGGTCATCATCCCCAAAAATGTCCTTTCAATTATTTGTTTGCTTTGAAACCAAAAAATCCTGTTTAGTTTAGAGCACAATCCCTGCGCTGCTTTCACATGCTGATTTAGAGGTATAACAGCGGTGAAGCAGCCGGGTTTTGTGAAACTTGAAACAAAACCAGGTAATTTGTTAAAACAGCATCAGGCGCTGGCGGTATCTGCTATTTTCTTCACAGGACATACAGGTACATCAATCATTTGGAAAAATGCAGGCATTTAAAATTTAAGGGCGAACCCTAAATATGTGTTTATCCTGCGCTTATTGCAGGGTAACACATTTTAGGTTATGCATCATGCTGCATAAATAACAGATACAGCCATTAGCATACCACCGGCGGCATGCCTGTTGTTAAAACCTAAGGCAATACCAAACCATAACCTAAGCTTTCAGCACATTAAAACTGCGGTAATTAAAACCTGCTGGTTTCTTTCTTTAAGAAAACAGATCGCGCAGGAAAATTAACCAGGCTTTACCGGCTGAATTAAAACAAACCATTATGATTCAAAAAATAACGGCAATAGCCGTAAGGGCATGGCTATGCCTTAAAAATTTCAGAAAAGAAAGCATTAAACGCATAGCTGCGGATGCCATTTCAGACCAGATTACCAGGCATCAGGCACCCATCATCTTCAGCAAGAAAATAGCAAGGGGGCAGAAACGTTCTATACGCTCACGTGAATTGAGTTTGCTGGCCGAACTCTCCTTTGCAGAAATTAAACTGGAATGGATTAAACGAAGCAAAGAAATCACTATCATACTACTTTTTTTCTGCTGCTGCGCTACTATTCCTACAAATGCACAAAATATGGCAGCAGAGATTAAGCCACAGCAGGTTGGCAGCAAATTACCAGAAAGCTTCTGGACACAGGAGCACCTGGTGTATGCAAAAGGAAAAACCACCCGGCAAAGCCTGCTCCGATATAAAAACCAGTTATTGATTCTCGATTTCTGGGCAACATGGTGCAGCAGTTGTACCCATAAGTTTAAATACATGGATAGCCTGCAGAAAGAATACGAAGGGCAGGCCATAGTACTGCTGGTAGACGCCAAAAGCACCCGCGATACACCTGAAAAGATTGTCGCCACCATGAAGCGCTTTAATGATCAGCTGGTAACAGTTATGGCTGATACTACATTAAGCAGATATTTTGTGCACGGCACCGTACCACATTATATCTGGATAGCCGGCGGATATATCCTGGCCGCAAGTGGAAGTGAATTTATGCAGAAGGGAAACTTTAATGCCATTCTCGATCGCCAGCAACGCTTAAAAGGAAGCACTCCATAAACCATCAAAATTTCAACTAAACCAAACAAATTATGAAATCTTATATTATCGCCCTCCTGATTTTCTTTTGTAGCATTGCAAATTCAAGGGCGCAACAGCGGTTTACAGGAAGCGTTGTGAGCAGGGCTGATGGAAGTGCGTTGCCAAATGCCACCATCATTATTGATCAGGGGAAATTAAATGTACAAAGTGACCGTAACGGACAGTTTTCTTTAGGTTTAAGCAGCGGGCCTCACCATTTTAAAATCAGCCTGCTTAATTACAGCACGTTAGATACGGTTATTCGTTTCGCTGGCCAATCTGTTCGTTTTGAATTGATACCGGCTATACATCAGCTGGAAGAAGTAACCGTAAATACTGGTTACCAAAAAGTGGGTAAGGAAAAATTAACGGGCGCTTACCAGCAAATTAGTGGCGCTGTACTAAATGAACAAGTGGGCAGTAATATTATGCGCAGGTTGGAAGCCGTGGGTAACGGATTAAGTGTAGACCGTGAAAGCTTTAATCGGGAGCGCATTAATATCCGCGGTGTAAGCACATTCAGTGGACCAGGAAATGTACTCGTAGTTTTGGATAACTTCCCTTACGAAGGCAGTCTGGATAACCTGAATCCGAATGATGTGGAGAGTATCAGCATCTTAAAGGATGCAGCAGCTACTTCTATATGGGGCAGCCGTGCAGGTAACGGTGTCATTGTCATTCAAACTAAAAAAGGTAAATACAATCAGCCACTCAGCATCAGTGCCAATTTAAATCAAAGCTTTAAGCAGGCACCTGATCTTTACCGGTTGCCGCAAATGAGCAGCAGCGATTTTATTGATGTAGAACTGAACCTTTTTCAAAAAGGGTTTTACCTGGCCAATTATACTAGTCCAAACAAGCCGGTACTCTCTCCGGTGGTAGAATTAATGTATAATAATACCATTAGCCAGGCAGATAAAGACCTCCGTATTGCAGAATACCGAAAAAAGGATGTAAGGGATGATTTTACAAAATACTTTTATCAAAACGGTTACACACAACAATACTATGTGCAGGCTGCATCAGGCGGGAAGGGTTTCGGGTGGACCACCTCGGCAGGTTATGACCAAAGCCGTTCTGAATTAAATGTAAAAAGCGATCGCCTCAGCCTGCGCTATGGCCTTAATTTTAACCTGCTGCAAAACCTTAAGCTTGATTTAAGCCTGCTATACACCGGAAGCAATACCTTAACGGGCAAAACAGGTTATGGCAGTATTACCTCTGCTACCGGCAGCCTTTATCCGTATGCCAGCTTTGCAGATGAAAACGGTAATGCCCTGCCAGTAGCTAAAAATTATAGCCTGAATTATATCAATAGTTTAAACGGATTGAAATTGCTGGACTGGCATTATTATCCGCTTAATGATGATGCCTATCAGCAAACTAAAGGCCATTTTGATGATTTAAATATCAATACAGGGTTAAACTATAAATGGAACGGCCTCTCGGCTACACTCCTTTACCGCTTACAAAGGCAATCGGGCAATAGCAACCTGTTGCAGGAAATGGGCAGCTTTACCACACGTAATCTGATTAATGCATTTACGCAATTGAGCAATACC
Source organism: Pedobacter sp. GR22-10 (assembly GCF_026239715.1). Lineage (NCBI taxonomy): Bacteria > Pseudomonadati > Bacteroidota > Sphingobacteriia > Sphingobacteriales > Sphingobacteriaceae > Pedobacter > Pedobacter sp. GR22-10. The sequence continues at coordinate 4,085 of NZ_JAPIVR010000005.1, forward strand.
GGCACAGCTGTTTATAAGGTTCCGCCGGGCAGCATTAATGATCGTTCTGCATCTTTACTCCGGGCGCAGGATTTAAGGGCACAGTTAAACTATACTAAAAAATTTGCTGCTCATGGTATTGATGTAATGCTTGGTGCAGAACGAAGAGAACAAATAAATAATGGAGATCATTTCAGAAGTTATGGTTTAAATACCAATACCCTGAGCATTACACAGGTAGATTATACCACCGCCTTTCCGAATTATGTTACTGGTAGCAGTTCCTATATTCCTGATCGGCAGGGCATCAGTCAAACACAAAACCGTTATGTAAGTGCATATGGCAATATCAGTTACGATTACCGTGAACAATATTTGCTGTATGGAAGTGCACGCAGGGATGCTACAAATTTTTTCGGGATAAATACCAACGATAAATGGAAGCCATTATGGTCGGCCGGTATCGGATGGATCATTTCAAAGGCTGGGTTTTACCATTTGAAAGCCATCGATTTTATGAAACTGAGATTAAGTTATGGCTTTAGCGGCAATGCCGATCCGAACCAGGCTGGGCTTACCACTATACAATATGTAGGTACATCGGTTTATTCACAGGCACCATACGCCATTATTGACAAAAAAGCCAATCCGGATTTGAAATGGGAAACCGTACAAACGATTAACCTTGGCCTGGATTTTAATGCGCTGAGCGGTCGCTTATCGGGCAGTATTGACGGCTACCTTAAACGGGGGAAAGATCTTTTGGGGGTTTATCCGGTAGATTATACTACCGGAGTGGGCAACTTTATTACTAAAAATGTCGCCTCAATGGAAGGAAGGGGCATTGATCTTCAGTTAAACAGCCTTAACACCCAAGGATTATTAAAGTGGCAAAGTACCTTAAACCTCAGTGCCAATAAAACAAAGGTAACTGATTATTACCAGCTTAGTAATAGTGCTTCCGATTGGGTGGGCAGCACAACAGCCAACATTAGTGGTATTGTGGGCAGCCCGGTTTACAGTATCTATGCCTTTAAAAGTCCGGGGCTTGATGCTGCCGGTGATCCTATAGCCTTTCTTAAGGGGGAGGTTAGTAAAGATTATGGCAAGATTACGCAAACCGGTACTTCGCTGGATGAACTTAAATTATTTGGTTCTGCACTGCCAACGGTTTTCGGCAATTTGCAAAACCGCTTTAGCTATAAAGGTTTTAGTTTACAGCTCAGCCTAAGCTTTAAACTAGGATATTATTTCAGGCGTCAAAGCATCAATTACAGCAGATTAGTAAATAGTGGCGTTGGCCATAATGATTATGGCTTGCACTGGCAGAAGGCTGGTGATGAGTTAATTACCGATGTTCCGGCTTTTATTTATCCGAATAATTCAGCACGTGATGCTTTTTATGCTGGTTCTGAAGCTTTGGTAGAACGGGGTGATCACATCCGTTTCCAATATGCCAACCTGGGTTACAAATTACCCGGGAAATGGCTTGGAAAGGCCATTCGCGATGCTGAATTTTATTTGAATACCACTAACCTCGGTATGCTCTGGCGGGCCAATAAAAAAGGAATCGATCCGGATTATGCCAGTCCGACCATACTACGCCCTGCCAAAACCATATCTGCCGGATGCAGAATTAACTTCTAAAGGAATAAAAGATGAAAAGATATCAAAAAACAATGTTCTACCCGATTATGGGATTTTTAATTCTTCTATGCTTTTCTGGCTGTAAAAAATATCTGGATGAAAAGCCCGATCAGCAGCTGGCTACGATTGAAACAACGGAAGATATGCAGGCGCTGCTGGATTACTATCTTAAAATGAACTTTAATGATCCGGGCGTAGCCAATTCATGTACGGATGATTATTATGTAACAAATGAGGTATTCAATGCCCGTACTGAACAAGACCGGAATCTTTATCTGTGGAAGGCGGAAAATAATTTTGCACCTTTATCCCTGCATTGGGCATCCTCTTTTGAGACGATTTATATCTGCAATGCTATATTGGATGCCATTGCGCGAAATGGAAATCGCATTACGCCTCTTGATAAAGTGAAACACATCGCAGCCCAATCCCGTTTTCACCGGGCAAGGGCTTTTCTGAATGTAATTGGCATCTGGACAAAAGCTTATGACCCGACTTCGGCGCCATCAGATCTGGGGATCCCGCTGCGGCTTGATGCAGATTTTAATAAAATATCTTTCAGGGCCAGCCTGGCCGAAAGTTATAATCAGGTATTGAACGACCTTAAAGCTACAATCGCAGATTTGCCTGTTAAAGATATTTCTGCCACCAGGCCATCTAAAGGAGCAGCTTATGGTTTATTGAGCAGAACTTATCTTCAAATGAGAGATTATGTGCAGGCTGGCCGATATGCCGATAGTGCCTTGCAAATTCAGAAAACATTAATGGATTTTAATACCTTAAATGCATCTGCAAACTTCCCTGTTGCACAGCAAAATGCCGAGGTTCTTTTCGATAGCCAGGCAGTAGCCACTGCAACGGGAAGCCAGGCCAGGGCATTGATTAATCCGGAACTTTATAACCTGTATGCCGCTAATGACCTTCGTAAAACTATATTTTTCAGAACAAATGGAAATGCTTATATTTTTAAGGGTTATTATGCCGGTGCGGCATCTATTTTTAATGGCGTGGCCACTGATGAACTTTTGTTAACCAGGGCTGAGTGTTTAGTAAGACAAAACAGGGTCACCGAAGCACTGGCAGATTTAAATCTTCTGTTGCTTAACCGATACCGGAAAGGAACCTTTTCTCCATACACCGGCCTTACACAAGCGGCTTTACTGGCTTTAATTAAAGTTGAGCGGAGAAAGGAGTTGCTTTTCAGAACCTTGCGCTGGGGAGATATTAAACGCTGGAATGCGGAGGGTGATGGTATTGTACTAAGCCGAACCGTAAATGGCGAGAAGACTATTCTAGAACCTAACAGCTTACGATATGCCTTACCGTTGCCTGAAGATATAATTGCTTTATCAGGGATGCAGCAAAATCCAAAATAAACCAGTCCTATAGGTTTTTGAGAAAACCTATAGGACTTCATGTTTACATTTTATTCGGCTTCTTTTTTATAAATGGCCGCGTTGGTAATATCAACAGAAGAGGGAAACATTGAAGTGTTATGAAGGTAAGTATCCAGCTCATCCTTTGTATTGATGCTTTCATCAACTCTTAACACGCAAGGAAGATCTAAGCCATTTGCACAGGGTGATTCATTAGGTTCGCTAATCTGCGTATAGCTGGCGCCATTGCGGATATCGTTTAAGCTTCCCGATTCATACTGCCAGTAGGTATAACTTTTTTTTGAAGCTGAAGTAAAAGCGTTTAATGTGATTAAAAGGCCGAACCCCATCAGGGCTACAAGACCTAAACTTAATTTTTTTAAATTCATGGCATGTTTAATTTTAGTTTAAAGTTTTAATCCTGATCGATGTACATTGGCCTGGCCATGCCACATCAGTTGTTTAGTTTTTTTGGTTTCCTCCTTTCTGTTTGATTCGCAATTCTTAAAAACCAACAATTCTTTCCAGACACAATGAACATTATTATGCCTGGCGATTGCTATACTAAATTCGCTGTTTTCTCTATAAAAAATTCGGCTGTTTATTTCAAATGGGTTATTACAGGTACCAGAAGAGGTATTGTATTTCTGAAAGCTGAGAATAGAAGTACCTATCTTTATTAAGCTGAACTTTTAAGGGTCAATATGTAAGCTTCTCGGCAGCTTTTCCTTGGCAATCCATATTTTCCAAACAGCTTTTTTTGGAAAATATGGTTTAATTTTTAAATTTATAAAACCATTATGTACCTCTGTTTTAAGGAATATGAAGTGATGATGGGCGCCCTGTTTTTTATCCGAAACGCTTTCAATTTTCCTTATTCATGGACGAAAAATTACAATGTATTGTTGTTGATGACGATCTTGAGGCGATCAATATACTTTCTGCACTTCTGCAGGATCATCAGTGCTTCATCCTCCAAAAAAGCTATACTGATCCGCAACTTGCCCTCAGGGATATACTGCTACAAAACGAGGTTATTGACATCGCTTTTTTAGATATTGATATGCCGCTACTCTCCGGGCTGGAACTGGCTAAACGGATTCAGGGAAAAGTTCGGTTTATCGTTTTCGTAACTGCCTTTCGCGAATATTCCTTAGATGCATTTGAAGTAAATGCGATGCAATATTTCATTAAGCCTGTTACGGCAATTAATCTGATTGATACCTTCACTCAGATTAATCAACTTCAGCATTTTCATCAAAAAGATGTGCGCTTAATAGCTGATGTAACGGATGACGGACTATATATATTGACAGGTGTAAAAGGTCAATACCTCAGGTTAGATGTAGCCAGCATCATTTTATTTAGTGCAGAGAAAAATCAGGTTCATGTTTATACAACAAAAGCTGATTATGTAGTGAGCGCCGGGATTGGCAGGGTTATGAACGACCTTAAAGGTGACAAGCGGTTTATGAGAATACATAAGTCGCATATCATTAGGTTAAATGCCATCAAGAATGTATCCGCTAACCTTGTTTATCTTCAAAATGATTATATGGCGTCAATTAGTCCGCAATACCGAACTGCTTTTTTCAATTATATTCAGCAAAAAATACTCAAAAACCGGCCATAACCGGTTTTCAAATCGTAACCATAAATAACAATACTAAACTTTAATGCGTGGTGAGTACGCTCGTGGTAATACTGGTGTCTGTAGATGGTTTGTTTGTTTCCTTCTTTCTTGATTTAAAAACAAAAACTGTTTTTGCGCCTAAATTGCATTTTGCTTTTTTCATATAGATCTGAATAAATAATAGAAATGGAAATAAATACTGCAAATGGTTTCTATTTCCGCTGCGAACTTAATTGGATGGTGGAATAAAAAAGATAAATTATGACCAGATGGCATATTGATCATACGAAACTGAATATGAGGGTAATCAGGAAATTATTGAGATTGGTAAAAAATTATCGTATTCATATAGTCTGCTGGATAGTTTTTATACTATATGAAAACTTATTGCTCATCGGGATGGAACTTCAAATGCCTGATTTAAAAGCTTTAGTTTTTCATTCGGCCGCAAATGTTACTTTTTTTTACGTTTTTGCCAGGGTGATTTTAAACTGGGCATGGCGATCTGATTTCCATGACTGGTGGCGAATTCCTTTTGGTGTAGCTGTTAGTTTAATCGCTTTTATGTTGCTGAAATTTTTGTTAGATGATGTAATATTAATTCAATATGAGGTAAAGCAAAGTTCAGCGCGTAGCAACATCAAAATATTTTCAGGTTACCTGTACCGTGGTGTGTTTTTTATGCTTTGTGCATTAGGCTACTGTTATTTATTCAGGTTTATTAAAGAACGTCAGCAAAGGCAGATGTTACTGGAGTCTTATTTTAATGAGCTTACCTTGTCATCCAATGGCAAGAGCCCCTTGCAACAACGGCTTCCCGGCTTATTGTATACACATCAAAATATGCATCACCTGTTTAGTTGTTTAAATTTTATTTATTTAAAGCTGGCGGATAAAGATCCTGATCTTGCCCTTTTCTCTTATTTTTCTACAGATTTAGTGCGCTATTATATTGATCCGGATACGGCGAAGAGCACTAAGCTGGAGAAAGAATTAGTTCTGGTTAGCAACCTGATTAAAATGGATCAGATCATGTTTCCCGAAAAAATGCCGTTGCGTTTAAAAATCGAAAAGGGAATAAAAGATATGGATGTTTCCGCTACGGCATTAATTCCGCTGACGATACTTTTGCTCCGCTTTTCAACTGCCAAGATCAAAAGCCAAAGCAACAGAGGTGAGTTTTCTATTTTGATGTTAGATGGACAATTGTGTTCAAGAGGGAGTGATATTCAGTGTATTGAGGATTCGGGTAGTTTAAAGGTAGCATTTGAACAATTAAAGGTTCAAATGCTTACTTACAAAAAAGAGATGGTAAGGTTTGAATATGAAATTATTCATGATACCTTAAATTTTGAGGCTGTATTTTAGCATCAGCAAGTAGTATAATTAAATTTGCGGGTTTAAATACATTCATTTAATCTGCAATGAAATAGCCCATGGTTTATTCTAAAAGTTACCCCTGCCTTATCTCGTTTTAATCTGCTTGATGGACATTTAAAATAACCCAAGCTTATGCTAGCAGAGGACATCATATTTTATTGAGGTTGCCAGGAATAAATTTATAAAACTTACGGTACATTTACAGCAGGATTTTAAATACAATTTTTGTAAATATTTTTTTTATTTCTATAATAAAGTTTGTATCTATGTGTAACAAATCTGTTTTGTAAATAAACCAAACGCTCAAACTCAATGCAATACGCTCATTCTTTATCTGCTTTCGTTATCCTTACGCGCCGTTTTTTTGTCAACGCCACTTAACGTTTTGTTTTTAAGGGGTTATGCCTTTTATTTATAAATATTAGCCTTTTAGTCAGGATTTATAATCACTTCACGTTTAATAATAAGCTGCTTTCGTTTATCAATTTCAGATAAAATTAAGATCATCTCATTATATAGTCATCTAAATTTTTATTTCTAATTTAACTCAATCAATTGTGAAAAATCTATTATCAATTATCCTTCCGGTGCTTGAAGGAATGGAGGAATCTCCGTTGAAACAACAACTGCTTACTTATTTTCCGCAACAGGAAGAACATTTTACGACCATCGAAGAAAGTTTTACCAAACTGACGGCAATCCCGCATGACAGGGACCATCTTAAACCCTTTTTCCATAGCTGGAGCCAAACCAACAACAGTGCTGTTACTGTTGCCGGATTAAGTAACCGCATGACGATGCTGATCCATAAAAATGCACCTGTAGCCGATGAGGCTCAACTTTTCAAATCAGTGGCCAATTTAAACAGAATTGTGGATGAAGACCTTGCTGTAGTAGGAAAGGTATTACATTCTGATTTGTTTTATACGATGGCTACCAATACATGTGGTGATGATGGCTGGTTATTAAGGCAATACCTGGATCCAAGTGCCCGTACTTTTAAATACTGGAAAGACCAGAACTCGTTGCGCAACAAAGATTTAATGATTGGCTTATTAACCACGCTTGTACATGAAATTTACACACACGGTGAAGTAGAATTTATATTGCCTAAGTTTACACGTTGGCTGGAAGATGATTTTGGTTTCGATAAAGATACGTTAAAACATACCCTGGCCTGGATATCCGTACACTGCGGCCCAACAGAGAAAAACCATTTCTTTTATGCCGTGAATGCCATCAATCACTATGTAAAAGCGATGAATGTAAGCCTGGCTAATTATGACCTCCGTGAAATTGTTGCCGATTATTTAAGTAAAAAAGCAGCCGTAATGGAAACTATCAGTGCCAGTTTAGAACCGGTGATGGAAGAAATTGCTTAAGGAATGACAGGCGAACTTATAGCAGGACACACCATTTGTAGCAGCGATTTCCTGAATGAAATGCTGATCAAATACCTGGGTGAAATACCATGTAACGGGGCCGATTCTTTTTCGCCGGTGCCTGTTGCGGTTGAACGCAGGGAAATTTTGCGGATGGAACAGTTATGCAGGATTTTGAACAAGGCATTAACAGGTATTGTAAATGCCTACTTTGAAGATGAAAGGATCCGTGCCATTTATAACTTCGATGAAGAACTGAATCGTATTTTGCAAATGGCACAAGCACTACCTTATGAAGTGGGTATGTACCGTCCTGATTTTTTACAGGCAGAAGATGGCGGCATTAAAATTTGTGAAATAGGTGCCAGGTATCCTATTAACGGATGGATGATCAGTTATTACCTTAATATCATTACTGAAGCTGGTACAAAAGGTCAGCTGCCATCGCTGGAAGCTGTTCCTGCCCAGCAGGATTTTATAGCCAGCATTTTTGATCAATTTAGCAGCAGTACGCCTATTGTGTTGGTGCACGACCGTGAAAAGGGGACTGAAGTATTTTACCTGCTGGATGAGTTAGGTAAACAGGGGCTGGATTACCTTTCTGCAAGCCCCTCGCAACTGACGCATCAAAACGGAATCGTCATGTTAAATGGCCGGCCTGTGAGTCAGTTTATTTTTGAAATGGACCGGGAGGAACTGCGCAATTTCGATCCGGAAGTGTTGAAACTGATTATCAATCAGGGCAACTACTTTAATGATGTGCGTACGCTGATTCTGGTGCATGACAAGCGCATCCTGGCGGTTTTGTATGATGAAGCGATGATGTCGGATCATCTGTCGGAAGAAGAATACCGATTTTTAAGGTCTTTTCTGATCCCGACCTACGACCTGCATAGCGCTGAGAAAAGGGCAGAAGTAAGCCATTCACCGCTAAACTGGGTATTGAAACGCAATAGCGGTGGCCGTGGGATTGATATGTTTGTAAAAAATGACTGCGACGCCGGGGTTTGGACAGCTATTATCGATAACCAATGGCCGGAATATATGGTGCAACAATATGTGCCGCAACGCTGGTTTAAGTATGGCAGTGGTTCGGAGCAGACTATGATCAATCTGGTGGGGATGTTATTGTGTTATAATGGCCACTCTTTTGGCCCGGGCCTGTTTCGTGGTTCAGCAGAGCATGTAGTTAATGTTCACCAGGGCAGGGGCGTAATTTTCCCGGCCATGATGTCTGAATCATCTGTATGACGCATGCTGTAATCATTCCCTTATTTAATAAAGCGGCCTACATTGCTCAAACGCTGCAATCACTCCTCCGCCAGCACAAACTGCCGGAGGAGTTGATTATTGTGGATGATGCCAGTACAGACCATGGTCTTTCCATTACCCGTGAGTTTTTGCATCATCATACAACTGAATTTGGCGCCTGCCGGATACAAATAATTGAGCTGCCAGAAAATAAGGGACCAGGCCATGCACGCAATGTTGGTTTTGCGGCCAGCAGCAGTACACTGGTCAGTTTTTTGGATGCAGATGATGAATACCATCCGCGCTTGCTTGAAATGGCCGCCGAAGCATTCAGCAGACATGAACTCGATTTTATGGTACTCAACATCACCTTTATGCCCGGCAGGGAAATATACCCTGATCTGGATCCCTTAAAACAATACATTGAACCCATTGCACCGGATCTTTATCTGATTCAGGACCCTTTAAGGGCAGTAAGTTCGCCACACTTCATTATGGGGGTGGGGAGCAATGTCATCACCAGAAGAAAATGGATTAATGGTCACTACTATAGTGCTGAAGCACAATTAAATGAAGGTATTGATTTCTGGTACCGGGTGCTCAAAGGAATTGTGAACAATGTGCCGGGAAAAATAGCCCTGCAAACCGGGGCTTATCTTTATGTGAATGAAGTGCCGGGTAGCTTATCGCGGAAAAACTATACGCATTTTAAGCAGGTTGAACTGCCACCGGTAATTTCAAGGTATATTAACAGCAGTGATAAGCATGATCGCTTATTGATGGGTATGATTGGTGAACGCTGGTATAAACATGCCTTGCAAAATTTGACATCCAACCATCAGAAAATGTGCTTTGTATGGTATCACCGTCGGTTTTTGAAACCATACCTGGGCTATTTGCTGCTTAAAATGAATTTTAAATCATGAATGATACTCTTCTTCAAGCGCACTATCAGCTTGTGCGCCGGTCTGAACTGTTCAAATCCCACTACCAGGATTATGAGGCCTATCAAAAGGCCCCGCTAATCGGGAAAAAAGAACTGATCAGGCAGTTACATGAAAACTTTGATCTGCATCAGGAGGACAAAGGTGTTTACCTGGTGCGATCTGGTGGTTCTACCCAGAAGCCGTTGGTTTTTCCTGTAGACATTGCCGAAAACCTGGAGCAGCGGGCCGTACTGGCCAAAGTCTTAAACCAGGCTGGGGTATTTACGCCGAAAACCATTGCACTCAATCTGTTTGGCTACATGGATATGTACCGCACGGCCGCCATTATGGATGACCTGCTGGAAAGGTGCAGTTCAACCACCCTGGTGGCCAGTGCCAGCCTGCCCTATGAAGATGCCTATCATATGGCGCAGCATTTTAAACCCAATTTATTGCTGGGTACGCCTTCCAAACTATTTCTTTTTGCCCAATACCTGAAAAAAAATCAGCTTCATTTATCCATAGAAAATCTTTTGTTCGGGGGAGAATTCCTGCCGCCATCGCATATCGGGGTTTTTGAACAGATCTTCGGCACCCGACAGATTTATTCACTGTACGGTTCAGCAGAAACAGGCATCTGGGCCTGGTGCGATTACAGCCACTCTCCGTCGTTATTCCGGGTGATTGACGGCCTGGTAGTTGAAGTACATGCGCCTGATGCTGATGGTTATGGCAATTTGCTGGTGAGCAATTTGTTCCGGAAGCGTTTCCCTATTTTTAGATACAATACCGGTGATGCGGGCAAATGGATTGATATTAACGGACAACCTTACCTGGAGTTAAAAGGTCGGGAGCATCAATCGTTTATGTTTAACGAGTGCAATTATGACCTGGATGATTTTAAGGCTGTTTTAGCGGATGTGGAAAGGTTCCAGATCCAGATTATTCCAGGTGAAGGGCATACGGGCATAAAATTTTTGCTGGTAACCGATTTTATGGATATGGCCAAAGCAGAATATATGGAACTAAAACGTCAGCAGCTCTATGAAATATTTGGTTACCAGGTGAAAAATTTAGAAGTTTTAGTAAGCAATGATCTACAGCTTTATACCAATGAAACCACGGGTAAAACCCCTGTGATTGTGGATCACAGGGATTGATTGCAACAGTATCTTGGCTACTAATTTTATTTCTATTCCAACACCTAAGTGCCAGAATAAACGCTCGATGTTTGCGGGATTTCGATCTGGGGATCATGATCCTTCACTACGATATTGGTGAATGGCGCCGTTTGCCTGAAAGCCACCGTATCTGCAGGCGTATTGGCTACAAAAACGGCTAATTTTCCGTTGGTAAAACTGTCATTGTGGATGGTAGAGGGTTTAATGGCCAGTGCTGATCCATCAGCAGGAATCCTGAATGTGGTAAACCTGATCTGAGGATCACTTTTCCCTGCAGCTTCAACCTTACGGCCCAGTGTAACTTTCGCCTCACAAAAAACTTCTCCGTTTATAGTTGGTTTGGGCAGAAAAATATGCGGAAAGGGATGGTGTTCCACAAACAGGCCACCACCACCAATAGGTGAGAGGGCATAGTTACGGATGTAGTCAGGTAAAGAGGTGTCGTATTCCATGCCAAATAAGGTATCTTCAAAACCCAGATAAAATGCTTCTTGTGGCTTCAGCAATTTTGCGCCGTAAAAGGCAAGTGTTTCCTCATAATCAGGATGGGTCACATCAAGCACCGGGAAAATGACTGCATTTTCATTCACATACAGTGAGCCGGTGGCGCCAAATACGTTTGCTGAGGGATCAAGATTGGGTAGCTTCCCGCCATCTTCACTGCTGACCCAGTTGGAATGAACCAAAACTGCATTACCGTCTTTAACGTGCTGATGGTTTGCTGCAAGGGTTTCCAGCTGTTCAATCAGGCTGACTTCAGGCGGGTTCGTGGAGATAACCTTTACTCCGGTACCTTCATTCGGCGTTAAAACCACCTGATCGCCTTTTTTAATGGGACCATAAATTCCTGTGGTAGTCATGAGTGGAACACCCTCCCGGCTTTCTCTGATTACAACAGCATCGTTCAAAAAACGGATGTGATCTTTCAGGTCCTGGTGGGAGATTTTAATCTCTACGGTTTGCCATTTTCGTTGGGCGAGGATTTCTTTTAATTTATCGTCGGTCACGGGTTTTACATCCGGTGCATAGGATGTTCTGAATACGGAGCTCATGAGTAGCGTTTTAGATGAGAGTTTGAGGTGTTAATTTAAATGGTTAGATCAGCATAATGATGCCTGATGTTTTCTGAATAAAATTAAACTTTAAAATGTAATTATTCAAGATCAGAGACATAATTATTTAGACAAGGTGTTTTGCTTCTTATACATTATTTTTGATCTTGAATGGCTTTTGCTATTAAATTTTGCATGGTGCTCAAAAAGGAGCTTCGATATTGTACATCAAGTAAAGCGAAGATGAACAATGGGTTATTTAATTTGAAGTTAGGATTCAGCTGTTTTACGTGGAGATTGTGAAATTAATCCAGCAAGTCCCCCAACTGCTGCAGAACCAATTGCAATCAAGCCTTCATTGCTTTTTTCTTCATTTAGAATGATTACAGTGACGCAGATTACAGTCGTAATCACTGTCAGTCCAAGTATCCAGATTGCGACACGAGGAGCCCATCGGTCTGTCGTTACCGGATTATTTTTGCGTAGTTCATCTATTAATTTTAGTTTTTCTTCAACTTTGAGATCCCTGTCTGATAATACTTTTTCCATAAGGGCGTAAGGGTTTATTTGATCACTCATAATGAGAACTTTAATTGTTAATAATGTGAAATTGGGGATGTATATTTAATAAAATAATTTTTGTTAAGAAATTGATCATTGGAATTTGGTAGTTAATATAATTTCAATTTACGAAATGATGATAAATATTTCAAATGAAGAATACTGTGAATATTGGTTTCCGCAGAGGATTAGATGAAAAGCAAAAATCCCGCTCTACTTATCGTAAAGCGGGATCGTAGCCCGTAGGGGAATCGAACCCCTGTTTCCAGAATGAAAATCTGGCGTCCTCACCCCTAGACGAACGGGCCATTTTTTAAGTCCTGAGTCTTATAGTTCTTCGTCTTTGAGTCAGCTAGACTTTGGACTTGGTACTGATGACTTCAGACTACTTTTAGTAGCGGGGACACGACTCGAACGTGCGACCTTCGGGTTATGAGCCCGACGAGCTACCAACTGCTCCACCCCGCAATCTATAGCTTCAAATTTTCTGTGTTTGAAGGAGTGCAAAGGTATACAATATTTTTGCTTTTCAAAAGGCTTAGCTAAATTTTATTCGATATTTAAATTATCTGCTTGATTTTTAGTGGATTATTTTTGTGCTGATTTGTATTGGCCTTGCAAAAGGACAATACAAAAAGAATTTGCTCATCTACATGTATCATCAATCTTGGTGTTGCCGGAAATAATTTGGATTTCACATTCCCGCAAAGTGTTTCCCTGGTAAGCCCTAGCTTGCGCACAACGGCATTAAATGGGCTCTTTTATTCGTAGAATTATCGTGATGTAATTAATCACATATGTGCTACTAACTTATGTGTATTTAAAATTATTTAAGCGGTGATGGGTGTAGTTAATCTTTGTTGAACATTTGAACTGCTAATTTAATAATTATTACCCTAAACTAAAATGATAAGCCTATACATTTGAACTGCTAATCAATAGTTAAAATGGTTTTTAGTGCCTTTTTAGCATAAGATTAAATGTCTATACCAGCTAAAAATGTATAATTGAATTTTGAATATGTTCAATTTTGAAATGAATAAAAATGTAGGATTTATATTTATTAAAATGTATAATAAAAAATTATTAACTGTAGTTTTTTTGTGAATTCATTTTTGGGTAAATGAGTATTTAAGCCAATAAATGCAAAAACAAAAAGCGTATTTCTTGATAAGTATTGCAATTATGCAGCGATTTGAATCTGTCCTTTATGATTTGGTATAACATGATGTTTGATGTTGCATTTTTATAGCATAACAATAAAATAAAAGGAAGTATTTACAGTTGTATCGTTAATGATTTTATATAAGCTTAATTGATGTTTTAGTGAAAAATTTTTAAGAGGCTGGTAATTGCAAATAAATAGGATGATGAATAATTATAAATATCCGCATGCATATTGCCAATTGTGGCCCAGCAGAAATACCTGTCAAAATATATTGTACTCAACAAATTCAGACACTAAAAGAAAGGAGGGGGCATTCAAGTAAGTAACCTTATACGATTTTTCAACATTAGCGACTATCTATCTTAAACAAAACCTTAATCGAGCAATTATGAAATTTAAAATTTGTGTTATCGCTATTGCGGTATTTTTACTACACGGCTGTTCAAAAGAAAAGCAGCAAAGTGTAGAAAATGTTGAACCGCAGTTAAAAGGACTGGCATCCATTGATGGCAATACCTATTATCAAACCATTGACGGGCTGGGCTTTTCCAGCGCGTGGTGTGGTACGCTTACGGCTGCCAAAAATGATGCACTTTATAATACACTGGGCTTTTCTTTGTTAAGGGTTCGTTTCGACCAGAATAATGCATGGACCGATGAAACGAACAATGCTGCTGCGGCACACGCCCGGGGCGCTAAAGTATTAGGCTGCCCCTGGAAAATACCTGACGCTTACCGCTCAGGCAATACCATTCCGTCTAGCCAGTATGTTAATTTCTGCAACTGGCTGGGTAGTGCTGCTTCAGCCATCAATTGTGATTTCGTATCTATCAAAAATGAGCCTGATGGTTCTTCGGAAGATGGCAATTTGGATGGATACCAGATACGTGACATTATCAAAGCAGGCGGATCAAATATTGGCAAACCCATTGCCTGTGCTGATGCCATTAATTTTAATGATACCTATACTGATCCAACATTGAACGATGCTGCCGCTGCTGCTAAAATTTCTTATGTTTCCGGGCATCTTTATGGTGGTGGGAATAATGTACACCAAAATGCGCTAAATAAGGGAAAACGTATTTGGATGACAGAATACTATGTGGCCAATAGCCGTGATAATATGGATAACTGTTTAGTTTTAGCTAAAAACATTAATGATTGTATGAACAACCAATTTAGTGCTTACTATTTTTGGTGGGTAAATGATAATGATGCAAGCGTTAACCTGGTTAATCAGAGCGGTACAATTTACAAAGCCGGCTACACTGGCGGTCAGTTTGCCAAATGGATAAGGCCGGGAAAACAAAGAATAGCCTGTACCTATAATCCTACCCCTAATGTTTATTTAACGGCCTACCGTGGAGGTGGATTGGTAATAGTCGCTGTTAATACAGGTGCTTCTGCAGTAAGCCAGTCTTTTTCGGTTGCTAACGTTAGTGGTATTGGTTCACTGAATGTTCATCGCACATCGAGTAATGAAAACATGTCTTCGATAGGATCAGTTCCTGTTTCAGGTAATGCATTTACGTATACACTTCCTGCAAAAAGTATTACTACCTTTCACCAATTTTAGCCGGCAGTACGTTTTATTGTAATAAGCAATAAAAATGCCGGATACTACCTTCAACGGCATGGAACATTATCGTTTCATGCCGTTGATATTTCCAAAAAATGAAGAAAAAGCAGATTTCTATTTTAACAGTATATGCAGCGGATTTGTTTATCTTAATGTGTTTATGAAGTTTATCCGCTATTATTCTGTAGTCCTGTTGTTAATACTGGCATGCAGTTATTGTACGGTTGCACAAACTTATAATGATGCCATCCCTATGAGCATTGCTGCCGGAATTACGCCTTTAAAAAATTACGAAACCTTAAGCGGCAGTAGCAAAGGAAAGGCGGAGTTATTGAGTCATAATGCATTACAAGATGCGGCGGGTATAAAATCTTATCAGTTTGCAGAACGCGTAAACGTTAACCTTAACCCTGAAAATTCTGGCCATTGGGATCAAACCACACAGGGCAGGGTTTGGCGCTTAGGCATACATGGCGTTAATGCATATTCCATTTACCTGACTTTTAATTCACTGAAGCTATCAAAAGGTGTCACGCTGTTTGTATACAACAAAGGTTTAAGGCAGTTAAGAAAGTATCATCAAAAAAGCAGTGTAAACAGTCACATCTCATTGGCTCCCGTTTCCGGAGATACAATCATGCTGGAACTGAATATACCTCATCAGGTAACTGATTATGGAATCATTCAATTATCGAAAGTATATTTAGATAGAACCGGCATTTTTAAAGCGGGAACCAAAAATGTTTCTGCCTCTTGCAATCAAAATATAAATTGCGAAAATGGTATTAACTGGTTAACCGATAAAAGGGCCGTATGTAAAATTATTACTGATGGTAACCTAAGCTCAGGTACACTTATCGGCAATACTGCAAAAGACAAACAACCGTATCTGCTAACATCTTTTCATACCATTTTCGATGAAAGTCATGCAGAAGAATCTGTGTTTATATTTAATTATGAATATGATTGCGAACAATCATCAATTAGTGACGACCAGACCATTTCGGGTGCCAAACTTGTGGCCGCAGCTGATCAACTTGACTTTTCCCTGCTCAAGCTTAATGAAGTACCTCCGGCCTCTTTTCGTCCTTATTATGCAGGTTGGGATGTAAGGGATATTCAACCAGAAGCCGGTGTTTGCATCCATCATCCTGGTGGCAGGTATAAGCAAATTGCAATAGATTATAATCAACTTCATTCGGCAACATTCAATACCGATTATATCACCAATTCTTCGTGGCAGGTTGTGAAATGGGATATTGGTGCTACTGCGCCTGGTTCTTCAGGAGCTCCGCTTTACAACCCACAACATAGGCTGGTGGGCAGTTTAACAGGCGGGTATTCTTCCTGCAATTCGCAAGGCAGCGATTATTTTAATAAGTTAAGTGTCTCATACACTTCCGTTGCAAAAATAGGAAATAGGCTGATCGAATTACTTGATCCCGTACAGCTGGGGGCTAGTTTTATGGATGGCTACGACCCTTATGGGTTTAATGCTGAACAATGTGATACGGTTTCTCATATCAGGGTTAACGAAAAAACAGCTTACAACCTGACCGAAAAGCCTTCCGATTACTTATCGGCAACCTCTTCTGTCATGTTTGCCGAGAAATTCACCCTACCTGGCTATTTGCTTTTGCCAGGCTTTTATTTAAATGTTGCACGGTTAGGAGCTTTTAGTCAAACATCCAGTATAAAAATAAAGATATGGGGAGATGGAAGCCTGCCCGGGCAGGAGATTTACACCAAGAGTATTTTTTTGAAAGAACTAAAAGCGGGGGCGGTCAATCACATTTTGCTTGATTCTGTTTTAAAATTAACCTCAGGTTTTTATATTGGCTACCAGTTAATGGATGATAACAAAGATGGGTTTGCAGTATATCATTCTGCAAATCGTGGTAAAACAGGTCCGTCGACCATGTATGTTTATGATGGTGCCTGGCATAATATTAATTCAATAGACAAAATGAATTACTCCGCTTCCATGTCAATTGGCATCGTGGAGTGTTATGGCAAAACAGATGAATTGCAGCCGGATGCTTTATTGCTGTTTCCTAATCCTTGCAGTCAATATATAAATATTAAGGTGCCGCTGGCATTTACGATTGAAGAAATTGACTGCTATGATATAAGTGGCCGCAGGCATGCTGTAAACTATCAACCCTCAGAGGTATCTAAACGTATTTATTTCAATCTTTCACCAGGGTTATATATCTTGGTTGTAAAGGGCTCGGGCATGCAACTGTCATCCAAATTTGTGGTGGCCAACTAATCCAAGCCTTGCATAGCAACGGCTCAAATATAGCCTTATTCAACAGGACTTAAGTACGCAAAACCTACCATCCTGAACTTTTTACCTTCTTTGGTGCTACTGGGTGCAGTAGTTGTATCTGGTTCAAAATAATGTTTCGAACAAATCAATTGTACGGATGTTAATAGTTTCATATGGAAAAACCAGCTGGCTTAAGTTTGCGAGGTACAACAATATCTGAGTTAATGGAATTTCGGTATGATACTGTCATTCATGAGCAGCAGTTCTTTCAAATTACTTTTAAGCGCTTTTTATTAAATTCACTACCTGATCTTGATTTAAATGAGCCCGAAAGTTTCAACAATACGCCTATTACGCTTCACTTTAAATCCGCATCTGGCAAAATTAAGCAAGTTACAGCGAACATCATTGTCCTGAAATGCATAGATAAACCTGGCCATTCACCTGAGGTTAGTATCTCAGGAACTTTTTACAGTCCTGAAGGTAAGTTCCCAAAGCTTAATCGCTTGGTGTTATTTGCGATTGTATTACCTATTTTTTTGACAGGACTTGTATTCCTTTATGTTGACCATCTGCGCCATGAACTGGTAGAAAAAAAGGGCACCGTTGGGTCTTATGGTATAGCTTCTTCTTATAAGGGAAGGAGAAATTATAATTTCAAAATCATTCCTTTCAAGGCTAGCTTTAATCGTGGCTATTACCAGTCGGTTTTTGATACCCCATCGGAGCACATCAATGAACTCTTTACGGTCGATAATGATGGTGATCGTGCCAACGGTACTGGTCAGCCTGTACGGTTTTACGTATTTGAAACTGATGTTGACAAACTATCCGACAAGGCCGAAACGATCACCTTTTTCAATCTGCAGCATGCCAAAAGCTCCTTCTCCGGTGTAGATCAATTCCTTGATGTATTATATTATGTTAAAGGTCATCTATGGCGCTACCTGATACTGATCATTTATGCATTTATGGAAATGGCTGCTATTGGATTTGTTTTTTATTATTATAAGATGTTCGCTTTTTATCACGACGGAAGAAAAAGGATTCTTTTCTGGAGCTTTATAGCTTTGGTCGCAATCCTTAACATGCCAATTATTTTAATTTTCCTTTTATAGTTTCCGTCATATATTAGATCAGGGAAATCGTTTTAAAAGTATGATTTTTTGGTAAAATGCCATATTTATGATTAATTAGGGTGAAATGGCCTATTCAAATTCCGACGATATCCTAAACTGCTTTATTAACAGATCTACAATGCATCTGCAGCGTCTTTCGATGCAAAGATCAAAGCTTTCAGCGCAACATCAAGAGGGGATAATGAATAATTTCTTCTTATTCAGATGATCAAAAGTATATACCTGGAATTAATCCCCAAAAAATCTTATACTTTTTAACATATTTGTAAAACATAAAAGGCTGAAAATCATTGATTTTCAGCCTTTTAAAAACTTTGATGATAATAAGTGTAGCCCGTAGGGGAATAACCTCGTTATTACAACCTATTGGTTATCAATTTCTTAGAATGGTAATCGATATTCTACACACCGAATTACTCACCATTATCTTGATACAATTTAACTCTGAATCTTACATTCCAAAGATACAATTTAGATGAAAATAAACCAATTTTCATTGATAATTTAAGAGGAGGGTATATATCGAAAAGTACTAGGTTCTTAATTGTTTTTATATTAATATATATATAATATCAAATCGGGCCGACGAGAAGATAAGAAAGCATCCCTTTGCGACCTATAATGTGGTTTTTCGCAGCGTTTTCCGCCAATGTGGTCACCAGAACGGTTTGACGTGTTTTGGCTCCAAGTGATATTCTAAGATAAAGAATGTTATTTAAAAGGAGAAATCTCATTCAACCAAGACATTTTGATAAATTGCCAATACAATTGTATTTTAGTTAAGTATATAAATTAGTTATGCCTTTTTAAGATTATAGCTTCACATTCTTTATTCACTATCAACAGAAGATATTTACGTTGCCATGATAGCCACCAGTTTCTTAGGCTATTTTTAAAATAAATCAGAATGTAATTTGTTTACCGGAAACATAAATCTTATAAAGTGATAAAAAATTGAGATATTGGTTAAAATTTAAAATGACTCTCGAATCTATAAGAACTTTGAAGCCTGCTGAAGTAGGAGGTCGAATAGCCCGCAAAGGGTTTGAGTATCAAGATCATATTGCAGTTAAATTTTTATTGGATATTTTATCGGGTAAACCAATTTCAGAAATTTGGATCGAAGGAGAAGATGATATTGTTTTGCTTTACCCTAATGGTAAAAATTGCATTGTAGAAATGGTTCAGGTCAAGTCCAACGACTTAGACTCTCGATGGACTGTACCAAAGATGTATTCGCTGGAATTATTAGCAAAATCAATTTCCAGAGGTAGATGTGATGAGCAAGTAACATATCGAATTATAACATGTACTGATGTCGATCCCACGTTATCCTTTTTAAAAACTGAGATTTCAGATAAAGCAAGAAACAATACTTCCATACCGAGCTTAATAAAGACCCATAAGAGTAAGCTAGCATTAATACCTGCCAACCTAAAGGGCGAAAACGTTAGTGACTGGTTTTCGAAATGCGTTTGGCAGGTAAATTCTAAGTTGGAAGGATTGCGGGCAGAAAATATAATTTATTTGGAAAAATGTTTACATGAAAAGTATAACTTAATCCTGGCTCCAGACCAAAAAATAGAGATATATCAAAAATTACTTTCATTCACGTCATCTGCAGGTGTTGGGGACAACAAACACCATTTCACAGACGATGAAATTATTGCAATGTTTGATAAGATGATGGCTGAATTGGCTGCTCCTCTCAAGGGTACTGAAAAGCTGAAAAAAAAATTAGCAGCGGCGAAACTACCAAAAGGAACATTAGAGGCAGCAAAGGAATTTCGCTGGCAGTTTGAAATGGAGGTGATGAATCATAACTTTTACGGTCAATCCCAGATCAATTTGTCGAAAAATCGAATTCACATTTTAATACAGGATCTGAAGCTGGCCTATGATAATGGAGATAAGTTTGATATAGATGGTAAGTTTTTTCCAATAACTTCAGACTCACAGTTTCATAAGTACTGCTGGGATCAAGTGAAAATACTAGCATTGGAGCTACATATAAGTGAAGAAATAGCACTGGGTTGCATGTACGACAATGCTAACCGATGTACCCACCGTTTTACAAAAGCTAGCATATGATTTCTGTAAAGCATATATCATCATATCCAGCAGGATCGGCGTTATTGTCGGATGACTTGATCGAATTCCACGCTTCTAGAATTCTAGTTCTATTACGCTTGTGTGGACAAAAAGATCGATTTAAAAAAGTATATAAAATTAGTGGGCTGACTAAACTTGCTAAGCTTGACTTTTTTGTCAGGTATCCAGAGTTTTTTAGGCGGGTGATTTCAAAATTGAAAATTGAACAGGTAGACCTCCTAGCCCATGAAGGAGGAATTGAGTCCAGAATGATCCGATTTCATTATGGCCCTTGGGATGAACGATATTACCAACTACTTCCATATTTGGAGGCTCGGTCTTTAATCATAATAGAAAAAGATAAAGGTACTTTCACTTTTTTCCTAACAAAGCAAGGTCAGGAGATTTCAGATCTGCTAATTTCAGAAGAGGAGTTTGCAAAATTGGCTAGCAATATAAGAAATGTAAATTATGTCCTAGGAAAAATGACAGGATCGCAGCTGAAAAACATGGTTTATGAAATGTTTGAGGTCGAAGTTACAAATAGGTCAATGGGAAATAAAATTTAGAATTATGGCCAACAATTTTTATTTAGAAAGTGTAGAGCGAATAGATATAGAGGGAGAAGTAGAAACTCTTCTCTTCACTAATGGAGTCAACCTATTAACTGGCGAACCAAACGCTGGTAAAAGTACATGGGTTAGACAAATAGATTTTGTCCTAGGGAAAGAAGCTAATGTAATGGAAATGTTTGTGGATCCTGAAGTTTCTAAGAAATATCAAAAAATCATTCTCAAAGTGATTATTGCTGACCAAGAAGTTGAATTCTCGAGAGCTCCATTAGATGTGGGTTTAGCTACAAAAATTTTTATCAATGAGACTCCCTATTCTCCATCTGAATTTTCTCAGGAAATTCTCAAGCTACTTTCCATTCCATCAGATATCAAATATCCTAAAGGCAATCCTTATACCACCCAATGGGTAAGTTTAGGTTTTAGAAGCTTATATCGCCACCTTTACAGAAAAGAGGATGGTTGGGGCGACTTAGCAGATAAGCAGCCCATTAGCGAACAGTTTGCCTCTCAGTTTTTGCTTTTAGGAATTGCAGACAAACTATATTCAAAGGAAAGCAGCAGTACAATAACAAAGCAAAAGCGACTAACAGAACTTGAGTCTAGGAAAGAGCAATTTACCGAGTTAATATCACAGGTTGCAAAAGAAATGTCGTCCAAAGAGACATTTATGACCAATTCAATCAATGCCAGGGTATTAGGTGAAATGATTAATGATCTGAATAAGCAATTGAACGAAATTCAACTCAAAAGGGACGACATTTTAAGAAATCGCCTAGAAAAAATTGAGTCAACCAACAAAGAGTTTGAAATAAACCTCTCAGCTTCAAGAGCAAAATATTATCAGGAAAGAGATGAAGTTAGCAAGCACATTGCCCAGTTTCAAAAAAAAGTTAAAGATTTTTCGGAAATTCATACTTCTATTATTGAAGAAATATCAAAGATTAAGCGCACTAAGAAATCTGGAATCATTTCAGAAATGAGGGTTACGCATTGTCCTGCTTGTGACCAAAATATCTCAGCTGACTCTAATACCGTTGATTCCTGCTTCCTATGTAAGCAAAGTACAATTGGTATAAATACAAAAAAATCAAACAGGCTTGATTTTGAAATTGAACAGCTCAGTAACGAACAAAATGAACTCTTTACCATATTGCACGATCACAAAAAAATAATTCTCGATCTTCAGCAGCAAGAAAAGTCTTTAACCGAAAGAATTTTTTCTTTAGACAAAAATATAGAGGAGATTAAGAGACCATTGTATGCACTCAATGACAATGAACTATCTGAAATCGATATAAGTAAAGGAAGGATTTTAGAACAAATACTCAATTATGGCAGGCTAATTGAAAATTACAAATACAAGGAAGAGCTAGAGTTAAAAATCAATGCGCTTGAAAAGGAGATTGAGCAGGAAAATTTGGTTGTTGAAAAGGAAAATGCCTCTATCAATTTTGAAACTGTTGCGAATGATCTTTCTAAAGGAATGCAGGACTACATCGACAAAATCGTTAAAGTTAATCCAAAAGTCTGGACAAGAGGTCGAAGAATCGAGGTTTCTTTGACAGAATCAAAAATCACTTTTTATGTAAACAACACAATCTGGACATCATTGGGTGGGTTAGATAAACAACTTTTTCTATTGGCTTATCATTACGGCCTCATTAATCTCAGCTATCGACCGAAATATAATATTCCCGCCTTTACAATAATTGATTTGCCGCCAGACCTAGGACGAGCAGTTGAGACAAGCTACAACTATTTGATAACTCCATTTATTGAATTGACAAACCGAATGAAACTAAAAGACCTAAACGGTCAAGTCATCATTGTCGGGCGGGCATTTAAAGGGATAAAAGATGTTCACGAAATCCAGCTAGAAACAGTTTGGTAGCGCATAGGTTTTGTAATGCGAAAGAGTTAAAAAGTAACGCTAATATTTTACTTAACAGTAAGTTTTATCAAATTAAGCTAATTCCGAAAGGCTAATTATTTCATTTGCTTTTTTATTAAGATATTCAATTAGCATCGCTTGGCGAGATCACGTAATGTAACCAAATTAAACCAAATCAATGTTCAAATTACCTTCAATTTTAAAGCTAGAACAACTAATAAACGCCGAGTTTCAACAAGTAGGTGATGAGGAAAAGTTGTTTAATACTCGAAATAGTTTTCTTTTAGACGAGCAGGGAAATGTAGTTGGCCTTAATGCAGTAGAGAATGACCTGTTAAATCTCAGGGGCTTTTATCTATTCAAAAAATTGGAAATTCTTAAAATCAGGTATAATCATCTGGAAGATATATCTACGCTGAGCACTTTTAAACGGCTAAAAACATTGGATGTTTGTGGAAATCGAATTGTTGACATCAGTCCGCTGCACAGTTTGAAGATGCTTGAAGTCCTTATCTTAGATCATAACAAAATTGTTGATTTTACACCTGCTATGGTAGGCATTGCTTTTGGTAAAATCAGGGAGTTAAGTCTCAAGGAAAATGGGGTTGACTTGCCTTCACGATTGACGATCGATGAACGAAGTTTTGCAGTCGAATTTTTAAAGGAGCGAAATGCTCATGCCCAGCTACTGATTGCGAATAATCTTCAAACTCGCGAAACAATTCTAGATTTAGGAAGAACTGGTATTACAAACTTGGAACTTTTACCGAAGCTGTTCAATTGTGAACATTTGGAAGAGTTAATTCTAAGCAATGAATGGGGAGAGCATAAGGGAGAGGAATGGACTCTTAGTGAAAGCAAAAATGATGGTCCAGTAAACAACATATACCACATACCTAAGGCCATTAAAAACTTAAAAAACCTTAAAAAACTGATTTGTGGGGGCGATTGGCACCCGAAAAAGGAGGGGATAAGCTGGAATAGATGGAGAATATCTGATTTCACGCCCTTTCTTGAAATGGAGAAGTTGACTTTTATCAATGCAAGCAATAATTTAATCTCAAAAATTAGTCAGCTTGATCGACTAAGTAATCTTCAGCAGCTGCACTTAAATAATAATATGATACGTGCTGTAAGGTTAGATAACTTGCTACCAAATCTTCGCGTATTTTTTCTAAGCAGCAATCTCTTAAGCTCCGTCGAATTTCTACAGGAAATGCCTGGTTTGACAACACTAGATTTGCATTCCAACAGGATAAAAGACATGTTGCCAGCAAAAAGTTTGATTCAAAAGATCGGCATAAAGGATTCCAAATGGGAATTCGGTACTTTAAGTATAAGAAACAATATTACACTTATGTTTCCCAGCACAAGCGTAATTAAAAGGGGAGTAAATTCAGTGCTAGCATATTTCGATCAACTCGAAGCAGAAAGGGCTGCAAATATAAAACCTTCAAAAAATCGAGATGCTAAATTGATATTAGTTGGAAACAGTAATGTAGGAAAGTCTTCTTTATCAGAATATCTACGAACGGGAAAAACAGATAAAGATATAAAAAGCACGCATTGGCTTGAAATAAAATTGTGGCAGGTCAAAATAGGTACTAGAAATGTAAATTTCCGGATATTTGATTTTGGGGGGCAAGAATATTACCATGACACCCATCACATTTTTTTTACAAAACGAACAGCTTACATTCTCCTTTGGGATCGTTTTACAAACGAATATAGTGAACAGAATATAACGCAGCGTCAGATCGATGGAGAGGAAGCGACAATGCCGATACAAGGCTATCCAGTAATTTACTGGCTTAATTCTATTCGTTATCACTGTGACAAGCGTACTGTTCATGAGGGCGAAAAACAAATTGCCGAATTGCAAGCAAATCGCGATATCAAAAACTTAGAGCCTATTGAATTAAAATCTGACAAAAAGGATGCTGGTGCTCAGGCTAAGCTAGATGAGGACGACAAAGAAGTTAAAGCAAATATTTTGGTTATCCAGAACAAAGTAGATTCGCAATCGGATATAAGGTATCTCGATTTTGAGAAAATGAAGGTAGATCATCCAGAGATCTACGGGACTACCGCAATTTCTATCAATGAAAAACGAGGACTGAATCAATTCAAAGAACTACTTGCGGAATTACTTGAAAATATGCCGATTTTCGAGGAGGACATTCTTGCTACATGGGGATTAGTTAAAAATATATTGGTTAATGAACCACAAAGGTTCCAGAGCCATCTCACATCGAAGGAGTTCCAGAAATTCTGCAATCAGGAAATAAAAAAGTCGGAAAAATTTAAAGACCTACCAACAAAGACATTGAAAACATTGCTTTTTGATGAATCCGGTATAAGCAGCCTTGCTCAATACCTTAATGACATTGGTGTGCTTTTATATTTTCCAGAGAATGAAAGCCTTTCGGATAAGGTTTTGGTTAATCAGGATCGGATAATCAACAACATTTACAAAGTTTTATTCAAACTAAGCGACTTGAACGGTAAATTTGATCATGAATATGTTGTAAAAAAATTGGACAAAAGAAGATTTGATGATGAAGCGGATACCTTAGTAAAACTAATGATTCAATTTAAAATTATTTTTAAACATCCATCACGAGCAAATACATATATTGCCCCATTGTATCTGCCAAAAAAACCACTTAAAGCTGTACAACTTTTTTTAAATGCTTTCCAGAAGCCGGCTTATCGATTTCAATTCAATAGCTACATTCATAAACATATTGTACTCGAGTTTTTTCAGGAATATGGAGCTAATGCGCTGAGTGACGATGCAAGCCTTGAAGGATATTATTATTGGCGTGATGGACTGGTCATTAAAGATCATTTAACCAATGAAATAGTTCTGGTAAGGTTTTTTAATGGAAATGAAGAGAAAATGGATTGTTATATCGATTTATATCGACTACATGAGTCTAAAGACAAAACTTTCCTTAACAAAATTGCTTCCGATTTGGAGAGGATTTACGAAGATCCTTCAATATTGAGATCGGTAACTTTAAATGGAGAAGATTTTGTTCCAATAAAAATTCTGCAAGACGCAGAGCAAAAAAAAGAATACGTGTTTAAATACGGCACATCTTATTATAATCTTATTGATTTTAGTGAATATATTTCTACAAAATTTAAAATGAAAAAAATCTTCATTTCTTATTCTAAAGCTGACTATCTGCATTTGCAAAAATTAGAAAACCATTTGAGTGTGCTGAAAAGAAACGGCAACATAAGTACATGGAACTGCCGAAAGCTTTTGCCAGGAGAAAAATGGGATGGTAAAATTAAAAATGAACTAGAAGAAGCCGATATTATCTTGTTTTTGGTAAGCGACGACTTTTTGGCGACCGATTATATATGGGACATCGAAATTAAAAGAGCAATTGAACGGGAAGAAGAGGGTACTGCGACTGTTGTGCCAATAATTGTAAGGTCCTGTATGTGGGAGGATTCCCCATTAGGTGTGTACACAACAGCACCCGGCAAGGCATTGGTTATTTCTACAGCGCCAGATATTGACACCGCTTGGACTGAGGCGGTCAGAAATTTAGCAAAGATTTTTTAGCGATTCGATAGTTTTTGATACTAAATGTTTTGGTTGTTGCTCTGACGAGACCAGAATAAGCTTTATTTAAAAAACCTTCTGACTAGCAATTGCTTGCAAAAAATAATTCCAACTCACCCACTGTAAAAATGACCGTTTTTGGCTCAAATGTTGCCTAGTTAAATTTACGGATTAGATTGTAATTCACAAAGAAATCTAATTCATTGGCTTGAATAAGTATTTATAACCCAAGAATCAATATCGAGAAAGCAATGCGCCCATAACCTCCCAAAGTTAGAGCACAATCAGGCAACAAGCAAAAGTCCATGTTTCAAACAGTTAAGCAGCAACGTGTACTGAACCAAACTAAAAATTTCCTCAGTTTCTAAATACCGACCAGGCGCTAGCGGCAGAATTTGAAAGCGAGCAAAATGGGAAATGGCAATACTGAAAAATTTCTGTACAAGCAATATGACCACTTTGGCAAAGGCGGTTTAGGTTGTTTACTTAGAGGCATCTTAATTTGTTATGAACCTGCATAAATGGTATACAAGAATTGTCATTGTATGCATTTAGGGAAACTCAAATCATGAGTGAAAGAAATTAAAGGTAGTAGCTGACTGCATTCAGCCAAAATAATTTTACTCTAAAAATTTCACTTTTTGGAGTTTATCACGAGCAGTTTATTTGATAATGCTGATTTTTAATACCAAATTAGTTAAGAATTAATCTTTTAACATGTCCGAAAATAACGCTCCCAATCCTGGTAAACACCTTATCCGTTTTTATCTTCATACCCTTAAGTTCACCCCCTTTGCAGATGTCAAAGATAACTCGAACGATATCCTGATCAAGTTAATCACTTTTCTTAACAAGGAACGGATGGAAAACAAAGCCTACCCAGTGGACAAAAACAAGAACCGTAATTAAGGTGAGAAAAGAGAACTGTTCATGAATGTGACTTACAGGATTCCGAAGACAAAGAAAATCCGTTGTTCAATCGCTTTGCTGCGCGCAGGAAAAAATCTTATGGTCAAACCGCTAGATACTTATGAACTTGTACCCTTCAACAAAGCAACGGGTTCTATCGCTGAGGTGACAAATTTCTTTATAGACTACAGTCGCAATCCGGCAGTCATGTGCGTGGAATATAACCACGATGGACCTCGGCTTTCGGATATCGAATATTATTTCCGCAACATTGCTCATGATATGCTCCACATGGCCAAAGCGACCACAACAACTACTTTTATGGATGTACCCATAGACAAGACCATCGAACAGCTCCATAATGTGTTGAATTTTGAGATAAAGCTCAAGCCTCACAACATCCTACAGATGGATGATGATATAAAAGGCTATATCACAGAGTTTGCTAACCTTGGACAAAAGCTTAAGCCAAATTTCATCCGTATCGAGGCCATGTTTCAGACCCCGGGTGCTAAAGTAAAAAGTGTCGAGCTAAACAAGGCGGCCAATACAATGGCCACAGCTCTTCTAGATAAATTTCGAAAAAAACCCTATCATATTGACCACTTTGAAGAGTTTGAACTTAAATACATAAATAAGGAAGGTGAGGATGCCACATTTAACCTCATGAAGGGCAAAAAACAGATTACAGTGGAAATAGAGCCCGATTCACATCTGACCTCAAAAGAATGGTTTGAAAAAATAGAGGGGGACTTTGACGAATTCATGAAACGATTTGAATCATGATCGATATTTACTTTAGACGGCCCCTGTTATATGACTACCTATTCAGTGGGCTGCTCATTTGCGGGCTATATTTTATGTATTTTAAAGGGATGTTAGAACTGCCCAAAACCGAAACTAATGTCTCTACCACAACGGATTTAGCAACAATAGCGCTTACCCTCGCTGGTTTTGTTCTTACGTTGCTTACTGTACTGATTACCTTTAAAACGGGGGCCAGGCTACCAAACAGTGGTGATAATGAAGATGTACCTTTATTTGATCTCTTCTTTTCTACAGGACTTTATTACCGCACCACCTCACTATTGAAGGGTTGTATTAAATCGCTCATATTTGTTGCCATGCTGGGATTTTCCTTAAAATTGTTTTTGCCTGAAGCTTACCTCAAATATATTTTTTTTGCCAATGTCCTTGGCTTAATAATTATCGCCACAACACTTTGGAGAAGTTTGTTAATCCTCACCAATATCATTAAGCTGCAGCGCGAGGGGTAATCTGATTTACGCTTAGCCAATTTTTCCAGTGCTCCAAGCCGACATCTATCATACCAGGAAATGAAATTTTTTGTTGGTCAAACTTCGTTACTGATTAGTCGAAATGTGAAAGGATCTTGAAACAAAAAACGATCAAGGGGGGCTTGCATGTGTGAGTCAGGGGGATAGCTGAATCAACTACCCAAAATTTAGCCGTGAGGATTAAATCACCGCAATTTCCAACACTTTAAATGATCGCTCCCGGACGAATGAAGTCAAAAGCCCAGAGGAACGGAGGATGCGGATATGTGATGGGCTTAAAAAGTGTATTTATCGGTTTTATTGCTCGATGATCTGGACCGAAATCATGGCCCACTCTAGATCACTTCTGCAATATCTGATATTGTTGAGCCAAAAGTTTTCTACTTCATCCTATTTATATTTTTTTTAACAACATATTTATTATAAATCTATTCTGTCAAGGGCAATAAAGTGTCTATTGAACCAGAATAAAATTGCTCTTTAATTGAGTTCGATAACTGCATAATCTCGTTGTAATATTTAGATCCGCCATTATAATTGCCTATTATCTCTCTCTCGGCATCATATATTGAGTATCCTATCTCTGGTTTTTCATCTATTTCTGCTAGAATCGAATTGTATTTGTTCCTTAGTTTTTTAGTTCCTAAATCTACGCTCTGCAAATCAGTTATAAATTTATCTGTTGGAAATTGCATGACGCCAAGTGAATGTTTGCTTCCGGTTATGAAGAATGTGACGTATTCAAGCCACCTGGCGACTATTGGGCGATTAAAATCTTCGTAAATCAATATTGCATATGCAATTATTTCTAAGGAATCATTTCTAGTATTCTGGGATATGATATTGCCATATCTCACCTTGAAATACAAATATTTAGATTTAAGATATTTGGTCTTTCTTTTAATTTGTCCATCACTAGATAATTTTACGCCATTTACAATCTGGAAAATAAAGACTAAAATAATTATCCAAAGTTCGTTAGCAATGGTAGTGAAATCTGGTAGCACATTAACGCGATACTTTATTATTTTATCGTAAACTAAGTAGGATAACAGAATAATTGAAACCCAATAAATGACTTGTTTACCCCAATTTAGTAAAGGCCCACGGCTTGTGATGACATTAAAAAACAATCTAAATGATATATAGTAAATATTAACAAGATAAATGTTAATCACATATTTATCCAGCTTCAAGAGATAAAGAATCGATGATACAATGATTAAGTAAACTATTGGAGAAAGAACTCTAATAAGATAATTAATGGCTGGTGCTTCCTCATCCTTAATGAATAATGTTATTTCCATATATCCCATAGAAAATGAATGTCTTCCAACCCAGTTGATGAGAAAGAACAAGATAACACCTAATGTGAAATGAACTACAAATAAATCCATCATGATTTAATTCAATTCTGTAATTGGTATCATCCTCTGCTCATAAGCCGAATAAGTTTTGTAAAACAAAATTACATCTTGTAATACTATTTTTTGCGATACATTTTTAGAGCCATTAATCATATATTCTCTAACTTTATTCTTCTATTTACACCTGCTTATTCTCATCAGACAGAGATGATAACGTAGCCACTTTTAAAAATAAGGAGGGAGCTTGTTTTTCCATACATATTTCTCAACCGCTAAAACAAATTCCCTATTTCTTTCCTAATCTTTATTATTTACTTTTCTTAAACTCTCCAACTTTACTAGTACTCCAATCGCTCTTGTGCAGCAACTCTCTGATATCAACCCTTAAGTATTCCGCTATCTTATTTAGTGTTGTTACAGTCGGCTGATGCTTATTATTTACCCACCTTGATACTGTTTCTTTTTCTATTTTTAGAAACTCAACTAAATCCTTATTGCCTGCCCCTTTTTCCTTTAAAACTTCGCCAATCCTATTAATCATAAAATATTTTAAAATAATTGTTGATATTTAATATCAACTTTACTATATTTGTTATCAGTTATTTATAGCGACAAATAGAGTTAGGGTAACCTGGCTTTAACGATGTCTCTCATGGATGAAAACCGTCAAACTTTCACATGAGCCGATCGTGAGTTCGCCTATTTATTGAGTTTTGCTATCTTCGTGATATCTTATTCAATAAGGCGGACTTCATGTTAGTCTTTTGTGAAACTTAGGCTCAGGCTTAAGCGGTTCTTGACGGTACCTCATCCAAAAGGCAGTGAAGTTCGCCTTATTGGTTCTCGCCAATCTGGTTTCCATCTGCTTTATTGAGTCCGCATCGTTTCACATAAAATTAACCGTTTATGAAAACGAAAAAATTAAGCGCCATCAAAACGATTCACCTCCAGGAAGTGAATCGTAATTATTCCCTACAACTATTATTAAAGAACGTTATTTGCTCTCCATCGTAATACTTGCCAGAATTCCAAGTTAAAATATAGCCCAAAAGAACAGAGGCTAGTGTGTGGAGAGCGCACAAAGTCCCGGCGGGTTAATTTAGCTTGGTACCAGCCCTTTATTGCTGATTAGGCAAAGGTGCAGTACAATGGTTTTTCGCAATCCCAAGGTAAGTATCTTTTTCCTAATAACAAATACGGTTTCCCGTATCCGCATGTTTTTATGTGGAAGGGGCTGGTTTTTGCCTAATTTTTAAACACACGGTATAAACTCAATTTAGTAACATGAGCTTAAGCAACCACTATCCTTTCGATAGGCTTTACGCTTTAAAGCCTAAGAATCCTGTATGATTTGAGAAAATCCAAAGGCAGGTGACCTGAATGGTTAAATAGAAATAGGTTCTTTAATGATGGCCTGCCTTGGTTTTTGGAGTTTGTTTTATGTTAACTCAATCAGGAAAAAATATTCAAATTTTGAGGGTGGCTGCGTTTTTTGAGGGAACAGGCAATGTTATTTCTTGACCGATTTTAACACAGAACAATCTTAAATGATGGTTATGATCTTATTTGATTTGAAATTTTATAGGATCAAGGGATTATTTGAAAAACCTCTGGTCCCGGATAGAAAGAACGCAGTTATCAAATTTCTGTTTGCCAGCAGCTTTTATGGCTAATATACCTAGAATCACTATGAAATACATTACACTAAACCGCAGCCAGGAAATAAATTTTACAAGGTTTAAGGAAGGGAAGGAGAAAGGGCTTGAGTTTTTTTATAATCTATTATATCCTTCTATATATTACTATGGTTTCAGGTATATCAAAGATGATGTGAATGCAGATTGTATTGTCAATGAAGCGTTTCTAAGGCTCTGGCTGTGCCGGGAGAAGATTACCTGCCCAGAACATATCAAGACTTTTGTTCGAAAATTAACAGCTGATGGATGCAGGGCTTATTATAAAACTTCGTTAAATAGGTTTCAGCGGAGTATGCTTCGGCTGGATGAAATGGAGAATTATCAGGATTTTGTTGCGGGGTATGATCCAGCACTGGAAGAGGCAGCAGATATCTTTGATGTGTATGAACCCGGGGATGAGGAGAAAGAGCAATGGGCACGGGTACAGGCCGTTATTCCTAACCTCAGCACTGATCAACAGCTTTTTATCAGGCTGTGTATTAAATATGCTTTTGACTATGGACAGATGGCCTGGCATATCGGGGGTATTTCGGATTACCAGGTGGCAAGAAAGGTGGAGAAGACGCTTGCCTGTTTAAAGGCCGTGATCACGGATACAGAAAGATTTGGTAAGATTAAAAAAACAAGCAGGTTCAGTTTCGAGGGGGATGTCAGCGAAGAACAGGCTGCAATCCTGCGGATGCGCTATGAACTGCAGTACAGCTTTGATGAGATTGCTACTGCCCTGGGCCTTGATCAGGGATATATCCAAAAGGCTTTTGCCGCTGCTTCGCTGAAAATTAAAAAAACTAAAATCAGGTGATATGGAAAGTGCTACAATGATCGTGACCCGCAAGATCCAGCTGCTGATTGATTCTGATGATAAAGAATTTATCAAGCAGGCCAGGGATCAGATTTACAACTGGCAATGGATCTGTTTTCGTTCTGCCAATATGATCATGAGCCATCATTTTGTTCAGGAACACGTGAAGGACTTTTTTTACCTGACTGATGGGGTGAAGCTCAAGATCGCCGATGAGAAAAAAAAGGAGAATGGGATGCTGAAGTCTTCCAGACAGAATACCACCTACAAACTTTTGTCCAACCATTTTAAGGGCCAGGTACCGACCAATATCTTAAGCAACCTGAATAATACGCTCATTACAAATTTCAATAAGGAAAAAGATGCCTACTGGAAAGGGGAGAAAACGCTTCGGAACTATAAACGCAATATCCCGTTACCATTTGGGGCCGAAGTACTATGTCGGCTTTCCCGTACGGCGGACAACAAGGATTTCTCCTTTAAGCTTTTCCAGATCCCTTTCCGGACATATTTAGGCAGGGACAGGTCTGATAAGAAGAAGATGATGGAAAGGATCAGGTGTGGTGAACTTAAACTGCGGTCAAGTCACATCCAGTTGGATAAAGGCAAAGTGTTTCTACTGGCGTCCATAGAAATCGAAAAAGAACGGCATATACTTGATCCGGCCGTTATCGCGGAAGCTTCGCTTTCCATTGAGCACCCGATAAGCGTAAAGATCGGAAGTCTGGAGCATTCCATTGGCAGCAAAGAAGAATTCCTGCACCGCAGGCTAGCCATCCAGGCTGCCGCACTGCGCGTGAAAAAGGCAGTTCAATATAACCGGGGCGGGCATGGCAGAAAGCGGAAGATGAAAAGCCTGGAGGATTATAAGCACCTCGAAAAAAGGTATGTGGAACAAAAATTACACCTGTACAGCCGCATGCTCATTGATTTTTGCGTAAAACACAGCGCCGCTACGCTCCTGCTGATCAACCAGCAGGAAAAAGAAGAAATAGCAAAAGATGATCAGTTCCTGTTAAAGAACTGGAGCTATTACAGCTTAAGGGAGAAAATTAACTATAAAGCAGAAAAAGCGGGGATACAACTGATTATTGAATGATCATGATGGAGCAAGCTATAATGCTAGGTGATGATATAGATATATGTATATCTTGATCCATCATTTTTTTTAGGATTTGGCGCAATTTGTCAACTGCTTACAAAAGTTGCTATACATTTAGCATTTACACATTTGAGGCTGCCTGCGCAGCCGTGGGGTGAGTCATCAAGGCTCATTAACCTGATAAGAAATAGGGGACGCAGTGGCGAGCTTCATGTCATAGAAACTAAGGGCTCCTACAAAGATAATTTGAGTGATAAATATTTTGAGGCTGCCTGCACAGCCGTAGGGTGAGATCTTCGTATGCTCACCAAGCACCATAAAATATGGGCATTGCAGCGGCGAATCTCATGTTAGTTCTTATGGAGTGGTATCGTGTGATACTGGGATTTGATAGGTAATTGATTTGTCTGATGGTGAGGTGTTTGTGCACCTTCCTTGTAACCAGAAGGGTTTACAAATTGACGATTATCGTTAACAGATGAAAATTAATGGGAGTGTTGTGTGATACTTTTCCAATTTCGCATGGTAAGCGGGCGTACTAAATAATGTTATAGACAGGCATTTGTGATGAGTGTTACTGGATATGTCCGTAGGTTATTTATAGGTTGAAAGCTAGCTTATTTGTTAGCTGGCTAAAGAGTTATCGAATTAGCCTGGGAGCGGGCTATGGGTAAATCAGGAGCGCCAATGATCCGGAGATTTTGTTTCCGTGCTCTATTGATTACGTAATATGTAGGTAGCTGGCTACAGCGTTTCTTTGCGATTAATGTAGCGAAATGGCTATGTTTCCAGATACGATCGAGCTGGTGATTCATTTACTTTAGCTAACTGGCTACTTCGTTATCCTGATCATTTAGGAGTGATGTTGCTTGTTATTTGCCCATGGGTAATGGTCTGGTGGTGGTTTGTTTTTTCATTGGCAAGATGTCTTTTTGTCTGACATTAATTCCTGCGGAATGATGTCTGGCAAAAAGGATCTTGCCTTTTAGCCTTCCCGTCGTTCCTCCCAAAGCTAAAAGGGTTAAGAAACCTCGCAACTCGGTTTCTTTTGAAGGAATTTTAAATGGCGGAAGCTTAAGGCAAATATTGATGTGAACGGATATGAATAAATGTAGTAGAATATAGAATCAGTTTTTAGCATATGAATCCTATTGTCATGGCGTTTTTATAGGTATGGATCAATATTGTTTTAAAATCGTTAACGCTCCTCGTTTAGACAAAAGAAGTTATGTGAGCTTTTATTTTAAGGGTAAACGGATAAGGGAATATTGCGGTAAGTGTCTGAAGTTAAATATCTTTCCCAATCACTCAAAAAGTGTTGCGGAGAAAAACAGGTTGTTGCGAAAGCTCAAAACGGAGTTGATAAAAGCATTGAAGGCTAATACTTATCCGCTAGTGTCTGATGTGCTACAGTCAGATCTCGAAGTCACTGATAAGGTTGCTGAAGCGGGTGATTTTATGACTGGACGTTTGCTTGATCTGGCTTTGTCGAAAAAGCTAAACGCAGGGCTTAGCCTTTCGTACCTGAGGAACTTAAGAGGGGTAGTAGAAAAGTTTAAAGCCTTTTTGACTAAGCTTGAGTTAAGCGCTGACATCCGTAGCCTGCAAGCTAAACGGGTACAGCAATTTTTGGATTCCTTCAGGTCTTCGGGTTGTAATTATATGAATAAGCGCAGGGAACTGGGCGCTATTTTCGCGGTGATATCCAGAGAGATTGATGAACCCCTATCACTGATCCAGAAAACTTCGACATTGAAAAGAAAAGCCAGGCTTCACAGCATTTATGAAAAGGAGCAGTTGAATAGGTTACTTAATTTTTTAAAAGATAGGGAACCCAATCTATATTTATGTTGCCTGATCTGTTATGGATGCTTTCTAAGGCCTCATCAGGAGATCAGGAATTTGAAGGTTTCGCACCTTGGTAAAGACTGTACGGAAATCCACCTCTCGGGATCGGAAAATAAAAGTGGCCGGGTTCGGATTGTTTACGTTCCCGATTATGTAAGATCAGAACTAAAGAAGTTCATCGAGGGACTTTCTGATGAACAGAATATTTTTACCAGGCAGCATTACGCTTATAATATGACTTATTTTCACACCAGGTGGCAGCGGTTGAAGAAGGAAATGTTAGCAAAGTCCTTATTGATGCCACTGCAGACCATTTACTCTTTTCGCCATTCTGCTGCAGTTAATGTCTATCGGAAGACGAAGGATCTGGATATTATCCAGAAATTGATGGGGCACTCGGATATGATGGTAACGATGAAATATCTTCGTGGCCTGGGGGAGTATAATGATGAGCGTCTTCGGGATTTTATGCCGGAGCTTTAGCATTAGGTATTATGCTGTTGGCCACCGCTTCCTTGCGGCCTGTGAACGGCCCTTCCACAATCCTTAGCTGTTCACTTTCGCTGTTTACGCAAAAGCGTTGACGATCATGTAACCGTTAAACCTACTGAAAATAACCATATCACTGTTGGTGATGGCCATGCAAATAATATCTAGGGTTTCCGAGTTTATTAAAACGGGGTATAACTGATACGTACCATTACACAAGCCCTAAACACTTAGATAGATATCGCAATGAGTTCGCTTACAGATATAATACTAGAAAATTTCTAATTGCGATCATTTTGCCAATTCATTCAAAAGAATAGAAACAAGATTAACGTACGCTAAACTAATTTCATATTTTTGAGAAAATATTGCAGTGAATCCTTCATTCCCAACGTTCCCAGTCGGAGGAGGTTCTGGTGGCTCTGGTTCAGGAGGTTCAGGAAACGCTGGAGGCTCAGGTAGTAATGGTAATGATGACCAAGCTGTGGTGGTGGCGGTTGACCATTGAGTGGGAACAACCAGGGATAATGCCAGGAGATCTTTCTTGTCGATCATTCAAATTTCAACAGGTAGGCACTTCTAACTCGCAATCAGCTATCGTAACTGGTTTGCCTTCGCCTACGTTTTCCGTGGACGGAGGTGGTAATAGCTCACGCTCGTTTCCTTTAGGGAATATTATCGTCGATGCCCTGCTAACACTCGCTAATAGTACGGCCATATCGGCTGGAACGGCTGCCGCAGCAGCGCCAGCTAATGATGCAGTCATGATTCTAGGTACAATATATGGTCTGGGAATAAATGGATGACTTCGACAGATGCAACTTATGAACGCGACTTTATTACACCTATGAAAACATTCCTGAAAGTCGCTGTACCAGGTGCAAGAGTTCAAAAACGCGGTACAGATGGTAGAACTGGTGTGTCTCCATCCAAAGCTGAATATGATGGATATTTAGACTGGCTATTCGGCACAGGTTGTTAACTTAGTAGAATGAATCATTTAGAATTAATTAATAGTCTATATCCTTACTTTCCAAAGGATATAGACTATTATAACGAAAAATACCAAGATAGCGAAGAATATCAGTTTTTAGCTAAAGTATGCGATATTGCTGACACAGATAAACAGACATATCTCCAGCTACTGGAAGAGTTGAACGGAATCGCTAATACGGTAGACTTTACCCAGCTGTTTGCGAGGGATAGATGTTTTCGTTTACTCACTAATGTATCATACGATTTTTCTCTTCTAACAAGTATATCTATAATTGCGCCTTATTTTATTTTTCAAACATTTTACAATACAGGTGGGCGTAGAGAATCTTTCGATGTATCTCAGGTTCCTGATATATTAATGGAAAAAATATCCGTTATTATTCACAAAATCTTTCCTGCCTATTCGCTTTTACCAGAAGAACTTAGAGATATTGCTGTGAAGGAAATATCACTGCCAAGAACACCTTTGGGAGAAGTTACCATCGCAAAAGCGATTTTTACTGACGCAAGCATATGAAAGAAAAATTTTGGCTGTTCATTTTAGCTTTGTTTCTTGTAAAATATTCTTCTGCGCAATCCAATAATAAGCTTATTGATAATTTGATGAATACCACAAAACTAAAAATAGGCAATGAATTTGAAAGTATAGGACGTCGCAATTCTATAGATCTTTCCAAACTGAAAAGAAACGATTCAGTCCCAACCTCTGGATTTTTAAAGCTTTTCGATTACAGTTATGCTTATACCAGCTTACTGAAAGAGGAAATACCCATCGATACTATTCTAGTTGGTACTGCAGACAAAAAGATTAAAAGCTTGATTTATATACTTTCGCCAGTTCGAATAGAAACATTACTTAGTAAGATGGGCAAGTTTACAACAAAAATTAATCTGCCATCAATGGAAACAGGAACAACAATACTGTATTCCTGGGAATTTCCTTCATACAGTACTTTGCTTTATGCAGGTATTGATGGTTCTTCTCAAAATATCATGGTCATATACTCAGGGAAAATTGAGGGTATCTTTAGAAACTGATATGCTAAATATTATATAATGAGTAGATCATCTTCATGGCTAGTTGTTTTAATACATTTCCTAAAAAATTACAAATAAATCTAAGCAAGATGAATTTAGTGGGGATTATTCCAAAAGTGGCCACTGTTTTCTCTTCAAAGTGGTCACTCGGCTCATTTTAAGCGGTTTTAAGGCCTGTTTAAAACCAACTTTGATTCAATGGTTGTTTTTTGTGCTTGAGGCAGCGTCAGAGGAGCGCTAAAGCGCTCAAAAACGGTTTTTTTAGAAAGGGTGTTGCTGGAGTTTTTTGTCTGTCGGTTTTGGGATGTAATTTTGCCATAGAACAGCTTTATTGGCTGGATAATCATAGCCGGGATGCCGTGAAGTGAAGTCTTGTGCGGATGGGGGGCAGAGCATTGACAAAATTTCTTTTGCGGTGGTACTGATAGGAATGGATATATTTGGGACTAT
This sequence comes from Pedobacter sp. GR22-10, assembly GCF_026239715.1. NCBI lineage: Bacteria > Pseudomonadati > Bacteroidota > Sphingobacteriia > Sphingobacteriales > Sphingobacteriaceae > Pedobacter > Pedobacter sp. GR22-10. The sequence goes on from NZ_JAPIVR010000005.1 coordinate 42,747, forward strand.
TCTCAAGATGTTCTGCTCAAAGTCGGGCTAATCTACGGGGGTACAGTTTGGAACGGAATCCGCTGTCTGCTATTACCGAAAATCCCACTAATGATGACCAATTCTTCCATGGGCGCATTCATACTTACATCTGTGTAGAAACAGTTGACTTTTTTGCCAGAATGTATCCTGCGTGCAATTTCAGCGACCGTTTGGCAATTGTTTTCTATGCGAAGTTCAAGATTATTGATTTGTGCAGCATTTACCCCGACAATCAAATTATGACTGAGAGTGTGATCCTTATTTTAAGCTTTTTCTTGGGCATACCTATGGCTTAAATAAAGTTCCGAGCAAATCCCCGGCGTAAAGGGCGGCAGGATTTTTTCGTGGAACTGGATTTTGCACTTTTCCTTCTAATTCAGATTTAGCTAGCGGTAAGCTTGGTTGACCCCAAAGTAATTTTGTGGCAGAAAGAAGGGAGAAGATCCGTCACGACTCGGTTGTAGGAAAGTTTATTAAGCGAAGCTACAAACATTCAGTTCTGAAGAATTAAAAATAAAATTAGATAAGGATTATTATATCCCTATCTAAATTCTAAAATGAAATAATTATTAATTTTTTAAATATTTTCTGATTACTCTTATCGTATAATATATGATAATCCCAAGTATAATTCCAAGCACTATTTTGAGAATTAAAATTGGCCAAATGATGTGTGTAACTTCTATATCTTTCATAATTTTAATTGAATGATTTTACTTTGGTGGCTACGAATTCACCAGTTTTATTATTAATATCAATTATAAAGTTTATTCTCATGCTATAGATCTTTCCGAAGTCTTGGAGGACTAAATTCATACTTAAGTAGCCTATGACTTCTAGTCTTGTTATGTTTGCGTTTTCATTTTGACTAAAATCCTTCTGAGCCCACTCCATGAAAGGAGCAAGCCCCCAAATTGCAGAAGTAGCATTTTTTACTGTATAATTCGTGTTATCCAACTTATTTAAAACTACATTAACATCAATACCAGATATACCATCTACATTATATCTTATTCGCCCTGGCTTTTCCACAACAGCATCTTGTGAAAGATTATTACGGACTTGCGATAAATATTCATTCAGTTCACCAACGGAAGAAAACTTTTTAGCAATAGCTTTATCTATATTATCATTATCAACAAATGAATCGCCTGATTTGAGGTCAACTGATCCAAAATTATCATTATTTCCTGGCTGGTCTATCGGTGGGTCAGGAAACCAGACTTGTTGGCATACATCAACCATTTGGTAGTCGGTAAGTTGCCACTCATTGCCTCCGCAGGATGAAAAAGTTTCTGGCATCCGACAGGTCATACTGTATTTTATCTGTAAAATACCACAGTTAGAGCTAAAAAAAGTACACGCCCTCATTTCCGTATGACAGATAGATGTATAGTATGCCGTTTTTTTATCTTTATTCGACATAGCCAAAATCTCACTGGATTTTTTAGGTGTATCGCTTAATAGTCCATTTTTGTAGTCTATAACAAAAAACCTTTTCGTTTCGAGGTTGGTCAGCGCAAGGCTTCCCGTAAAAGATTTGGTATTAGTCATTTCTTTCATCTGATCAGCTTCACTGACATTAGTCCCATAATAGTAAATCCCTCGGTAAAACTCTTTTTCGTTTTTTACTATTAAATAAGATCTAGAGCCTAACTCATTTGCCTTCTGGGTTATATCACCCTTGATCAAATTAGCAAACAAAGGGTAGAACACGTAAGAAATGGTATCATTTACAATCTGTACGGTTGGATGATCCCAGTCTGGACTCCAACTTAAATTCTTATTTTCTTTAAAAATAAGTTGTCCTGCTAACTTTTTATTAAAGAACTGATCCTTTATTATATTAAGTCGTTCCTTAAAATCGGGAGCGTTTTTTGAAAGAATTTCAGAAGAGCGAACATCTTCATGAATCGAAGTTTTCCGACATGAGACGACGATGATAAGAGTTGCCAGGAAAAAGAGTCCTATTGTTTTTACAATACTGGAATTTGCGTTAATTTTTTTTCTCATTTTTTTAGTTTTTTTAATAAGTTTGAAATATAGGAATGCTATTGCAACAATGTTGCGTATAATTTAGGACAAAGCTCTATTAATTTATTAAATCCACAATGCTGCATTTAAAATCTATATGTAACTTTTATGTTACTATTGAATCTAGTTTAATTTGATAGCGGAACCCTTCATTTTCAACTCGCCCTTTTCAAAAGAGACGCCCTGCACTTCTTTGGTAACGCTTTTGAACTTATAGGCGATACCGATGCATCGTACGGTCAGCTTCGCTTCCAACTCTTTCCAGTTCGTGGACGTTTTCATAGCGGCTTTAATGGCATAATAAAGTTCATACCTGACCTTTTCCTTCCCATTTAAAGCCTGCCTTTTGACCTGCTCTTTGCCCTTACCCCAATGGTAACCGTATTTTAAAGTAAGCTCCCCGCAGGCTTTAATATTGAGTGCGTAATTATTCTTATCGGTGATCGTAGCCCCTTGTTACCGACCCGGTTATAGACCACGTGTAGATGGGGGTGCAATCTATCATGGTGATGTACCACCACATGCTGCGTATCCCGGATACCCATCTTATGCATATACTCTTTGGCATGTTCCAGCATAACTTCATCGGTAAGTTTGGGCAGGTCTTCCTTGCTACAACTTAAGACCAAATGCCCGACCGCCTTACCCAACTCCTGCCTCATTTTGCGTTTCAGGTTAAAATCATTGGTCAGCGTGGTTGCGTTCTGCATCCTTAAACCCTCAGCAAAAAGGATCTTCGCTTCGGGCTTGTCCACAATGTAGCGGATACAGCCCCCGAAGCTTCTTGCTGTGATCGGTTTACCGATCATTGCTGTTAAGTTTGGTTAACAATTCTTCTATTTGCCTGACCAGTGCCTGGCATTTTAAAGCCAGCGTAGGCAAGCCTTGCACATGGGCGGAGGTGGGTCAATTGGTTAAGGTTATTGGCCATCCCTGATAGCATCCTGAACCATCGGCTTTCCTCGGGGGTAAAGCGTGGAAAAACCCTTGCACTCTTTGCCGCCCTGCGGAACCATTCACTGGGCTTCAGCCCTGCATTTTTTGCCCGCTGGGCGATCAGTTGTTTTTCCGTCGGGGTTAACCGGATCATAAGCAGATCACTCCGGCTAATCGCTTTTTTTGGTCTGCCGGGTACTCTTTTTTTCTTTATTTCACTACCAGTTGTCGCTGTTTTCATGCGCCGTGTTCCTTTCCAAATCTTCAGTAGATCCTTTCTTAATTCCTTTTTTAACCGACCAACGGGAGCGAATCCGGGGCATCCCTTTAGGGTGAATCCGGGTTTTTGTATAACAAAAACATTAACTCGCTCCCTACAAAGCGCATAGAGTAAGGGTGCTAAAACCTTTGGCAAAGTCAAGCACATTTTTTAGTCAAATGCCTCCTTACAGTAGCACTTAACTGCATTATTCTCCAGGCCATTTTGTACTGCTCATGGTAGCGGCCACCAGACCAGGCTGCCCAGCTTCGGGAGGTAAGATGGTTGGTAACGGATGTACCCATAATCGTCCAGTTCCCGCATACATTTATGATATGTCGCAATAGATGCGATACGGCTGTACGCCATCAGCGTTCTGCGGGTAACAGCAAAGGGGCTGGCAAAACCTCCCCGTTGCCAGCTAATGAAAAGTGCTGTGGACAGGCTGATGTGGGTTGCCATTAAACGGTTGTCGCTGCCCATTCGGCGAATCAACTTGCCATACTCCGTAACGCGGCTCTGGATATCCGCTATCATTGGCTGACTCCTTCCAGTAGGGTGGTGATGTCTTCCAGTTTATAATACATCATGCCTCCGATCTTGGTGAAATGAAGCGTACCATTTATCCGCAGGTTTTGCAAAGTGCCAGGTGATATGTTCAGTAACTTGCGCACTTCGGCACTTTTCAGCCATTGTTTGCTGGTGCCCCCCTGATGAGGGTGCATGATTGCTTTGATCTCGCTTAACAGTTCACTTTTGAACTGTCGCAGGTCGTCTTTGGTAATTAACTCGATTGCTGTCATAGGCTTTGTTTTAATAGGTTTAAAATATGATTGTGCCGATTTTCGGCGTTATTGACCGTTATAGAAAATGAATGTTGCGGATTTACCAGCACACATCAAATACAAATATACAGTATGTTATGATAAATAAAAATATGTCATAACTTTTGCATAACTTTGCTTTGGCAACCAAAATGGATGGTTTGATCGCATTTGCAGGCTTTTGCTATCATTTAGTAAATTTGATGGCCGATGGCAGGTTTCAAACAGTAGCAAAAGCCATCAAAAAAAAAGTGAAAATATTTTTTAGCTATTTTAGACAAACAGGTTAAATGCACAAGATCACCTACAAAACGTATTACAATACCCGCTTGAAAGAGGTAGATTTCCACGGTGTGGCAACGCACCCCTTGTACGTTATGGTCACCTTTGAACGGCAGACTATTTACTTTAAGAGCTATTACTTTGGGCTTTTCTCGCAGCCCCGTTTTTTTCTCGAGATTCCGGGGGCGGGGTCAAAAGGCCCGGATGTTGAGCTGCCCATTAAAAAGGAAAACGAGGTGATCGATTTTATCATAGAAAAACATAAGGATGATTTCTCATTGGAAATATTTAAGACAGCCTATGCCTATTATAGCGTCGATCTATGCGAATTGTTGGAAAGGGGGTTTAGGGAATACCTCTATACCTTCTTTTGGGATGATGGTTCTCCTTTTTTGGGTGACCTTGTGAAACACGGCGCTAAGCATATTGTAGCTTACGACCTGATGCGGGATTTTAAGAGGAATTTTCAGAAAGAGCGGTATGATAAACTGGTCACCAACGCTTTTTATTATGCGCCGCCTTATCTGCCTTTATACGGCTTTATGTCGGAAAGGAAACGCTGGCCGGAGCTTTGCCTAACGATGATGGAATGGAGGAGCCTCGAAATTACGCTGGCATTTAAAGCTTACCTTGAAAAATTTTACCCAGATGTGGATGGGCTGGAATTGGTGAAAGAGGTAAATGGTCTGCCGTACTCGAAATGGGCATGATGGCTTTTGGCAGGATTGCTTAGTTACAAAAATGCCACTGATGACGATCAATGGCATTTGGCATTTAAACGAAAATGAGATTAAACTCTAACCTTTATAAGTCTTTAGGTTAGTCATTTCTTGGGTTAATTAAGTTTACTACGACTTTTACCATCATATCCTTTTCATCTGGCTTGCTTTCGGCAATCATCAGCGTTAATGCAACTAAGGCATTATCAGCAATGCGCTTTGAGCCATCTTCCCTATATAATATCCTATTTTTTTCCAAAAACCATACAAAAAGGTAAGCGGCGATACGTTTGTTGCCATCAGAAAAAGAATGGTTCTTGACCACAAAATATAATAAGTTGGCAGCTTTTTCTTCAATGGTCGGATAAAAGTTAACACCACCAAAGGACTGGTAGATGGTGCCTATAGAACCTTTGAATGAATCATCCTTTTCGTTGGCGAACAATGAGCTTCCGCCAAATTTATCTTTCAGATCCTTAATCGCCAGCATAGCCTCTTCATAGGTGGCAGTAAATAATTGCTGATCAGAAGTGCCGTCAAGTGTCAACTGTTGGTGGTCGTATTTGTCCAGGATATCCAGCGCATAACTGTAATCCGTGACAACTTTTAAAAGGCCAGTGGCCTCATCAGAGGTCAGCTCCTTATTTTTTAAAACGTTCCCTAATAAGTTTACGGTTTGTTTTAAGGAGTTAAATTGTTCGGTCTGCTCTCTTAACCTTTGCTCGTTAATAGCGTAACCTTTTACCAAATATTCTTTAAGTACATTGTTAGCCCAAATGCGAAATTGCGTACCACGTTTTGAATTTACGCGATAACCAACAGAAATTACCGCATCAAGATTATAATACTCCACTTCATAGGTTTTACCATCCTGGGCAGTTGTTGCATTTTTTGCAACAACTGCATTGCGATTTAACTCTTCTTCTGTAAAGATGTTCTTTAAGTGCCTTGAAATAACGGATTTATCCCGTCCAAATAACGCTGTTAATTGATTTAGTGATAGCCAAATGGTATCAGCTTCAAGCTTAACATCAATTGATGTTTGTCCATCCGCCGTTTGATATATAATAATCTGATCGTTCGTCATAACATTTAAATTTAAAGATTTTATTCATTAAAATTTGTGGCCATGCTTTGCAGCCACAAATAAGGATCATTATGCCGCCCCGTATTTTTTTTTAAGGAGCGCCATATCCTGGCTTACCTTTATATCAAGTATTTTCGCATAGTGCTGCGTTGTTTTGATATTGGTGTGGCCTAACATCTTGGATACGCTTTCAATCGGCACGCCATTGGATAAAGTAACCGTGGTGGCAAAGGTATGCCGGGCAATATGAAAAGTCAGCGGTTTTGTAATTCCGCATAAATCTGCTATTTCTTTCAGGTAGCTATTCGTCTTTTGATTGCTGAGTACAGGTAATAAAAGGTTGCGGTTTACGCAAGCGGGATGATCGCTGTATCTGTTCAAGATTTGTACCGCAGCCGGAAGCAGCGGGATACGGCTTGCCGTATCGGTCTTTTGCCGCTCGGTGAATATCCACTGATCACCGTCAACGCCCTTGCCCATTTCATGTCTTTGCAGTTTCTTTATATCCGCATACGATAGACCTGTATAACAGCAAAACACAAATATGTCTCTGACCTGTTGCAACCTTTCGATCGTAAGTTTTTTGTTTGTCATGGTTTCCAGTTCTTCCTGAGTCAGGAATAACCGTTCCTTAGCTTTGGCCTTTAGCTTGTAATTGACAAAAGGATTAACTGGCAGCCATTTATTGGCAAGACAATGGTTAACAATTTTTTTTAGGTGTTTGATGTATTTGGCCGCTGATACCGCACTGCATTTGCATTCCGCTTTCAGGTAAAACTCAAAATCTGTTATAAAAGCGTGGTTCAGTTGGGTAATATCTATATCGGCCTTGCCGAATTGCGTTTGCAGAAAAGCGTTAAGATGTTTTTCGGATGTCTTATAGCCTTTCAGGGTATTGGCCTCAAAGCCGTTCCCGATCAATGCCTTTACCTTGTCGTTATGTTCGGCAAATAATTGCATCAGATAGCGGCTTTTATTGGATTTGCCCGTAAACTGGTTCTGCATGCTTTCTGCGGTAACAGACTGTCCTGCGTCAATCAGGATTTGGTGCGCCGCTTTGGCCTTGTTTTGCAGACTGTCCAGATAGCTGTTCAACGCCCTTACTTCTTCTTTGGTACCGATGCCCCGCCCAGCATGACTGTTCCATCTGGCAGGTTCGCATTCACGTCCGGCGGACATTTCTGCACGTTTACCATTAACGGTGATGCGCATGTAAATGGCCATTGCACCGCCTTTGTAGTTCTTTTGCTTTCTAAGATAGAATAGCAGATGAAAGTTACTTCTCATAATTACAAGCTTAAAAGTTAAACAAAAGTAAGACTGTAAGCTCCTGCAATCAAGATGTTCAACTATTGAACATCTTGATTTTCAGTTAATTATACGTAATTCGGTGCGTAGTAACTATCCATTTGGGTACGCACCGAATTACGCTCTTATTTGTTGCGAATTGATGCATAAAATGGTGTTTTGACACTAATAAAAAACCCTGCAAACGTTTGATTTGCAGGGTTTTAGCATCTTTTGATATTGAAATTTGTAGCCCGTAGGGGAATCGAACCCCTGTTTCCAGAATGAAAATCTGGCGTCCTCACCCCTAGACGAACGGGCCATTTTTTAAGTCTTGAGTCCTATAGTTCTTAGTCTGGAGTCAGATATACTTTAGACTTGGTACTGATGACTTTAGACTGCCTTTTAGTAGCGGGGACACGACTCGAACGTGCGACCTTCGGGTTATGAGCCCGACGAGCTACCAACTGCTCCACCCCGCATTATATACAACTCGTTTTTTCTTTGAATTAAATCCTTAACGCTATTTCCGAATTGGAATGCAAAGATATAATTCGTTTCTTTGTGCTGCAAATTTTTTTTAAAAAATATTTCAATGGCGCATAAAGCAGGTTTTGTTAGTATAATAGGTAAACCGAATGTAGGTAAATCCACCCTCATGAATGTGCTTGTAGGCGAGCGACTTAGCATTATTACACCTAAAGCGCAAACCACAAGGCACCGTATCCTGGGTATTGTAAATGAAGAAGAATATCAGATTGTTTTTTCTGATACTCCCGGTATCATTAAACCAAAATACAGTTTGCAGGAAAGTATGATGAGCTTTGTAAACGGCTCATTAACTGATGCAGATGTACTTTTGTTTGTAACCGATATCAATGAAACACATGATGAAGATGATGTGCTGGATAAAATCCTCAGCAGGGATATCCCAACCATTGTACTCATTAATAAAATAGATAAAGCATTACAGGAGCAGGTAGATGAAAAGATTGCGTATTGGCAGGAGAAGCTGAATCCGGTTTCCATTTATGCCATATCGGCCCTGCATAAGCACAATGTTGATGGCTTACTGGATCGCGTTTTGGAAATGCTGCCTGAGCACCCGCCGTATTATGATAAAGAAGATTTGACTGATCGTTCAGAGCGTTTCTTCGTTTCGGAAATCGTTCGCGAAAAAATCTTCCTGAATTACCAGAAAGAAATTCCTTACAGTACAGAGGTGATTGTGAAGAGCTTTAAAGATGAGGCACTCAAAAACGGAAAAGGCCAGATGGTGAGAATCAGTGCTGAAATTGTAGTCGAACGCGATTCACAAAAAAATATTCTGATCGGTACCGGCGGCAGTATGCTGAAAAAGGTAGGTACAGAAGCACGGATAGAAATTGAGAAATTTTTAGATTCCAAAGTGTTTCTGGAGCTGTTTGTAAAAGTAATTCCGGATTGGAGAAGTAAAAAGAACTACTTAAAAAGCTTTGGTTACGATAATTAACCGTACCTTTGCAGCCCGAAATGAATCGGTTAGTAGTTGATAGTCAATGGCTGATAGCCAAATAGTTTAAGCAGCTTGCTTAAGCACCACGACCGTTAACTATAAGCCATTAACTATCAATAGAACACCCATGAGTAATATTATCGCCATCGTAGGCAGGCCAAACGTAGGCAAAAGTACCCTTTTTAACAGATTAACCGAAAGTCGTAAAGCCATCGTTGATGATGTGAGCGGTGTAACCCGCGACAGGCATTATGGCGTAGGGGAGTGGACCAACAGACAATTTACCGTAATTGATACTGGTGGTTATGTGGCCAACTCCGAAGATGTTTATGAAGCAGCGATCCGTGAGCAGGTAATGATTGCCATTGAAGAGGCCAGCGTGCTGGTTTTTATGGTAGACGTTACCACTGGCATTACTGATTTGGATGATGATATTGCGCAAGTACTTCGCCGCAGTAATAAACCCGTATTTGTTTGTGCCAATAAGGTAGATAATACGGCCTTATATAGTGAGATCAGTACTTTTTATGGATTCGGATTGGGCGAGATTTATCCCCTTTCTTCCATGACCGGTTCCGGAACAGGAGAGTTACTGGATGATGTGGTTAAACATTTTGAAGATATTCCGGAAGAAGAAAATCAATTGCCAAAAATTACCATTGCAGGCAGGCCGAATGTAGGTAAATCGTCTTTGGTTAATGCGCTGATTGGTAAAGAAAGAAATATTGTAACAGCGAATGCAGGCACCACCCGCGATTCCATCAAAATTCATTATAACCAGTTTGGCCATGAATTTATGTTGATCGATACAGCTGGTTTACGTAAAAAAACCAAGGTTAAAGAAAATCTGGAATTTTATTCGGTCATGCGTACCATCAAAGCTTTGGAAGAAGCCGATGTGGTGGTCTTAATGATCGATGCCCAGGAGGGAATTGAAAGCCAGGATATCAATATTTTCCACCTGGCTGAAAAAAATAAAAAAGGTATCGTAATCCTGGTAAACAAATGGGATCTGATTGAAAAAAATACGCAAACGATGAAAGCTTTTGAAGAGCAGATTCATGAGCGTATCCGTCCATTTACTGATGTGCCGATCGTGTTTACATCGGTATTGAATAAGCAAAGAATCTTTAAAGCCATTGAAGCTGCTTTGGAAGTGGCTAAAAACAGGGGTAAAAAAATTCCGACATCAAAATTAAATGATGTGATGTTACCATTGATTGAAAAATTCCCGCCACCAGCATTAAAAGGGAAACACATCAAAATTAAATATATCACACAGATCAATGGCACATCTCCTATGTTTGCGTTTTTCTGTAACCTGCCTCAATATATTAAAGATCCGTACAAACGTTTCATTGAGAATAAATTAAGAGAGAACTTTAATTTCTCCGGTGCACCAATTCAGATCTTCTTCAGGCAGAAATAAGCTGTTTGAAAGCTGAAAGTATATTTTAAAAATAATAGAAAAGCAGGGACAGCATTCCATAGGGCGTTGCAGCCCTGCTTTTTGTTTCAATCTTTTTGCGAATGTCGGCCCTGAAAATGATGAGGATGAATAGCAAAAAGTATTTCCACGTCAATCAGGTTTAAACAATTAAGTCTGAATTCCATATCTTCGCTGCCATGCAAATCGAAGTCAAAAACAGCCTTTTATCAGATTTTGACACGATATTTAAATTTTATGATATCGCTGTTGCCCATCAGAAAAAGGTATTTCATAAACACTGGCAGGGATTCAGTACAGAACTGGTGGAAACGGAAATTGCTGAAAACCGACAGTATAAAATACTGGTGGATGGTGTAGTGGCTTGTGTTTTTGCAGTTACGTTTAATGATCAGCTGATTTGGGGTGACCGGGATCATGAAGCCATCTATATTCACAGGATTGTAAGTCATCCCGATTTCCGGGGGCAATCCTTTGTGAAAAAAATCATTAGCTGGGCCAAACAATATGCAAAAGTACACCAGATTAAATATATCCGCATGGATACCTGGGCAGATAATAAAAAACTATTGGATTACTATACCAGTTGTGGTTTTGATGATGTTGGTGTAGTGACGATGGCAAAAACGGATGGTTTACCCAGGCATTATGAAGGCATAAGTTTGAGTTTGTTCGAAATCGAAGTATAAGATCAATATCCAGCTAATCTTTGAATCATAAAATTGGTCCGCTTTTGAAACCTGTCTGTGATTTACTGAAGATTGGTTAAAGCCTGTCTTACCGCGTTATCCGTTTGATTAACAGATCGGTAGTAGCCCACGTCTCCCAGATAGTAACGGCAGAGCAGGGCTTTTAAATCGTTCAGGATAATCGATTTTGCAGCATAAAGCTGAAAGCGGTCTATAGTTACATTTTTTCTTTGCAAGTAGCCTATAAAATCTTTAAACTCATTATCACTCAGGGCAAAATTATTAATATTTTGTTCTACAAAAGCAGCACTATAGCGGTTGGTCAATACATTAAAAACATAATCAGACAGCACTTTTTTGCTCACTAGGTTAGCGTAAAACTTATTATATCCGGTAGTATCCAGTTTTACAAAAATGTCTGGCTGAATCCCGCCAACAGTTTTAGCCCTTTTATGTTGCTGCATATTAACACCCTCACTTTTTTCTATCGAATCCTGAAAGGAGGTATGATCACCGGTTAACTCCCCGTCAAGCATCCTTTCATCAAGCTCATGTTTGTACGCATCATATCCTTTTTTATATGATTTCTGAATGCTTCGCCCAGATGGCGTATAATAGCGGGCAATAGTTAAATTTAAGGCAGAGCCATCTCCAAAAGCAAACTGTTCCTGAACGAGTCCTTTTCCGAAAGACCGCCGACCTACAATTATTCCACGGCCCAGATCTTGAATGGCACCTGCAACGATTTCACTTGCTGATGCGGTGTTTTCATTGATTAGGATGGCAAGCTTCCCATTTTGAAAGGCTCCTGTCCCGGTCGAATAATAATCTGTGCGGGGTTCGTGCTTACCCTGGGTGTATACAATTAATTTATTTTCGGGCAGAAACTGATCGGCCAGGCCTGTAGCTGCAGAAAAGTAACCGCCGCCATTATCACGTAAATCAAGGATCAGCTTTTTCATTCCTTTTGCCTTTAGGTTTGCGGCCGCGGCTGCGAAATCACCGTCTGTATTGGCACCGAATTTACTAATCCTCACGTACCCGGTTTCCGGGTTCATCATGTAGGCTGCGTCAATGCTGCTGATATTCACTTTACCCCGGGTAACCATCAGCCGGCTTTGTACCTGTGTGCCGCTGCGCAATAAGGTAACGCCCACGCCGCTACCAGCCTTTCCCCTGAATCTTCCTGTTAATTGTTCTTTTGGTAAATTTCTGCCACTAACCATAGTGGTATCGATCACCAGGATTTTATCACCCAGCTTAATGCCCGCCTGATATGCCGGTCCATCCTTCACCACGCCTGTTACCATCATGGTGTCGTTTAACATATAGTATTCAATGCCAACGCCCTCAAAATTCCCTTCCAGGTTATTGGTCATGTCTTGCGCATCGGTAGGAGGCAAATATACACTGTGTGGATCCAGCTGGTGGAGTACACTATCAATAGGTAAGTTTTGCAGCGAATCAGTATTGATATCATCTACATAATTTTTATTGATGATATGCAGAATTTCTTCCAGTTTTTCATCACTATTGCTGGCCAGTTGAGGTCTTCTGGTAACGCCAAATCCCTGATCTTTAATAAACTTAATACCCAAATACATTCCTGCTATCAAAATCACAGAATAGCTGATGGCAATCAGTATGTTTTTTCGGGTATTCTTTTTCATTGGCGTTAGGCAAATTTATGAAAATAAGCGGGTTGATATATTTTTAACTGCAATTTCTTGTCTTTTGTTTATAATATTTCACATAAATTAACAGTATAACATCTGCTCTATCAAGTGGCAATCTATATTTTTAAATTTTTAGGGTAGATTTTAGAAAGAATTTACCGAATTTTATCAAAAATAAATTTATGAATAGAGTTACCGAGCAAGAATCAAATTATAACCACATTGATGAAATGTCGGTAATGGAAGTTTTGCAGGGGATTAACAATGAAGACAAAACCGTAGCCTTTGCTGTTGAAAAATCTTTGCCTCAGATTGAGAAATTAACTTCGGCCGTTGCCGAGAGAATGAAAAAGGGCGGTCGGCTTTTTTATATAGGGGCAGGTACCAGCGGCCGCTTAGGAGTGGTAGATGCATCTGAATGTCCACCAACTTATGGTGTTCCTTTCGATACTGTAGTTGGTATTATTGCCGGCGGGGATTCTGCCATCAGAAAGGCTGTAGAATTTGCTGAAGATGACAGCCTGCAGGCCTGGAAAGATTTACAGGCATTTCATATTAATGAAAAGGATTGCCTGGTGGGTTTAGCTGCATCCGGCACCACACCATATGTGGTTGGAGGTTTAAATACAGCACGCCAGCATGGAGTTTTAACAGGTTGCATTGTCTGCAATACTGGTGGACCCATTGCTGCAGCGTCTGATTTTCCGGTAGAAGTGGTGGTTGGACCTGAATTTATTACCGGTTCTACGCGAATGAAATCGGGCACAGCACAAAAATTGGTTTTAAATATGCTGAGTACCACCGTAATGGTGCAATTGGGGCGTGTGGTTGGAAACAAAATGGTAGATATGCAGTTAACTAATCATAAACTGGTTGATCGCGGAACGCAAATGGTAGCTGATGAATTAAATGTGAGCTATGAAATAGCTGCAGATTTGCTGAGTAAACATGGAAGTGTGCGTAAAGCAGTAGAAGCAGGACACTGAGAAATGTTAGAATGAGAGAAGGATGGAATGATTGAATGATTGAATTTGGAAGTAATTGTAGCATTCTCTCATTCAAAATTCACTCATTCAATAATTAAAAAAACATGCACGAGATAGAGCCGTATTACCAGTGGAGAGATGATTATATCTCGGCAGAGGATGAGCGATCGCCATTCTACAATACCGAATACTCTGAACTGTACTTTGATAAGCAGATCTATAACTTTCTGTTGCACCCGCAATGGGATGAGTTTGGTTCCAATACCTTGTACATGAAAGTATTGTATGCGGATTATGATAGAGGTTACGCGATTATTGAGTTTATCGGCGAATGGAATGATGCCATCAACAACGACATCATGTTGCTGAAACGCGATATTTTGGAACTCATGATGGATGAAGGCATTAATAAGTTTGTATTAATCGGAGAAAATGTATTGAACTTTCATTCATCAGACGATAGTTATTATGAAGAATGGTTTCAGGAAGTGGAAGATGGCTGGATTGTTGGGGTAAATTTCCAGGAACATGTCATCAGGGAGTTTAAAGATAACAACATTGATTATTACATTAATTTTGGAGGTGCTTTCGATCACCTGCCCTGGCGTACATTAAAACCGTTACAGTTCTTCAAAAAAGTTGAAGAATTGCTGACAAAAAGACTGAATTAAAGTATTATTTTTATAATTATTTAAATACACAAATAAAAATGGAACAACAAAACTATCAATATCAGGGCAATAGCGTGTTCGTCCAGGAAAACACAGTGTCTAAAAAATTCTTTGCCAGCGTATTCTTATGGATGTTCGTTGCTTTGTTAATATCAAGCGCTTCTGCATTTGTATTGGCAAATTCGCCAGGAATTTTATCCTATTTAGTAGCTGAAAAAGGATTTACCATATTTGGATACATTGCCATCTTTGCGCCACTTGGTTTAGTGATGTTGATGGGGGCTGCTATGCAAAGATTATCCTTCCCGGCATTAGTGGGTATTTTTCTGTTGTATTCTTTACTAACAGGTGTGATGTTGGGCTTTATACTTTTAATTTACACAACAACATCTATTGCCATTTGCTTCGTTGCAGCAGCCGTTATTTTTGCTGTAATGGCTATCATGGGATACACTACAGATGTTGATTTAAGTAAATTCGGACCAATACTAATGGCTGGCGTAATCGGTTTGGTTATCGTAAGTCTGATCAACTTCTTTATCGGCAGCGAAACGCTGAACTACATTTTAGGCTTTGTTGGTGTGGCTATTTTTACTGCGCTTACCGCTTATAAGGTTCAGGAAATTAAAAGAATTGGTGAAGGTTTGGATGAAAGCGGAAATGAAATTGCATTGGCCGACAGCAAAAAATTAGCAATAATGGGTGCGTTGTCACTTTATATCACATTCATTAACTTATTTGTTTCTTTACTACGTCTCTTCGGTAGCAGAAGATAATTCACTAAATTCTGACCGCTGGATTTATCTGGTTTCAGGTTAATGACAAAACAATATTTTAAAGGCCGTGCATATTTGCATGGCCTTTGTAATTTTATTTGGCAGCGAAGCGATAAATTTTGGAAATGATGTTGCTTTGTTGCATTTTTGTATGCTTATTAAGAAAGACGGAGGGATTAGACCCAACGAAGTCTTAGCAACCTGTGCCAACAAGGTGCTACATTCTAATCTCGGTTAACCGGGAGAAAGATAAGTTAAGGAAGTACGATCCATGTGCCAACTTTTTGAATAAGCTTTTTTGAGATTTGAGAAATTAGATTTGAGATTTGAGGCCAATTATAAATGTCTTAATTTCTCAGATCACTCCTCTCGTCTCTCACATCTAATAACAGAATGAGCATAAGAGAAGAATTAGAAAAACGTATTTTGGTCATCGATGGTGCGATGGGCACGATGATTCAACGTTATACGCTTACCGAAGAAGATTTTAGAGGGGAACGGTTTAAGGATCATCCTTGCGATGTGAAAGGCAATAATGATTTGCTGAACATCACCCGTCCGGATATTATCAAAGCCATACATCTCGAATATTTAGCCGCTGGCGCAGATATTATCGAAACCAATACCTTTAGTACGCAAAGAATCTCCATGGCGGATTACCAGATGGAAGATTTGTCGTATGAATTAAGTTATGAAGGTGCTAGAGTGGCAAAGGAAGCGGCAGATGAGTTTATGGCTGCTAATCCAGATCGTAAGTGTTTCGTTGCCGGTGCCATTGGCCCAACCAATAGAACGCTTTCCATGTCGCCCAATGTAAATGATCCGGGTTACCGGGCGGTTTACTTTGATGAATTGGAGACTGCTTATTACGAGCAGGTGCGCGGTTTGGTAGATGGGGGCTCAGATGTATTGCTGATTGAAACCATTTTCGATACGCTGAATGCCAAAGTGGCTATTGTAGCCATCAAAAAATATGAAGAAGTTATTGGCCGTAAATTGGAGATTATGATTTCCGGTACGATTACCGATGCTTCTGGTCGGACCCTATCCGGACAAACTGCCGAGGCTTTTTTAAACTCAGTGATGCACGCAAAACCTTTAAGTATAGGTTTCAACTGTGCGTTGGGTGCGAAAGAAATGCGTCCGCATATTGAAGAGTTAGCCGCAAAAGCGGGATGTTACGTTTCTGCCTATCCAAATGCAGGTTTGCCCAATGAATTTGGTGCTTATGATGAGCAACCGCATGAGACAGCACACTTAGTAGATGACTTTATCGCTTCTGGCTTTGTTAATATCGTAGGAGGTTGCTGTGGTACCACGCCCGAACATATCGGCTGTATCGCGGCGAATGCCAGAAAAGCATCACCAAGAAAAATTCCGGAAATTCAGCCGTTTATGCGGTTAAGTGGCCTGGAGCCCGTAACCATTACGCCTGAAAGTATTTTCGTAAACGTTGGGGAAAGAACCAATATTACCGGTTCGCCTAAATTTTCGAAGCTGATTTTAGGGGGTGATTACGAAGCTGCGCTCGCCGTGGCCTTGCAACAGGTTGAAGGTGGCGCACAGGTGATTGATGTGAACATGGACGAGGGAATGCTGGATTCGGAAGCAGCCATGACCAAATTTTTAAACCTGATCGCCTCCGAACCCGACATTGCAAAGTTGCCCATCATGGTCGATTCCTCTAAATGGTCGGTGATTGAAAATGGTTTGAAATGCCTGCAGGGAAAAGGAATTGTGAATTCAATCTCTTTAAAAGAAGGCGAGGATAAATTCCGCGAAAGTGCCCGTAAAATTATGCAATACGGTGCTGCTGTAGTGGTGATGGCTTTCGATGAACAAGGCCAGGCCGATAACTACGAGCGCAGAAAAGAGATTTGTAAAAGAAGTTATGATATTTTGGTGCATGAAATTGGATTTCCTGCGGAAGATATCATCTTCGATCCCAATATTTTAACCGTTGCCACCGGACTGGAAGAGCACAACAACTATGCTGTTGATTTTATCAATGCCACCCGTTGGATCAAAGAAAATCTCCCGCATGCTAAAGTGAGCGGCGGGGTTTCTAATATTTCATTCTCATTCAGGGGAAACAATACTGTTAGGGAAGCCATGCACTCGGCTTTTCTCTATCACGCCATTCAGGCAGGCCTGGATATGGGGATTGTAAATGCAGGGATGCTCGAAGTTTACCAGGAAATTCCACCTGAACTTCTGGAACGTGTAGAGGATGTATTGCTCAACCGGAGAGATGATGCCACCGAACGTTTGGTAGAATATGCCGATACCGTAAAATCAAAAGGTAAGGAAGTGGTTAAGGATGAGGAATGGAGAAAGGGCTCAGTGGAAGAAAGATTATCACATTCTTTAGTTAAAGGAATTGTAGAATACCTGGATGATGATGTAGAAGAGGCACGACAGAAATATGCCCGTCCGATTCAGGTGATTGAAGGGCCGCTGATGGACGGGATGAATATTGTTGGTGATTTATTCGGCGCCGGAAAAATGTTTTTGCCCCAGGTGGTGAAATCTGCTCGTGTAATGAAAAAGGCTGTGGCGTATTTATTGCCGTTCATTGAGCAGGAAAAACTGGATAATCCGGATCAGAATCAAAGTTCATCAGCCGGAAAAGTGCTGATGGCTACCGTAAAAGGTGATGTGCATGATATTGGTAAAAATATCGTAGGCGTAGTTTTAGCCTGTAATAACTTTGAAATTGTAGATATGGGCGTGATGGTTCCGGCACAGGAAATCATCAAAAAAGCCAAAGAAATCAATGCAGATATTATTGGACTAAGCGGATTGATTACGCCATCTTTAGACGAAATGGTTCACTTTGCCAAGGAGATGGAACGTGAAGGCTTTACCATTCCATTGATTATTGGTGGTGCAACTACATCCAGAATTCATGCTGCCGTTAAGGTGGCTCCAAATTATTCGGGGCCAGCCATTCATGTGCTTGATGCTTCCAGAAGTGTAACAGTTTGCAGTACCTTAATGAATCCGGAAACAAAGGATGATTATGTAGCAGGTATCAGGGCTGAGTATGATAAAGCCCGCGAAGCGCATTTAAACAAGCGTTCTGATAAGCGCTTTAAAACGCTTGAACAGGCACGGGAAAATAAATTTAAGATCGATTTTAAACCAGATCTTCCTGCACCGGAATTTACCGGAATCCGGGTATTTGATCATTATCCATTGGAAGAACTCGTTCCTTACATTGATTGGACACCGTTTTTCCACACATGGGAACTTCGCGGAAGCTATCCTAAAATCTTTGATGATAAAAACGTAGGTGACGAAGCCAAAAAACTTTTTGATGATGCACAAAAGTTATTGAAGCGGATTCTGGATGAAAAATTACTGACCGCCAGAGGGGTGATTGGTTTTTGGCCGGCAAATGCGGTTGGAGACGATATTGAGTTGAGAGTTGAGAGTATAGAGTTGGGAGACTCCAAACTCCAAACTCCAAACCCCAAACTGGTAACCATACACACCCTTCGCCAGCAGGCAGAAAAAGTTGACGGACAACCTTATTATGCCTTATCAGATTTTATTGCGCCGAAAGAAAGTGGTATTCAGGATTATTTTGGTGGCTTTGCAGTAACTACGGGTATTGGAATTGATGCACTGGTTGAAGAATTTGAATTAAACCATGATGATTACAACAGCATTATGGCAAAGGCCCTGGCTGATCGTTTGGCGGAAGCTTTTGCCGAACGCATGCATGAGCGGGTACGTAAAGAATATTGGGGTTATGCCAAAGATGAGAATCTTTCAAACGCTGAATTAATTAAAGAGGAATATGCCGGAATTCGTCCTGCACCTGGTTATCCGGCCTGTCCGGAACACACGGAAAAAGGTACTTTATTTGAATTGTTAGATGCTGAAAACCAGATAGGACTTCGTTTAACAGAAAGTTATGCCATGTATCCAACGGCGGCAGTGAGTGGGTTTTATTTCGCACATCCTGAATCCAGGTATTTTGGATTGGGCAAAATTACCAAAGACCAGATTGAAGATTATGCCCTCCGTAAAAATATGTCAATAGAAGAAGTAGAAAGATGGCTGAGTCCGAATTTGGCTTATTAAAGTTTTGGGTTATGAGTTGAAGGTTACCGCTTTGGATGTATAAAATGCGATAGGCTATAGCAAAGTTTGGATGGAAAAGAAAAGAAAATTATACTGATTTAGATGTTTGGAAACAGGCTAGAATCTTATCAAAGGAAATTTATTTGGCATCTTCTGATTTCCTAACAAAGAAAGATTTGGCCTGATGATCCCGATCAGAAGCTAGAGGTTCTGTTTACGAAGTCGAAACACAATTGTATTTTTTATGATTTGAATTTTATCACTGAACCGGATTTAAAGGCTTATACTCATTAAACCGGAAACGACACGAAAAACTATTAAACGGATTTATAAACTATTATCAAACGCTTGTTCAATTAGCCCTCCCCAGACTTTTAACCTGCAACCTTTAACCCAATGAAAATAACCAACCATATAAAAAATGCCAAGGGTAAAACCTTATTCTCTTTTGAACTATTGCCGCCAATTAAAGGCCAGAGTATCCAGTGGATTTACGATGCTATTGATCCTTTACTGGAATTTAATCCGCCCTTTATTGATGTAACTTCCCTGCGTGAAGATTATATTTATAAAGAACAGGATAACGGCTTGCTGCAAAAGGTATCTTACCGCAAGCGTCCGGGTACGATTGCCATTTGTGCCGCAATTATTCATAAATACAAAATTGATGCAGTACCCCACTTAATTTGTGGAGGGTTTACCAAGGAAGAAACCGAAAATGCATTGATCGATTTACAGTTTTTGGGAATAGACAATGTATTGGCCCTGCGTGGTGATGCCCGTGCTGCCGATCATTCTTTCATTCCTACAAAAGGTGGACATTGTTATGCGACAGACCTTATCCAACATATCAAAAACCACAATGAAGGTAAATTTTTACATGAAGATATTGAGACCTTCAAAAGTGATTTTTGCATTGGTGTTGCCGGTTACCCTGAAAAACACTTTGAAGCACCCAATTTAAATGCCGACTTTAAGTATCTGAAAAAAAAGGTAGATATGGGTGCAGAGTTCATTGTAACACAAATGTTTTTTGATAATCAGAAATATTTCGACTTCGTAAAGAAATGTAGAGAGAATGATATCAATGTGCCGATTATTCCAGGTTTGAAACCAATCAGCACCCTCACGCAATTAAATGTGTTGCCTAAAATTTTCCATATAGACCTGCCGGATGAATTAACTGATGCTTTATCTTATGCTAAAAGCAATGCTGAAGCAAAAGAAATCGGTACCGATGCAATGATTAAGCAATGCAAGGAGTTGATGGATTTTGGTGTGCCCGTACTGCACTTTTATACCATGGGCAGACCAGAACAAACGAAGCAAATAGCGAAAGCAATTTTCTAAAATACTTGAATTAAACTGTTTTTGATTACCCATAAGAATTACAAATGAACCACTTACATAAAGACTTAGCTCAACTTGATGAAATTCTTGCTCAGGTACAGCAGCAAAGTTCAGACTATTTAAATCATCTGCATAACAGACTGACAACTGGCAAAGTAAATCCTGATCAGGAAGTGGATTTACATGAAGACGGTTTGGGCACTTTGGGTGCGCTCCAATTTTTTAATGATAGATTTGAACCTGCAATGGTGGCGTCATCAGGACCCAGGTTTTGGGGCTTTGTAACTGGTGGAACTACTCCTGCTGCCATTGCCGGCGACTGGTTGGCTTCCGTTTATGATCAAAATACACAATCGGCAAAAGGGAATGGCGATATTTCTGCAGTAATAGAATTCGAAACCATCAGGCTTTTATTATCTCTTTTTAATTTGCCTGATGATTTTTTTGGCGGTTTTGTTACCGGTGCCACCATGTCAAACTTCACGTGTTTAGGGTGTGCCAGACAATGGATTGGAAAGCAAGCCGGAAAAGATTTTGCAAAAGATGGCGTGAGTGGTTTGATCAAAGTTTTATCGGCTACGCCGCATTCATCAGCAATGAAATCGCTTTCTATACTTGGAATAGGGAGCAATAATGTCGTTAAAGTTAAAGTGTTGCCCGGTAACCGGGAAGCATTGGATGTAGCCGATCTGGAAGATAAAATTGTGGCACTAAATGGTGAACCTTTTATCTTGATTTCCAGTGCAGGGACTGTTAATACCGTGGACTTCGATGATTTCATAACCATTCAAAAGTTGCATAAAAAATATAATTTCTGGTGGCATATCGATGCAGCCTTTGGTGGTTTTGCAGCTTGTTCACCAAAATATCAACACCTGGTAGCGGGTTGGAAGCAGGCAGACAGCATCACTATCGACTGCCATAAATGGCTAAATGTACCTTACGAAAGTGCAGTATTCTTTTTAAAGGAGAAGCATAAACGTCTACAGATGGAAACTTTCCAAAATGCAAATGCAGCGTACCTGGGTAATCCGCTAGAGAACTTTAATTACCTCAATTTCCTGCCGGAAAACTCCAGACGCTTAAAAGCATTACCCGCCTGGTTTAGTTTAATGAGTTATGGCAAGTCGGGCTATCAGGAAATTGTAGAAAACAATGTGGGTCATGCTTTACTATTTGCTGAGTTTATAGAAAGTAATGAGGCATTCGAAATGCTTGCACCTGTGCGATTGAATACCGTTTGCTTTTCATTAAAAGATAAAAATCACTTAGATGAATTTCTTCATCGGTTAAATGCTACCGGTAAAGTATTCATGACCTCAACCACGTATAATAGTGTAAAGGGTATTCGTGCAGCCTTTGTAAATTGGCGGACTTCGGCAGTTGATATTCAAATTGCTACCGATGAAATGAAAAGAATTCTGACAGAACTTTAACGCAATTAGATTGTTAGAGAGTTTGTACAACCTATATTTGTAACAATGAAATTCACTGGTTTGAAGTATATATTGATCATTTGTATTGCAGCCACTTTTTTTATAAAGGTGAGTAATGCCATGTCGTATATTAAATATTCGCCAACTGAACTGGAATATGCATCTACCAATGATGATGCGACTGAAAAAGAGGAAAAGAAAGTGGAAACTGAATATTTCACCAATCATTTCTTTTCTGTTACGGATGTGTGTACATGCTTTATCACTGAGAAAAAGTTGATCATTCCGGATCATACGTTTAAAAAAACCTATTTCCCTGAGGTAATAACACCTCCACCATTGGGGTAATTATTTTTTATTCCTGTTTTTAATTCGCATGGCTATTCGGCTATTGCGGCAGTTTATCTTTTAATCTAAATTTATAAATCATATGAAACGAGCAATTTCATTTACATTTGCGGCATTTTTAGTTGCCGCATCTCTACAGATTAGTGCACAGGAAGTCGCACAAAACAATGTGAAACCAGTTACCAATTCATTGGAAACGGTTTCTAAATTACAACCAGTTAGTTTTAATTATGATAAAGCATGGGCTGAAAAATTAAAAATTTCTCCTAAACAACAATATGGTTTTATCGGAACGGAAGCTAAATCGGCTGTACCCGAAATCGTAACGGTACAGGCTAAAGATTATGCAACAGGTAAAAACGCTTATCGGTCGGCTACGCTTACGAAGGTTGATTATGAAAGTTTAATCCCCCTACTGGTTGGTAGCATCAAAGAACAGCAGGAGCAGATTGAAGCATTAAAGCGTGAGATTCAGTCTTTGAAATCACATAGTGCCAAATGATACCGGAAAGGGCTGAATGTTGATTCAGCCCTTTTATTTCAGGTTAATGTTTTTGAATTTTTAATCAGGCATTTCTGATGCATTCAATAAATAATGTTTAAATCCTTCAAAATTCGCTCCTAACTGATCGGCCTGTTTTGGTCTGCCGGTTAAGGCTGTTACCTGTTCAGGGATTTCAATTTTGGCTGCCATATCCGCTGGAAAAATATCGGGAAATTTGCAGGCATGCGCCGTTGATAAAAATACAGCAGCGTTATCGTTTGCCGGGTTTTCTGCTCTGTACCGTTCAATGGCTAAGTAAGCGATTGCGGTATGCGGACAAGCCACATAATTAAATTGTTTATCAATGTTTTTAATCCCTGCAAGGGTTTCCTCATCATTAAAACGGTAAGCAGTCACTACCTTTTTCAAAGTGTCAATGTCATGGTCAAATAAATCCATGATGCGCACCCAGTTACTTGGTGCACCTACATCCATGGCATTAGAATAGGTTTGTGTGGATGGTTTCGTTTCGTAAAGGCCACTTTCCAGGAAACGGGGCACCGTATCATTGATATTTGTTGCAGCGATAAATTGTCTAACTGGTAAACCCATTTTATACGCAAGTAAGCCCGCACCAATGTTACCGAAATTTCCACTTGGAACCGAGAAAATAACATCCTGTAAACCTGCTCTTTTCAATTGTGCGTAAGTATTGAAATAATAAAAGGTTTGAGGAATCAATCTTGAAATATTGATGGAATTGGCTGATGTTAACCTGAATCTGGCATTTAATTCTTCATCGGCAAAAGCCTGTTTAACCAAAGCCTGACAATCATCAAATGTTCCCTTGATTTCAATTGCCCTGATGTTCCGGCCGTTGGTCGTCAGTTGTAATTCCTGGATCGGGCTTACCTTTCCCTCCGGATAAAGAATGGTTACCCTGGTATTGGGTACGCCTAAAAATCCGAGGGCAACAGCACCTCCCGTATCGCCTGAAGTGGCTACCAGAACATCCAGTAACTGCTCTCCGTCTTTAAGAAAATAAGCCATCACCCGACTCATGAAACGGGCACCAAAATCTTTAAATGCCAGCGAGGGTCCGTGGAAAAGTTCCAGTACAAATGTTTGATCATCTAGTTTTACAGCAGGCGCCTCAAAGTTAATGGCATCTTCAATCAAAGTCTTTAAATCATCTGCCGGAATTTCATCTTTAAGAAGTGTTGAAGCTACTTTATAAGCAATTTCCGGTAGAGAATACTTTTCAATGTTCTGGATGAAATCAGCGTCCAGTTCCGGAATTTCTACCGGCATATACAAGCCTTTATCCTGAGGCATGCTGTTAAAAACAGCTTCTTTAAAAGAAACGCGTAAATCTTTATTATTGGTTGAATATAGTTTCATTTGTAAAAGGTTGGAAAGTTGGGAGGTTGGAAAGTTGGGAGGTTGGGAGGTTTTGGGCGTTTAACCCGCAGCCTTTACGCCTTCTGCCTTCCAGCATTATTTACATTACTTTTGGTCCTTCGGCATTCACGGAAGAGACGTAGGCTTTGCTGTTTATGTTAATTTTATGCAGGTGTTGTTGCTGTGCTTTAGTGATTTTCTTTGCCGTTTCCTCATCTTTTGTTAGCGCAAAAACGGAAGGGCCGGAACCTGAGATACCGAACCCGATGGCGCCGTTTTCCATCGCAATAGCCCTCATTTCTTCGAAACCCGGGATTAGAATGGATCTCGTAGGTTCTACCAGCACATCTTTCATGCTGCGGCCGATTAAATCAAAATCATTCATAAATAATCCGCTAACCAAACCGGCAACATTTCCCCACTGGGTAACCGCATCTTTAAGCAAAACCTTGCTGCGAATCATTTGGCGGGCATCTTTAGTGGGTACATCCACCTCCGGATAAACAATTGCGGCATACATTCCGGCAGGGGTTGGTAATGAAATTACATCAAGTGGTTCGTAACTTCTTATTAGCACAAAACCACCTAAAATGGCCGGTGCTACATTATCAGCATGCCCATAACCGCAGGCCAGTTCTTCACCTTTCATCGCAAAAGGGACCAGTTCTTTTGGGGTTAATAAATCGCCCATTAACTTATTTATTGCAAATAAGCCGGCAACCGTACTGGCCGAACTTGAACCTAATCCACTGCCAATAGGCATTTTTTTATGCAGTTCAATTTCAACGCCAATATCCAAACGATTTACATGTTGCAGGTAATGTTGTACACTGGCACTTACCGTATTTTTTGCAGCATCAAGGGGCAAACGGCCACCATCGCCGGTAATGGTTTTGATGATTACGCCTGGGGTATCGGTTAAATGCATTTCCACTTCATCACCCGGCTGATTTACCGCAAAACCCAATACATCAAAACCGCAAACTACGTTGGCTACTGTAGCGGGAGCGAAAACTTTTATACTATTTTTCATTATTAATTGGCTTAGCTATTGTTAAGCGGTTATTTGGTTTATATGATATTTTAAATGCACAACATCATCTTCAATAAAATAAGAAAGTGTATGCAGCTCTCTTTTCCTTTTCCGGTGTCACCGTTATTATGAAGCTTTTCTTCCGGAATGTTTTTAATTACCCGGCTGATCTGATAATTTTGATAAAGCACCCATTCATCCTGGATATTATTCGATGCACTATCGATCAAATGACCCCGTAATTCTTTCTTAGACCATTTTGAGGGTTGAGGTTTATTGTTCCATGATTTTTCCGTCATGCTGTCAACATCAATTATTGCCTGATCAACCAAGTTTATGATTTCATTCTTATCTGCTAAAACCGGATTCATGGTACTAGTTGTTTAAAGTACCTACATTGATGATGTCGGCAAAAACTCCTGCGGCAGTAACTTCTGCACCAGCTCCAGGGCCTTTCACTACTAATGGACGGGATTTGTATCGGTCAGTGGTGAATGAGATGATATTGTCACTTCCTGAAAGCATATAGAAAGGGTGACTGTCATTTACCATTTGCAGACTGATTTCTACATGGCCATCTTCCAGTTTTCCGATGTAGCGCAGCACTTTCCCATCATTGGCCGCCTGGTTTTTCAAGTCCTCAAAATAAGCCGAATTCTTTTGCAATTCAGTGTAGAAATCTTCAACGGAAGTGGCATTTAAACAGGCTTCGGGCAGAATGTTATCAATTTTTACATCAGCAGCTTCCAATGGATAACCCGCATCACGGGCTAGGATTAACATTTTACGCATGAAATCTTTTCCATTCAAATCATCCCGTGGATCAGGCTCGGTATAGCCCAACTCCTGTGCTTCTTTTACGGTTTCGTAAAATCCCGCTTCACCTTTAAAGTTATTGAAAATGTAAGAGATAGTTCCGGATAAAATGGCTTCAATACGCGCCACTTTATCTCCACTCATCATCAATTCTTTTAGGGTACGGATGATTGGAAGACCTGCACCTACATTGGTTTCATAATAAAAATCTACGCCAAACTTACGGGCAGTATCTTTAAATGATTTGTATTGTGCGTAATCTGCCGAATTGCCTTTTTTGTTGCAGGTAACTACAGAAATACTGCTTTCAAAAACACCCTGGTAAAATTCGATAGGTTTTTCAGCGGCGGTATTGTCGACAAAAACGCAGTTTGGTAAATTCATGGCTTTCATTTTTGCTACAAACCCTGCCAAATCAGCCTGCTCGCCATTTTCATTCAAATCGTTTTCCCAATTCTCCAGTGATAAGCCATCTGCATTGAAAACCATTTTTCGGGTATTGCAGATGCCGGTTACTTTTACCTGCAAATCATTATTTTCAGCAAGGAAAGGCATTTGTTCTTTCAGCTGGTTAAATAAGGTTTTGCCGATGTTTCCTGTTCCCAGACAAAAGATATTTAGGGTTCTCTTTAAATCAGTAAAGAAGGCATCGTGAACAGCGTTTACAGCTTTTGATAAATCATTTTTGCTGATGATTACAGAGATATTATATTCTGAAGAGCCTTGTGCTATGGCCCTAACATTGATTCCGTTGCGGCCCAGTGCGCCAAACAAACGGCCACTCATGCCCGGCGTACGTTTCATGTTTTCGCCCACAATGGCCAAAACGGCCAGGTTGTTTTCCACTTCGGGTAAAGCCAGTTTATTGGCATCCAGCTCCAGTTCGAATTCTTTTTTGATTAAGGCAATGGCCTGACCGGCATCTGTGGGTTTCACGGCAAAAGTAATGCTGTGTTCTGACGATGATTGGGTAATGAGCACGACATTAATCTGCTCACGGGAGAGAAGCGAAAACAACCTTCCACTGAATCCGGCTTTGCCCACCATGCCACTACCGGTGAGGTTGATGATGCTGATGTGATCAATAGATGAAATCCCTTTGATAGGCAGGCTGGATGTTTTTACATCACTTTTAATATAGGTTCCGGCGAAGTCTGGTTCGAAGGTGTTTTTAATTACAATGGGGATTTTCTTCATGAAAGCCGGAATCATCGTTGGCGGATAAATTACCTTTGCCCCAAAATAGCTTAACTCCATCGCTTCTGTATAACTTAGTTCTGGTAGAGAAAATGCCTTTTTAACAATCCGTGGGTCAGCGGTCATCATGCCATTAACATCCGTCCAGATTTCGATTTCTTCAGCATTTAAAGCTGAACCCCATACTGCAGCAGTATAATCAGAACCGCCACGACCCAAGGTAGTTACCCTTCCGGCTGTATTACTGGCGATGAAACCGGTAACAAAAAGCACCTGGTCTTTATTGGCCTGGTAAAAATCATTAATTAATATTTCAGTTAATTCGGTATCTACCTTTGCCTGTCCGAAGTTGTTGTCGGTTTTAATTAATTCAGCTCCATTTACATAAAGTGCATGGCTTAAGGTCTGGGCGGCAATATGTGCGATCATAAAAGAAGAGCAACGTTCCCCATAACTTAAAATCTGATCTTTCGTTTGCGCACTTAATTCGCGAAGGTTGGTTACGGCCTGTAATAAATCTTCCAGTTCATTAAAGAAAATTTTCAGACGGGTGAACACCGGGTTTTGCGCCGCTGCGGGTAAAAGCGAACGAATCACTGCAAAATGTTTCGCTTCTATTTCTTTTAAAGAGGCATCATAATCTTCTCCGCATTCAGCCCGTTCTGCCATATCGGTAAGCAGGTTGGTTACACCACTCATGGCCGATAATACAACTATCGGATTGCTTTGTAATTTTTCTTTGGCTACGATATTAAGTAGCGTTTTAATGTTCTCGGCCGAACCTACGGATGTGCCGCCGAATTTGAGTACTTTCATTAGTTCTGGTTTTTAGCGAAACTGCCACTTTGCTTTTTAATTATGTTGGTTCAGTACAGTTTCAGTGGTTTGGGTAAAAAAAAAGCGCCCCGATTTGTGTCGGGACGCTTTCTGTGTTTTTATGTTAATTCAATTGACAACAAATTAGCCCCGCTGGTTTATCCCGGTGGTAATAATAATCGTTGTCATAATTGATGTTGTAAAATTCATGCCTTCTTCGTGTACTTTGTACACCGTAAAGTAGAAGAATATTTTTTTAAAATGCAAATATTTTTTGAATTTTATTTCTGAATTTTTAATAAAACGTTTAAGTAGATGAGATAAAGATATTTTTTGAACTGAAAACCGGGTGGGTTTTGAATGATGAATTTAAAATTTAATATCATAAATTCCTATGGAATCCTGATTGATTTGGCATCATTATTTAAAATAAATTTCATGAAACTCTTTTTTGCTGCTTTAATGTTGATTGTCTTTAGTGCTACTGCCTATTCACAAAATAATATTGAAATAAAATTAAAATGTGGAGAAACATCTCCAACGAGTCCGGCACCGCTTTGGATTATGGTATTTAAAAATAAAACTTTTATTATAAAAAATGAATATACAAAAGCGATCAATCCAAATACAATTGAGTCCGTAAATGTAACAAAAGATGCGGCTGCCGCTGCTATTTATGGAACCAGGGGAGCCCACGGTGTTATTACCATCATCATAAGGGATAAATTTAAAAAAAAGGAATTTAAAAGACTGAAACCATATCTTGAAAAACTATGATTACCTCACGCCAATATAAACCTCCACTTCTGAATCTTCGCCCTGCTGAGATTTTTCACCATAAACTTCAAAATCAGCATGATAGGTGCGGTATAAGGCAATATCATTGGCCCAGATTTCTTTCCAGGTTTCGACAACAGCATTCGGCATTTCCCCTTTGGCGATATACCTGAGCAGCTTTTCGTTTTTTATTTCCCGTCCTATTAAACCATCCGGGATCTCATCCAGAGAAGTAACACGGTGGCCAATAATGGTGGTGTAGCTTCCGGTATAATCACTTTCATAATCAGTATAAATGGCATAAACATCATCACTCTCTCTATTGGAGATTTGTTTGCTGATTTCCTCCTGATAGAACCTGCCCCAAAGCTGTCCTAAATCTGTAGCGGCCTGATTGTTTTGATTGGTTGTTTGAACCGATATCCCGATTATCTTGAAGTTTTCCATCATATAAATTTTAAGCTAAGGTATTGTTTGTTGAATAACTTTAAGCTTCTATTTTTTAGAAAATGCATGAGCTTCGATTATCCATTTTCCCATCCCTTATGCTTACCTTTGTGCAAAGTATGCAAGGATTAGTTATAAAATCTACAGGTAGCTGGTACAGCGTGTTAGGTGATAATGGCGAACGTTACGACTGCCGGATTGTTGGAAAATTCAGGATGAAAGGCATCAAAACCACTAACCCAATTGCTGTTGGAGACCGTGTGAAGTTTGATTTGGAACGTGACAGCAACCAGGGAATCATCGATGAACTGTTGCCCCGGAAAAATTATATCATCCGCAAATCCATTAACCTGAGTAAGCAAGCGCAGATTTTGGCTGCCAACCTGGATATGGCCATTTTAGTGGTTACCCTTGCATCGCCAAGAACCTCTTTGGGTTTTATTGATCGCTTCCTGGTTACGGCCGAAGCTTATGATGTGCCGGCGGTTCTCGTATTTAATAAACTGGATTTGTTTAGTAAAGAGGGCTTGGAAATTCTTCAGGAGTTTAAAGATATTTATGAAAATATTGGTTATGCGACCTATGAAGTTTCTGCTTTGAAGGGCATCAATATTCCTATTATTCAGGAATTAATAACCGATAAAATCACTTTAATTTCTGGTCATTCAGGTGTAGGAAAGTCAAGTTTAATTAATGCCCTTTTGCCTGACCGTGATTTACGTACGGGGGAAGTTTCTGACTGGAGCGATAAGGGACAGCATACCACCACATTTGCCGAGATGTTTGAACTGCCTCAGGGCGGCTTCATTGTCGATACACCTGGTATTCGTGAGTTGGGGGTAATTGATATTGAAAAAGAAGAACTGGGGCATTTTTTCAGGGAAATTTTTAAAACCTCGCATCAATGTCGTTTTAACAATTGCCGCCATGTAAATGAACCTGGATGCGCTGTAATTGAGGCCGTAAATAATGACGAAATAGCCATTTCAAGGTATGAAAGTTACCTGAGCATTTATCATGGTAACGACACCAGGCATTAGCCCCCCAGCCCCCTGAAGGGGGAGTTGAAAGGCTAGGTGGAAAAGCTGGAAGTACAACGCTGAGCGCTCAGAAAAAAGAGTTGTTATAAACTATAGAGAGTCGAAAGCCTCTTTCAGAGGGATTTGAAAGGCTAGGTGGAAAAGCTGGCTACAGAGGGAAAAAAAATAAACGTTTTGTTTAAACTATAGAAAGTCAAAAGCCCCCTCAGGGGGGTGGGGGGTAAATATGAAATTCAAACTGGGAGATTTTGTTCGTTTTGTTGATGAAAAACGTGAAGGGTATGTGACAAAAATTATCGATGCGCAAACATTGGGCGTTACCGATGAAGATGGGTTTGAAATTCCTGTGGCCATAAGTAACTTAACCTCAGTTCATGGCCATGGCGTTATTACTGAGGTACAAGATGCACCTAAGCCTGTTCAGGTAAATGTACCGTCTATAAATAAAATTGAAAATGGCATTTATGTTGGCGTAGCTACTGATAATAAGGCCGGGAATGTGGTTCACTTTCATTTATTAAATCAGTCACCAAATGTGCTTCTGGTGAGTTTAACTACGGAAAGAAAAGAAAAATATGCAGGTGCTTTTCATGGTGTTATTGAGGCCTATCAATCCACCTTGGTTTATTCGGCATCATTGGCAGACCTGGATCTCTGGCCGGAGTTTACTTTTCAGATCTTAATTTCTGGTAAAACGGATGTAAAGCCTGTTGATCCGCTGGTGATCCGCAAAAAGTTCAGGGCAAAAGATTTCTCTTCTGAACAGAAAGAACTACCAGTAGCTAAAAACAAGGGCTGGCTGATTCGCCTGGATGATCTGGTACCTGTTACCATCGATGCACAGAAGTTAAAAGAGAGTTTCTTTAAATCGCCGGCAGAAAAGAAAACCATTGAAGCACCGGCAAAGGAAATTGATCTGCATATAGAAAAATTGAGAGATGATCATCACTTTTTAGAGGCAGATGAAATCCTGCAAATCCAATTAAATTATTTCCAAAATGCGCTGGATGCAGCAGTTGTTCATCATTATGATAGGATGATTTTTATCCACGGTTCGGGTAATGGAACACTCAGAGATAAAATCCACAAACTGATCAGCAAAAATCCACATATTAAAACTTATATGGATGCCAGGAAAGAAAAATTCGGTTACGGCGCAACGGAAGTGGTTTTTAAGTAAATTGGTTCATTAGTCATTGGTTCGTTTGTTACCTGTGAACTTAAAACTGAAAATTACAAACTGTTAACTGAAAACCTCATCGCCATAATCAGGATTTGCGCCAGGTTGTGAGGCGACGAATGCGCCAATCTTACAGGCCCGGTCTAAGGTGGTATCTATTGGGTAGCCCTTTAGGTAGCTTGCAATAAAGGTACCCAGAAAAGCATCGCCTGCACCAACAGTATCTTCAACTTCAACCTGATAACCTTTATGGTGGTAAAGTCTGTTCTCTTGCAGTACATAAGCGCCTTTGTCGCCCACAGTTAAGCAAATGATGTTGATGTTAAAAGTGTGGCTTAGCTGTTTCAAAAGCTGTTCATCTGAATTACCTGTTAAAGCCAGTTCATGTTTCAAATAAACCAGTTCGTGCTCATTAACTTTTAAAATATCAGCTTCAGCAAGCAGCACTTTCACCGTTTCAATCGTAAAAAAAGGTGAACGAAGATTAATATCAAATATTTTAAGTTTAGCATGCTTCAATAATGATGAAATAGTATTTCTGCTTTTTTCATTTCTGCAGGTCAGGCTGCAATAAACCAGGGCATCAGCATCTTTGACAGCAGCAACTGCTTCTTCCGAAAGTTCAATTGCATCCCAGGCAACCGGCTCTACAATGGTATATGTTGCCTGATGCTGTGCATCTAATTTTACCTCAACAGTACTGGTTGGCAAGTTATTGAATTGAATTAAATCTGACTCAAAATGCTGATCATTTAAAAACCGGATTAATTCTTTTCCTGATTCATCATCTCCAACTGCGCTGATAAATTTACTGTTGATCCCTTGTTTATGAAGATTTAGAGCTACATTCATGCTTGACCCACCTGCTTTTTTCCCCTCAGGGAAAACATCCCACAAAATTTCGCCTATTGAAATCACTGTTTTTTTCATGCCTGATTATTTGTGACGTAAAGAAACAGTTTTTATACATGGATCGGAATAATTTGTTTCATATCTTTACCATAAGACCAGAAAATAATGAAGATAAAAATATTGACCCTACTGCTAATTTGTTCAGTGAGCGCATTTGCACAGGCGCCAAAAGATAAACAGGCCATTCTGGATGTACTTGAAATGCAAAGAACAGAATGGAATAAAGGTAATTTAGAAACTTTTATGCAAGGTTATGTTAAAAGCGACAGCCTGCTTTTTGTAGGCAGTAGCGGCCCCACTTACGGCTGGCAGAAAACACTTGATAATTATAAAAAAACCTATGCGGGTAAAGCCGGAATGGGCGTGTTAACTTTTGGAATTAAAAAAGTGGATTTTCTAAGTACTGACGTAGCCTTTGTTTTAGGAAGCTGGCATTTAAAGCGTGAAAAAGACGAGCCACAGGGTTATTTTACCTTATTATTTAAGCGATTGAATGGGGAATGGAAGATCTTTGTAGACCATTCCAGCTAAAAACTGACGTAGTTTTAAACTTCATGGCCTTAATTTCTTATCGTTTGTTAGTTAGAAACGATGATTTAATGTATGGAACAATTATTCTCCAAGTTTAAAATCTTTATAATAAAATTCCTTATCCTCGTCAGTAAGTTGGCGGATCACCCTGCAAGGGTTTCCGGCAGCGAATACATTGTCCGGAATATCGCGGGTAACAATACTTCCAGAACCAATAACCACATTTGAACCAATTTTCACGCCGGGATTAATCACTACATTGCCGCCAATCCAAACACTGTTCCCAATCGTAACTTCCTGTGCCCATTCATATTCCTGATCACGCAGATGTGCGTGAATGGGATGTCCCGCCGTGTAAATGGCTACATTAGGTGCAATAAAAACATGGTTCCCGATAGATACCTTCGCGCAATCTAAAATAACCAGATTAAAATTAGCGTAAAAATTATCTCCAATTTCTATGTTATAGCCATAATCGCAACGAAATGGCGGTTCAACATAAAACATTTTCTCTGTTTTGCCGAAAAGCTTTTTAAGTAATTCCTTACGTTGTTTAATAAATTTTGGCGCCAGGTTATTGAATTCAAAAGTGATTTCACGGGCTTTTAACCTTTCCTTCGATAGGATCGCATCTCCAGCCTGATAAGCTTTGCCCGCCAGCATTTTTTCTTTTTCTGTTAGTTGCATGACGTTCATAGTTAATTCATATTAATTATTATTTTTTTGTATTCTAATTTTTCTTTTGAGTTTATAATGAATTGCCCTTCATTAGTTCTATCAAATATATTCTCGAAATTAATGAAATCTAGCAGAAAATTAATAAACTCTATAAGTTTACAATGCGCTAACTTTACAGTTTCACATGTTTCATCGATGTCTAGAACATCTCCTATCATATCCTTATTAGTAAAATCTTCGGTAAAATTTAACAGGTAATTATCAGAAAGTCTTAGTTCTTTAAAACTTAAATTTCCATGGTGCTTTAAAGAATTAGCCCATAAATTTACTTTTTTTAGATTCTTGTCTTTTCTTATCTGCTTTAATTGACAAAGGAGTATGGATGAATTTTGATCAGATTTACTCTCAAGGATTTCTGAGATTTTACTCCAGTTACATTCAATAAGTTCTCTTCGATAATCCTTCTTAGTTTTTATTTCTCCGAAAAAGTCAAAAGCGAACCAAATTATTTGGTAAACATAATCCAAACAGCTATTATACCAAATTATTGAGTTTTTAAGGTATTGAGCTCTAAGCCAAAGTTGACCTAAATATCCTGATTTCCATTCGACAGGGCTTTTATGCAATTTATTGTGAGCCTCAATTAAAGAGAATCTGGAACTAGCAATTAGATTATATAATTGTTCAACTTTTTCTAAAGCTATACAATAGCCTACATCATTGACAAAAAAAATATCAGGGCGTTTTGAGTCATTAAAAAACTTTAGTGAGTCACTAAAGTTGTTATTATCCTCTATTAGTTCTTTTAGCGTATACGTCTTATCCTTATAATTTAATGTTAAGTATTCATTCATAATAGCTAAATAATTAGTTAATTATATACTTATAGGCAATCTATATAAAAAAAGCGGGACTTCAGTTAAGAAATCCCGCTTTTGATCTGTAATTACAAATCTTATGGTTTGCCTTTTGCTAAAGCACGTTCGGCAATTTTGACTGCTTTTTTCTCCCTCCAATGGGCATATTTTTCTTTGAAAGTCATTTTGATTAAACTATCAATGGCACCATGTGTAAATAAACTCCAAACACTGGCTACTTTGCGGGTAATGGATTGATCCCATGCACGTAAGCTTAAAGAGAATGAACCATCAAGATATTTCATCCAGTGCCACATGCCTGTTGGCATAAATAAGGTGTCGCCGTGTTCTAGAAAAACTTCATAACCTTCAACGCCTTTTAACGCAGGGAATTTTTCAAAATCAGGATTGTCTACCTGGTAATCTTCTAGGGCATAGGTGGCATTTGGCAAGCAATACAATCTGTCTTTCCATTTATTATCGAAAAGAATAATATGCTTTCTGCCACCAAAATGCGTGTGGAAGATATGTGGTAAATCAATGTCGTAATGTAAAAAAGTAACGGAGTTTGATCCACCAAAAAACATGGCAGGCATGCTTTCTATAAAACCACCCATTAAATCTTTTGGAATTTTTACATCATGAATTAAACTGGGGACTTTCTTAAATAAATTAAAGAAAAAGATTCTCAATTCTGTAGGCTCACGTTTAATTAAATCAAGGTAATCACCAAACTTCATGTGGGCTGTTGCCGCATTAATCGGTTTTGATGGATCAGCTTTTGAATTATCGTACAATGGAACTTCCAGTTCACCGCCGATTTCTTTTAAGTATTCTGTCGTCCACTTTTCTCTTGCCGGCCAGTCTTTGGTAAGGCCTTTAATGACAAGCGGGCGCTTCGTTTTCAAATAATTTTTTTTGAAATCTTCAGGAGTAATGTGCTCCACGATATCAACAGGTTTTAGAATGAAACTCATGCGTTTAAAATCGGTTATTTGTGCCGAACAACAAAAATGTAAATTTTATTTTACAAAAAGTATACTGTGGACTAAATGTGACTTAAATCACGTATTTAACTTAACAGGAAGATAACAATTTGGTCATTTAAACCAGAACTTTGCTTTTAACAATTTCGGCATAAGCGGCATCCCATAAATTTATGCGGTTTTGCAAAGCCCTCTTAGTTGTTTCTTCAGCCTCTGCCCAAAACAGATCTTCTTTCTCGCATAACTTTTCTGTCATGGCCAAAGCCAAATGGCTGTGATGGTCGCCATCTACTTCAATATGGCGTTCCAGATAATATTTAAAAATGGATACCTTTTCGGGTTGAGTACTGTTTAAATCATGAACCATGCTAAAGAACATGTTTGGAATTAAATCTTCCCTGCCGAATGTAAAACTGGCCGCTTGCAAATGCGTTTTGCCGCTATTAATGGTTTCGAATGTAGCATTCATAAAATCTCTGGCAGCCTGCGGAACTTTAGCTAATTCATAAGCCATGTTAAAATCTCTTCCATTCTTTAATGAAGTTAAGAAATTGTTTATGGGATTGATGTTAGCACCACATTGCGCCATCGCATCTAAATACAGTTCGAAATGGCTTTTAACATTGCCACTGGCATCAAGATCACTTTCCTCCCCAGCAACAATTTCATTAATAAGTTGACGCGTAACTGCATCACCCACCGGAAACCAGGGTAAAGTGGTACAGGTTAAATTGATTTGTAAAGATTTAAGCAGCGACATAAAATCCCAAACGGCGTAGATGTGATGCTCCATAAAAATTTGCAGATCTTCTATCTCACTAATGGCATGATATACCTTGTGGTTGATAATCTGCTGTCTAAGCGGTTCAATGTTTTCCTTGATTTTTAAAATATTAGGATGCATGTTTTCGTATTTGAATGATCGATAGGTGAGTAAGCGTAATCAATGATTTGCCAAACTATTTTTTTGCCCCGTTTTCATTTGTAAATTTATGCACCAAAATTAAGCAGTAATTCGCGACAACTTCCTAAAAATCAAAAACCTGAAAAACGGCTGACAAACGACTTATTGAAATTAGGTCAGAACTCAAATGCAAAAAATAATAATAGGAAAATGCTTTTACAAAAAAAAATGCCTTTGCCGAGGCAAAAGCATTCTTAATATTTAAACTAAACTGATGTTTTATTTAGGCATTAAAACTGAATTAATTACATGGATTACACCATTTTTTTGATATACATTAGCAATTGTTACGGTACTCATACCACCTTTTTCATCTTTTAATACTAATTTTTTACCTTCCATCCAGGCCCAAAGTTTACCACCTTCAACTGTTGTCAGTTCAGCTTTACCACCACCAGCTTTGATGGCTGCAGCAATTGCTTTGCTATCTAATTTACCAGCTACAACGTGGTAAGTTAAAATTTTAGTTAAAGTTGCTTTGTTTTCTGGCTTTACTAAATTGGCTACTGTACCTGCAGGAAGTTTATCAAACGCTTCATTTGTAGGTGCGAAAACGGTGAACGGACCAGCACCTTTTAGGGTTTCTACCAAGCCTGCTGCTTTAACTGCTGCAACCAGTGTTGTGTGGTCTTTAGAATTTACAGCGTTATCTACAATGTCCTTAGTTGGATACATGGCTGCACCGCCAACCATAGGATTTTTTTGTGCATAAACCTGAGTGGTAACTGCCATAGTAACTACTGCAATTGCCGATAAGATTAGTTTTTTCATT
The DNA here is from genome assembly GCF_026239715.1 of Pedobacter sp. GR22-10. NCBI lineage: Bacteria > Pseudomonadati > Bacteroidota > Sphingobacteriia > Sphingobacteriales > Sphingobacteriaceae > Pedobacter > Pedobacter sp. GR22-10. The sequence continues at coordinate 80,053 of NZ_JAPIVR010000005.1, forward strand.
ATTTTAAATTTTAAGTTTTTGTTATTTGCCTTCATTTACGACACATCACAGATACTTGGTTTTTTAAAACATGAAAATTAATGTTAAATAATTGATTTATAGTTTTTTAAAATTATTTTTTTTGAAATATTTGCTTATAAATTCACATTGAATCTACAACTATATGGGGTAAGTGGATTGTTTTAGTGATCAGGTTACCTTTGCATTTTTAATCTTTTTGGAGAAAAAGGACGGGAAAAACCGTTTCAGAAAAATGGCTTTGGTTTCTTTTCCGCCGATATATACTTCTTCTTTTTTGGCCTTAACAGCAACCATAATTTGTTTGGCACAATCTGTTGCGCTCATTCCGTTTGCTTGTGCATCGTCCATACTTCCCTGGCGACTACCATTTGCAGTTAAAGCATTAACAGAAACGTTAGTTTTAATAAATCCCGGGCAGATCAAGGTAATATGAATATCCGGATGCTCAATTTCTGATCTTAAAGAATCGAAATACCCATGCAAAGCATGCTTGGATGCTGCATAGGCTGAGCGGAACTTTGTGCCGAATTTTCCAACCAGACTGCTGATCACGACGATTTGACCATTGCCATTTTTTATCATTAACTGCAAAACCGCCTTACTTAAAATTACGGTTCCCCAGAAATTGGTATTCATAATCTGCTGTTCGGTATTTAGATCTGTTGACAGTGCTAATCCACGTTGACTAACTCCACCTGCATTGATTAGTAAGTCTATGCTGCCAAAAATCCTGATCGCATCTTCTGCCTTTTTTGTCAGGGTTTCCGTTTCACATAAATCGAAAGCTAGCACATGTACATTAAAAGAATTTTGGCAATTGCCTTTCACCCTGAAGAGCTCATCACGGTTCCGGCCCGAAATAATGAGTTTGTCTCCGGCTTTAAAATGTTCGTAAACCAGGGCTTCACCAATACCTGATGATGCGCCCGTAACCCACACAATTTTAGACATATATTATTAATTAATTTTTGAATGATAGCGTTTTGAATGAGTGAATGTTGTTTAAACCTAAATCAGTCATTCCTTAATTCATTCATCTAATCATTTTCTATTATAAACAATTCTGAAGCAATATGATCGGCAAAAAGTTTACCACTTTCGCTGAGTTTAATTTGATCATTCTGGATAATTAACCAATTCTTGTCTTCAAAAGCTTTCAGATTATAATTGGTTTCTTCTAAAAATGCAGAGCCAAAATCAGCTTTAATTTTCTTTAAGTCTGTGCCCCACATGGTCCTCAAAGAAGTCATCATGTATTCATTAAACCTATCATTTATTGATAATTCTTCTACTATTTCAGGGAGTTTATTTTGCGCCAATACCTCCATGTATTGTGCATTGTTAGCAGGATTCATATACCGGTTTTGTCCGTCAAAACCATGTGCTGAGGGTCCGATTCCTATATAATCCACGCCCCGCCAGTAATTGGTATTGTGTACGGCATAGTGACCTGGCATAGCAAAATTAGAAATTTCATAATGTTCAAAGCCCGCAGATACCAATTCATTCATCAACATGACAAATTGTGCTGCACTTTGGCGATCACTTACAGGTGTTTGTTTCTTGTTTTTTATTGCATGGGCCAAAGCCGTTTTTGGTTCCACGGTAAGGGCATATGCTGATAGATGCGGTGCCTGAAGTGCTATTGCTTTATGGATGTTATCGAGCCATTTTGAATCGCTCAGCAGGGGATAGCCATAAATCAGGTCGAGACTCAGGTTTTCAAAACCCGCATCCTGACTTCTCTTAATACAATCTTCAGCTTCCATTGCATGATGAGCACGGTTCATCCAAACCAAATCTTCATCAAAAAAAGATTGAATCCCTACGCTAAACCTATTAATGGGAAGTTGCTTTAAGGTTTTTAGTTTTTCAGCAGTCAGATCATCAGGATTAGCTTCGATGGTGATTTCCGCATGAGCATCAACTGAAAAGGTATGATTGATGGTATCAAAAATTTGCTGCAGAGCGTTTTCTGATAAAATAGAGGGGGTTCCTCCACCGAAGTAAATGCTCCCCACCTGGCTCGAAATTCGATCCTGTTTCATCTTAATCTCCCTGCAAATGGCATCTACCATCTCAGTCTGATACTTCAATGAAGTACTGAAATGGAAATCACAATAGTGACAGGCCTTTTTGCAAAATGGGATATGGATGTAAATACCGGACATGCCGCAAAGATACAGCATATTCTAAATCCATTTATTTTCTTTAGGTAAACAATGATTATTCAGCTACTTTTGCATCCATAAGCTTTGTACTGCATGCCGAAATTTATTCTTACCTTTTTTATCCTCATATGGCTGGCAAACTTTGCTTCGGCACAGGAAATTCCTGCTGCTATAGATAGTGTAAAAGCGGTCACTCAGTATAAATACAAGCGTTACCGCCTTGACTCTGCAACACTGGCCAAACAAAAGAAGGCTACTGATTCTATCCTTCGTCATACCTGGGTATTGCCAGATAGCATCATCAACAAAAATGCGATGATGGATAGTGTTCAGCGAGAGTTTTTATTTCCCAGGCTGGATTTTCAGGGCTGGCAAAATAAATACGCAAAATTTAAAAAGAAGGCCAATCCCTATCAGCTTGGTAAACAGATTCCGAAGGGAAATGTAGGTTTGCTGGGGTTTATTTTCGCCATGCTGATTATCTTTGCGATATTAAAAAATGCCTTTTCAAAACAGCTATCGGCCATTGTGCAGTCGTTTTTTAGCAATAGGATATTAAATAACATTAATAAAGAAGATAACCTGTTCAGTTCATGGCCTTTTTTACTCTTATTTATTCAGTTTGGGTTTATTTTAGGGATGTTTTTTTTCCTGGTGGCGCAGTATTACGATATGTATCAGGCCAAGCATGGATTTAAGTTTTTCTTCACCATATCCCTCACGATTATTGTGTTTTATGCATTGAAACTGATCATCTTGCGGTTTATTGGATACCTTTTTAATGTTCAGAAGCCGGTTGGAGAATATATCTCTATTTTATACCTGAGTTATTTTAACGCTTCGCTGCTATTTATCCCTTTGGTGGTTGCTTTTGCATTGTCGCCTTTAAAATATGGGGTGGTTTATATTGCACTGGCATTTTTACTTTTAGGCGTAATATTTGCCTTTCAATTGCTCAGGGCGGGTATTACCATACTTTCTAATAATAAGTTTTCAAAAATGCATTTAATTCTGTACTTTTGCGCCCTCGAAATATGTCCTATTTTAATACTAATTAAAACGATAGGATTGTAGCACGAACAAGGAAAATGCAAGAAAAGAACGACTCTAGAATTCGCAAAGTGAAAAGTATTTTGGTTACATTACCAAAACCTGAAACAGAAAAATCTCCTTACTACGATTTGGCCAAGAAACACAATTTAAAAGTTGATTTCAGGTCTTTTATACATGTTGAGGGGGTGCCGGCGAGAGACTTTAGGAAAGATAAGATTAACTTGGCTGATTTCACTGCTGTAATCTTTACCAGCCGTAACGCTGCAGATCACTTCTTCAGAATTTGTGAAGAAATGCGTTATGACGTTCCGGTTGATTTAAAATATTTCTGTCTTTCTGAAACGATTGCGTTATATCTTCAAAAGTACATTCAATACAGGAAAAGAAAAATATTCTTTGGTAAACAAACAGCAGCAGATTTAGCTGAAGTGCTGAAAAAGCATGCCAATGAAAAGTTTTTGTATCCATGTTCTGATGTGGCAACGGAAGATACCATGAAATTCCTTGAAAAAAGCGGCTATGATTTTACACCTGCGGTTCTTTTCAGAACGGTGGTTAGTGATTTGTCAGACTTAGCCGAGGTTTTTTACGACGTAATTGCATTTTTCAGCCCTTCAAGCATTCAGTCTTTGTTTAAAAATTTCCCCGATTTTAAGCAAAATAATACCCGTATTGCAGCATTCGGAACAAATACAAGCAAAGCTTGCGTGGATATGGGATTAATTGTGGATATTGCCGCACCTACTCCTGGTGTTCCATCCATGACCATGGCCATTGAAAACTATATTAAAACATCAAATAAATAAGAAATTTAATAATTTTTTGTTTGATGATAATAAATACGTAACTTATCAGTTTAAAGGAAGTTATATCTCTATAAGCAGGCACACCAAAGTATGAAAACGCAGCCTTTTGCGTTACGCATTTTGGGAATAAACTATTTAATTAAATATTTGCATTTGTTGATTATTGTAGTGATTTTTGATAAAATTGCCCCTTAATCGTGCGCTGCACACTATAAATAATATGAAGAAAATCTACCTTCTGGCCATTGTTGGTGTAACGGTATTGCTTGCGAGTTGTGGTCATGGAGGCCAGGGCGAGTTGGTGGGAGCCTATAACCGGAAATTCAAAAATAACCAGGTTCCTTTGGGGATGGTATATATTCCACCCGGGCATACACCTTTAGGGGGATCTGATGAGGATATCACCTTTTCACAGAATGGTCCGAGCCGAATGACAACCATCAGTGCATTCTTTATGGATCAAACCGAAATTTCCAATGCAGAGTACCGCCAGTTTACCAACTGGGTAAGAGATTCTATTGCAATTGCCATGATGGGAAATCCGCAACGGTTCATGATGACTCCAAAAGGTAGGGGAGCTGCAGAAGCATTGGGTGGCGAGAAATATATCAACTGGAAAGCAGTTGGCACAAATGGATCTAACATCTGGCGCAATAAAGGTAAGGGAGCTGGTGCAGAAACTGCTCAGCTGGACGGGATGTATTATTCCGGCTTAGATGCCTTGCCCGGAAGAAAAGAATTTGATGTACGTAAATTTGAATATAGCTACGCAGAATTAAATATGGATAAGGCCGCTTTAGGCCATAAAAATCCAAATAGTAAACGGCAGGATTATATAGATCGTTATAACATTGCGATCTACCCGGATACCATGGTTTGGAAAACAGATTATTCCTATTCTCAAAATGACCCTATGGTGCGTGGTTATTACAACCATCCCTCATATGATGATTATCCGGTAGTAGGGGTAAGCTGGGAACAAGCTAAAGCTTTTTCTCATTGGAGAACCAGGTTATACGATGGTGTGGCACAAGCCAGAAAAATGCCGTCCGGATCAAGATCTGATTACAGGTTGCCGGCAGAAACTGAATTTGAATATGCCGCCAGAGGAGGTAATACCAAAACAAAGTACCCTTGGGGCGGGCCTTATATCAGAAATACCAAAGGTTGTTTACAGGCAAATTTCAAACCAGGACGTGGAGATTATTCCAGTGACGGTGGGATTTATACAGTTGGTGTGAAATCGTACTTTCCTAATGACTATGGCCTTTATAACATGGCAGGAAACGTTTCTGAGTGGACCTTGACAGCTTACAACAAAAGTGCGTCGCCATTGTTACATGATTTAAATCCGAACTTTACCTACGTTGCCGGACCAAATGATAGCAAATACCTCAAAAGAAAAGTAGTTAAAGGAGGTTCCTGGAAAGATACCGGGTATTTCCTGCAAAATGCGGTATCTACTTATGAATATCAGGATACACAAAGATCATATATTGGTTTCAGATGTGTTTCATCTTATCCCGGTACCGATTTAAGAAACTAAACCAAACAAACTAATACTAAAGAAAAACATCTAATTTTATGGCAGCAAAGAAACAACCAGGCTGGTTACATGTAGCGATTTCATGGGGAGCAAGTATTGTAATCGTAGGCGCATTATTCAAGATTTTGCATATAGGTGGAATCTTCGGTAGTTACATGATTGGAATAGGCTTAGGTATAGAAGCTATTCTATTCTTTTTAACAGGTTTTTTTCCACCCGAGCCAGAACCGGCATGGGAAAGGGTTTATCCTGAACTCAGAACAGATTTTACAGGTGAGTTGCCCAAAGCATCTGCAAGACCTGTGGCTTCAGTGTCTGCTCCGGCCAATACAGCTGCATTAGATAAAATGTTGGCCGATGCTAAAGTTGGTCCTGAACTGATTGAAAGTCTCGGTAATGGCCTTCGTACATTCGGCGATAAGGTAGCTGCAATATCCAATGTTGCAGACGCTTCTACAGCCACGAATGAATTTACAAGTAAGGTAAAAACAGCTTCTGCTGGTTTTGATAACTTAAGTGCTTCTTTCGAAAAAGCTACAGCGAACCTGAAAGCAATGGGCGAAAGTAATGTAGATTCTCAGGCTTACCATGACCAGGTAAATAATCTGTCTAAAAATCTATCTGCTTTAAATGCCGTGTATGAATTGGAATTACAGGATTCGAGCGCTCATTTAAAATCAATGAATAAGTTTTATTCAAACTTATCACTTACCATGGAGAACTTTAATGAATCAATGGAAGATTCTAAACAGTTCAAAGAAGAAGTGAACAAGCTGGCTAAAAACCTGTCATCATTAAATGCAATTTATGGCAATATGCTATCGGCTATGAATGGCCCACGTTTATAATTTGTATAGTTTTTAATCTAAATAAAAGGCTACATAAATATGGCAGGCGGAAAAGAAACAACAAGGCAGCGGATGATCAATATCATGTATTTGGTATTGTTGGCGATGCTGGCCTTAAACGTATCAGATACTGTTTTAGATGCATTCAAAAATATCAATGATAGTTTGGATACTTCAAAAAACAATGTGAACTCCAGTATTAATCAACTTTTCTCAGCTTTTGAAAATTCAAAATTGAAAGAAGAACCTGCTCGTGCACAGCCGATCTATGAAAAGGCTCAGCAGGCCAAGGCTGCTGCAGATGAGTTGAATAATTATATTGAGGGGATTAAAAAACAATTTACTTCGGCTGGTGATGGCATAAATCCCGAAACCGGCGATCTGGTTAACAGGGATAACCTGGATATTGCTCAGGATATCATGATCAATAAAGGGGAAGCCGATAAATTAAAAGCAAAAATCAACGCAACACGTGAGAAGTTAATTTCCCTGCTTGATCCGGCAGACCGGGCTAATGTGGCTTTTTCACTGGAAGCCAAAGATCCGGAAAGAAAGAGAAAAGGCAACTGGCAGGCTACTTATTTTGGTGAGGGTACGCCTTTAACCGCTGCAATGACGGTTTTAACTAAACTTCAGGCCGATACTAAAAATGCTGAAGCCGAGGTTGTTAAGAAGTTGTTCGGAAATATGGATAAGGCTCAGGTAAATCTTGATCAGTTTGCTGCGGTAGCTGTAGCACCAACTTCCTATGTAATCCAGGGCCAGCCTTATACTGCTGAAGTATTTTTAACAGCCAGTGATTCCAGGTCTTCACCTGATATTACGGTAAACGGAAATAAATTGTCGGTTAAAGAAGGCAAAGGAACATATACTGGCGGGACTGGAAGTGTAGGTGAATTCACCTGGGTAGGTACCATTCGCGTGCGTCAAACTGATGGACAAGTGAAAGAGTACAAAACGCAGCCGCAGAAATACCAGGTGGCAAAACCATCAGCAACAGTGTCATCTACCAAAATGAATGTGATTTATGCTGGTATTCCAAACCCATTTACGGTTTCGGCAGCAGGATTTCCATTAGAGAGCATTAAGGCTTCTATCTCGGCTGGGTCAATGTCTGGCTCGAACGGAAACTACAATGTAAACCTTGCGGGTAGTCAGGTTGGTCAGGAAGTTTCTATTAACGTAAGCGCATCGAATGCAGGTAAAACCGTTAGCCTGGGTTCTCAAAAATTCAGGGTGAAGGCCATTCCAAAACCAATTGCTAAGGTTGGTGGACGATCAGGTGGTGATGTGGCATCCGTTCAGCTGAAAAGTGAAAGTGAAATTGAAGCAGACCTTGATGATTTTCCTTTTGATGTGAAATTTAAAATTCAACGTTATAAGTTAACGATTATCAAACCACGTTCTGATGCGGTTACGATTTCGGGTAGCGGCGGAAGTTTTGCAGGTCCGGTTAGAGCCGCAATAAACTCCATTACCCCGGGAACAAGAGTATTTTTTGAAGATATTGTTTCTGTTGGTCCAGACGGACGTCAGAATGTATTACCTTCATTGGCATTCACGGTTAAATAAGAATAAGATGAAAAGGATTTTAAGTATTGCTGTTTTTGCGTTGTTTACTACATTGGTTTTTGCACAAAAAAGGCCAACAAAGCTGGCGCCAAAAAAAGCTGCACCAGCAGCAACTGTAACAGATACTGTAAAGGCACCTGTGAAAACGGCAAAGAAAAAACTAAAGGTTCCACCAAAAGATGGCTTTTATGCCCGTAAGGATATAGATAGCACAGAAATGGTGCCTTTGGCAGATGTACGAGAAGAAGATGTTTTTTATGCTAAACGCATCTGGAGAGAGATCGATTTACGTGATACTGTAAATTCTGCATTAAGATCACCGAAATCTCGTTTGATAGATGTTATCATTGCTGCCGTTAAAGCGGAAGAGCTTACAGCTTATTCTCCTTTTGATAGTTTAAATAATGAGGATGATGCATTTACCAATCCTTTAGCTGCTGATACCGCAATGATGCAGGCTTCAGGAACAGTTGAAGTTACAGACTCCAAGGCAGGTACGGTTAAGACAGTAGCTAACGACCTCAATCCTGAATCCTTTTTAAAATTCAGAATTAAAGAAGACTGGATTTTTGATGTGAAACGTTCTATTTTTGAGCCGCGTATTGTGGGTATTGCCCCCATGAAATACATTGAATCGTCGAAACAATGGCAGCCGGTTTTCTGGATTTATTACCCTGAGGCAAGAGAAATCTTAACCAAGAAACGTTTGGTAAACACCAATAATGATGCCTCTACTTTGAGTTTTGATGATTTCTTTATTCGTCGTTTATTTAGCAGCTACATCGTTAAAGAATCTAATCCGGGTGATAATAAGCTTCGGGATATCATTGCAGACCCAAAACAAAGGTTATACGAGTCTGAAAGAATTAAAAAGTCTGTTCTGGATTACGAACAGGGACTTTGGGAATATTAAGCCCTAGCCCCAAAAGGCAGCATTATATAACATAAAAAAGGAGCAGATTAATTTGCTCCTTTTTTTATGTAGCGACAGGGTTGTAATTGATATTTTTAAGCGGCCTATAAAGTGTAGCGTTAATACTATACATTTAAATTTTAGTCCTTTATTACGCTGTATTAAAGCCGTTTAACATATCTAAAATATTGTGATAAATGAAATCCAGTTCTGCCTCTGTAATACAATAAGGTGGAACGAGATATATCACATTTCCTAATGGACGCATAATTATTCCGCGTAATAAAAATTCATGATACAGTTTTTTGCCAATCTCATTAAAATAAGAAGTTTGCTGATCATTTTTTATTTCCCAGGCCAAGATCGTTCCGGTTTGCCTGATATTTTCAATTTGTGGATGCTGTTTTAAAACAGTTGAAAACTGAAAATGCTGCGCAGAAATCCGCTGAATATTACTTTGAGTCTCTTCGTTCAACAGCAATTCCATGCTGGCCAAAGCTGCAGTACAGGCTAGCGGATTTGCAGTAAAAGAGTGACCGTGAAATAGCGTTTTATACTGATCATCCGAAAGAAAAGCATTATAAATTTCATTTGAACAAGTGGTAATGCCCATTGGAATAGTTCCACCTGTTAACCCTTTCGAAAAACACATTATATCAGGCTGTACGGAAAGATGATCAGCTGCAAATAGTTTTCCTGTTCTTCCGAAACCAGTAAAAACCTCATCCTCAATAATTAGGATTTTCTGTGCTCTGCAGTATTGCATTAATTGATCCAAATCTTCAGCCCTGTGCATCAACATTCCGGCAGCACCCTGAACTAAGGGTTCGCAAATAAAACAAATCAGCTCCTGGTGGCAGGCCTTAATTTGAGATTTTAAATTTTCCAGGTTTTCAGTCGTTGGTGTATCAATAAAGATCACCTCGAACAACATTTCTGCAAAGGGTATCGTCCAGACACTTCTTCCACTTACAGACATGGCTCCGAAAGTATCGCCATGGTAAGCATTTTTAAAAGCTAAAATTTTAGACTTTTTAAGGCCTTTATTAAAAGAGTACTGAATACACATTTTAAGCGCCACTTCTACAGCTGTTGAACCATTGTCAGAATAAAAAACCTTCTGTTGGTTTTCAGGGAGAAGGTTCAACAGGTTTTCTGAAAGTTTAATGGCTGGTTCATGGGTAAATCCTGCAAAAATAACCTGTTCTAAAATATTTAACTGCTCGGAAACCTTTTGTGCAATATAAGGATGCGCATGGCCATGCAGCGTAACCCACCATGACGAAACAGCATCGATATACTGGTTTCCGTTGTCATCAAAAAGATAAACGCCCTTTCCCTTAACAATCGGGATTGCATCCCCAGCATTCTTCATTTGTGTGTAAGGATGCCAGTTAACGGCCCGGTCTCGTTCTCTTAAATTCATAAGCATTTTATTGATAATTTTCCCATAATGATAGATGCTGTATTTCTTATTTAAAGGGTAGCTTTTTCCACTTTCATTGGCTTTAGACCTAAGGTTTGCAGCATTTGCATGTCTTCTAAAACACCTGGATTGGGTGTTACGAGTAAAGTTTCCCTTTCGCCGGTAAAAATGGAATTTGCTCCAGCCATAAAACACCAGGCCTGCTCAAACGCCGTCATCTCAATTCTTCCGGCACTCAGGCGAACCATTGATGTAGGCATTATCATTCTTGCGGTTGCGATCATTCTTACCATTTCCCAGGTATCTGTTTTTTCGTTATTTTCAAGCGGTGTTCCCTGTACCCTGGCTAGTGCATTAATGGGAACAGATTCGGGGTGCTGTGGCATTGTTGCTAATGTTAATAACATAGAAATTCTATCCTGGTGGGTTTCTCCAAGCCCGATAATTCCTCCGGAACAAACGGTGATGCCAGCTTTTCTAACGTTATTGATGGTGTTAATTCTATGATCAAAAGTTCTGGTCGATATAATCTCCTGATAATATTGTTCTGACGTATCCAGGTTATGATTATAGGCATACAAACCTGCTTGCTGGAGCCGGATGGCCTGTTCTTCGGTTAGCATACCCAGGGTGCAGCACACTTCCAAACCGAGTTCGTTAATACCTTTTACCATATCGATTACCTGATCAAAATCGCTGTTATTTCTTACTTCTCTCCAGGCGGCAGCCATACAAAAACGAGAGGAACCACTTTCTTTTGCCTTCCGTGCATGTGCAATTACGGTTTCTGTAGGTAATAGAGCCTGAACTTTAATATTGGTATGGTACCTGGCAGCCTGTCCGCAATAAGAACAATCTTCCGGACAGCCACCTGTTTTTATAGATAGTAAGGTAGAGATTTGTATTTCTTGCGCATTATGCCATTCACGGTGTACGGTGGCGGCTTTATAAATAAGGTCCAATAAGGGTAAATGGTAAATTTCTTCTATTTCACCTTTAGTCCAGTTGTTTCTAACGATTGTTTTCTGATCCGTTATCATAAATTTTCAATTTTTTTTGAGATACTTTCTATGCTTTGTTCTGAGATTTTTTTGATGTGGGGAATTTTTATAATTTTCGTTTCGGCTCCTGTAAAATTGCAGATAACCCGTTCGGTAGCTTCGGGGAAACTTCCATTTAAAATCAAATATTGCAGCTTAATTTTTCTTTGGTTTATGGCCATTATTGATAATAAACTGTGGTTGATACAACCCAGGTAATTTCTTACTACCAGTGCAGCAGGAAGGTCTAATTTTGCAATTAGATCGATCATAAATTCGTGATCAGAAATCGGAACCATTAATCCTCCTGCACCTTCTATAATGAGGCATTCAGAATTTTCAGGGAGTAAAAAGTCATTTGTGTGAATTGAGATTCCTTCTTTGGCAGCAGATTGATGTGGTGATGCTGCAAGTTTCAGGAGATATTTTTCGGGGTTGATGATCACATATTCACCTGCCCATGCTTTAATCTTCATGCTGTCGGTATGATCCAGATCGCCAGATTGGATGGGTTTCCAATAAGTGGCATTAAAATATTTCGTTAGGATGGCTGCACAGATTGTTTTTCCTACTTCTGTCCCTATTCCGGTGATGAATAATTTCATGTTTTTTACCTGGTAAAACTGTTTTTAATTTTTGTTATCTAAATTTTCTGATCATGCTGGTAAGTGCGGTAATTTCCCTTTCTGTATTAAAACTATGAATACAGATTCGCAGGCGTTCTGTACCTTGTTTTACAGTCGGACTGTAAACCACATAGGTCAAAAAATCTTCATCAGATAGCGTTTGCTGCAGGCGTTTTAATCGATTACAATCCGGAATGAGAACAGCTTGAATGGGACTGTTTTCTGCTGATGGAGCTGATAATTTCTGCTCCCGGAAAATTTTAATGTTATCCTGAAGTTTTAATAACGAATCAGCCTCTGTTTTTAAAAAGTCATAGCCGGTTTTTATCGCCATCCAATGGAGGTTTGGAGCGGAGGTGGTATAGATAAAAGGAGAAGCAAAATTGACGAGATAAGATTTGATCAGTTCATTACATAAAATAGCTGCGCCATGTGCGCCCAGCGCTTTCCCGTAGGTGATAACGGTTGCCAAAGTTTTATGCTGAAGCTGATATCGATCAACCAATCCATAGCCTAAAACTCCAAAAGCATGTGCTTCATCAACAATCAGGAAAGCACCATACTTTTCTGTAATTCTGGAAATTTCCTGAATAGGTGCAATGTCGCCATCCATCGAATACAGACTCTCTATTGCAACATAGCAACGCCCGTTTTGCCTTTTTAAAATATGTTCTAAATGTTCAGGCTGATTATGATTAAACTTTATTTTTTTGGCATGAGACATTTTACAGGCATCGTGCACAGAACGGTGGATCTTTTCATCAACAATAACAGAGTCATGCCGTTCAGGCAATGTAGAAAATAAGGCTAGGTTGGCTTCATATCCGGAGGAGCATAATAATGCAGATTCGTATTGATGTGCATTTGCGATAAATTTTTCTGTTTCCGTCACGTCAGCACTGTTTCCGCTTATCAGCCTGGAACCTGTACTTCCCGATAATAATTGGGGGCTGGCGATGATTTGTTGCAGTAGTAAATTTTGAAGCTTTGTATTTCTCGCAAATCCGAGGTAATCGTTTGAATAGAAATCTACTCCGGTTGCCTTTGGTTTTAATATTCTCAAAGTTCCTTCAGTTTTTCTTTGATTAAGATCTGCCTGAAAACGATCAAAACTTTTAAGCATGGTTAAATGGCTTTAATTCATCAATAATGGCATTGATCCACCGGGTGTGCAGTTCTGTTTCCATCTGTAAGATGTGTTCTGCATGGGTTCTCCAATCTTCAGAAAACCCATTAAGTTGTTCAATCATTTCTTCCAGGTGTCCTTCTTCTTCCATAATGATTGATTTTACCATAATTTTTGAGGCCATTTTGGTAAGAACATCTTGATAAATGGGGTATAATTCATCGGCACGAACTTCAATTGCATAGGTTACAAAGAGATAGGCAGCATATTTCAATTCTTCCTTTGTTAAATTGAAGTGATGTTGTAAATACCTGCAAGCTTTAATATCAAGCGCATGAAGGTATTGTTGTGTTGCAACAGGTGCCAGTAGTTCATGTTGTTTATAAGTGCTGCACAGCAAATTACCCAACTTACCAATCTGTTTTTTGAGATAATAGGCGTGGCGATGTTCTTCACAAGCATGTTTTAGTTGAACTAAACTTACAGTGTTTGGATGTTCACATGCTGAAATTTTTCGTGCTCCAGCATTCTCCATGAAAGATAGGGTATTAAGCCATTTGGCATGGATTTTATTGTCTCCAGTTATTTTCTCAAGAAGATGGTAGAATTCCATTTGTTTTTGATTTTCACCAAAAATAATGGATTGCCGGATGGTTGTATTGGGCCAGTTTTGATAATTTGGGTGGTCCGGTTGAAATTCCTTTCGCAAGTTTATTGGTGCTGAAAGAAAAGCAAATGCTGCTAAGTTAAGACGAGTTGGTTAAATTATTACAAATAAACAGGGCGCTTGTAATTTCTTAAGATGATTAAGATCCTTAATTTCAGTCTTTCAAACTATCGTGTTAACATCTCGTTTAGACTAGGGTTTTTCTACATTTGCTAACCAACTTTAACAAAGCATAGGCTTTAGCGAAGGACGCCATCAATCCCAAGGGCCAGGGAAATCTTAACCAAGAAACGTTTGGTAAACACCAATAATGATGTCTCTACTTTGAATTTCGATGATTTCTTTATTCGTCGTTTAGCAGCTACATCGTTAAAGAATCTAATCTTGGTGATAACAAGCTTCGGGATATCATTGCAGACCCAAAACAAAGGTTATGCGAGTCTGAAAGAATTAAAAAGTCTGTTCTGGATTACGAACAGGGACTTTAGGAATATTAAAACAAAAAAGGCTTCGAAAATTTTCGAAGCCTTTTTTGTTCACGCTTATCTCGTTTTCAGATAAAGATTTAGTGAATAGAAATGAACTCATTTTTTAGCATTATTTGATATGCTTTCATTTCTCCGATCCATAAAGATCGCTATTGGTTATCCGTTACAGATTCAATTGCATTTTGAATAGCTGTAGGCACGTTTGATAAAAGATCATAACCTGTTGCCGTTTCTATCGAATTAACAGTTGTACGATAAGTTTTCCAATTGGTATTTAAGCCATTTGTATTTGGCATATTTACGGTAATTACCCTTGTGTTAGATGCTATCCGATTTAAATCGTTGTTGCCATTTGGTAATACAACAATCACTTTCCAGGTGTTGGATGGTACATTTACCCGGCCATTATCAATAGTATAGGTAATGCCGCCATTGCTTCCTGTACCGCCTGATCCGTAAGAACCGCAAATCACATAAACCTCATTACCTGCTGTCACCAATGAACGGGTATAATTTTCAAGATCAGCCCATGGACCCTGGTTATTATTAGGTGCCTGTGGCATCATATTACTCATTAAAAAAGTAGAAGAATTTGCGGCAACTGAAGATGTTCTGTCTGCCGAAGGGCAATTGTGACCGCGGTCAAAACCCGAACCTGAATAACTGCTGTTTGATACTTCGTACCAGCCTGAAGGTAAAGTGTTATCAGATCTGAAATCATCCTGGCGTGATGCAGAACCTAAATCGGATGATCCGATATGCCAGCTTACCCAATTTGGAGTAGCCCTGCTTTTGCTGTAAGAACTGGTATAGTAGGTGCGTTCCATTAAGTAATTTTCAGGATTGGATATACTGGCAACAGCATTACTTGGGTTTCCAAGTAAAAGGTAACTATTATCGCCCGGGGTTGTGGTAGGTGGGTTTGTGGTACCGCCGTCACCAGTAGAAATGCTGACATCATCTATATTTATCCGCGCTGTACCGCCACTGATTTTGCGGATCTGAAAACGAACATTACCAGAAATTGCCGTGTTAAAAGTTATGGTAGACAATGTGCTACTGCTGCTGGTAACTGTACTGCCCGATTGCTGCCAGCTGGAACCACTATTGATTGAATACCAAAGCTGCCAGGTACTGCTGGCATCGCTGCCATACCTGGCATGCGCAATACTTACTGCATCGGCACCGTTTACATCGAAATTCATACTCAAAATACCAGTGTTGCGTATGCGTACAGATTGACTTCCATTTTTCGCATCAGCGGCAAGATTACCAATCAGGGCATCGTTCAGGCTCCAGCTGCCACTGCCTAATGTTACAGAAGCAGTGGTATAACTGGTTTTGTTGCCGGATTCGAAATTTTCAGGAAAACCGGCAACGATAGACTGCTCACCGGATGCAACTGCTTTACTGTTTAATTTTTGTTCAAATAAAACCGTTTCTGGCTGAACCTGATTTTCTTTTTTACAGGCAGCAAGGCCAAGGCACAAAACGGCCATTAAGCTTAATTTTTTTAATGCTTTCATTTTTAATGGGGTGTATGTAATTGATGGGATTGATTTTAGGTTTCTACTGCAAATGTTTCAATCAGCACACAGGTGCCATCTGCAAGATATCCGGTAATAAGTACAGGAATTTTGCTGTTGCCTTCTACCCTGATTACCTGGATACTGGAGAGGTTTTCCGTTAAATAGGTGTAGAACTTCTGGATTTTCTGCGCGTTTTCAACCATGGGTGCATCAGCTGCATCCACTTTCGATACCAGACGATCAAAAAAGGCAGCAGGATTGATTTGTTTTAAATGAGATGCATCAGAATGATGTCGGGCTGCAATTTTGGATAATAATTCTGTTGGCGGGATTTTACCCCAGTCGGTCACTGTAAAAGTGCTTTCTGTTTCAGTAAAGTACAATGTGCCCAATAAAAGCTTGGTCATTGCAGCCAGGATGTTGTTATTCATGTAAATCGGGGATGAATGTTTGCTGGTGTTAACATGCCCAATTTATAGAAAAAGTATGGAAGCGATACTGTGGAAACATTAATATTATGTTAATCTTTTCTACAGATACTCGTTCGATGATTAAACTTCTTTGAAATGATTGAGCAGCGTCATAACCTGTTTCTTGTTCAGGATCTCTGCCAGCTCTTTTTCCGTAGCTTCTTTAATCTTTTTAACCGATTTAAAATGGGTTAATAATTTATCAGCGGTGGTTTTGCCAATACCTTCAATTTGTTCAAGCTCGGTTTTCAATGTGCCTTGGTCACGCTTTTTCCTATGGAAGGTGATACCAAACCTGTGGGCTTCATCCCGAAGTTGTTGAATAACTTTTAAGGTTTCTGATTTCTTATCTAGATATAGGGGATAGGAATCACCAGGATAGAATAATTCCTCCAGTCTCTTGGCGATACCAATCACGGTAACTTTATTTTCTATTCCTAACAATTTAAGGCTTTTCACCGCAGATGAAAGCTGTCCTTTACCACCATCAATAATGATGAGCTGGGGTAAGGGTTGATCTTCCTCCAGCATGCGCCTGTAGCGGCGAAAAACAGCCTCTTCCATTGTTGCAAAATCATTTGGTCCTTCAACTGTTTTTACGTTAAAATGGCGGTAATCTTTTTTGGATGGCTTGGCATCTTTAAACACCACAATGGCCGAAACCGGATATTTTCCCTGAAAGTTTGAATTATCAAAACACTCAATATGCTTTGGTAGTTGGGTTAACCGTAAATCATTTTGCATGGTGGTAAGAATACGGTCAGTCCTTAAATCTGGATTTAGCTTTTCATATTGATTCAGCTTTTCTTTTTTAAAGAACAGCACATTCTTTTGAGAAAGTTCCAGTAACTTCTTTTTTTCACCCAGCTTAGGTACGGTAAACTTCAGGTTTTCATCCTCGAGTGAAAGTTCAAATGGTACAATGATTTCCTTTGATGTACTGTTAAATTTGGTTCTGAACTCCAGCATGGCCGTAATTAATAATTCATCATCACTTTCATCCAGCTGCTTTTTGATTTCGATGGTTTGGGTTTGAATAATGGTTCCGTTCATCACCTTAAGGTAATTGACAAAGGCATAGCGTTCATCAGAAGCAATACTCACCACATCTACATTGGTAATGGCACTGTTTACAACTGTCGATTTACTTTGGTATTTTTCTAAAACCTGTAGCCTTCTGGAATATTGGTGTGCCAGCTCAAAATTTAAGTCCTCTGAAGCTGATTTAATGATGCTTTTTACATCACGGATGACATTGCCTATTTTTCCATTCAGAATCTCCTTAATCTCACCTATGTTTTTATCATAATCAGATTCTGTTTGATAAGCCTGGCATGGGCCTTTACAATTTCCAATCTGGTATTCTAAACAAACTTTGAATTTTCCCTCAGCAATATTTTTATCGTTTAAGGGTAAGGTGCATGTTCTTAGCGGATAGGTTTCCTTAATTAAGTCCAGGATGGTGTGCATCATTCCAATGGAACCATAGGGGCCAAAATAGGTTGAACCATCTTTAATGACCTTTCTGGTCCAGTAAATTCTGGGATATTGTTCATTTTTTACGATAATCCAGGGGTAGGTTTTATCGTCTTTCAGGTTGATGTTAAACTTAGGCTGATGCTTTTTAATCAGGCTGTTTTCCAGCAACCAGGCATCAATCTCAGTATCAACAATGGTAAAAGTGATTTTCCTGATCTTAGAAACCAATACTCTTGTTTTGCCATTAAACTGTTGCTTATCGGTATTGAAGTAGGAGCCCACACGATTTCGAAGGTCTTTTGCCTTGCCAATGTACATTAACTTTCCGTCCGCATCCCAGTACTGGTAAACGCCTGGTTTATGCGGAATAGCGGTTAATGCTGTTTTATGGTCGAAACTGCTCATGCTTTCAATAATAGGGTGATCAGATAAAATTTTCCTGAAAAAGGATCAGGAACTAATTTTGCTCAGCAATGATGGCGATTATAAATAATTTTCAGGCGTAATGAAGCCATGAAGATTAAAAACCTAATTTTTCATCCAATTCCGGATTGGTATCTTCCTGCTGTTGCTGATATTGGTTACAATCGTAGGTAATGGAAACACCTGATTTAGGGACATCAAAATCAGCATGACTGATTTTTAAGGCCGGATTGGCATAAACCCGCTTGATAAAGCCTGCAAAAATAGGAAGGGCTGTATTGGCACCTTCACCCTGGCTGGTACTGATAAAGTGAAAAGCCCGGTCTTCACAACCCGTCCATACACCGGTGACCAACTGAGGGGTAATGGCCATAAACCATCCATCGGAGTTATTTTGTGTGGTTCCGGTTTTTCCACCTATAGGTGCGTTTACTTTATATTTATAATTTAACCTCGAACCTGTACCACCGGAAACCACGCCCTTCAGCATTCTGGTCATCACGTAAGCCACTTCCTCACTCATGATGGGTTTTGGTATTTCCTTTTGCGAGAACAACACCACACCGTTTTTATCTTCAATCTTCAATAAATAAATCGGCTTGGTGTACACGCCTTTGTTTGCAAATGCGCCATAGGCACCCACCATATTATAAATGGAAGAATCAAACGTACCTAATGCTATGGAAGGGTAAGCCGGAACATTCGGAATCCCCATTTTAGTGGCCAGGGTAGAAACCGCTACCGGACCAACCTGTTTCATCAGGTATGCGGTCACATAGTTTTGTGAAAAAGCCAATGCTTTTTGAAGGGTTATACTTCCTGCGAGTGGCTTTCCGGAAGATTTGGGTGTCCATGGTTCTCCATAACCATCAATGGTTACCGGAACATTGGGTACAGTATAGCAAGGCGAATAACCGTTTTCAATAGCAACAGCATAGGTAAAAGGCTTAGCGGTTGAACCCACCTGCCGGGTACCCATTTTCACCTGGTCGTATTTGAAGTGCTCATAATTAATTCCCCCAACCCAGGCTTTAACATGGCCATTGGTAGGGTCCATGGTCATCATGGCATTACGCAGCAACATTTTGTAATAGCGTACAGAATCAATTGGCTTCATTACAGTATCTACATTGCCTTTCCAGGTAAAGATCGTCATCTCAGTTTTGGTATTAAAATCATCTCTAATCTCATCATCCGATTTTCCTTCCAGCTTTAAAGCTTTATACCGGTCGGACCTCTTAATACCCTGCTGAATTTGTAAATCTTTGCCTTTAAAAGGATTCCTGCCTTTCCAGCTGGCTAAGAACTGTGCCTGCAGCACTTTCATATATTCTTTCTGTGCCTCTTCGGCATATTTTTGCATATCGTAATTGAGCGTGGTATAAATTTTCAGTCCGTCACGATCCAGGTCATATGCTGATCCATCAGGTTTGGTAATGCCCTGTTCCTGAAAAATAGTTTTGATATCGTTCTTTAAAACCGATCTGAAATATGGCGCGATACCATCATTTACGGTGGCGGCATTAAATTTTAAGCCCAGAGGTTTATCTTTTTCTTCTTCAAATTCCTGCGGGCTCAGCAATTCCGATTTTACCATCATGGCCATTACCGTATTTCTGCGGTCTCTTGAACGCTCCGGATGCCGGGTAGGAGAGTACATGGTGATGCCCTTTTGCATCCCAACAAGTGTAGCGGCTTGGGTTAACGTTAATTTATCAGGAGTGGTGTTAAAGTACACCCTTGCTGCAGATTTAATTCCATAAGCCTGGTTACCAAAATCCACGGTATTCAGATACATGGTAATGATTTCCTCTTTGGTATAATTTCGCTCCAGTTTAACCGCAACAATCCACTCTTTGAATTTAGTCAGCACCAGCGAGAAGAAGTTAAGATTTGATTCCCTTGGAAAAAGATTTTTGGCCAGTTGCTGGGTGATGGTACTGGCACCTTGCTTTTTCCCGATCAGGTTATAACCAATAATGGTAAAGGTACGTTTGAAATCAATTCCGGAGTGTTCTTTGAAACGGGTATCTTCAGTTGCGATCAATCCGTTAATTACATTTTCAGAAATATCTTTGTAAGTAACATTCGACCGGTTTTGTACAAAATAGGTTCCGAGCGGGCGACCATCTTCAGCGATAATTTCTGATGCCTGATTACTTTTTGGGTGCTCAATATCACGGAAAGAAGGTAGTTCGCCGAAAAGGCCTAAGCCGATCATGGAAATAAAAATAGCAAATAAGGCTATTCCGGTAATCAGTATTTTCCAGATGACTAAACTATATTTTTTTGTTTCCTGTTCAGAAAGGGATTTATTCATTTTGTGTTGTAATTAGTTCAAAAAGGGCTTGATGTAAGGCCGATTTTAAGCTGCAAATTTATTAATTTTTAAAGAAATGAAACTTTTCTGCTTTTGATTAAGCGTCCTGTTCTATTTATAATTGTCTTTTAAAAACTCCAGATATTCATTTATACGTTGCCTGTCGGTAAGCTTTTCGAAGTTTTCCTTGCTGATAATGAATCCTTTGTAAAGGTTAGCCGGAACTTTCATGATGTTCTTCAATTGGCCTGAAATGCTTGATTCATATATTCTGGCATCTTCTAAATCAATAAAGCTGGTTACGTAGATGAGCTGATCGTTATCCAGTTCAATCAATTTATGCGCCAAATCATTATCAGGATAATTTCCCCGGTTAAATTGTCCGATTCCAAAACGGGAAGAACTGAGTGTTAAGGTAGCATCTGCCACATCAATCACGTAATAATATTCTTCTGATTTTGCTGCACTAAATATACTGGCAGGTTTGCTTACATCAACAGGTTTAATTTCGTTGGGCTTTTCCTCCTCATTGGCCTTTGGTTTTTCAACCGGGATAGCCGCATGTATATCCGTGTTCAAAGGCTTGGCCGGAATAGCAATGGGTTTAGCCTGACTCACAAAACGTGGCTCATTGGCGTCAAAATCAATCAATGCCACCGGTCTTTGTTTGAACTCATCCAAATTGGCTTCGATGTATTTTAAGTGATCCCTTACCAGCGGAGTGATCACCATATCATCAGGATAATTGTTATTGATCGAATTAAATTCTTTCAGCAAGGGATCTAACTTGGATGTACGCCCAATGGCGATGGCTTTCAGGTAAGCATATTGTGGTGCCAGGCCATTATCTGGCGATGCAGAAATGTTCACATTAGCCTGATTGATCACTGTTGGATAATCTTTTCTGGCATAGGCATCAAAGGTTACGTTGTAATTATTAATGGCAATGTTCTCTAATTCGCTTTGTTTGGCGGAGTATGAAGGATCCAAAATGGTTTTGGTAAAATTGCTTTGCGGGAATTTAGTAAGCACCAATTGCCTGTATTCATTTGACTTATCTTCATCAATTCCACGGAAATTGAGATATAAACTATAATAAATGGCGGCCAGGTGATTATTTTCAGGATACCTGTTTAATACTATCAGGTATATTTTATTGGCTTCGGCTTTATCATTTAATTCCTGCTGATAAAAGCTCGCCATTTCAAAATAGGCATCAATTATTTTCTGATCTGAAGCGAGCAAGCGTTCGGGTGTGGTGGGCAAATCATTGAGGAACTGTTTTTCTAAAGAAGTCTGGTCCTGGCTGGTTGATGCATGGGTTTCGTTAGCCGGTATAATTTCGTTGGCAACTTTACCTCCAGACATTACCTGGCTGTTTTCCTGTGCTGATGACCTGATGCTTTGTCTCCAGTTATCTTCCAGTTGCCTGTTTCCCCAGCGTTTTCTGAAATCGGCAAAGCCATTGCTGATTGCGGCATTGTTATTAAAATAAAAGGTATTGCCCGTACCTTTCATCGCCGGATTTAAGGTTTGATTAGGGAAATCCAGATTGTCTAAAGGTTGATTACCCGTTGGTAACGGTACGGTAACTACCTCAACCTTTTGCGTTAAATATGCTTTAACCCTGGCCTCCCGTTCCCCAGCCGGAAGTTTGGCAAAAGCCTGTGCTGTATCTTCCCTTGCAATCAGGGTAAAACGATCAGTCAGGTATTTCAGGTTTTCGGCTTTTTTAGCAATGCTGTTGTAGTCAGGAAAGTTTTTGGGTAAAATCATGACTGTACTGTCGTAATACAGCTTTGCCTTAATGTAATTGTTAAATTCTTTGAAGTTTAAATCAGCTACCCTCAGATAAGACAATGCTTTCTGTGTCTGGTTTCTGGTGCTTTTCTCTATCGACTTCAAATAATTTTCCTCAGCCTTATTAAACTTTCCTTTTGTTGAAAACATTTCTCCAACCTGATAATAAATCTGGTCGGTATAATCAGCATTCTTATCATCCTTCAGCAAGGTCAGAAGTGCCTTATCTTCGTCAACCTGTTGTCCGTTAATAATTCCCTTTAATTTGATCCGTTGCAGGTTGGCATGAAAATACATTTCAAAAGGTGCATTGCTTTTTTCAACCTTTGTAAAATTGATCAGGGCATTCTGATATTCTTTTTCCCTTTCCTGCAATTGTGCTAAAATATACCGCCAGCGAATCCTTGATTGCTGATCATGAGTGAGTTTTACCGCAGTTTCCAATAACAGAATCGCTTCCTTATTTCTGTTTTGGTAAATGCGCATTTGAGCAGTGGTTGCCAAAGGTTCGGCCAGGTCATTTTTTAGCAGGTCTTGCACACGTAACATGGTATCCAGAATCTTATCGGCGAAGACCATATTGTTCAATTCCATCTGGCTGCGTGCTTTCCAGTCCATGGCCATGATGAAAGTTTTCAGGTTTTTGCTATAGGTTTTGGCGGTATAATCGAAATATTCTGATGCGATGAAATAATTGCCTTTAAGGTAGTTTGCTTTCCCTAAAAGCATGTAGGCATCATCAATATAATTGCTGAAACTTTTATCGTTTATAATCGTTTGTCCCTTGGTAATTACCGCATCTAATTGTTTGTTTGGGGCTGCGGGTGCTAATATTAAATTAATTTGAGGTTCAGGATCCAGGTAAACCGGAAGGATTTTTTCATAGTTATCGCTGTAACTTTGCAACAAAGCTTCCCGGTGTTCGGTTAATAAAACATTTGAATTGTAGATATAATTATATCTGGCTGTTAAATTTTGAAACTTCCGATCGATGGTGGTATCTTTGTTGGCCACACAGCCGTATATACATGATAAGCCAAGAAGGATGAGAAAGCTGTTGATGCTTATGTTGATGCGTTTTTTCAAGTATGATAAATCCCCTTTAGTATTATACAGTAAAAATGTTTGCAGAATTACTTATTCAGCTATCAGTTTTAATTATTCAAAGTTAATTAATTATCATATTAAAAAATGGAAAATCCTAAAGAAGAAAATCATGGTAAAAAGGTTAATGCAGCAGCTAAATATTCTGCTATAGGTTTCCAGATGATTGCTACGATAGGTTTGTTAACCTTCATAGGTTATAAGATTGATGAGCACCGCAACAGTAAAAGCAAAATCATTACTGCAGCCTTTGCACTGGCAGGTGTGGGCATAGCCTTGTATCAGGCTATTAAACAGGCTACGAAATAATTATTATTAAATTGCTGTATTGTTTGATTGTTGCATGATATGCACCAACAATTAATCAATTAACAATACAGCAATGGGATATTTACCTCAGCCAACCGATTTAAATACTTAACCAACCTTCACAATATTTATCTTCCTTAACTAGTTACATTAATGCTAAAACCTTATCTTTGCACAAGTTTTCATTCGTAAAGAAGTTTCCATTGGCGCTAACCAAATTTACAAGCATCTATTTTATTTTCGTTGGTATTCTAATTGCCATTATTGCCGTTTTACCGATGATTTTTCCTGAAAAACAACTCTTTGTTAAAAATTTTTGGGTAGTTTTTGGCTTCATGGCAGGTATAACCTATATCGCATATACACTTGTTGATATCGGAATAAAAAGGGATCCGGAAGTAGGTGTAATGGCCATTATGGGATCAATTGCGGTGAAAATGATTTTTTGTATGGCTTTTGTACTGGTTTACAGTATAAAAGCAAAGGGAAACGGGTTGCTTTTTGCACTTAATTTTTTTTCTGTGTATTTATTGTTTACTGCCTTTGAAATATACTGTTTGTTACGTAACTTGCGCCACCAAAATTTAAAGTAAAAAACTGCCAATAAATGGATTGTAACCAAGTTTTTGTGTTGAAAGTTAAGAAGGTAATCTTTGTTTTTACGCTTTTAATCGCGTTTTTATCTATCAAAAATGATACTTTCGCTCAGGTTGAAAGTGCTGTTTCTCCTGATAGTGTAGTAGCAGAATCGGCTCATGCGGTTTCTGGCGAAGATGGTGCTACAGCGCATGGCGAAGAAAAATTTGAGCCAACTAAAGTGATTATGGAACACATTGCTGATTCGCATGTGTGGCATTTATGGGGGCATACTTCAATTCCTCTTCCGGTCATCTTATATACATCAGGTGGTTTGGAAGTGTTCTCATCCGCTAATTTTCATCATGGTGAACATGATTATCAGGGTAAATACAATAAATATCGTTTGGTAACCGGTTTAAAGCAAAGCATGACTAAAGACATGTTCAATAAGAACATCAAAGTAGTTGGTGCAGACGGTCAGATTGATGAAGCGGCATCTGATACCGTAATTGATTTTTCAATCACTAAAAATGTTGCGGCAATGTTTATTGCTATTGCGTTAATCGTAATTGTTTTTTCTGCTGTAGCAGCGGGTTATAAAAAACGTGTAGGTAAAGCACCAAAAGGTTTGCAATCATTCCTTGAGCCTGTTATTATTTTTGTTAGAGATGATATTGCTAAGCCAAACATCGGTCATAAGTATGCCAAGTTTATGCCTTATTTATTGACGATCTTTTTCTTTATTTTATTTAACAATTTATTGGGTTTGGTGCCGATTTTTCCAGGTAGCGCTAACGTAACTGGTAATATTGCTTTAACATTTGTAATGGCCACCGCCACGATGTTGGTAGTTAACCTAAACGGAAATAAATACTACTGGAAACATATTCTTACGCCTGATGTGCCCTGGTGGTTATACCCGATTATGATTCCTGTAGAGCTGATCGGTATTATATCCAAGCCATTTGCATTAATGGTTCGTTTATTTGCGAATATTACAGCTGGTCACATTATCGTATTGAGTTTAATATCATTAATATTTATTTTTAAAACATTGGCTATTGCTCCGGTTTCAGTTGCATTCGTTCTTTTTATGGATGTATTAGAATTATTGGTAGCATTTTTACAAGCCTTTATTTTTACATTATTATCTGCTTTGTTTATCGGAATGGCGGTAGAGGAGCATCATTAACGGAAAACTATTTTTTACAAATTATATAATTAAATTAGTTATGGTAGGTTCAATCGCGGCAATTGGTGCCGGTTTAGCAGTAATTGGTGCCGGTATCGGTATCGGTCATGTAGGTGGCAAAGCAATGGAAGGTATTGCTCGTCAACCTGAGGCTGCATCAAAAATTCAAACTGCAATGATTATTGCTGCTGCCCTTATTGAGGGTGCTGCTTTATTCGGAGTAGTAGTTGCTTTATTAGGCTTACAAGTTTAATAGCAAACTGGAATTTATAAACCGGGAATTTAACGATTGGTTATCTTCCCGGTTTTAACGAAAAATTTAAGTAAAAAAATATATAAAATGGAATTAGTTACCCCTAGCATTGGATTGGTTTTCTGGACAGCACTTGCATTCATCTGCTTATTAATATTACTTAGAAAACTGGCATGGAAACCTATTTTAGGTGCTATCCACGATCGTGAGCAAAGTATTGATGAAGCTTTGAATAAAGCTGAGCTGGCTAAACAGGAGATGACTCGTTTAACTGCTCAAAACCAGGATTTAATGCAACAGGCACGTGCAGAGCGTGACGAAATTTTGAAGGAAGCTAAAACACTTAAAGATGGTATTTTAAACGAGGCTAAAAAACAAGCTCAGTTGGAAGGTGCCAAGTTGATTGAGAAAGCTAAAATCGAGATCGAAAACCAGAAAAAAGCTGCTTTAGCAGAAGTTAAAGGTCAGGTTTCTACCTTATCATTGGAAATTGCTGAACGTGTGTTACGCAATCAGTTGGATGATAAAGCAAAACAAGAGGCTTTGGTGGCTAATTTGTTAAAAGACGTTGAACTAAACTAGATTTGAGATAGTAGATATGAGATTTGAGATAGGGTGATAACGCTAAATCTCACATCTCACATCTCAAATCTCCAGTCTCACACCTAAATATATGTCAGAAATTAAAGTTGCAGGCAGGTATGCCAAATCATTAATTGACTTAGCTGTTGAAAACAACGCTTTAGCCGAATCTTATAATGATATGGTTTTGTTTGAAAAAGTGGTTGATGAAACTCCTGAACTGGAAGCGATACTTAAAAATCCAATTGTACCTCTTGATAAAAAAATAGGTATTTTGAACGGTATTTTTACAGATAAAGTTAACAAGTTAACCCTTAGCTTTTTCAAAATTGTAGTGAGTAAAGGGCGTTCAGCCATATTGTTTGCTACAGCCAAGCAGTTTGTTCAGCAATACAACCTGATCAAGGGCATTGTTACTGCTGATGTAACCAGCGCCACGGTTTTAAGTAATGAGGCAAAAGAAGAGATTGTTGCTACCGTAAAAAGAGAACTTGGTGCTAAAGAAGTAATCTTTAATGAAAAAGTTAATGATAAATTAATTGGCGGTTTTATTTTAAAAGTAGGTGATAAGCAATTTGATGCCAGTATTGCCAGTAGCTTAAGTAAGCTTAGAAAAGAATTGGCGCACTAGAGCATTAAGCGATAATAGTAAAGCCAAACCGGAAAACAGAACATAATTTGCCAGGTAAGAAGTATAATAACTAATTATTAATGGCTATAATAAATAAGGATGCGCTAAGCGTGTGGCATTGAACGCCAACCGCCATGCGCCAAGCACTAAACATTTACAAAAAGAGATAAAGTAAAATTATGGTAGAGGTAAGACCAGACGAAGTATCGGCAATTATCAGACAGCAATTGGCGGGCTTCAAATCAGAAACCGAACTGGAAGAAGTTGGTACCGTGTTGCAAGTGGGCGACGGTATTGCCCGTGTTTACGGTTTAACTAAAGTTCAATCGGGAGAGTTGGTTGAATTTGCAAACGGCCTCCAAGGCATTGTATTAAACCTTGAAGAAGATAACGTTGGTGTGGTACTTTTGGGTGCTTCAGACGAGATTAAAGAAGGTGATACCATTAAACGTACTAAAAAAATTGCCTCTATCAAAGTTGGAGAAGGTATGCTTGGCCGTGTCGTAAATACGTTAGGAGAGCCTTTAGACGGTAAAGGTCCGATCTTAGGTGAAACTTACGAAATGCCTTTAGAGCGTAAAGCACCAGGTGTAATTTATCGTCAGCCGGTAAATGAGCCTTTACAAACGGGTATTAAAGCCATTGATGCCATGATTCCAATTGGCCGTGGTCAGCGTGAATTGGTTATCGGTGACCGTCAGATTGGTAAAACTGCCGTTTGTATCGATACCATTATTAACCAGAAAGAATTTTATGAAGCAGGCCAGCCTGTATTCTGTATCTATGTTGCTATCGGTCAGAAAAACTCTACTGTAGCCAACATTGTACGTACATTAGAGGAAAATGGCGCTTTACCTTATACCGTTGTTGTTGCTGCTTCTGCTGCAGATCCTGCTCCAATGCAGTTCTATGCACCTTTTGCAGGTGCTGCAATTGGTGAGTTTTTCCGCGATACAGGCAGACCAGCTTTAATTGTTTATGATGATTTATCTAAACAAGCTGTTGCATACCGTGAGGTATCTTTATTGCTTCGTCGTCCACCGGGCCGTGAAGCATATCCAGGTGACGTTTTCTACTTACACAGTCGTTTGTTAGAAAGAGCTGCGAAAATCAACGCGAATGATGATATCGCTAAAAATATGAATGATTTGCCTGAATCGATCAGACATATTGTTAAAGGTGGTGGTTCATTAACGGCTTTACCAATCATTGAAACACAAGCTGGTGACGTTTCTGCTTATATTCCAACCAACGTAATTTCGATTACTGATGGTCAGATTTTCTTAGAATCGAACTTATTCAACTCAGGTATTCGTCCGGCTATTAACGTAGGTATTTCGGTGTCACGTGT
This sequence comes from Pedobacter sp. GR22-10, assembly GCF_026239715.1. NCBI lineage: Bacteria > Pseudomonadati > Bacteroidota > Sphingobacteriia > Sphingobacteriales > Sphingobacteriaceae > Pedobacter > Pedobacter sp. GR22-10. Next base: position 108,378 of record NZ_JAPIVR010000005.1, read on the forward strand.
TGGTGGTAATGCACAGATTAAGTCGATGAAAAAAGTAGCAGGTACTTTAAAGTTAGATCAGGCGCAATATCGCGAATTAGAGGCTTTTTCTAAATTCGGTTCTGACTTAGATGCTGCAACGAAATCAGTTTTAGATAAAGGTGCACGTAACGTAGAAATGTTAAAGCAAGCACAGTTTTCTCCATTCAGTGTAGAGAAACAAGTGGCGATTGTTTATGCAGGTACTAAAAACCTAATGCGTAACGTACCGGTTAACAAGGTTAAAGAATTTGAAACTGAATTTTTAACTCAATTGGAAATGCGTCATCCAGAAACTTTATCAGCCCTAAAAGCTGGAAAATTTGATGATAACATTACAGGTGTTTTAGATACAGTAGCAAAAGAGATTTCAGGTAAATATTAATAGGGTTTGAGACATGAGATTTGAGATGTGAGATTGGGCCAGAAACGTCTCATATCTTATATCTCACCTCTCACATCTAAATAAAGAATGGCTAATTTAAAAGAAGTAAGAAACCGGATTGCATCGGTACAATCAACCCAGCAGATCACGAAAGCTATGAAAATGGTTTCCGCTGCAAAGTTGAAGCGTGCTACCAATGCAATTATCGCTTTACGTCCTTATGCAACTAAACTGAAAGAGATTTTAGAAAATCTTTCAGCAAGTTTAGAAGGGTCTTCATCACCTTTTATTCAGGAACGTGAGCCCAATAAGGTTTTAATTGTAACTGTATCCTCTAACCGTGGTTTAGCTGGTGCTTTCAACATGAACGTGATTAAAGCGGCCAATAATTTAATTGCCGAGAAATATAGCGAGCAGTTGAAGAATGGTAATGTAAGTATTATTTCTATCGGTAAGAAAACACAGGATTTTTACGAAAAACGTAAATACAATGTGATTGGAAACAATAATGAAGTATACGCTGCTTTAACTTTTGAAAATGTAACCAAGATTACTGATGCCATTATGGCTGGTTTTATCAAAGGTGATTTTGATAAGGTGGAAGTGGTTTACAACCGTTTCAGAAACGCGGCTGTTCAATTTATTACCACTGAACAGTTATTACCATTACCAAAAGCAGAAGAAGCTGTCAAAATAGATACAAAGGCTTCTAATGTTGATTATATTCTTGAACCATCCCAGGAAGATATTGTTGAGCAATTGATTCCAAAATCTATTAAAATACAGTTATATAAGGCCGTGTTAGATTCACATGCATCTGAGCACGGCGCACGTATGACTTCAATGGATAAGGCAACAGAAAATGCCGGTGAATTATTGAAAGCCTTAAAACTTTCTTATAACCAAGCCCGTCAGGCAGCCATTACCACTGAGTTGACTGAGATTGTTAGTGGTGCAGCAGCATTGAACGGATAGAATGTAGCCTAGAGTCGAAATTATTTAGTCTTCATTTAAATCATACAAGGCCCATTTCTTAATTGAAATGGGTTTTTTTATAAGTAATGATATTTCAATCCAAAATTGTTATGTTTATTCTGGATTGTAATCCAAAATTATTATGTTTATTCTGGATTGTAATCCAGAATTATTATATATTTGATTAATGTTTTTAAGCTATGATTGTTAGAAACCAGTTGGATTATGCTATAGCTCGCCTTTTTAAGGGAAAGGCTTTTATTATTTTTGGTCCAAGACAAACAGGAAAAACCACCTTTGTGGAACAATTATTAGCAAGGGTAAATAAAAAAACATTATATCTAAATGGTGATGATGCAGATGTTAGGGAAACATTAGCTAAACCCAATGCAAGCCAGTTGGTACAAATACTTGGTGATTATGAAGTATTGTTTTTAGATGAAGCTCAGCGGATCAATGAGGTAGGATTGTTAATCAAGATCATAGTAGATCGCTTTAAAGGTATTCAGGTAATTGCCACAGGCTCGTCTGATTTTGAGCTTTCAGGTAAAATCAACGAGCCTTTAACCGGACGGAAATATGAAATGATGCTTTTGCCGCTTTCCTATGCAGAATTAGTAAGTGCTACAGATTTTATTACTGAAGAACGATCAATAGCACAGCGTTTGATTTACGGAGCTTATCCCGAAGTGATTAATGATCCTCAAAATGCTGAAGAACATTTAAAATTATTGGCAGATAGTTATTTATATAAAGATTTGTTTGCACTTGAAGAGGTAAAAAAGCCCTTGCTCTTTGAGAAAATTGTGAAGGCATTGGCCTTGCAAATAGGAAGTGAAGTTAATTTTTCAGAATTAGCTCAATTAGTTAAAGCCGATCAGAAAACAGTTGATAAATATGTCAGTCTGCTTGAGAAATCTTTTGTGGTTTTCACCCTGCCGGCCTTTTCAGGTAATGTGCGTAATGAGATAAAAAAGAATAAGAAAATATATTTCTATGATACCGGAATCGTCAATGCGATTACCCGGAATTTTAATTCATTAAATAACAGGAATGATGTCGGTGCCTTGTTTGAAAATTATATGATCGCCGAGCGGATGAAGTTTTTACACCAAAACCAATTGGAAGCAGATTGCTTTTTCTGGCGAACCACCCAGCAACAGGAAATCGATTATGTCGAGAAATCGGATTCAAAATTTCTGGCCGTTGAGTTTAAATGGAACGAAAAAAGTAAAAATAAAATACCAACGACATTTACTCAGGCTTATCCTGAGGCGGAAGCATTGATCTTATCTAAAGCAGATAGAGGAGTTTTTTTGAAGATTTAATTCATTTAGCAATGCGATAGAAGAAGCCTGCTCCTTAAATAGAAGTGGGCTTCTTTACTTTTTTAATTATTTTAGGATGCTTACTCTCATGTATCCATTTTCTATTTTTAGCAGTTTTTTATTTTCATCAAAAACGTTTAGATTGAATTTAGCTTCTAGTAAATATCCCGATTCTTGTTTTTTTAAACTTATAATTTCAAATTTTGAATCCTTTTGATCAATTTGTGTAACAGATGGCTGTTTCCCTAAATCTGATTGACTATATGATTTATATATGCCTTGTTGATTAATTAGTGTAAATGCGATTCCAGAGGTCGAATTGCTTCTATTAAATTCAGTTGAATATTTATATGAACCAGGAGAAAAAATATCTGTTTTGTTTTTTGGGTAATTTAGATATCCGCCATTATTTTCATTTGCAAATTCTGTTTCATTTTTATTGTATATTTTGATAAATGAAAGGGCAATGTTGGTATAGGGTGCTTTAATGCTATATTCTCTTACAAATAATAAAGAATCCTTATCTCCAACTAATAAATAATTAAAATTTTCGCCTGAAGTAATTTTAAGATTGGATTGTGTTGTATAAGTCCAGTTTTTTTCAATACCCATAGAAATATAGTTTTTCCCATTAATAGAATATGATGCTGAATCTTTAAGTAAATCTAATGGGTTTTTTGATTCAATGACCGGATCACCTTTCTTGCAGGCAAAAAGGCACATCAATGCCATAGCAATTCCTGGTAAATTTTTAATTTTCATATTAATGTTTTTATTTGTGTGTCTCTAAATATAATAAAATCTGATAAATCAGAAATGAATAGTTTAAGTTAAGTCGTAAATGATTTGTTGTTTTAGTGTATCTGGCTGGTAATTAGTCTGATTAAATTAAAGTAATTGTGTTGCGCTTAAAAAGGAGTTAATATCTTTGTTGGAGAATTTCGAATCATGAAAAAATACATCCTTCTTATTTTAACATTTGTTTCATCTTTTGCTAACGCACAATCTCCGGCCAGGGATTACACCAATGCCGTGCTCTGGCAGCAAACATCTGGAGAATACAGGGCTTTATGTTTCCAGGCTTACAACTTTGCCAGATTATCATTAAAGGAAGCATTATGGGCGGATACCAGCAAAAAGCCAAACTGTATCATTGTGGATATTGATGAAACCGTATTAGATAATTCGCCATTTCAAGGGCATGAGATTAAGAAGGGGTTAAGCTACGATGCAGCAGATTGGACCCAATGGACAAGTTTGGCTCGTGCCGATACCGTTCCGGGGGCATTGGCCTTTCTGAAATTTGCTGCAGCTAAGAACATCGAAACCTTTTATTTAAGTAACCGCGATGAAAAGGATTATGCCGCAACCTTAAAAAACCTTCAGGCCTTTGATTTTCCATATGCCAATGATGCACACCTGCTGGTGGCTAAAGGAACATCCAATAAAGAGCCAAGGCGGCAGAAAATTGCTGAAACCCATAATATCTTAATGCTATGCGGTGATAACCTGAGTGATTTTAGTAATATTTTCTACCGGGAAAACAAAAATACATTTGAGCAGGTTAATGAAAATCAAAACCTTTTTGGTATAAAATATATTGTACTCCCAAACCCGATGTATGGCGATTGGGAAAAGCCTTTGTATCAGGGTGAAAAACCAAGTGATCAGGAGAAAGCAAAACAACGTTTAGGACGATTAAAAAGTTACTAAAATTATAATTTATTCAGCAATATGTATTACTTTTGCTGCATCATAGAAATAAACATTATGGAGAACAACGAATTAAAGCATAATACAGAGAGTATGAAAACGGCAAATCAGCCGGGAATTTATAAACTAATGATTTTTGGTGTACTTGTTGCCATATTAGGTACTTACTTACGTTTCGCTTTCGACTCCTGGGTTTTATCTTTGGTTTCATGGATTATCTTATTTATTGGTGCAATCATTGCCATTAAAGGTGTATTCAAAATATTAGACGCATAAAATATTTTCTCTCTAAATACAAGAGCCAATTATGTTAAATACATGATTGGCTTTTTTGTTGAAAAGGGTTGAATTAACCATTAATTTGAGAAACTGAAATGAGGTTTCAATAGCTTCCATCCACCTGTACATTTCAAATTATTAATTGCGTTTATGGAATTTTCGTCAAAAAATCATCAGGAAATAAACGCTTTTGTCAGTTGGGTTACCTTAATCTATTTTTTGTATAAAGGGAAACACGATGTAATAAACTAACCAAAAACGTCGAAACTTTAAATGGCCATTTGAAGCAAATATTTAAAAATGATTACTTTATTAGAACCAGAAAATCATGAAAAGGAATATAATTGCTATAGCCATTATTTTAACCATTTTCGGCTGCAACAACGCCAATAAAAACGATCAAAATGTTGAAGCTAAAGAATCCATAATGGCTGTTGATTCGGTAGCTACGGTTGCTGAACCTAAAATCATCAAAACTGCTGATATGCGGTTTCGCGTAAAGAACGTTCAAAACACAAAAGAGCAGTTAAGTCAAACCATTAAAGCCCAGGGTGGTACAGTTGCCGAATTTTCTATTGAAAGTATTATTCAGGAAACGCAAAAAGTTAAACAATCTGTTGATTCCCTTAAAGAAATTACTTCCTATCGCACGGAAGGGTATCTGGTTGCAAATGTTCCAGCTGAAAAATTAGATGATTTTACCAATACGGTTGCTAAAATGGCTGTATTTGTGGATAACCAATCTTTAAAACTGGACGACCAGAGTCTGGCCTATTTAGGCAACAGAATGAAGGCAGGCAACAGGATAGAAGCTGCAAATCAGATGAATAAGGTTGCGGGCAAGAAAAGTACATCTGTAGAAACTTCCCTTAATATTAAGGATGATTATGTGGATAAAAAATTACAAAACTTATCTATTGATAATCGTGTGAAGTACAGCACCATTACACTTCAATTTTATCAGGATAATACCATTAAAACAACCGTTGTGGCTAATGATGATATTTATGATTACAAACCAGCCTTTGGAAATCGGTTATGGATGGGGATCATCAATGGATGGACGATCTTTAAAGAGCTTATTATTGGTTTGGCTAACATTTGGGCATTAATCTTAACCGGAGTTGCGATATTCTTCCTGATCAGGTATTTCATCAGAAAAGATAAAATTAAAACACAGACATCTGGTAGTTTGACCGATACCCGAATCTAAAACTGCTGAAACTAATCGCCACTGTTAAATCAAAAGCAGTGGCGGTTTTCTGTTTTTAGTCACTTAAATTATCGTTAGCCAGAAAACATTATTTTTTAACCTTAACAGCCAGTCCTTTAACCTTGGTTTTATTGTCGCTCACAAAAGATTCCCAACCCGAGTAGGATTTTGATTTTCCTGATGAAGAAATTTTCTGAAAAGAATGGCAAACAGCTACTGCTAATCCGTCCGTAGCATCTAAGAATTCAGGTGTTTCCTTAAAATTAAGCAAGCGCTGCAACATGGCCGCTACCTGTTCTTTGGTTGCATTTCCGGAACCGGTAATGGATTGCTTGATTTTACGTGGAGAATATTCCGTAACCGAAATATTTCTGGAGAGTGCAGCTGCAATAGCAGTTCCCTGTGCGCGACCTAGTTTTAAAAGCACCTGTATATTTTTGCCGTAAAACGGAGCCTCTATGGCCATCACATCGGGTTTATATTGATCAATGAGTACAACCGTTTTTTCAAAAATACGTTGAAGTTTAAGAAAAGGATCGTCAAGATGCGTCATTTTGACTATGCCCATGCTGATCAATTCTATTTTGTTGCCCTTTTCTAAAATAATACCATAGCCCATCACCGCCGTTCCTGGGTCTATGCCCATGATTATCCGTTCCTTTTTTTCATTCAACATTACAGCAATATTAAGCATATTTGCAAACTAAAATGATAATCTTGACAGACAAGAGCAAAAAAACATTATCCATCCTGATTAAAGCAGCCATTGTGGTATTTGCCTTCTGGTTTATTTACCATAAACTGGTGGCCAATCAAAACCTGCGCAATTTTAAAATACTTTTAATAGATATCCCGCAAGTAGAAATTATCCTGGTCATTGGTTTGGTTTTACTGCTGATGCTGCTCAACTGGTTTCTGGAAGCGGCCAAATGGAAAAGGTTGATGAATCACATCGAAAACATTAGCTTCTACAGGGCGATAGAATCAGTATTTTGCGGATTAACATTGGCCATTTTTACACCAAACCGGTTAGGAGAATATGGCGGGCGTGTTTTTTTTCTTTCTCCAAAACGGCGGATTGTTGGTATCGTAGCCATGACCATTGGCAATATCGGGCAGCTGGTATTAACCAATGTATTTGGTGCCATTGCAGCCTGTTTTTTTGTTTATCAGTTTGTGCCGATTGATCACCTGGTGTTTACGGCACTAGTTGTTCTGGCTTCAGTCTTTTGCCTGTTTTTTATCGTTTTTTATTTCAATATCCAATGGTTAAACGGCATATTATTATCCTTTAAGTTTACCCGGAAATATAAGAAGTTTTACAGCATTTTAGGCCGGTACAGAAAAGCCGAACTTTTTAGGGTTATACTTTTTTGCCTGGCCCGCTATGTTGTTTTCAGTTCACAATATTTTATTCTTTTTGCCTGGCTTATTCCTGGCTTAAACTACCTGGATATCATCATGATGACCTGTTTATTGTTTTTTATTCAATCGGCATTACCTTCCCTGGATCTTTTTGATGTTGGAATCAGGAGCATCACGGCGGTAGAATTATTTAAGCATATTACTGATCAGCATGTGGCAGTGATTGCCTGCACGGCCAGTATTTGGCTGATAAATATTATTATTCCTGCTATATTAGGCACATATTTCGTTTTTAAACTCAATTTTTTTGGAATTTCTAAATCTCACTAACCTATTATCTGCTACATTGACCTTGGTTTATGGTTTTCTGGTCATCACATTTATCAGAGGCTGGCATAAACTTGTTAATTTTCATCCATCTAAAGGTATTCCTTCAACAAAGGTATCGATCATTGTGGCCGCCCGTGATGAGGAACAGAATATCACCAGAACGATTGATGATCTGGTGGCCCAGCATTACCCGAAGCATTTAACGGAAATTATTTTTATTGATGATCATTCCACTGATCGTACGGCAGAAATTGTGATGAGCTATGCCAGTCAGGGGGTAAAATTAATCAGATTAAATGAAGACCGGGCACTTAATTCATATAAGAAAAAAGCTATTCAGACTGCCATAGGCACTTGTTCGGGAGATTTCATCATTACCACTGATGCAGATTGCCGGATGGGGGAAAACTGGCTGACTACGATTGTAAATTATTATGAAACGCATCATTACAAAATGATCTCCTCGCCGGTGGCCTATTTTGAGGAAAAGAGCTTTTTCGAACGTTTGCAATCTTTAGAATTTCTTTATCTGATTGGTTTAGGTGCATCTACCATCGGCAATAAGCAGCCATCCACCTGCAACGGTGCGAATTTAGCTTACGAAAAAAAGACTTTTTATGAGGTGGGTGGTTTTCAGGGGATTGATGACCTGGCTTCAGGGGATGATGAATTACTGCTTCATAAAATTGCTGCAAAATATCCTGATCAGATTGGTTTTCTTAAAAACAGCGAGGCGATCGTATATACCCATGCCAAAGAAAATCTTCATTCGTTTCTGCAACAACGCAAAAGATGGGCTTCAAAAAGCACCCGGTATAAAAATAAAGCCATTATCATTTTAGGCGTTTTTGTATGGGTATTCAATCTTAGTATACTTGCCAATTTCATCACAGGTTTATTTATTGCTGATTTTTTATCCGTAACATTTTATCAGTTATTGGTTAAAATGATTTTGGAAAGCTTATTTTTATGGGATGTTACAGGCTTTGCAAAGAGACGGAGCATACTTCTGCTCACCCCGGTTTTAACTGTTGTGCATATTTTTTATATGGTTTATATCGGCATTGCCGGGAATAGCGGTAAATACAATTGGAAAGGAAGAATGGTTAGGTAATGGATAACAGTCCGTCGAAAAAAGTATGGTTAAAATTTAAACGGAATAAGTTTGCATTCGCAGGATTGATTTTTATTCTGGTATTAATGGCAATGGGGATTTCAGGTTACCTCATTACACCTGTTAATACGCCGGATGCGAACACCCAGGTGGTTCAGATTTGTAAAGTGCCGCCAGGAAGTAAATTCAGATTCCTGATTATCCAAAAATACCAAAATGTTGCGGAGGTCAATTTTTTCAAAAGAATGCTGTATGGACAAAAGCCACAATTTAAAAGCATTCCAATCACATCATATAAAATTATAGGTAAGCAGGTTTTGGTTCATGAATATATCGGGAAAGAAGAATCGAGTAAAGAATCGGTTTATCTGCTCAACGAACTTTGTCCCGATTGCTCGTCCATAAATAAAACTCAAACAACCGAACAGTATTTTGAACAGCATTATACCTATCAGCAAACTTTCTTGCTGGGTACAGATATTTATGGACGTGATTTATTGAGTCGTTTAATTCTGGGGATTCGTGTTTCTTTATCCGTAGGGTTAATGGCCGTATTAATCTCTCTTTTTATTGGTATAGGTTTGGGTGCAATAGCCGGTTATTTTGGGGGAAGGGTAGATGCAGCCATCAGCTGGTTTATGAATGTGGTTTGGTCTTTACCTTCTTTGTTATTGGTGATTGCCATTTCATTTGCACTGGGAAAAGGGTTTTGGCAAATATTTATTGCCGTGGGTTTATCCACTTGGGTGGATGTAGCCAGGCTGGTACGTGGCCAGGTGATGGCTTTAAAAGAAGTAGAATTTGTAGAGGCGGCACGGGCCCTTGGTTTCAGTACAGGCAGAACCATTATCAAACATATTTTACCCAATATCGCAGGGCCTATTTTGGTGGTAGCCTCCTCAAATTTCGCATCGGCTATTTTATTGGAAACCGGATTAAGTTTCCTGGGCTTTGGGGCACAGCCGCCCATGCCCAGCTGGGGAGGGATGATTAAGGAGCACTATGGCTATATTATCATGGATGCAGCTTATTTAGCCGTTTTGCCTGGGCTGGCCATCATGTTTACGGTTTATGCCTTTAATGTTTTAGCAATTGGCCTAAGAGATGCTTTCGATGTGAAAGGGCAGAATGTTACGGTGTAAGACTATGAATTTCATGATTAAATGATTGGTCATGATTTCTGGATTGCTGGCTATGATTTTTAGGCAATAATAGAGTAAGTTATATTTTTTTAATTATTGATTACTATCATTCAAGATTCAAACACCATTAGTTTAGATCAAAGGGCTTTCCAATCATAGTTTTGTGCCTGGTTTCATTACTCGTTTAAACTGCAAACTCCTGCTTCCGAAATTAATTAATAAGCCAACCTTAAAACCCGATGCTTCTAAGTAATTAATTGCTTGAGCCAAATGAGCATCATCCAGTAGAATTACAGCTTTTAATTCAACCATAATTTTATTTTCAATAAACAGATCAACCCGTCGTTTACCTAGAAAGTAGCCTTTGTAATAAATGCTCATTTCATGTTCTTGTACGAAATTTATACCTTGACTGTGTAATTCTATAGCGAAAGCTTTTTGATAAATCTTTTCCTGAAAGCCATATCTAAAGCTTTGTGTACTTCCATTGCACAGCCAATTATTTTTCCAGTTAATTCACTTTCAGGATATTGGGTATCAATCATCACTTATTAAATAATAGCTACTACAAATTAGATAAAATATTGCAAGTATTTATTTTTAGGAGTTATCTTTGTATAATAATTGAATCATACTAAGTATGATTTAATCATAGTCCTCATTGAATCATACTAATCATAGTATTGAATCATAATAATCATAGTAGATGTTGTTGAGTTGTTATCAGGAAGAATTTTTGGAAGCGGGTTGTGATGAAGCTGGAAGAGGTTGCCTGGCCGGGCCAGTTTTTGCTGCTGCCGTCATTTTACCTAAAGGCTTTGTGCTGGAAGGTTTAAACGATTCCAAACAATTATCGCATGAACAAAGAGATTTATTACGCCCGATTATAGAGAAAGAGGCACTGGCCTGGGCGGTTGCTTTTTGCGATCATGAAGAGATTGATCAGATTAATATTCTGAATGCATCTTTTTTAGCAATGCACCGTGCGATAGAAAAACTACATACGCCACCACAGTACCTGGTTATTGATGGTAACCGGTTTAAAGCTTACCCTCAAATTCCACACTGCTGCATTATTAAAGGTGATGGTAAATATTTAAATATTGCAGCTGCTTCGATATTGGCCAAAACACATCGTGATGAATTTATGACCAATTTACATCATGATTATCCGCATTATAACTGGCAGAAAAATAAAGGCTACCCGACCATTGCACATCGTAAAGCGGTAATGGAAATCGGACTTTCTCCGTTTCACCGTAAAACTTTTAATGTTCGTGATCCGCAATTAGATTTGTTTTCTAAAAACGTTTAAAATTTAGTATTTTCACAGCATTGTGAAGATTTTGTTAATAACTAAGCGGGTTCCTTTTCCGCCAAATAGTGGTTATCCAATTGTGGTTTATAATACCATGAAAGGTTTACTGCATCATGGTGCGGATATTACTTTGTTTAGTTTAAATCCTTCAAAAGGAAGGATTGATGTGGAAGACATTTATGATCCAGTTTTCGAACAGATAAAGCATCATAATGTTGATCTGGATACCGACGTGAATGTATGGTCTGCCTTTTTTAATATTTTCACCAATCAATCTTACAATGTTTCCCGGTTTTACAATGACGAGGCCGCCCGTCAACTGGAGAATATTCTTCGTGAGAATGTTTTCGATATCATTCAGTTTGAAGGACTTTTTGTTGTTCCCTATCTGGATATTGTTAAAGCAAACAGCAATGCTAAACTGATTTACAGGGCACACAATATTGAGTTTACTTTGTGGGAACGTCTTGCGCATTCCGAAACTTTTTTACTGCGCAGAAAATATCTTGCTTTCCTGGCGCAGCGGTTAAAGGCTTATGAAACGGATCAGATTAATCGCTTTCATCAGATTTTTGCCATCAGCGAGCCCGACAGGCAGAGTATCCTCCGGTTTGGTTGTGAGGTGCCCATGACGGTTTTTCCGGTAGCTATTGATTTGGACAGGTATAAGGTAGATAAAACTAAAACCAGTTTTCCAACATTATTTCATCTTGGTGCAATGGATTGGCGGCCTAATCAGGAAGGTCTCGAATGGTTTCTGGATGATATCTGGCCTGATATTGAAAAACTGAATAAGGATTTGCGTTTTTATATTGCAGGCAAAAATATGCAAAAGCATTTTTTCGAATATGACTCAGAAAACCTGATTGTGGAAGGAGAGGTATTTGATGCAGTAGATTTTATGAATTCTAAAGCGATCATGATTGTACCCTTAATTTCCGGAACGGGAATGCGCGTAAAAATTATTGAGGGCATGGCCATGAAAAAATGCATAATAGCCACTACTACCGCGGCTGAAGGTATTAACTGTAAGCATGGTTATGATATTCTGATTGCAGATTCTGCAGATGAATTTTACCGTTCAATTTTACAATGTATCATTAATCCTAAACGCTGGATGGAAATTGGAGAAAATGCGCGTAAAACCGTAGAAACCGATCATAGTGTTTATTCAATTTCATCCGGAATGCTTCAGATTTACCAGGAACTGGCGAACACTTAAAAGGTTTAAAGTAATCATTAAACTTTTAAACATCCTCGAAAAGCCCGTGCTGCGTAATAAGACTGTGCGCCATTATGGTAAATAAAAACGGTATTGTAGCGAAAATCTGCAAAAAGTGCTCCTCCAAGTACCCTGATGCATTCTGGTGTTTTAATCCAGCTTGATGTTTTCTCATCAAACTTGCCCAGCGTTTGTAAAAAACGGTATTGTTCTTCCGTTAAAAGTTCAATTCCCATTTCTGAAGCCAGATCAATCACATTATGATGAGGCTTGTTTTCTTTTCTCGCGTCAAGTGCATCACGGTCATAACATAAACTCCGGCGGCCTTTCGGACTTTCAGCTGAGCAATCCATAAAATGGTATTCACCTGAGGTACTATCCAGCAAAACTACATCCGGTTCGCCGCCAGTTTCTTCCATCTCATTTAATGACCATAGTTTCTGGGCGCTCATACTTAACCTGGTTTCTACATCCGTCCATTTCAGATCTGAATGCCGCTGCATATTCGCATTGAAACGATTTTTTAGTATAGGCATCAATGCTGCTGTTTGCTCAGGTGTTAATGTCTTTTCGGTACTCATAGGTTTTATTTTTCTTAGTCGTAATATTTGCTTCAACGAACTTTCGGTATGTTGAATTTACGAAAGAATATAGATGTTCAGCAACTTGATTTTTAAGTTTAGGTTTAAGTATGCTTTATTGCATGTTTGAATAAGCCTTCAGGTTTTGTTGCTTAGCGGTTGGTATATACCTAAATTCTGCCTTTAAAATGGCTATATATCTCCTGAAATAAGGTATTAAACATTGCTGTTTTCTTAGTACTTTTGCGGCAAATAAAGATTAAGCATGAACAATACGGCATTAACAGAAAAACACATCGCTTTAGGCGCTAAAATGGTTCCATTCGCAGGCTATAATATGCCTGTTACTTACGAAGGCATTAATGCAGAGCATGCAACAGTACGTAACGGGGTAGGGGTTTTTGATGTGAGCCACATGGGTGAATTTATCTTAAAAGGTGAAAATGCCTTAGATTTAATTCAGCGGGTAACCAGTAATGATGCATCAAAATTGTATGATGGCAAAGTTCAGTACTCTTGCTTACCAAACCTTGATGGCGGTATTGTTGATGATCTTTTGGTTTATCGGATTGATGAAAAAACCTATATGCTGGTGGTGAATGCATCAAACATTGAAAAAGACTGGAACTGGATTCAGCAGTTTAATACCAGCAATGTTGAAATGCATAATATATCAGATCAAACCTCTTTATTGGCTATTCAGGGCCCGAAAGCTGCTGATGCATTACAAACTTTAACGGATGTAGATTTGGCATCAATGGAGTATTACACCTTTGTTAAGGGAACCTTTGCGGGTATAGATAACGTGGTGATTTCTGCAACGGGTTATACCGGCGCAGGTGGTTTTGAAATTTACTTTGAGAACGAACACGCAGACAAAATCTGGGAAGCTATTTTTGAAGCGGGTAAAACCTATAATATTAAGCCGATTGGTTTAGGTGCACGTGATACCTTACGTTTAGAGATGGGTTTTTGCTTGTATGGAAATGATATTGACGATACCACTTCACCTATTGAGGCTGGTTTAGGCTGGATTACTAAATTCTCCAAATCTTTTACCAATTCTGAAGCCTTACTTGCTCAAAAAGAAGCCGGGATTCAAAAGAAACTGGTAGGTTTTGAAATGATCGACCGTGGTATTCCACGTCATGATTATGAAATAGCAGATGCTGAAGGAAATATTATTGGTAAGGTAACGTCAGGTACACAGGCACCATCATTACAGAAAGCAATTGGTATGGGATATGTAACTAAAGATTTTTCGAAAGAAGAAACTGAGATTTTTATAAACATCCGCAATACACCCATTAAAGCCAAAGTAGTTAAATTTCCTTTTTATAAATAAGATTTGAGACAGTAGATATGAGATTTAAGCGCAATAATGCTTTATCTCATATCACAAATCTCAATACTCACATCCAGCGTATGTCTAAAAAAATAGAAGTTTGTCTAACCCCCGCATTGATTGATTTATACGATATTAAGGAAAGTATTGTAGTGGTAATTGATATTTTAAGGGCTACATCTTCCATTACTTACGGAATTGCTAATGGTGCTGAAGCTATTATCCCTGTGGCTAATGTTGAGGATTGCCTGAAGTATAGTGACTGTGGTTTTTTATTGGCTGCGGAAAGAAACGGTGAAGTGGTAGCCGGTTATGATTTCGGAAATTCACCTTTTTCTTACACCAGTGAAAAAGTCGAAGGGAAGACTATCGTCCTTACCACCACCAACGGAACCAAAGCATTGCATCTGGCGCAAAAAAATGCACATCAGGTCGTGATCGGTTCATTCCTGAATCTGGATTCACTCTGCGATTATTTATCTGCTCAACATAAAAGTGTATTGCTATTATGTGCAGGCTGGAAAGATCAGTTCAATTTGGAAGATACCTTGTTTGCCGGTGCTGTGGTAAATAAACTGCGGAAACACTTTGAGCATTTCGATGATTCCAGCGTTGCAGCCGAGGATTTATATTCATTGGCTAAAGGTGATTTGAGGAAGTATCTTTATAAGTCGTCACATAGCCACCGTTTAGCTCAGCTTAATATTGAGGAAGATGTTGTATTTTGTTTGCAGCTTAATATCTGTTCTGCTATTCCGGTTTTAGCAGGTGAACGTCTGGTTGCTTTGAAGCATTAAAACAAGAAGTTAAAGCCGAATGCAATCGTATTTCTGCGGAAGTTTGCGCCATTAAATCGGGTCTCTTCAATGTTTTTACCAACTAGATAGGCGCGGTCAATGCCCTTTTTGGTATTTATATTATTTATTTGATAATCAACGAAGAACTGTAGATCCTTATTAACTGGAATTGATACACTGGCGTAACCTGTTAAAGCGAAAGAGTTGGCTTTTTGTGTAAAACTGACAGGCTTTTCAAAAGCGGGAATCAGGTTCCAGTTGGCTTTAGCAGAATAGGAATAGAAACCATTCAAAATACCTGCGCTGATATAGAATTTTTTCATCTTTAAAATGGTTTCGACCCCGAAATCAAACCCGTTATATTTGGTTTGATACGTGGAATTTAATCCAATAGCTTGTGTGTTACCAGCGTTTTCCAATAGGTTAAATTGATGCTGGTTATAGGTGAATGCAATAATTGGGAAAATACTCACCAAACCGAAATTTACGGCTCTGTATTTTAGTTGTACCTGCGTAGATAACAAGTATCCTTTGCCCGCATCAAAAAGATCGTAATAAAAAGCATTCTTACGGTTATCATCTGCATAATCCGTATCTTCTGCATCACCTTTAACAATGTCTGTGTATTGTGTAGCAGCCTTGATGTACAGCCTATCAGTAATTTGATATTGAACATCTAATCCAAAATCTGGTCCTCTTAAATTCTTCCAGATCAGTTCTGATAAGATGTTGGGGCTTGTGCCGGATAGGTTACCCGCTATAGACCAATTAAATTCAGCTCGACTTAAACCAATGTTTGGCTTGATTTCCCATTTATGGGTGATCTGCTGTGCTGATGTAACCCTACCAAAAAGCATAATGAGTAGAAAAAATAAAATGCTTTTGAAAGAAAAAACCTGCAAAGGATTAAACATATAATATTTTATTCTTAGCCGTTTATATACACATAGTGGAGCGCTCCACTATGTGCAAAATTTAGTTTAAAATGGATATACTGATTTAATAAATGTTTTGTCAGTATCAGATAAGACATTGTTCCAGCCTACTTCGAAATCTCCTACGGTTAAATCATTTGAAATAGCGTAATGCATAATCGATTTGGCATCATAAGCGCTATAGTTTGTTTCTGCTGTGCTGTATTTTGCAAACAAATTGTTATCAACCTGTGCCTGGGTCCAGAAGTTGGGTGAGCCAGCATAATAAGCGTAAACTGCTGGTTTATCCCATGGAATTGAAACCAGTGGCTGCTGGTGTTCATGGATCATACCTAAAGCATGGCCAAATTCATGAATAACTACACGGCTATATTCAGTATCTGCTGTGGTTGCCGTAAACCATCCAAAATTCATTGTAGCATTTCCACTGGCTATACTGTTGGCATCTTTACCTATGTAAGACCATGAACCGTCTCCGCTGACAAAGCTAACCCGGATGGCCGCCGTATTATCATTTGTTACGAAATTGAATTTGATGTTTGCATATTTTTCCCATTCTCTGGCAAATTGAATCACCTTGTTTCTAATGGCTAAGGTACTTCCATTTAGGCTGACTTTTAATGTGGTTCCGGGTGTCCATTTCTTTGTTTTTACAACGGCGCCTCTCGGGTTAGTTCCATCAGGAAATCTTTCCGTACAAATTTTAATATCAGCAAGTGGATTTGTGCCAAGTTTTTCTTGTTGATCAACAACTGAAGATTCTGTTGCTATATTCTTTTTACAGGCGTAAAATGTGGTACTCATCGCAAATGCGATCAATAGCAATCTCTTAAATTTTAATTTCATGTTTTCGGTTTTTAGGTTAGTATTTTAATCTGATGACAAACTTAGGATCAGATCAAAATATGGCGAAAACCGGAATTTTCCTTTTGTCAAAAAAGGAAATAGTTGAGTTGCACATAAGAAGTTTAGGTTAAGTTGTTCTGCATTTGCAGATGATCCTAATCTAAAGCTTTATTCGTTAATCGCCAAAAGATATGTAATATTTATATTGCATATATGTATTTACATTAACATATATGAGTATGGTTAAAATGTTATGATATGACGTTCAATTTAATTTCTGATTACTTGCTGATCAATTGAGAAATAGTTGGATTGTTTTTAATTGTAATTAAAGCTTCCTCATGCGCTAACCAGTAAATGTCTTCAGCACGTTTCATATCGAAGGTACTAATGGCACCCAGGCCTTTTGGTTCGATCAGAACATTACAGAACTTTGCTTTTCTTTCCATATCATGGTTAATAGACATAATTCCGGCTCTTCCCATTAAATTGGTAATTCCCGTAATTTTATCTACGGGTTTAAGGTGATTGCATGACGAACCGATAATAAAGTCGCAGTCTTCCATTAAAGGTTCAACAGGAAAATTATTTAAAATTCCGCCATCAACATACATCTGCCCATCAATCATAATGGGCTTAAAAATACCAGGAATACAACTTGATGCATGTATGGCCCTGATTAATGGTCCTTTGGTGAAATAGACCAAACGGCCTTCGCTAAAATTTACTGCTGCAATGGTTAGCGGAATCTTTAATTTTTCAATGGCATTTTCAGGAAAGTATTCCTTCAAAATCATAGCCGTATTTTCAATATTGATTAAACCTAATGAGCCAACAGCAGGTCTTACAAATCGCCACAATTTGGTTTTAAGAAAAATACTTAATCCTTCTTCAGGGTCAATTCCTGCAGCAAAGAATGCACCGGCAATGGCACCAGCACTGGTACCACTGATGTGGCTAAAAGTAATCCCTAAGTTGCTAAATGCCTTTAGAACACCTAAGTGAGCAATGCCCCTTATTCCTCCTCCTGATAAAACGATGCCTACTTTCATAAAATTAATTAATGGCTTAATGGATGGTTAGATAACTGAATTGATTAATTGTTGCAAGATGAACATCACCTTTATTGGTCAGCTATTACTATTTCATTTCTGCTTCGGTTTATATTTCGACTGATTAAGGATTTTCTGTGCATCATGGTCAGCCATCAATTGTTGTAGTGTCACTTGAGGATTTTCATCCATATATTTTCTCACGATCTGCCAACCTGTCCACACGCCTAATTTAGGTGCCGAATCTCTGTTTTCTCCTAAACCTGGCGTAAAAGGGCCTTCAGATAGAAATACCTGAATTTTCTGATAGTCTGTTTCATAGAGGTAATTTTTTTCCAAAAAATATGCCCAGATATCGCCTTCAAATTGTTGAGCCCACTGCAGCTGTTCGGTGCTGTACCCGATTTTAACTGAATCAGTAATGTTTTCCGGTAAAACCTGATCAAGAAAGTATAATATCTTTCCCTGGAAAATCATTTTGGAGAGTAATGTCCGGTTTTCATCAGGTTCAGGAAAGAGCTCTTCGTGTGCATAGGTTTCTGCCACACGGGGAACAATATATTCGGGTGTAAAACGTCTAGACAGGTACAACGGAACACTCTGAACAATTGCTTTATAAAATTTGCTGTCCTTGCCTAAAAACATATCCAAACCAATGCCCAGATACTGATCACCCACTGGCATCTGATAGGCAAAACCAGATACGAATGAAATGAATTTCGGAATTTTAGCCTTAGGATAATAGTATTTAATGTATTTGAAAGTTTGGGTCAGGCCTGCCTCCTGTGGTTTGAGGTTGGGGAAAACACTGTCCACATCCTTTGTTAAGTCTGTATAAGCCTGATCTTTAAATAATGTGCTTAATACTTCATCATTACTATACTCAGGTGAGCCAATCATCCGGTGGATATAATCCTCATAAAACAAACCATAGCTTTTTGTCAGCATTTGATTCACTTCACTGGCATTTCTGTTTTTAGCAGCATAAAGTATATGATCGAACCGATCAATTTTAATATCCAGGTTTATGTTGCTCACATCAGGCCTGTTTGCCTGTTTGCATGAAATAAATGCAATGGCAAAAAGAAAAATTAGATAGATTTGTCTGTGTTTTACGTTATCAATCATGTTCAACAAATATAAACACATCCAGCATGAAAAAAATATCAACAATTTTAATTTTCTCATTCCTCAGTTTCAGTGCTTTTGCTCAACTTCCAAAGTTAAATAATTACGGATTCCGGTTAGGCTTAACAGCATCGCCAACCTTTGGCTGGGTAAAACCTGAACAAGGTAAAACCGATGGCGTGGCTTTAGGCTTCTCTTACGGGTTAATAGGGGATTTCAATTTTGCGCCCAATTATAGCTTTTCAACAGCATTAACCATTACGACTATGAATGGAAAAAGCACAGAGGTTGATCCGGCATATATTAAAAGCCTGGATGTAGGAGCCAATAAGAGTATCCCCGTAGCTTACGATTTAAAGTATAAAGTTCAGTACCTGGAATTGCCATTAACGATAAAACTTAAGACTGAAAAGGATAATGGGAGACGTTTTTATGGTCAGTTTGGTTTGTCGAATGCTATTTTATTAAGTGCTAAACAAGATGCGGTAAGCAGTACGGTTAAGCTAAATGATGTAAGAATTGGTGATCGTACTAAGTTTTACCGGGCCGGGCTAATCATTGGTGGTGGCGGCGAATTTGATATTTCAGGAAATACCAGCATAGTGGCAGGCTTAACGTTAAATAACGGGTTTACCAGTATTACCACCGAAAAAAACAGGGATGTTAGAAGTCACTATTTAGCGTTAAATTTCGGCGTATTCTTTTAAAAATTATCAATTATTATGAAAATAGCATTAGCGCAACTTAATTATCACATCGGCAACTTCGAGGCAAATACTCAAAAAATAATTGATCATATTAAACTGGCTGAAGATAAGGGAGCTGATTTGGTTGTATTTGCAGAACTGGCCATTTGCGGCTACCCACCCAGAGACTTTTTAGAATTTGATGAATTTATATCTCTTTGTGAAGAAGCTGCACAGGAAATCGCTGCGCACTGTAAGCACATTGCTTGTATTATAGGGTTGCCTGTTAAAAATAATCTCCTTCAAGGTAAAGACCTGCATAATGCAGCCTATTTTATTGAAAACGGGCAGATAAAAGCGGTTGTGAAAAAGGCCTTGTTGCCTACTTATGATATTTTTGATGAATACAGGTATTTTGAACCATCCACATCATTCAGCTGTATTGATTTTAACGGAAAGAAAATTGCCTTAACCATTTGTGAAGACCTTTGGAATATTAACGACAATCCATTGTATGTTTCAAACCCGATGGATGAGCTGATAAAGGAACAGCCAGACATGATGATTAACATTGCCGCCTCACCTTTTTCTTATACTCACGACGATGAACGCATAAAAGTGCTTTCTGATAATGCTAAAAAATATCATCTGCCTGTTTTCTACGTGAACCAGGTGGGTGCACAAACGGAAATTATTTTTGATGGCGGATCCCTTGTTTTCGATGCAGACGGAGCAATGAAGGCGGAAATGAAATATTTTGAAGAAGATCTTCAGGTTTTCGATCTGGAAGAAGTTGAACATGTACGGAACAAATATCCAGAAGCAGAACGTTTAACTGATATTGAGCAAATTCACGATGCATTGGTACTTGGTATTCAGGATTATTTCAAAAAATCAGGATTTACAAAAGCTGTTTTGGGCTTATCAGGGGGGATTGATTCAGCCGTGGTTTGTGCACTGGCCTGTCGCGCTTTGGGTGCAGAAAATGTGATGGCTGTATTAATGCCTTCTAAATTTTCTTCTGATCATTCTGTTCAGGATGCCCTGGATTTAGTCGATAATTTTGGCTGTATGCATGAAATCATTCCGATTAAAGCGGTTGCTGATGCATTTGATGCAGCGTTGGCACCGGCTTTTAAGGGTTTGCCTTTTAACCTGACGGAAGAAAATATTCAGGCGAGGTCTCGCGGAACTATTGTAATGGCCATGAGCAATAAATTTGGTTATATCTTGCTCAATACCTCTAATAAAAGCGAATGTGCGGTGGGATATGGTACCCTGTATGGCGATATGTGTGGTGCCATTGGTGTAATTGGTGATGTATACAAAACCCAGGTTTTCGAACTGGCAAAATATATCAATAAAGAGGACGAACTCATTCCGGTAAATACCATTGTAAAGCCACCTTCTGCCGAGCTCAGGCCAGATCAGAAAGATTCGGATTCCTTGCCGGAATATGATGTTTTAGACAAAATTCTGTACCATCATATTGAAGAAAAACAAGGCTCAAAAGCCATTATTGCAAAGGGGTTTGATGAAGCTCTGGTGCAGCGGATTTTAAAAATGGTGAATGTTGCTGAATTTAAACGTTATCAAACACCTCCGATTTTAAGGGTCTCGCCAAAAGCATTTGGAATGGGAAGAAGAATGCCAATTGTTGGAAAGTACATGGCATAATATAAAATCAATAACTAACTCTATCGAATAAAGTGATTTTGTTGAATTAGCGAAGGTGTAATTTAAAACTTTGACAGCTTTAATAAGCATTATGCCCTTAAAGTTGTCAAAGTTTATGGAGATTTAGGCTAATGTTGCATCAACTTTGATTGAGGTATTAAGCAATTTTGAAATTGGGCAGTTTTTCTCTGCATCTGCAACCAATTCATCAAATTTTTCCTGAGATAAGCCTGGCACAGTGGCGGTTAATGTCAGGTGAGATTCTACAATTTCACCTTTTGAAGGATCTAAATTGATATCGCATTTGGTTTCCAGTTTATCTGCGGTGAATCCGGCTTCACCAAGATTGGCGGATAACTTCATGGTAAAACAACCCGCATGCGCAGCGGCTATTAATTCTTCGGGGTTAGTGCCCACACCTTCTGCAAAGCGTGAATTAAATGAATACTGGGTGTTGTTTAACGTGGTACTTTGTGTGGTAATGTTACCAGCGCCTTCTTTAATAGATCCTTGCCATACGGCTGTTGCATTTCTTTTCATGATTGGGTTTTATTTTGGTTGTTTTTTGTTGTTAACACTTAAAGATAATTATATGTTTGTTTAAGGTGGCATTTCCGGTTATAAAAAATACCGGTCAACTCCATTTCAAATCACATCAGTCTATTCCAAAAAAAGAAGCTGTCTCAGAGAAACAGCTTCCATTACATTACGATCTTTAGGTTCTTAATTATCTGGTTGATTCATTATAAAGGGTACAAGGCTGCGGTAGCCAACTTATCTTTTGATGATAACACGGTGGCGCCACTTCCGCATTGTCCGCCATTCATGAGGGATTGGGCATCTGTTCCGCCAACTCCGGGTACATTAATGGTGGTAGATTGATTGGTATGTCTGAAAGAAATGGTATGCCCGAACTCATGTGCTATTGTTCTCTGGCGTTGAGCAAAAGAATTGTTTTGAATCAGTGCCTGGTTAATCCAAACCGTATTGCCCGCAAGGCCATTAGATGTTGACAGATAGGCCTGCCCGCAGGTAGAACTTCCAATGGAATTGTCAACTTTAATCAGAATATCATAAACAGTACCGGTGGTAATTACAAACCTGAGCCTGGAGTTCGGTACGGTGTTCCATTGGTTAATGGCACCATTGATCTCACTGGTCATGCTGGTGATAGATGGATCGATTTTAACACGTATGCTCCTGCTGTTGGTTACAACATATCCATTGTAATACTGCTCGGTTATCTGATTTCCCTTATCTGCAGGAATATCCATGTATTTACTAAACACCATGTCTCCGTCAACGATATAGTTGTCTCCTTTTTCAACAATTTGTGCCTCTGAAAACCCTAATTTTTTAATGTAGGCTAAAACTTTATTGGGTTGAGTGGTTTCTGTTTGCTGTTCCGGCAGGATTTCATTTTTCTTGGAACACGAAATAATGAAGATTGAAAGTAGCGCAATTAATGCGGCGTTTTTAAATAGATTTTTCATAGTTTAGTTTTAGGTTGACCGTAATGACTGATATCACTATCGTAAATATAGTATAAAAAATACAAAAATGTATTCTTTAATCTTGACGAGTGTAGTTCATTTTGTTCAACTCATTTTCTATAGCTAAACCAACCCGTTTTGCTTGATCAGATTTCCCTTAACAGATTGAAGAAGTAAAATTCCTATACCGATCATAATGGAAATATCAGCGAAATTAAATACACCTGTTTGAAAAATATGGAAATCCATATGCATAAAATCCGTAACTGATCCATGCACCATCCGGTCGTATAAATTACCGATGCCGCCACCAATTAAAAAACATAAAGCGATTTGCATGGTCGATGGCAGGTCAGGTTTAGCAAACAGGTAATAAAGACCATAGCCCAGAAATAAAAGAGGCAAACCCGTTAAGATAATTAGCCTGAAAGCATAAGGCATGTCGTCACCTAAGCTTAAGAAAGCACCACTATTTTCAACCTTCGTTAGGGTAAAGAAATTTTTGATCAATACAATGTGCTCATAATCAGAAATCTCCAGTCTTACAATAATCTTTGAAATCTGATCTACTGCAATATTTAAGATTAACAAAACGATAAGGAAAAATCTGGTAAAGTTTTTATGGTACTGCATAAGTTTTTAATAAGGGTCATTAGTTATTTGCTGTGGAATAACCAATTCTTTATTGAACTCTGGAATTAATTTTTAGGTTTAATTTTATTTCTTGGCATTTATAAAGTACCTGTCTTTCTACCCAATATCAGATAGACAATCTATCTTATTATTTTTTTACCCATTTTTTATAAGGTATAATCAATACCAATAAAATGGCCAGTAAGCTTAATACTTTTGCAATGATATCACCACTTTTTACATAAAATGTAACCTCATCATTCAAGTTGATATCGCCCTTCAATGCAGTTCTGGTCCACCACTTGGTGCTTTGGGTTACATCGCCGCGCTGATTGATGAAACAAGAAATGCCGGTGTTGGCTGACCTGGCAATATCCCGGTGTGTTTCTATTGCCCTAAGCTTGGCGTATAGGGCATGCTGGTCTTTCCCGGAGGTATTGCCCCACCAGCCATCGTTGGTAATAATGGCAATAAACTGCGCCCCATCCTTAACCTGTTGCCCGATCCAATCGCCCCACAGACTTTCATAACACACTACGGGGGCTGCGCCAATTCCGCTTTGCGCATAAAGCACACTTGGTTTTTCCTGCCAGCCCCATCCGCCAACAGTGCCTCCCAATTGCGCAAAAACACCATCCAAAAAGGAAAATACTTTAGGAAAAGGCATTTTCTCTACACCAGGTACCAGCTTTGATTTATGGTAGAACTGAACGTTTGATGAGTTTTCGACCTGCATTGCCGCATTGAAATTATCAAAGTATAGCCTCTGTCGTTCATCATATTTGGCTGTAATGGTCTTTTTATTGGGATAAACCTTAATACTTTCTATTCCGGTAATCAGGGTGCCGTTTTTATATTTACTTAAGAAGTTTTGCAATGTAATAAAATCAGTGTTGCTGCGAATCTGATCTTCATCGGCATAGTTCGGAATAGCCGTTTCGGGCCAGATAAAATACTCGGTATTGGGTTGAGCAACCGAATCAGACAGCTGTGTGAGGATTTTAATTTGTTCTGCCGGAGGAATTTCGCTCAGTTTTAAATAAGGATCAATATTGGGTTGCACGACCACAACGTTGCTGGGGGTGCCTTTTTGCGTTGCAGTAAAATATTTGGTGAGTGATATGGAAACAGGAATAATAACGACCAGGGCCCAGGTAATAACCGGTCTGAATTTTAAATATCCGGAGGCTGATTTCAGCTTTTTATACGCTTCAAATGCAAGGATATTGCTGGTTATAATCCAAAGCGAACCGCCATAAATGCCCGTATAATCATACCATTGTGCCAATTGGTGCATTCCTGCCAATCCATTACCAAGCGTCATCCACGGAAAGGCTAAATCCCAAGTTTGTTGTAAGTATTCCAAAGCAATGTAAAAGGATATTAAGCCCAGGTAGGCTATTTTTTTATTTACGTATTTACCCAGGCGGTAATATAACCAAAAGGCAAAAGTCATGAGGAGCGCACCTAAACCAAATGGAATTAATGATACCGGAATGGCAACAATTGCACCATTATAAGCACTAATGGCATTATAAACCCAATAAATAGATACCGAATTCCATAGCAAAAACGTTAAACCAGCTGTTAAGAAGATGCGTCTGCCTTGTTTTTTTTGTTCGTTCTTAGCGATTTCATCCAGCGCGATGAATAAAGGAACCCATGCTACCAGTAATAATGGTGTTGAAAACGGCATGGGTGGCCAGGCCAGCCAAAGCAAAAATGCACTTAACAAGGCAAGGAAGTAAGTCTGTTTGGGTTTCATTTTAAGGTAATTTGTTGTGCTGAAGCATTATTTATTTATCATGGAACATTAAAATGCTATAAGACAATCTTTGTGGGGCGGGATGAAGCAATCTCTTTCGCTAAAATAATATCTTGAATGAGATTGCTTCAGTTGATGAAGACTGATTTTGAAGGTTGAAATAAAAGTCAACGGTAGTGATGAGATAATAGTCCGTACACAAAGGGGCGAAATGGATCGTCCAAGGGCTACAAACTATCTAAAATATCCGCTTTTTTTGCTTCGTATTCTTCCTGAGTAATCAGGTGCTTGTCATATAAAGTTTTCAGTTTACGCAACTTTAATGTGGTTTCATCTTCTGGTTCTTCCACTACTTCAGCAATCTGAATAGGTTCCGGAACTTTTGGTTCTTCGATAGGCAATTCAACAACTGGTTGTGCACTCATGCTTATTGCTGATGCCGTAGCACGGTTTTCTTCCAGCTTTTGCTGATGCAACAGTTCTTTATATTCTTCTAACTGCTGGTTAGCTGCCTGATGTAATTTTCTTGCCTGTATTTTCGGGATAAACTCTGTTACGATATTCTCGCCATATTGTGGAACGCATATAAATTTCGAACCAAAAAGTTCTTCTTTAAAGGAAACTTCCTTGATGCTTTTCCAGGAAATATCCTTGAAATTCATGGTCAAACCCAAATTGCCCGGTTCACAATAAAAAATCCTTTTGTTGGAGATGGCAATACTATCCGGAAGTAAGTTTACAGCCGGTTTTTTCTGTACCGCCAGGTAAAGGATTTCCTCTCCGGTAGTTAGAAGATCATTTAGTTTTCCAATTACTTTTTCTACTGCTTTTGGATCCTGTTCATCGCTCAAGAATCTATCTATGCTAATCATATGTTACGTTTATTTGTGTTAGTGCTATTCAGCATCTTCATATTTGTTTTTACTTTTTGTTGCAGGTTTGCCTGCTATGCAAATTACAAATTCTCCCTTTAAAGTATTGTTTTCAAAATGAGATTTTATTTCCACTAAAGTGCCACGAACTGTTTCTTCAAACATTTTAGTTAATTCCCGACTAACGGATGCCTGTCTGTCTTCGCCCAGATACTGTGCAAACTCTTCCAGAGTCTTCAATAAACGATGCGGACTTTCATAAAGTATAATGGTACGTTCCTCTTCAGCCAGTTTTCTAAACTTTGTCTGGCGACCTTTTTTAGCCGGAAGAAAGCCCTCAAATGCAAAGGCATCAGCCGGTAAGCCAGAATTCACCAATGCAGGTACAAAAGCAGTGGCACCCGGAAGGCATTCTACCGGAATATCATTTTTGATCGCCTCGCGGACCAGGAAAAAGCCTGGATCCGAAATGGCTGGCGTACCTGCATCAGAAATCAGGGCAATTTTTTGGCCTTCCTGCAGAAATTTAATAATTTCTGAAGTAGCCTTATGCTCGTTATGCTGGTGATGGGAGAAAACGCGTTTATCAATGCCAAAGTGCCTGAGCATAGGTGCACTGGTGCGGGTATCTTCCGCCAGGATTAAATCACACTCTTTTAAAATCCGAATGGCCCTGAAGGTCATGTCTTCTAAATTCCCTATTGGTGTGGGTACGAGAAAAAGTTTGCCACTCATATTTCAGTTTTCAGTTTGCCATTCACAGTTTACAGTTTTTTCCAAACTCCTTACCCCAAACTCCAAACTCTTGCTATCTTTGCTTAAAAAAATTTAATAATGCTGCAAGTTAACTATATCCGCGAAAATAGAGAGAAAGTTTTAGAACGTTTACGTGTACGTAACTTTAAACAACCAGAGCTGGTAGATGAAATCATTAAAATTGATGAAGAGCGCCGTTCCACTCAAACGTCCTTGGATGCCATTTCTGCGGAAGCCAATGCAGCAGCCAAACAGATTGGTGATTTAATGCGTGCGGGTAAAAGGGATGAAGCTGAAGTCATTAAAACACAAACCGCATCCCATAAAGAAAATATAAAAAACATGGGTGAGCAGCTGGCTGAACTGGAAGCAGCACAGTTTAATTTACTTGTTCAGCTGCCAAATTTACCACATGATCTGGTACCGGAAGGTACTACACCCGAAGAAAATAAAACGGTTTATACTTTTGGTGAACCGGCTGAATTGCCCGCTAAGGCTTTGCCACACTGGGAACTTGCTGCAAAATATGATATTATCGATTTTGAACTGGGTGTAAAAATTACAGGAGCGGGCTTTCCGGTATATAAAGGAAAGGGCGCAAGATTACAAAGGGCATTGATTAATTTCTTTTTAGATCAGGCTATCGAAGCAGGATACAATGAAGTGCAGGTGCCTCATTTGGTTAACGCAGCTTCTGGTTTTGGTACGGGTCAGTTGCCGGATAAAGAAGGTCAGATGTACCATTCTACTGTTGACGATTTATATTTAATTCCTACAGCTGAAGTTCCGGTTACCAATTTATATCGCGATGTTATTTTGAAAGAAGAAGATTTGCCGGTTAAAAACACAGCCTATACACCTTGCTTTCGCAGGGAAGCTGGCTCTTATGGCGCACATGTTCGTGGTTTAAATCGTTTACATCAGTTTGATAAAGTGGAGTTGGTTCAAATCACACATCCTGATCAATCTTATCAAACCCTTGAAGATATGAGTGCCTACGTGCAATCGTTATTGCAAAAATTAGGTTTGCACTACCGCGTGTTATTGTTGTGTGGTGGTGACATGGGCTTTGGTTCTGCCATGACTTATGATATGGAAGCCTGGAGTGGAGCGCAAGGAAGATGGCTGGAAGTTTCTTCAGTGTCAAATGTTGAAACTTTCCAGAGTAACCGCTCAAAAATCCGTTTTAAAGGTGCTACGGGAAAAACACAGTTGGTACATACCTTAAATGGAAGTGCTTTAGCTTTGCCTCGTATTGTGGCATCCATTCTAGAAAACTATCAAACAGAGAACGGAATTAAAATTCCAGAGGTATTGGTAAAATATACAGGCTTCGATTTTATTGACTAAACTTAGTAAACGTCAGCTCTGAGCTCACCGTCATTGCGGAGAAGGCTTTTTCAGCCGACCATATTGTAATAACAAAAAGCTTTGCAGCAATGCAAAGCTTTTTGTTTTTTATAGGTAGATGTTATTTTAATTATAAAATCAGGATCAATAATAAGATGATGATGATAATTGCACCAACAGAAAGATAAACACCACCTGATACCGCACGTGCCTGACCTTTCAATTCTCTTAATTCGCTGCGTAGAGCTTTACGCTCTGCTCTCGTTAAGTTAGATTTGTCCATGTCTCTGATTTCTTCCACACGGGTTTTAATTTTCTCTAATTTTAACGTCTGCTCAGCAGTTAATTCGGTAGGATTTTTTGCAGGTTTATCAGCAGCCTGTACTGAATTGAAACTGATACCCAAAGCGAAAATAAGGGCTAAAGTGTAAATGAATTTTTTCATAATTTTAATTTTTTTAGTGTTCGATGACTACTAAACAAAAAACCTATCAAAATGTTCTGATAGGTTTTAAGTCAATGTTAAATTATTATCACGTATTACTTAATTTCAAAAACCACATTAACGGTGAAGTTTAGTTTGATTTTCTTGAAGTCGATTTCCGGAGCGGTATCTGCAGAAGTTTCAGCCATTGCAGATTGAGCCATGAAATTTCTGTACACGGGCTGAATAATATTATCGCCACCATCCTGAATTTCAATGACACTGCCCAACTTACCATTTAATGCCTCTACCATATAAGTTGCCTTTTCTTTGGCAGCTAATAGTGCTTTAATTTTGAGGTCTTTTTTCAGGCTTTCAATTTTAGAGTAAGAATAATTCTCGATGTTGGTATTCGCAACGCCTTTAGGATCCAGTTCATCAAGGATGGCATTAAATTTATTTAAATCGCTCACTTTTAAACGGTACTGTTTACTGGCCAGAAAATCAGGATTTTTTTTCTTTGATGTCTGATCGTTCCAGCTGCTTAAATTGCTCACGGTTAAATTTTCTTTGGCGATTCCGGCTTTCTGTACAGCGGCATAAAGTTTATTTTCCAGTTCAGTGATTTCTACCTTTTTCTTCCCGTTTAAATATTCCTTTAAAGAAATACCGATGTAAATGATGTCGGGGGTTACTTCAGTTTCTGCGTTACCGCTCACACTGATTTTTCTGCGTAAATCTGCTTGTTGAGCCATGGCGGTGGATAATCCTAAAAATGCAACTAGTGCAATTGCTATTAACTTTTTCATAATTCTATTTTCTATGTGTGTGCAGTAATGATGTAAGCAAACAGCAAATTCCACACCGGGATTATAAAAATTTTTAAATAAAGGAAAAGTAAAGATTAAAACTGATGTTTATCGTTTGCCATAATGTGTGTTTATTTATAGCAATGGCTTCTTCATAAGTTAGTTATAGAATATGCCTGTCTAGGCAATATTAGATCACAAACCGTAAATACTTAAATTGAAGTTAGAAAAATAAATCTGGATAATTGCTTACATATCCTGAATGCGATGAAATAGTTGTGAATAAATCTGTAAATAAAGTTATTCATCCGCAAAAGCAAACTCAACAAAGCAACGTTGCCTCGTTTATTTTAGATGAAGGGAAGAAAAATGATTTTTTCGATTGAAATGAAAAAAATGCGCTAGGTTTTATGCTTAAATAGACGGAAATATAAATGTTTATAAAACCTGGCGCAGCAGAATTTGATCTGCATATTTTTTATCTTATTGCTGTTTTTGAGAAAGCAATATGGAGCGTTTAATAACGATTAAACTTTAGATACCTTAACAGCTGTCGGACCTTTTTGACCCATTTCTACTTCAAAAGTAACTTTATCACCCTCTTTGATTTGAGTAACCAAGCCATTTGCATGTACGAAAATACTATCCTGAGTTTCGGTATTTTTTATAAAGCCGTAACCTTTACTGTCATTAAAGAAAGTAACAGTACCTTTTTTAACCGGATTTTCGTCGATAATATCTTCCTGTCTGGTGATACCGATCTGAACATCCTCAATGTTAAATACTTTTTTCTTTTTCGGATCTGGTGGAGTAGAAGAAATGTTTCCGTTTTCATCAACGTAAGCCATCATGTCTTCAAGTGCCAAACCTTTTTTAGCGTTAGACTGACGCTCTTCTTTTTTCTCTTGTTTGTCTTTTTGTTTCTTTAATCGTTTTTTTTCGTTCTCTTTTTTACTGTATGTCGCCTGAGATTTAGCCATAAATATATAATTGTTTTGTTTTTTTAAAAAGGTGAGTGGAATTGAGATTGATACAAATATAAGAATACTAAATCAGAAATACGATTTTATTCATATCAAGATGAACACTGATAACGGATTGTTGTTTGATTTTTGTTGTCATAAAACATTCAATAGGAGTGCTTTATTAACTTATGGATGGTATGTAAAAGC
Source organism: Pedobacter sp. GR22-10 (assembly GCF_026239715.1). NCBI lineage: Bacteria > Pseudomonadati > Bacteroidota > Sphingobacteriia > Sphingobacteriales > Sphingobacteriaceae > Pedobacter > Pedobacter sp. GR22-10. The sequence continues at coordinate 139,101 of NZ_JAPIVR010000005.1, forward strand.
ATTGTGTTCAGCCCTAGGTGAAGAACAGCTATCTGCTATTCCATGCTATTTTATTAATTTGATAAAGAAAGTTCCATTTTACAGGTTCGCCATAATAGGCAACCTCAATCTTGGTCGTTTTTATTGCTCCTAATTTTTCTATTGCCTTTTGTGAGCGAAAATTAGTTGCACCAATATACAGAATAATCTGGTCTGTAAACTGAAAAGCATAATTGAACATCAATTTTTTCAGCGCAGTGTTATAACCTCTACCCCAAAACTTACGACCTATAAAAGTATAACCAATTGCAATAGATTTTTCTTCTTCATTCCATTCATAATATCTTGAGCTGCCTACCACTTCACCAGTAGCCTGATCATAAATGATAAATGCTCCTTTTGAATCCATTGCCCCCTTGAAAAAAACTTCGAACACTTCTCTTTTGTAGCGGTCTTTATTGGGATGCTGTTCCCATATTAGTGGGTCAGCAGCTACTGCATAAAGATTTTCAAAATCACTTTCCTTTAATGGAACAACTTTTATGAAAGGATCTTGTAATGTGGGTTGTAAATCGAAATTCATTTTTTTTCCAGATCGAAAACGGCCGGCAAATGCCAGCCGTTCCTGTAATTAATATTGTTGGATCATGCTTTTCTTCTTTAAAGGATTGATGCTTTCGGCAACCCTTATAAAAAAGATCGCAAAAAATATTAGTTGGCCAGACCTTCTATTTCTACCATTTCATTGGTGTCTTTCTGATAATCAACCTGATCAACTTCAAAACCAAAAAGGCTTAGGAAATCAGAACGGTAACCCGGTAAATCTCCTATTGCTGGTAAAGTTTCAGTTGTGGCTTCTTCCCAGAGTTGTGCAACTTTAGCCTGTACATCTTCACGCATTTCTAAATCATCAATTCTGATTCTGCCTTTTTCATCCACAGGAATATCGGCACCGGTATATAATCTTTCGGCATAAAGGCGTTGAATTTGCGCTATTGTTCCCTCATGAATACCTTCTTCTTTCATGATTTTATACAGCAAAGAGATGTATAATGGAATAACCGGAATCGCAGAGCTGGCTTGTGTAACCAAAGCTTTATTTACAGAAACGAATGCTTTTCCGTTAATATCTTTTAATTTATCACCAATTTTAAATGCAGTGGCCTCTAAATCATCTTTAGCCCTGCCAATGGTTCCTTTACGATAAACCGGCTCAGTTAAAGCAGGGCCGATGTATGAATAAGCAACCGTGGTAGCACCTTCAGCCAATAGGTTTTCTGCTTTTAAAGCATCAATCCACATGGCCCAATCTTCTCCACCCATTACCGCTACGGTATTTGCGATATCGTCTTCCGTTGCTGGTTCAATAGAGATATCAGTTACATTACCGGTATGGAAATCAACTGTTTTGTTGGTATATGTGCTTCCAATAGGTTTTAATGTCGAGCGGTGCACTACTTCTGTATCCGGGTGTTTTCTTACCGGAGAAGCCAGGCTATAGATTACTAAATCAACCTGCCCTAAATCAGCTTTGATCAAGTCGATCGTTATTTGTTTAATCTCTTTAGAAAAAGCATCACCATTAATGCTTTTGGCATATAAGCCGGCGGCATGTGCCTCTTTTTCAAATGCTGCAGTATTATACCAGCCCGGTGAAGCTGTTTTGCCTGCAGATGGTGCCTTTTCAAAAAATACCCCAATTGTTGAAGCATCAGAACCATAGGCCGCAGCAATGCGAGATGCCAGGCCAAAACCTGTGGATGCACCAATAACCAGTACTTTTTTAGGACCGTTAATGGCCCCTTTAGATTTTACATATTCAATTTGGTTCTTTACGTTTTGTGCGCAACCTTCCGGGTGTGCAGTTAAACAGATAAAGCCCCTCATTCTCGGTTCAATAATCATTTTGTTCTTATTTTACGTTTTGTAATGCTTAAAAAAAGGATCAATCTCAGGAATTATGCTAATATCGATATCCTAATTCTTCAACGAAGATAAATTTTTAATTGCGTAACATTAAATGAAATTCAAATAAAGCAATTGTATTGGCCCAAAACAAGTTCGAAATTTTAGTTAAATTAATTTAAGGTAAACTCCTTAGCTTTACATCTTTTATTAGGCCATTACTATGCACATTTATCATTCATGAGAAACGTTTTATTATTTTCCTTTCTACTCTTTATGCTAAATGGAAAACTTTTGGCACAAACGCAGCATCAGAACACAGGTTGGTTCATGTTTTTAAACAATACAAAGTTTAATGATAAGTGGGGTTTACAGTTCGACCTTCAGTTGCGCTCGGCAGATGATTGGAGTAATGTAAGAAATACACTGGTAAGGCCTGCAATACAATATTTTATTAATGATAAGAGTAATGTGGCACTAGGTTATTTATGGCAGACAACTCAAAATCGGCTTGATGGAACTTCAAATAATTTCTTACATGAACACCGCATTTTTGAACAATATATTTTTAACCACAAATTAAAATCTATATATGCCAGCCACCGGTTCAGGGTAGAGCAGCGTTTTATAGAACGCACAAATGATGATGTATTTGCACAGCGTTTCCGTTATTTTTTTAGACTTATTCAGCCCTTAAAAAAAACTGAGCCCACCTTTACCAGGGGTGCATTTGTAGCTTTGCAAAACGAAGTTTTTTTGAACTTTCAAAATAAAGACAAGCTTAATAATAGTGTTTTTGATCAGAACAGGCTTTATTTAGCTGCAGGATACCGGTTTTCGAAAAAGATAGATCTTGAAGTGGGATATATGAATCAGGCGGTGAAAAACATAAACAATCATACCAACAATAATATTATCCAACTGGCGGTGTATACCAGATTCTAATTACGTTTTAATATCTTAAAGTCATTTTTTAGGTATTAGCGGTATCGATATGTTAAAATTATTGTAAATTGATTTCCTTTTTGCTCAATTTGCTGCGTGAATAAATATTTTATATTGGTTATTGCGCTTTTGTTTGCAAGGCGGATGCAGGCGCAGGAAAACCAAGACTCCCCGAACCCCAATACTCCAAGTTCTAAAAGCATTTTTAACCCTGAACATAAAAGGAATTTTTCCCGTAAAGGCGATTTTTATGTTCATTGGGGATACAATCATTCCTGGTATGGTAAGAGTGATATCAGGTTTACCGGGCCAAACTATGATTTTACGCTGAAAGATGTAGTGGCGCATGACAGGCAATCGAAATTAAGCTGGGATTGGTTAAACCCGGGTTTGGTAACCGTTCCGCAATATAACATTCGCGTGGGCTATTTCATTAAAGATAATTATAGTATTTCTATTGGCTGGGATCACATGAAATATGTGATGGATATTCCTCAGACAGTTGCCCTAACGGGTCATATCGGTGCCAATATCACGCCTGAAAATGTAGCAACTAGTGCTTTGGCGGGAGATTATAACGGACAGCAGATCAATGTGAAGGAAAGCATGTTAACGTATGAGCATACTGATGGATTTAATTATGCCAATATTGAAGTGGAGCGCTATGATGATATCTGGGTAGCGCCTGCCGGTAATACCTCTTTAACATTAGAAACCGGTTTAGGTGGTGGATTAATGATTCCCCGATCGGATGTTCGTTTATTTGGCCTAGGGAGAAATAACCATTGGAATATTTCTGGCTATGGCGTGTCTGCTAAGGTAGGATTGAAGTTTTATATCTGGAAACACATATATCTTCAAAATACAACGAAGTTTGGTGCCACCAATTTAACTCAGATTCACACTACTGGCTGGGATGAGTATGATAAAGCCAGCCAGAAGATTAATTACATTGAAAATATGTGGTTGCTTGGGGCTCAATTCTAGTAACTACTCTTTATAGAAATTCAATTGGATGTTCTGATTAATTTATCTTTTCAAATTAATCAACCTAATAACCTTCTGTGATAGTTTATTTGTCCTAAGTGGTAGCTTAAATGTGTAGTCAAGTGAGCCAGAAAAAACATTGTTGATGTTTTTTCTGCTAATACGAGTATTGGATATTCAGCATTAAGCTGGGCTTCTGTTAGTTTATCTAATGATTGATGAACCATCGCTTTCGTTGCTTTTATCGAAGCCAATAAATCTTTTCTAGGAATATTTTTAAGACTGAACTCCAATTCACGATTCCTGATATAGTTTGTTCCACCAATAATTGCACCTATATAAGTATGAAGATTACCCATAAGGTGCAGGCATAAATTTCCGGCAGAGTTGGAAATATTCTTATTAATTATCCAGATGTCGGATTCATTTTGATATTGTTCGATCTCGTTGATAAGTCTGTTAAGGTCTCTTTCGAAAAGTAGCTTGATGGTTTCTATGAACATAGCGGAAAATTCTTCGATTAAAATATAGAAAAGTTCTCTAACCAGGGATTGAAATAATAATTAAAGCAAAAAATGCCTGTAATTTCTTACAAGCATTTTCCATTTACATATTTATGGTTATATTTTTCTCACCCTTCCAGATCCGATGATGGTCTTATCAACAGTGGCATTTCCGGAATAATTTACGCTTCCTGATCCGCTGATAACAGCCCTGATGGATTGATCAGTTTTAATATTCACAGTTCCTGAACCACTGATTGTAGCAGATAAGGTTTGGGATGAAAAGCTTTTTCCGTCAAATGAACCAGAACTACTGATCACAATTTTAGCACGATCTGTGCTGCCGGTGATATTTAATGAACCAGAGCCACTGATTACGCCATTGTAGTTGTCTACATCTGCATTGGCTTTAATACTACCTGATCCACTCAATGTAGTTGTCAAATCACCAGTACTGATTTTGCCGTTTACCACCATGCTTCCGGAACCACTCATGGTTAAGCTGGCCAGTTCACGGGCGGAAACATAAGCTGTAATCTTTTTTCCTTCATATTTTTTTGACCAGCTGGTAATACTATTTTTTGGACGTATAATTAATACATTTCCTTTTACTTCAGTGATAATGGAGGCAATGGCTTCTGCGTCACCATCTAAACGGCAACTTTCTTTGCTGCCTAATGTAATTACCACATTAATTGGCCCGGCAGCGGCTACGCCATTGAAGTTTTCTACGTCCCGGTCATCATTGCTGTATGTTGATGGCGTAATATTGATCTGATCTTTTGCGATTGCATGGATACTTATAGTTAAAGTAAGTGCTGCAAATAAAATGGTGAATAATTTTTTCATCGATTAAAATCTTTAGTTTGTTAAATGCCAATCATTAAAAATGATTGTGCTTTTATTATAAGACGGCAGAAAAATAAAAAAGTTGCACAACCATTGCCATTTCATGAAAGAAAAAATCATCACTACAAGCGCTTTAAATTAATCTTTTCTGGTCTTGATATAAAACTGCGGATCGCTCTTAAAATTATCTGTGGTTATACCAGGATCTATTTTAATGGTTTTCCACTCATTTGTGGGTTTAATTAAAGTATATTCACCCGCTTTTAAAGTCACCTTAACGGGCATGTCGAAGCCTTTTACATCCGTGATCCACCGGTAAGATAAAACACCATCATTAATTTTATAGGCTAACACCGGGATATTGGCGTGGCGGAGATACTGATCAAAAACCTTGTCCAGTTTAAGTCCGCTTTGTTTGGCAATATCATTTTCAATATCGGCAGTCGTTACCGTTTTATGATAGAAAGTTTTATTTAGTCCTCTTAAAATTTGCCTGAATTTCTCGTCATCATTGATCAACTGTCGAATGGTGTGGATCAGGTTTGCACCTTTGGTGTACATGTCTCCGCTACCTTCTTTATTTACGCCATAAGGGCCGATTATGGGGATATCATTTTTAATCCCGTCTCTGATTCCGATAACATATTCACTTCCTGCTTTTTTGCTGTCTGTGCATTCGGTAAAAAGGGTTTCGGAATAATTGGTAAAACCTTCATGAATCCACATGTCTGCAATGTCTTTTGAAGTGATGTTATTTCCAAACCATTCGTGGCCACTTTCATGAATAGTGATGAAATCCCATTTTAAGCCATGCCCGGTTCCGCTTAAATCCCTACCCAGATAGCCTTCTCTGAACTGGTTTCCGTAAGCTACGGCACTTTGATGTTCCATGCCTAAGTGTGGCGCCTGAACCAATTTATAGCCATCTTTATACCATGGATAGGGACCAAACCAATACTCGAAGCATTTAAGCATAGGTTTAACATCTGCATCCCAATGCGGACGGGCTTTAGCACTATCCACTTGTAAAGCCCAGTAATCGATGCTTAAATTTCCATTTTCACCGGCATAATTATCCTGCCAATGGGCATATTTTCCTATATAAAAAGTAACATCATAATTGTTGATGGGATTACTCACAAACCAGTTATACTGTTTGTAGCCATCTGGCTGGTTAACTGTATTTCTTAATCTTCCATTGGATATTTCCTGTAATGTTTTAGGAACGCTGATACTGATGAGCATGCTGTCTACCTCATCACTCTGGTGGTCTTTATTTGGCCACCATACACTCGCTCCCAGGCCCTGGCAGGCTACTGAAACAAATGGATGGCCAGCAGCATCTTTTTTGAAAATAAAACCGCCATCCCAGGGGGCATTTTTCGCCACTACCGGATTTCCTGAATAAAATACGGTAAACCTATCTTTACTGCCTTTCTTAACGGCCTTCGGGAAGGTTACAAAAACGGCATTGTATTCACGGGTAAACGGCATTTCCTTTCCTTTATAAAGCACTTTTTCGACCTTTAAATTCGAGAAAAGATCGAATTGGAGTTTGGTAAAATCCTGGGTGGCTGTAAAGGCAAATTCATTACTTCCGGCCACAGATTTTTGATCAATATCGATTTTAACATCCAAATGGTAGTAATTGATATCATAGCAGGTACGTAAAGGGGTGAGTGTTCCGCGAAGGGTATCTGCACGGGCGTTTACCTGGTTTTTCCCCAGCATTTGGGCATTTGCATTACCTAGGCAAAGTGCCAGCGCAAAAAGGATAAATAGTTTTTTCATCTGTGTTTTATTTGCCAGCCCTGACCATCTCTAAATTTAGAGGGAGTTGGGTCTCGTGCTTTTACTTTATGTTGTGCTTTTATTCAGTTGCTTATTAAGCGTTCGTTATATTATCTCTATCTACTTGCTAAGCTGTTAGGTCACTTCCTCCTTATTTTTCGAATAGAGCTTGGAATTGGTTAATTTAGTCCAATCATTTTATCACATCAACCTCTACAAAACTATCATTAAAAATCGTTTGAGTAGCTTTAATATAATCAGCTGCTGTAGCTTTATAAGGGTTTTCAACAAACCTTTGCGGGTTACGGGCAAATAAAGGAAAAGCTGTACTCTGCACCTGGATCATCAACCGGTGTCCCTTTTTGAAAGTGTGCAACACGTCCTGCAAGCGGAAATTTACATCCGTTTTTTGATTCGAAACCAAGGCTTCCGGTTTTTCAAAACTATTGCGGAAACGGGCGGGCATAATCTCCGAACGAACCATTTGCCAATAGTTACTTAAAATGATGTTTTTATTGGGCATATACGGATTGTTCGGTTCATCAGCAGGATAAACATCAATCAGTTTCACCATAAAATCAGCATCTGTTCCGGTGGTGGCAATTTTGAGGTGGGACATGATTTCTCCGCCAAGCGTGATGTCATTTTCAAGAATATCCGTCTGAAAAACCAGTACATCAGGCCTGCGACCAGCAAAACGCTGATCCTCGCTCATGTAGTTGTGAGGGGTGAAGCCTAGTGTGGTGGTTAAATCTTCGGTATAAGGAACGGGTTTCGCAGGGTCACTAATATAGTCTACAGATCCTGCTTTAGCAGGCGCAGTCAGGCTGAGTTTACCATCAGCACCTAAGTATAATTTTTGTTTGGTCGTTTTTTCAGCTGGCCATTTTGTAAAGGTTTCCCACTCTTTTTTGCCGGTATCAAACATATAAGCTTCCGGCAAACCAGCATTTTTATCTCCATTCCCTTTGAGGAAGTGGTTAAAGAATTTTAACTCAATTTCCTTTTGATAGAAGGTCGCAATGCTATCTCCAAAGTACACATTGCTGTGCATGGTATGGCCTGTTTCGCGGCTCCATCGGCCATGCCCAAACGGCCCCATCACAATGGTATTGTAGGCATTTGGATTTTTCTTCTCAATGCTTTTATAAATGTTTAGCGGGCCGGATAAATCTTCTGCGTCATACCAGCCACCTACCACCATCACTGCCGGTTTGATGGTGCTGTAATGCTTGAGTAAACCCCGTTTCTGCCAGAACTCATCATAATTTGGATGGTTTACGGTTTCCTGCCAGAAAAAATTGTCTTTATAATATTGATCTGCATTTGTTAACGGGCCTAAATCTAAAGCAAACTGATAACCATCTTTGGTTTTCGGGTTAATCATTTGACTATTGTACCAGGGTCTGGAAGTGGTATCTTTTTTCTGTACACCAAACAAAGGAAAGGTAGAAAAATAGCTCTGCAGGAAAGCACCATTATGGTGGAAATCGTCGAAGAAGAAATCTGAAATTGGCGCTTGCGGCGAAGATGCTTTTAATGCCGGGTGATTGCTTAAAATTCCGGCGGCAGTATAAAATCCGGGATAGGAGATTCCCCATTGACCCACCTTACCATTATTGTAAGCTACATTTTTAACTAGCCAATCGATGGTGTCATAAGTGTCTGATCCCTCATCCACATCTTTTTTTGTTTTTTTGTGATCAATTACGGGTGTCATGTTGGTCCAGGTGCCTTCACTTTTCCACCTACCGCGAACATCCTGCATCACCACAATATAACCATCTTTCATCATCAAATCAGAAGGACCTAAACGGGCAGGAATTTGGTCTTCTCCATAGGGCGCAACGCTGTAACAAGTGCGTTGCATAATCATCGGATACTTTTTGCCAGTACCAGCATCTTTTGGGGTATAGATCGCAGTGAAGAGTTTTGTGCCATCCCGCATAGGAATGTACACTTCTTTCTTCGTGTAATGGGTTTTGGCATAGTTCGCATCGCCCTGCGCAAAGGCTGTTGATGTGAAAAGAAGCAATAGGATGAACTTAAAGTATTTCATGTGTTTATTTTAATACTGAAACGGTAATAAATGAACTATTGTGTACGTCGTGATAAATCCGGTGTGTGGCCTTTTGAAAATCGGCTGGTTCAGCCTGATAAATATCCATGAATTTCTGCGGATTGCGATCTGCCAATGGAAACCAGGAATTCTGGATCTGAATCATGATTTTATGTCCTTTTTTAAAAGTATGTGCCACATCCGGCAGGGGATAATTCACCTTGGTAATGGCATCCGGTGTAAAAGGCTCAGGCTTTTCAAAACTATTGCGGTATTTCCCCCGCATAATTTCACCTCGTACCAACATTTCATATCCACCCATGATTAAGTTTTTAGGGTTTGGTTCAGGGTTTGGTGAATCTTCCGGATAAACATCAATCAATTTTACGACATAATCAGCATCAGTTCCGGTAGTGGAAACCACGAGGTTGGCCAGAACGGGGCCTGTAATGGTGATATCTTCCGTAAGTTCATCAGTTTGATAAGTTTTAACATCCGGTCTGCGGGCTGCAAAACGCTGATCGTCGATCATATATTCTCTTGTACGTCTCGCCTGAATGCCATCCTGATAGGGCACAGGATGATTTGGATCGCTTACGTATTCATCCCAACTATCGGTTCTGCCTACTTTTTCAAAGCTCAGTTTTCCATTGGGTTGTAAATAAAGATTCTTGTTCTCCGTATCTTTTGGCGGCCAGCTTGCAAATTTTTTCCATTCATTTGAACCGGTTACAAAAATATTAGCCTCAGCAGGATGGAAGTTGCCTTCTCCTTTTAAATAGTGTTTAAAAAATGGTAATTCGTATTGTTGCTGATAATCCATACTGGTCTTTTTTCCAAATGAAATATCTCCTAAAGAGGAACCATCGCTACGCACCCAGCCTCCATGATACCAGGGGCCTGCAACCAGAATATTATTGGCTCCAGGATTTTGTTTTTCAATGGCTTTATAAGTGGCGAAGGTTCCGTAGGCATCTTCCGCATCAAAGAAACCACCAACCACCATTACCGCAGGTTTTACTTTTGTTAAATGCGGTGTAATTAATCTTGCTTTCCAGAAGGTATCCAGATTGGGATGTTTAAAGAGGTCATTCCAGAATACGATGCTATCTGCAAAATATTTATCCTTCAGGTTTTTAACTGAGCCGGCTTCCAGATAAAAGCGGTAATTATCCTGAATGGGAAATTTAAATCCTTTCGGGCCTTTATCCGGTGTGATGGGTTGCGGACGAGGCACTCCGAAACCGCTCATAAAGCTGAAAGCATCCATTAAAAATAAGGTGCCGCGGTGGTGAAAATCATCGCCCATAAACCAGTCGGTTACCGGTGCCTGTGGTGATACCGCCTTTAGCGCGGGATGTGCATTTGGTAATGCGGCTGTAGAATAAAACCCGGGGTAAGAAATGCCATAAATGCCGGCATTGCCGTTATTGCCTTTTACATTTTTTATCAACCAGTCAATGGTGTCGTAAGTATCGGTGCTTTCATCAATATCTTTTTTTCCTTTTCTGGTGGTTTGCGGACGGATATCAGCAAAAGTGCCTTCACTCATCCAGCGCCCGCGAACATCCTGATAAACAAAGATAAATCCTTCCCGCATCATGGCCGGAAAATTACCCAAACTTAGTTTATATTGATTTGCGCCATAAGGTGCCACTGTATAGGGTGTTCTATTAATCAGAAAAGGATATTTTTTGCTTTGATTTTTAGGGATATAGATGGAAGTAAAAAGTTTAACTCCATCCCGCATTGGAATTTGCCGCTCTATTTTAGTGTAGTTTTCTCTAACATAGGCAGAATCGCTCTGGGCCAGTAAGTTGTTAGCAATACATAGAAAAAATAAGAGGCATAAAAATCTGGGAAAGTTCATTTAAGTGTTTTTTAGGAATAAAATTTAAATATAGAAGATTAGGAATTGATTAGAAAAAACATCCGGTAAATAGTTTGTTAATATTGGAAAAAAGGGCATTCGTCATCACTTTATCAAAATTTAGTTAAAATAAGGATGTAAATAATCTTTTGATCAGTTTCATCGTCATATACACAATTGAATCAATTAGAGATGAAAAGGTTGTTAAATAAAGGTTTTGTAATCATGGCTGTAGCAGCGATGATGGCCATGTTAAGTACTGAAAATGTTTCTGCCCAAAGACCAGGAAGGGGCGGTGGAGGCTTTCACGGCGGTGGCAGATCGGGCGGGTTTTCTGGCTCAAGAGGCGGTGGTTCACTTTCAAGACAATCAGCTATGCCAGGCAGGGGGACATTTTCGCCACGTGTTAATAATACAAGCATCAGATCAAACCGCACTACCTATGTATATAACAGGTCTGTTTATAGAGGCGGTTTTGGGTATCGGGGCTACAGACCTGGTTTTGGCTACCATTATGCTTACGGAAGACCATACTATCGTCCTTATTTCAGTTACTATAATTACTACAGGCCATTTATAGGTTTTAGGATAGGCGTATTGCCGCTTGGTTATTATCCATTTTACTTCGGCGCAAGCCAGTTTTATTATTCAGGCGGATTATTTTATCAGCAAAATAATAACCAATACGAAGTAGTGGTTCCACCGGTAGGTGCAGAAGTTCCGAATTTACCTGAAGAGGCGAAACGGGTAACCATTAATGGTGTTGATTATTATGAATATAAAGGAGTTTATTACACTCAGTCGCCAAATGCTGATGGTAAGACAGTTTATATCGTAGCTGGTAAAGATGGCGTATTGAACACCCCAAATGGTACGGTGGATTCGCATCAGATTGGCGATATTATTGATCAGCTCCCTGAAGGTTGCCGGGAAGTCACCATTAAAAACGAAAAATACTTTGTTTCTCCTGATGATATTTATTACGAAGAAGTTGTGGATGGAAATCACATCACGTACCGGGTAATTGGCAAGTTGTTTTAAGGGAAATATATTTTATAGAGCCGTTTCAATCTGAATTGAAGCGGCTTTGTTTTTTGCCATTGCTACTGTCTGAAAAGTAAAAGGTATTTCATAATTGTATTGCTGATGAAATTTATTAACTCCTTTTCTATACTTTTACGCAAAACTTATGCTGGTTTGAAAATATTATTGCCAAGATTTTTCATTTTATACCTTGTTCTTATTACTGTGCTATCTGCCTGTACAGCAAACAGAACTTTATCTCGTGATTCGCAAATTCAGTCGGTTTCATCCATCAAATTTCTGAATGAATACATTTTACCGCTCAATGATACTTTCAAAAATACCATTATTGGCGGTTTATCAGGAATAGATTACGATGTGAAAAACAATCAGTATTACCTCATCAGCGATGACCCCACTCAGTTTAGTCCCGCGAGGATTTACACGGCAAAGATTGACATTCGAAACCATAAAATAGACACCATTAAATTTACGGATGTTACTTTCATTCTTCGGGAAGCTGGAGCACCCTATCCAAAATATCAATATGGCAAAAACATTAAGGCTGATGGAGAATCCCTTCGTTACCACCCTTTGAAAAATACGTTGGTTTGGAGTAATGAGGGCGAAAGATTATTCCGTAAAACGGATACAACGCTTGTTCAGCCTGCACTGACATTCATTTCTATCGCTGGAAAATTTTTAGATACCGTGCCTTTGCCGCCTGGTTTTCACATCAGCAAGCAGGACTATGGTGTGCGGAAAAATGCTTTTTTCGAAGGCTTAACCTATGCTGATCATTATAAAACTTTATATGCCAGCTTGGAAGAACCACTTTACCAGGATGGGGAACAATCCCATTTTGGATATGATAAAGCGCTGACCAGAATACTTAAATTCGATGTTAAAAGTAAAAGAAATACAGCTCAATATGCCTATAATCTTGATGCATTGCCCATAAAACCTACGGTAGAAAGCGATTGGAATATCAACGGTATCTCAGAAATTTTAGCTGTAAACGATCATACTTTAATGGTCATGGAGCGGGCCTGGGCAAAAGGGCGTGATGATCATTCCTTTGTTAAGCTTTACCTGGTTGATTTGAATCAGGCAGAAAATGTGATGCATAATCCATCCTTTGTAAAATTTCCACCAAAACCTTTAGCCAAGAAATTGCTTTTTGATTTTGATAGCTTAAAGATGCATATTGATAATATTGAAGGCGTAACATTTGGACCTAAGTTACCAAACGGGCATCAAAGCCTGATTTTTTGTGTGGATAATAATTTCAGCAAAACACAGGTTCAGCAGTTTTTCCTGTTTGAAGTGATGCCGTAACCTGAAAGTTGGGAATAGAAAAGAAATCTCCATTGGTGATTGCTTCCTCATTCTTTCTCGCAAAAATGACCTCTCTATTGTAGCCTCTTAACGATAAGGGAATTAGTTAATAAAAATAAAATGAGTAAAATAAAAGCATTGTTGTTTGATTTAGATGGGACTTTGATTGATTCTGAAAAGTTTCATTTCGATTGCTGGAATGAGTTTTTGCTTCCTTATGGTGTAAAGCTTGAACTTAAAGACTGGCTAACCAATTACGCCGGGATTCCTTTGCCTCAAAATGCGAAGACCTTAATAGAGCGGTATAAAATTGATGCCGATTTAACAGACTTCACTGCCAGAAGGGAGCACCTTACCTACGAAGGATTTAAAACGAAAGACATCAGTCTTATGCCTTTTGCCCTGGAGTTTGTTCAATATTTTTATGAGAAAGGACTTACACTTGCAGTGGTAACGGCCAGTCCAAGAGTAGATGTAGAAGCTGTTTTCGAACGCAACGGCCTGGCAAAATATTTCAAATTGTTTATTACCCGGACGGATGTCAGCAAAAGCAAACCAGATCCTGAAAGTTATAATGTGTGTGTAGAACGGCTTGGTTTACAACAAGATGAGTGCCTGGTTTTTGAAGATACGGTAAATGGTGTTAAATCAGCAATGGCCGCCGGAATTACCTGTTACGCGATTCAAAATAATGTCAGGGCGCATCTTAAACTTAAAATAGCCGATGAATTATTCCTCAGCTTTGCTCATGCAAAAGCATTTATACTTCAAAACGAACTGATTTAAAAGAATTCATCTCTAACCTTTGATTGTTTTTCTGCAGGATTAAAAATGAATTAGAAAGTAACCTTTTGCAATACACTTTCAATGTAAAATTGTCATTTCAGCCCTAGCCTTAAACAGTTGATCCTTCAGCTTTCCGCCTTTTTTCCCTACATTTGAACAATCAAAATTCTAAAGAAATTATGCAATACGATGTCGTTGTTATCGGTTCAGGGCCGGGCGGTTATGTTGGCGCAATCCGTTGTGCTCAGTTAGGTTTAAAAACTGCGGTTATTGAAAAATATAAAACTTTTGGAGGTACCTGCTTAAATGTAGGCTGTATTCCATCTAAAGCGTTATTAGATTCATCAGAGCATTTTCATAATGCTGCACATACATTTACAACCCACGGGATTAATCTGAAAGATTTACAGGTTGACATGAACCAGATGATTGCCCGTAAAGATGATGTGGTCGCACAAAACACTGCTGGTATCACTTATCTGTTTAAAAAGAATAAAATTGATGCTTTCGAAGGCGTAGGATCATTTGTAGATCAAAATACCATTTTAATTACCAAGGCAGATGGTACTACAGAAACCTTATCTGCCAAAAATGTGATCATTGCTACAGGTTCAAAACCAACAACATTGCCATTTTTACCAATTGATAAAAAACGGATCATCACTTCAACTGAAGCTTTAAACATCAAAGAAGTTCCAAAATCAATGGTTGTAATTGGTGGTGGTGTAATCGGTTTGGAATTAGGTTCTGTATATGCCCGTTTAGGTACAAAAGTTTCTGTTGTAGAATTTTTACCATCTATCATTGCTACTATGGATGCCAGCTTAGGTAAAGAGTTGCAACGTGTTTTAAAGAAAAACCTGGGTATGGACTTTTACATGGGACATAAAGTTACAGGTGCAACCAATAATGGTGAAACCGTAACTGTAACAGCCGAAACCCCGAAAGGACAAACCATATCATTAGAGGCAGATTATTGTATCGTTGCGGTTGGTCGTACTGCATATACAGAAGGTTTAGGTTTAGATAAAATTGGCATTACGATAGAAGAGAGAGGTAAAAAAGTTCCGGTAAACGAACATTTAGAAACTTCGGTTAAAGGTGTTTATGCTATTGGCGATGTGATTACTGGCGCTATGCTGGCACACAAGGCTGAAGATGAAGGAATATATGTTGCTGAAACCATAGCGGGACAAAAGCCACACATCAATTATAACCTGATTCCGGGTGTTGTTTATACCTGGCCAGAAGTAGCCGCTGTTGGTTTAACGGAAGAGCAGTTAAAAGAAAAAGGAACAAAATATAAAGCGGGTTCATTCCCTTTCAAAGCGAGTGGCCGTGCAAAAGCAAGTATGGATACTGATGGTTTCATTAAAGTTCTGGCTGATGCCTCAACTGATGAAGTTTTAGGTGTGCATATGATTGGTCCGCGTGTGGCTGACGTAATTGCTGAAGCCGTGGTTGCAATGGAATTCCGTGCATCAGCTGAAGATATTGCCCGTACTTGCCATGCTCACCCTACCTATACAGAAGCTTTAAAAGAAGCTGCACTAGCTGCAACTGAAAACAGGGCGATACATATATAAGGTATTTGCAAAGAATAGCATTCCAAACCTCATAGGCTTTAAAACCTGTGAGGTTTTTTTATGAAGCATTTAATATATGATAATAATTTTTTAATTTTCAATTGATTTGAGGACCTTTGCATAGGTATTAACGTTCATATAAAAATCAGGAATTGGAAGAAATTAAAGCAGATCAGGAAAACATTCACACCATTAACCAGCCTGTATTAGCCAAAAGCTCTCCTAATAGAATCCGGTTAGCCGTTTCACTTTTTTACTTTGGTCAGGGCATTGCATTTGCATCATGGGCCAGCCGCATTCCGGATATTAAACATTCCCTGCATTTATCTGACGGTGAGTTAGGCAGTATTTTACTGGCCCTGCCTTTAGGACAATTGGTTACTATGCCTATTTCCGGCAGATTGGTAACCAGGTACGGAAGTAAGAAAATATTAACCATTACAGCACCTTTGTATGTTTTAGCTTTATGTAATTTAGGTTTGGCTACTGCACCCTGGCATTTGGCTGTCTTTCTTTTTATGTTTGGTGTGGTGGGTAATATGTGCAATATTGCAGTGAATACCCAGGGTTCTGAAGCTGAAAAGCTTTTTGGCCGACCTATTATGACTTCCTTTCATGGTGCCTGGAGCATTGCCGGATTTACCGGTGCCCTGGTGGGTTTACTGATGGTGAATCTGCACCTCATCCCATATTACCATTTTTGGATCATTACTTTCCTCATCTGGATCAATGTATTTCTAAACTACAAACATTTGGTGCCTGGAAAGGGCGCTAAAACAGAGCGGAAGCCGAAACTATTTACCATGCCGGAAGGTTCACTCCTGCAATTGGGTATCATCGGATTTTGCAGTATGGCCACCGAGGGCGCTATGTTCGACTGGAGTGGTGTTTATTTCAAAGAAATCGTGAAGGCACCAGCCTCATTGGTTATTTTGGGTTATGCATCATTTATGATCATGATGGCTACGGGGCGCTTTATTGGAGACAGGATCATAGCCAAACTGGGGAGGAAAAAAACCATTCAGATCAGTGGCTTAATTGTTTCTACAGGCATGTTTCTATCTGTATTCCTGCCTTATGTAGTAACCGCAACCATTGGTTTTATGCTGGTTGGTGTAGGTGTTTCGAGCATTGTACCTACCTTATACAGTGTGGCTGGTAAAAATGGAAAAGTATCTCCAGGAATTGCCATCGCAATGGTGTCCAGTGTGAGCTATTTTGGTTTTTTAATGGGTCCACCTTTAATCGGTTATATTTCTGCTTTATCCAGCTTGCGGTATTCTTATGCTGTAATTGGTGTTTTTGGTTTATTAGTGAGCTTTCTGGTAACTAAAATGAAAGCTATTGAGTAGCGGTTTTCCCCAAGCTATCTTTTTGTACCGGCACATAATCCTTTTTAATTAAGCCATGTTCTTTTAGTGTAGCCACGGCGATTTCTATCAGTCTTAAATTTTCTTCCTGAT
The DNA here is from genome assembly GCF_026239715.1 of Pedobacter sp. GR22-10. Classification (NCBI taxonomy): domain Bacteria; kingdom Pseudomonadati; phylum Bacteroidota; class Sphingobacteriia; order Sphingobacteriales; family Sphingobacteriaceae; genus Pedobacter; species Pedobacter sp. GR22-10. Next base: position 156,185 of record NZ_JAPIVR010000005.1, read on the forward strand.
GCCCGTGCTGAACTTCTACATTGATGTAAGGAATATGATTGATCATGGCATAAACCGATAAAGAGCCATCATTCTCGGCAAATTTAGATTGTAAAATGACATTTACATTTGCTTTTTTTAAACTTGTAAATAACCTGGGCTCGGTTACATATAAAAGATCATCGCCATCCATTTCAAAGTTTATGAAAACTGAATCTGCTGTGCTGGATAAATCATATCCGGGTAAGTAGGAGGAAATCCCAAAACCACCATCAGCATTATTGTGCAACGTTAAAAAATAGCCGGTGGCTTTGGGATTATAGAAATCAACAATCTGTTTACCTGCATTGAGAATAAGCTTTTCTACTTCGTTAGAACTGTACGCATCCTTTTTTAAGCGGGTTTTTACACCGGTTTCTGTATAAATGGCATTCGGATCAATACGGTAAGGATCGTCCATATAGGTAAATGTATAATCCCTGACGCCTCCATACTGGCTGTCTATTAATTCTCCGCCATTCCAGCGGATATAATCAAATCCTGCCTTAACGCCTGTATCTTCATTGTCATGAACCACTAAAAATTTTACGCCATTGGGTTTGTAACTGTATTTTACCAGTGTAATGTCAAGATCAGATACTTTAATGAATGAAGAATCGCTGGTCATGGCATCGAAAACAGGTGGATGTTGCGCTTTAACTAAAATTGAAGCACTGATCAGGAGGAGAGATAAAACAATTTTAAACATATGACTAATATACAATGATGCCCAATATTTTGTTTGAAGCCCTTTCATTTACACTGAATTTTCATGCTCAATCTGTTTTTAAGCTGTTGTTCAGTCTCTTGTGGTATTGCAAATTTGATTAAAAAAAAGGTCGCCTTTGTGGGGCGACCTTAATTGATTGTTCATCTTTATTTTTAATGTTTGGCATCTAAATCATATTCCAAAACATCTTTATGGTCATATGGTTCAACCATTAACTCATCAATGGTTTTTCCTTTTTTGTTGAATCCGAATCTATCCAGAATTCTATCAAATATCAGATAGATTACCGGTACAACAATTAAAGTTAAGAATAACGAACTGGTTAAACCACCAACAATAACCCATGCTAAACCATTTTTCCATTCGGCACCTGCACCACTTGCCAATGCAATTGGAAGCATACCGAATACCATGGCAATGGTTGTCATTAAAATGGGGCGTAAACGGGCATGATTGGCCAATACAAGTGCTTCCTTGGTCTCTTTACCTTCTGCTTTTAGCTGGTTGGTAAAATCGACCAGGATGATTGCATTCTTCGCCACCAGCCCCATTAACATAATCAAACCTAAAATGGTGAAAATACCAATGGAATTATTAGTTAAAGCCAATGCAAGCAATGCGCCAATTACAGCCAGCGGAAGTGAAAACATCACCACGAGCGGGTAAACAAAGCTATCGTAAAGCGCAACCATGATCAGATAAACCAAAATTAACGAAGCCAGCAAGGCAATCCCTAAAGTTCCGAAACCTTCTGATTGGTTTTCCTGATCTCCAGCCCAGGTATAACTTACACCGATAGGCGTTTTCATTTTGCCGTTAGCCTGTAGTTGTTCCAGTTTTTCCTGGAATTCTGCTACAATAGTTCCTGTAGGACGACCAATTGATTGTGCCTGTACAGATACTGAAGTAGACTTATTTAAACGCTCCAGCTGACTTGGACCAGAGCCTTCTGTAATGTTTGCAAACTGTGATAATTTAATTTGTGCGCCCTGATCGTTCACAAAGATAAGGTTCCGTACATCATCAATGTTTTTCCTGTTGAAATCCTGATATTGAATGTTGATGTCGTACTCGTACTCACCTTTTCTATACTTTCCATCCGTGTTACCGGCAAAGGCAGTCTGCATGGTAGAACCTACGGTAGATAATGTCAATCCAACAGCCGACATTTTATCACGGTCTACCTGAACATTAATTTCCGGTGTACCTTTCTCTACCGATAATTTAATCTCTGTTGCACCAGAAATCGTTTTAAGTACTTTTTGAGCACCCTCTGCGTATTTTAAAGCACTATCCAGATTGGAACCCATTACCACTAAACTAATAGGTGCATTTTCAGCAATACCCAAAATACTAATCGGCACGGTTTTAACTTTTGCACCAACCAGTTGTTTGGCCAAAGCACGGCTCATTTTGGTTGCAAAAACGTCAGAAGACATACCTTCACGTTTATCACGTTCTACCAACTTCACGTTAATTTCAGACTTGTAAGCTGTAGCCTGCGTACCGCCAAAATCACCGCTGGCCTGACCAACAGTTGTAATTAACTGGGTAATTTCAGGCTGTTTGCTTAAGAAAGCTTCGGCTCTTTGTGTAAAGAAATTGGTTTGTTCCAAAGGCGCATCTTTTGGTAATTCAATCTGTACCAAAAATTCTCCCTTATCTGATTTTGGAAAAAACTCAGAACCAATAAAACCAGCACCCAATAAACCACATGAACTCAGGAACATCACAAACACAATAATCAGCGTTAACGCTTTATGGTTTAATGACCAGTTTAAAATACTGGTAATCCACAGCGTGAATTTTTTCAGTTGCTTTTCAAACCAAAGGATGAATCTGCCAAACAGGTTTTTACCTTCAATGTGTTCCAGCTTACCATATCTGGAGAAAAGCAATGGCACGATGGTAAAGGAAGCAACTAATGATAACAGTGTGGCTATGATCACCACGATACAAAACTGACGGAGGATGTTTGATACTAACCCGCTACTTATTGCAATCGGGAAGAACACCACTACAATTACAAAGGTAATGGATACTACAGTAAAACCAATTTCACGAGTCGCATCGGATGCTGCACGTACCTTGTTTTTACCCATTTCCATGTGGCGTTGAATGTTTTCCAAAACCACAATCGCATCATCCACCAGGATACCCACTACAAGTGATAATCCCAGTAATGACATTAAGTTTAACGTAAAGCCAAATAAATTGATGCCTATAAATGTTGCAATTAATGAAACCGGAATGGAAACCATTACAATTAATGCATTACGGAAGCTATGCAGGAAGAAAAGCATTACGAATGCCACTAAAATAACGGCTAAAATTAAATCGTGAATAACGGCATCAGCAGATTCAAGGGTAAAAATAGAGCTATCGTTTACAATTTTAATGTCTAATTTATTGGCTGCATATTCCGTTTTAAGTTTTGCGATAATGGCATGTGTACCTTCACTCACTTCTACCGCATTCGCATCACTTTGTTTAATAATTTGTATGGCGATAGATGCTTTGCGGTTAATACGCGCCAGTTTTTCAGTTTCTTTTTGCGAATCCTGAACATCAGCCACATCACCCAGGCGAATTTGTGAACCATCTTTCGATGTCGTTAATACCAGGTTCCGCAGTTCTTCAATACTTCTGTATTTACCAGATAAACGGATTAAAACATCCTGATTTTCAGTTTTAACGCTTCCGGTAGGGAAGTCTAAGTTAGAGCTTAAAATCATTTGTTGTACCTGAGGCACTGCAAGGTTATACCCCTGCAATTTATTGGCATCAAGCATCACCCTGATCTCCCTTTCTGAACCCCCAACTAAATTTACCTGCGCAACACCTGTTACCCTCGAAATCACCGGGGCAATTCTTTGGTCAATTAAATCATAGAAGGAAACATCATCCATATTAGCCGAAGCCGTCATGGTAATTACCGGTAAATCATCTAGCGAGAATTTACTTAATGAAGGTGTTTTAACATCTTCAGGTAAATCTGAAAGAATGGCGTTTACCTTACGCTGTGCGTCGTTCAAGGAAATATCGATGTTCGCTGCATCCGTTAGGGTTATGGTAACGGTTGATAAACTTTCGAATGATACGGAATTGATTTTTTTAATGTTTTCCATGGAGGAAACCGCATCCTCAATTTTCTTCGTTACCGTATTTTCTACCTCGGCAGGAGAGGCACCAGGATAAATGGTTGAGATGGATACTACGTTGTTTGAGAATTTTGGTAATAATTCATAACCCAACGAAAAGTAACTCAATAGCCCAAGAAGCGTAAGTGCGGTAAACACCACAATTACCAGCGAGGGCCTTTTTATAGAAATGTCTGTTATTTTCATTTTTAATTTTTATGCTGGTGGTATAGCCACCGCGTGTTCTGACTAATGATTTTAGACTTTCAGCTTATTTAACAATGCTTACGGCAGTACCTTCAGCTAAGTTAATCTGTCCACTGGTAATTACAGTTTCACCTTCATTTAAGCCTTCAACTATTTCCACATTATCACCTAAAATACGTCCTGAAACTACCTTGCGTACCTTAGCCTTGTTATTTGATTTATCATAAACAAATACTTGATTACTACTTACACTACCTACGAAAGAGGTACGAGGGATCAGGATACTTGGTGCTTGTTTAGGGAAGTTAAATACGGCTGTTCCGTACATACCCGCTCTTAAACTGTTTTTGGTATTATTGGTTACTTCAATTTCGATCGGGAAATTTAAAGTTGCATCCGCTTTTGGGGCAATGAATGTAATTCTGCCTGAAAATTTCTCATTAGGGAAAATGGTTGATTTTATGCTAATCTGATCGCCAACTTTAATATTGGCTACCTGCGATTCATTAACGTTTACTTTTAGTTTCAATTTAGAAACATCAACCAGTTCAAATAACTGTGTACCTTGTGCGGTTACAAATGCACCAACTTCAATATATCTTTTATTTACAATACCATTGATTGGAGATTTGATGTTTGCATCACTTAATTTTCGCTGTGAAGCCTGCAGGCGTAATTTTGCATTTCTGGTAGCCAGTTTAGCCTGGTCCAACTGTTGCTGGGTTACACCGCCGGTTTGAAAAGAGCTCTGGTATCTGGCTTCATCTCTAACTGCATTTTGATAAGTAGCTTCAGCAGTTTCCCTGTCGGTATTAATAATTTCAGCATCAAGGCGTGCCAATGGCTGTCCTTTGGTCACTTTATCACCTTCATCTACATAAATTTTAGTTACGCGACCGGCATTTTCAGATAAGAAGTTTAATTCTTGCTTCGGTGCAAAGTTTCCGTTTGCCACAAAATCTACATCAACTACTTTTTTCTCTACTGTTGCCACACGAACGGCAACTGCACCACCGCCTTCGGCAATGTAAGCCGTTTTGGCTTCGTTTTTTTTCTTATTGTTGGTTAAAACATAGGCTATTGCACCCAGGGCAACAACAATAACGATAATTATGGTAATTATTCTTTTCATTTCTATTGTACTAGCGATTTAATATTTCCGTTTGATTTGATGAGCTGTATTTCGGCAACCTTAAAGTTTAATAATGCCTGGTTATAACTGTTTTGCGCCTGAGTCAGGGAGTTTTCGGTATCCAGTAAGTCAGTTAAAGAAGCTAAACCATTGTTATAGTTATTCTGTGTGCTTTTATAAATTTCCTGTGCCAGTTCGGCATTTTTACGTTGTGAAGTGATGGTATTTAAATTATTGCGAAGTTGAATTTTAGCGTTCTCGTAAGCTAAATTTAATGAATTTGTAGATTCCTTTCTGTCTTCTTTTGCTTTTTTGATCTCCACATCAGCCTGGCGGATTTTTGAACGGGTTAAAAAGCCATTGAAAATGGGTACTTTTAAAGTTAAACCAATCGCCGATGCACCGTAACCGATAGATGCAGCATTTGAAGATAAGAAATCAAATCCATCACTCTGACTGGAATAAGTATAATTTCCTGTTAAAGATAGGCTGGGGTAGTATTCAGCTACATAGGCCTTCCGTTGAAGCGATAAAAGCTTATCCTGTGTGTTTAACAATTTCACTTCCGTACGGTTGCCGAAGTCAATGGTTTCTGCAAATTCCGGCAATTGCGATACATTGGTCAATTCTGCTTTAGGTAATTCAATAGGTGTAGTAACAGGCATACCCATTGAAAACTTTAACTGATTTTCCAATTGTGTGATGGCATTAACCGTTTGTTCCCTTTGCGTAGTCAGGTTCGTGATATTCACATTGATCCGGTCTACATCAATTTTTCTGGCCAGGCCATTTTGGTATTGATTGGAAACAATTTTTTCGACAACCTTAACATTTTTAATATTAGTATCAATTACACTTAACTGCTCTCTGTTAACCAATACCTGATAGTAATTGTTGGCCACCAGTTCTATAATCTGCTCTTCTGTTAATTGAGCGGTTAGGTTATAATATTCTTCGCTTGATCGGGCAGCCTGCAAACCAGTAAAAACCTGCTGGTTAAATAACTGTTGCGAAAGTTGCACGCCGGCAGAAGAATTCCAGTTCTGACCTAATTTAATGGCCTGTGTCTGACCGCCAAAATTGGCCACCAACTGGCCGATAATCGGATTATAGGTTAGTCCGGCGTTACCTGTAATTTGTGGTAAAGCCTGCGCCCTTACTTCCTGGACTTTATATCGGCCGTTTTCGATATCCAATCTTGATTTACGCACATTGGCATTGTTCTGAAGCGCATAGGTCAGCGCTTCTTTTAGGGTAATCTGCTGCTGCGCAGATACCAGTTGTGGTAAAGCCATGCCAACGATCAGGACGAGCATTAATTTTACCATTTTTACTCTAAGCATCATGTATTGTTTTTTGTTTTTGGGTTCTTATCTATGACTATTTTTCCGGTATCAATATACCAGTATTTTAAACGATTAGCCTTTGGGCCTTTATACTTTCCACTTTAAGTTTTGCACTTTAAACTTCCCACTGCCTCATGCTTTCAGCAACTTAATCCCCTGGTAAAGATGGAAGAAAGGTCTTTCTGTTTCTGTTTCATTCTGTTTACAGCTTTTTTATCCGGAAGGAGATCTTTACCCAGTTCCATAATGCACATATTTGTTAAACCCATCAAGCTTTCCAGGTAAAGTTCTGCTATATGCGACATGTTTTCGTGTTTGATCTCTCCCTTCTCTTTTGCCCTTTCAAAAATCTCTGCATAAAAAACTTTCTCTGAATCTTTTAATGCGGTTAGTTTCTTTTTCATGGAGTCATCGTTAAAAATATCAGGTAGTCCTTCTGAGATTCTCAACATAAAATATTTCATGAAAAAGGTATTTCTGATTTCTATTGTCTGGAATAAAACAGTTTCTAAAGGGGCATCTGGATTATATTTCTTTTTTAATAAGTCGAAATAGTCTGAAAATACCTTTTCAATTACACCAACTATCAAACTTTTCTTATCAGGGAAATAATAATAAAGAGAGGGCTTAGATACGGAAAGATCTTCAGCGATATCATTCATGGTGGTTTTGCCTATCCCAAAATGGCTGAAACGTTTGATCGCCCCGTCAATAATTTGTTCTCTTTTTTTATCAGCTACAATCATTCTACTTTTCTACTTTCTGACTTTTTTAATATTTTAGTCAAAGTTAGATTTAAATTTTCATTTCTTAATCAGCAGGCTAAAATTTGGATTAACAACTGACGCATGGATGACAATCAATTTTCGTTTTAAATGATTTATATATCTTTACAAACCAATAACTTAAGAATGATGCATGTTATATTTGGTATTCTGATTACATTATCTACCCTGATTGTAATGGAATGTTTGTCCTGGTTTATCCATAAGTACTTATTTCATGGCCCTTTGTGGTTCCTGCACAAAAGTCACCACCAAAAATCGCATTCTTTTTTAGAGTGGAATGATTTATTTGCCCTGCTCTTTGCCGCGCTTGCTTTATACCTCATGTATCTGGATCGAAAAAGTTATGGTTATCGCTTTTTTATTGGTTTAGGAATTACTTTGTATGGCATCATTTATTTCGTAATTCACGATTGGTTTGTGCACAGAAGATTTAAAACTTTTAAAAGCAAGAATACTTATTTGCAAATGGTGAGAAAAGCACATAAAATTCACCACAAAAATCAGCGCAAGGAAAAAGGAAAGGCATTTGGATTGTTGTTTGTTAAAAAGAGTTTAGTGAAATAGGTGTTTTATTATTATCAGGGCACTTCTAACATAGTTAAATTTTATTTTACTTTTGCAGCTTAACACCCAATACCATGCCTCAGATTTTGGAAAATATTTCGTTAAAGCCTTATAACTCATTCGCTATTGATGTTAAAGCACGCTATTTTACTGAAATAGAAACAGAAAGTGATTTGAAGGAATTGTTTCAAAACCCACTTTTTAGTAATCAAAAACGATTAATTGTTGGCGGTGGAAGCAATATGCTGTTTACGCAGGATTTTGATGGCTTAGTGGTGAAAATGAGTATCAAGGGGATTGAATCAAAAAATGAGGGAGATCAGGTGTTGGTAACGGCAGGAGCTGGAGAAGTTTGGAATGATTTTGTGAATTATTGTGTTGCAAACCATTTTGCAGGTGTTGAAAACCTGAGTTTAATCCCAGGAACTGTTGGGGCATCACCTATTCAAAATATTGGTGCATATGGTGTGGAACTGAAAGATGTATTTGAAAGTTGTACTGCTTTTGAAATTAAAACCGGTCAGATCAAAACCTTTCATTTTGATGATTGTCAGTTTGGTTACCGCGAAAGTGTTTTCAAAGGTGCATTTAAAGGGCAGTATATTATTAACAAAGTTACTTTCCGTTTATCATTAAAAGCAGTGTTAAACACCAGTTACGGTGCCATAGAGGCTGAGCTTCATCATCGTGGCATTGAAAATCCTGGTATAGCAGATGTTTCAGCTGCTGTTGCGCACATTCGGGTGAGTAAACTGCCGGATCCTTCCACAATCGGCAATGCCGGAAGTTTTTTCAAAAATCCAGTAATAGAAAAGTATGAATTTGCCGATGTGGTAGCCAAGCATCCTGATGTGGTGCATTATCCTGCTGCAGATGATAAAATTAAACTTGCTGCAGGATGGTTAATTGAACAATGTGGTTGGAAAGGCAAAAAAGTTGGTCAAACCGGTACCTGGAAAAACCAGGCTTTAGTTTTAGTTAACCATGGACATGCTTCTGGCACGGAAGTGTATCAGTTATCTGAACAGATAATAGACAGTGTAAAGTCCACTTTTGGAGTCACTCTTGAACGTGAAGTAAATATTCTGTGACGAAAACTTGCCTGACTAAGGCTGAATGAGGATATTGCCGTGCCAGTTATTTTTGGTATTAAGTTTGATTATAGTATTATAAATGAACATCAATTCATTTTATTTAATCTCCTAAAGCTATATATCATGACAAAATTTGAATTCAACCATCTGGTTAACCATCACGCTGTTTCACTTAGATCATACGCTTTAAATTTTACAAAAGATGCCGAAGATGCTAATGATCTTGTTCAGGATACGATGCTTAAGGCGATAACTTACTACAATAAGTTTAAAGAAGGTACGAATTTAAAAGGCTGGTTATTTACCATCATGAAAAACACCTTCATCAATAATTATCGCCGTTTGGTTAAAACAAATACTTTAATCACGCAAAGTGAGGATATTTCTTCCGCAAACCTTTCTTATAGTGCAACTAAAAATCAGGCTGAAAGTAAATTTGTATTGGGTGATATTGATAAAGCACTTTCTCAGTTGCCTCAGGAATATTATATTCCGTTTATCCGTTATTTTGAAGGATATAAATATCATGAAATCGCAGATATGCTGGAGATTCCAATCGGAACTGTAAAAACCCGTATTCACGTAGCGAGGGGTATTCTTAAAAAATATTTAAAAACATATTCTAAAGATATTGCCATTGCAGAAATGGCTTAAGATACATCTACTTAAAAACTAAGGTCCTGATTTAATCGGGACTTTTTTTTGCCCTGTTTTTTGAGCGTTATCATTATTATATGATGATTTGTAATAAAATAATAAATAGAAAATGAAATAAGTATTTCGACAAGCGAGGCTGTATATTACCGGTCAGTGAGGTAAAAAGCAAAAAGGCCCGGAAAAACCAGGCCTTATTTGCTTATCATATATTTGGTTAGTTGATTCTTATGTTTACTTTCAACAATTCGCCTTCTCTTTCGTTTCGAAACAAATGCAAACCCTGAACAATATTGCGTTTAAAAGGTTATTGGCAGTGTTTTTGTTTTGTGGATATAAAGATAAGGGAAATTTTAAATTTGTCAAGCTTTTTTTAGCTTTTTTATTATTTCTTTTGCCACCACTTGTCCGGATATGATGGCAGGAGGCACTCCAGGGCCTGGAATCGTTAATTGTCCGGTGTATAACATGTTTGTTACTTTGCTTTTCATCTTTGGTTTTAAAAAAGCAGTCTGTTTCAATGTATTTGCCAGGCCGTAAGCATTTCCTTTGAAAGCATTATAGTCACTTACGAAATCATTCATAGCGTAACTTCTTTTGAAAAGAATAGCATCCCGGATTTCATTGCCAGTCAAGTCTCTGAATCTATCTGCCAGAATTTCAAAGTATTCCGCTCTTTTCAACTCGCTATCTTCCAGACCTGGTGCAAGCGGAATTAGAAAGAAAAGATTTTCACAGCCTTCCGGAGCCACGCGATCATCAGTTATAGATGGGCAGCAAGCGTAGAACAATGGTTGAGATGGCCACTGCGGATCAGTATATATTTCTTCCGCATGCTGATCAAAATTCTGGTCGAAAAATAAATTGTGATGCAGAACATTCTTAAGTTTTTTATTTAAGGCGATGTAAAAGAGCAGGCTTGAGGGGGCCATTGTTCGGCTTTCCCAATATTTTTTGTCGTAATTCCGGTAAGGTTTATCCAGTAAATGTTGCTCTATATGGTTATAATCTGCATTTCCTATAACATAATCAATCTCCAAATCGCCTTTGTTGGTTTTGATTGTTTTCGCAATCTTACCTTTTACTTCAATTTTAGATACAGTAGTATTAAATAAAAACTTAACACCTTCCTGTTCGGCAATGGTTTGCATAGCCGAAACGATTTCATGCATTCCGCCCATCGGATACCATGTACCCATAATAAGGTCTGCATAATTCATCAGGCTATATAGTGCTGGGGTGTTCCCGGGTGTTGCACCCAGAAACAATACCGGAAATTCCAGCAGTTTCCTTAGTTTTTCATTTTTAAAGAGTTGGTGAACATGATTACGCATATTGCCCAGAAGCTGTAATTTAATACCACTTATGGCCAGCCGGGGATCAAAATATTCCATTACACTGTGTGACGGTTTAAACACATATTCATTCATACCGACATCATATTTGTATTTCGCCTGCTTCAGGAATACCTCAAGGTTCTTTGTGCTTCCGGGTTCTAATTCTTCAAACAGCGCATACAATTTTTCGATTGTGGCGGGTACATTTAGGGTATCTTCTCTGTTGAAATAGATTCTGTAGGAAGGGTCCAGTCTTTTCAGTTCATAAAAATCAGAGGTGGTTTTATTGAATAATTGATAGAAGTTTTCAAAAACATCTGGCATCCAATACCAGCTTGGCCCCATATCGAATGTAAATCCATCTTTTTCCCAAGTTCTGGCCCTGCCACCGGCCATCTCATTTTTTTCGATTACAGTCACTTCGCAGCCATGTTTAGCTAATAAAGCTGCGGCAGAAAGCCCTGCGAAACCAGCGCCAATAACTGCAACCTGCGGTTTTTTATCCATGATGTAAATAAAAGGATTTTATGGGATTTTGTTTGGAAAATAATGATGCGAGTGCAATTCTTTTAATTCACAGCATTGATCGCCGATGTCAGATCATGTATTTTCATTCCTTTTATTACATTTGCATCTAACCATGTCAAAAATTCGATTTTTAATTCTTCTATTTACCATTAGCGTAAACCTTTGTTATGCACAGTTATCTCCCAAAGAACTTTCGGCACTTAAGAACGACCTGGTAAAGGCAGTAGATGATTCCAAATTAACCGATTCTTTATTTGTTAAACTAAATAAGTTAAGTGGTAAAACGGCTTTAACAACAGCCTATCTCGGAACGCTGGAAGCACTAAAAGCAAAACATGCCTGGAGCCCGTATAATAAGATAAAGTATGTAAAGGCATCACAGAAAGCCATGCAACAAGCGGTTAACATGGATAAAGAAAACCTGGAAATTCGTTTCATGCGTTTTTCTATTGAACACTTTACGCCATCTTTCCTGGGGTTTAGTAAAAATTTGAGCATAGACCGCAAACAAATTGTTAAGCACTATCAGCATGGTAATTTTGGCAGCGCTGATCAGGCCCTGATTAAAAATGTAGCTAAGTTTATGGTCGAAAGCAAACGTTGTACGCCTGAAGAAGTTAAAGTCCTAAAAAAATATGTTTAAATGAATTATACCTATTTACTCATCAATATTGCTGTAATTTTCTTCCCTCTGGTATTGTCATTTGATAAGAAGGTTCATTTTTTCAGTAAGTGGAAATTCATTGTGCCGGCGATATTAATTACCGGGATTGTTTTCCTGATCTGGGATTTACTCTTTGTGAAATTGAATGTATGGTCTTTTAATCCGGATTACATTACAGGCATCAGTTTGTGGGGTTTGCCTCTTGAAGAAATGCTGTTTTTCTTAACAGTGCCCTATGCATGTGTTTTTATTTACGAATGCCTAAATGTTTATTTCCCTAAAAATGGTTTACAAAGATATAGCCTGGCGCTGAGCAACCTTTTTCTGGGCTTATGTATCGCCATTCTTTTCTTTGGTTACCGCTATTGGTATACAGTTATTAATTTTGGGTTTTTATTTGTTGTGCTGGCCTACGTAGAATATATTAATACAAAGCTTCGTTTTATGTATCGGTTTTACAGGGCCTACCTTGTAGCCTTGATTCCATTTTACATTGTAAATGGATTTTTAACAGCAATACCTGTAGTGATCTACAACAACAAAGAAAACTTAAGTTTTAGGGTAGGTACAATTCCTTTTGAAGACCACTTCTATTTAATGAGCTTATTGTTAATGAATATTTATTTATACGAATGGTTTAAAAATAGGGCGATAAAATAATGGAATTGCCAGTGTACACCAAGCAGCAATTGGCTTTGCGGAACGGACAGGATAAACCTCAGATCTGGGTGGCTTATAAGGGGTTTATTTATGATATGACTGATAGTCGCTTGTGGCGTAATGGTAAGCATTACGAGCATTGGGCAGGGCAGGACCTCACTGATGAGTTGCCAGATGCACCTCATACAGAAGCGGTTTTTGAGAAATTCACTCCTGTTGCAAGAATGATATAAATAAGAATGCCGCAGATGTACAAATCATCAAGATTTGCAAGTCTGCAGCAATAATTAAAGACTGTAAATTTTCTGATTGCTATTTAATTAGTTTAAGCTTCGATAGTGAAAGCACTCAGGTTAACAAACTCCTGGATTCTATCTGCAACCTCTTGATCTGTTAAATTTAATAACCTTTCCGTTCCAAATTTTTCTACACAGAATGAAGCAAGTGCTGATCCATAAATAATGGCATTTTTCATGTTGTTGAAATTAATGGTACCCACTTTAGCCAGGTAACCAATAAATCCGCCTGCGAAAGTATCGCCTGCGCCAGTCGGATCGAAAACTTCTGCCAAAGGTAATGCCGGTGCTGAGAAAATCTGATTTTCATGAAATAACAATGCACCATGCTCACCTTTTTTGATGATTAAATATTTTGGCCCCATGGTCAGGATTTTTTTAGCGGCTTTAACCAGTGAATATTCGCCGGAAAGCTGACGTGCCTCTGCATCATTAATGGTTAAAACATCCACCATTTTAATGGTTTCCAGCAGGTCATCCATCATGATGTCCATCCAGAAGTTCATGGTGTCCATTACAATGAGTTTGGGGCGGTTTTTAAGGCGTTTAATCACGGTTTGCTGTACTTGTGGCGTCAGGTTGCCTAACATTAAAAATTCGCAGTTCTGGTAGCTTTCCGGAATAATAGGGTCGAAATGTTCCAAAACATTAAGTTCGGTCACTAAGGTGTCGCGACTGTTCATATCGTTATGATATTTTCCACTCCAAAAAAACGATTTTTCGCCGGTTTTAATCTGTAAGCCTTCCGTATCTATGCCATGCTGCGTAAGGATCTCAATATTTTCTTTTCCGAAGTCATCACCTACAACAGCGACAATTTTTGCTTGATTATAGAAGTAAGATGCAGCTAAACTGGCGTAAGTTGCAGCGCCACCAACAATTTTATCTGTTTTTCCGAATGGCGTTTCAATAGCATCGAACGCTACAGTACCTATGATTATCAGGCTCATATATTTTAATTTGAATTTTTTTAAAAATTTTTCACTGCAAATATTGCATAAATAATTTAAAAGCCCTAATATTGCATTCCCAAAACGAACAAGGGTATGCAGGCTGAAAAGCCTTAATAACCTCGGTTTGGGAAACAACCAGCACTCCTTCTTAGCTCAGCTGGTTAGAGCATCTGACTGTTAATCAGAGGGTCGCTGGTTCGAGCCCAGCAGAGGGAGCAAAAATCCTCACAGTAATGTGGGGATTTTTTATGCCAAACTTGCTAAATGATTTTAGCAAAACATACAGTACCAACCAGAATAAATATTCCTTCTTAGCTCAGCTGGTTAGAGCATCTGACTGTTAATCAGAGGGTCGCTGGTTCGAGCCCAGCAGAGGGAGCTAAGATTTTTAAGTCTGAAAATCATATAAAAACCCCATTTCTAGCTAATAGGATGGGGTTTTTTATTTTCATAATAGGAAGTTTCCTACTTCATTTTGTCTTTCCAATAGCCAAACAATGTTAAGTTTTACAGGAAAAACTGTCGAATTTTAACGTATGACTTTTACAAATATTTAACAAAGAAAATCCCGCAATTTAGGGCTTCCGGTATCCGTAAACGCAATTTTTTTTAAGTTAAAATGGCAACAGTTGATGCAAAAATTTTCGTTCACCATTTAAAAAATGATAAAAAGAATTCATCTTTTTTCACATCATTCTGCTCAGGGAATATTTTGCTCATTGATATCATAAACTCCCCGAGTGTAAAAGGTTTCAGTAAATAATCATCTGCGTACACCTTAAAAGCATCAGAACCATACTTAATATGTCCAGTAGTGAATACCTAATTTATCTGTCTTGTTTCTAATTGCTTTAGAAAGCTCTATACCATTAATCTTGGGCATATCAATGTCAAGAAGAATAAGGTGTCTACGGGTTCGGCTTTAGCTATAGATGTAAGTGCCTTTAATGGGTCTATATAACTTTCAACCAGCTCAAGTCCGGGAAACGAATCGATATATTTTTCTAGGCTCTATATGGCATGGCGGTCGTCATCGATTATAATGCATCTAAACATATCTTGTAAAAGGTAAGAAGCAACTTATATAATCTTTTTATTTTTTTATATGAAAAATGGTTTTAAAGGAAATAGGGTTTAATATAGAAAAAAGATGTCTTTGTATAATTAAATCATTAAAAATTATGGGTTTTGACTAGTTTTTAAAATATCTTTTCTAAAGAATTATGTCTAAAATGTTTTTTAGTTATTTCTCGCAAAACTTCCTGTAATAGATCCAAAACATATTATAAAGTAAAATTCGAATAATTTTTTCATAAAACTGCTGAAATCCTATCATTATAGGTTTCCACTTTTTCAAAATTGACCAGAATATTTTTAATAAAGAAAGGTGAAATAACATTCCGCCGATAACCTTCTTTGAAAAATCCCAAAAGTACTTCCTCAAAATGCAACATTGTATATAGAAAAATATATCTTTTATATAAAAAAGTTTAAAAATTGATAAATAACTATTAATTATAATTAATTATTTCGAATTAGTAAATAAATTAATACAATGAATTTATATTAATTATACTTTCATTAAAAGCCTCTGTCAATACTAATTTAGTTATAAGAGTTTAATTTTCAGATAATTAATTTATTGATGTATGAAATTGCAAAGTGTTAAAGTTTTTTAAAAAGAATCATGTTACCCATTTTAAGTTAATCAAATATTTATTCAGTTATTAATGATTTCATTTGGCTTATAAAGAAACATATTGCAAAGGTGCTTAAAAAGTTTGCTGCTAGCTGGTTTAATCTATTTTAGTGGATTGACAGTTTATGGACAACAAAGCCTACGTTTAAACCTTAAACTAATTAGTAAAGAATACGATAGGCCAGTTGCATTTGCTAAAATTTCCTTAATTAATATGCGAGGTGAGACACACCGAGCTGGCTTATCTGATACTGAAGGAAAATGTCTATAGGATATATTAAACGGTAAATTTAAAATATTTACAAGTCTAATAGGTTATGAAACCTATACTTCCTTATCCGTTGTTTTTAAAATAATAGTTACAACTTAATGGTAATGATGAAGTAATGGTTTTGGTTGATGGCAAAGGGGAATTAAAAAGCCAAAATGAACAGTTAGAAATGTTTGTTGGACTAAATAGAATCAATGACATTATAAAGACATCATAGATATTGTTGCGCGACGATGGGAGTAACTCGAAAATCCCCAAAAGAGTAGAGATAAACATCAAAAAAATATAAGAACCATGAAAAAAATGGAATTAAGCCCATTGGCGTTGGACAAAGAAACAATTGCCAGACTTGACGAAAAACAATTAAATGACATCCTTGGTGGTGGAGTGGATTATGATGCAACATCTACAGGCTGTGGATCAGGTGGTAGTACCTGTGGTAAGGAGAATGATGCTACTTCGACCGGATGCGGCACGGGTTCTAGCACTTGTACTGCGGTAGCATAGTTTGAGACAAACAGGATCGGTTAATTCCGATTCTGTTTGTTCTATTTATATCCATCAAACCAATATTTATGATCAACTGGAAAAGACATTTCATTTTAAAGATTTTTATAGCCGAGGCATTTTTTTTTATTTTTTTCCTTTCAAGCTCTACTGTAAGAGCACAACATAATATTTTGGGGAGTGTTTCCGATGGTAGGAATCAGCCAATAGCAGATGCAACAATTTATATCATTAATGCTCGGTCTGCAGAAAAGATAACACAAACATTATCATCAGATAAAGGAAAATTTAACTTTTCTGTTAAGGATACGGGGAGTTACAGAATACGCGTGAGTCACCAAATGTTCGAAGATGGAAAGTTAGAGTTAAAGCTTTCAACTAAGGATACTACTCTATCAGCCATTGTACTTATACCTATGGCCGTTTCATTAAAGGATGTTACGGTTGAAGGTAACCGACCAATTTTAGAGCAGAAAACAGACCGGTTAGTATTTAATGTTGAAAATAGTGTTTCAATGACGGGCTCTACTGTATTGGAAGCCCTGTCTAAAATTCCAGGCGTTCGAGTAAATCAATCAAATGGCGTATCACTAGTTGGAAAAGGACAGGTAAACGTAATGATTGATGATCGACTGATACAGATGTCTGGTGATGATTTGGCGAATTATTTACGATCTATGTCTTCTAATGAGGTTTCCAAAATCGAAGTAATTACGAATCCACCTGCTAAATATGATGCTGCAGGGAATTTTGGTCTAATTAACATTGTAACGAAGAAAAAGAGACAGCATGGTTTCAATGGTAGTTTTTCTGGCGCTCTATCTAAAGCAACCTACTTATCTGGCAATTCGGGCTTACTATTAAATGTAAACTCCGGAAAACTAAGTGTAAATTCAAGCTTCAACATTAGTAATAACGTTTTTCAAGAGAGTACCCGTCCAAGTATATTTTATCCTTCTCAAACCTGGGATCAGCGCAGAGAGTCAAAAAACACCAGCGAAAGTTTCCTTGGCAGATTGTCGTTGGACTACCGAATTACTAAAAGGCAGGCCATTGGACTAATTTATTCTTATGGGGCTAGATCTATTCCGGCAGAAGAGGAATCTACCACAAACATATTTCCTGCTTCGAATCCAAACTTGATTGATTCTGTTATCAATGCTCGAAATGGTTTATCAAAAACCTCGAATAGTAATAACATCAATCTTCATTATGAATATCTCTTGGATACATTGGGCAAAAAATTCTCTATAGATGGCGCTTATTTTACATTTAACAGTACAACGGCCCAACAATCTGTCAATGAATCTCTTGTAGATGGAATAATATCAAACGTTAGCAATACTTCCAGCTACGCTCCACAAAATGTAAATACTTATACCATACAATCTGATATATCCTTTCCGAATAAAATTATGGATTTTAATTTTGGTGGAAAATTGTCTTTTATCAAAACAGCGGCCTCATCAAACTATTATTATAATGTAAATACAATCACATTCGAAAACACTTTACTCAATAATGCCTTTAATTACAGCGAAAATATACAAGCTCTCTATATCAGTGGTTCAAAGGAACTTGGGCGATTCAGTCTTCAGCTAGGCCTTAGAGCAGAGAATACCTTGACTACTGGTGAATCAATTACCGCTCAACAAACTACAAAGGTCAACTATCTTAAAATCTTCCCAACAGCATATTTGATGTACCAGAAAGATCAAAATAACTCATTTGTTCTATCATACGGCAAGCGTATCAATAGGCCAAGTTATTGGTATCTAAACCCATTTAAACAATTTGTAAGCCCTTATTTTTATTATGAGGGTAATCCATTTTTGAGGCCATCGTTTAACAACATCTTTCAGCTTACATTTAATCATAAAAACAAACTAATAACAAAAGCAAATGTCTATTTGCTCAATAATATTTTTGATCAGATTGTGATTAATGATAATTCCACCAAAATATCCAAATTAACAAGGCTTAATTACTATTCCCAAAGAAACTATGGTATTAGCCAGAATTATATCTTTAGTGATTTGAAGTGGCTTGAAAGCTACAATTCTGCATCTATCAATTATATTTCTACAAAATCGAATATTGATTATGCGTCAGGTCAGAGCGGTTTCGGCGGTGATTTATCTTCAAACAATACTTTCAAATTGAATAAGGCACGAACAATTACAGCTAATGCAGACTTTAGTTATACGTTTCCTATGGTATCTGGAATTTCAAAATTCGAAGCGTACTATTCTTTAGATGCTGGTATTAAGGTTTTACTTAACAAAAAAAATCTAGCGCTCGCTGTCAATGCTGTTGATATTCTGAAGACATCTAAAGTGCGATTCAGTTCTGTGACAAACAATATTCAAACTAGTTATAATAATTACTTCGACAGTCAATCTCTACGCTTTTCATTAAATTATAGTTTCGGTAAAGTTGCAAAAACTAATAGGCAAATAAAAGAGGTAAACAATGATGAATCAAGAAGAGCTAATTAAAAACAAAAATGACCTCTAATGAAAAATATATTGAACCCTTCAAAACAATTAGATAAAAACCCTAGCGGGCACTTCCTTTATGACTTTTGTATTGTAAGAACCCCAACTTTTCCTATAGAACGTGCTATTAAGTTGAATAACGATTTATCCATGTATGAAAAGATGGAGGATCAGACTATAGCAAGGGAGATGTTAAAAGAACATTTTTCTAACAGAGAATTCGTTAAGGCACTTTTTTTTGCCTCAGAAGAGGTTTATGGGCTTATGTTAAGCTGGTTGGAGGGGAAAGAACTAGACAAGAAAAAAACGGATAAGCTTATGTTGACTCTACATAAATATTATTCAAGAATGTGTACGCGAAGTACTCCTTATGGCTTGTTTGCAGCGTGTAGTTATTCCACTATCTCCGAAAAAAGCACGATAATGGATTTCACTGATGCAATTCCAAGGCAAATTAACCGGTTTAGCATGGATTTCATAAACGATTTTGTAAGTGGAATATGGAAATTTCAAGATATAAGAAAAAAAATGATTTTCTATACCAATACATCTCTATATGAAGCAGGTGAAAAGTATATTTATACAGAGGCAAAGTCAAACAAATCCTCTGTTGGTTATGCACTCAGCGCAATAAAAAAAACGGCATTTACTGAAAACATAATTAAAATATCCCAAAATGGAGCCAGCTATCAAGATATCGTTTCATGTTTAACGCCTAGTGGCGCCACTGTTGAACAAATAGATTTTTTTATTGAGGATCTTCTAAAAGAACAAGTTTTGGTAAGTGAGTTCCTGCCAAAAGTGACTCATCCGGGGTATGTGAATGAGATGTTAACCCGTTTAAAAGGGCTTGGCCTGTCAGCCGATATTATGATTCCACTGGAGGAGGTGGCTCATACATTTTCTAAAGACAGTCCTACAATATTGGAACTATCAGGAGCCAAAAAAACTCTGAGTGATTTAATTTCCAGAAATACCGAAGCTTTCCAAACAGATTTATTTCTCGATTCTCAAACATTGAATCTTAAAAATTCTGTTATTGAAGAAATTGCTGAAACATCATACATTCTTCAAAAAACCTGTCAAAATGCTGTCTCCAAAAATCTGGACGAATTTAAAAAGAAGTTCTCTCTGAGATATGAAGGGCGCGAGGTCCCCCTTACCGAGGCTTTAGACCCTAATATAGGTGTCGGATATGGATTGATTGTGAACGGTAATACCGAAGCAATGCCGTTGCTAAATGGAATAGTATTTAGTTCCTCAACGACAACTAATAGCAAAGAGGATTATCATCCACTCAACAAACTTGTTGCTCAAAAAGCTAAATTTTTTTTTCAAAATAAAACCCAGGTAATCAAACTAACTGATGCGGAACTAGATGAGGTAATACTTGAAAACCCTGAAGAACCATCTTTCAGATCCAGCGCTTATATATTTGGGTCAATTATTTCGGATTCACCTGAGTCTATAGACCGAGGAGAGTTTAAATTTAACATAATACAAAAACACTCACCAAAGGTTGGCAAGCTATTTACGCGGTTCGCATTTGGAGACAAGCGTATCAACGATTATGTCATAAGGATGGCTGATGATGAGCAAAAGGCAAATCCGGATGTAATACTGGCGGAAGTGGCATACCTGCCAGAACGGTCAATGGCAAATCTAGTACTAAGACCAACATTAAGAGAATATGAAATTCCTTTTTTAAGCCGATCTAATACCACCGCCGAAAATATTATCAATATTAATGACCTTTACGTTTCTATCAGAAATAACAGAGTTATACTTCGATCTAGGAAATTGCAGAAACAGGTAGTGCCACAATGCACAACTCCTTATAATTCTAAAAAAGGGCAGATAATTTATAGGTTTCTTGCTGATGTTGAAATGCAGAATTTTAAAAATAATTTTTATTGGCCTTGGGGGCAATATACCAATGAACCATTTCTTCCTCGGATAGAGTATAAAAAATTAATAGTTAGCAGGGCCCGCTGGATTATAAAAAGCAATTTGACCCGGGGATTTACAAAAGAGCAGACAACTGAATTCATAAAAGAATGGGTTGTTAAGCAGAATGTTCCAAGATACGTTAATCTTTCTTTAGGTGGAGATAATGAACTTTTTATAGACCTTTCAAACAGTTTTGGACTTCAGCACATATGCAATTACACTAAATTAGGCGATGTTTTATTGTATGAAGTTGTTCATATGCCCGAAAATTGTCCGACCAAAAGTGGCCTAGGAAGTTTTGTTAATGAAATTATTATTCCGTTAGGACAAAGAGAAAAATTCTCAAGTGTTTTAAGCAACTCAATTATTGCAAATACTGAACTAGTGCAGAGAACTTTTATTCCTGGCAGTGAATGGTTTTATTTAAGGATTTATGGAAGTAACAAAACTTTAGAAAAAATCCTAACGAACATAATATTTCCAATTTGCAATAAAGCTACAGAGGAAAAATTGATTGATAAATGGTTTTTTATTCGCTATTATGATCCAGAAGGTCATCTACGCGTGAGGCTACATAGTTCGTCTCAAAATTTAAAGTTAGGCAGTTTATTATTGGAATTCCAGCAAAAACTGCATCAATATACTGCGACTGGTGAGATCAAAAGTATTTCTATTGATACCTACGTGAGAGAAATTGAGCGATATGGAAACACGACAATAACTAATGTTGAAAGTTTATTCTTTAATGATAGTTTGGCTGTTTGCAACTTTATCCGAGAGTGCTACTCAAAAAACTTAAACATCGAGGAGGAAAGATGGAAAGCAGCAGTAGTTAGTATAGAAGTATTATTTAAAGATTTTGCTTTAACAATTTCTGAACGGCATTCCATTGTTGAGCAATTAAATGCAAGTTTTTTTAATGAGTTCTCTGGTAGAGATCCCATACAGCAAAGTAGATTAGAGCGGAATCTAAATGATAAGTTTAGAGATATGAGGCATTTGGTAACCGAGACTTTAAATGCTAATACGGAACAACAGCTTACCGAGACAATATTTTCCTCGCGTTCAGAATTAAATCGTTTAATCGTCGACCGCATAAAGCATCAATTGGGTTACGAGTCAATTACCTTATCAGAATTGCTAAAAAGTCTAATACACATGAGCCTGAACAGGATATTTCTCACCAAACAGCGAAACCATGAACTCGTTATCTACCACCTTATGTTAAAACACTATAAATCGCTCATTGCTAGAGAAAATAAACAGAATACCCAAATACTCCACAATTAATTCAAAAATGTCGAATCAATTTAAACCAATCAATCCGGACATTTTAATTGATAACATTGCCAAAAGCATATCTCTCAATCAATCTTTCATTACTAATGCAACATATGAAACAGGGAAATTAGGCACTGCACTTTTCTATTATTATTATGGAAAATATAAGCAAGATGAATCTTCCCTTGTTATAGCTAATGATTTAGTTGAAAGTACATTGTCGAATTTTTCTCTTAACCTTTTTGAAAAAGAATACGGCACAGATTCCCTTGATAATCATCTTTCCAATATTGGTCGGTTTGTGGGATTTGCAAATTCAAATGGGTTTATAGACCTAAATGTCAACTCCTATCTGGCAAATTTTGATGAAATTATGTTCCAGCTAATGAGAACAAAAATTCAGGCAGGAGATCTAGATATTAATAGTGGGGCAATAGCTTCTGGAGAATATTTTCTTTCTAGGATTATCTCCTCGAATTCTTGTCGAGAGCCATTGGAGTACATGGTTAATAACCTTGAAAAAATAGCGCTTGTAGATGAAGAGGGAGACTATTTCTGGAAAGCACCTTCATTGCATGACAGAATATATTTCGGCCTTTCACATGGGTCTGCTATGATTATAGCATTTCTTTCTAGGCTCGCTGCTTGTGGAATTCAAGTCGATTTATGTCATGAACTGATCAGGAAGTCGGTTTCGTTCGTTATTAAACATAAGCGTACACAGGATAAAGGGCTTTTTCCGATTCAGTTAAACGATAAAATAGAGTCTACACAATTCTCAATGTGCTATGGGGATCTTGGGGTAGGCTATGCTCTATTAAGAGCAGCAAAAGAGCTCAATGATGATTATCTGCAAAACGTTGCAATGGAAGTTTTAATTGATTGCACAATTAGGAATAGGTTAGATGGATTGACATTGGATGCAAGCATAACTTACGGTGCATCAGGTATTGCAGCAACTTTTGGCAAATTAAATCAACTTTCAAACCATCCCCGATTTAGTGAGAGCGAAAAATACTGGTATAGCCAAATACCACACTATGCCTTTCATGAAAATAACTATGCAGGTTTCAAAAGTCGGTTAGTCGATCCAAAACCACTTTGGAATATTTGTTTTGGCTGGGGTATTACCGGTATTGGAATTTCTATGATCAATGGACAAGATCTTAAAATGCCTAGAATAGACAAACTACTAATGATTGCTTAAAACATAGATAATATGCAAAAAGTTACAAATGTAAATTTGAAGTCATTGTCGTTATTGGAGGAAAAGTTTTCTCTATTCCCACCATCAGATCCTAAGTCAACAATGACCTATGACTATAACAAGCTTTCGGAAATACTGCAAGATAAGGAAATAAAACCATTCGATAATAATGGAGATGGAACCGAAAAAGTTTATATTCTAACCCGGGAATTTGGGCAAATTGCAGCAGAGGTAGCTCGCAACCCATCAATCGCATCATTACAAGCCTACTTTGACCTTGATAAACGCGTTGAAGAGAATCTGAATGGTAATTTTTACTTATATGCGAAGCAATGGGGTTTATCAGTTAAGGCCTTATACTTTTACAAACTGGGTGAGTTTCAGAGAGCCATTGATTATACACTAGAGTGCATTGCTTTAAATGAATATCTTATGACATGTGGTATCCACACGCTAATGCTAAGATGTGCAGAACAAAATAGAAACATATCCAGAATTTATTTTAAAAGTGGGAATTGGGATGAGGGTGCCCGCATGGCAAATTCATTACTGAGATTCCTTTTTAACAATGATACTGATGGTCTTCATGGAAAAACTTTCGTTCAACATGCCTACTGGGCCAAAACTCCCTACGTGAGAGAAGGCTATGCATATGAATGTTTTCGGGGGTTTGTTTCGCAGATGGTCGTCTTGTCCAAACTTCCAAAAGCGATCAGTCTTGACCTTTTTTCAATGATTTTCTCAAATTTGGAAATTGATGCAAATTCGATAGATAGAGTTTTCATCTATAATTGGTTGGAACTTAAGCATACTTTTCGACTTGGAGAACATGAAAAGTTTATTAACGACCTAATTGACTATTTTGACACCCCGATGAGCTTTAAATACGAAATTCTTAAGGTTGCGCTCTACGATGATCTTATAGAGGTTATTAAAAATTCAAACTATCATTTTGAAAGTAGGCTACTTGAGAAGGTTAACGATTATTTCGAAAATAAGCTACTTATGAGTAATGTCATAATTAAAGATATAGGGGCAAAGAACAATGTGACTGGCAGTTTTGAGCGAGGCAATCAGAATCCAGAAGATAAAGATACAAAATTAAAAAGTGCAATTTAATGCTGAGAAAAAGATTTCCCATCTTTATCCAGTTGGATAAAATGGATTGCGGACCGACCTGCCTTCGGATGATTGCAAAATTTTACGGAAAACATTTTTCGCTTCAAACATTAAGGCAAAGCTCTCATATCACACGAGAGGGTGTTTCTCTGAAAGGAATAAGTGAGGCTGCAACGAAAATAGGATTTAGAACGCTTGGCGCCAAGCTGACATTTGAGCAATTAGACAAAGACGCATCCTTACCCTGCATCCTGTATTGGAATCAGAAGCATTTTGTGGTGTTACCGCCTCAGGATTTTGATATTAACAAAGCAAATGCTAAAATCTTAATTGCAGATCCTAGGCACGGTTTGATTAAGGTATCGCGTGAAGTTTTTTTACGTTCATGGATTAGCACAGAGGATAATTTTGGTATAGCATTGCTCTTGGAGCCGACACAGTTGTTTTATAACGCGGATGAAGAGAAATCTCAGACTAAAGGGTTTTCATTTCTCTTCCAGTATTTGGAACCATACAAAAAATATATTCTCCAGTTGTTCGCCGGCATGTTGGCCGGAAGCATTTTGTCACTTGTTGCACCATTTTTAACACAAAGCCTTGTTGACTATGGAATAAACCAACAAAATCTAAGCTTTGTGTACTTAATTCTCTTCTGCCAAATTGGTCTGTTTTTTGGAAGTACGGCTATAGAAATGATAAGAGGTTGGTTGCTTTTACACATGAGCACCAGAATTAACATTTCCATAATATCCGACTTTCTCATAAAACTAATGAAATTGCCTATTCGTTTTTTTGATACTAAGATGGTTGGTGACATTACACAGAGAGTTTCAGATCATCGCTTAATAGAAGAATTTCTAACGGGGACATCATTAACAACACTCTTTTCTCTAGTCAATCTCATAGTATTTTCTATTGTTTTAGGTATATATAGCCTACCAATTTTGTTTGTCTTCATACTTGGATCATTATCATCGATGGTTTGGATTATATTCTTTATGCGGCGGCGTAGAGAGATTAATTATGCTCGTTTTCAAAGCATGAGCGACAATCAAAATAGCTTAATAGAAATCATTAATGGGATGCAGGATATAAAGATTAATGATAGTGAAACGACTTATCGGTGGGGGTGGGAAAGAGTGCAAGCAAAACTTTTTAAGCTTAGCATAAGAAGTTTGAGCCTCGCTCAGTATCAGACTATTGGTTCGGGTTTCTTCACGCAACTTAAGAATATACTTGCGACATTTATTGCAGCAAAAGAAGTTATCAATGGCAATATTACATTAGGCATGATGTTAAGTGTTTCCTACATAATTGGACAGATGAATTCACCAATTGAACAGCTCATCGCATTTGTAAGAAGTGCGCAAGATGCAAAGATAAGTCTGGAACGATTGAGCGAGATACATATGATGGAAAATGAAGAGAAACCAGAACAGTTGACCCCTGAATATGAGCTTGAACTGCAAAATTGCTCTGCAAATGTGGTCAAGGATAAATTCGAACCGTTCGCTGAAAAAGGTATCGTTTTGAAGAATATAAGCTTTCAATATGGTGGTCCAAGTTCACCAGTCATCCTGGATGATATCAGTATAACTATTCCGTTTGGAAAAGTAACTGCTATTGTAGGGGCAAGCGGTAGTGGTAAGACAACCCTCATGAAGCTACTCCTTAAGTTTTATTCGCCCATAAATGGAACAATTCATTTAGGTTCGTCTTCTTTAGAAAGCATTTCCCCACGTTGGTGGAGAAAAAACTGCGGTGTTGTTATGTCTGATGGATATATTTTCTCGGATACTATGGCAAAAAATATATCTGTCCAGGATGATTTTGATTGGGATAAGTTGATTCAGGCAGCAACCATGGCAAATATTAATGGCTTTATTTCCGGTCTTCCATTAGGTTACTCAACAAAAATAGGAAATACAGGCAATGGTTTGAGTTCGGGGCAGAAACAAAGAATCTTAATTGCTAGAGCAATATATAAAGAGCCTAAGTTTATATTTTTAGATGAGGCAACAAGCACGCTTGACGCCAACAATGAACGGGTTATAGTAGAAAATTTAGAACGCTTTTCACAAGATAGGACAGTAGTTGTAATTGCGCACAGGCTCAGTACGGTTAAGCACGCAGATCAAATTATTGTTATGGAAAATGGAAAAGTTGTAGAAATTGGTGATCATAATTCCCTAACCTTTCGTAAGGGCAAATACTTTGAACTTGTAAAAAATCAGCTTGAATTAGGTAGTTAAAAATATGGCAACAGATATCAAGTTTAGAAACCTCCGCGACGGTGAAATCCAGGAATTAATAGGTAGGGCTCCATCCTGGCCGATTAAGATAGGAAGCCTTGTGATTTTAATATTAGTCATCTCTTTATTGGTCGGCTCATGTTTTATTACTTTGCCTACGACTGTTAGCGGTCAGGCAATTGTTACAGGGACAAGTCCAACCGTAAGAATTTCCGCTATAAGAGACTCTCGTGTTTGTCCATTAGTAGAAAACGGAGCGGATATCAAAATAGGGGACACTATTGCATACTTTACGGACGGCGAAAAGTATCAAGACATCAAGTCTTTAGATAGCTTATTGTTAAATAATAAAGAGCCAAAACAAATACTCAATTGTTTTAGAAAAAAAAACCTGCATCTTGGGGAATTCCAGCAATATTATGTCGAGATTGCTAGGGAGCTGGGACATATTATTTCAACCCAGAACACCAGCGACCATTTTTCTAATAAAAACCTTCAAACCATTATCGAAGCTTATCACGAGAAATATAGATCATGGGAATCTGATCATTTGATTATATCTAATGCTGATGGGCAGTTAGAATCGAATGAGCTTTGGAAAACCGGTACCGGAAGAAGAAATGCAATAATATTTCTAATTATTCCAAAAATAAGCAAACTTACTTGCTATATAAAAGTTCCTGCAATAAAATCGTATTTGCTGCATTCCGGTCAGAGGGCCATGATTACTTTTAACGAGTATCCAGACCAGGAGTTTGGATATATAGATGCCGAAATTAAGAGAATTGCAACTGTTCAGAACAATGGGTTTTATGAGGGTACAGCACTGATGACAAATGGGCTTGTTACCTCAAGGCAAATTAAACTCAAACCCAAAGCAGAAATGATGGGAAGTATAAAAATAATTGTTAAGAAAGAAAATATCGCGCAACGTTTATTAGGTAAATTATTTTGAAGAGGAAAGCTAGCCGTTATTTTCTTTTCAAACCTTATAAGTTTGAACCAAGTGTAAAGTAAATGGGAAATTTTTCAATTAAAGAGTTCATGCTAAAAGAAGAACTTTCACTGAACTTCCGAAATTTTGCGACGCTATCCAAAGAAGACATCAAGACTACTTTAATTAAACACTATACACTCAAATTTATGGAGGAAGATGGATCCAACAACAAAGACGTTTAAGCTTACTAAAGCCAAACTGACCGATCAAAAAGTCCTTGATGCTTGTGGACTAGATGACCCGACCGAACTCCCCATTTCGGAGATCATTTTAAGGAGGCGTGCTTTTACGAAGAAAAACTGCTATCGAGAAAGGAAGGTGAGATTATCACATTAAAGGGGAAGTCGATAATTACTATAAATTCACAAATGGAATATGAGAGTAAGAAGCGCTTTGTTTCCGCTCACGAATTGGGGCACTTCGAAATGCATAAGGATTTATATACGATAATTTCGGACACTGATCATGATTTGCTTAGCTGGTTTCAGGGAGGCCCCCATGAAGTGGAAGCCAATGAGTTTGCGTCCGAATTCCTGATGCCTTCGACCGTTTTCTATAAGGAATGTGAAAGAAAAGTATTTGGTCCTGATCTTATAGACCATTTAGCAAAACGATTTCAGGTGAGTAAAACCGCTGTCATTCTAAAGTTCGTGAAGGCAGGAAATCATCCAATATGCATCATATTTTGTAAGGGAAATAAAATGAAATGGTTCTAGCCATCATATGACTTTAGATATTTTCTGAAGTTTCAAAGGGATTTCCTTCCACCGACAGGATCTGTTGCTTACGAATTATACACTACAAAAAAAGTGTACAGTGGCAACGAATCAAAAACAGGATATATGTAAATCAGATTGGTTGAGAATGAATGATGATGAACAAGACAATCGGTTTTATGAGTATTGCTTGTTTTCTAAGTCCTACGACTATACAATTAGTTTAATTGGGAGAAATAGGTTATAGCAAAAACAACATTTTATTAAAAGAACAAATGAAAGATGTTAAGTTGAACTTGAGGGGAATTTGACTATTTTATTTGAAACGATGTTAAAGAAATAAAAAGTAATTATGAAAAATATTAAAATCAGAACCGATGAATCAGTATCAAAAGTACCAGCACTTATTCCCTTTCAGGGTGCGCCAAAAGACCAGTTTAATCACCAGGAGCGTGTTTTAATTTAATTTGTTAATGATGATGGAGATCTTGTTGGCGAACCAGAAATAAGAGCTGTGGTAAAAACCCATGACGGCGATGAAAATAACAGTGCGTAGTACGAGGCTTTTGTACCTGCATAGGGCGCACTTCTTAATAGTTTAGGGAGCTAATATCTTACAAAATAATTTTTGAATGTTAATCAAGAGTCCGAGATCCAGATAGAATAGATGTTACAATTCTAAAAAGAAATTCTTAAATTTACAGGTAATTAAAAACCGTAACAAATATTTAACGGAATTTCTTTGCTAGCTTGTAATCGATTGATTAAGATGTAATTAGGAATGAGGAGCATCTGACTGTTAATCAGAGGGTCGCTGGTTCGAGCCCAGCAGAGGGAGCAAAGATTTTCAAGTCTGAAAATTACATAAAAACCCCATTTCTAGCTAATAGGATGGGGTTTTTTTATTTTCATAATAAGTGCCAATCATAAAAAAGATTACGATAAGCATTAGAACCATTATAATTTTACCTGAACCATCAATCAATTGAGATTTTTTTAGGGGCGGATCCTGAATAAAAAGCTCCGCCTAAAATGGGGGCATTAATTTTTATCAACTGCAACACTATAACTTGGATCTTCATAAATATTAATGTCGATGACATCACCGGCGTTGGCGAGTAAGGTACGGCAGTCTTTACTAAGGTGTTTTAAATGCAGTTTTTTGCCTTCCTTATGATAGCGTTCAGTAAGTTTGTTTAATGCTTCAATGGCAGACATATCCGCCACCCTGCTATCCTTAAAATCAATGATCACTTCTGCAGGATCATTTACTACATCAAATTTTTCAGCAAATGCAGTAACCGATCCGAAAAACAATGGGCCGTAAATTTCATAATGCTTAATGCCATAATGATCAATGTATTTTCTTGCCCTGATTCTTTTAGCACTTTCCCAGGCAAATACCAGTGCAGAAATTACGACACCAATAAGTACTGCGAGTGCGAGGTTGTGTAGCCATATCGTAATTACGGCTACTGTAATGCCAACAAAAATGTCTTGTTTGGGCATCTTGTTGATGATTCTTAAACTCATCCATTCAAAGGTTCCGATGGCAACCATAATCATCACTCCGGTGAGTGCAGCCATGGGAACGAGGCCAATAACGGGTGCACCAAATAGAATGATCAGTAGAATAGTAAGTGCTGCCACAATTCCTGAGAGACGGGCCCTTGCGCCGGCGGAAAGGTTTACCAGTGTTTGTGCAATCATTGGGCAGCCCCCCATGCCGTAGAAAAATCCATTCAGGATATTGGCAATGCCCTGTGCAATTGATTCACGGTTACCGTTACCTCTTGTACCGGTGATCTCATCTACGAGGTTAAGGGTGAGTAGGCCCTCGGTAAGGCCAACGCCTGCCATGATTACAGCATAGGGTAAGATAATCTGAAAGGTTTCCAGATTTAATGGTATATGAGGGATGTGAAAAGGTGGAAATCCGCCACTCACTGAAGCAATGTCACTCACAGTTTTAGTGTGGATGCCAAATCCTAAAACGATAAAGAAAACGACAACGATAGCTGCCAACGATGGCGGAACTGCTTTTGTAATCTTCGGAAAAAATACAACGATGGCGATGGTAAGGGCTACAAGGCCAGTCATAATTATTAACGGGCTGCCCGAAAGCCAGGTTTGTTTCCCGTTAATGATTGTTTTGAATTGCTCCAGTTGTGCCATAAATATGATGACAGCGAGGCCATTCACAAAACCATACATCACAGGTTGTGGAACAAGTCTGATAAACTTTCCCAATTTAAACAGGCCAATCATAATCTGGACAATCCCAGCGAGGGCAACAGCAGCAAAAACATATTCAATTCCATGCGACTGCATTAATGCAATCAGCACTACTACTACCGCGCCTGCACCTCCGGAAATTAATCCCGGACGGCCACCCAGAATGGAGGTTACCAATCCCATTATAAATGCCGCATATAAACCTACCAGTGGTGGAAAACCGGCCAAAATGGCAAAGGAAAGCGATTCGGGTATCATGGTCATTGCTACAGTGATACCAGCCAAAACTTCTGTTTTGTAGTTGACTTTTTGTGAAAAGTCAAAAAAACGTGTACGTAAATACATACCGTGAAAATTAATGTCAAAAAAAATAAAATAGAGATTATCGTGGCAAGAGATTAGCCAAGGTTAAAAAAAATAACTGAAAGGTTTCAGGGCTTTGTCACAGGGTGATATGAAACTTGTTGAATTTTTCTCATTTCGATTGTTGCAAAAGTATTAAAATTATAGAAACCCCTGCATATTTATTTAAATCTGTCGATCTTTATACCGCATGATTCTGGCAAGCCGGTTTGCTAAATCAGGTATGCTTAATCCCGTTTTCTGCTGTTAATCTTTCAAACAGCATAGTTTAAGTAAGCAAATGGATTTTGCGCTGTAACATGTTGCGCTGATTTTCATCCAACTATTATACCTGAAGTGATGAGAAAAAAAAATCTTTTATTATTGTTTTGCCTGGCTATTCCGTTTTTGGGGTGGAGTCAGCAAATGATTAAGCCTGAAAAGAACATTGTTGATAAAAAGTGGATCAAGAATCAAAATTACCAAATGATCTGGTCCGCAGTAAAAGATACGCTCAGGATTCCACTGGCAACGGTGGATACGCAGGTAGAAGTTCAGGGAGATAAAATTCTGGTCATAACCATTGTAAAAATGAAATCGTCAGCTTCCCCGTGGATAGATTCTACGCTTGTACGCCGCTCAGATCTTTCACCCATTTACCATTCTTCTTATAATGCGCAGCGGGAAATGGTACTGCATTTTGGCGATGAGGTGATGGGGTTTTATAAAAATATGGCAACGGGAGAAACAACTAAAATTAATGAATCCGTACATCCTGGCTATTTTGACAGTAACTTTTATCCTATGCTGATCAACTGGTTACCCTTAAAAAAGAATTTAAAAGCAGAGATTGCCATTTTCGATTACAATCCAAATGGAAAAACAGGTTTGCTTAAGGCCAATATACTGGATGTACGCGAAGGCGAATTTAACAGTAAAAAACTGGGTAAAAGGAAAATATGGGTAGTGGAAGTTTCTGATGAAATCGGAAGCACCAACGGACGAAGTATTTACCAGATTGATCAACTTACCCGGCAAATTTATAAACAAAACATTTCTGCAGGCAGCAGGATCATGGAAATGACACTGGCAGGGCATTAATGATTCACCCGATGTTTAATCCAGGAAATAGCCATCTTAAGGGGCTGTTCTGATGTTGAAAAGGCGGTGTTATGGCCTAATTCCGGGTATAATGCATATTCATAAGCCTTTCCTTTAGCTTTAAAAGTATGAAGGTTTTCTATTGATAAACCTACGGGGGCCTGAATATCTTTTCCTCCGAAAATCCAAAGACCAGGAATATTAAGCATTGCAAGTGACTGGTTAGGGTCTGTTGCTGCAAATGAATACCTGTCAGTGTCGTTCTTTATGTGATTCCGCGCATCATTTTCAGTATGCGTTTCCCAGAAATTTGAATCTCCCTGGGTATAAAACTGAAACCGTAACTGTTGAAGAGTATTAACAACTGGTCCGCTAAATAGGACCATAAAATTTACCTGGTGATTTTTTACAGCTGCCAGCGGAACAATCCATCCGGCCTGACTAAACCCCATTAAACCTACAGGTATAGGTTTAGCCGCAAGATGCGCCAGAAGGGTATTGATGGCTTCACTGGCATCTGTTGCCAGCCTGTTCAGGTTAACTGAATCAATGTTATTTGTTCCCACCTCAGGCCCTTCGTAAACCCCACCTGATTTTCCTACTCCGCGTTTATCATAAGTAAATACAGCTATACCATTTTCTGCCAGGGTAGATGCCAGCTTTATCATCCTTTTCTCTTGTCCGGATCCATGTACCAGAACTACCGCGGCATAGGGTTTTTCCGGGATGAGGAGTGTGCCTGCCAAAGTGATGGTATCACGCTTAACCTCCATGTTCTGCATAGTAAATTTAAACTGATGATGAGCATCAATCGTATTTTGCCCAAACGTTTTAGCACTCAAAAAAAGAAAGAAAAGAAACAGATATGTTTTCATCATTATTTTAAATATGAAGCAAGGTAACCATGTCAGGATTACAGAAACTTAAAATGTGATGAAACCATTTAAAAAAGTGATGACCGGGTGTCGGTCACCTGTTTTTTTGCAAATACCAAGGCCAGAGCTGTTTTAAAAATTCTACCGTTAGATTCAGACTTTCTCTTTTTTAAGTATAGATTAGATGATCATTTTGCGAATAAAACTGTATTTCGATCTGATCTGATCTTATTTTTAAATTTCTGAAGGAATGCCTTAACCGCTGTTAAGAGGGGTTATAATTTATCCAAATTTGTTAAGCAGTAATTTGCACGTTTTAAAACTGCCGATTTGAGTTCAGGATTCATTTTATCCCAAAGCCGATACACCATTGAAAGGCGGTGGTTATGCTGAAGTTTATCCCTATGGCGATCATGAAAATCCCAGTACAAACTATTGAAAGGGCAGGCATTGTCTCCCACCTTATCATTGCGGTCATATTTGCACCCTTCACAGTAATTGCTCATTTTATGGATGTAGTTTGCCGACGCGGTGTAAGGCTTTGAGCCCGTAATTCCACCATCGGCATACTGGCTCATGCCACGGGTATTGGTAATTTCTACCCACTGTATGGCATCAATGTAAATACCCAGATACCAGAAATCTACCTCATCAGGGTTTATTCCGGCAAGCAAGGCAAAATTTCCTGTAATCATCAGGCGTTGAATATGATGGGCATAAGCATGATGAAAGGATTGGGAAATGGCCTGTTTCAGGCAGTTCATGTGGGTTTTGCCCGTCCAGTACCAGGCTGGCAGCTTCGTTTGATGATTAAAGTAATTGAGTGATTCAAATTCTGGCATTTTCATCCAGTAAATGCCACGCATGTATTCGCGCCAGCCCAAAATTTGCCTGATGAAGCCCTCGATCTGGTTCAGTGTGATTGATTTTTTATCTTTTTCCCAGGTGGCCAAAGCCGCATTCACTACTTCTACTGGTGAGATTAATTTCGTGTTCATGCTGAAAGATAGGCGGGAATGATAAAGTGCCCATTCATTCGTTTGCATGGCGTCCTGAAAAGTACCAAATAGTGGCAGGCAGTTTTCACAGAAATAATGGAGAAGTTTTAGCGATTGTTTCCTGTTTACCGGCCATTGCAAATATTCCGGTTCGATTTTGCCGATGGTTTTGACCCCTGCTTTCAGTAAACGCTCATATGGCTGACGTACATCATTGTCAAATAGCAAAGGTGGATTGGGTTTATGGTTTTTGGGGAGCTTTTTCCGGTTTTCTGCATCAAAATTCCATTTCCCGGCTTCAGGATCATGGTCATGATGGATTAAAACATGGTGCTTTATCCGCATGGCCCGGTAAAAGCTTTCCATTATGATTTCTTTACGGTCAGCAAAAAAATCAGCCAGTTCTGTTCTTGTAGTATAAAAGTGTTCACTGTCAAAACTACAGGAGGAAATATTGAGGCCACTACAAAAACCTTTGAGTTCCTGATCCAGCCTGTATTCATCCGGAAGCTGATACTGGAATTCCTCAATTTGATACTTCTTTATCAGTTCATTTAGGTTATCAGAAAAATTTTGCCTGTTATCCGGATGGTCAAGGTGAAGGTAAAGTGTCTCAAATCCTTTGTTGCTGATGGTTTCAGCAAAATTTTCCATGGCTGCAAAAAAGGCACAGGCTTTTTGAATGTGGTGCCATACATAATCCGTTTCAGTTTTCACTTCCATCATCACATAGAGGATAGCCGGATCAGCATTTAAAAACCAGGAGTGTTTCAGGTTCAGTTGATCGCCGAGGATAAGCCTGAGTATCTGGTATTTTTGCTTCATGATGCATAATATGTAAGATCTCACTTAAGTCAGCTCCATCTTAACCCGTTGATCTTGTCGGTATTAAATTCTATTGTAGCGACTTCTTAGCACAGAGCCGAAGAGAAGTGTAAATTTATGTACATTGGAAATTCTGACGCGTTCCGCCATAATTTGTGCTGCTGTTTTCCTCCTGATTTTATCAAAAAGTCTGCGGTAATAAATGTAAGCCAGGTATACACCTTTTCTGGATGATGCCGGCAATTGCCTGATGCCTTCCAGTGCTTCGTCGAATTCTTTGCTGATTTCCTTTTCAATAACGGTTTTTTCTGACGTTGAAAATACCGACAAATCCACATTTGGGAAATACGTACGGCTTAAAACATAAAAATCGGCATTCACATCTCTTAAAAAATTTACCTTTTGAAAGGCTGAACCCAGTTTCATCGCAGATTCTTTTAAACGTGCGTAAGAGGCCTTATCACCTTCTGTAAAAACATGCAGGCACATCAGGCCCACCACCTGCGCAGAGCCCAGGATATACTGCTCATATTTTTCTGGCGTATATACTTCCTTTCGGAGATCCATTTCCATGCTCTGAAGAAAAAGATCAATCAGTTCAATATCTATGTGATAGTTATTAACCACTTCCTGAAAGGCATTAAGTACCGGGTTAAGGCTGATGCGGTCATTGATGGCTTCATAACAGTCTCTTTTAAACTTATGGAGCAGTGTGGCCTTATCATAGTCGTGGAAACTGTCAACAATTTCATCGGCAAGCCTTACGAAACCGTATATCGCATAAATAGGATTCCGAAGCTTTTTACCCAGGAACTGAATACCCATGGAAAAGCTGGTGCTGTAATTTTTAGTAACGATCTTACTGCATTCTGCAGATACTTTATCAAAGATGGTTTTCATTTTTCTGTAATGGATGAACGGAAGCAAAAATTAAATAATCGAAGGATGCGGCTTTCAAAATAAATCGGGTACATATATCTTAAATCTTTTCTGCGAGCTGGGCATGATGAAAGTCTTCAAGTTTGAGCAATAGGTTAATTAGTTCCATTTTTTCCTGTGGAGAAAGGGGCTCCGTTACCTGAGCCGAAGCCAGTCTGATTTTATCCATGCTTTGTTTTAAATGGTCATTTCCTTTTGCAGTTACGCGGATCAGTTTACTTCTCCTGTCCAGAGCTGAAGATTGCTGTTCAATTAAACCTTTGTCCAGAAGCCTTTTAATAATTAATGATCCTGCGGGCTTATCATGTATATTGTGTTTAATCAATTCTGTTTTACTCATGCTTCCGCCAGAAACCAGGCTGATGAGGTAGATAAATTCGTCGGGTGTGGAGAATGTGCTGTCGGTGATAGCGGCTTTGGCGTGGATTTTGGCATAACGGTATAAATGAACGAGAGAGGTGTTGATGACACTATCTGCCGAGCGGCCATTTACTTTACCCGTCCAGTTGGGATCAGCTGCTGATACCGGCTGTTCATCTCTGAAACGAATATCGAGCCAGCTGCGAAAGGCATGAAGATCTTCAGCAGGATGTTTGGTACTGCTTTCATATATTTTAACCAGGTCTACCAGTTCATGGATTAATTGATACATCATATTTCGGGCTAAAAATTCGTTTTTAAATTGCCAATGCCGCCATCAACCGTTAAAATTTGTCCGGTTATCCAGCTGCTATCACTTGAGAGCAGATAGGCAATGGCTGCGCTGATATCTTTTGGTTCTCCAAATCTTCCAATAGGATGTCTTTTGGCTGATGCTTCCATTTTTTCGGGAGTGTTAAGCAGCTTGCCAGCCAATGGGGTATGGGTTAAGGAGGGTGCTACTGCATTTACCCGGATATGGTTAGGGCTCAGTTCGGCTGCTAAAGAGATGGTCAATCCTTCCACCGCTGCTTTTGACGATGCGATGCTGGAATGAAAGCCCATGCCGGTTCTCGCTGCTACGGAACTCATCAGTACAATAGAAGCTGAAGAAACATTTTTTAGCGATTTTAATGCCTGTTGTATAGACAATGCTGCACCAACTACGTTAAGCCTGAAATCATCTATTAAATCAAGTGCAGAAATTCTGTTAAATGGTTTTAGATTGATGTTACCAACACAATAAACCAGGCCATGCAGTTCATCTGGGATAAATGCAGATAATGACTCAGGTCCTTGCATCACATCCATTTCCAGGTAGTGTACTGCTGCGGGCCATTCTGCTGAACGGTTTCTGGATGCCGCATAAATAGTCGCTCCTTCATTGTTTAATAATCTAATCAGATCAAGGCCTATGCCTGAACTTCCACCTATAACCAGAATATTTTGATGCTGAAATCTCATGGGATGTCGCTTGAATTAATATATTAATATACAATTTTGTAATTATAATGTTTATAAATATACTAAATATTTGACCAGGACTAATGTTGGGGGATACTACATTTCTATTCAATATGTCATGATGGAATAAATGTATCGCTGATAATAAAGAGGAAACTTGAATTTTATGGATCAGTAAGGGGGGAGATTTTTGATGAATCAGAAATATATGGTCAAAAAAAATCCGGACCAACGCAAAGTCGTCCGGATTGATTTTATACAGGAAAACATGATTACTGTGGCAAATCTTTGATGGTATAAATACTATCAACTACATATTTGCTATAACCTCTCCAGGGCAAGCTTCCTTTATATTCTTTATAGTGTAATTCATAAAATTTACCACTGTTGCCCATCATGCGTTCTGCAATTTGCTTATCTCCGACTGAAAACTCAAATTCATTATTCTGCAGTGTGCCAGTTTGCCTTGATTTGATCCCGCTTTGAATAAGTTTTCCTTCATACGATTTAAACAGGTAGCCCTTTTTTACAATATAGTTTAATTCGCCTGCCTTAACACCTTCGCCAAATACAAAGAAATAATTGTAGTAAATTAACCCTCCGATAATTAATAAAGCGATGAGGGCTATAATTGATGTGATTTTTTTTCCAGTTGTCATATTATTGAATCTTTAAATTTATTCTAAGTATTTTTTGCCAATTGATTTTTTCCTCTTCTCAGCCTTTTGAGCTGACCCAGGTGTTCGGTAGGAATATTATCCCCAAGTAATTTACCCCAGGGTTTTAATTCGTCAATTCTGTCAAATATGATTTTAAGTACGGCAATGAAAGGAATTGATAAAAACATACCCGGTACGCCCCACACCGCTGCACCCATGAGCACAATAACGATAGACACCAGTGCGTTAATCTGAACTTTTGAAGAAACGATCTTCGGAACCAGTAAATTATTGTCGATAAACTGGATAAGTGCATAGGCCGCAATAATTAATAATTGAGTGGTGTACCCGTCAAATGAAACGGTAGCCATCAGTACGGGTAAAGCAATGGCAATAATTCCGCCGATATAGGGAAGCAGGTTCAAGATTGCCCCAATTACCCCAATCAGAATGGCATTGGGCACACCCAGAATTAACAATGCACAAGAATTCATAACAGCCACAATCCCTGTTTCTATTAGTAAACCCACAATATAACTTTGAATCGCAGCTTTGGTTTCTGCCAGAATTTCTCCGACTTTTTGTTGATTTTCTGCTGAGAAAACTTCATAAAAGAAATTGAGGATTAATGTTTTGTATAGCATGATCAGAAAGGTATATACCGGGATCAGAAACACCACACTCAGAACACCCAGTGCGCCGCTTAAGGTTTGTCCGATTACTGCCTTACTGTTGTTGGCTGCCTCCTTAATCATCTGTACCTGTTTTTTCGTGCCAATACCAAAAGTTTTTTCCAGCCAGGCTTGACTGGTATAAAGCAATTCGGTAAACTTTTGCTTCATGGCATCAACATTATCAAAAAAGTGTGCAATTTGCGACGACAGGAAATAAGCGATTCCGGCTACTACCAGTAAAGCAATAATCATAGAAATTATAATGGAAAGAATTTTAGGTAATTTTCTCTCCAGCCGTACCGATAGGGGATTTAATAATATCGCAATCAATGTTGCAAAAGCCAGCGGAACCAGAATATCCCGAAGCACACTGAGTATAAATACAGCGATAACGAGGCCAAGCATGATTACTGGTGCCTTAATGTAAAATGGGAATTCCTTTTTCATATTTAATTGTTGAGATGTGGTTTTGCCTGCGCCCATATCATTTTATAAAATAAATGCAGTTAAAATAAATTAACTGCATTTATATCATTGGCATAATATTAATCTGATTTTAGTTAATATTATGCTATACTCTATTCTGTACTTAGTATAAGGTAAACTCTACACGACGGTTTTCCTGACGGCCAGTCGCGGTTTTGTTAGATGAAATCGGTTGATCAGGTCCGTAACCAGTAGCTTCGATTCTGGAAGCATTAGCACCCTGAGATACCAAATAAGCTTTTACAGATTCTGCTCTTTCTTTAGATAAACGTAAGTTTAACTCTCTGCCACCAGTGTTATCGGTGTGGCCAGCTAATTTTAAGCTAAAGTTTTTGTCTACCAATAACCCAGCAACCCTGTTTAAGCTTGCGTATGATTTAGAACGGATAGTTGATTTACCTAAATCAAATTCTAAGTTTGAAATTGCATCTTTAACTACTTTACGGTCTTCCTCAGTGATTACCTTAGTTTCTCTGATGATTTCGCGTTGTACTTTGATTGGACAACCTGAACCATCAACTACAGTTCCTGAACCTGTTCCAGGGCATTTGTCAAATTTGTTCGCTACACCATCATTATCATCATCAGCCATATCTTTAGCATATTGATCTCTGTCACGTTGTGCATTTTGCTCAGCAGTAGATAATGCTCTTCTTAACTCAGCACTTTCTTCAGCACTTTGTTTGCGAAGATCCGCAACGGCGCTATAGTTTTGTAATTGAGAATTTTCTTTGTTACCCAAAGCAAACTCTAAACCTACGTGAGAGTAAGAATATCTGCTTTCTAAGTAAGCATTTTTAACGGTAGGAGATGATTTAATGAAGTTGATGTCATAACCTAAATCAATGTTGATGCCTTTTGAAACGCCAAATTTAAATCCAACTCCGGTTGGGATGTACCAGCCTTCTCTGTCAGTAAAAACCTGAGTAGTTCCTACCTGAGAATCAGAAGCCATATAACCGGCACCTGCCTTAATGTAAGGAATCAATACCGCGTTTTCAGTATTTAAGCTGAAGTTAGCAATGTTTAATACTGCAGTTAATGATCCAGCCCAGTTGATGCTGTTTTTCTGTTCTAAGTTAGGTGCTACGATGGTTTTCATTTCACCACGTAAAAAGTCTGCCTGTAAGCCTAAAGCCGGTAAGATTTGTTTTTTAACAAAAGCACCATAACCGATACTTTTAAATTCTCTGGCAGTAACACTTCCAGCACCTAAAAAAGTATTCTGGCTGAATATACCTCCCTGAGCACCTACACTCCAGGTTCTTAAAGGTTGTTTACCAAATCTACCAGAGGTAGTTGGTGTTGATTCTTGTGCAAATAATTGTGATGATAATCCCAATATCGCAACCATCATTGATAGTTTTGTAATATTTCTGTTCATATTGTTAATTTTCGATATTAACAGGGAGAGCTATATTTTGTTTCACTATCAAATCATGAATAATGAGCAAAAGTAAATTAAACGCTCTGTAACAGTGATTTATGTTTTTTATACTCTTATTTGGAGTGCAATATCACTTAAGGGAATGTCTTAAGCCTTATGAAAATGACTGCTTTTAAGTGCAGAAAAAATATTTTAAGGAAAACAAAACCTTGATTAAGATTGATTTGATTTTTTGCCGGTATACATTTTTTACCCTTATTAAATCTTTTCCAAACATAATAAATGATAGCCTATAGTCAGCTGATCACATCTGAATCATCTAGAATTAAATGTCAACCAATTAAGTTACCAGGCCCATGGTTTCGGCCATTCTGCAGGCTTCCATCGCGTTACTTGCGTTTAGTTTCTG
This sequence comes from Pedobacter sp. GR22-10, assembly GCF_026239715.1. Classification (NCBI taxonomy): domain Bacteria; kingdom Pseudomonadati; phylum Bacteroidota; class Sphingobacteriia; order Sphingobacteriales; family Sphingobacteriaceae; genus Pedobacter; species Pedobacter sp. GR22-10. The sequence continues at coordinate 197,106 of NZ_JAPIVR010000005.1, forward strand.
AAATATATTTTGTCTGTGTCGATTCACAGTATTGATACTCAGCATCAGCTTATCTGCAATCTCTTTGCTCCTCAGTCCACGTTTAATTAGCCGTAAAACCTCTTTTTCTCTTGAGGAGAGGAGTACTTTAAACTGCGCTTCATTCTGCTCAATGATTTTTCCACTTTTGTTGTTAATTATAATGCCTTGAGGGACCTCAAATTCCGGGTGGTCATAAATCATTTGGTAAAGGCAGAGTGCCAGCCAGATACTGCCATCATCCGAACTGGTGATATACAGCAAACGATGTTTGATCAACACGTATTTGCCATCCCTGTTTTTTATTCTAAGTTTGGTGATGACCTCATAATCCATGCGTTCTTCGGCAGGCAAAGTATGCAGGTGCTGAAAAAACTGGAACTCAAGTCGGTATTTTTTCTGTAAATCTTCAGGATGTATTTTATTTAATAACTGATCTTCCCAAATGGATCTGATTTCATGATCTTGCTTAGATAGCCCAAGCTGTCCAGCTATATCGCCATAATAAAGAAAGCTTTTCCGCGCTTTCATATCACTTAACACTGCAATACAATTTTCAAATTGACTGTACATCTGTGCAATACCCTTCGCGTTATCCAGTTTCTGATCAGGATTTTGGATCGTTTCAAAAGTTTGAGACAAAAGTTTAATATCAAGCAGATTTCGCATTTAACTAAAATTGATGGTTATTTATGACCATTGAAATTGGCTGAAGCGTTAAATAACTTTGCGAACTTAATCATTTGAATGGTGATGAAGTGCTGAAATAAATGTTTTCAATTGCTTGTATTCTCTTAATTGATCATTACTATAAATTAATCGATAATATTAAATGAAAAGAATTCTTTTGACAATAGGTATTTTATGCGGACTAAACGAATTGAAGGCGCAGAATTTAGAAAAAATGCAGTGGTTTAATGAGCCGGATAAATGGGAAATTAAGAATAATACCTTAAAAATGCAGGTTACACCAAATAGTGATTACTGGCGTATTTCTCATTATGGCTTTACGGTTGATGATGCACCATTTTATTATGCAACATATGGGGGTGAGTTTGAAGCAAAGGTAAAACTTACCGGAGCCTATAAAGCCCGATTCGATCAGATGGGTTTAATGATCCGGATAGATCATCAGAACTATATTAAAACGGGGGTGGAGTTTGTGGATGGCAAATTTAACATCAGTACAGTAGTTACTCATGATAAAAGTGATTGGAGTGTGCTTCCGTTGGAAAAGGTGCCGCCATTTATCTGGGTTAAAGTGGTGCGCCGACTTGATGCCGTAGAGATTTTTTATTCTTTGGATGATCAAAATTACATCATGACAAGAAATGCTCCTTTGCAGGATAACACACCTGTAATGGTGGGCTTAATGGCTGCTAGTCCGGATGGTAATGGTTTTGAGGCAAAATTTGAAAACTTTAAGGTGAAACATTTGCCAGATCAGCGCAGACTGGAGTGGTTAAAAACACATTAACCATAAAATGACCAGCAGGTTTAAGGAATATATAACGTGCGCCATTATTTTTATATGCCTGAGTTACCAATATAAATTAATTCTGATACACTCACATCTATCAGAAATCAAATTCCAGCTGGTTATTTTCGATATTTTCGATTGGGATTTCATCATAAAAACGAGAAAGGGTGATGCCCAGCAATCGAACTTTCATGGTTCCCAATTGCGCTTCCTCTAAAAGTTTTATGGCTTCCTGAAACATCTGCGAAGCCTGATTAAATGGTGTTGAAAAAGAACGGCTTCTGGTAATCTGTTTAAAATCTTCAAATTTAATTTTTAGGGTAATGGTTTTTCCTTTTAACTGATGCTTCTCTAACCTGGTGGCTACCGTTTCGCTGATTTGCTTTAATAAATCGTGCATTACGGCCAGGTCATTGGTATCTTCTGGCAAGGTGTCTTCTGCGCCAACGGATTTTGTTTCGCGTTGAGACTGAACAGGCCGGTGATCCAGTCCGCGTACAATTTTGTAATAGAATTTGCCTGATTTTCCAAACTGTGCAATGAGTTGTGATTCGGTTAAGTTTTTTAAATCAGCACCAGTGTTAATTTGCATGGCCTTCATTTTTGCAGCAGTAACTTTGCCTACACCAAAGAACTTTTCAACGGGAAGTTTTTCCATAAAAGCCTTGATTTTTGATGGCCCAATAAAAGTTAATCCATCTGGCTTGTTCATATCTGAAGCCACCTTAGCCACAAATTTATTGATGGAAACACCTGCAGATGCGGTAAGGTTCAATTCATTTCTGATGGCATCTTTAATCGATTTGGCAATATCGATGGCGGATCCTATGCCAAGTTTATCTTCCGTAACATCCAGATAGGCCTCATCCAGCGAAAGTGGCTCTATCACATCAGTATAGCGGCTGAATATTTCCCTGATGGCTTTTGACACCGCGGTATAGGCATCAAACCTGGGATACACAAATATAGCTGTTGGACAAAGCTGATAAGCTTTACTGCAAGACATTGCGGAACGAATGCCATATTGCCGGGCTTCGTAACTGGCTGTGGCAACTACCCCGCGACTATCGGGCTTGCCGCCCACTACAAGAGGTTTCCCCCTATACTCAGGAAAATCACGTTGTTCTACCGATGCATAAAAAGCATCCATATCAATGTGGATAATCTTTCTTATAATACTTTCAGGCTGATCGGACATTGATTGGTAGTATACGTTCGGAATGAAGAATCACTTTTTGTGAAAAACTGATATTAAATTTCGAAAAAAATATCATGATCTGGAGTGTCCCGTATTTTTCTTTACATAAAATCAACCGGGATAATGTAATCCGGAATGGCTAAAGGATCAGTAATGACCAATGATAATGACTGGAAAATCAGATATTAGAGATGTAAACAATCTAAGCTATTGGCAATAGGAAATTGGTTATCGTTAACGGGTTAATTTAAAAGTTCCTGCACTTTATCTAATAAGGAATCCATTTCGAAAGGTTTTTCCATAAAATCGTTCGCGCCCGCATCCATGGCAGATTGCCTGATATCACGGCTTGCTGAAATCATCAAAACCGGAATTTCTTTGTATTTAGGATCATTTTTTAATAACTTACAGATATCACGTCCGTCATGTCCACTCATCCAGATATCGAGCATAATTAAATCAGGTTTATTTTTCACTGCATCAATAACTGCTCCACCATCGTAAGTAAACTCAACATCATAACCCATCACTTCCAATATCATCGTTATCGCATCTACTATCCCTTCATCATCATCAGCGATGAGTATTTTCTTAATTTCCATTTGGCGTAGATTTTGTCTTATTTGTTAGTATTTATAGGTGAAAAGCAAATATCATAAATTCTCTATTAGTATTAATGGATAAATCTTGTTTTTGTTTTAAAAAAAAATATATTATTTTAAATTTCACTCCCTGATACTTTTTAGAACATATTTATTTCAACTTCATGCTGTTAAAAAAAAGAAACATGGCGCATATTATGAATAACTTAGTATCTAAATGATAATTTAGAAAAGGAGTCAGAACAGTTGTATTGTATTATAAAATTAAAAGGTAATTTTATCACTTATATTTACATCAAAATTTAACCAGTCTATCTTTCAAAGTTAAAATGGATCATATTAATATTAAGAAATTAGCAGAAGCATTAAATCTATCAACTTCTACAATTTCGCGTGCTTTTAGAGATAACAGCGATATTAATGGTGCCACCAAAGAGCGGATTTTAACCAAAGCGAAAGAATTAAACTATCAGCCTAACCATTACGCCAGCAATTTAAGAGAACAAAAAAGCAAAACCATTGCGGTAATTGTACCTGAATTGGCCAACAATTATTTTTCACAGGCTATACATGGTATTGAGCGGGTGGCCAGGGCGAATGGTTATCATATCCTAATTTATGTGACCGATGATGACTATCATAAAGAGGTAACCTTTATTCGGCATTTGCATAATGGCCGTGCTGATGGCATTATCATGTCAGTTTCGGGGGAGGCCAACGACCATAATTACCTGAATGAGTTCGGTACGAAACGCCTGCCGTTGGTTTTTTTCGACAGGATTTATGAAGATATTGTAACGCCCAGAGTAATTACAAACGATTATAACAGTAGTTTTTTAGCCACTGAACATTTAATCATGCAAGGTTGCAGGCGCATTGCTTATCTGGTGGTGAATAAAAGTTTATCCATCGGTAAAACACGAATGCAGGGATATTTAGATGCTTTGACCAAGCATCGGGTTGGTTTTGAAGAACAGTTAATTGTGGATTGCAGTAACAGTTATGATGAAAATAGCATTATCATTAAGAATGCCTTAACGGATTTAAAGCCAGATGGTGTTTTTACATCTGTGGAACGTCTGGCTTTTGCTACTTATTATGCTTGTTATGATTTAGGCATTGACATTCCTGACGATTTGAAAGTAATTAGTTTTTCCAGTCTGGAAATTGCCCCGCTCTTAAATCCATCACTCACCACCATTACGCAACCAGCGGCTAAAATTGGAGATGAGGCAGCTAAATTATTATTCAAAATTTTAGATTGTCAGCAAGATAAAAATTTCATGAATGAGGTGGTTCTGGAGTCAGAAATCATCATCCGTAATTCTACCTCAAACCAGCAAAAAAAACGACTGAAATAAGCAGGTTTTTAATCCCTGAAAATCTCAAAAAAAATCTTCACTTAGTGTAAAATAAGCAGAATTCTGTTCAAATTTCGGGAACGTTCCCGAAAACGCAGCAAATTTGATATTGATTTTTTCGGGAACGTTCCCGAAGAATCGTTGAAAAATGGCTTAGTGTAAAAAATACACGCTAAACAACTTTTATGTTTTTTTAAATAATTGATTGTCAATATTTTATTTTTTATTCGGCATTTTTTTGAAATCTAAAATTTAAAGTAAAATTAAATTTTTATCAGTTTTTTACAGGTCTGTTTTTCGCAGTAAATATATTTTTTAAATAAATTTTGAAATGTAATTATGTGCTGTAAATTAGGCCTGTGTGTAATTCACTATAATATTTAACCAAATTTTTATACTTAAACGAGCTTCGAATATGAAAGTATTTTACCTGTTAAAACAGGGGCTTTTGGTGCTGTTAGTTTTTTCAGCATTAATCGTAAAAGCACAAACCGGATCAATCTCCGGAAAGGTGCTTGATGAAACAGGCCTGCCATTACCTGGTGCTTCTGTGGTTGTAAAAGGTACAACCAGAAGTACATCCACTGATGGTGAAGGAAATTTCAAAATTGCTGGTTTACCGAACGGTTCGGTAACCTTATCTGCCAGTTTTATCGGCTATCAAACACTCGATAAAGCGGTAAGCCTTAATGGCAACACTACGCTAAACTTTCAGCTGGTGCCTGATGCACAAAAATTAAATGAAGTGGTGGTAATTGGCTACGGTACGGCAGAAAAGAAAAACTTAACCGGTTCCATTACTACCGTAAGTTCGAAAGACTTTCAAAAAGGTACCATTACCACTCCTGAACAATTGATTCAGGGTAAAGTTGCTGGTGTAAACATCATTTCAGGTGGTGGTGCGCCAGGTGCAGGAGGACAAATCCGTATTCGTGGTGGTGCTTCTCTAAATGCCAGCAATGATCCGTTAATTGTTGTGGATGGTGTTCCTTTCAGCGGAAACAGTATTGGTAATGCACCAAGTCCGCTTTCTTTAATTAACCCGAACGATATTGAAACCTTTACCGTATTGAAAGATGCAAATGCAACGGCAATTTACGGTTCCAGGGCATCAAATGGGGTAATTTTAATTACCACTAAAAAAGGTGCTTCAGGTGCACCGGTGATTAATTTCAGTACCAATAATTCCATCGCCACAGTAGCGAAAAAGGTTGATGTTTTCTCTGCTGATGAGGTTCGTGCCTATGTAAACGCAAATGGAACAGCTGCACAGCGAGCACTTTTAGGTACCGCCCATACTGATTGGCAGGATGAAATTTATCAAAACGCATTTTCAACAGATAATACGTTAAGCATTGCCGGATCATTTAAAGGCGTTCCTTACCGCGTATCTGCTGGTTATTTAGATCAGGATGGGGTATTGATTACCGCCAAGTTGAAAAGAGCAACTGGTGGTTTAACCTTATCGCCACGTTTATTTAAGGACCACTTAAAAATTGATTTAAGTTTAAAAGGAACCCTGAGTAATTCTCAATATCCTGATGATGCCGCAATTCAGAATGCCATCCAGTTCGATCCCACTCAACCTGTTTATGCTGATAATAAATTTGGTGGCTATTTCGAGTGGATTTCAGGAACGGGGGCTGCAGGCGTGCCAAATCCAAATGCACCACGTAACCCGGTTGCTTTAATCAGGCAGCAAAATAACGTAGGTAATGCAGAAAGAAGCTTTGGTAATGCCAGGTTTGATTACTCTTTTCACTTCCTGCCGGAATTGCACGCAAACTTAAATTTAGGTTACGATATCTCTAAAGGTTACGGTTCAAAATCAATTCCTGTTTATGCAGCGCAACGCGCCTCAACAAATGGTTACTACGAAAGAAGGTTAAACAATGGTTCTGATAAATTCTCAGAGTTCTATTTAAACTATGCCAAAACAGTAGAAAGCATTAAAAGTAGGTTTGATGTAACCGCTGGTTATGGTTACTATGATAACTCCACTACTGATTTTTATTTCAATACGTACAGAGGAACAGGAGAGATTTTAACTACTCCTGTATTCCCTAATGCTGTAGAGAGACAAAAGTTACTTTCTTATTATGGAAGATTTGTATACACCCTTGCTGATAAATATATCCTTTCCGGAACGATGCGTGCAGATGCTTCATCAAGATTCTCAGAGCAGAATCGTTGGGGATATTTTCCTTCAGCTGGTTTTACCTGGAGAATTATTGGCGAAAATTTCTTAAAAGACAGCAAAGTGGTATCTGATCTGAAATTAAGATTAAGCTATGGCGAAACAGGTAATAAAGACGGATCAACCATTGGTAACTACAATTACATCTCCAGATATTATGCCAATACCAACCAGGGTCAGTATCAGGTGGGCAACTCTTTTTACAATTATTACAGTCCTGCTGGTTATGATCCGGATATGAAATGGGAAACCACAACTACTTATAATGCTGGCTTGGATTATGGTTTCTTAAAAGGAAGATTGTACGGTAGCCTGGATGTGTATTACAAAAAAACAAAAGATTTATTGAGTACGATTAACATCCCGGTAGGGACCAACTTCAGTAACTTATTAACCACCAACGTGGGGAATATGGAAGTAAAGGGTGCTGAAGCCAGCTTGAATTTTGTAGCCATCCAAAAAGATGAGGTGACCTGGGAATTTGGTGTGAATGCGGCTTACAACAAAAGGAAGATTACCAACTTGACGTTAAATCCTGATCCGGGATCTAAAGTTGGTGCAGGTGACATTACCGGTGGTACAGGAAATACCTTAAAATGGAATGCGGTGAACCAGATTCCAAGTGCATTCTTCGTTTATAAACAAGTTTACAATGCTAATGGCGTGCCTTTAGAAGGTATTTATGAAGATTTAAATGGCGATGGTGTAATCAACACGAATGATCAGTATTTCTATAAATCACCAGATCCAAACTTCACCTTTGGTTTCAATACGTCATTCACTTACAAAAAATGGACGGCTACAACCGTGCTTCGGGCGAGCATTGGAAACTATGTATACGATAACATTTCATCCAACTTCGGAATCAGAAATAACATCTTAAGTACACAGGGAATTCTGAACAATGCCGGGGTAGATTTATACAATACCAATTTCTCCGGGAGTTCGGGTACGCAGTATTTAAGTGATTATTTTATCAAAAATGCATCATTCTTAAAAATGGATAACGTTGGTTTGTCGTACAACGTAGGTAAATTATCTAAAAACAGTAACACCAGTATGCGAATTTCAGCGAACGTACAGAATGTATTTATCGTATCTGATTACAAAGGCTTAGATCCGGAATTATCATCGGGGATTGATTTTAACTTATACCCAAGACCGAGAACTTACACTTTGGGTTTAAATGTTGGTTTCTAATATCAAAGAAAATATAAAAATGAAAAATTCATTTAAAATCATATTGGCATCAGGGTTCTTGCTTTTAGGTTTAAATTCTTGTAAAAAAGAGGACTTAAACTTAACGCCAACCAATGATGTAACTGCCGAGAATGTTTATGCCACTCCGGCCGGATATAAAAATAGCCTGGTGAAGCTGTATGCAACTTACGCACTAACCAGTCCATCAGGTTCAGACAACAGTGATGTTGGCGGATTAAATGCAGGTTTTGCAGATTTCTTCAGGTTATTCTGGACTTCGCAGGAGCTGACAACGGATGAAGCCATTTGTGCCTGGGGCGATGTGGGTATTCCGGAATTAAACTTCGGCACGCCAAGCAATGATAACCAGTTTTTAAGAGGTTTATACTCGAGAAGTTTACTGCAGATTACTTTCTGTAATGAGTTTTTAAGAGAAAGCACACCAGAGAAATTGGCAAGTCGCAACATTGCTGGTGCAGATGCCACCGCCATTACCCGCTACCGTGCTGAAGCTCGTTTTTTACGTGCTTTTCAATATTGGGTATTGTTAGATGCTTTTGGTAATCCGCCTTTCGTAACTGAAGATGATAACATTGGTAAAGTTGCACCAAAACAAATTCAAAGAGCAGCGTTATTTAACTATGTGGAATCTGAATTAAAAGCAATTGAAGGCGATTTAGCTGAGCCGCGTGCAAATGATTATGGCCGTGCCGATAAAGGTGCAGACTGGGCTTTATTGGCGAGATTATATTTAAATGCACAGGTTTATACCGGTACCGCGAAATATACTGAAGCCATTACCTATTCAAGTAAAGTAATTGCAGCCAATTATCAATTGAAAAACAATTACCTGGATCTTTTCAAATCAGATAACGATAGAAACAATACAGAAAACATCTTAACCATTAACTATGATGGCGTAAAAGGAACAAATTACGGAGGAACTACTTTCTTAATTAATGCGGCCATTAATGCAGATATGAATCCGGCGAGTTTCGGTGTTCCGAATGGTGGATGGGGTGGAAACAGGACCCGTCAGAATTTACCGGCTCTGTTTCCTGATGCAAACGGAACGTTAGATAAACGTGGTGTTTTCTTCGGTACTAAAAATACAATTGATGATGTTGGTACTTTCACTGATGGGTTACGTGTTACAAAATTCACCAATAGAACATCTGCCAATACCACTCCAACTTCGCTAAATGGCGTATTCAGCTCGCTTGATTTTGCTTTATTCCGCCTGGCTGAACAGTATTTAATTTATGGAGAAGCTGTTGCGCGTGGTGGTTCCGGCGGAAGTGCAAGCCTTGCTTTAACTTATGTTAATGCCTTACGCACCAGGGCTTATGGAAATGCATCTGGTCATGTGAGTGCTGCGGCATTAACTACAGATTTCTATTTAGATGAGCGCGGACGTGAATTATACTGGGAAGGTCACCGCCGTACAGATCTAGTCCGTTTCGGAAGGTTTGCAGGTGCTGCTTATTTGTGGCCATACAAAGGTGGCGTAAAAGCCGGAGCATCAATCCCGGCTTACCGCAACATCTTTGCCATTCCAACAGCAGATTTAATTGCCAACCCGAATCTGGTTCAAAACACAGGTTATTAATCTTAATTTTAATAAGAGATGAAATCAACAATATTCAAATCCTTAGCGTTGGGCTTAATCACCCTATCGCTTTGGTCCTGCAAAAAAGATGAAACGCAAACCGTTTCCAATATTGCACCTGCAGGTACATTAGCGGCTTCGGCAACTAATTTAAATTTAGTGCAATCCAATGGTACGCAAACCGCACTAACCTTGAACTTTCCTATATCTACCGCAACAGGTTATGTGGTGCCTGTAACCTCTACTTTACAGTTCGATTTAAAAGGGAAAAACTTTAGTACGCCAAGTGAAATAGTGGTTACAAGGGGTACTTATGCACCAACGGTTACCCAGGTAAATAACATGATTTTAGCTTTAGGTGGCAAAGTAGGTACACCTGCCCAGGTTGAAGTAAGGTTAAAATCCGGCGCAGCCGTAAACGACATCAGCTATTCGAATGTGGTTACTTTAAGTGCAACACCTTATTTAGCTTCTGCCTGGATTTATGCTCCGGGAGCTTACCAAAACTGGGATCCCGCTACTGCAGATAGTTTGGTTTCACTATCAAGCAATGGCATTTATACCGGAATGATTGCCTTTACGCCAGGTAAACTTGCTTTCAAAATTACACCTGCAAAAAAATGGGATCTTTCTTACGGTGATGCCGGTACGGGTACCATCAGCACTTCTGGTGGAGATATTAATTCACCGGATGCGGTAGTAAAACAAGTTACGGTCGACTTAAATAAATCAACCTACACCATCACTACACCAAAAGAATGGTCTATTATTGGTGATGCAACTCCCGGTGGCTGGGTTATTGATACCGATTTGAAAGTAATTAACGATGGAAAAGCAATGGTTTACACATTGCAAACTACGCTGGTTGCAGGAGAATTTAAATTTCGTTTCGGTCACGACTGGGCGATTAATTTAGGTGGCGGTACCACGCTTGCTTTGGGGGGTGGCAACATTAAGGTGGAAACCCCTGGCATTTATACCATTACTTTAACGCTTACGAAAGCAGGCGATGTGGTAACAGGCGGTAGCTACACCATGGTTAAAAAGTAATTAATCTTTATTTCGCCCTGCCGAACGCCAGTTTTGCAGGGCTTTTATCCTTTAATGTTTCAGCATGTTCAGATCCAAAAACTTTTCGCTCTTTCCTTTATTATCCAGTGCTCAAACAAACTTTCTGCAATTTGCAGGAAAAAAAATAATGCTGCTGACTTTGCTGATTTCACTTTCGGCAAGTCATTTATTCGCCCAGAAATTAGAACGGATCGAGCCGATGTTTTGGTTTACAGGTATGCACAATCCTGAATTGCAGTTGATTGTACATGGCGAAAACATCGCATTAAGTACTGTTTCATTAACTTACCCGGGTGTAAAACTGGTAAAAGTTAATAAAGTAGAAAACCCAAATTACCTGTTTTTAGATTTAACCATCGCGCCAACTACCAGGGCGGGAAAATTTCCAATTCACTTCACGGTAAACGGGAAAAAAATATTGAATTACACTTACGAATTAAGGAACCGCGATAAAAGCACAACCAGAATTCAGGGCGTAACACAAAAAGATTTTATTTACTTGTTGATGCCGGATCGTTTTTCGAATGGCGATAAAAGTAACGATGTAGTGAAAGGCTTAGCCGAAACTGCACTAAACCGTGATAGTATGTATTACCGTCACGGAGGCGATATTCAGGGGGTAATGAATCACCTCGATTACCTGAAAGATTTAGGCATCACCACCGTTTGGATGACACCGGAAATCGAAAATGATATGGAAAAAGCTTCCTATCATGGTTATGCAGTAACCGATCACTATAAAATTGATCCGCGTTATGGCAGCAACGAACTTTTTAAGAAATATGTAGAAACTGCTCATGCAAAAGGCATGAAAGTGATTAAAGATATTGTGCACAATCACATTGGCACGGGGCATTGGTTTTTTAAAGATTTACCGATGAAAAGCTGGGTGCATCAGTGGCCAAAATATACACAAACCAGTTACCGCGATCAGGCGGTTATGGATACACATGCCTCACAAGCCGATCGCAAGAAAATGCTGGATGGCTGGTTTGTACCGTCTATGCCAGATCTGGATCAGCAAAACCCTTATGTGCAAAATTACCTGACGCAAAACCACATCTGGTGGATTGAATATGCAGGCATTGATGGTTTGCGTTTAGATACTTATCCTTACAACGATCCGGCTTATATGGCAGATTGGGCATTGAAGATAAAAGCTGAGTTTCCAAACCTTTCTATCTTCGGAGAAACCTTTGTCAGTGGCGTGCCGAATCAGGCTTATTTTACAGAAGGAAACACTGTAAATCGCGGCTTTAATACACACCTTCCGGGAATTACCGATATGGCTGTAAAAGAAGGGATTTATGAAGCACTAAACGGAAAAAATGGCTGGACTGATGGCGTGAATCGTTTGTACGACGTGATCGCACACGATTTTTTATATAAAGATCCTACTCAAAATTGCGTCGCATTAGATAACCACGACATGAGCCGTTTTTATTCTGTAGTGAATGAAGATTTCCAAAAATATAAAATGGGTATGGCCTTATTGCTCACCATGCGTGGCATTCCGCAAATGTATTACGGAACTGAAATATTAATGAAAAATTTCTCCAACCCTGATGGTTTAGTGCGTGCCGACTTCCCTGGTGGATGGGATGGTGACAAAAAAGATAAGTTCATCGCCAAAGGTAGAACAAGCAAAGAAAATGAGGCATTTAATTTTGTGCGGACATTAGCAAATTACCGAAAAAACAGTGTTCCTTTACAAAGTGGAAAATTGATGCAGTTTGTACCGGAAGATGATATTTATGTGTACTTCCGCTACAATGAAAGCGTTAAAGGAACAGTGATGGTCGTTGTAAATAATGCCGAAAAAGAAAAGACACTGAAAACGGATCGTTTCACAGAAAGAACCCTCGGAACTACCTCAGCGAAAAATATTATTACCAACGAAACCATTTCATTCAACGAAATTAAAGTGCCAGCAAGGACAACGCTGGTTTTGGAGTTGAATTAAGTAGAACGCAAAAAATAAATACTAAGGCGGAAAGATCAAAGATCAAAGCGGAAAACCAGGTAAGCACACCTGCCTTGATAATAGATACTTACTACGCTGTACGATATAACAACCAATAATGCAAGAAGAACTCCAAACCCCCAATCCCGAACCCAAAACCCAAATAAAAGCCTGCCTTTTTGATCTTGATGGCGTTTTAGTTGATACCGCTGTTTACCATTACCAGGCATGGAAACGACTCGCCAATACCATGGGTTTTGATTTTACCGAAGCGCAAAACGAACAGTTGAAAGGCGTAAGCAGGGTAGAAAGTTTGAATAAAATTTTGGCCTGGGGCGGCGTAGAAAAAACGGATGCTGAAAAAGAAGAACTCGCCACTTTGAAAAATAGCTGGTATGTAGAAATGATCACCAAAATGACACCTGCAGAAGTTTTGCCCGGAACGGTAGATTTTTTGACTGAAATTCACCAGGCTGGTTATAAACTGGCTTTGGGTTCAGCGAGCAAAAACTCAGGGATTATTTTAGAGCAAACCAATCTTGCGCATTTCTTTGATGAAATTGTAGATGGCAATATGGTTACTAAATCAAAGCCAGATCCGAAAGTATTTTTGAAAGGTGCAGAACTTTTAGGTTTCAAACCTGATGAATGTGTCGTTTTTGAAGATGCTGTGGCTGGTGTGGAAGCAGCGAAAAGAGGTGGTATGAGAGCCATTGGTATCGGCGAAAAAAGCGTACTCACCGATGCGGATGTAGTCGTTAGCGGATTAGACAAATTAACAGTTAAAGATTTAGAGAATTTATAGGTTTAAGGTGTAGGGTTTAAGGTGAAGGGCATTGTCTCCAATCTCCAATCCCGCTACTCAATACTCAATTATGAAAAATTACATTAAAGCAGATGAGTGGAACATTATCGAAGAAGGCTTTGATCCACATTTAAATAAAATTTCAGAAAGTATTTTCAGCTTAGGTAATGGCCGGATGGGTCAGCGGGCTAATTTTGAAGAAACTTATACCGGCGAAACTTTATCAGGTAATTATGTTGCAGGCGTTTATTATCCTGATAAAACCCGCGTAGGCTGGTGGAAAAACGGCTATCCGGAATATTTTGCTAAAGTTTTAAATGCTGCAAACTGGGTAGGAATTGAAGTCAAGCTGGATGATGAAGTTTTAGATTTGGCAACTGCCGAAGTAAGCGAATTCAAGCGGGTGCTGGATATGCATGCCGGGGTTTTAGAACGTACTTTCACCGCAAAGCTAAAAAGTGGTAAAACCGTAAAAGTAAAAGCAACCCGTTTTTGCAGCATCGCTGATGATGAAGTTGGCGCCATTCGTTATTCCATTACGCCAGTAGATTTTGATGGGAAATTAACCCTGATGCCATTTATTGATGGTGATGTTAAAAATCAGGATAGCAATTATGATGAAAAATTCTGGGATCTTGTTGCGGATGAATTTTCAGGAACAGAAGCTTACCTCAAACTGAGAACGAAAAAAACAGCTTTTGAAGTTTGCACAGGAAGTAACATCGAACTCTACAAAAATGGGAAGCAGCTTGATGTTCAGTTGGAGGAAGTTCGCCGGGAAAAATTCGTCGGGCAAACTGTAACGTTGGATATAAAGGCAAACGAAGAGGTTACACTGATCAAAATTGCGGCTAATTTATCTTCCGAAAACTATCCAAAAGAATCGCTTTTAAAAGAAACAAAGGCAGTAATTGCGAAAGCAACGGCTAAAGGTTTTGATACGTTATTGTCAGAACAAAAAGCAGCCTGGGCAACCAAATGGGAAGAGAGTGATATCATTATTGAAGGAGATGTATCTGCACAGCAAGCCATCAGGTTCAATATTTTCCAGTTGTTTCAAACTTATACAGGTAAAGATGATCGCCTGAATATCGGTCCGAAAGGTTTTACCGGCGAAAAATACGGCGGCTCTACTTATTGGGATACTGAAGCTTATTGCGTACCATTTTATCTGGCTACCGCTCCGCAGGAAGTAAGCAAAAACTTATTGGTTTATCGCCATAAACAATTAGGTAAGGCGATCGAAAATGCTGCAAAATTAGGCTTTAAGGATGGCGCAGCGTTATATCCCATGGTGACCATGAATGGCGAGGAATGCCATAACGAATGGGAAATAACCTTCGAGGAAATTCACCGCAATGGTGCGATTGCCTTCGCTATCTATAACTACATCCGCTATACGGGCGATGAAAGTTATCTTTCTGACTTCGGCTTGGAAGTACTCATTGGCATTGCCCGTTTCTGGAAACAACGTGTAAACTGGAGCAGCGAAAAACAGCAATACGTAATGCTCGGGGTTACAGGTCCGAATGAGTACGAAAACAACGTAAACAATAACTGGTACACCAATTTACTCGCTACCTGGTGCATGAAATATGCCACCGAAGCAGCAGAAATTGTAAAAACACAGCAGCCACATAAATATGCGAATTTGCTGGAAAGCGTAAATTTTAGAGACGAGGAATTTACCGATTGGGCAGATATTATCGAAAAGATGTACTATCCGGAAGATCAGGAAAAAGGAATTTTCTTACAGCAGGATGGTTATCTGGATAAGGAGCAAACATTGGTAAAAGATCTGCCGGCGAGCGATAGACCAATCAACCAGAAATGGAGTTGGGATAGGATTTTGCGCTCACCGTTCATTAAGCAAGCGGATGTTTTACAAGGTATCTATTTCTTTGAAGAAGATTATGATCTGGAAACCATCAGAAGAAACTTCGATTTCTATGAGCCACGTACCGTTCACGAAAGTTCCTTGTCGCCTTGCGTACACAGTATTTTGGCCGCGAAACTAAACGACGAAGCACGTGCTTACGAATTTTATCTGCGTACTGCCCGGTTAGATTTAGATGATTACAACAACGATACAGAAGATGGTTTACACATCACTTCAATGGCCGGAACCTGGATGAGTGTGGTAGAAGGTTTCGCCGGAATGCGGGTTCGAAATGGAAAACTACAATTTAATCCGTTTTTGCCAACACAATGGAAATCGTTCTCGTTTACGATTGGTTTCAGAGGTGCAACGCTTAAAATAAGGATCGCAGAAAACGGCATCACCATTAAAAACAATAATGATGTAGAACTTGAAATTAATATCAAAAACCAGTTGTATAAGTTAGCGGGTAACACTGAAATCGAAGTTAAAAACACTGAATTAGTATGAGTAAGGATGAGGGTTTAAAGGTTGAAGGTAGAGGGTTAAAAAAGCTAACTTTTGCAAATCAGAAAGGCCTTTCGGCACCATGTTTGTCACCTTTTCGATTACGCAAAGTAAGTCATCATATGCTTATCTTGATCTTAATGCTGCTCTCTTCATCATCATTTGCACAAAAAAGGAGTAAAAAAATGAACGATCGACAAATCGTGATCTATCAGTTATTGCCTCGGTTATTTGGAAATAAAAACACTAAAAATATCCCTTACGGCACCATTGAACAAAATGGTTCCGGTAAGTTTAACGACATTACTGATAAGGCTTTAGACGGAATTAAGGAACTTCATGTAAACTACATTTGGTACACCGGAGCCATTGCCCACGCCAGTTTAACCGATTATGCTGCCTATGGGATTAAGGTTGATGATGCCGATGTGGTAAAAGGCCGGGCAGGTTCGCCCTATGCCATCCGCGATTATTACGACGTGAATCCTGATTTAGCCGTTGATGTTAAAAACCGGATGCAGGAGTTCGAAGCTTTGATCAAAAGAACACATGCAAAAAATCTAAAAGCCATTATCGATTTCGTTCCTAACCATGTCGCCAGAAGTTATCATTCATACGCCAGGCCAAAAAATGTGATTGATTTTGGTGCGCAGGATGATCCGAGCAAAAGTTTCAGTCCGAAAAATGATTTTTACTATGTTCCGGGTCAGCCGTTCGTGGTACCCACCAACGGAGAAAAAACGCCTCTTTCTGCGCTGCAGGATGGAAAGTTTGAGGAAAATCCGGCTAAAGCCACCGGAAACAATGTGTTTTCAGCGGTGCCTAAATATGATGACTGGTATGAAACCATTAAACTCAATTATGGGGTAGACTATCAGCATGGAGAGAAACAGTATTTTGATCCGATTCCGCCAGTGTGGTTAAAAATGAAAGATATTTTAATCTTCTGGACTCATAAAGGGGTGGATGGTTTCCGATGCGATATGGCCGAAATGGTGCCGATTGCCTTCTGGAACTGGGTAATTCCACAGGTAAAAAAAATAAATCCGGATCTGATTTTTCTTGGCGAAGCTTACAATCCGCAAGTATACAAGCAATACCTGGACGAGGGTAAATTCGATTATTTATACGATAAAGTTGGATTATATGATGGCTTAAAGCGATTGATCAAAAACGAACCAAATGCAGATGTTAAAGATATTCGTCACGTATGGCAGGCAGAAAGTGCTGGTTTTGGCAAACACATGTTGCGCTTTTTAGAAAACCATGATGAGGAAAGAATTGCTTCTGCAGGATTTGCAGGGAAGGCCGAACTGGCTTTACCTGCAATGGTGGTTTCGGCAACCTTGGGCCAGGGCCCCGTAATGTTATACTTCGGACAAGAAGTAGGCGAGCCCGGTAAAGGTGCAGAAGGTTTTGGTGGCGATGATAACCGCACCACGATTTTTGATTATTGGGGCGTACCTTATCATCAGCAATGGATGAACGGCGGCTTATTCGACGGATACGGTTTAAATGGAGATCAGCAGGCGTTAAGGACTTATTATCAGCAGTTATTAAAAGTAACCACAACCAGTGATGCCGTTTTACATGGTGAAATTTATGATGTTCCACAAAACGGAAACATGAATAACCGCATGTATGCTTTTATTCGCTATTCGGGCAAGCAACGTTTATTAGTGGTTGCGAACTTCGACAGGGACCAAACTTTAGAAGCAACTATTGAAATACCGGATCAAATTCTGAAAGTAAAAAGTTCTTCGCCGGTTACCGATTTATTAACAGATAGAAAGTTAAATATTCCGGCGGGAACAAGTATTCCTGTTAAACTTGAGCCTGTTTCGGCGCAGGTGATTGAATTTTAAAAAGTATTAACCACAGAGTACACAAAGAAAAAGCACAGAGCAAGCAGAGAAGTTTTAAAATGTCAACGTCTTTTGTGTAAAAAATCGGTGTGCTATGTGGTAAAAAACAGAACCAAATAACAATGAGCTTACAGAGGAAATGAACAGTTAGCAAATAGAAACTTTGTGTCCTCCGTGAAAAACGCTGTGCCCTCTGTGGTAAAATAACGAAAAATAATGAGCTTAAAAACAGTTTTCGAGAACCCGAAATTAACACTGGTTCAGATCATTAACATGAGTGTTGGATTTTTCGGAATCCAGTTTGGCTGGGATTTACAACGTGCCAACATGGGGCGTATTTATGAAAATCTGGGGGCCAATCCAGATCAGGTTCCCTTATTGTTTCTAGCCGCACCATTAACCGGGTTGTTGGTTCAACCGATTATTGGTTACTTGAGCGATAGAACCTGGCACCCGAAATGGGGAAGAAGAAGACCCTATTTTATGATCGGGGCAATTGTGAGTAGTCTGGCACTGATCGTGATGCCACACAGCAGCGTGCTGTGGATGGCAGCAGGTTTGCTTTGGGTTTTAGATGTTTTCGGAAACATAGCGATGGAGCCTTTCCGTGCTTTTGTTACCGATAAATTGCCTGATAGTCAGGTGAACCGTGGTTTTATTATGCAAAGCATGATGATCGGTTTGGGTGGAAGTGTGGCTTCAGCGTTACCCTGGTTAATGAACAACGTCTTTCATTTGCAAAACACAGCTGCAAAGGGAATCATTCCTGAAAATGTGAAGTTTTCGTTTTACATCGGTGCTTTTTTCTTTTTCGCAGCCGTATTGTGGACGGTCTTTACCACGAAAGAGTATCCGCCACAAGAAAACGAACTTCCGGAAAAAGAAAGCAGAGGTTTCAGGAACGGTGTAAATGAAATTTTCAGTGCATTGAAAAATATGCCGAAGCGCATGCAGATTGTTTCATTGGTGCAGTTTTTCACCTGGCCGGGGTTATTCCTGATGTGGTTTTATTACACTACTGCGGTTGCGGTAAATGTATTTGGTGGCAAAGATGCTGCCGATCCGGTTTATGCACAAGGCGCCGATTTTGGGAGTTTGACTTTGGCTTATTATAGTGTCATTACGTTTCTTTTTGCATTGGTGTTGCCCAAAATTGCTGATGCTTTAGGAAGAAAAACAACCCATGCCATTTGTCTAATCTGTGGTGCCATCGGACTGATCAGCGTAGCTTGGGTACATGACAAAAACATGCTGTATCTATGTATGACGGGTGTTGGCATTGCCTGGGCCAGTATTCTTTCCATGCCTTATGCCATGCTGAGTGGTTCTTTACCAAAAGATAAAATCGGGATCTACATGGGCATTTTTAACTTCTTTATCGTGTTACCAGAGATTATCGCTTCGCTGGGTTTCGGCTGGTTAATGCGAAACGTATTAAATAATGATCGCCTTTTGGCGGTTCAATTGGGTGGTGGCCTGATGATTTTAGCTGCAGTGATTTGTTATGTCTTCATCAGAGAACCGAAAAAAACAGATGATGTTTTGACAGTGAAGTTGGGTGTTGAAGAGAACAGATCGGTGTAAGATTGTTGATCGTTCTTCGTTGACAGTTGGTAGGCTTCGATAAAAAGATTGCTGTATCAAGTTCAGGAAGACGACCGCATTAATCCCTTGTTCATATCAATACAAAAAGCAGCTTAAAATTGAAAGGAAGCTTACAAATTTAAATTTGCCCTTCGCTATTGCCATCCTGCTACCCGGCCTAGGAAATGATGGATGGTGAAAACGATTAAAGCTTCCACCACAATCTTTCATACCACTACCACCCAAGGCAGCACAAGCACCCGATTTTTCATCGGGTGCTTGTGCTGCCGAAATAAAGTTTTAACGAATTTATCCGACATCAGTTACAAGCCTTGACTTTTGCTTGCTCTTGTTAAGAAAAAGAAGAAAGCCCTTCGGCGGCCAGCCGATGCCAGCCATCGCAGTAGGAAAAACTGCACGATTCGAAAAAATCTCGGATCAAGTTCAGGAGAACATACGATTTGGTAACATTTCTACAGCGATTTTTGATTAACGCTTCTTAAGTTTGATATTTAAACATTCAAACCAAACCTTCAATGAAATTCAAACTTGTACTCGCTACCTTCTTATGTGCAGGCTTTTTCGTCAATGCACAGCAAGAGCCGAAGAAAAACCAATCAAAAGAAACTAAAACCACCACAGAATTAACCGTTAAAGAAGAGCCGAAACCTGCAGCTAACGAAAGAACCATAAAAGTGGAGAGCACTGTAGTGACCAATCACACTGTGAATATCAACGGTAAATCCGTTCCTTATAAAGCTACAACAGGTACTTTACCCGTTTGGGATGAAGACGGAAAACCTATTGCAGGCTTGTTTTACACTTATTATGAGCGGAGCGATATTTCCAATCGAGATAAGCGACCATTGGTGATTTCCTTTAACGGCGGTCCGGGCTCGGCATCGGTTTGGATGCATATTGCTTATACCGGTCCGGTGGTTTTGAATATTGATGATGAAGGTTATCCGGTACAGCCCTATGGCTACAAAGAAAATCCGTACTCTATTTTAGATGTTGCTGATATTGTTTACGTAGATCCGGTTAATACAGGTTACTCTCGTGCGGTGAGTAAGGATGTACCGAAAGAAAAGTTTTTCGGCGTAAAAGCTGACATTAAATATTTAGCTGAATGGATCAATACTTTCGTCACCCGCAATAATCGTTGGGCATCACCAAAGTTTCTTATTGGCGAGAGTTACGGTACCACCCGCGTTTCAGGTCTGGCTTTGGAACTACAGAACAACCAATGGATGTATTTGAATGGCGTGGTTTTGGTCTCGCCGACAGAATTAGGCATTGAAAGAGGTGGCCCTGTTGATGCTGCCTTGCGTTTACCCTACTTTGCGGCTACGGCCTGGTACCATAAAGTGTTGCCTGCAGATTTACAGTCGAAAGATTTAACCGCCATGTTACCCGAAGTTGAGGCTTTTACCATTAATGAACTCATTCCGGCAATTGCACAGGGAGGGATGTTGAGTGCGGATAAGAAGAAGGAAATTGCAAACAAAATGGCACGATATTCCGGCTTATCAGAAAAGGTAATCATGGATTATAACCTTAACGTACCAACAGATTTCTTTTGGAAAGAACTGATGCGAGATAAAGGGTTCACGGTTGGTCGGTTAGATTCACGTTACCGCGGCATCGATAAAATGAGTGCTGGCGAAGGTCCTGATTACAATGCCGAATTAACTTCCTGGTTGCATTCGTTCACGCCGGCTATTAATATGTACATCCGCAATGAACTCCATTACAAAACAGATTTAAAATATAATATGTTCGGTTCTGTTTACCCTTGGGATAAAGCAGGCGACCAAACCGGAGATAATCTCCGCCAGGCGATGGCACAAAATCCATTCCTCCGCTTATTGGTGCAATCCGGTTATTACGATGGTGCCTGCGATTATTTCAATGCCAAATACAGCATGTGGCAACTAGACGCCGCCGGTAAATTAAAGGATAGAATGACATGGGAAGGCTACCGGAGCGGACACATGATGTATCTGCGAAAAGATGATTTGAAAACGGCAAATAACCACATCAGGGAGTTTATCAAAAAAGCGTTGCCAAAAGAAGGAGAGGCGGCTAAGTTTTAGCTATGATGGTGGTGATTATAGGATGCTAAGATAGTGTAGAGATATCGTTCATTCAATAATGGGAGCGCAAAGGCAGTGCAAATATTAAAGTTTGTTCCTGCTTTGCGCTGTATTCCCGATGAAAAATCGGGAGATGCCGCTTCAATCAGGGCTAAATCGGTTAGGCTTGTGGCACGGAAACCCCTCATAGTAGCGGTAACCTGAATAATTTAAACCCGACCACAGTGGATGCTTTACCAAAGCATTACTGCCACTGCTTTCCAAATGATTTATTTAGAAGCAACAGATTTCACAGTACATAAACTTTAAGGTTTGACAACTCAAATCGTCAGCATGCAGGAAAATTTGTCAATGCTGCCAGGGCAATTTATCTGCTTAAAAATTCAAAGCGTAAACTGTTGCCTGCAAACTAAAAATAAATACTTATTTTTGTGGCTCAATTATGCAGCAAATAAAAACATCATTCGATTTTGAAAAACCTATTGCAGATTTAGTTCAGCAAATAGAAAAGGTTAAGCAGGTTGCCGATAAAACTAAGGTAGATATGTCTGCCACTTTAGATGAGCTTGACGGTAAATTAAATGAAACAACCAATAACTTATATAAAAATTTAACAGGCTGGAATAAGGTTCAGATGAGCCGTCACCCGGATCGTCCGCAAACGCTTGATTATATCAGCATGATTTGTGATGATTTTATTGAGCTTCACGGCGATAGAACGGTTAAAGATGATAAAGCCATTATTGGTGGTTTTGCGACCATAAACGGCCAAACCGTAATGGTTATCGGTCATCAGAAGGGCAAAAATACGAAAGAGCGTCAGTTTCGCAACTTCGGTATGGCTAACCCTGAAGGTTACCGCAAAGCTTTACGTTTAATGCGCCTGGCAGAAAAATTTAACAAACCTGTTGTTTCTTTTATTGATACCATGGGTGCTTATCCGGGTTTAGAAGCAGAAGAACGTGGTCAGGGTGAAGCCATTGCCAGAAACTTATTAGAAATGTCTGTACTCCGTGTGCCGATTATCTGTATTGTTGTGGGTGAAGGTGCATCAGGCGGTGCTTTAGGGATTGGTATTGGCGATAAGGTTTATATGTTAGAGCATACCTGGTATTCTGTAATTTCTCCTGAATCTTGTTCATCTATTTTATGGAGAAGTTGGGATTTTAAAGAAAAAGCTGCAGAATGTTTAAAACTAACATCTGATGATATGTTTGGCAACAAGCTGATTGACGGAATTATTCCGGAGCCGCTTGGAGGTGCGCATCAGGATCCGGAGCTGATGGGCAAAACGTTAAAAGAATACCTGATTAAAGATCTGGCAGCTTTGGGTAAATTAAAAACCGATAAAATGATTGAGCAAAGAATTGATAAATTCTGTGCAATGGGAGTTGTAAACGAATAATCATTAACTAACTATATTTTTTTTGTCCCGTTTGGCCTGGCTGAGCGGGATTTTTTTTTGCAGTTCACGCTCGTTTGAAACGAGCGTGTAAATAGGTTGCCGTATTTTACGGCGTGTAAGGGTAAACTGGTTTTGTATACTTTTACGATAAAATCGTAAGGCTATTCTTGCACTCGTTAAAAGCAAGCGCAAGCGCTATAGAGCGGCTTACGCTCGTTTGAAACGAGCGTGTAAATAGGTTGCCGTATTTTACGGCGTGTAAGGGTAAACTGGTTTTGTATACTTTTACGATAAAATCGTAAGGCTATTCTTGCACTCGTTAGAAACGAGCGCAAGCGCTATAGAACGGCTTACGCTCGTTTCAAACAAGCGTGTAAATAGGTTGCCGTATTTTACGGCATATAAGGGTGAACTCGTTTTATACATATTTACAATAAAATCGTAGGGCTATTATTGCGCGGCTTTAAAATCGAGCGCAAGTACATATCTCATGCATCTCTCAATCAATGTCTAACAATTCAATTTCTATTGGGCCTCCTAAATTATAATAGTTGGATGCTGAACTATAAATATAATGTTCTGGCTCAGACACTATTCCAGCTCTAACCGGATTTTGATGAATGTAATTCAACTTTTGAAATGTAAAATTCGGACTGATTAATTCAACCGCATGATAACCATCTTGCCAAACTTTATAGTTTTCAATTCGTGTAAGATATTTTCCAGCAAATTCAAATTTATTAAGCAACCATTTCCTGCGACTTTCATTTTCAGAAGATATCTCTTTAATAATAGCCTTGTTTGTGAATTTTTTAAAATCTCTTATGATTTCAAAAAGCTTGACATTTGTATGGGTAGATGCAATAAGATGGATATGATTTGTCATTAAACAGTATGCGTAAAGTATAAGGCCTTTGTTTGATTGGCAATACTTTAAAGAATCCATGATAATTTCTTTATAAGATTGACGGGTGAATATATCCACCCAATCTACAATCGTAAAAGTTAAAAAGTAGATACCTTCTGGATTCCTAGCCTGATACTGATCTGACATTCAATAAAAATATTTATTTATACTGAAAAATCATAATTGCTTACACTCGATTCTAATGAGCGTTTAAATAGTTTGTCGTATTTACGACTTATATGCCAAATTAATCTTTATGCATCTTTTTACGATAAAATCGTAAGGCTATTCTTGCACTCGTTAGAAACGAACGCAAGCGCACAAAAAAAGCAGCTACAACTAAATGTAACTGCTTTGTAAGCTTATATTTTAATCATTAAGTTTATTGCCCTGGGCCTTGCTGACCATAATAACCTGAAAATTTAGCCTCCAATCCAGCAAATATTTTTTCCAGTTGTGTGCTTACCTTTTCCTGGCCGGCAGCCTTGCTGGTTTTAATCATTCTGTCTAAATAGTAGAGGCCTGTCTGCACATTTTGCGATCCGGTTAGTGAACGTTTAGATTGCGAAATATCACTCAGGAAAATAAGTTCTTTATTGATATAATCTGCTGATTGTGTTAAAATTTCATTTGCCCTGGCTGTTTCACCTAACTTATACAGATTTTCGGCCATGTAATATTTTACCACTACGGTACGAATGCCAAAGAACCGTTGTGGCATCACTTCATAATATTTATCTACCACTTTTTTAGCTTCGGTATTTTTTCCTTCTTTAATTAAACTTCCGGCGAGGTTACTGAAGATATTGGTGAAAATAAAGGTGTCATCTGATGATTGCGGATCTAAATAAGTGGCAGTTTTCATGTTGCCCCATTTAAACTTGGTCATTACGTTGTTGTAAAGAACCGGAGTATTTAACTGTTCAGCCCTTTCTTCATTATTAGCCGTATCTGGTTTAAGTGGCATCAAGCGTAAGGCCAGGCCTTCACTGTATAAGTATTTATCCAAACCATTGTATTGATCTGAAGGTACAGTAGAGGCAAAATAAATCGGCCTTTTCCAGTTGTTGTGTGCCAGGATATCCAGCATGGCTAAAGTACCTTTAGTAACATACCCTTTGTTGAATGTCCAGTCCATTTCAGGAGTAATTTTTGCTGCATTGGCAGGAGAAACGGTTCCTGTACTGATTACCTGTTGCGGATCAATGGTGATTTTGAAATTTTTAGTAGGCAGGAAGTTAGATTTAGTACCATCCTGCATGGCTACTTTATCATTGTCATCATTGGATAAAAGTAATTCCACGATGTTTTTAAGTTCCACATTACCTGCAATTTTATAATCATCGAAAGGCATTACATCTCTTTCTCCCTGTACATATTGTTCAGGTTTCATGGTGATTGGCAATGGCTCAGATTGATTTTGTTTCTGTCTTAAACCATTAATGTACCAGTCTGTATCGAATAAGCTTAAATTCACAATGCGGACATCAGGGCGAACATTTTCAACCTCCTGGATGTACCAGAGCGGATAAGTGTCATTATCGCCATAAGTAAACAAAATGGCATTGGGTGCGCATGACTGAAGATAATCCAGTGCAATATCATGTGCCACCATTTTTGTAGAACGATCGTGATCATCCCAGCCTTGTTCAGCCATAATTACAGGTGCAACCAGTAATCCAATCACGGTAGCGCCAATGGCACCGGCGGTTGGGCTTAGCTTTTTGAGTACCCACTCTCGAATGGCCAGAACCCCGAGTCCAATCCATATCGCGAAGGCATAGAATGAGCCTACATAAGCATAATCACGTTCACGAGGTTCTAAGGGCTTTTGGTTTAAGTATAAAACAATGGCAATACCGGTAAAAAAGAAGAGTAAGGCCACCACACCGGCATCTTTTTGATTGCGTTGAAAATGCCAGATGGCACCTAACAAGCCAATAATCAATGGCAGAAAGAAAAAGCGGTTGTAAGCTTTATTATCAACTGTTGATGGGGGCAAATGACTTTGATCGCCAATTTTCCAAGAGTCAAAAGCTTTAATGCCACTTAACCATTCTCCTTCATAACCGCTTCCCTGACCTTGTTCATCATTCTGGCGGCCAATAAAATTCCATCCGAAATAACGCATATACATGTAACCGATCTGGTAGCTGAATAAGAAACCTACGTTATCTACCAGGTTTGGCTTTTTAGCATCATCAAGGTGCATCCATTCTTTATAAAATGCGGCATGAGGGGCATCATCGCTATACATACGGGGGAGCAAAGTATTGTTGTTGTATTCGTATTCCGTTTTTGTACCTGCTTTTTCATACTTATCATTCCCTTTTCTCCAGATGGTTTTTCCCCCCTCTTTAATTCCGGTCCGTTCAGAGTTGTAGTTAGGTCCGTAGCCCAGTGGCCTGTCGCCGTATTGTTCACGGTTAAGGTAGCTTAAAAAGGAGAAAGCATCTTTAGGGGCACTGTTATTTAAATTTGGATCAGCTTTTGCCCGGATGATGATCATGGAGAATGAAGCATATCCGAAAATAATGAGTACTGTTGAAATCAAGCCCAGGTTTAATAATTTCTTTTGGTGTTTAATGGAGTACCTGATTCCCCAAACCAATAAACCAATTAATACGATCGCAAAAAACAGCACGCCTGTTCCGAAGCCAAGACCTAAAGTGTTCACGAAGAATAAATCGAAATAGGCACCGAAGGAGACTAAATATTGAATAATGCCATATTGAATAACAGCTAAAATTAAGATTCCAGCAATCAGGGTTTTAAAAACACCAGCGGTAGTGGCTTTGCCTGTTCTTCTGAAATAATATACAAAAGCAATTGCCGGAATGGTTAATAAGTTTAGTAAGTGAATACCAATAGATAAACCCATGATATAGGCAATAAATAACAGCCACCTGTCGGCTCTCGGCTCATCGGCATGAGATTCCCATTTTAGAATTGCCCAGAATACAATAGCTGTAAATAAGGATGATTGAGCATAAACTTCTGATTCTACTGCAGAAAACCAGAAACTATCTGAGAAGGTATAAGCCAGCGCACCAACCGCTCCGGCACCCATAATGCTGATTAACGTACTTTTTGAAAGCACCTCGCCTGGTTTAACCAGTGTTTTTTTAGCCAATGCCGTAATCGTCCAGAATAAGAACATGATCGTAGCACCGCTTGATACTGCAGAACCAATGTTCATCCAGTAGGCAATTTTTGTAACATCACCAAAGGCAAAAATAGAGAAGAAGCGTTGGATCATTAAGAATAATGGTGCGCCTGGCTGGTGTACCACCTGCATTCTGTATGCTGATGCGATAAATTCTCCGCAGTCCCAAAAGCTTGCAGAGGGCTCAAGGGTTAAAACATAAGTTATGGTAGCAATTAGAAAGCAGATCCAGCCTACTATATTATTGACTTTAGAATAATTCATTGGTTATTTAATGATATTAAAAAATTGTTTTCACATAAAAATGCTGCCGAAATTAACTATTCTAGTCGATAAAACTGGTAAATTTTTAGATTGATTTAACAAATTTTAACGGCTGCAGGTTATTTTACCAGGTGCTTTATTGCCTTTTAAATGTGGTGAAAAAAATAAAAACCCATAAACAGAATCATAGATGCTGATTATGGGTTAGGTTTAAATGTACTTTTACTTAGCTTGAGGCAAATGGGGTAAATCTTTGTATTAATTCGTTGTATTGATTTTCAAGTTGCTTACTCAACCCGCTCTGCTTAAATGTTTGCGTCAGCTTGACCATCTGAGCAAGATAGGTAAGGTAAATACGAACGTTTTGCGCTGATGCGAGTTGATCTTTGCTTTCAGAAACGTCAGCCAGATAGGTCAGCTCTTTGTTGATGTGATTGGCGGATTTGCTGATCATTGCATTTGCCCGGTTTAAATCATTCAAACGATAAAGGCTTTCTGTAAAATAGAAAGTACTTACCACCTGGCGCATGGTATAAAATTTGTCAGGTATCACCTGAAAGTATTGATTTGCTATTTTTTTACCTTCATTAATTTTCCCCTCATCAATTAATTTAGTTAACAGCCCGCTAAACATATTTGAAACATAAGTCACATCATCAGCTGACTGTCTGTTCAGATGATTCGCATTTTTGATATTGCCGTACCCGTATACGTTCATCAGGTTATTGAACATCGGTTTTGGGTTAATCAGATCCTTACCGTCAGCTTGTGAACGATCTGATTTCAGCGGCAACAGGTGCTTGTTAAGGCCTTCTGTATATAAGTATTTATCCAGTCCGATGTACTGCTCATCTGGCATAGCACTGGTGAAATATATTGGTCGTTCCCAATTGTTATGAGTTAGAATATCAAACAAAACTAAGGTACCTTTGCTGACATAATTCCCCGTATATGTCCATTCCATGCTTTCAGCAATTTTTCCGGCATCTTCTTTTGGCACCGTTCCGGTATCTAAAACTTGTTTGGGATTTACTGTTAATTTTAAATTCCGGGTAGGGAGGATATTATATTTAGTGCCATCATTCATCGTTACTTTGTCTGCATCATTATCTGATAGCAGTACTTCCAGAATATCTTTTAATTCAACATGTTGTGCAATTTTATAATCCTGGTAATACATGACATCCCGGGTACCGGCAACATATTGTTCTGGTTTAAGCGTTATTGGCAAAGGTTCCGATTGATTCTGTTTCCGCTTCAAACCATCAATATACCAATCGGCAGTAAACAAACTCAGGTTAACCACCCGTACATCCGGACGAACATTTTCCACTTCCTGTGCATACCAAACCGGATAAGTGTCATTATCGCCGTAAGTAAAAAGAATGGCATTAGGCGCACAAGATTCCAGGTAATTAACAGCCATATCATGAGCAACATGACTTTCTGAACGGTCATGATCATCCCAGCCTTGAACAGCCATCAATACCGGCACCATTAAAATTGCGGTAAATGATGCAAACAGGCCCGCTTTTGCCGGTGAAAGTTTTTGAAAGAGCCAATCTTTCAGCCCCAAAACACCCAGGCCAATCCAGATGGCAAAGGCATAAAAAGATCCTACATAAGCATAATCTCTTTCGCGGGGTTCTATTGGTACTGAGTTGAGGTAAATCACAATTGCAACTCCGGTAAATACAAACAATAATCCAATTACTCCTGCATCTTTATGATTGCGCTTAAAGTGCCAGATAGCACCAATTAATCCGATAATCAATGGCAGAAAGAAAAAACGGTTATAGGCTTTGTTTTCTGTAATAGATGGTGGCAAATGGCTTTGATTGCCCAGCCTCAAAGCATCAATTGGCTTAACGCCACTTAACCAGGCACCATTACGGCCTCCTAATTGTCCGTCTTCATTATCTTGCCTGCCCACAAAATTCCACATAAAATAGCGCATGTACATTTGCCCGGTCTGAAAAGAGAACATATAACTTAAATTATCCATTAAAGTAGGTTGATGTGCATCATCAAAACCCATGTAGTTTTTGTAAAAATTGATGTGTTCAGGCTTATCGCTATACATTCGTGGCATTAAAGTTTTGTCAGCAAAAACATATTCTGATTTGGTTCCGGCAAGTTCATATTTGTTTTTCCCCTTTCTGTAAAGTGTTCCGGTTTCTTTAATGTCGATTTTTTCTGAATTGTAATTTTCACCATAAAGTAAAGGACGATCACCATACTGAGATCGGTTAACATAGCTTAAAAAGTTAAAAGCATTTTCAGGGTCTGTGTTATTCAAATTTGGTTTCGCATGTGCCCTGATGATTAAAATAGCGAATGAGCTGTAGCCAAAAATGAGCAGCGTTGTAAACAGCAGAATTATGTTCAATGCTTTTTTATGCTTGCGGATAGCGTAATGGATTCCATAAACGAGTCCGCAAATAAGTAATAACACAAAAAATAGAATACCACTGCCAAAGCCAAGACCTAATGTATTTACAAAGAAAAAATCGAAGTTCGCCGCAAATGAGACCAGGTATTGTATAATTCCAAATTGTACAGTTGCCAATGCCAGAATTGATATGACAAAAACTTTAATCACATTTTTCAAGCGGGGATTTGGATGCTTTTTGAAATAATATATGAAGATCAGCGCTGGGATAGCCAATAGGTTTAAAAGATGTATGCCAATCGAAATACCCATCATATACGCTACGAATAGTAACCATCGATCAGCCTTTGGTTCATCTGCATGAGATTCCCACTTTAATATTCCCCATAATACTATTGCGGTGCAGAGCGATGACATGGCATAAACTTCAGCCTCAACGGCCGAGAACCAAAAGCTATCAGAAAAAGCATAAGCCAGCGCGCCTACCAGACCGGCACCCATGATACTGATTAATTTAGAAGTGCTTATTTCTTCTTCTTTTTTAAGAATCGTTTTTTTTGCCAATGCTGTAATGGTCCAGAATAAGAAAAGAATTGTACCTGCGCTTGCCAAAGCTGAAGATACATTCATAAAATAGGCAACCAGCGTTTTATCGCCCAGGGCAAGCGTAGAAAATAACCGCTGGATCATGGAAACCATTGGTGCACCTGGCTGGTGAACAACTTCCATTCTATATGCTGCTGCAATAAATTCTCCGCAATCCCAGAAACTTACAGATTGATCTAAAGTGAGGATATAAGTGAGCGCAGCAATAAAAAAGCACAGCCAACCCATAGCGATGTTGATCTTTGAATAATTCATAGTAAAATTTAGTCTTTGATAATAAATGATTTATGTGGTTCCTGATTAAAAATGTCGTAGAAAAAAATAAAATGTTGCACGGCATATGATGATTTTTTTATCTTTGCAATGCAAAAAGGAAGAGTAAGAAAAAATTGAAAAATTTTTTAAAATGACTCTTGCATATTTCAAATAAGCTTCCTACATTTGCATTCCCTTACGAGGGGTTAACCTCGGGAAAGTTTGTCCGATAGTATAAGGGTAGTACGACAGTTTTTGGTACTGTTTGTCTTGGTTCGAATCCAGGTCGGACAACAAATTTATCATCGGATCGTGTTTTTAAATAACATGATCCGATTTTTTTTAAACCGTAAACTACACACGGATTATGCCATTGCAGTTTAACCCGGTAAAATTATTTTCCGGAACAGGTTCACGAGGACTATCACTGAAAATTGCCGAAAGTTACGGCAAGCCACTTGGTGATGTTACGATCCACAAATTTAGTGATGGAGAATTCCAGCCTTCTTTTGACGAATCAATCCGCGGCTGCGATGTTTTTTTAATCCAATCTACTTATCAGCCTAGTGATAATTTAATGGAACTCTTGTTGATGGTAGATGCGGCTAAAAGGGCATCGGCACATTATATTACGGCAGTTGTTCCTTATTATGGTTTGGCCCGTCAGGATAGAAAGGATAAACCACGTGTAGCAATCGGCGCCAAATTGGTAGCAAACTTATTAAAATCAGCAGGTATCCACCGCATTATGACGATGGATTTGCATGCGGCTCAGATTCAGGGTTTCTTTGATATTCCGGTAGATCACCTGGATGGATCAGTGATTTTTGTACCTTATATTAAAAGTTTAAATCTGCCAAATTTAACCATTGCATCTCCGGATATGGGTGGTTCATACAGGGCCAGAACTTTTGCAAAGTTTTTCAATGCAGAGGTAATTATCTGTGATAAACGCCGTAAACGGGCCAATGAAATTGAATCCATGTCAATTATTGGTGATGTAACCGGGCAGGATGTAGTGTTGATTGACGATATTTGTGATACCGCCGGAACATTATCAAAAGCTGCGGCTTTGATTATGGAAAATGGTGCGGCTAGCGTAAGGGCAGTCTGTACACATGCGGTATTATCTGGTAAAGCCATAGAAACGGTTGAAAATTCTGTGTTAACAGAATTGATCGTAACAGATACCATTCCTTTAAGAATGGAGAGTGAAAAAATAAGGGTGCTGAGTACCGCAAGTTTATTTGCCAGGGCAATTGCCAATGTAAATGAGCACGGTTCAATTAGCGACTTGTTTAAAGTATAGCGTTAAGCGTGTTGCGGTAGGCGTTTAAAAGGCCAAAAGAACTTACGCTGAACAAAAAGAGAGTTTGAAAAAGTTGAAGGTTAAATAGTTTAGGGCGTAAGGTCTTAATACTCGATACTAAAACTTGCTACTAATAAATAAATATAAATAAAATGAAAACAATCGCAATTAGCGGTTCTCCAAGAGAGAACGTAGGGAAACGCGATGCCAAGGAACTTCGTTACGAAGGTAAGGTTCCGGCGGTATTGTATGGTGGAAAAGAGCAACAACACTTAGCAGTGGTTATTGCTGATTTAAGAGATGTTATTTATACCCCGGAAGTAAATTTTGTGGAAATTGATGTAAACGGTACTAAAACTAAAGCGATCGTTAAAGACACCCAGTTTCACCCGCTTACTGACGTATTAATGCACATCGATTTTCTTCAGTTGTTCGACGAGAAAGAAATCGTTATGGAAATTCCGGTTAAATTAACAGGAACTTCTCCAGGTGTTAAAATGGGGGGTAAATTGATTCAGAAATTACGTAAGTTACGTATCAAAGCATTACCTGCTAACATGCCACAAAATGTTGAAGTAAGCTTAGAAAAATTAGAAGTAGGTAGTTTATACCGTGTGCGTGATCTTAAAGCTGAAGGTTATGCCATTACAAATACTCCTGAAGATACGATCGTTTCTGTTGCAATGTCTAGAGCATTAAAACAAGCAGAAACTGAAGCTGCTAAAGGTAAAAAATAGTACAAGGATTTCACTGATTAAAGTGATTTCACAGATTAAAAGCGGTGCAAAAGCAATTTTGTACCGCTTTTTTATTCAAATTTTGTCTTAACTTACGCTACCCGTCAGAAGCTAAAGTTACTCCCTAGGTTTTCCAAAACCCATTTTCCATCTTCCATTAAACATTATATCTTTGCGCCATGAAATATCTGATAGTTGGCTTGGGTAATATTGGTCCGGAGTATGCGCATACGAGGCATAATATTGGATTTGATATTGCTGATGAATTGGTGAAGGGCCTAGGGGGCAGTTTTGATAATATCCGGTTGGCCTATTATGCTGAAGTGAGTTTCAAAGGAAAAAAACTTCATGTCATCAAGCCTACAACTTTTATGAACCTCAGCGGTAAAGCCGTAAATTATTGGATGAAGGAGTTGAAAATTACTCCTGAAAATGTATTGGTTATTGTTGATGATCTGGCGCTCCCACTGGGTAAACTCCGGTTAAAATTACAAGGCTCAAGTGCTGGTCATAATGGCCTAAAAAGTATAGAGGAAGTTTGTGGCGGACAAAATTATGCCCGTTTAAGATTTGGTATTGGGAATGATTATCCTAAAGGTCGTCAGATCGATTTCGTTTTAGGTCTGTTTGATAAAAATGAACAACTGGAATTGCCTGCGCTTATTGATAAAAGTGTAGAACTGATTAAAAGTTTTGTTACGATTGGTCCGGCACATACCATGACAGCTTTTAATAAATAACATCGAATCATCATTATTAAACTTCATCTTCATGACTTTCATCGAATTTAAAGATTCCTTAAAATCTGATCATCCGCCCATAGGTTTATCTGTTCCATTAAAGGCACTCTGGTTTGATGGAAAAGGTGATTGGGATCAAGCGCACCATGAAGTAGATCATTTGGATGATGCTATCTCCGCTTTGATTCATGCTTATTTACACCGTAAAGAAGGCGATACCTGGAATGCAGATTATTGGTATAGGAACGCAAAAGAAAGCCGGCCACAAATTTCACTGGAAGAGGAATGGGAACAGTTAGTCGTACGATTTCTATAAAAGCTTTTTTTTTCCGAAACAATTAAGATTTCCACCAACGAAAAAAGACCATCTTTCAATGGTCTTTTTTCGTGATATCGTCGTTTAAGTTATTTAACCTGTTCCTGTGCCCTTGCGATATAGGCATCTACCAACTGTGCTTCTGCACTTTCAGGGTATTGTGTCTTGATTTTGGTGTAAGCATCAACCGCACCGTTAAAATCTTTCAGGTTTTCATTTACCAGACCTAGTTTTTTAAGAAACATTGGTGAAGTAAATTTACTGGCTTTGTCTGATGCTTTTTTATAATAAGTAGCAGCTTGCTTGTAGTCTTTCAGTTCGCTATACGCATCACCCAATAAGCCTAAAGCCAATGGATCTGCAACCGGACTGCCAGTTGCGCTATATTTTCCAAGTGCATCAATAGCTTGTTTATATTCACCTTTACGTAAATAAATTCCGCCAAGATAAAGGTTAGCTAAATTAGCAGATTTAGTATTGTCATATTCATCAGCAATTTGTGCTAAGCCTGGATAACCACCTTCACCTTTAACAGCTTTATTGTATAAAGAATCAACACCTACATAAGATTCAGCCTTAAACATTTTGCTTGCTGCCTCTTCAGCACGGCCTTTTAAGTACACATTTTGATACCAAAAATATACACCGATTAATAAAACTACAGCACCTGCAATAAAAAGCAAGCTCTTATTATTTTCCTGTAAAAATGAACCTTTTTTAATAGGTTGAGTAGTCTGGTTATCTGTTGTAGACATGTTTGTTTAAAAAATTAAGATTGCAAAAATACATTTTTCAATCAAAGTATCAACCTTTATTTTGAAGTATTTAATTAAACATTAGTTATTTAGAGGTTAAAAAACGGTAAATTGCGCCATATTTATGTGGTTAAAGAATATTACGCTTTTAAATTTTAAAAACTATTGCGATGCAGATCTCCGATTTTCAGATACTGTAAACGTTTTTACCGGGAATAATGGTTCAGGTAAAACCAACATGCTGGATGCCATTCATTATTTATGCCTGTGTAAAAGTTATTTTAACCCGATTGATGGTCAGCAGATTAAGACCGGAGAAGATCTGTTTATGATTCAGGGTGATTTTGACCGCAATGAAAAAAATGATAAAATTACCTGTGGCGTAAAGAGAAATCAAAAAAAGCAGTTCAAACTGAACAAAAAGGAATACGAAAAACTTGCCGACCATATTGGTTTATTTCCTGTGGTGATGGTTTCTCCATATGATGTGAACCTGATTATGGAAGGTAGTGAGGAGCGCAGGAAATTTATAGATAATGTTATCTCTCAGACCGATTCACATTATCTTGATCAGCTCATTGCCTACAACCGCATTCTTTTAAATAGAAATGCTTTTTTAAAGCAAATCGCCATCACCAGAAAATATGATCCGACATTGCTGGAGATTCTGGATGAGCAACTGGTGATCGCGGGAAACAAAATTTTCGCAACCAGAAAAGCATTTATGGATGAGTTTATTCCACTCTTTAACGACTATTATCAGTACCTTACCGAAAATAAAGAAACAGTTGCCTTAAATTACCAATCGCAATTGTCAGATATGCCATTTGATGAGTTATTGCGAAAATCGGTTGAAAAAGATCGGGTGTTAGAACGCACTACAACCGGTATTCATAAAGATGAGCTCGCTTTTGTCATCAGTGATA
Source organism: Pedobacter sp. GR22-10 (assembly GCF_026239715.1). NCBI lineage: Bacteria > Pseudomonadati > Bacteroidota > Sphingobacteriia > Sphingobacteriales > Sphingobacteriaceae > Pedobacter > Pedobacter sp. GR22-10. The sequence goes on from NZ_JAPIVR010000005.1 coordinate 232,319, forward strand.
TGCCGCTGAAAAAATTTGGTTCGCAAGGTCAGCAGAAGTCTTTTTTAATTGCTTTAAAACTGGCGCAATATGCCTACCTGGCAAAAAATAAAGGTTTTAAACCGCTGCTGTTGCTGGATGATATTTTCGATAAGCTGGATGATCACCGGGTACAGAAATTGATGCAAATGGTATCTCACCAGGATTTTGGGCAGATCTTTATTACAGATACCGGAAAAGAAAGAGTAAAATCTGTCTTTGAAAAAATAGAAGTTGATGTAACTTTGTTTGAAGTTAAAGAAGGACAAATAAGCCATGCGTAAGCCGAATGATGTAACGATGAAAGATGCCATCAGCAAAATGCTTGATGTATATCGTTTACGTAGAAAATTTGATGAAACATCCATCCTGGCTATCTGGCCGGAAATTATGGGTACCGCCATTGCAAATAGAACTACACAAATCTATATAAAGGATAAAAAGTTATTTATCAGAATAGAATCATCCGTAATTAAAAATGAACTGGTAATGGTTCGTCAGGGCATTATACAAAAGTTAAATGAACATGCCGGTAGTGTGGTCATCAATGAAATGATATTTCTATAATGGCTTATAAACAGAAAGCGCTGGATGTATAACCCAACGCTTTCTTATTTTGATTCAGCACCAAGTGCCTTTCAAATTAACTTCTTCCGCCGCCAAATATTTTAGCCAGAATCCAGATCACTAGTGCTACTACTATTACGACTACGATTACGCCTGACCAAACGCCGGCTTTGAAAATACCTCCAACAAGTTCACAACTGCTTAAGGTAGTGCATAAAAATGCGATTAATGCTACAGGTAATATCTTTTTCATACTGATGTTATTTTTTTATAGCTAACATCGAATACGAAATAAAGTTTTAATCACGGGCTATTTACCGTTAACTTTTAGCAATTCCACTTCAAAAATTAGAGCGCTATATGGTGGAATATCAGCTCCGGCACCACGCTCGCCGTACGCCAGTTGGTATGGGATAAAAAATTTATATTTAGATCCTGCAGGCATCAATTGTACACCTTCAGTCCATCCTGGAATCACCCTGTTTAACGGAAAGCTGATGGGTTCACCACGATCATATGAGCTGTCAAATTGTTTTCCGTTCAGCAAAGTTCCTTTGTAGTGTACTAAAACAGAATCTGTAGCGATAGGTTTAACACCTGTTCCAGCGGTTATCACTTCGTATTGCAGTCCACTGGCAGTCGTTTGTACGCCTGCGCGTTTTTTGTTTTCTTCTAAGAAATCTTGTCCTTCTTTTATCATTGGTCCGTATTTAATTTTATTGGCTTCAGCCTCAGCCTTATTTTTAACTGCTGATGCTTTGGTAATGGCTGCATTGATATTTTCCTGAGCCTGTTGTGGTGTTAAGATTAATTTTCCGCCTGTAAATGAATCCTTTAAGCCTTTTATCAGCATCTCATAATTTAAAGCTGATAATCCGGTCGTTTTTAACCCTGCTCCAATAGAGGTTCCGAAGGCATAGCTGGTAGAATCTAACCCAGTTCTTAAACCAGAAATAACCCTGGTGGTTTTAGTTATAGTTGTTTTTTTAGCAACAGGTTTTTTTACGGCTGCTTTTTTTTGTGCATAAGTGGCAATGGAAAGGGTTGAAAGGCAGGCTGCCAGGAGAATTGTTTTCATTTAATAATAAGGTGTAATGTTAAAACGGTTTTATACGCTGGATATTTTAAGCTTGAAAGATACGAAATTGATAAAACAATAAAACCCCGAAATCTCGGGGTTTTAGCATAAAAATATTTTTTACAATTGATTAGAAACGCTCATCTGCCTTGAAGAAGAAGTTTCCTTCAATCTCCGCGTTTTCATCAGAGTCAGACCCGTGAACGGCATTGGCATCAATTGATTTGGCATATTTCTGACGGATCGTACCTTCTGCCGCTTCGGCAGGATTGGTTGCGCCGATTAATTTTCTGAAATCTTCAATCGCATTGTCTTTTTCAAGGATAGCAGCAACAATTGGTCCTGAAGACATGAAGCTTACTAAATCTTTGTAAAATGGGCGTTCAGCGTGCACCGCATAAAACTGACCGGCAGTTTCATCCGTTAATTTGGTATATTTTAATGCGATGATTTTGAAACCTGCATTGGTAATGTCGTTTATGATCGATCCGATGTGGCCGTTTGCAACTGCATCAGGCTTGATCATGGTAAAAGTTCTGTTCGTGCTCATTGTGTTTGAATATCAATTTTTCTGCAAAAATACGTTTTATTGATGAATAATCAACAGCCTTGTATAAGATCATGCTATACTTAATAGTTGTACAATCAGTCATCTTCAGGAAAGCCTTATTCATGATATATCATCCGGCTGTCTTAAAATCCTTTAATCCTATACTAAAAATACTTAGCTTTGCAACGCAAAAAATATATGCTTACACTACCTGAGTTAAAATCTTTACTGGCTACGCCACAACGAATTGTCATTACCACACATCACAAGCCGGATGGAGATGCCATGGGTTCATCATTAGGGCTGTATGGTTATTTAATCCAAAAAGGTCATCATGTAAAAGTCATCACGCCAACTGATTATCCAACTTTTTTACACTGGATGCCTAACAATTCTGATGTAATTATTTATACTGAGGAGCATGAAAAGGCTGCCAAACTGGTAGATGAAGCTGCTTTGATTTTTTGTTTAGACTTTAACACCTTAAGTCGAATTAATGAACTAGGTGAGCTCGTCAGGGCGTCAGGTGCTAAAAAAGTAATGATTGATCATCATTTAGAGCCTGAAGATTTTGATGATTACCGCCATTGGAGCATTAATGCCTGTGCGGCAGCACAGTTGGTATATGACTTTATTGTCAACCAGCTGGAAGATAAAGCTGGAATCAATAAAGATGTTGCCACTTGTTTATACACTGGTATTATGACGGATTCAGGATCGTTTCGTTTCGAATCAGCTACATCTGATGTATACAGAATTGCGGCAGACCTGATTGATTTAGGTGCTGAACACTGGAAAATTCATCAGCAGGTATATGATAATGCCAGTGAAGACCGTTTGAGGTTCCTGGGTTATTGCCTTTCCAATAAATTAGAAATTATCAGGGATTACAATACTGCAATCATTGCTGTCACTAAAGAAGAATTAGCCCGTTTTAACAGTACTACAGGTGATACAGAAGGCGTGGTCAATTATGCGCTTTCCATTAATGGCATCAGGCTGGCAGCACTGATTATTGAGCGCAGTGATAAAGTAAAGCTTTCAGTAAGATCTACGGGTGATTTTCCGGCAAATGAAATCTGTAAAAAATATTTTAATGGTGGCGGACATCGAAATGCTGCCGGTGGTGCCTCAGAAAAACCTTTGGATGCGGTAGTAAACGATTTCAAATCCATTTTAGAAGAGTATAAAAATCAATTAATTGCGTAAAGCAGATAACCAAATTAAATAAAGTTTAAAATACAAAATGAAAAAAGGAATTATTGTTCTTGTAGCTGCAACATTAGGGTTGGCAGCTTGTAACAAAGAAAAAAAAGGTGCTGGTGGTTTATTGTATACCATTCACCATTCTGAAGGAAAAGAGAAAATCAAAGAAGGTGATATCATTAAAATGAATTTCATCCAGAAAAATGATAAAGACTCTGTTTTGGGCAGCACTTATGATAATGAAAATCCACAGGTTTTTCCAGTTCAAAAGAAAATGTATGCTGGTGACATGAATGATGTGTTAACTTTATTTGGAGAAGGTGATAGTGCAACTTTCAAAGTGAATTTGGATACCATGGCTTTTTATAGTAAACAGCCTAAGCCAGAGCAGTTTAAGAATGATAAGTATATTACCTTCACTATCAAGGTAGAAAAAGTTTTCAAAAAGAATAAAGGTGAAGCTGATTCAACCTTCAATAAAAGAGCAAGTGAGTTTTTTCAGGCAGATTTTAAAGCCAGTGCAGAGAAAAAGAAAGGTGCTGAAGAGGGTAAAATTAAAGCTTACGTTTCTGATAACAATTTAAAAACGAAAACTTCTGCAAGTGGTTTACAATATATCATTACAGCACCTGGAAATGCAGAACGTGCACAACTAGGTGATACAGTAACATTAAACTATACCGGAAGATTAGCTAAAAAAGACAGTAAAGGTAAATATCCGGTATTTGATACCAGTGATGAAAAAATTGCCAAAGCTGAAAATAAATTCCAGGCAGGCAGACCATATGGCCCAACTAAAATGGCTTTGGGCGGAACCATTCCAGGTTTTACTGAGGCATTGCAATTGGTTGGTAAAGGTGGAAAAATCACTGCTATCATTCCTTCTAAATTAGGATATGGTGAGCAGGGTGCCCCACAGGTAGGTATTATGCCTTACAACCCAATTGTATTTGATATTGAGATCACAGATATCAAAAAGGCTCCTGCAGCAGCAGCCGCACCAATAAAAAAATAAATAAATTAAAAAGGTGTTGTTCTTTCTGAGCAACACCTTTTTTTTGTCCCATTAAGTCATAGCAGAAAATGAAAAAAGGAATAATTATGATACTGGCGGCAGCTTTAGGTTTATCTGCCTGTAATAAATTTGAAAAGGGCGAAGGCGACATGACCTATAAAATTTACAATAGCGAAGGGAAACCTAAAATCCAGGAAGGTGATTTCGTTAAGTTAAATGGGATCCAGGTGATTGAAACCAAAAATGGGGATTCTACCCTGGTGAATACTTATGACAATGAAAGACCTGCATTTTTTCCCATCAGCAAATCAATGTTTAAAGGAGACCTGGCTTCTGCTTTAAAATTACTGGGCGAAGGAGATAGTGCTGTTTTTAAATTGAATTTAGATTCTATGGCCAAATATTCAGGTCAGCCTAAACCAACCGGCGCAAAAGATAACTTTTCTACTTTTACCATTAAAATAGAAAAGGTTTTACATAAAACGGCTAATGAGGCTGATTCTATTTTTGAGAAAAAGAAGCGTTCATTTTTTGAAGAAGAATACAAAACTTTAATTGCAAAAAATAAAGCTAATGAGGCTTCGAAAATAGCGAAGTATATTGCTGATAATAACCTGAAAACCCAAAAAACAGCATCGGGTTTGCAATATATCATTGAGGCACCGGGTAATACGCAAAGGGCAACCTTAACTGATACCATCATGGTTGATTATACAGGTCAGTTCACCAATAAAAAGGCCGATGGTAAAATCAACGTTTTTGATACATCAGATGCGAAGGTTGCCAAAGAAGCTGGTATTTACTCACCAATGGCACAATATGCAGCCCGTCCATTAGTTTTGGGGCAACTGGCTCCGGGATTTATTGAAGGTGTTCAGATGATTGGTGTAGGCGGAAAAATCAAAATCATTATTCCTTCCAAATTAGGTTATGGAGAAAATGGTGGCGGTCCGATTAATCCTTTTACCCCGTTGGTTTTTGATATTTCTTTAAAAGCAATTAAATAAGATATAGCCAGATTGTATTCATAACAGGCGTTTTTATTTTTCATGATAACCTCAATCGATTTTAATCGATTGAGGTTATCTCATTTCTGATAATTGATTAAGAAAAAGAGGTTGCTTTGCATCTCGCCTGGTTGTAGCATCTCACTATGACTAAACGTAGATGGCGATCGCCTTAAGATTGCTTCATATCTCCAAAAAAATCTATTAGCAATAAAAATTTACCTAATCCTCCCAGTCTTTGTAAGGATAAGTAGTTAAACTGGCATTATAATAACGCTTATCACCAGTTACTTCTACATTAATCCATGGTGGACACTCAAAATCTTCGTCTTCAGCTAACAACTCAATTTCTGCTACAATCAATCCATCATTATCACCAGAAAATACATCTACTTCCCAGGTTTTACCCTGATGGTCAATTTCGTATCTGATTTTTTCCAGTTCACCTTCTGAAAAATGATCAAGCAACTCCTTTGCTTCGGCCAGAGGGATTTCATATTCATATTCCAATCTTGAGGCACCTACTGTAATGCCCTTTATTGTTAGCCAGGCCTTTTCTTCCGCTATTCTTACCCGAATGGTCTTAGCAGGATCATTATGGATATAACCCTGCCTGAGGTTCTTTCCTGCTGGTTTAATAACCTGATGCCATTCTTCGTGATGAAGCAAAAATTTTCTTTCGATTTCGATACCCATTATCTGGCTCTTTTTTGCAAATCAGCAACAGGCATACTGATCATTCTTCCTATAGCCTGTTTTCCCTTATACGTAATCACACGAAGCATAGTTGCATCTTTTGGTGGCGTAATCGCGGTTGTATATTTAGGATAAAAACGATCTGGCATAGAATTGTCGAAGCTATAATAAATGTCTAAGCCATCAATTTCAGGTGTCAATTCAATCATCAATTGTTTATCAGCACTGCGTTTCACTGTAAAAACCGGATCGTAAATAGCAGGTGAATATTTAACTTCAGCTAAATCCAGTCTTTTAAAGTGCTCTTCTGTACGGTCAACGAAACTCGTCCAGTTTTTCTTTTCTATAGGACTCCATATCGCTTCAGAAATAGCAAAGGCACGTGGCCATACCATGTATTGCACCTGGCGGAAGTTGAAAATCTGTTCTGTCCAGAGATTGGCTTGCCCTCCGATGATATATTTAAGATCTGCACCTGCAGGTATTGGATTGAACTGATACGCCTTATTTAACCGAAGGGAAGCATAAACCTTAGGTTCTGTAATCACATCGGCCTGCATGTAATCTAGATAGGCAAATTCAGTTGGGCTCATCACCACGTTATGCTTATCTTTTGAAGCCTCAATGCCATATTTTAAACCCCTCCAGCTCATTACTGATGCCGTAGGTGAAACCCCGCCTTCCAGAATTTCATCCCAGCCCATAAACTTCTTGCCTTTTGAAACAACGATCTGCTCTACACGTTTTTCGAAGTAAGCCTGTACTTGCGGAATGGTTTTTAAACCTTCCCTTTGCATCAGCGCCTTTACCTGGTCATTCTTCTCCCAGAAATTATGAGGGGCTTCATCACCGCCCATGTGTATGTATTCAAAAGGAAAAAGTTTGGCTACTTGTGTAATCACGGAGTCCAGAAAAACATAAACCTTTTCGTTCGCCGGACATAGCGTATTATCTACTAAAGCGAGGGGAGGTGCACCACGGCTCCAATCCATAATCTTTTCACCTGAACGAACCTTGTAATTAACTGCCTCCGGAGTGCAGGAAAGTTCCGGATAAGAGGCGATTGCCGCTAAACTGTGTCCGGGAACGTCAATCTCCGGCATGATATTTACAAAACGATCCTGGGCATATTGTACCAGTTCTTTAATATCTTCCTGTGTATAGAAACCGCCATAATTTCTGGGTTCATCAGCGGTTGGCGGAATAAAGTCGCCAAAGGTTCCGGTTTTTTTAACACTCCATGCACCAACCTCGGTTAATTTTGGTAAACCTTTAATCTCAATTCTCCATCCTTCATCATCCGTTAAATGGAAGTGCAGCAGGTTAAATTTATAGCGGACCATGTTATCAATAAACTGCTTTACCTCATCCTTTGTGAAAAAGTGACGTGCAACATCAAACATCAGTCCCCTCCAGCCTAATTTCGGATAATCTACGATATCAACACAGGGCAATTTCCATTTTACGTTTTCGACCAGTTCCTTACTTTCAATAGCAACCGGAAACAGTTGAATGAGTGATTGAACACCCCAGAAAATTCCTGCCGGTTGATTGGCCGTAATGATAATTTGGTTGGGGTTCACATTTAATTTATAGCCCTCTGTACCCAACTGTGCATCACTTTGAGTATTCAGTATCAATTTAATTGTTGGATGATTTGCTGTAGAAACGGTGCTCACAAATTTCCCCGTAGCTGTTTTAATTCTTTCTGATAGAAAAGCAATACTTTGTTTTAAACCTTCATTTTTTGATGTCTGAATACTTACGTTTTCAGGTAAGGTAAATTGTCCGGCTTTTTTCATCAGCGATACAGGTTCCGGAATAATGGCAATCTGAGCTGTTGAGACTGCATTTTCAGTATCGCCGATTTCAGTTTCACCGACTAAATTTTGTGCATAGGTATTGGCAGTAAGAATACAGTATGACAACAACAGGAATAGTTTCTTCATTTAAGTATTTAAAATTGAAAATTATTGATCTGCAATTTATTAAAAAGTTAGGAATTAGCCTATTTTCTCTTTACTAATCATGAATGGATGGCTTTACTAAGTCGATTTAGTGCTTAAAAATCAGTGCCGATTAATGTATTGGAGAGTTTAAGGGCTTAATGAAGTCAGTATGGTTTTGGAAGCTGTTCCCTGTGTATACCATAGCGAAAGTTACAGCCGATTTTTGATGGACTGTATAAATGCATCATGCAGGTTTTTGCTAAAGCGGCTTTGCTGATCCTTTAAACGTTCAGGGTGCCATTGCACAAATAAAAGGAACGACTTGCCAGCGGGTTCAAGGCGTTCTATGGCTTCGGCAATACCATCTGGTGAAATGGCACTCACCACTAAACCTTTGCCAATACGATCGGTGCTTTGATGGTGATTGCTGTTAACCAAACCAAAATCAGTATGTACAATTTGTTTTAACCAGGAAGATGGATTGATGATAATCTCATGATAACGGTCTTGCTTGTCGGGCATTTTAGAATGGTCAAACTTTCCCCAGGTGGCAATATCCGGAATTAAAGTTCCGCCAAAAAAAACATTGCCAACCTGTATTCCCCTGCAAATGCCCAAAACCGGAATATGATTTGCCTCTGTATATGCTAAAATTTTAAATTCAAATTCGTCCCGGAGTTCATCCACATCATCTTCATGGCAGTATGGATAATAGTCTGGCTGATTGTAAAACCGGGGATGCACATCCTCTCCACCGGTTAATACAATCCCCTGGCAGTTTCTGATGGCTTCAAAATTATCGAGTTTATAACCCAGCTGAATTACTGCTATGCGGCTATCATATGATAACACCCAATCCCGATAAATAGAGAATTTGCTGCAATCGGTAACACCAATAATTATTTTTTCAGCCATTAAATAAAAAGTGATTAATTGAGATCTTTATTTTTATTGTAGATCTGATTATCTCTGGTGTTTTTTTGAACAGTAATGGCACCGAAAAGCGAAAGTAAAAAAGCAAAGGCATAAAAACCTTTTTCACTGGGCAATAGTGTGGCGTTCCATAAGCCAATCACCAGCAGGGTAATGGTGAGCAAAGTAGAGAACCAGCTTAAGCCATAGTAAATTTCAGTTACCGGAATGCCTTCCAGTTTATCGCGAATAGCTTTTTGTAAGGAAATTACAGCAAAAAGGCCAAACATTAAAACAGTGAAATAATATCCTTTTTCATTCAGTAGCATGTCTGAACGCCAAAGGCCAACAATAAAGCCGATCATTCCGGTGCCTAAAGCAATCCAGGAAGCAGCTATAAATGCATTTGATGGTTTTTGGTTCATTTGATTAGCGTTTAATAAAAATGTAATTGATTTATTAATGGTAAAGGTTAAAGATATATAATTTTTGGTTGGTCAGTATTTGTGCCGATCATTTCCAACACCTGAATACCTTGCCAAAACAATAATACACAATTCTTTATTATACTTAAATCTTAACTTAGTTTAATGCAGACTCTACTTACTTCAGCGCAAATGCGCAAAGCGGATGAATTTACGATAGCAAATACGCCTATTGCTTCTATTGATTTAATGGAAAAGGCAGCCCGGGCCTTTATATATAGTTTTTTAAGAGATGAATTCGACACGCATAAAAGCATTGCTATATTTTGTGGTAAGGGGAACAACGGAGGCGACGGACTGGCCATAGCACATCTTTTACTCAGTAATGGATATAACAATATAAAAGTTTACCTGGTTAATTTTTCTGAAAAGCAAAGTGCCGATTTTACCATTAACCTTCAGCGGCTGGAAGAATCCAGGTGTAAAAAGGTAGTTTTAAATGCAGCTGCAGATTTAAAAAGTATCAAATCCGATATCATTATAGATGCCATTTTAGGGTCCGGCTTAAATAAGCCGCTGGAAGGTGAGTATGCAGCACTGGCAAGACTGATCAATCAATCGCAAAGAAAGGTTTATGCTGTTGATGTACCGACTGGCTTTTTTGCAGAAGGAAGGTTGCCAAAAGAATATAATGGAATAAAAGCCTTTAAAACGATTTGTTTCCAACGGCCAAAAATTAATTTTTTTCTGCCTGAATCGGTACAGGCGACAACACAGGTTGAAGTTGTGGCAATCGGATTAGATGAGCATTTTATGCAGAAACAAACGTCAGGTTTTTATCTGATCGAGCAAAGCGATGTGAAAAATATACTCCAACCCAGGAGATTGTTCAGCCATAAAGGTACCTATGGTCATGCCTTAATTATTGCCGGAAATACAAATACCATGGGTGCCGCCCTGCTTTCTTGCATGGCATGTCTGCATACCGGTGCAGGTTTAACTACTGCCTGTATTCCTCCTGGCGGCTTAATTGCACTGAACACGGCCCTTCCTGAGGTAATCGCTTTACCACGTGATGAATATACCCGGATAGAACACCCAGGGAAATATCAGGCCATTGCTGTAGGACCAGGTTTAGGTGTTTCTGTTGAAAATGAGCGTTTAATGGAAAGTTTGATGACATTTGATTGTCCATTGGTTATTGATGCTGATGGCTTAAATATGTTATCAGAAAGGCCAGATTTATTAGGCAAGTTGCCCGCACATTCCATTTTAACACCACATATGAAGGAGTTTGACCGGCTTTTCGGGTCACACGACAACTGGTGGGACCGGTTGCAAACTGCAAAAGAACAGGCTGTTAAATTACAGGTCGTTATTGTGCTTAAAAATCAGTTTACTTTTATCTGTACTACCGAAGGTGAAGTTTTAATTAATTCAACCGGTCATCCTGCCATGGCGCAGGGCGGAATGGGCGATGTTTTAACCGGAGTAATTGCGGCTTTTTTAGCGCAAAAATATAAGCCTGCCGATGCCGCTGTTTTAGGTTGTTTTGTACATGGAAAAACCGGTGACAGTCTCGCTCAGCATAAATTTGTGGTTACGGCTTCACAGGTAGCTGCCGGAATTGCGGATACCATTCAGAAGCTGATGTAATTGAAGCATGTAATTTCCTGAGTACTATTCGGGTGGATCTATTCAGTGATAAATGTGTTTTTAAAAGTGTCCGATTTGCCTAAGTTATCACTGACGACATGGTATTACTGAAAAAATTAATCACAAATTAAAAATGGCTTAAACCCCTTTTGGGAATGTTTAAGAGCCGTATTTTTTTTATTCGTGTGCATACTTCAGGCAAACAGCTATTTATAAAATGATTTGGCTCACGAATTGATGAGGGTGTTAGAAAACCGAAAAACAATATTTAATTATGGAAACAAAAAAAGAGTATACCTTAAAGGAGCTCATTCAGGAATCGGCAGAAGATCCCAATGAAAATGATTTTTTTGAACTGGAGAAACCTGCCTTGCTGGAAGTCAATCTGAAAAACCAGAAAATTATGGCCAAAGCAGGATCGATGGTAGCCTATATTGGCAACGTTGATTTTAAACGCGAAGGTTTGTTAAGTAAAGGATTAGGCGGCTTATTGAAAAAAGCGATATCCGGAGAAGGCACATCATTGATGCATGCAACAGGAACAGGCAAACTTTATTTAGCCGATGAAGGTAAAAAGGTTAAAATCATTAAACTTCAGAATGAATCCGTTTTTGTGAATGGAAACGATGTTCTGGCACTTGAAGACAGCATTAAGAATGAAATCAAGATGTTAAAAAGTGTTGCAGGAATGATGAGTGGCGGATTATTTCAGGTTAAATTATCCGGCAGCGGGTATATTGCCATTACCACACACGGAGAGCCCATTTTGTTGAGGGTAAGTGCCAATCAGCCGGTTTATACGGATCCCAATGCAACAGTGGCCTGGTCAGAAAATTTATCACCTAATATTAAGACCAATCTTACTTTCGGCTCATTCATCGGAAGAGGCAGTGGCGAATCATTTCAATTAGAGTTTTTCGGAGAGGGCTGGGTGTTAGTGCAGCCATATGAAGAAGTGAAATACGCACAAAAATAAAAATATCATAAAAAATCCCAGCAAATTTAAAACCTGCCGGGATTTTTTTATTTAAATATTCTAATTAAACACCACCCATTACGGTTAGTTTTTCCATCGTTGGGTTTGCACTTCCACCCATCGGTTCAAGTGTTACTGCAAAAGCCTGTGCATCCTGAATGGCTTGCATTTTTAAAAGGGCTTCTTTTGATGTCGAATCCGTTTTGCCAAATACACCAAGACTTACCGGTTTTCCGTTTACCATTGCCCAAAGTTGGTATTCATGTTGCGCATCTGCCTTCGGAAGATCCATTGCCAGGTAATTAATCAAAACATTTTTATTTTTTTTATTCCAATAGACATTCATTTTTGCCTGAGGACTTATGGCCTGCCCCTTCATTTTGATGGTTGCCCATTCTTTACTCTCATTCATCTGTACCAGATTATTTAATCCCTGGTTAGAATATTCGAGTTTGCTTACAACACCTGCAAATTTTTGTTTATCTAAATTTAAACTCGCAATCCGGTCGTGTGCATCGGTTAACTTACTATAGGTGATAAACAATGCCGCTGTACTCATCAACAAAAGTGCAATGCAGGCAACCAGTGCATAACGCAAGGTTTTTACCTTTCCGCTATGGTTTTCAAGCTGAACTATTTTCGTTTCTTGTGGTAAAGATGGTATAAGAACAGGCTCAGTTTCTTCATCTGCACCAATACCTAATTTCTCAAATAGTTTTGTTTCAACAAACGCAGCAGGTTGTACTGCATTTTGCATGGCATATTTTTCCAGCGCATCTTCAATGGCAGCAAGCTCATTTCTGATTTCCTGATGCTGACTGGCAAGTTCCTGTACCTGCAGCGCTTCCTGGGGCGATAAATCACCCAAAACGTACAGTTCAAGTACTCCTGATTCGATATATGCTTTTAAATTTTCCACGCTTAATTAAAATTCCTTCTCAATTCAATAATAGCCAAACGAATGCGGGTTTTTACCGTACCCAATGGCAGATTTAACTTTTCTGCGGCTTCTACATGTGTATAGCCTTTGTAATAAACTAAATCAAGAACGGCATGTAAGTCCGGTTTTAGATTTTCAACAAGCTGCTTTATCCCAAGTACATCCGGGTTAAAAGTAACTTTGTTTTGTTCATCAACGAAACTTACGTTATTTTCTATATCCTGGTTTTTGAGTGAATTTTTAAAATCTTTAGAACGTAACTTATCAATAGATAAATTTCGTGCAATATTCATCATCCAGGTAAACAGTCTTCCTTTGGAATTGTCGTAATGTTCAGCAGATTGCCAGATCTTTACAAAGGTTTCCTGCAATACATCTTCAGCAAGCTCCGTATGTGTAATAATCCTGGAAATAACGCCGTAAAGTGCAGATGAATACATCCCATACAGTGTTTTTAACACTGACGAATCTCTCGATTGTAGTGCAAAAACAAGTTCAGGTTCAGTTAATGTAGTTTTTTTCAATGCGGTCACTATGCTTGCTAAGATACATTACTGAACACGAAAAGCAAAAAAATGTTTTATAAAGAAATTCCTGCAGGGAGTGCAATTTTTAAAACATTTTTTAAACTGCAATCATTTTCTGCTTTATGCTATACCATCAATCTGGAAAAGATGTTTTTCAGCATGATAGGAAGAGCGAACCAGTGGGCCACTTTCTACATATTTTAATCCTTTTGATAAACCCACTTCTTTATACATGGCAAACTGATCAGGATGAATCCAATCGATAACCGGATGGTGATTGCGGGTAGGCTGTAAATACTGGCCCAATGTTAGAATATGAACACCATTTGCAACCAGGTCATCCATCGCTTCAAAGATATCTTCATCCGTTTCTCCTAAACCAAGCATAATACCGGTTTTAGTTCTCAAACCAAAATCAGAAATTCTTTTCAGTGCTTCCAGGCTTCTGTCGTATTTAGCCTGAATTCTTACCTGCCTGGTTAAGCGTTTAACCGTTTCCATATTATGTGATACCACTTCCGGACGTTCTTCCAGCACACGGTATAAATTATCCCACTGCCCTTTAAAATCAGGAATTAAAGTTTCCAGTGTTGTTACCGGACTTTCCCTGCGGATGGCCTGCAATGTTTCAGCCCAGATAATAGAACCACCGTCTTTTAGATCATCACGGTCTACTGATGTGATTACGCAGTGTTTCACCCCCATTAATCTTACTGAATCGGCAATCCGGTTTGGTTCATCAACATCAACAGCTAAGGGCCGTCCGGTAGCCACAGCACAAAAAGAGCAGCTACGCGTACAAATATTTCCAAGAATCATGAACGTTGCAGTACCAGCACCCCAGCATTCGCCCATATTCGGACAGTTACCACTTTCACAAATGGTGTGGAGTTTATGGGTATCGACCAGACTGCGAACCTGAGCGTATTCTTTGCCAACAGGCAATTTTACACGCAACCAATCCGGTTTACGTTTAACTTCGGTTACTGCAGGTACAACTGGTAGATCAATCATAATGCAAAGTTAAGGATTAGGATTGAAATGTAACAATATGGAAATGTTGTAATGTTGTAATGTTTGAAGGTTACTTTTTAAAGGAAATGTAAATTCTCCGATTCAGATCCTGCAAATTAGACATGCCGCCAATAGCTTACCATAAACTTTTTGCTTGGTTCAATAGCGCATTCCCTTTTTTGGTGATTTCTTTTTTACCGTTGTTTATAGTAGATGACCCGGTATATTGACTAACTGCATTTGAAAGGTTTCTGAATTTATGAATGCCTGCAAAAATCTCTTTAGTGTGTGGAACATTGTTTTCCTTCATTACCCGTTCCCAGTTAATTTTTGATAGGGTAGCAATCATGTATTTTGAAACCAGTTTTGTGATAAAGGCTTTATCATAAACACCATTCAACGCTGTATCTGATTTTCTTTCACCCGCAAAATCAATGATTTCTTGAAAAGCCTTATGTTCTGTGTCTGAAAACAAAGGGCTTTTCTTTAGCTTTTCAAGCGCAGGAACAGCTTTTTCCGGTTGATCTCTTTTTAGATGCAGATAAGCGTCAATAATCCATACCAATTCGTTTTGAAGGCCTAGCTTATTCATATCTTTTAAAAAGGATTCAAAATCTTCTAAAGATCTTTCTTCATCAATCTTGCGTGCCATGCGCATTCTGTCGAAGCCTCTGAATAGGTAATTCATTCCATCAAAGGCAATATGAGTTTGGGCGTCACTTAAATTTCTCCAGCCAAAAAAAGCCTTGGTATAGGGCAAAGGCATATCTTTATTTTGATCAAGCCACTTGATGTTTCTTGATAAACCATCCTCTGAAAGATAATACAGGTTATTTCCAAAAAATAAGAATCCCCGTACAAATTCCAGCAATGTTTTCATTTCAGAGTCAGGCAAAAGTTCGGGCTGTGTTTTTGAGCATTCATATAAGGCAAATGGCTGACCTAAATCCCGGGTAGTTAATACTGCCATGCTTAAAATGGCGTGCTCAATATTCTGCGTAAGAAGCCTTTCTGCCGGGTCAATGGTCTTTAAATTTACTTTTGGCGCACCGTAGAGCACATTAAAACCCTGTATCAATCCCGGGAAAATATCTTCGTCGGTTTCTTTTACAAAAGTTTTCACCTTACGGTAATTGTTGTAGATTTTAAAGGCTTCCAACACCGAAATGTGATGCTTGCTGGTGTCCATTAACGACAAAACAGATTGGTTGTACTTAGAAAAATGCTGATACTCGGACATATTAGTGTCCAGCACCGCATTTGCACGAATGGCAATTTTGGTAAACTTATAAAAAATGATTTTATCATAATTGATGTTTTCCTGTAGCTTTTGTTTATCCAAAAGAAGTAAGGCTTCATCTGTTTGGTCACCAGAACAAGCCCAAAGGAAAATTGTGCAAATTAATAAGAGCGAATACTTCATCATTATCATTTAAAATAAATAGGTAAACCAAAATGCTGGCTAATCAAAACTAGTTTTTTTTCAAACTATCGCAGGATCAAATGTTTGTTTATGCAATAGATTTTTTTAATTCAGGCGATATGATCTTTGGTTCTGTTTTTATAATGCCATTTTTATCAAATTTTGATCAGGTGGTTTAAAACGGAATGGCTTTTGCGAATCAGATTCTCGAAAAAAATATTTTACTACATTAAATTCTAATTTTTTGGCAATTTTTTTAGTTTTCCGACTGCAAAATTCGTTGTATGTTTAAAATGATTCTAAATTTGTAACTCCTTTAATATAAAATGACTAAAAAGAAAAAGACAGTTGGCAAAACTGACGTAGATGTGATTTTAATAGGCGCAGGTATTATGAGCGCTACCCTTGGGGTTTTATTAAAAGAGTTAGAACCTGGTTTAAGCATCGAAATTTACGAAAGACTTGACATTGCGGCGGCAGAAAGTTCTGATGCCTGGAATAATGCAGGGACCGGTCATTCTGCTTTTTGTGAATTGAATTATACTCCCGAAAAAAAGGACGGTACGGTTGAAACCAAAAAGGCCGTACAGATTGCCGAAAACTTTGAAGTTTCTAAACAGTTCTGGGCTTACCTTATTGAAAAAGGATTGGTTTCAAATCCGGGAAATTTTATTCGCAAAATTCCGCACATGAGCTTTGTTTGGGGAAAGAAGAATGTAGAGTACCTGAAAAAGCGTTATGATGCATTGCAAAAATGTACCCTGTTCAGTGAGATGGAATATACGGAGGATGCAAAAGTAATTGATACCTGGGCACCTTTGATTATGGACGGTCGCAAAAAAGATGAAAAAATTGCAGCAACCAAAATGGATCTGGGAACTGACGTTAACTTTGGTTCTTTAACCCGTGATATGTTCAGCCACCTGAAGGAACAGGAAAATGTAAATCTTTATTTTAACCATGAAATCCGCGATCTGAAGAAAAATAACGATGACAACTGGATCGTTAAGGTTAAAGATTTGGAAACCAATGATAGCCGTAAGCGCACGGCAAAATTTGTGTTCATCGGCGCTGGTGGAGGTTCCTTACCTTTGTTGGAAAAATCAGGTATTCCGGAAGGAAAAGGCTTTGGCGGATTTCCGGTAAGTGGCCAGTGGTTAAAATGTACGAATGATGAAATTATAGCCAAACACCATGCAAAAGTATATGGAAAGGCAGCTGTAGGGGCGCCTCCAATGTCTGTTCCGCATTTAGACACCAGGATGATTAATGGCAAACAGGCATTACTCTTTGGACCATATGCCGGTTTTTCTACAAAATTTCTGAAAAACGGCTCATTTCTTGACTTACCCAAATCAATCAAGTTTAACAATATCCGTCCGATGATTTCTGCCGGATTGCACAACATCGATTTAACAAAATATTTAATTGATCAGGTAAGACAATCTCCCGAAGACAGATTAGATGCATTAAAAGAATATTTACCTCACGCCGAATTAAAGGACTGGGAATTGGAATATGCCGGACAAAGGGTTCAGGTGATTAAAAAAGACGCAAAAAAAGGCGGGGTACTGGAGTTTGGTACTGAAGTGGTCAGTGCTGCCGATGGTTCAATTGCAGCTTTGTTGGGTGCATCACCTGGTGCCTCAACTGCAGTTTCCATTATGCTGGAATTACTGGCGCGTTGTTTTAAGGAAGACCTCGCTACAGATGAGTGGCAGGCCAAGATCAGAGATATGATCCCCACTTATGGTCAGGAATTATCAAATGATGCGGAACTTTGTAAAAAAACCAGGGAAAGAACTTCTAAAGTTTTGGAAATAGAAAATACCTGATTGGTTTCAGGATAGTACATAAAAAAGGGCGAAAATAATTTTTCGCCCTTTTTTATGTTTGAACTATTAAGATGTGGTTTAGGCTGCAATAACTTCTGCAACTTCATCTGCAGAGATATCACTGTGTGAGGCTTCTAAAACACATTCACTATTTTTTATCAATAAAATTTGTGGGGACTGGTGTGCCACCTGAAATACTTCTGCTATTGCATTGGAAATTTCGCGATAACTGATCAGATCCAAAAAGTAAAGTGTTGTATCTTCAGGAATCACGTCCCAGTTAAATTCAAAATTTCTTTTTGCCATCATCGAAATGGAGCAACGGGTACTGTGCTTAAAAATTAAGCTATAGCCTTCTGCACTTTTAATTTCGTTTAACTGATCCAGTGATGTTAAATTAACCCAAGTCATAGTAAATATTGTTTATAGGGATAACAGTTGCATGAAGGTAATGTTCTGCAAATGACCTAAAAATGAAAATTAATAAATGTGTTTGTATTTAGTTTCTTCTGCGTCTGCCTTCAGGATAAGAGCTGTATGCCGGACAAAGTTTAGAAGAACAGGATTCTAAAATGGTAATGGTGCAAAACACCGCCAATAATAAGATGGCTACTTTTTTCATCAGATGGTTAATTTAATTCGCTAAGGTACAAATAGTTTGTGAAAGCACAAGGTTAAATGTTTGTCGCGAAATCAGCCATTTTGATTGCTGTGATGGCCGCTTCATCTCCTTTATTACCATGCTTTCCGCCTGCACGATCCTGAGCCTGCTCCAGGTTATTGGTGGTTAATACCCCAAAAATAACAGGTTTGCTATATTTGATACCTACATTGGTTACGCCCTGCGCTACGGCGTCGCAAATAAAATCAAAATGCTTGGTATCACCCTGAATCACACAACCTAAACAAATCACGGCATCAATATCGCTTCTTTTGCTTAATAATATTTCTGCTCCTCCGGTTAATTCAAAGCTTCCGGGAACGGGCAAAGAAATAATATTTTCTTCCTTCACACCATTTTCTATTAAGGTTTTTAAAGCACCATTGTATAAAGAACCGGTAATCTCAGCATTCCATTCGGCTACAATAATTCCAAATTTGTAATTGGCACCATTGGGCACCGTAGTATGAGAGAAATCAGAAAGATTTTTAAGTTGTGTTGACATGGCGTAAAGATAAGGCTAAGCTTTGAATGTTGGAAACAGAAATGTTTAACGGTTGTAAGTTTTGATCAGGTTAATTGTATACCGCTGTAAGTTGCGCCTACGGGAATGATTTTGTTGCCAATCCAGATCTGGTTCCTGTCAAACTTTGTAATTTGATTTTTAGCAACGATGAATGCCCTATGGCAACGGATGAACGCATTTTTAGGCAAAAGTTCTGCTAAATCGTTAATTGTGATTCTTGAACTTAACAATTTATCTTTCAAATGGATTTGGGTATAGTTTCCCGAAGCTTCCATGTAGAGAATATCAGTCAATTCTACTTTAATCTGTTCATAACCGTCTTTTATAAAAATATAACTGGCTTTGGCTTCTGTTGTCTGGTTGCGAAGGTTATACAACTCGTTCGCCTTATTGCAGGCTTTTAAAAAACGGGAAAGTGAGAAGGGTTTGAGCAGGTAATCAACCGCATCCAGTTCAAAACTTTGTACCGCATGTTCAGTGTATGCCGTTGTGAAAATCACCATTGGTGGGTTGCTTAAACTTTTCAGGAAATCAATACCACTGATGTCTGGCATTTTAATATCCAAAAAAATCAGGTCGACCTTATTTTCCTGCATGAAACTGATGGCCAGAAAAGCATCGGTAAACGTTTCTGACAACTCTAAAAACGGCACTTTCGCCGCATGGGATTTTACAATATCCAGCGCAATGGGTTCATCATCTATGGCAATAGCTATCATCCTTATGTATTCAAGGCAGCAATATAATTAAGATTAATCTAACTGTAAGGTTAAATGAACAAAAAACTCTTTGGCGCTTTCACGAATAATCAGTTCGTGTTTGCCATAATAAAGCATTGATAAACGCTGTTTCACATTTTCCAGTCCGATGCCACTTTTTAATTTTTCAGGATCATGATCTGCCTTGATGTAAATGCTGTTGCTTACATCAAAATACAGGGTGTTTTCTTTTGTTTGCAGGGTGATTTTGATATAGGAAGGCTGCTGCAGGCTGATTCCGTGTTTAAAAGCATTTTCTATGAAGGGAATCAGTAACATGGGGGTAATTTGAAAGTTATTCAGTTGTTCCTCAATATGGGTGTTAATGTTAATATCTGCTGACCGTGATGTTCTGAGCTGCTGTAAATCGATATAATTGTTCAGGTATTCCACCTCACGCATTAAGGAAATCTTATCCTGCATATTTTCATGCAGCATAAAGCGCATCATGTCTCCGAGTTTCTGAATTCCCTCGCCTGTTCGTTCTGCATTTTCCTGTAAGGCCGTACCAAATAAAGTGTTGAGGGCATTGAACAGAAAATGTGGATTAATCTGAGACTTTAAGAAGCTTAAACTGGCATCCGATTTTCCGAGTTCAGTTTTCAGCATTTGTATTTCTGTCTGCTTCTCAAACTTATTTTTATAAATATACCAGGCGGCTGGGGTAGTGATACAAACCAAACTGATCAATGTTAATATTAACGCCAATGGAACTGCATTTCCGCCACCCATAAAACCGGCAAGTAAAAGAAGAAGTAACGGAATGATGAGGGCTGATAAGGCTACGTTTCCCCAAAAATAGCGACCAAATCCCTTCATTTCCTTTCGAAGGTTAGGGATAATATGGTAAATGGAAAGAAAGGCGAGAATTACATTTACCGGTGGTGCAATGAGCCAGAATACTAAAATTTCGTTATCAGATTTAGCTGATATCACTGCCATCAAAATCATTAAGGATATTAACCATATTTTGGCGGCCATAAATATTTCGGAAATAATGCTCTTTCCATAGCTTTTCAGAAACTGAATTTTATTGATGAGTGCCAGTCCCTGTTCATTAAAATAGGCATACACATTAAAAAGGAGGTAGAGAAAGAAAATGTAGGTAAAGGCCTCACCGAAAAAAAGACCATACCCATGATTTAAATCGTGAAATTCGATTACACGATAGGCTTGCGAATAAGTATTGGCAACCATCCAGGTAATCACTGAAATAGCGGTAACAATAACTGATAAAATAACATTCAATGCGATGTTATTTTTTCGGGTTAACTGAGGCATAAAACAGAAATTAAAAAGCAGGAAACTGATGTATACAATGCTGATTTTGAATAACTCAGGAAGAAAGAAATTCTCTATTACAGAAAAATCAATGCCACTCTCTTCAAACCGGTAGCTGTTTCCAGAACCATAAGTAGTTTGTGAGCAAATACTGATTAGCGCCAGAATGTAAAGGGTGGTAGAAATCCAGAACTCCAGCTGGTTAATGTTTTTTGCTTTATCGGGTGGGGCAATTTCAGATAATACGTACATGTGATGCTAAATTATACTGCAATGCTACAAAGAGTTATTTATTTGTGATTTAAAATGTGATGGATGCATTAAAAAATGTGATGAACGGAAGATTTCTGCGTTTATGGATCTAAAGCATAAATAAGAATATTTCATTATCTTATTATCTTTGAGCACAAAATAATCCACTCATTTAATAATTCACTCATTAAATAATTCACTAATTCATTCATTTAATAATTAACCCATTCACTCACTCAATAATGATATGATCGTTTACGGAATCCCAAATTGCAATACAGTAAAAAAATCCCTCGACTGGTTAAAGAAAAATAAAATTGATTTCGAGTTTCACGACTTTAAGAAAAAAGGGATCACTGCAGAAAAGCTAAATGAATGGTGTGCTGTGTTCGGTTGGGGAACGGTGTTGAACCGCAAGGGCCTGACCTGGAAAAAACTCAATAAGGAAGAACAGGCCAATATCAATAACCAGGAGAAGGCCATTGCTTATCTTATTGAAAATACAAGTGCCATCAAGCGTCCCGTTATTGAAAAAGATGGGCAGGCGATATTAATATCTTTCGATGAAGCACTTTATGTTCAAACACTAACCTGACACATTTGTTGTATTGTTAAAGTTTGTTAAAAGCGGGCTTTAAAAAATTTACTCCATTACTTTTGATATATGTATAAGCTGATCATTTTTATTCTTTTTGCCCTGCCTGTTGGCGTTATTGCGCAAACCGTAACCACTGGTACTGTGTTCGATTACTCAAAGAAAACCATTTCTTTACCTGGTGTTTCCGTTCGCAACCTGAACAGCAAAAAAACGACCAGCACCAATAGGGAAGGTAAATACACTATTGCCGCTACCATTGGCGATTTGATAGAATTCTCGGCAGTGGGTTACCATACTGATACCTTATACTTAACCAATTTATTAAACAGAACCATTTACCTCCCTGTAAAATCTAACAGCCTGGCTGATGTGGATGTGAGAGGCGTAAGAATGAATAGTCAGATTACAGATGCCAAAGATCCGCTGGCAGAAAAATATACCTTATTGAGTACAGGCGGAAATCTGAACAGAAAAAGGATGACAGATAAAGTAGGGGGTTTAGGTCTGAACCTGGGTTACGGGAAGTACAAAAGGCAACAACGTAAAGAAGCTGAACTGGAAGAGAAAGATATGTATCAGGAAGAGATTGATGCAAATTTTAGTGAGAAGGCCATTACAGATTTAACTAAACTGCAGGGCGAAGACCTTAAAAGTTTTATGATCATTTATCGCCCGTCAATAGAACAGATAAAATCAGAAAGACCTTATCGTTATGATTATTATATCTCAAGAGCATTTGTTGCCTGGCAAAAATTAACTCCACAGCAGAAAAAATTACAGGATTTACCAAAATTAAAGGTCAATTAATAAAAGCCTGATTTCTTGCGGTAACATTATAAGCACATATGTAGTCGTATGTGCTTATTCTTTATATTTACAGCTTCTTTGCAACTTATTCACATGAAAATAACCAGACTAATCGCAATTTGCGCTTTTAGTTGTGCTTCGGCTTTACCTGCTTTTGCACAACAGGCTGCACCAGTATCCAATTATAATCCGGCAGATGCCTTTGGACCCCTGTTCTATACACAAAATGGAAATGAATTTCGTTCAGCCAATGGTGCGCCAGGAGTGAAGTACTGGCAAAACCGGGTAGATTATAACATCACCGCCAATTTAGATGAGGCACAAAACCTGGTTACAGGCTCAGTAACCTTAACCTACAAAAATAACAGTCCGGATCAGTTACCGTATTTATGGTTACAACTGGATCAGAATACATTTAAAGAAAATTCCCGTGGTAAACAAATTACGCCTGCCCGTAGCCGTTATGGTGCACAAGGTGAAAAGTTTGATGGCGGATACCAGATCAAAGATGTAAGTGTATCCAAAAAATCGGGTGTGGTAAAGTTTACTTCATTAATTGAGGATACCAGGATGCAGATTCGCCTTGATCAACCTTTAGCGGCAAATGGCGATGTCATCACCATTAAAATTGATTATGCTTATGTTGTCCCGAAGGAAGGATCGGATAGAACGGGTCATTTAACGACTAAAAACGGTGAAATTTTTGCCATTGCGCAATGGTTCCCGCGGATGTGTGTGTATGATGATGTGCTGGGATGGAACACTTTACCTTACTGGGGTGGCGGTGAGTTTTATTGCGAATATGGGGATATTAACTTTGCCATTACAGCACCCGCCAGTCATATTGTAATGGGTTCGGGTGAGCTTTTAAATCCATCGGAGGTATTTACGCCAGAACAATTAAAAAGATGGAATGCAGCAAAAAACAGTGATGAAACGGTTCACATCCGTACAGAAGCAGAAGTTACTGATCCGAAATCTCGTCCGGAAAAGGATAAATTAACCTGGAAATATAAGATTATCAATGCACGTGATGCCGCCTGGGCTTCATCAAAAGCCTTTGTTTTAGATGCGGCAAGGATTAATTTACCAAGTGGTAAAAAGGCACTGGCTGTTTCTGCACAACCTGTAGAAAGTAATGGCACAGATGCTTATGGAAGAGGTGTGGAGTATGTAAAAAGCACCATCGAACATTATTCTACCAAATGGTTTGAATATCCTTACCCCATGGCTGTTAACGTAGCTACAAACATTGGTGGAATGGAATATCCAGGCATTGTTTTCTGCGGATGGACTGCCAAAAAAGGCAGTGCGTGGGGCGTGATTGACCATGAATTTGGCCATACCTGGTTCCCGATGATTGTTGGTTCAAACGAACGCAAATTCGGCTGGATGGATGAAGGTTTCAATACCTTTATCAATGGCATTTCATCAAAAAACTTTAATCATGGAGAATATGCCCAACGTGCTGCTAATATGAATGCCATTGGCAAACAGGTGATTGGTAACCCGAAATTTGAAAACATCATGTTAATGCCTGATGGGATGACTGAAGCGAATATTGGCATTAACCTATACGCCAAACCGGGATGGGGATTGAATATTTTAAGAAATGAAATTTTAGGCGAAGATCGTTTTGATTATGCCTTCCGCCAGTATATTAAAAACTGGGCCTTTAAACACCCTACGCCGTATGATTTTTTCCGTTCAATGGAAAATGGGGCCGGCGAAGATTTAGCATGGTTCTGGAGAAGCTGGTTTTTAAATAACTGGAAAATGGACCAGGCTGTAAGTACCGTTCAGGAAGTTAAAACCACCGATGGAAAGCTTACCGGATATACCATTAAAGTGCTTAACCTCGAAAAAATGCCGATGCCTATTATTCTTCATGTGAAAACAAAAAGTGGTAAAACCGATATAGTTAAAGTCCCGGTTGATGTATGGATGAAAAACACCAGCTGGCTGGTTCGTTATCCAACTACTGAAGAAATTGTTTCAGTTACTTTAGATCCGGATAAGGTTTTACCAGATAGTAATCCGGATAACAATACCTGGACGGCAGGATCAACCGGTGAATAGTGAAAGCACAGGATATACTGATGAGATACAGCCGTAAATAAACGGAATTTATATTTAAGCCCGGCCATTTGTTTGCCGGGTTTTTTTATGGCAATATTTCTACCATTTGATCCAATTAAATGAATAATTTAGTTTCTGAAATTTAATAATGATGGAAAATAACCACTTAGAAATAACGAATCCGGAAGGAATATATGATCCCCGTGCACATGCTTACTCGCATGTAGCTACCGTATCAGCCAAAGACATATTGGTTTTTGTAGCGGGGCAGGGTGGAAGTAGAATGGATGGCATCTTAAGTGATGATTTCAGAACACAGGTAAAGATCGTTTTTGAAAATATTGGGATTGCGCTTGCCAGTAAAGGTTTGAATATGCAGCATATTGCCAAACTGACTACACTGGTTGTAGGTTATGACGATGAAAAACATCAGATCCTGATTGAAGAATCAACTAAAATCTGGCCAGACCTGAAATTTCCGGTGAATACCCTTATTCCCGTGGGCAGGTTAGCACTGGATGGGATGTTAATAGAAATTGATGCAACTGCTGTTAATGCTTAAATGATGGATAAATCAGCTGAACGAAAAAATGTTTACAAAGTTTATGATAAGATTGCGGATTGGTATTCAAAAAATCGATCTCCTTCGATAGGTGAAAAGAACTATCTGGATGAACTGATACAATTTCTGCCTTCAGAAGCTGAAGTTTTAGATTTAGGATGCGGAAATGGTAAGCCCATCATGGAATATCTACTTCAATCAGGATTGAAAGTAACAGGTGTAGATGCCAGTGATAAAATGCTTGAACTGGCAAGAGCAAGTTTCCCTGCCGAAAATTTCATACTTGAGGATATGCGAAAACTTCAATTGGGTAGAAAGTTTAGTGCCATTATTGCCTGGCACAGTTTCTTTCATCTGCCTGCCGCAGATCAGCCTGATATGTTCAGGTTTTTTGCAGAGCACCTTCATGATAAAGGTATCTTGTTGTTCACTTCAGGAACAGAAAATGGTGAGGCCTGGGGCTTTATAGGAGGTGAGGATTTATTTCATGCCTCCCTGGATACATCAAGATACGAATCCACTTTATTGAAAAATCATTTTAAAGTACTTAAATATCAGGTTAATGATCAAAGCTGCGGTGGAGCAAACGTTTGGATGGCACAATATTCTCCTGATTTGGGAG
Source organism: Pedobacter sp. GR22-10 (assembly GCF_026239715.1). Classification (NCBI taxonomy): domain Bacteria; kingdom Pseudomonadati; phylum Bacteroidota; class Sphingobacteriia; order Sphingobacteriales; family Sphingobacteriaceae; genus Pedobacter; species Pedobacter sp. GR22-10. The sequence continues at coordinate 258,259 of NZ_JAPIVR010000005.1, forward strand.
CTGATAAAGGTTAATTATTTTAGTTTACCTTTGTGCAAGGTATTAATCCATCTTACCAAATTTGACCTTAACAACCACCTATGGCAGAAATACAAAAGAACAATCCCTTACACGGTATTACCTTAGAAAAAATTGTAACGGATCTGCAGTTGCACTATGGCTGGGAGAAACTGGGTAACTTAATCAGGATCGATTGTTTCACCAATAACCAGAGCATTAAATCAAGTTTAAATTTCTTGCGTAGAATGCCCTGGGCACGTAAAAAAGTGGAAGATCTATATTTGACTACCTTTCATCAATAGAAATTTACTGGTCAAACTCTTTTTCCAAACCCTGCCTCAAATCAAACAGCAACCACTGTTTATTTTTGATATCAGCTTGTTTGTTTTTCAATAATTGTATAAAATCTTTTACCCCAATTTCTTCATTTCCATTTCCGTGAATCAGTACAATACTGCCGGCATTTGGCTGCTGCCCTTTGGCCAGCCAGGCATCGCTGCCAACCGGGATTAAGCCATAAGCTTCAATTTTATTCACGATGCGCTGATCGGATACCAAACCCGGAAACCGGAAAAATATGGAAGGTGTTAAGCCATTTTTCAGCATCAGTTTTTCATTTTCTAAAACTTCAACATCTAAATTCGTTCCCGGAGCCAATAAAAAGTTTTCTGCTAATGGCAGGGTATTTACGTCATGATGATAAGAGTGGTTTACCCAGGTAATATCCAGCTCGTTTTTCTGCACCAGACTTTTCAGCCAGTTCAGATCATCCTGGTGTTTTAACATCCATTTCCCCGATATGGAAATGGCGATAGGTGCTGGTTGTTCTATTTTTTTAAATTCATCAAAAACCGACTGAAAGATAATACGATCCAGATTTTTATGTGAAGGACAAAGATCAATGGTAAGTGCAATCCCTTTTTCCTTGGGAATAGCATGGTCTATCCCTGCATTTTGCAATTGTAAGTCTTTTGTCGCTGCAGCCTGCAAGGATTTTATATATGGGCTGTTCTTAAATGTTGTCATTATTTCCGGCCCTTTTAAACTACTGGTATTATAATTGCCAGCCAAATCCACTTTGGTATCCAGTGTTTCTGTATTGACCAGTAATAAATATTTTTGATTTTTATTAACGAAACTTCTGATGGCTAGGAACTTATCAGTGCCTTTGACCGCAATAGAAAAATTAGCTTTATACTGTTTGATCTGATCAAAATTCTGTCCGAAACTATTGGTGCCAATGAATGGCATCATCATCAAAACAATGTATAGCGATCTGGATAATTTCATTATTCCTTATTTAAAATCTTTCTAATTTAGTCTAAAAATTTTATCTTTACCAAAGAAGGTCATGAACAAAGAAAAGGTAAAATTATGGTTTAAGCGTGTAGGCTTAATCGGTTTTTTATTCTTCCTGATTAAGGGATTGATCTGGCTTGTGGTATTTTATTTTATTGGCAAAAACGTTACTTAAAAGTAAAGAGCATATTCGCCAGAAAATTCCAGACGAATACAATTACAATTGCGAAGAATTTCGCCATATAAAAGTTTGTTCCATTCTTTCTCTGGTGAAAAAGGTAAATAATAAATGTATTTAAGCCTAATCCAATTAAGCTCACCACCAGAAATTTACTAAATTCAGTTCCCCAGTGTACATTTGTGCTTTGAAAGGTCCATACCCGGTTAATTAAATAGTTATTGGTTACTGCAAGGCTAAAGCCAATGGCATTAGCCACATATTTATTTACTTTGACTTTTTCTTTAAAAAGCCAGGTGGCACCAAAGTCGATGGCCATCCCTAGCAAGCCTGTCAGGCCGAATTTTATAATGCGAAAAAATACATCCATATTAATGCAGTTTAACAAGATAGAAATGTTCTAAAACCTGAGCGCGCGTTTTCGCATTTAAAAATTTACCTGTTAATTTGGTGATGTGAAAGTATTCAAAGGACTTTAAAACTTCAGCGCCGTATTCACTTTTTAATTTTTTAAGTTCCACTTCTGGCACATAGATTACCAAATTCTGCTCATGTTTAATCTTGTCTAAATCCTCATAATTATGTAGATACTTCACTTCTCCAGGCGCATAAAAATCAAAAGAAAAAGCATCGATATAATTTAAAACAGCAGGTTTTGCAGTTGGATAATTTTTCTTTAGCCATTCACCGGCAATGCCTCCAGACTGGTATTTCAAAATTGCAGGGTAGAAGAAGATAAAAAGGAAAAGCATCAATCCTACCGAAACAAATGCACTTCTTGCCATAATAGTTTCTAATTTTATTCCTTTGAAAAAAAGAAAAGAACCTGCTAAAACTACCAGTAGCATCCCAATCATTAAATAAGGATAATCGAAGCCGTAAACTACACTCAAAGCAGAAAGTAATGCAAAAACCAAAATGGCTAATACATTTTGCACATTAAAGAAAATCTTTAGGCTTTTACCTTCCAGCTTTCTTAAATATAATGCCGTTATGATCGAAAACTGTGGGAAGACAATTAATATATAATGCGGCAGCTGAAATTTGGATAAAGAAAAGATTAAAAAAGTAACGGCAGCACTTGCCCAGATCATAATGCTTTCAGGTGCTAAGTTAATGCGGTTTTTTTTCTTAAAAAGATTGATAACAGCTGTGTAGAATAATATTGACCAAGGCAGGAAAGCCCAAAGCGTGGTGTGCAGGAAGAACGAAATATCGCCTTTCCCTTTAATGGGGCCGTTGTTAAAAAAACGACCAAACTGGCTGTCCCAGAAGAAAAATTTTAAGCCGGAAACCCCTGTTCTTTCAAAAACAATTTTTTCCGGATGGAGATCAAACTGGGTGTAAAGCGCATAAAGTTCCGGTGTGATGAAAACAAAAATCAATACAATTGCAATCCACCATTTTGGCTGCCACAATTGTTTGTATTGCTTAGTAAATAGCCAGTAGATAATAAAACCGGCAAAAACAGGAATCAGTACAAAAATACCCTTAATCAAAATGGCACAGGCAGCGAAAAATGAACCTGCAATCAGGTGCCAGAAAGAGGCCTGATATGCTTTATGATAATGATAAATGGAAGCAAGGGTAAAGGTGGTAATATAAATCTCTGCCCTGACATCAAAAGTGGAGGTAATGATGTGAAGCGCACTCAAAAAAATTACTGCGGAAATTAAACCTGTTTTCTCATCGTAAATATCTTTGGCGAGTTTAAATAAATACCAGGCTCCTAGCAGGCCGAAAAGAAATGAAGGCAGTTTATAGGCAAAAGCTGATATGCCAAAAACTTTAAAAGATGTGGCGGTAATCCAGAAAGTTAAGTGTGGCTTATCCAGCCAGTCGGCACCCCGGCCATACAGGTTAAACCAGTCCTGAAACAGGATAATATTTTTCGACATGGAAGCGTATAATGCGCCGTCGGGTTCCATTACGCCTCCGAATAAAGCCGGTATGCTTGCCAGTGCAAGGAAAACGATCAGGAATTGATATAGTGTGGTATCCTTTAAATTCATTTTAATTCGAACAAATATGAGCAAAAAAAAGTCAAATTTCTTTAAGCTTTCCGATTAACAGCGGCAAAGCCCTATCTTTGAGGCATGACAAAGTTATCGGTTAACATCAATAAAATTGCTACACTTCGCAACAGCCGCGGTGGTAATAATCCTGATTTGGTTAAGGTGGCATTAGATTGTGAACGTTTCGGTGCCCAGGGGATTACAGTGCATCCCCGCCCGGATGAACGTCACATCAGGTACCAGGATGTATATGACCTGAAGGCTGTTATTGCCACTGAATTTAATATTGAAGGGAATTGCCGTGAAGATAAATTTGTAGACCTGGTTTTGGCCAACAAGCCTGCGCAGGTTACTTTGGTGCCAGATGCTGAAGGTCAGATTACTTCCAATCATGGTTGGGACACTCTTAAGCATCAGGACTATTTAAAAGAAATGGTTGCAGTTTTCCAAAAAGAAGGTATCAGGGTTTCCATCTTCGTAGATCCTGTAGTGGAAATGGTAGAAGGTGCCGTAGAAACTGGTACAGACCGGATAGAACTATATACAGAAGCTTATGCGCATAATTATTATGCAGATCGTGAGAAAGCGATTGTAAATTATATTGCTGCTGCCCATCATGCCAATCAATTAGGCCTGGGTATCAACGCTGGTCATGATTTAGATTTACATAACCTGCATTACTTCGCCCAAAGCATCCCTGGTTTACTAGAGGTGTCCATTGGTCACGCTTTAATTAGCGATGCACTTTATTTGGGGCTGGAAACCACTGTTCAGAAATATTTGCAACAACTTTTATAGTTGAAAGTTAAAAGTATAAAGTTAAATTAATTTATTAGGCTTTCTACTTTAACTCTTCACGCTAAACTTTCAACTTCAATATGTTAAAAGGAATTTTCCTTGTTTTTTTGGGTGCCTGTAGCTTTGGTATCCTCTCTACATTTGTTAAACTGGCTTACCACGAAGGCTATACTTTAGGAGACGTAACCGGTGCGCAGGCATTTTTTGGTGCGGTGATTTTATGGGTTTTATTTTTCATTCAAAGCAAGACATCAACATATCGGGCAAAAGAAATCAAAATCATTACGCCCTGGTGGAAAATGATCATGGCAGGAACCTGTACCGGACTTGTCAGTATTTTTTATTATCAGTGCGTTAAACTGGTTCCAAATTCTGTTGCCATCATTTTGCTGATGCAATTTATCTGGATGAGCATTTTGCTGGAGTTCCTGATTTTTAAGAAGAAGCCGTCAGGCTTGCAATTAGGTGCAGTTCTGCTGGTTTTAGGCGGAACAGTTCTGGCGAGTGGAATGCTAGAAACCAGTATTTCAGCATTAAACCTTAAAGGGATTGGTTTTGGTTTGTTGGCTGCCCTTTGTTATGCCGGCTTTTTAATGCTAAGCGGAAGAATCGGCAATGAATATCCAACATTGAAAAAAAGTGCCCTCATGATTACCGGGGCTTGTATATTGATATTTATTATTTTCCCGCCTGCATTTTTATTCAATGGTACTTTAGGTGGCAGCCTGTTAAAGTGGGGGTTAATCATTTCCGTTTTCGGAACAGTTATTCCACCGCTGTTTTATGCCGAAGGTGTACCCAAAATCGGTACAGCACTAAGTTCAATATTAAGCGCAGCGGAGCTGCCGGTAGCAGTGATGATGGCTGGCTTTGTATTGCAGGAGCAGGTATCTTTTTTGCGATGGATGGGTGTGGCGATCATCTTATCGGCCATGATTTTGCCAAATCTGAAGTATTTGAAGCGTAAGGCGTAAGTTTTTAACCGCAAAGAATGGAGGATTAAAACACAAAGAGCGCAAAGTTGGGAGGCTGAAACAAATGATAACCACGGGGTAAACAGAGAAAAAAGGTACAGAGCACACCGGGGTATGGCGTGTAGTTGGTTTTTACTTTCTTTGCATGTAACCAGCTTGCACTCTGTTTCCTCTGTGCAATCTCCGTGCCCTCTGTGGTTAAAATTGAAACGAAACAATGTGCACCCTTTGCGGTTAAACTAAAATTAAATACCTTTAAAAGCAAATGATAAAACCATGAAAAAAATTACCATTTATATATTATCGCTGATTATTATCGGTTTAGCCGGATGTAAAACCAAAGTTACCATTAATCAGGATGAGGCCGGGGAGGTGATTACAGAATATTTGAAAGCCAATCCAGAATATAAAACCATCCGGTTTAAATTTGGTGAGATAAAATTCAACAGTACCAACGATTTATTTGAACTTGGAAAATATAAGTCTTTAGCCAGTAAGGGATTAATTACTTTAAATTTAAAGCAGGCAAAAAAGAAATTTCTTTCAAAAGACAGCAGTTTTGTTTACCAGATTAACTTAACGGATAAAGCCAGTTCAATGGTGTTGAAACAAGATGCAGACCGGGCAACTGTGAAAGCTGTAGAATACGTTTTAGCAGATGAGAAGCCTGTTAATTTTGAACAGGTGAATTCCAGTACAGCGAAGGTTACCGTTTCGTTAAAAATGATAACCACTGATTTTGAGCCTTTTGATAAAGAAGCGAACAAGAACAGCAATTTTATTATCAAAACCTATAAATTAAAGCTGGATAAAGAAGAAGGTTGGCGGGTACAAAAATAAGTTTGTGTAGGAATGGCTAAAGGGGATTGTATTTTAACCGCTTAATTTTTATGCTTCAAAAACCAGGTTTTAAATTTTTTAAATAAATCTGTCTTTTTTGGTCTTGATTTACCATCATGTGTCAGTTCATGATCATAATGATGTTGTAAATCTTTTCCGTATTTTTTTTCTGCCGCGTTACCGGACTTTAATTCATCAATAAAGCAAAGTACATTATCGTTTAAAGTGCTGTTAAAAGAAACGGCAAAGTATTCGCTTCTTTTAAATGGTTTTTTATTCTGATTAATTTCATTGGCACCATTTTCAGCAAAATAATCAACATGATGAATCAGTGGATTTAGTTTTTTTAATCGCCTGGTTCCTTTTCGTTCGTTTCGCCAGGGATGCTCTTTTTTATATAGCAGTGCTAACAGGAAATCTTTTTTCCAAAGTGTAACCTGATGTGACATCAAGAAATCTGAAGCTTTATTGTCTATTGTAGCAATGTTGAAACCCTCCATAAACTGATCAGTTACTAAGGTTTTATATACACTGGCGCTATGAAGTTTGATCTGCTTACAGTCGTGCTGCTTTGCATAATCAAATAATTGCTTAAAAAACTCAGAATTTACCGGTTTGCTTAACCACATATCTTCCTGGAAATAAAGGATATATTCTTCTTCTATGCTGTTTAATAAGGTAGTTAGCCGATCAGCCCATTCGCCTTGGCCCGACTTAATATTCTTAAAGCCTGATATTGTTGCATCCTTAACTTCAGTGGCAAAATAATAATTACATGGAATCTTAAAATCCCAGTTTCTGGAGAAGAAGATGTCAAAGCCTGGGTAAAGAAATTCATATCGGTCACAGGTATGAACCAGTAAGGCAATATTATGGTGAGGTTCTGACATAAATAGATTTGTTGCCAAAGCTACTAAAAACCTGGATTTTGTCTATTATTTCACTACGAAAATATGACGATCCATATTATCTTTTGATACCTTAAAGTAGTTGCCTTTTTCTTACCTTTGCGGGAAATTTATTATTCATACCGCATGAGCTTAAATATCCATTACAAGGAAGATTTTCAAAATCGTCATATTGCACCAAATGAGGCAGATACAGCCGAAATGTTGCAAACTGTTGGCGTAAATTCTATTGATGAGCTGATTGAACAAACTGTTCCGGCAACGATTAGGTTAAAACAGCCTTTAAATTTGCCTGCAGCAAAGTCAGAAACGGAATATCTGGGTGCTTTAAAACAAACTTCATTACTAAACAAGGTTTTTAAAAGCTTTATCGGTCAGGGTTATTATGATACGATTACGCCAGGTGTAATTTTACGCAACGTTTTTGAAAATCCAGGATGGTATACACAATATACGCCCTATCAGGCAGAAATTGCACAAGGTCGTTTGCAGGCCCTGTTAAATTTCCAAACGATGGTGATTGATTTAACCGGAATGGAAATTGCCAATGCCTCACTTTTGGATGAAGGTACAGCTGCGGCTGAGGCGATGTTTATGCAATACAGTACACGTAAAAATCAGGCGGCTAAGAAATTCTTCGTTTCTGAATTACTTTTTGCGCAAACCATTGATATTTTAAAAACCCGTGCCAATCCTTATGGTATTGAATTGGTTATTGGCAGTCATCTGGATTTTGTAGCTACTGAAGATTTCTTCGGCGCAATGGTGCAGTATCCGGCAGGTAATGGTGAAGTTTTTGATTACAAAGATTTTGCATCAGCACTGCATAATCAAAATATTAAATTAACGGTTGCAGCTGATATTTTAAGCTTAACCTTATTAACGCCTCCGGGAGAATGGGGTGCTGATATTGTGGTCGGTACAACACAGCGTTTCGGTATTCCGATGGGTTTTGGTGGACCGCATGCGGCATTTTTCGCAACCAAAGAAGAATACAAGCGTTCAATCCCAGGCCGGATCATTGGTGTAACCATTGATAGCCACGGTGATTATGCTTTAAGGATGGCTTTGCAAACCCGCGAACAACACATCCGTAGAGACAAAGCAACTTCTAACATTTGTACCGCACAGGCATTATTAGCCATTATGGCTGGCTTTTATGCCGCTTACCATGGTCCGAAAGGTTTAAAAGCCATTGCAGAACGTACACATGGTTTGGCCGTTAGCTTGGCTTCAACATTAAAGGGCTTAGGTTTTGAACAATTAAATTCCGCTTATTTCGATACGATTCGTTTTGATTTAGGCGACTTAAAAGGTGGCATTCAATCTGGTTGTATCGATAACGAGATCAACTTAAATTATGATGGAAACATCGCTACCATTTCAGTTGATGAAACGACTACTTTTGAAGATGTAGTTTTAATGGCTAAAATCTTTGCTAAAGTTAAAGCCGTAGCGGCTGATCAGGTGGAAGTGGTTGAAAAAGTAGAAACGGTTATTCCTTCAGCTTTACAGCGTACTTCGGCTTATCTAACGCACCGGATTTTCAACTCTTATCATTCAGAGCATGAAATGTTGCGTTATATCAAATCATTAGAAGCAAAAGATTTATCGCTTTGCCACTCCATGATTGCTTTGGGTAGCTGTACCATGAAATTGAATGCAACAGCAGAAATGATTCCGGTAACCTGGTCTCACTTCGGTCGTATTCATCCATTTGCACCGGCTGATCAGGTGTTGGGTTATTATTCCGTTTTTAACGAACTGGATAAATGGTTGAGTGAAATTACGGGCTTTGCAGCCATGAGTTTACAGCCAAATGCTGGTGCTCAGGGAGAGTATGCAGGTTTGATGGTTATTCGTGCTTATCACCATGATCGTGGAGATTTCCACCGTAATGTGGCTTTAATTCCTGCTTCTGCACACGGTACTAATCCAGCTTCTGCGGCAATGGCCGATATGAAAATTGTAGTGGTTAAATCTCTTGAAAATGGAAACATTGATGTGGAAGATTTAAAGGCGAAAGCTGAATTGCATAAGGATAACCTTTCGTGTCTGATGGTTACTTATCCATCAACTCACGGTGTATTTGAAGAAAGCATTATTGAAATCTGCGAAACCATCCATGCCAACGGCGGACAGGTTTACATGGATGGTGCAAATATGAATGCACAGGTTGGTTTAACCAGTCCGGCTAATATTGGTGCCGATGTTTGCCACTTGAATTTACACAAAACTTTCTGTATCCCTCACGGTGGCGGTGGTCCGGGTATGGGTCCAATCGGTGTAGCAAAACATTTGGTTCCTTATCTTCCGGGGCATGCTGTGGTTGATATTGATAAAGGAAAATCAATTTCTGCTGTATCATCGGCGCCATGGGGCTCAGCTTCAATCCTGATTATCTCTCATGCTTATATTGCCATGATGGGATCAGAGGGCTTAACCAATGCTACGAAATATGCAATCTTAAACGCAAACTACATGAAAGCGCGTTTAGAGCAGCATTATCCGGTACTTTATTCAGGTGCTCAGGGACGTTGTGCACACGAGATGATTTTGGATTGCCGTTCATTCAAAGCTTTCGGAATTGAAGTAACCGATATTGCGAAACGTTTAATGGATTATGGTTTCCACGCACCAACCGTATCTTTCCCGGTTGCTGGAACCTTAATGGTGGAGCCTACTGAATCTGAACCTAAACATGAGTTAGACCGTTTTTGTGATGCTTTAATTGCGATCAAAAAAGAAATCGATCAGGTGGAAAACTTAAGCTTTGATAAGGCTGATAATCCATTAAAAAATGCACCGCATACGGTTGCTGTGATTACGGCGAATGAATGGGAACATACTTACAGCCGTCAAACCGCTGCATTCCCATTGCCTTACGTGTTAGAGCGCAAGTTCTGGCCATCAGTTGGCCGCGTGAATGATAGCCATGGCGACCGCTCATTAATTTGTGCCTGTCCGCCGGTAGAGAGTTATCTGGAAGAAATCGTTCCTTAAAAAGGTTGAGGGTATAAAGTCGGAAGGTTTAAGGTTTTTCCTTTTTAAAGCCTAATTCTTCCTGGCAAAAAGTACGAAGCAATCTTCATTAAATAATTATCTGCAAGTTTTGTGAAATCATTTTCACCAAGCTTGCAGATTTTTTTTGCTGCTACTCCTGTAAGGTTCAATTATTCGAATTAAAAGCTCCGAAATGCCATAATATTCCTGATGGATCGTGAAGAAAACATTCACTTCCCCAGTCTTCATTTCGGATGGAACTTAATTTTACATTTTCATATTTAGCTGGTAAATCTAATGCTGTGAGGTCATTATAAAATTGGTTTACATCTGCAACTTCCATAAAGATCATAGTGTTATCAACCCAATCTTTTACGTAAGCATTTTGCAAATAAAAAGCCAGGTCACCCATTTTAAAAACAGACATCCCATCGCTTAAATTGGTTTCTTCAAATCCTAAATCCTTATAAAAATTTCTGGATGTTCCGAAATCTTTTGCGCCAATAAAAGGGCGCATTGATTTTACCTGTTTATTCATTTGGTCAATTTTAAATTAAAAACATTGTTATTTCCTGCAATGCAGTATCAATTATATTAATATCAATTGTAACCCAAGATTAAGAAATATCGTCTGATACCGCAAATAAAATCAAAATGAAAAAAATTCTTACGTTATTCATATTAACAGCCATTACTTTTAGCTTTAGTCAGGCACAAACTTTTGAATCTAAAGTAGATGGTTTACTTAACCAAATCTTTAAGGACAAAAACGGACCCGGAGGTGTATTTTTGGTTGCCAGAAATGGTAAATCCGTATACCAAAAAGCTTTCGGTAATGCCAATATTGAATTAGGTGTTAAAATGCAAACTCAAAACGTATTTCAGCTGGGATCAATGACCAAACAATTTACGGCCATAGCCATTTTAATGTTGGTTGAACAAGGGAAAATAGATTTGCAAAAACCCATTTCAGCGTATATTCCAGATTACCCTATGGGCGATCAGATTACAGTTCATCATTTGCTTACCCACACTTCGGGTATAAAGGATTTTACTAAAATGAAATCCCTCAATCAGATTGCACAACAAAATTTATCTCCAAAACAGATGGTCGATTTTTTCAAAAATGGGCCTGTGGATTTTAATCCAGGAGAAAAGTTTGAATATAATAATTCTGGTTATGTAATTCTCGGATATCTCATTGAACTGGTTTCTGGCGATACCTATGAAAATTACCTCAATAAAAATATCTTCGAAAAAATTGGTATGAAGCATTCCCGTTATGCATCTGATGTGGCGATTATAAAAGACCGTGCTTATGGTTATCAGCAGAAAACATCGGGCTACGTGAATAAAACCGCTATTAGTTTTAGTATTCCATTTTCATCTGGTGCCTTAATGTCTACGGTTGATGATATGTTGCGCTGGCAAAATGCCTTAAACAGCCGGTTAATCCTTAAATCAGAAACCATCAAAAAAGCATTTTCGAAATATAAATTAAATAGTGGCGAAACATTTAATTATGGATACGGCTGGCATTTAAAAGATATTAATGGCGTAGCTACCAGAGAACATGGAGGCAGTATTTTCGGATTTAAAACAATGGGGGTATATATTCCCGAACAGGATATTTATGTGCTCGGGTTAAGCAATTGTGATTGTAATTCGCCCACACAAGTGGTTAAAGATATTGCTACACTAGCATTAAATACATTCGGGAAAAATTAATTTCAATTTCATTAAACTACTGCAATAATCTGATGTCCATAGAATGATTTTAAATAAATCTATTACATTTGAAAAAGTTAACATAGGTCAATAATAAAGGATAAGCCTTCATTATATCTTTGTATCACAATTAAAAAAAACCAAACATGAAATTAAAAATCTCTTCAATCTTTTTGTTAGTGGCAGTAGTATCATTGTCAGCTTTTAAAAGCCCTGTTAAACCAGTAGCTTATACCGTTGATCCGGCAAAATCTACCATTACGTGGGTAGGTAAAAAGGTAACTGGTTCTCATAACGGAACAATTGCTTTACAATCAGGAACTTTAAATGTTGATGGTAAAAAAGTAACCGGCGGAACTTTTACCATTGATATGAACTCCATCAAAGATGCCGATGGTAGCGCTAAATTAGAAGGCCACTTAAAAGCCGATGATTTCTTCGGAACTGCAAAATTCCCAACTTCAACTTTCGTCATTACTAAAGTGGCTGGTTCTGGTACTGCATTAACGGTTACAGGTAACTTAACAATCAAAGGAATTACTAAACCAGTAACTTTTCCTGCAACTGTAGCTGTAAATGCTGATGGAACAGTTTCAGCTTTAGCTGGTAAAATTTTAGTTGACAGAACTAAATATGATATCCGTTACGGTTCTAAATCATTTTTCGACAGCATCGGCGATAAAGCAATTGATGATAACTTCGAAATCGGTGTGAAATTAGTAGCTAAAAAATAATTTCGAAGCCTTCCTCAAAAAGGATAGTTCGTAAAAAAAAAGATCGCGGCATTTGTCGGGATCTTTTTTAATTTTCAGCTGATCGTTTTTTGCTTTGGACTTTAGTCTTTAAGCTTTGGTTCCGCTTTCGGGTATAAATTCTATCTTATTCTAAACCCTCCGTCGAGCGCTTCCACAAAACCGGTTGCCTGTTCTTTGCTGTGGTAAAATAAACATTCCCAATTTTCGGCAGCAGCTCTTTTACCAAATGCTTTGCGTAGCTCCATTGCTTTTCTGCCATCGAAGTCATACTTGGCAATGAAATTTTTAATCAGTTCACCCGGTTCAGGCAAAACATCACCACCAAAAAATACCTTTTGATTTCCCTCCGTTAGTAAAAAAACCTGATGATTTGGGCAATGCGCCCCGGTAAACTCATGGGCAATGGCTTCATCCAGGTTACCATCACCTTCTATAAATTTCAGTTGGGCATTGCGCTGAAGAAAATCAAAAATATCAGTATGGTAAGAACTGGAATTACTGCTAAAAGCGGTTTCCCACTCTCCACGATTAATGACATATTCCGCATCCGGGAAACTCAATTCTGTTTTTCCATTTTCCTTTTGATGTACCATTCCTCCGGAGTGATCATAATGCAAATGCGACATTAAAACCTTGGTTACATCGGTCGGATCAAAGCCTGCATTGCGTATGTTTTTGTGTAAAATCAGTTCGCCATGGTCATCGCTAAAACCCAATCCAGTATCAAAAAGAACTAAATCATTGTTCAGTTCCACTAAAAAAGGCTGCACATTGATGAACAGTGAGGCTGGCCGGTCTTTAAAATTATGAACGGCAGCATCAAAAGGGATAAATTTTTTGGTAGCATCTACCGAATAGGTTCCTTCAAAAAGGGTATGAACTTGCAAGGTAATGGAGATTTAAATTAAAAAAGTATATTTACTGTTCGGAGACAAATATAATGGAAAAAAGATGGGTGCTGACATCAAATTGTAATGATGACACGGTAAAGAAAATAGCAGAACAACTTAATATAGACAGGTCATTAGCGCAAGTTTTAGTTCAGCGAAACATTTGTGATTTTGATCAGGCCAAATATTTTTTCAGACCGGAACTGGCTCACCTTCACGATCCTTTCCTGATGAAAGATATGGATGTAGCCATTTGCAGGATTGAAAAGGCCTTGTCTACTCATGAGAAAATCCTTATTTACGGCGATTACGATGTAGATGGAACAACATCCGTAGCCCTGGCTTACAGCTTCTTTTCTCAGTTTACCGAAAATATTGAATATTATATTCCTGATCGTTACCTGGAGGGATATGGAATTTCTACCGCGGGGATTGACTATGCCCATGAAAATGGTTTTTCGCTCATCATTGCGCTGGATTGTGGGATAAAATCATTAGATAAAGTTGATTATGCGAACAGTTTGGGTATCGATTTTATCATTTGCGATCACCATTTACCCGGTGATGAAATCCCGGAAGCGGTTGCTGTTTTAGATCCGAAAAGAAGTGATTGTGCCTATCCTTTTAAAGAATTGGCTGGCTGCGGAATCGGTTTTAAACTCGCCCAGGCTTATGCGCAAAAGCATGATCTTCCTGCCGATACTTATCTCCGGTACCTGGATCTGGTCATGGTGAGTATTGCCGCAGACATTGTTCCGGTAATTGAAGAAAACAGGATACTGGCTTACTACGGATTAAAGAAACTGAATACTAATCCATGTGAAGGTTTAAGGGCGCTGATGGAAGTATCTGGGAAAAAGGAAAATTATACTATTACTGATGTGGTATTTACTTTAGGACCCAGGATCAATGCTGCCGGAAGGATAGACCATGCCAAACATGCAGTAGCCATGCTGTTGTGTGAGGTAGACAGCAATTCGCTGGAGCAAAGCGAATCCATCAACCTTAAAAATACAGAACGAAAAACGTACGATCAGGACATTACCCGTGAGGCACTTGACCTGATTGGGAGTAGCGATACATTGATTAACAGGAAAACCACGGTGGTATTCAATGAAAACTGGCATAAAGGTGTGATCGGAATTGTGGCATCACGACTGACTGAAACGTATTATCGCCCCACTATTGTGCTAACCAAATCAAACGGGCATGTAGCAGGTTCCTGCCGTTCGGTTGTGGGCTTTGATCTGTACGAAGCTTTGAGTGGATGTGCAGATCTTCTGGATCAGTTTGGAGGTCATAAATTTGCTGCAGGTTTAACCATGCAGGCCCATAATGTTGATGCCTTTGCAGATAAATTTGAAGAAATTGTCTCGGCTTCCATTACCGATGAATTGCTTACCCCAATGCTTAAGATTGATGCTGAAATTGAGTTGGCTCAGATTGATGGCAAGTTCTTCAGGGTTTTGGCACAAATGGGCCCATTCGGACCAGAAAATATGGCACCGGTTTTTGTTTCACATGGTGTTTATTTAGATCGAGCTGCAATGGCTGTCGGCGCAAATCATTTAAAAATTATCATAAAGCAACAAAATTCGCCTATTTTTGAATGCATTGCATTTGGACTGGCAGAATTTCAAAATCTTTTACAACCAAATATGCCGTTTTCTGTTTGTTATACCATAGAAGAAAATGTGTGGAGAGATAAGAAACGTATGCAGCTTAATGTTAAAGGGATAAAAGTTAATTAAACAAATAAAATCGTCATGCTGAACTTGATTCAGCACCTCCATTAAAAAGATCCTGAAATAAATTCAGGATGACGAGCAAGGAAAATATGATATTAAGAGCCGAAAATCTGGTTAAAAAATATAAACAGCGAACCGTTGTAAATGATGTTTCGTTTAGTGTAAGTCAGGGAGAAATTGTAGGCTTATTGGGGCCAAATGGGGCAGGTAAAACTACCTCATTTTACATGATTGTGGGGTTGATTAAACCAAATGAAGGGCGGATTTTTTTAGAGGAAGAAGATATTACGCAGGATGCCATGTACCGAAGGGCGCAAAAAGGTATTGGTTATTTAGCTCAGGAAGCATCGGTATTCAGAAAGCTTACGGTTGAAGATAATATTCTGGCTATTCTGGAAATGAGTAACCTGTCTAAGGAAGAACAAAAGGATAAGCTGGAAGAGTTGATTAATGAATTCAGTTTGCATAAAGTACGCAAAAACCGCGGTGATTTATTATCAGGCGGAGAGCGCAGAAGAACAGAAATTGCCCGTGCGCTGGCAGCAAATCCCAGCTTTATTCTGCTGGATGAACCTTTCGCTGGTGTAGACCCCATTGCGGTAGAAGAAATCCAGAGCATTGTGGCGAAACTTAAACATAAAAATATCGGTATTTTAATTACCGATCATAATGTGCAGGAAACACTTTCCATTACTGATCGGGCATATTTACTTTTCGAAGGTAAAATTCTTGAACAAGGTGTGCCGGAAGTGCTGGCAGAGAATGAAATGGTGCGAAAAGTATATCTGGGTTCAAACTTTGTACTGAAGCGTAAAAAATTCGACATATAATTACAAGGCATGGCAATTGTAAACTCAATTTTTACCTGGCTGATGAAAAAGCGGATCCACCAGATCGAACTTTTTATGAAATATCCTTATGATGTTCAGCAGGAATGGTTTCATACCTTAATTGATAGTGCAGAAAATACAGAATGGGGCAAGATGTATGACTATAAAAGCATCCTTACCCCGCAACAATATCAGGAACGTGTTCCTATTCAGAATTATGATACCCTAAAGCCTTATATCGAAAGAATGCTGGCCGGCGAACAGAATATTTTATGGCCATCGGATATTAAATGGTTTGCCAAATCATCGGGTACCACCAGCGATAGAAGTAAATTTATTCCTGTTTCGAAAGAATCACTCGAGGAATGCCATTTTAAAGGCGGGAAAGACATGCTCTCCATTTATTGTAACAACCGGCCGGATAATCAAATGTTTACCGGCAAGGGTTTGGTGCTGGGCGGCAGCCACCAGGTCAATCAGCTTAACGAAGATTGTTTTTATGGCGATCTATCAGCAGTGCTGATTAAAAACCTGCCTATCTGGGCCGAGTTTTACCGTACACCTGATATGTCTATCGCTTTAATGGATAATTACGAGGTAAAGATGGACCGCATGGCTGAAGCCACCATTCAGGAAAACGTAACCAGTATTTCAGGCGTACCTACCTGGACCATCGTTCTGGCCAAAAAGGTTTTGGAATTAACCGGCAAAAACAACCTGTTGGAAGTTTGGCCCAACCTTGAAGTGTATATCCACGGTGCGGTGAATTTCGCCCCATATCGCGAGCAGTTTAAACAACTTATTCCTTCAAATGACATGTATTATTTGGAAACTTATAATGCTTCTGAAGGCTTTTTCGGCATTCAGGATCAGGATAATTCTGATGAAATGCTGCTTATGCTTGATTATGGTATTTTCTATGAGTTTGTTCCAATGGAAAATATAGGCGAAGAAAATCCTAAAGCCTTATTGCTTGGTGAAGTAGAACTCCATAAAAATTATGCTATCGTGATTTCCACTAACGGCGGTTTGTGGCGTTACATGATTGGAGATACCATCCAGTTTACCTCACTTGCACCATATCGTATTAAAATTACCGGACGAACCAAACATTTTATCAATGCTTTTGGTGAAGAGGTGATTATTGATAATGCAGAGCAGGCTTTAACCAGGGCATGCCTTGAAACGGGTGCTGAAATAAAAGATTATACCGCCGGGCCAATTTATTTTGAAGGCGAGAAAGCAGGCGGACATGAGTGGATTATAGAATTTGATAAACAGCCCGATGATTTCGAAAAGTTTATTGATGTGATGGATAATACCTTGCGTGAAGTCAATTCAGATTACGATGCCAAAAGATTTAAGGATATGGCCCTGTGTAGGCCAACGGTACACAATGCGCCGGCCAATACTTTTTACAACTGGTTAAAAGCCAGGGATAAACTGGGTGGGCAACATAAAGTTCCGCGCCTGGCTAACGAAAGGAAATACATAGATGATATTTTGATCATGATTAGTGCATCTGCAGCATAATAAAAATATTCGCAAACTGGATCTGCAGATTTTGAAAAACACCGTTTTCCCCCGGCATAGTTACGTGTTTAGGAAAAGTACTTGCCGCCAGTTTTTTAATCCGGTAGAGTGTTATGTGCCTGTGGAATAAAATGTTGACAATAATTAACCGCAATTGAAAATAAAAACATCAAGCTTTTGGATCGTTTTATCAAATACGCGGAAGATAATTATGATACTTTTGGCCGTTAATTTGTGAAGCATCTGTTATGAAGATGAACAGACAAAAAATATTGGATTTTTTCAGGAAATCTGAAAACAGGGCAACTTTAATCCTGAAAGATAAATCCAAGGCCAATACCACTATTAAAGATGCATTGGGGAAAGCTGTAACCAATAAAGGACAGCTGGATGGCATTTGGGAAAAAATGGTATTGCTGTTCGCTGTGTCAAAAGATTATGTTAACGGGAATTATACCGAAATCCCCAAACGATCAATTGTAGCCATTTTAGGTGGATTGGTGTACTTTTTATCGCCAATAGACGTGGTGCCGGATTTTGTTCCTGTACTGGGTTTTATAGATGATATTTTTATATTAAACCTGGTTTATAAGCAGGTGGTCAAAGATCTTGAAAATTATAAAGTCTGGAAAGATGCTCAAATTGAATATATAGATGGTTCAACCGAAACATAGTTTTTTAGACTGGCTGAATCATCATCTTTTCGCTTGTCCGTTTAAATCTCATTTTGGGTTTGATTGTCCCGGATGTGGTTTCCAGCGATCAGTTATTGCTTTGCTTAAAGGAAATTTAGCTGAATCCTTCAAATTTTATCCAGCTGCGATACCACTTATTTTATTAATTCTTTTTACCCTGCTTCATCTTAAAATAGATTTTAAAAGCGGTGCACAAATTATCAAAATCGCTTTTGCAGGTATTGCAATAATTATTTTTATCAATTACATTTATAAAATATACACTCATCAACTTATCAGCTAAAACGCATGTCAGAAGAGCAGGAAAAACCTCAGGAAAACCAACCCATTAATTTGGGTAAAAATGAAATACCACAACCAAACCCTGTAAATACCGGGTTTACAACACCTCCGCCATTTCAGCAACCTCCACCATTTGGTCAGTTTGGCGGTGGAATGGGCATGGGGCAGCAAAATCTTCCAAATGCCACTGCTGCATTGGTGTTGGGCATAATTGCCATTCCAGCCTGTTGCTTCTATGGTATTTTTGGTTTGATTTTTGGTATTATTGCCTGGATTTTAGGCGCGGGTGATGTTAAAAAATATCAGTTAAATCCAACTTTATATACCGAATCATCTTATAAAAATGCGAAAGCAGGTAAAATCTGCGGAATGATTGCCACTATATTAAGTGTATTATTTATCGCAATTGTAATTCTGGTTATTGTAGGTGCGATTGCAAATCCTTCTGCTTACGATAGTTTTTTCAAAGGAATTCATTAAGAGCTTACTAATTTTACCTTAAAAATATAAATCGGATGACACAAGCCATCCGATTTTGTTATTTTTGTATTGTCCAAATTGTAAATAAAAAACTCACGATAATGTATCCAGAATATTTAGTAGAACCAATGCGTAAGGAATTAACCAACGTTGGTTTTGAAGAATTAAAAAATGCAGCAGATGTAGACCAGGCAATAAAAGGTGAAGGAACTGTATTGGTGGTTGTAAATTCTGTATGTGGTTGCGCGGCAGCTAATGCCCGTCCGGCAGCTAGAGCAGCAGCAGCACATGAAAAACACCCTAATAAATTGGTAACTGTTTTTGCAGGTATGGAAAAAGAAGCTGTAGATCAGGCAAGAAATTATATGATGCCTTTCCCTCCATCATCACCAGCTATGGCCCTTTTTAAAGATGGCAAATTGGTACATATGATTGAGCGTCATCAAATTGAAGGCAGACCAGCGCAAATGATTGCTGATAACCTGATTGGTGCTTTTGAGCAGTACTGCTAATAATTGATTGCACAGATTTTTGGATTACACCGATAGGTGATTCTTAAAATTATATTGAAAAGGTGAATGGAAACATTTGCCTTTTTGTGGTTGTGGTGTTGATAAACTAACTGTTTTATTTTGCCAAGGAAGCACTGAAACATGGAGGTTTATGACAGATATACAAGGGGCGTCATTTCGAACGTAGTGGAGAAATCTTTTAAATTTTATTTCAAATAACTTGGTAAAAAGATCTCTCCATTTCGCGTTGCTCTGGTCGAGATGACGACCATTCTATTGGAGTCTGTTATTAGTAGCGAAGTCGAAGGATCTTCATTGTAGCGTGTTGTTCCGTTGATTGAAAGTTTAGTTTTTCATAGGTCAGAGATTATTCATAATATATTTAAGATTTAAAAGGCATTCATGCTTGCGACGCAGTTCTTCACTGTATCCGATATCTATCGGATCAGAATGACAGAGAACAAAAATCTGTGTAATCAACTTAAATCCGCTAATCTGTGTTTACTAAAAATCTTTATTGAGCAATTTCTCCAGTTCTCCGAACGAAACGTTCATTCTTACTCTGCCTTGTTTGGCATATGAAATTTCTCCGGTTTCTTCAGAAATGATTACCGCAACGGCATCTGTTGTTTCGGAAACACCGATACCGGCACGATGTCTTAATCCAAACTGCGAAGGCAATTGGTCGTTATCTGTTAGCGGTAAAATACAACTGGCACTTTTAATTTTATTTTCTGAAATCACTACAGCACCATCATGCAAAGGACTGTTTTTTTGAAATATACTTTCTAGTAATCTTTTGGATATTTTGGCATCCACCACTTCGCAGCTGTTTGCGAAAAACTGCTCGTCATAGAACTTTACAAAAACAATTAAAGCACCCGTTCTGGTCTTTTTCATCGTTTTACAAGCATCAATAATCGGCTTAATGCGGGTCAGGTTATTTCTTTCAATTTCCTTGCGCCCAAACAAATAACCCCACCAGGCCTTGTTCTTCTGCAGGAATGCATTTTTTCCAATCAGTAACAAAAACCGCCTGATCTCGGGATGGAAGATAACGATTAAAGCAATGATGCCCACGCTCATGAATTTCTCGATGATAGTGGTTAGTAACTCCATATGCAAACCTTTCACTACCCAGTAAAAAACAGTGATAATGAACATTCCCACGAGCAGATTTACAGCAAGTGTATTCCGAATCAGCGTATAAACATAATAGATTAAGAGTGCTACCAGCACAATATCTACCACATCGGTTACAGATACTTTAAGAAAATCGAAATCAAATCCTTTCATTAGTGGCAAGATAGCAAAACCGTTTTCAGTTTACAATTTTCAATTGATTTGACAATGTTATTTTAACCATTTAATCTGGCAATGAGTTCTATACATTCCATGGCCTCCTTCACATCATGAACACGCAGGATGCCAGCGCCTTTTTGTAAGGCAATCGTATTTAAAACAGTGGTTCCGTTTAGGGCTTCGGCAGCAGTGGTTTGAAGTGCTTTATAAATCATACCTTTCCGGGAGAAACCAACCAGTACCGGAAGCTTAAATATTTTGAAAGCATCCAGGTTTTGAAGCAATTCATAATTATGTTCGATGGTTTTACCAAAGCCAAACCCGGGATCAATAATGACATCGTGGATATGAAGTGCCTTTAATGCTGCGATCTTTTGAGCCATATGATCAATTACATCCAGGGCTACATTTTGGTATGTTGGGTTTTGATGCATGTTTTGAGGCGTACCTTGCATGTGCATCATAATATAAGGCACCTGTAGCCTGGCCACCGTTTTGAACATGTGTTGATCTAAATCTCCGGCAGATATATCATTAATAATCTGTGCGCCTGCATGGATGGTTTCTTCGGCCACTTTTGCCCTAAAGGTATCAACCGAAATCACTACCTCCGGAAATTCTTTCACCAAACTTTCTATCACAGGAATCAAACGATCTGATTCTTCGGTTTCAGCGATATCAATGGCGCCCGGTCTGGACGAGTATCCGCCAATATCGATGAAGGTTGCACCCTCTTTTAAAAAGGCTTCAGTTTTTGTAAGCGCATCATCAATAGATTTTGTTCGGCTGTTGCTGTAAAAAGAATCGGGCGTAACATTTAAAATAGCCATTACTTTTGGCGAGCTTAAATCCATTAACTTTCCCTTAATATTGATGCTTTGCTTAGGTTCGAAAAATTTTTTTTCTGACATGATAAGCCCTTCCGGGATTTGAGTTTCGCTATAAAAATGTATCTTTAGCTTTTGTTTTTCGCAACAAAAATACACTAAAACTTAATAAATACTGGCTTTGATACAAACAAATACCGCTGTAGAATTTGATGAAGTAATTGCAGTTTGCAGATCATTGTTCTTGAAAAAAACGAAAGATTATGGTACTGCCTGGCGTATCCTCAGGCCAAGTTCCATTACCGATCAGATTTTTATTAAGGCGCAGCGCATTCGTACGCTTGAAGAAAAAAAAGTAAGTAAGGTTGGTGAGGGAATTGTTCCGGAATATATCGGCATCATTAACTATTGTGTAATCGCCATGATGCAGCTTGAATTGAGTGAAAGCAATCCGCTCGAAATGCCATTTCAACAGGTTGAAAGTTTGTTTGAGGAAAAAATTACGGAAACAAGAGATTTAATGCTGGCTAAAAATCATGATTATGGCGAAGCCTGGCGCGACATGAGAGTGAGCTCATTAACCGATTTGATTTTAATGAAAATTTTCAGAGTCAAACAAATTGAGGATAACGATGGGGAGACATTAGCTTCAGAAGGGGTGAAAGCCAACTACCAGGACATGCTCAATTATTCAGTTTTTGCATTGATTAAACTGGGTGTTAAATAATGTCCTGATGAGCGCCATTATTTGTAAATTAAACATTTCATTGAAAATAAATAAATACGAATGAGAAATATATTGTTGAACTTTTCCCGTTTTTTTGTTGGCGCATTATTTATTTTCTCAGGATTAATCAAAGCAAATGATCCGCTGGGTTTCGGTTATAAACTTCAGGAGTATTTTGAAGTTTTCCATATGGATTTCCTTATTCCGGTGGCTACTGGTATGGCCATCCTGCTTTGTACACTTGAAATTGTATTGGGCGCATTGCTGATTTTGGGTTTCTGGAGTAAAAAGGTAGCCTGGGGTTTATTGTTGTTAATTATATTTTTTACGCTGCTTACATTCGTTTCGGCAGCATTTAAAGTGGTAACCAGTTGCGGCTGTTTTGGTGATGCCATTCCGCTTACACCTTGGCAGTCATTTGGTAAAGATTTAATTCTACTGGTGCTGATCATCATTATTTTCATCAGCAGGGATGCCATTCAGCCATTATTTAAAAAAGCGTCCAGCCAGCGGAACATGGCTGTTCTGGTAACATTGCTGTCTTTAGGCTTTGGCTTATATACCTACAATGTGCTTCCCGTAATTGATTTTCTGCCTTACAAAGTGGGTGCACATATTCCCTCGCTGATGGTTATTCCTCCGGGTGAAAAACCTGATGAATTTGAGATCATGTATCACCTCAAAAATAAGCAGACAAAAGAAGAAAAGGACATGAGTGATAAGGATTACCTTAAAACTGAAATCTGGAAAGACAATAACTGGGAAATTATAGGTGAGCCGGTAAAGCGTCTGGTTAAAAAAGGCTATGAACCGAAGATTAAAGATCTGGTTATCAGTGATGCCTCGGGTACAGATTATACGAAAGAAATTATTGAAAATCCTTACTACAGTTTGATTTTTGTTGCTTACGATCTGAAAAATATCAATGAAAATGCGATTGGGAAACTGAATGCCATTGCCATGAATGCCACACAGCAATTTAATATCCGTACGGTTCTGCTCACATCCAATGCAGCCCAGGAGGCAGAAGCTTTTGTGAAAAAGAATAACCTGTTTTCGGAAGTGTTTTATGCCGATGCAGTGCCTTTAAAAAGCATGGTACGGGCTAATCCGGGTGTTTTATTATTGAAAAATGGTGTGGTGATTAATAAATGGCATTTTCATAATGTACCTACCTTTGATCAGCTAAGCAGAAAATATTTTGATAAGCAATGATTGGATACGCCATAAAAAAAATACTTTATGGTTTACTGGTGATGGCCGGCGTAGTGCTGGTTGTTTTTGTGCTTTTTAATATTTTACCCGGTGATCCGGCCAGGATGACGATGGGACAACGGGCCGATATACAATCCTTAGAAGCTGTTCGTAAAGAATTTGGACTGGATAAATCAAAGCCAGTACAGTTTCTATTGTATATTAATGATCTCTCACCTGTAAGTGTGCTAGATAATGATAGTGCCAATAAGGCAAAGTATCATTTTGTAAAATTGATCAGCTTTGATCAAAAAGCATTGGCCTTAAAGTGGCCCTATCTGCGAAGTTCTTATCAAACTAAAAGAGATGTGACCGCAATTTTGTCTGAGACGGTGCCCAATACCTTCATACTTGCATTAACAGCGATGATATTTGCCACTGCAATAGGTGTTTTCTTAGGTGTGCTGTCAGCTGTTTATAAAGATTCGTGGATAGACAAGTCTGCAAATGCCTTTGCCATCCTCGGAATTTCTGCACCTTCATTCTTTGCGGGGATCATCATCGCCTGGATTTTTGGCTTCATGCTAAGTGATTATACCGGATTGAAAATGAGTGGGAGTTTATATTCTTATGATCCGTTTAATGGTGAAATCTTAACCCTAAAAAATTTGTGGTTACCGATGATTACTTTAGGCCTAAGGCCATTGGCGATCATTGTTCAGTTAACCAGAAGTGCCATGCTTGATGTTCTGGCGCAGGATTATATCCGCACGGCGAGAGCCAAAGGATTAAGTAGAAATGCCATCATTTATAAACATGCCTTAAAAAATGCGATGAATCCGGTAATCACGGCTATTTCTGGATGGTTCGCCTCCCTGCTGGCAGGTTCTTTTTTTGTAGAATATATTTTTGGTTATAATGGACTGGGCAGAACTACTGTTACTGCGTTAGAAATGTCAGATTTTCCTGTAGTCATGGGCTCCATATTATTTATTGCTTTTGTATTTGTGGTGATTAATATTTTGGTCGACATTCTTTACGCCTATGTTGATCCAAGGGTAAAACTAAGCTAGACATGACTGAGAAGGAAATTACCGATTATACCAAAGTTGCTGATCAATATATCATAGCGATTTTTAATCAGTCAACAGTGGCACAGCCCGAAGCAGCGCGATTGTTCAGCCATGTACTTAATGCACAGCATATCTGGGGAAAACGGATGTTGGGCCTCAGGCCGCTTTACGGGGTCTGGGAACTCCATTCGCAGGAGGATTTTAATAAAATCTCCGAGGAAAATTTTAAACTCATTTACCTGGCATTGAGTGAAACCACTTCAGATCAGGTTATTTATTATCATAATTCCAAAGGCATACGTTATGAAAACCGGGTGGAGGAAATTCTATTGCATTTGTTTAATCATTCTACTTATCATCGCGGACAGGTGGTTACCTTATTGAAGAAAGCCGGTTTTGAACCACCAGTAACTGATTACATCATATTAAAACGAGACCAATTATTGTAGGTCTATTGAAAGCGTAATATAAATGAAGATTTTTCTTATCGGGTATATGGGTTGTGGTAAAAGCACAAAAGCGAAACAGCTGGCGCAACGTTTAAGCTATCCGGTTATTGATCTGGATACTGAAATTGTAAAAAAATCAGGGAAAACGATTGCTGAATTTTTTGCTGAATTTGGCGAAAGTGGCTTCAGGGATTATGAAAGCAACATGCTTAAAACATTTCCATATCCTGAAACCTGTGTGGTGGCAACAGGAGGAGGATTGCCATGCTTTTTTGACAATATGGATTGGATGAATGAAAATGGCACAACCGTTTATCTTCAGATGGAGCCGGCACAATTGGTCTCCCGGCTTCAAAACAGGCAAAAAAGACCTTTAATTAAGGATTTGGATGATGAACAACTGTTGGCATTCATTCAGCTGAAACTAGCAGAGCGGAATCCTTTTTATACCCAGGCCAAAATGATTATAAATGCTTTTGACCTGGATGCGGAAATCTTAGAAAGCGCCATAGTTGGCAAACTTTAGCCCGGAAGATTATCATCAATAATTTTAGCTGAAAGCAAGGCAAGGGGGATGCCGCCACCCGGATGCACACTGCCGCCGCAAAAGTAAAGTCCTTTAATTTTTGAACTGAAATTCGGGTGCCTTAAGAAGGCTGCGAACTGGCTGTTTGAACTATTTCCATAAAGTGAACCCTGGTAAGACCCTGTTTTACTTTCAATGCTCCTGGGATCTAAAATCTGTTCACTGATAATGTCCTTCTCTATATTTCTGTTTAAAACCCGGCTGATTTTTTTAATAATATTCACCCTGGCAGCCTGAATCATAGAATCCCAGTTTTGTCCATTATTTGATGGAACATTAATCATCACAAACCAGTTTTCACTGTCGTTTGGCGATTCCCCCCTCAGGTGTTTTGCACTGATATTGATGTAAACAGTAGGATCATCACTGATGGATTTATCTTTCCAGATTACATTAAACTCAGCCTGGTAATCTTTGGCAAAAAAGATATTGTGTAAACCCAGGTCACTATAGTTTCCATCCATGCCCCAGTAAAAAATCAAGGCAGAACTACTGCGCTCCTGATTGAGTAATTTTTTAGGCGGATCAATATTTTTAAGTAAATTTTTATAGGTAAACCAAATGTCGAGATTAGAAACTACCACCGCTGCTTTATAAGTTTTATCGTAAACCTTTATACCCAGTACTTCAGGCTTTGCACCATCAGAGTAAAGAATTTCTTCAGCTTTCTGGTTATAATGGAATTTTATACCCAGTTCTTCTGCCAGTTTTACCAATGCCGTCACAATGCCATACATGCCGTTTTTAGGTAGAAAGGCCCCAAAATGATATTCAAAATGAGGGATAACATTTAAGGTGGCAGGTGCCTGGTAGGGGTCTGAGCCATTATATGTCGCATATCGGTTAAACAATTGTGCAATCCGTTCATCTTTGAAAAAGTGTTTATTGGCTTTGTTTTGTGTTCTGAAAGCATCAATCTGAAAAAACCTGAAAACCGATTTTAGCGTATCCCAATGCAGATAGCTTTTTATTTTGTGAAGGGTACGTTCTAAAAAAACCTGGTGTGTTACTTCGTAAATGGTTGCGCTTTTTTTAAGAAATCTGTTCACCTCTTCTGCTGTAGAATTGGTTTTAGCTTCTATTTCCTGCGCAAATAAATCAATGTCTGACTTTGCGTTCAACCTCAACCCATCTTCGTAGAAATAACGGCAAACTTCTTTCAGTTTAATGTAATCAAAATAATCTTTCGGATTTTTGCCTGCAAGCGTAAAAAGTTCATCAACATATTGTGGCATGGTGAACAAGCTCGGGCCGGTATCAAATCTAAAACCATTCATCCTGATTTCACCTAATTTACCTCCTGGTTTGGCATTGGCTTCAAAAACATCAACTTGATAGCCCTTTATGGCCAGGCGGATGGCGGAAGCAATTCCTGCAATTCCTGCTCCGATAACGATTGCTTTAGGCATGATGTTATTTTAATGCTGTTATATAAATAAGGGTTTGTTTCTCCATCTCCATACTTGCCACTTTAATGGCTGAACCTACTTTCGTAGTCTCCTTTTTTACCGGCAAGTTTTGAATAGTGGCTAAGGCATCTATGTACCATTTGCTCCAGACCTCCATAATATGTTTCTCTTCAGCTGCTGATTTTCCTTCTCCAATTGCTTTTTTACTCAGCTCAAATTCAGTTTTTAAACGGGCCAGTCCATCGGTTTTTATTTGATTAATAACAGCATTCGCGGCATTTTCATCAGCAGAGATGAGACAATAGGCTGCTGTTAATGCACTAACGCCTACATTTTTCATTTCAGTGGGTGAAACCTTGTCCAGTCTGTCATTGTCGGTATGGTAAAATACATCTGTAAAATGCCACATCAGTAATCCCGGGATTTTGTTTTGTAAAAATGGGGTGTGGTCACTGCCGCCTTCAAAAGGATTATAGTTAACCGTCCAGTTTGCGAATTTGCCCTGGGCCTTACAAATATCAAAAACGAAATCATTAAAATAATGTGGAAAAAGGTCTTTTTCCTTTACATCTCCGGCACCCCATTCAGTATGTTTGTCATTTCCCCTCGTCCAGATGGCAGAAGGATCAGGCATTTTTTCAATCAGAAATGAACCTCCTGTTTTTTTGGTATCCTCACCAACCATATCCAGGCTCATTCCCCATAAAATGCCCTTTGCCCTAACAGTATCCTCAGTAATGTATCTTTTTGTAGATACAATCTCATCACCCCATAAAAAAGTAAGTGTGCGTTGTGGTGCTATCTTCTTGGCCTGATACAATTCTGCAGTAAGCCTGGCCATTTCAGCCAGGGTTCCAACACCACTGGCATTATCGTTTGCACCCGGCTCCTGAACATGTGCACTAAAAACAAAACGTTCATCAGGATTTACACTACCCTTTACATTGGCCACAATGGTTAGTTCTTCAGCAGGATAAATTTTAGTTTGAATATTGACTTTTAATTTTGTGATACCTTTCAGGCAAGCTGCCCTCAGCCTTTCTTTGGCAGCATAAGATAGGAGTAAAGTCCAGACTTCGCTGTTGGGCTTCATGCTGCTAAACTGAATGGAGGTCTGGTTAATTTCCGGCTGTGTGTATTTGGGCATCGAATAGCCTAACACACCAATCGCCCCAGCCTTAGTGGCAAGTGGTAATAATCTTGAAGGATGATTTTCTGAAAAAATGATCTTCCCTTTTAAATCCAGTTTTTCCATATCGGCAGGCTTGATGTCAGCTAAATAAAGCACCTCCGCCATTACACCTTCTGCCGCTGTAGAAACACAATTAATGGGAATCATATTACGGTTGGTTTGGTAGGAAATTAAAGGAGTTGAATCGCCGATCAGATCAATGTTCGCTTGAACAGGCTCCCAGGTATTGTGCGTCATGGAACGCTTTTCAATGCGATAGCTTAAAGGAGCCTCCTGTTCATTTTGTTTCTGCTCAACAAAGCCGGCTTTTTTTAAAATGTTTTCTACATAATGGATGCTGGCATTGAATCCTGTATTGCCAGGTACCCTGAAATATTTTTCCACAAATGCAGTGGTTTTATAAGCATTATCTTCCTTAAATCCGGTTCGCGTTAATTTAAAGTATTTATCAGCCGGGGTTTGTGCATAACTGTTTATTGTTGTAAACAATAGGAAAAAAAGGATTTTTATCTTCATTGTGCCATTTAAAAACGAAAG
This sequence comes from Pedobacter sp. GR22-10, assembly GCF_026239715.1. Lineage (NCBI taxonomy): Bacteria > Pseudomonadati > Bacteroidota > Sphingobacteriia > Sphingobacteriales > Sphingobacteriaceae > Pedobacter > Pedobacter sp. GR22-10. The sequence goes on from NZ_JAPIVR010000005.1 coordinate 287,023, forward strand.
ATACTAAGAATATTCTTTCCTGATCAGCACAAGGTTTATCATGTGAAATGAATCTGTATGTTAAGATCGGTCAGTGGCAGTTTTAAATCCTTCCATGAAATAATATTGATGGGTAAATTTAAAGTAATGTTAATGTATATTTAACTTATACCGTTATGGTTTTCGGTATGAATTTTGTATAATTGTGTAAATAGAGAGGTTTTTTATCATGAGCAAAGAAATATTAGAGTTTTCTGTATTGGTTGATGAAAAATTTGACCTGAATTTTAACTGGTTAGATGGCTTTTGGGGCGTTGCATTTAAATTTTTCGGAAAATAATTTTTCATTACTGCATTTTTTCTGATACTGATTTTTTTATCAGGTTATTTCTTATTGCCTGAATTTTTCAAGTTCCTTTCCTCACTTTTATCTTTCAGCTTCGGTCTTATAGCTTTCTACTTTAGTCTTTCAGCTTTTAGCCTTATATTTGCCGGATAATGAGTAGAAGAAAACCTGGTACGGTAACCATCATTCCAAACGTACAAATTATAGATATTGCTGAAGAAGGAAAAGGCGTTGGCAAAGCTGATGAATTGGTCATTTTTGTAGACAAAGCCGTTCCAGGTGATGTTGTAGATGTTCGCTTAACAAAAAAGAAAAAGAATTTTGCTGAAGCCATTATTGAACAATTGCATGAAAAATCGACATTGCGAACGGATCCCTTCTGTCCTCATTTTGGAACTTGTGGTGGCTGTAAATGGCAACACATGGGTTATGATGCTCAGTTAAAATTTAAGCAAAAAAATGTAGAGGCTGCATTGCAACGGCTTGGTAAAATAGACACTTCTCAAGCTGAGCCTATTTTAGGATCGGTCAAAAACAGATACTACCGTAATAAATTAGAATTTACATTTTCAAATAAACGTTGGCTGGACCGCACTGATATTGACCGGGATGAAGATTTTGATATGAATGCCTTGGGTTTTCATGTTCCATTGCGTTTTGACAAAATATTGGATATTGAACATTGTTACCTGCAGGATGAACCTTCCAATTCTATCAGAAATGCTGTTCGGAAGTATGCCTTAGAGCATCAGTTATCATTCTATGATTTGCGCAATCATGAAGGCGTATTGCGTAACCTGATTATCCGTACATCATCAACAGGCGAGGTAATGGTTGCTGTTGTTTTTGCCTATCCGGAGCAGGACCAGGTAGGCGGCTTAATGGATTTTCTGAAAACAAGTTTTCCGCAGATCACTTCATTATTATACATTGTTAACCAGAAGAAAAACGATACCATATTTGACCAGGACGTTCATCTGTTTGCTGGGCGTGATCATATTTTTGAGGAAATGGATGGGATTCGCTTTAAAATAGGGGTGAAGTCCTTTTACCAAACCAATTCTGATCAGGCTTTTGAATTGTATAAAATCACCAGGGATTTTGCCGGATTTAAAGGTGATGAACTGGTTTATGATTTATATACAGGTGCCGGAACCATTGCCAATTTTGTGGCTAAAAATGTAAAGCAAGTAATTGGGGTTGAGTATGTGCCAACTGCTATTGAAGATGCTAAGTTTAATTCGGCATTAAATGGCATTGATAACACCATTTTTTACGCCGGAGATATGAAAGACATTTTAACTTCTGAGTTTATTGCCATTCATGGTAAGCCAGATGTCGTAATTACTGATCCGCCAAGGGCAGGCATGCATGCTGATGTGGTACAAAGACTACTGGAAATGGAATCAGCAAAAATTGTCTATGTAAGCTGTAATGCGGCCACACAAGCCAGAGATCTGGAGTTGTTAAAGGACAAATATGATGTGGCACGTATTAAGCCGGTAGACATGTTTCCACACACACAACACGTGGAAAATGTGGTTTTGTTAAAATTAAAAGGATAGCATCAGAGAATGATTGAATGCCGAAGGTATGAATTACTTATCGACATTCATTTTGTTACTCATTCAAAATACAAGATTAGGAATGGATAGAGAAGAATTATTAAATGCCACACCGGAGGATAGCGGAGCACCACAGAAAAAGCAGGAAAGTCCGTTGGTAAGCTTAGAGAAAGATCTGGCTTTTTATGCTGATGCAATTAAAGAAGTAGGTATCGAAATTATGGTGGAAGGTATTTCTGCCCATCCTATTTTTATTGCCCACCAGCACCAGGTGAGTATCGGTGAAATGATCTTAAATAAAGAAGAATTAAATACAGATTGGTCTATTCAGGCCTCTACTTTAGAAGAGTTTGTTGAAAAAGGAATCATCACTAAAGAAAAGAAAGAGCCCTTTTTAAAGGTTTATAAAAGACCTGAAGATTATATGTGTGTGTTTGTGATTGTACCTGAAGGCGCAAACTTTGTTTATTATCCCTACACTAAAGCTAAAAAGTAAATTATAGAATTAGTCTGCCAAATACATTCCCGTTATTGGAATAGTTAGCTCAACGTTAGACAAAAGAATAAGCCGCTTTGCATCCACAAAGCGGCGAATTTATCATTAACTAAACTAAAGTTCTTAATTAACATGATGAACATCTCCGCTTTTTGAGCTGGAAGTTTTATTCAACGCTGCATTTCCTTTGAAGCTTACATCGCCGCCACCACTTGCAGCCGCTTCCAATCCCTTATTTACATAAATAGCAACATCGGCGCCTCCGGATGCCTGTACTTTTGCATAATCAGTGATCAATTCGAAAGCGTCAATATCGCTGCCGCCACTGGATTGAATGCTCATGTTTGTTGCTTTGCCTTTGAGGTTGATATCACTGCCGCCACTGGATTGAACGGTAAGGTCAGTACTGATCAAATTTAATTTTAAATCTGATCCGCCAGATGCCCTGATGGCCAGGCTGTTTGTTTTAATTGGATTCTGTGTAAATACATCCGATCCACCGGAAGCAGCAATTTCATTTAATGTTTTATAGCTTACATAAGCCTTGATTACACGGTTTTTGAACATGCCGCTCCAGCTGATGCCGTCTTTAAATTTGATGGTGATTTTATCTCCACGCTGCTCCACTATAATGTCTTCCAGGGTTTTACCATCGGATTTAATCACCACACTTTCGGTATTTCCCTGAGTGAGGTATAAATCAATTCCACTGCTTACGCCAATACTGTTATAATTTTTAACCGGGAAGTTTTTACTTTCCTGCGCCACGGCTACAGTAGCAGAAAATGCAAAAAATAAGATGGTAGATACTCTGATCAGGTTTTTCATAAATTTGTTTTTGGTTAGTCATTAGACGCACATAGAATAAAAACGTTGCAGACTGAAGAAATTATTTTTGAAATAGTTTGAATATCATCCTTAAAATTGTTCTTTTTGTATTCAATCCTTTTATAAAATGACATCACAAATCCTCATACTAAATAAGAAACAGATTCAGCAGAAGATCGATCGAATCGCTTATCAGATTCTGGAAGATAACTTAAATGAGAAAGAGGTGGTGCTTGCAGGTATTTGGGACCGTGGCTACAAATTAGCTGTTCGTTTGGAAAAGGTGCTGAAAAAGATTTCGGGTTTTAAGCTAACCCTTTTGCGCATCGATCTTCAGAAAGAAAGCAGTAAACTTATTGCCACTACCGATCTGGATGAAAGTCAATGGAAAAATAAGGTCATTATCATTGTGGATGATGTGCTAAACAGTGGAAAAACCCTGGCATACGGATTAGGTGTTTTCTTAAATACGCCGCATAAAAAAATTCGTACTGTTGTTCTGGTTGATCGAAGCCACAAGATTTTTCCTGTTGCAACCGATTTCGTTGGTTTAGAACTGGCTACCGTGTTAAAAGAGCATGTGGATGTAATTATGGATGTAGACGGTGAGGAAGACCGTGTTTATTTGAGTTAGTATCATGTAGTAAGTAATGAAGCTAACCTCTATAAAGCTATATTTTGATGAGTAATTAACTTCATATTGCTTTAATTTTCACCTATCAACAGGCTAAATTTGCAATTTACCTCATTTTTTTGCAATTTCCCGGCATGTACCTTCCACGAAAAAATACTTTCATTTATCGCTTTTTTTCGTGGTACATTTCATTTATTTTAAAGAAAGATTTTGCGGGCTTTAAATACAATAATCTTCAGCCTGATGACGATGCCTCCATTTTAATTCTGGCCAATCATTTCAGCTGGTGGGATGGTTTTTTCATTTTTCATATCAATAAGAAATTATTTAAAAAGCAGTTCCATGTTTTGGTTAATGCAGAAAATTATAACCAAGTTGGCTTCTTAAAGTATCTCGGGGCATTTGCTGCAGAAAGCAGTGGAAAGGATGTTCTGGGAATGCTGAATTATGCAGCTAAATTATTAGAGGATAAAAATAATCTGGTTCTTATCTTCCCTCAGGGTAAGTTACATTCTAATCATTTAAAAAATATCACTTTCGAAAAAGGAGTCATGCAAGTGATCAAATCCTGTCAGAAAACATTCAATATCATTTTTGCAGCAACATTTATAGATTATTTTTCCAATCGGAAACCAACCGCGCAAACTTACCTGCAACGATGGGAAAACGAAGAATACATGAGCTTGCAGTTGCTAAAAAGCGCCTACAATAAACATTATGATCAGTCGGCTGTTAAACAAACACAATTTACCGAATGACCATTTTTATCTATGCTGTTTTAATTTTTATGGTGATCCGGTTTTCAGTAACCGTTTTTAACTTTCTTTCCAACCCTAAGTTGCCAAGGGTGATAAAACATTATAATGATTTTGTTTCTGTCCTGATTCCGGCACGTAATGAGGAAGCGGATATTATTCCGCTACTGGAATCGATTAAAAGCCAGGACTATAAAAATTTTGAAGTGATTGTGCTGGATGACAACAGTGATGATAAAACATTTGAGCTGGTTGATGCTTTTTCCTTAGAAAACCCACAGTTCCGGATTGTGCGGGGAGATGAACTTCCTAAAGGCTGGCTGGGAAAGAACTATGCCTGCCATCAGCTCGCAGCATTGGCAAAAGGGGAATACCTGCTTTTTTTGGATGCTGATGAAGCAATTAAAAGTGGTTTTATCAATAGCCTGATTAACCGGATGAAGGTGGGCAACCTGGCCCTAATCAGTATATTTACCAATCAGGTCATGAAATCTGCAGGTGAATGGCTTACCGTTCCGTTAATGCATTTTATTTTATTAAATCTGTTACCTCTTAGGCTGGTGAAATTTTCCGGAAATCCGGCATTTTCGGCGGCAAGCGGACAGTGTATGTTTTTTAAAGCGGATCATTATAGGAAAAATCAGTGGCACGAAAGGGTTAGAAACAAAGTGGTGGAAGATGTAGAGATTATGAAAGCCGTAAAACTGGAAAAATTTAATGGAGAAGCTCTATTGGGCAATGGCTTGATATACTGCCGGATGTACAAAAACCTGAATGAAAGTTTAAATGGCTTCAGTAAAAATTTACTGGCAGGTTTTGGTAATAATGTGATTATCTTATTATTTTACCAGCTTTTGGTTACTGTAGGACCTTTGGTTTTATTATTAAACTTTAATATCTCTTTACTTGTATTACCATTGACATTAATTTTTTTAAGCAGAATAATGATTTCCTATTTATCAGGACAGCATGTTTTTATCAATTTGATACTGCATCCGTTTCAGATGTTTTTCTTCTTAATGATTTCATTTTTATCCATCATACAACATATATTTAAAACAGGCACATGGAAGGGCAGACCGATCAAAGCGATTTAAGAATTAAAAAGATTGCAGTTGGCGTGATCGCTATATTTCATTTGGTAGGGCTGGTTGGCTTTTTGATTCCGGCCACGCAACCCTACTTTATAAAGATGGTGCCTTTTCATTTATTGCTGATGTTTGCCATTATCGTGTTTACTTATAGTGGCAATGTGAAACGTCTGTCGTTATTTGTCTGTGGTGTTTTTTTGTGTGGCTGGTTGGTTGAAGTATTGGGCGTACATACAGGCAAAATTTTTGGAAGTTATTATTATGGTAGTACTTTGGGCTATAAAATTGCTGCCGTTCCAGTGTTAATGGGTATAAACTGGGTGATTTTGATATTTAGTATAGGCCAAATGATGAAAAGTTTCAAAATTCGAAATAGCATTTTAGCGTCACTAATCGGCGCATTTATGCTCATCACTTTTGATTTTTTTATGGAGCCCGTAGCCATGAAATTTGATTACTGGCACTGGGATTGGCATGAGATACCCATGCAAAATTATATGGCCTGGTTTATTGTATCTGTTATTTTATTGAAATTTTATTATGCGCTGGACCTTAAGCAGCAAAAATATATAGGTACCGCAATGTTTACCGCACAGTTAATCTTTTTTGTTGTCTTATACATGACAACCAGAACAAATATTTTTGCTTAATTTTGTGGTGCAATGAGTTATAACCTACAAGTCAATATAGATAAATCATCAGGTTTTTGCTTCGGTGTGGTTTACGCTATCGAAATGGCCGAAGATATTTTAGATAACGAAGGTTATTTATATTGCCTTGGCGATATTGTTCATAATGATGAAGAGGTTGAACGCTTAACAAAACGGGGATTAAAAATCATTGATCATGAGGTTTTACAAGGCTTAAGAAACGAGAAAGTTTTAATCAGGGCGCATGGCGAAGCACCATCAACTTATCAGCTGGCCCTTGAAAACAACCTTACACTGATCGATGCCTCATGTCCGGTGGTGCTAAAACTTCAGAATAGAATCAAAAATTCTCATGATGATGATGAGCAGATTTTGATTTTTGGTAAACATGGCCATGCAGAAGTGATTGGCTTGCAAGGGCAAACAGATGGTAAAGCCATCGTTTTTCAGGACCTGGCCGAACTTGATCATGTTGAACTTCCCTCAAAATTTACGTTATACAGCCAAACCACCAAAAGCACAGATAAGTTTTACCACATCAAAGATGAACTATTGAGTCGCGGTTATGAGGTAAAAGCGAATGATACCATTTGCAGACAGGTATCTAACCGGTATCAGGAGCTGGAAAACTTTGTTAGCCATTATGATAAGATCATTTTTGTTTCTGGAAAGAAATCATCCAACGGAAAAGTGCTTTACGATGTATGTAAAAAATTCAATGATCAATCTCACTTCATTTCCAATATCGAAGAATTAGATTTAAGCTGGTTCGCAGAAAATGATAAGGTTGGAATCTGTGGTGCTACTTCCACACCAATGTGGCTGATGGAGAAAGTAAAGGCCCAGCTGGAACAATACTAAATCCTCTCTGTATAACTTTTAGCTGCATTAACTGTTTATGTTGTACATTATAAACATTTAATATCATTCATTTGAAAAAGAATCATGCGTATGTTGGTGTTCTGGTTGCGATAGCAGTGATTGCTTTATGGTTCACCTCTCTATTCTTCCTTTTACGTTGGAACTTCGCCTGGAGTAATCCACTGGTTTACCTGATGATTTTTGTTCAAATGCATCTCTATACCGGCCTGTTTATTACAGCTCATGATGCCATGCACGGCACCATCTCTACAAATAAAACAGTCAATAATTTCATTGGTTACCTTTCCGTATTCCTCTACGCAGGCTTTTTCTATAATCGTTTATATACCAAACACCATAAACACCATCGCCACGTGCATACAATAGATGATCCTGACTTTGCGCCTCATGGTTTCTGGAAATGGTATTTTCGGTTTATGCTTAATTATGTAACAGTTATTCAACTCATCATTATGGCTGCAGCTTTTAATGTTTTACAGATTTGGTTTGAACAGCAAAACTTATTGCTTTTCTGGGTTTTACCGTCACTGCTTAGTACTTTTCAATTATTTTATTTCGGCACTTACCAACCACATAAGGGAGATCATGAAAATGAATATCACTCCTCAACACTCCAAAAAAATCATCTACTTGCTTTTTTTACCTGTTATTTTTTTGGATATCATTTAGAACATCATCAAAAGCCAGCTACACCTTGGTGGCAATTGTATAAAACAAAAGGATAAATATTTCATTTTGTATCTCAATGCCTCTTCGTAAATCTTAACTATTCCATCTTTGAGATTCACCGCATTTATTAAATACTACTTTTTCTTGACCAAAAAGTGTCGGGCATCACATTTTAACAATAGGCATAAAACAATTAAAACGCGATATTTGCACCACAAAACATATTTTTATCAATGAGCAAAAAGGGAATTTTACTTGTAAATTTAGGAACACCTGATAGTCCGGCAACACCTGACGTTAGAAAATATCTTGATCAGTTTTTGATGGATGAGCGGGTAATTGATATTCCTAAATTGAACAGAACATTATTGGTAAAAGGAATTATTGTTCCCTTCCGAAGTCCTAAAACGGCTAAATTGTATAAAGAAATCTGGAATGAAAATGGCTCTCCATTGCTTTATTATAGCCGTTTACAGGCGCAGATGCTGCAGGAAAGACTGGGAAATGAATATCATGTAGAACTGGCGATGCGTTATCAAAGCCCGTCGATCGCATCGGCATTGGCCAACTTAAAAGCGGGCCTGGTTGAAAGTATTCAGGTCATTCCGATGTTCCCGCAATATGCTTCTGCAAGTTCGGGCTCGGTCATGCAGTTGGTGATGGAACTGGTGAGTAAATGGCAAACAGTACCACCTATTTCTTTTGTAAATTCTTTCCATGATAATGAATTGATGATTCAGGTATTTGCCGAAAATGCCAGAAAGCATAACATTGAAGATTTTGATCATGTGCTTTTTAGTTTCCATGGATTACCGGAACGCCAGCTTTTAAAATGTGATCACACCGGAAGCTACTGTTTAAAAACAGCTGATTGCTGCCAGACCTTAAACGATACCAATAAATTTTGTTACTCTGCACAAGGACATGATACAGCACGATTAATTGCGAAGGAATTAAACTTAACGAGAGATCAATATACGGTTTGCTTTCAGTCGCGGTTAGGAAAAGAACCCTGGGTACAACCGTATACCACCGATGTATTGAAAAAACTGGCTGCAGAAGGTAAAAAGCGATTATTGGTTTTCAGTCCGGCATTTGTTGCCGATTGTTTGGAAACACTTTATGAAATAACCGTTGAATATCATGAAGAATTCAGGGCATTAGGTGGCGAACACGTACAATTGGTAGAAAGCTTAAATGATAGTCCGGTGTTTATTGAAGCATTGGCAGGTATGATAAAATAACTTTCTCAAATGGCGAAATTTATAATTTTAATGGGCGTTTCCGGAAGTGGAAAAACAGTGATCGGTAAAGCATTGGCGCCAGTAATTAATGCTGAATTCATAGATGGTGATAACCTGCATGCACAAAGAAACGTAGATAAAATGGCTGCGGGTATTCCCCTTACTGATGCCGACAGGCAAGATTGGCTTGAATTAATTGCTCAGGTAGGGCATAAGCATGTCGCAGCGGGAACAAATTGCATTATTGCCTGCTCTGCGCTTAAAAGAGCGTATCGTGATTTGTTAAGAAAAGACAATGATTCAATTTGTTTCGTATACCTGAAAGGTAGCTTTGAATTAATACACGAAAGAATTTCAAAAAGATCACATCAATATATGCCTTCCAGTTTATTGGAAAGTCAGTTTAATACCTTAGAAGAACCTGAAAATGATGAAAAAGATGTTTTTGTTGTTTCGATAGATCAGGAAATTCCAAAGATTGTTGATGAAATCGCAAAAGCAGAAATCATTTCGTAATCATTGAAATGATCTGATCTGTTGCACCCTTTTTACCTGCTACATATTGCTGTGCAGCCTCCGCAGCATTGGTGTTCTCTTTAAAATCATCAAAAGCAATGATTAGTTCATCAGCGGTGCTAATGCTTTTAGCTGCTTCTAAAGCAATTAAATCCTTCGCTTCCTGAAATTTATCATACTTAGGACCAAAAATTACAGGCAAGCCAAAGGCAACGGCTTCTAAAGTGTTGTGAATGCCAGCACCGAAACCACCACCAATATAAGCTACTTTTCCATATTGATAAAGTGCAGACAGCATGCCGATATTATCGATGATTAAGATTTGAGATTGGAGATCTGAGATTTTAGATTGGCCAATATTCAGCTTAGCACTCAAAACTGAAAACCGTACACTACCAACCGGAAACTGTTTTTCTATACTTTCGATATGGCTGGCATGAATTTCATGCGGTGCGATGATGAATTTCCAGTGGGGATAGCTTTCTGGTAAAACGGATAATAATTTTTCATCTTCAGGCCAGGTACTTCCACATATCAGCGTTGGCGAATCTCCGATAAATGCTTCTATTAAATCTAATTTTTTCGGTGTTTGAGCATTTTCAAAAACCCGGTCGAAACGTGTATCGCCACTAATGGTTACATTATTTATCCCTATTAATTTTAGTAAATCTTCACTTTCTTTATTTTGAACAAAGAAATAAGTAACTGCCGAAAGAATTTTCCGATAGAAGCCACCATACCATTTAAAAAATGCCTGTCCTGGTCTGAAGATTCCAGAAATTACATACAGCGGAATGCCTCTGCGGTGAAGCTCCTTAAAATAAAAATGCCAGAATTCATATTTCGTGAAAATGGCCATCTCGGGGTTAATCGCATCCAGAAATTTTTTTGCATTCCCTCTGGTGTCGATTGGGAGGTAAAAAACATCCGCCAGGGCATAATTTTTTCTGATTTCATATCCTGATGGCGAAAAAAACGTGACCACAATTTTTTTTGTGGGATATTTTTCTTTTAATTTTTCCAGTACCGTTCTTCCCTGCTCAAACTCTCCTAAAGATGCAAAATGAAACCAGATGTGTTTCTGACTGTTATCTATTCGCCCTGCGATTTGTTGATAAACACTTTTACGCCCGTGAATAAACAGTTTAGCCTTCGCATTAAAGCGTGAAAATATTCTGATTATTATTGAGTAAATCTGAATTCCGATGGTGTAAAGCAAAAGCATAAGTGTAATTTCATATCTTCGTGGCAAGATAAAACGAATATATTTAAAAAGCTTAAGAATATATGAAAATAGCCGTTATTGGTACCGGATACGTTGGTTTGGTTACTGGAACATGTTTAGCAGAAACAGGAAATGATGTGATCTGTGTAGATATAAATGAAAGTAAAGTAAAAAAGATGCAGGATGGAGAAGTGCCCATTTATGAGCCTGGACTAGACCTGTTGTTTCATAGAAATATAGAGCAGGGAAGGTTAACCTTTACCACTATTCTTGCAGATGCCGTGAAAGATGCACAAATTATCTTCATGGCTTTGCCTACGCCTCCGGGTGGGGATGGGGCGGCTGACCTTTCCTATATCTTGGGTGCAGCAAAAGATATTTCCAGACTGATTACAGAATATAAAGTTATCGTAAATAAATCTACCGTTCCGGTAGGTACAGCTGATCAGGTTAAAGCTGTTTTTCAGGCCAATACTTCCATTGAGGTTGATGTGGTTTCCAACCCGGAGTTTCTAAGGGAAGGTGTAGCTGTTGATGATTTCATGAAACCCGATCGTGTGGTTTTGGGTACTAAAAGTGAAAAGGCTAAAAAATTAATGGCTGAACTTTATGGCCCCTATGTTCGTCAGGGAAACCCGATTCTATTTATGGATGAGCGTTCTTCTGAATTAACAAAATATGCAGCAAATTCATTCCTGGCTACCAAAATTACCTTTATGAATGAGGTGGCAAACCTTTGTGAATTGGTGGGTGCCGATGTGGATGCAGTGAGGAAGGGGATTGGATCAGACGACCGGATCGGTAAACGTTTTCTTTTTCCTGGCGTAGGCTATGGTGGCTCTTGTTTTCCCAAAGATGTTCAGGCTTTAGTGAAATCTTCTGATGATTATGCTTATGATTTCCAGATTTTGAAATCAGTCATGGAAGTAAACGAAAGGCAAAAAACCATCCTGGTAGATAAGGTACTGAAATATTATAAAAACGATATTAAAGGAAAGCATTTTGCCCTTTGGGGATTGGCATTTAAGCCGGAAACAGATGATATCCGCGAAGCGCCGGCTTTATATATCATCAATGCTTTAATTGAAAATGGTGCAACCGTTACGGTATTTGATCCTGAAGCGATGGAAAACGTAAAAGGTGTTATTGGCGATCTGGTAAAATATGCCAAAAACCAATATGAGGCTTTAGAAAATGCTGATGCATTGCTAATCGCTACAGAATGGTCGGTATTCCGGAATCCGGATTTTGAAAAAATAGATAAAGTCTTAAAAAATAAAGTAATCTTCGACGGTCGGAATTTGTATGATTTACAAAAAATGATCGATCTTGGTTACTATTATAACAGTATAGGCAGAAAATTGATAGATTAAGATGAGTCAGAAAAGAATTTTAATTACAGGTGCAGCCGGATTTTTAGGCTCTCATCTCTGTGATCGTTTTGTGAAAGAGCATTACCATGTTATTGGCATGGATAATCTGATTACAGGTGATCTGGCCAACATTGAGCACCTTTTCAAACTGGAAAACTTTGAATTTTACAATCATGATGTTTCCAAATTTGTACACGTTCCCGGAAAACTTGATTATATTCTTCATTTCGCTTCACCTGCGAGTCCGATAGATTATCTTAAAATCCCGATACAAACCTTAAAAGTTGGTTCATTAGGTACGCATAACTTATTGGGTCTGGCCAGAAATAAAGGGGCAAGAATGTTAATTGCTTCAACTTCTGAAGTATATGGAGATCCAAGTGTTAATCCTCAGCCAGAAGAATATTGGGGAAATGTAAATCCGGTTGGCCCTCGTGGCGTGTATGATGAAGCGAAACGTTTCCAGGAGGCCATTACTATGGCGTATCATACTTTTCATGGTGTAGAAACCAGAATTGTCAGAATTTTTAACACTTATGGGCCAAGAATGCGCCTAAACGATGGTCGTGTTTTACCTGCATTTATTGGTCAGGCTTTAAGAGGAGAAGATTTAACTGTTTTTGGTGATGGTACGCAAACCCGTTCATTCTGCTATGTAGACGATTTAATTGAAGGTATTTATCGTTTACTGATGAGTGAATACGCGCAGCCGGTGAATATTGGTAACCCGGATGAAATCACCATTAAACAATTCTGCGAAGAAATTATCAAGCTTACCAATACCTCACAAAAAATAGTTTACAGGGAGCTTCCTCAGGATGATCCTAAGCAAAGGCGGCCGGATATTACCAAAGCCCGGGAAATTTTAGGTTGGGAGCCGAAGGTAGGTCGTGCAGAAGGTTTGAGAATTACTTATGAATATTTCAAATCATTGCCGGCAGAAGCCTTAGAGAAAATTGATCATAAAGATTTTACTACATTTAACCGTTAAGATGTCAAAAATATTAGTTACCGGTGGAACTGGATATATAGGTTCTCACACCGTTGTAGAATTACACAATGCAGGATACGAAGTTGTTATTGTCGATAACTTATCAAACTCGCATATTAAAATTTTAACCCAGCTACATGCCATTACAGGCAAGTGGTTTGATTTTAATGAAATCGACCTTCAGGATGAAAATGCGGTAAAGGAATTTGCAGCAACCCATTCAGATATCACAGGGATTATTCACTTCGCTGCATCAAAAGCGGTTGGTGAATCTGTTGAGCAACCTTTAAAATATTATAAGAATAATTTTTATGGCTTAATCAACCTGCTTACGTCATTTAACAGGAAGATTGATTTTGTGTTTTCTTCTTCCTGTACCGTTTATGGACAGCCTGATAGCCTACCGGTTACGGAGGCCGCTCCGGTAAAAAAGGCAGAGTCGCCATATGGCAACACCAAGCAAGTGGCAGAAGAAATTTTAGCTGAAACTGCAGCCGTAACACCTGAATTGAATGTTATTGCATTGCGTTATTTTAACCCGGTAGGTGCACATGAAACCGCTTTGATAGGCGAATTGCCAAACGGTGTTCCGGCTAATTTAGTGCCCTTTATTACACAATCAGCCATTGGTACGCGCGGACCGATTACGGTTTATGGTGATGATTACGACACTCCTGATGGTTCTGCTATCCGTGATTATATCCACGTGGTAGATCTGGCTAAAGCGCATGTAGCGGCAATTAAAAAACTGGAAAAGAAAGAAACTTCTTCCAATTATGACGTTTTCAATATTGGAACGGGTAAAGGATCTTCCGTTTTGGAAATTATTTCAGCCTTCGAAACGGTTAACGGAGAGAAATTAAATTATAACCTTGGCCCGAGGAGGGCTGGTGATGTTGTCCAGGTTTATGGTGATGTTACCAAATCGCATAAAGAACTGGGTTGGAAAGCTGAACTGGATATCAACGAAATGATGCGCTCTGCCTGGGAGTGGGAAAAATATATTAAGGCAAACCCTTTTTAAATGAAATTATCGGCGCACAAAGATTTAAAGAACGCAATAACAGATCTGCCTGTGAAGGAAAAAGACCGGCTGTTGTTGCGTTTAATTGCAAAAGACAAAGTGCTTACCGAACATCTTCATTATAAATTACTGGAAGATGAATCAGACCTGGAACACCGGAAAGAAAAAATCAAGGGTGATGTAGAAGAACAGGTGGCCGAATTAAAAAAGCTGAATGCTAAAGAAGCTTTGGTTAAAGTAAGGAAGATGATTACTACGGTAAATCATTTTTATAAGGTTACTAAAGATCCGATTGGAGAAGTTGAACTGAAAATTTTTATTTTAAACCTCGTACCTTTCGAGTATCGAAAATCAACACTTGGCTATCGGGATTACATGATTTTGTTTTCTGCATTTTATTTAAAAACGGTTGCAGTAACCATCAATAAATTTAAAAAATTGCATGAGGATTTACAGTTTGATCTGAGTGAAAACTTAAATGACTTACTGCATAAGATCTATTCCTCCAAATTAGCGTCATCAGCTGAGGCATCAAATCTTCCCAAAGAAATAAATTAATACGGTGATGTTTGGATTATTCAAGAAAAAGAAAATGGTGCCTGAATTTAATTTCTCCACTATTGGTGTGGATATGCATTCGCATATTATTCCAGGGATAGATGACGGCGCACAAACTTTGCACGATGCTATTTTATTAGCCAAACGTTTCAAGGCACTCGGGTTCAAAAAACTAATTGCTACGCCTCACATTATGGCCGATTATTTCAGAAATACGCCCGATACCATTAACCGTGGTCTTGATATTTTAATAAAAGGCCTTAGTGATGTTCAGCTCAATCTGGAAGTAGATGCAGCGGCAGAATACTACCTGGATGAGACACTGGAAAAGAAAGTTAAACAGAAGGAAGTGTTAACATTTGGAAAGGAATACCTGCTTTTTGAGCTTTCATACATCAATGCGCCACCAAATCTGTTTAGTTTTATCAAAATTATTCAGGATGCAGGGTATCAACCCATATTGGCACACCCGGAGCGCTATCCGTATTTCAATCATTCAATTGAAAGCTTACATCAAATTAGAGAAACAGGCTGTCATTTACAGATGAATTCCATTGCTTTAACCGGTTATTATGGATCAGGAGCAAAAAAAGCTGCCGAAGAAATGGTAGAGAATCACCTGGTGGATTTTATTGGCAGCGATATGCATCATCTGAAACACGCAGCAGCACTGGAGCAAAGTTTAAATACCCCTTTCATGCAAAGATTACTCAGTCAGCACCAGCTGAATAATGTAATGATTTGAACCTGTTTAGTCTTTTTCTTTACTCGTACCTCAAGGCTTCTACGGGATCCAAACGGGAGGCTTTCTTTGCCGGATAATATCCCGAAAGAATTCCTACACCTACACATAACACAAAACCTCCGATAATAAATGTCCAGGGGATCAGAAATGCCCCGCCCATGGCCAGTGAAATAATATTGCCCAGAATAATGCCTAAAAATATCCCCAAAGCTCCACCCATTAAACAAATTACTACCGCTTCAATTAAAAACTGACGGCGTATAACTTTAGGGTTAGCACCAATGGCCTTCCGGATTCCGATTTCTCTCGTGCGTTCAGTTACTGAAACCAGCATGATATTCATTAATCCGATTGAGGCACCAATGAGGGTAATAATTCCGATTGCGATGCCACCAACAGCAACAAAAGCCAGGTTTTCAAAGAGTGTCTGCGCAATGGCATCGCTTTTTGTAATTTCGAAGTTATTGGTTTCGTTAATTTTTACTTTCCTGATATTTCTGAATAGCGCGGTAGATTCTCCGATCACATTTTCCTGGTGGTTATTATCTGATACCATCACCGTAATGGTATACGATGGATTGGCATTTGCATTAATTTGCTTTGCTTTAAGTAAGGGCACATAAACAGCCCTGTCTCCGCTAAAACCCATACTGGATCCTTTTTTCTCCAATACTCCAATAATTTTAAAACGGTTATTGCCCACATTAATAAGCTTGTCCATGGGGTCAGTATCTTTAAAAAGCCTGGTCACTACTTCGCCACCTACAATGCAAACATTACCTCCCATTTTTACTTCTGAGGCACCAAAGTTTCTCCCTTCAGAAAGATTTAATCCCTGGGATGCGAGACCATTTTCATCAATACCTTGTATATTGATATTGGGGTTGGTTTTCAGGTTACCGTATTTAATGGTAGAACCACTACTTGCAACCACACTTACTGCAACCGTTGCCGGAGCGTTTAAGCTATCTTTAAATTTAATGGCATCTTCATATCTGATTGATTTGAAAGGTTTGGGTCTTTTTCCATTCCCAATTCTGATCCCTGTACCCCGGTTTCTGATGGTAAATGAGTTTGCACCCATACTGCTAAAGGCATCTGTCATACTTTTTTTTACAGCATCAAGTGTGGTGAGGATTCCAACCAGGGCCATTAATCCGATCGCAATTATCAAGGCGGTAAGCATGGTACGCAAACGATTACCCTTAATGGATTCTAATGCCAGTCTGATGTTTTCTCTGTAATTCATTATTGTAGTATAGGGTATTATTGTATCGGGTATCAAGATTGGCATTAAAGCCTTAAACCCTATACCAATTACCTTAAACCCCTGTTGTAAAAATAAAAAAAGTCCCGATGTTTAGACAAGGGGACTATACTTTATGTTACAATAATTTTTTTTTTATGCAGAGAAGCTTGTGCCGCAACCACAGGTACTGGTAGCATTAGGATTTACAAAGGTAAAGCCACGTGAGTTTAACCCATCCTGCCAGTCGATCATCATGCCCATTAAGTACATTTGATGGGCTTTGTTCATGAAAACTTTAATGCCGTCAATAAAAAACTCCTGATCGCCCTCTTTTTTCTGGTCGAAGCCTAAAACATAGTTCATTCCGGCGCATCCACCACCCTCAACGCCTACACGCAAACCATAATCTTCGCCAATTTCCTGCTGATCTTTCAATTTATATAGTTCTTTAGAGGCTCCCTCAGAGAAAGTAACCGGTGCAAATGTGGTATCAACTGTTGTGCTCATATCTATTTAAATTTTATCTGTTACAAATATAAATAATAATGCACATTTTTGCTTTCAGCGGTTCGTTAAAATTACCGTAATTAAACAATACCTATGAATACCCAACAGATTTTAACAAACGTAGTGATCCTATTTGTCGGCATTTTTACTGCCCTGATGGCTGTGTATTACATTTTAAAAAGTGATATACAACGTTTTTTCAACTTAAAGGATATAGAACTAAATAAAGAAAGCAGGGCACACCTTTTGCCTTTGCGTTTGCAGGCACATGAGCGATTAATTATTTTTACTGATCGTATCAATCCGGCTAACCTGTTGGTGCGTTTACATCAACAAGGGATTGGCATTTCGACACTTCAGGCAGGCATACTAAATGAACTGAAATCTGAGTATCAACATAATATTACACAACAATTGTACGTGGATAGTGTTACCTGGAATGTGGTGCGTAAATTAAAGGATGATACCATTGGGATGATTAATAATGCTGTTAGTGGTTTGCCGGCAGATGCAAACGGAATAGAATTAAGCAAAGCAATTTTAACACACATGGCAAGTATTGAGGAGAATCCTTATGATTTAACGATTGAATTGATTAAAAAAGATATACAAAGATTGTTTTAGCTGTAAAACTGTGGAGATGATTAGTTGGGAAGATGCATGGCAATTGAATATTCAGCATTTACCCTCATCAGGTATTAGGGATGGTTTTTATAGCTGAATAATCAGCCTGTTAGTCAATATAGAGAGAAAATGTTTGGCATTTGTTTTAAGCAAAGTTAATTAAGGAGATATTTTAAGGATATTTAATGCAAATCAAACACATCAATAGATCTGAACTGTTGTTCAACTAACCACCTTTTCAACCTCCCGCTATGAAACATACCACAACTTCCGGAATCGAGATTAAAGAATTATACCTTTCAGCTAAGCCTATGGAAGAAAAGCCTGGTGAATTTCCTTTTACCAGGG
Source organism: Pedobacter sp. GR22-10 (assembly GCF_026239715.1). Lineage (NCBI taxonomy): Bacteria > Pseudomonadati > Bacteroidota > Sphingobacteriia > Sphingobacteriales > Sphingobacteriaceae > Pedobacter > Pedobacter sp. GR22-10. The sequence continues at coordinate 305,322 of NZ_JAPIVR010000005.1, forward strand.
GTATTCAGAAGGATATGTATCGCGGGCGACTATGGACCATGCGTCAATATGCCGGTTTTTCCACTGCTGAAGAATCTAATAAAAGGTATCATTATTTGCTGGCGCAGGGAACCACAGGCTTATCTGTTGCTTTCGATCTCCCTACCCAGATTGGATACGATTCTGATCATGAAATGGCTGACGGTGAAGTAGGGAAGGTTGGTGTGGCCATTGATTCATTGAAAGATATGGAGATCCTTTTTGATGGCATACAGTTAAAAGATATCACTACCTCCATGACGATTAATGCAACGGCTTCCATTTTGTTGGCCATGTACATTGCACTGGCGAAGAAACAAGGTGCTGATCTAAAGCAGATATCCGGTACCATTCAGAACGATATACTGAAAGAATATGCTGCCAGAGGGACATATATTTATCCGCCGAAGCAATCCATGCGTTTAATTACTGATATTTTTGAATTCTGTAGTCAGGAGGTTCCAAAATGGAATACCATATCCATTTCAGGCTACCACATCCGTGAGGCGGGTTCTAGTGCGGTGCAGGAGCTTGCCTTTACATTGGCGAATGGAAAAACGTATCTGAAATCAGCTATTGATAAAGGCTTGGATATTAATGTTTTTGCAAAACGTCTGTCGTTTTTCTTTAATTGTCACAATAATTTTTTCGAGGAAATCGCTAAATTCAGGGCAGCCAGAAGGATGTGGGCAAAAATTACAAAAGCGCTTGGTGCTACAGATGAAAAGGCGCAGATGCTGCGTTTTCATACCCAAACCGGTGGTTCTACCTTAACAGCACAGCAGCCACTCAACAATGTTATCCGGGTAACCAATCAGGCCATGGCAGCTGTTTTAGGCGGTACACAATCCCTGCATACCAATGGTTATGATGAGGCCCTTTCTTTACCAACAGAGGCTGCGGCGAAAATAGCCCTACGTACACAGCAAATTATAGGTTTTGAAAGTGGTGTAACTGATACGGTAGACCCATTGGCTGGTTCTTTTTTTGTAGAAAATTTAACCGATGAAATAGAAGCAGCAGCCTGGAGATATATTGATAAAATTGATGCCATGGGTGGATCAGTTCATGCCATTGAAAGTGATTATATGCAAAATGAAATTGCTCACGCGGCTTATGAATATCAAAAAGAAATTGAAACTGGTGAAAGGATTTCTGTTGGGGTAAATAAGTTTACCCAACCTGAGGAAGAATTCACAGAAGTATTTAAAATTGATGAGTCCATTAGAAAACTCCAGGCAGATAAGCTGAGTCATTTAAAAAACGTTCGCAACCGTATGGCTGTCGAGCAGGCATTAAGGTTATTAGAGGATGGCGCAAACGGGGATGCCAATCTGATGCCGCTGATTATTGATGCAGTAGAAAAGTATGCCACTCTCGGAGAAATTGCCGATGTCATGCGCAAAACTTTTGGTGAGTACAGGTAATACGACTGCAGATATTTTAGCAATAACTATTCAAATTATGGATTCCAAAATGCTCCATACCGTCCTTGTATTGGAAAAAACACATTGCTTAAAGTTCAGTATATCTTAGGTAAATGCCCCTTGCTTTTATTCGGCCTAAACTTAGTGCATTAATTATCAGTACATTGAATTTTGTGAAAGATAAAAACTACAAATCATCGCATAACTGAAAATAAAATGGCTTGGAATTTGCTCGTCTGAAATCAATATTTCGCAAAGAAAATATAATGTTCATTTAAAGCGAAATGTGGATAAAGTATGTTAGTAAATAGTTATCAACATAAAAAATTGAGGTTAACTATGCTACGGTATTACCTGTCAGTAGGTTACGATTTATTTCAGATTTTTGTTTAAAATGTTGATAATTTTCTCAATATTCGTAATCCCGAAACGGACCATCTGGTATAGTCAAATTGGTACTGGAAATCAACAAATTATATAAATTGCAATGGAAAAAACTTGTACTGAAGTGTGGAAGAACTGTCTTCAAATTATTAAGGATAACATCCCGACCCAAAGTTTCAAAACTTGGTTCGAGCCTATAACAGCCCTTAGATTAGAAGGTAAGGTTTTAACCATACAAGTGCCAAGTTTATTCTTTTATGAATGGCTTGAAGAACACTACGTAGGCTTGCTGCGTAAGACAGTAAAAAAACAACTTGGAGAAGACGGCAGACTGGAATATAATATCGTTGTTGATAAATCATCAAACAGTGGTAATCCTTATACTACAAATATGCCCTCAAATGGAAATGGTGCAGAAGCTAAAGTGCAGTCAATGCCCATTCCGGTTTCAATCAACAAGGACATTAAAAATCCTTTTATTATCCCTGGATTAAAAAAATTAAATGTTGATCCACAATTAAACGCTAATTACACTTTTGAAAATTATATAGAAGGAGATTGCAACCGTTTGGCACGATCTGCTGGTTACGCTGTAGCTGCTAAACCCGGAGGGACTTCATTTAACCCGTTAATGATTTATGGCGGCGTAGGTTTAGGTAAAACGCACTTGGCACAGGCAATTGGTAATGAAATAAAACGCAGCATGCCAGATAAACTGGTCATTTATGTAAGCTGTGAAAAATTCTGCCAGCAGTTTGTAGACTCATTAAAAAATAATACGATTAATGATTTTGTCAACTTTTACCAGGCGATGGATGTGATCATCATGGATGATGTGCATAACTTTGCCGGTAAAGAAAAAACCCAGGATATTTTCTTCCATATTTTCAACCATCTGCACCAATCAGGTAAACAGGTTATCTTAACATCTGATAAAGCACCTAAGGATTTGGCAGGTTTGGAAGAACGTTTATTAAGTCGTTTTAAATGGGGCTTATCTGCCGATTTACAAATCCCTGATCTGGAAACGCGTATTGCGATCTTAAGAAAGAAAATGTATGCAGATGGTATTGAGTTGCCAGGTGAAGTAGTAGAATACGTAGCACACAATATTGATAATAACGTTCGTGAGCTGGAAGGAGCGATGGTTTCCTTACTGGCACAGGCTACTTTAAATAAGAAAGAGATCGATTTAGCGTTAGCTAAGCAGATGTTAAAGAATTTTATTAAAAATACTACGAAAGAAATTTCGATGGAGTATATTCAGAAGTTGGTATGTGAGTATTTTGAAGTTCCGGTTGATATGGTAAAATCTCAAACCCGTAAACGCGAAATTGTACAGGCACGTCAAATTTCGATGTATCTGTCTAAAAGTCATACCAAATCTTCATTGAAAACCATAGGTGCTTTCTTCGGTGGTCGTGATCACAGTACCGTAATCTATGCTTGTCAAACTGTTGAGGATTTAATCGATACAGATAAGAAATTTAAAGCTTATGTACACGATATTCAAAAGAAATTGAAAATGAGCTAAGCGCGGTTTAAGGCAGAAGTTTAAAACGTTGGTTTTTGCCTGGTTCCATCAAAATAAAAGTCCTGATTTGAAACTCAAATCAGGACTTTTATTTTTAATATTTAGTCGGTTGAATCGCTTTTATTCGTATGTCAGGTGGCATCATGTAAAACTAATCTTGAAGCATGCTTTCAATTTCAGCTAAACCATAATGTAATGCTGCAACGTGAATACACTGGGCAATTCTATTCTCCTTCAGCAGTTGTTTCACTTCATCTATAGTATACTCTTCTACATTCAGGATTTCATGCTCATCCAGATGTTGTTCATGTGTTTTAATTCCGCCAGTAAGCAAATAAGTAAAGGTTCTATTATTTGCCGTAGCCGGATTAGGATAAAGTTCAGCAATAAGTTTACAGGTTTTAAAAGTGTATCCTGTTTCCTCCATCAACTCTCTTTTGACTCCAGCTTCCGGGCCCTCGTCGCCATCAATTACACCACCCGGAACTTCAAGCGATACAATGTCTGCGCCATGACGATACTGACGCACCATAATCATTTTTCCTTCATTTGTTAAAGCGATGGCAGTAGCCCAATCGGGATATTCTAAAACAAAATAGTCATCTTTAACCGTTCCGTTTGGCAACTGCACTTCATCTACCCGTAATGTAGCCCACTTCTCTCTCACTAAATATTTAGAGGCAAGTTTTTGCCACTTTTCAATCCTGGTCATAAATCGTTATTCAAAATGGTATATCAGATATATTGCTGTATCGTTTTCTGGCGATATAAATTCACCAAATGTACAATCTTATGCTCATCTGCTAAATACTGATAAATCAAATTCAGTTTAGGCGCAATAACCTGATTCTTTTCGGTACTGATTCCCAGTTCATAGTAAAGAAACTCACTTAAAGAATCTAATTTCTCAGCAGGTAAATTGCATTTATGCAACCAGTTTTCAAAAGTAGTCCTGTCTTCACTTTCCAATATATCGACTGGTAAAGTAAAGCTGTTCTCCATCGTTTCATTGAACAGCTCTTCAGCATCTTTTAATTTGCCTTCCAGTTTTAAGCCCATTATTTTAGCTAAAACCTCAGCAAGTTTCTGAATTTCTGCTGTGATTAAGTCTTTCCTGTACATGGTAGGTTCTTGTTTTTATTTAAAATGCCTTTGTAACATCAAAAGCGTGGAACATTCCAACATAAAGTCTAAAGTCTAAAGTCTAAAGTCTAAAGTCTAAAGTCTAAAGTCTACCAGCTTCCGCTGGATCCGCCTCCGCCGAAACTTCCTCCTCCAAAACCACCAAATCCACCACCACCGGAAGATCCTCCGCCAAAACCGCCGCTGCCCCAGCCACTGTTTCCGCCTCTGCCGCCAGCACTTCCAAAAAGCATTCCCCAGAATAATGCATTCGACGCACCACGTCCGCCAATGACACTTCCGCCACCACCACCGCCTTTGCGCATGATGATGATGATAATAACCACGATGAAGATCACGATAAAGATACTTCCCGCACCTCCTTTTTTTGACGATGAAGCTTTAGGGCTATCATTTTTATATTCTCCTCTGGTATATTTAATAATCGATGTTGTACCCGCATCTAGTCCGGCATAATAGTTTCCGGCTTTAAAATTTGGCTTGATGTCATTATCTATAATACGTTTGGCATAAATATCCGGTAGTGCACCTTCCACTCCATACCCCGTCTGGATCGAAATTTTTCTGTCTCCAACGGCCACAACGATCATGATGCCATTATTTTTACCTTGTTGACCTACACCCCATTTTCGGCCTAATTCTACAGCATACTCATTGATATCATAATCGCCAACAGATTTTAAAATAGCAACCGCAATTTGTGTGGAAGAAGAATCATTGAAAGTGACAAGCTTTGTTTCCAATGCCTGTTTTTGATCGGCAGATAGTACATTGGCATAATCATTCACCAGGGTATTGGGTTTCTCCGGAAAATTTTGTGCAAAACCAAATGTGAATAAGCAACAGCATAACGATAAAAGGAATAATTTTTTCATTGCTTATTTGTTTTCGGGTTTATCCATAAATACAATATCATTAGGCAATTCGTTAATATCTCCTTTTTGAGGAGGAAAAAACAAGGCTAACTTTTCTCCAGCCAATGCCACTCCTGCAATAATTCCATCGGCGAGATTACCTTTAGCAAAGTGAGCTGTCATGGCGATCTTGGTGGTTTCCCAGAAATCTTCAGGTACAACTTTGTTAATTCCCGAATCACCAATAATGGCAAATTTATGATCGGCATGGGCAAGATAAATTAAAACACCATTTCTTAGAGATGTTTTATCCATGTTTAGTTTAGCAAAATACGCTGTGGCTTTTTCATAAGGATCACCTTCACAGTGTTTATCAATGGCAATTCTTAATTCACCCGAGGTTGCTTTCTCTGCATCTGAAATGGCCTGAGCTATTTTATCTTGTTCAATATCTGAAAATAACGACATGATTCTGTTTTAATTGAAGTAAAAAGGGTAGTATGTATTTAGGAATTAAACACACACTACCCTGAAATATTTTAGTCTGATTTTAAAATTCTACTTTAGGTGCATTTTTTGCAGTGGCATCTGCTTCAAAATATCCTTTGGGTTTAAAGCCAAACATGCCTGAAGTTAAATTTGTAGGGAATGACCTTATTTTTCCGTTATATTCTTGTACCGCATCGTTAAAATCTTTTCTGGCAACAGTAATTCTGTTTTCAGTGCTTTCCAGCTGAGCGGATAAATCACTGAATTGCTGTGTTGCTCTTAATTCAGGATAGGCCTCTGTAATCGATAATAATTTACCTAAGGCCTGGCTTAATTGCCCTTGTGCGGCCTGATATTTCTGAATGTTTTCGGGCGTTAAATCATCCGCATTCACTGTCATTTGTGTGGCTTTTGCGCGCGCCTCTGTCACTGCAGTTAATGTTCCCTGTTCAAACTTAGCTGCGCCCTTAACTGTGCTCACTAGATTTGGAATTAAATCTGCCCTTCTCTGGTATTGCGTTTGTACGGTTCCCCATTTTGATTTTACATTTTCATCAAGCTTAACCATGCTGTTATATCCGCATGAACTTAAAGTGGTAACTGCAATGACAGCAGCTAAAATTCCAAATACTAATTTTTTCATTTTTATAGTTTTATCTTTTGTTGTCAACTGATTATTTTTCAATTTACGAATGAGATCACAAAATCCGTTCCTTTGTTACAATTTAAGTGAAAACATGACAAGTTGTATATAAAGCATGGATTATTTGCAATTCTAAACAGGAATATTTGGCAAATAAAAGAAAAGAAGTTGTCCAGAATAATTCGACGGAAGATTTTTATTCAGAATCAATAATGGTTTTTAATATCATCAACGTTCATCACGATATGATTTTAGGATGAGCTGTATATTTAGATAGCCAGTTTATACCTTTGCTTAAATACTGAATTTTCTATTTATCTTTGTGCTAATTCAGGATAAAAACCTGACTGTTTACATGCAAAAAGATATCGAAATTACATTGCTGCCACATGAGGTAACGCAATCCGAAACGATCAAAACCAAGCTTTCCGAAACGTTAAAAGTATCTGAAGATCGCATTAAGGCATATGATATTTTAAAACGCTCAATAGACGCCAGATCACGAAAGGTGATTTTCCGGGTGTTGGTTAGCGTTTTTGTTGACGAAATGCCTCAGCCAGAAATCAAGGCCATTCATTACCCAAACGTTAAGGATGCAAAACCTGTTATTATTGTTGGTGCGGGGCCGGCAGGATTATTTGCTGCTTTGCAATGCATCGAAAATGGATTAAAGCCCATTATCATCGAGCGCGGAAAAGATGTTAAACAACGCCGCCGAGATTTAGCCGCCATTAATAAACAGGGTGTAGTTAATACGGAATCTAATTATTGTTATGGAGAAGGTGGAGCCGGAACCTATTCTGACGGTAAACTTTATACACGATCTAACAAACGTGGTGATATTAATAAAGTACTTCAGGCATTTGTAGATCATGGTGCAGAAAAAGACATTTTAATTGATGCCCGCCCGCATATCGGCACCAATAAATTACCGCATATTATTACAGCCATCAGAGAAACCATCCTGAATGCAGGGGGTGAAGTGATGTTTGATAGTCAAATGACGGACTTATTGATCGAATTTGGGAAAGTTAAAGGCATAGAAATTAATTTCGAAGAAAAATTATTCGCTGATGACCTTATTCTGGCTACCGGTCATTCTGCCAGGGATATATATGAATTATTGAACAGAAAAAATATCCGCATCGAGGCAAAGCCTTTTGCCCTTGGGGTTAGAATTGAGCATCCACAGGAAATCATTGATGCCGCTCAATATCACTGCGATACACGATCTGAATTTCTTCCTCCGGCTTATTATAGCCTGGTTGAGCAGGTTGGGGCGCGTGGCGTATTTTCATTTTGTATGTGTCCGGGGGGGATTATCGCACCCTGCGCAACAGGTGAAAATGAAATTGTGGTGAATGGCTGGTCGCCATCTAAACGGAATAATCCATTTGCCAACTCCGGCACTGTGGTTCAGGTTACTTTAGATGATGTGCTGGGTTATGATCCTTTAAGAATGTTGAATTTTCAATCTGAAATTGAAAAAATTGCTTTTGAGGCTGGTGGAGGAAACTTAGTTGCGCCAGCACAGCGGATGGTAGATTTTGTAAACAATAAACTTTCCATCGATTTACCTAAAAATTCTTACCTCCCGGGCACAAAAAGTGTTATGCTTGATAATATTTTACCAGAATTCGTATCTAAAAGTTTAAAAGGTGCGCTTCCATTGTTTGGGAAGAAAATTAAAGGCTACTACACAAACGAGGCGATTTTGGTTGGTGTAGAAAGCAGAACATCATCACCTGTTCGTATTCCGCGTGACAAAGAAAGCTATCAGCATCCTCAAATAAAAGGATTGTATCCCTGTGCGGAAGGAGCGGGCTATGCAGGTGGAATTGTGAGTGCTGCTATCGACGGAATTAATTGCGCAAATGCAATCTTGGCTACCCGATAACAAACTTTATAATAACCAGATTGTTCTTCTGTTATGTTTAGTATTATAAAAGAAGTTCAAAAAGCATTTAATGGCGATTCCTGGCACGGCAACCATGTCATGCAAACTTTGAATAATGTTGATCCGGGAAAAGCTTTTCAATATTTTATCCCAAACGCACATTCCATCGCAGAAATTGCATTACACTTAACTGCCTGGACGGAGGAAGTTACTTCTCGTTTAATGGGAAATCCTGATGCTGAACCTGCTATAGGTGATTGGCCGGTTCCTGTAGAAAAAACACCTCAGGCCTGGGAAAGAATCATCTTTAATTTTAAAACTGCAAACGAAGAACTTATTCGCCATATCGGGAATATAATGGATGAAGACTGGAATGATTCTTCTAAAGAAGAACTTAGTGTAGTTGGTACAAGTATCACTTTTATGGAACTTTTAAATGGTCTGGTACAACATCATGCTTATCATGCTGGGCAAATTGCATTGCTTTCCAAGTTTTAACCCTGCATTATTTAGTTAAATTTTAATTCAAATGAAAAAGACATTAATAATAGGTGCATCTCCGGATCCAACAAGATATGCTTATAAAGCAGCGCATATGTTAACGCGTTTTAATCATGAAATTGTGAATGTTGGTATTAAAAAAGGTGAAGTTGCCGGTGTAGCCATTGAGCAGCCAGGTAAAATTCATCATGATGTTGATACAATAACACTATATATTGGCCCTGCCTTACAGCCGCAGTACCATGATTACATATTAGAAACTAAACCAAAGCGGGTGATTTTTAATCCGGGTACAGAAAATTATGAATTGGAAAAGTTGCTTGATCAGCATGGAATCGAACCATTAGAAGCCTGTACTTTAGTTATGCTAAGTACCGGACAATATTAAATATATTGATAGGGATTAGTTTCTACCTAATACGACTGGTCTGTTATTAGTGGTAAGCTAATCCTGAATCATAATTCAATAGTTACATGTTTTAAATAATAAGGCATGTCATAGTTTTTTATCTAACACTTTGCTAAACTAGCGATTAACCTTTCAACCTCCCTACAGCCAAAATAAAATCACCTTTACCGCCTCTATGTTCTCTATGCCTCTATGGTTTAACATAACTTGATCCGGTCTTTCTTCCTGAAAACCGCCCCTGCAAACACTGCTGATTTAAAAATGTTTTATTTATTTTAATTTTTTATGGATGATTTACAGCGGGTTATGTTTTTAGGGGTAAA
>NZ_JAPIVR010000006.1:0-150776 GCF_026239715.1 Pedobacter sp. GR22-10
GATTACCTGCTCACACAATCCAAAAGATAAAGTCATGCCGTTACCACCTAAACCATTAATGATGGTTACCCCTGGTGCTACCGCCATAACCAGTTCGGTTTCGCCGTTTTTCATTTTCGGATAAATGCCATTCCAGGTTTGGATGATGCTGTTATCTTTAAAATGAGTAAAGGTTTTTAAATATTTTATAATCAGCTGGTTGATAAAATCCTTGTCGAAAGGATCATGAACCAGGCCATACTCATGCGAATCGCCGATGGTAATTTCTCCGGTATGGTTTTGGGCCGCCATTACATGGATGCCCCATTTCAAATATTCTGCATATTCCACTTCGTAACGTTTACGCAGCTGGGATAAAGATGGTGTGGCGTGAAACCCGGGATAATGAATCATACTCAGGCTTCCGCACAATGCCGGCCCCATACGCCAGCCCTCTGGCTGACTGATGATGCGTAACATTTGCAATTTGCATTTGGTAATGCCCTGCTGCATAAAAATTTCAGGATATAGGGTTTCAAATTCGGCACCACTGCAAATAAAGATTTCATCAGCCTGCCAGCTTCGTGATCCTGATTTTACAGTTGAATTTTCTACCTGGCTGATGGCCGTATTCCAGTGAAAATTTACCCCATATTTTTCTTCCAGATAACCGGCTATTTTACCAATGGCTACGCGGGCTTCTACAATCATTTCCGTCCCGCTCCACAAGGCGCCTTTTAATACAGCAGGATTTACGCCGTTTGATTTGGCTAAAGTTTGTTGAGGTGTAAGCAATGTACAATAGCGATAAGCCTGATTCATTTCTACATATTCAGTCATCACTGCAAGTTCATCATCGCTATTGGCGATGTGTAATGAACCTACCTCATCATGCCAGATACCGGCCTCCATGCAAATCTGTTTCCAGATACTGCGGGATAACATTGCACGCTCGAAAAGGGGCCCCGTAGGTTGTCCTATTGGCCACACCATCCCAAAGTTGCGGATAGATGCACCAACTGCACGCTCGTTACGTTCAAATACGGTTACTTCAAATCCCCTGATGGCAAGTGCCCGGGCGGTGGCCAAACCTACAATGCCGGCTCCAATAACGATGGCAGATGGTTGATTCATATGGTTGAAAATTTTAACGGTGTTGCCACAGCAGAAGTGCCCTTGCGTGCAGATTGAAAAAAATAAATTAAGGATAAGATGCTGCAAAGGCCTCCAATAACGGCGACCAGGATTATACCTTCTCTAAAAAAATTCCCCCAGCTGATATCCGGCTTTCCGAATTCTTTCACGATTAATACACTTACACTGGCCAGGTAGCCCAGGGAATCGGCCAGGTACATTACAAAACCCACATTGCTTTTATAATGAAAAGTGGCAATCATCCGTTCAAAAAAGATGGCGTTATAAGGCACATAACCCAGATAGAGCCCCAAGCCAGCCATTGTCATCCAGGCTACGGGGCCAACCATATGTAAACTGAACATAAGGGTGGATACGCCAATTAAAATGCAGCCCCCTATAATGAAGAGGTGGATAATACTGAAGGCTTTTAAATTTCTTTTGATCAGAAAAAGCAAGCTCATGGCAACCAGTACAATGATCGAAATCCGGCTATCTATTTTCGCATAAATGTTCTTATCGGTAATCCCCAGGCTGTTCCAGATTTCCACTTCAAAGTTATCACGCACATCACGCATCACTGTAAGCAAAACATAGATGATTAAAGTAAGGATAATGCCGGGCAGGAAGCGGCTGATAAATTGTTTTCTTTCTGAAGCCGTCATAGGCTTACGTTCAGTGCGCAGAAGCCGGTCTTTTTCTGTAGGCGGCGGCATGAGTTCGAGCAGTAAGACAAAAAATATAATCGGGATTACAAATAATGCACCCGTTAAAAATGGCATCATGTATTCATTTACATGGTAAGCGTGCAGAAGCGTTTGGCCAACTGTTTTTACGAAACCTGAACCGAAAATAAGGCTTATGGATAATACCGCAGCCATAAATTCGGTAGAACGGCGACCTTCCAGATAGCCAAATACCAGACCCCATATTAAACCCAGAGGGAAACCATTCATAAATAAAAACAGCATATTGTAGGGTGCCGGTACGAGGGCAAAGCCCAGCAAAGCCAGCCACGAAATACCTACCAGCAGCAGTATGGTAGCCCCCCTGCGCTTACTCTTAAGTTCGGCAATAAAACGGATGCCATAAAATTTACTCAGTGTATAACCTACAATCTGAAAAATAACGAGCCATACTTTATAATCAATATGAAAATACTGCTGCCCCGCGTATGTACCTGCAGCGAAGGCCTTGCGGAAGGCATACATAGATGAATAGGCCCCAAAAGCAGCCAAAGCCGATATAACCGACGTAAGGGCATAAGGCCAATGGGCTATCTTTGCCCGTAAAATTTTTGCTAAGCCCATCGCGATTATTTATAAAACGATGCCAAGCACATCAGCAATGTTATCAATAATATGCGTGGGATGGTAGGGCTCCAGCTCGGCACGGGTAAAAGCGCCGGTGGTTACCGCAATCACATATTTACAACCTGCGTTCTGCCCCTCCCGGATATCTACTTCGGTATCACCAACTTTCGCCACCTCATCTGCTTCAGCAATACCGGCCAGCTGCCGCAAACGGTTAATCATCCCTGGATTGGGGCGACCTTCTGCTACTTCGTCCGAACAAACCAGGTAATCAAATATATCTTTCTCCCGCCATTCGAGTCTTTTAATAATCACTTCGGCAATATCTCTTGAAAAACCCGTGTTGATGCCTACCTGAATACCTGCTTTTTTTAAGGCCAATAGCGTTGACGTTGCATTTGGTAAGGCTTCCAGAAAATCGGCCTGCTGATAATATTCAATCATCAGGCGTACAAAGGTCTCGTGGATCTGATCAATAAGAACTGGTGTAATCTTCGAAGCATCAGCTTCATATAAGTGGAGCATTTTGGTAATCGCCACTATTTTTTTATAGCCCATTAAAGGGTTGATGATGTGATCAGGAACATCATAACCATACTGATGTAAGGCACTTTTGAAAGTTTGCGTAACTTTATTTTCATCTTTGACCGTGGTACCGGCCATATCAAACACTACGAGTTTAATGGACATTTGCTAAATCTTTTGTTTAGCAAAATTAAACTTAGTTTATTATTACAAAACTACCTTAATGTTAAAATAAATTTAAGTTTAGCTGATTTCTTCAAAGAAATAGATTACCAGCATACTGGCTTTTTCTTTACCCAAATTTTTGGGGGTATGCGGCATACGCCCATCAAACAGCATAGAATCACCTTGCTTCAGGCTATATACCTCCTCCCCAAAATGGTAATCAATACACCCGTTTAAGATGTACTTATATTCAAAAGCTTCCGTTTGGATCTGCGGTCTTTGGGCACCGGGTTCCAAATCGAGAATAACGATATCTATGGTTGATTTCTTAATGGATTGTGTAAAGATGCGCTGGTAATTAAAACCTATAGCATCTTCCTTTTCAAAATGCTCGTAAGCTTCCTTACGGCGGATCAAAAGTGGAAACTCCTTGCCATTGTATTTAATATCCTTGAAAAATATGTTTAAATCAATTTCTAAAGATTTAATAATATCAATGAGTACAATTAAAGATGGTACAGTACGGCTATTTTCAATCTGCGAAATTAATCCCTTGCTAACATTTGCCCTGGAGGCAAGTTCCTGCACCGTAATATTCTTCTCACGTCGCCTGTCTTTAATACGGTTACTGATCTGTATCAGTACATCATCTTCCATCGATCTGATTTTTGTAAGGGCGGAAATTAGAGAATAAATTTTAGCATGGCAAGGCTTTTAAAATATTTTAGTATCATGTAAGAAGGTCACAAAAATTTAATTCTGTGCTAACATGAATTGCTTTTATTTGCGTTTTTTTAGATCGCATGACAGAAAAACCCTTAAATCCTCAGCTTATTGCTGATGAAGTGTTCGCTTTATATGAGGCACATGGAAATGATGATTACATCGGAGAACCTGTTTCCCAGTTGGAGCACATGTCGCAGGCAGCAAACCTGGCACTTGCAGAAGGCTATGATGATGAAGTTGTACTTGCAGCTTTCTTTCATGATATCGGACATTTATGTGCCGCAGGTTCAGCAGTGGGAAGCATGGATGGCATGGGTAATGTAAATCATGAGCAGATTGGAGCTGATTACCTGCTGGCACGTGGTTTCTCCCCGCGTTTGGCCAAACTGGTAAACGGACATGTGATTGCTAAACGCTATCTCACTTATAAATATCCCGAATATTTTGATAAGCTCTCTCCGGCCAGTCGCATTACTTTAGGCTTTCAAGGCGGACCAATGCATGCAGCCGAAGCAGCTGCATTTGAAGCTGATCCTGATCTTGATATTATTATCCGCATGCGTTTTTGGGATGATGAAGCGAAATTAACAGCGATCCCGATCAATAATTTAGATCAGCTTAAGGCGCTTGCCATAACACATTTAAGCCATAGTAAATAGGAATTATTGCTTTGGTGTTAAATCATCTTAACCTAATTGTATTGATTTAGTTACCAAAACTGAAATCTGTTAATGATCAGTAAACAAACTTTTAAAGTTTAGATAACTTAAAATTAGTTTACAAATAATAAACAAAGTTTAGTATTGCCAAATAATATTAAATCAAATTATTTGGCAATTATGGATGCTTTTTACCCCAATTTAAAAAGGCTCGCACTCCTGGTGATGTGCTTCCTTTCTCCGCTAATTTTACTGGCACAAACCAAGATTTCAGGTGTGGTTAATGATGAGACCAATCAGCCTCTTCCCGGGGTAACTGTCATGCTCAAGGATTCTAAAGTTGGCACAACTACTGATAATTATGGCCGCTTTATCCTATCAGCAAATATCGGTCAAACACTTCAGTTTCAATTTGTAGGTTTCAACAGCCAGGAAGCGACCATTATTGACAGCACGAACCCGCTGACCATCACGCTGCAAGGGAATAACCAAACACTTAATGAAGTTGTGGTAACGGCTTTAGGTGTAAAAAAGGATAACCGTAAAATTGGTTATGCCGTATCTACCGTTCAGGGAGATGATCTTATCCTGGCGCGTGATCCCAATCCGGTAACCGGCTTAATTGGCAAAGTGGCCGGATTATCAGTAGGTCCTTCTGCTGAATTATTGGGCTCGCCAAATGTAGCCATTCGCGGAAATACCATTTCTTTATATGTAGTGGATGGTTTCCCCATCAATACAGATACCTATAATATCAGTCCGGATGATATTGATACCTATACGGTATTAAAGGGTCCCGCTGCAGCTGCACTTTATGGCAACAGGGCATCTTACGGTGCCATTCTGATTACCACCAAAAAAGGCAACAAAAACAAAAAAGGCTTAACCATTGATGTGAACAGCAGTACGGTCATCAACAAGGGATTTTTGGCCTTTCCAAGAATACAGCACGCTTATGGGGCGGGTGAAAATACTTTTTATCAGTTTGTTGATGGTAAAGGTGGCGCACCGGGGGGTGTAGATTCTGATTATGACATTTGGGGGCCATACTTCAACGGACAATTAATTGCACAATATGACAGCCCTATCGTGAACGGTGTACGCCAGCCAACACCTTATACCGCGCGGGGTGCAAATAACTTAAATAACTTTTTACGCACCGGAGTTCAAACGAATAACAATATCGCCTTAACCTCTAACGGCGAAAACCATACCATCCGTTTTTCTGCTTCGCAACAACACCAGGACAGTTACATTCCTGAGCAATACCTGGATATTGCCAATGTCAACATGTATGCTTCATTCAACCCCAGCCCACGCTGGAAATTTGAAGGTAATGTTAACTTCAACCGCCAAACCACTGATAATTTTCCAGATGTACAATATGGCCCAAACAGTTTAATTTACAATATGGCCATCTGGACTGGGGCAGACTGGGATGTGAACGCACCCGATATTAAAGCCATCTGGCAACCGGGTAAAGAAGGGATTCAACAACAATTTGCAGAATATACCCGTTACCACAATCCCTGGTTTATGGTGAAAGAATGGACACGTGGCCACTATAAAACAAATACCACCGGCTACCTTTTAGCCAATTACAAAATCAACACGAACCTGAATGCAACCTTACGCTCTCAGGTTGATACCTACAATATCCTGCGCACAGAGAAAATGCCTTTTTCTGCCCATCCTTACGGACGTGAAGGCAATGAAGGGGATTACCGTGAAGATCGCCGCGACTTATTCGATAACAACACGGAGCTGATGGTAAATTACGATTATACCATTAAAAAATTCCTGAATATTTCGGGTTTAATCGGCGGAAACATGCGCAACATGTCTTATAATTCCAGCTGGACCTCTACCGATTACCTGAATGTTCCTGAAGTTTATGCTTTCAGCAACTCTAAAAATCCAATCCAGTCTACCAGTTTCAACTCTGGCATGCGGGTATTAAGTGCCTATTATTCGTTGGATTTAAGCTTAGGCAAATATGCAACGATTTCAAGCACAGGCCGTTTAGATAAATCTTCTGCCTTTCAGGTTCCAACCACCTATTATTACCCAAGCTTATCAGCAGCAACAGTAATCTCTGATTATGTTAAAATGCCAGCTTTTATCAGCTTTTTAAAAGCCAGGGCATCATACTCCAATATTCGATCTGATGCCACTTCTACCACCATAGGCCCTGCCCCATTCAGTTCCATTACGGCCTTGGGTGGCAGCACGGGTGCATCACTTTTTAACAACCCACTGGGCTATGGCACGACATATAGCTCTCCATACAATGGACCTGATTATTCTTTAAATACTTCCTACGCCACGAGCAAACCTTATAATAGTCAAACCGCAGGTTACGCTTCTGATTATTTATATCAGAATGGGATTAAAACCTCAACGCGTGTAAATTATGAGGAAGGCTTTGACATCAGGTTTTTTAAAAACAGGTTAACTTTTAGTGGAACAGCCTTCCAGTATATTGATGGGCCAAGAATTTTACCAAATGCCATTTCAACGGCTACAGGTTACACCATTGAATACCTGAATGCGCTTAAAACGAAGAAAACCGGATACGAAGGCTCATTAAGCGGTGATGTTTTTAAGCAGGCAGACGGCTTTAGCTGGAATATCCTAACCAATATTGCTACTTACAAAGAAGTTTATAAAGAACTTCCGCAGGGCCAAAGCATTTATGCTACCTTCTTTAAAGCAGGAGACCGTACAGATAAATTATATGGAAGCGCATTTGTAAGAACACCGGATGGAAAAATCATCAATGATGCGGCAGGCAAACCATTGGTTAACCCAACAGCCCAGTTTCTGGGTAACGAAATCGGCAGATTTAACTGGAGCATTTACAATAAATTCCAATATAAAAACCTAAGCCTGGGCATCCAGTTTGATGGGAATGTTGGTGGTGTAATTGTTGATTACATGCACAACAAAACCATGCGTGGTGGTTCAAATGCAGAAACTGCAGAAGGCGCTTTAGGTGCCGCCAGATACCAGGATTGGTCAAACTTTGGAAAGAAAGGTTATAATGGCACTTACGTTGGAGAAGGTGTAGTGATTGCTAACGGCGCTTCAATTAATTATGACTCCAATACTGGCGCCGTGCTTAATTATGCAGCCTTACAATACGCTCCGAACACACAGGTGGCCTTTGTACAGGATTATGTCAGTAAATATTACGGGGTAGACGAGGCTAACCTGATGAGTAAAACATTTACCAAGCTGCGCGAAGTAACTCTCGGATATGAATTTTCTAAAGAATTGCTGGAAAAAACCTTTATCAAAAAAGCTTCATTATCGTTGTATGGGCGGAATTTATTGTACTTCTATAAGGATAAACGCTTTAAGGATGTAGACCTTGATCAGTATAATTATGCCACGCCCTCAACCGGTTTACAGTCGCCAACTATCCGCAGTTTTGGCATCAACCTAAACGCTTCTTTCTAACCTTGACAACACAAAAGATCATGAAAAAAACAGCCTATATATTCCTGTTGCCCCTGGTGCTCATCACCCTGGTAACAGGTTGTAAAAAAAGCTTTGAAGAGCTCACTAAAAACACCAATAAACCCAATTCCGTTTCTGCGGCCCTTTTGTTAAATGGCGTATTAAATAATTTACCAGACCTGCCAGATGGTTCAAAAGAAACCTATAGCCAGTATTACCTGAACAATTATGATTACTATGGCAATAACCGTTATGATTTGGGTAGTGGTGATGATTATTATGCTGCACTTAAAAACGTAGTGGAAATGGAGCAACGTGCTGCAGCTACCGGTGGTGCCAGCATTAATCCTTATGAAGCATTGGGTAAATTTTTTAAAGCCTATTTCTTCAGTAAAATGAGTTTGGAAATGGGTGATATTCCAATGACGCAGGCACTAAAGGGCCTGGATGCGCTGGAACCCGGATATGATTCACAAAAAACAGTAATGCAGCAATCGCTGGCCTGGCTGGAAAGTGCCAATAGCGATTTGGATCAGCTAATTAAAAACCCGGCTAATTTTGGCACTGGTGCGGGCGCAACACTCAGCAATGATATCTATTTCAACAATGACCTGAGTAAATGGCAAAAAACGGTAAATGCACTAAGAATCAGATTATTGATTCAATTAAGCAAAAAAACAGCGGATACCGATCTGAATGTGATGACGCAGTTTGCCAGTATCATCAACAATCCTACTAAATACCCTTTAATGACTGGTACTGCAGATAACCTGCAATACACCTTTGTAGCCCCGAACAATTATTACCCTCAAAACCCAAATAATTTCGGGCAAAGCGGATCCAGAAAAAATTCATCAGCAACTTATATCAGTTTACTTACCCGTTTAAAAGACCCGAGGGTTTATGCCACTGCCGAACCCGCAAGAGATTTAGTGGATAATGCTAAGCAAAGCGCTACGGATTTTGCTTCTTTCCTTGGTGCAGATGCAGGCCTGGATTTAGGTGTAATGTATAACAATGCCGGTTTACAAAAATATTCTTTCCTCAACCGTAAACGGTTTTATTCTACTTATACCGGTGAGCCAAGCATACAGATCGGCTATGCCGAACTCATGTTTAACATTGCAGAAGGCATTAATAGAGGATGGGCAGCCGGAAACGCTGAAACCTATTATATTGCGGGCATAAAAGCCTCGATGAGTGCTTATGGCATTCCTGAAACGGGCAACTATACCGCATATTTCTATCGCCCCGGATCAACAGATGTAACCAACACATCCAATTATGATACCTTTATTATCCCGGTTGATTTTAATACCTATTATAACCAGGCTACAGTAAAGTATGCAGCCGGCACAACAGGTATTACACAAATTTTGCAGCAGAAATACCTGGCCTTGTTCAGACATGCTGGTTTAGAATCTTATTTTACTTACCGCCGTACCGGAATTCCCGCTTTTACAACCGGCCCGGGAACAGGAAACGGAAACCGCATTGCGCAACGATTTAAATACCCTTCCGCAGAACGCACTGCCAATGCTAAAAATTATCAGGCAGCCATTACCGCTCAGTTTAATGGCAATGATGACATTAACGGCATCATGTGGATTTTAAAATAATATTCGTTCAGGCAAGGCCAACTATTGGCTTTGCCTTTACCCTCCAACCCATCATATGAAAAAGCTTATATTAATTGTTGCCTTAACTATAAGTGTAACATTTTCCTTTGCACAGGCCAGGAAAACAAGAAACCTGTTAATTGTTACCCTTGACGGAATGCGCTGGCAGGAAGTATTCAGAGGGGCTGATTCTGCTCTGATCAGTTCAAAATACACGGAAGACAAGGAGGAAGTGAGAAAAAAATACTGGACTGCCGCTCCGGATGACCGAAGAAAACTACTTTTCCAATTTTTATGGAACACCATCGCAAAAGAGGGGCAGATTTATGGTAACCGGGATTTGGGCAATAAAGAAGAGTTATCCAATCCTTATCGTTTTTCCTATCCTGGCTACAATGAGCTTTTTACAGGCTTCCCCGATGTCAGGATGAATACCAATGATGCCATTGCCAATCCTAACCTGAATGTGCTGGAATTTCTGAATAAGCAAAAAGGCTTTGAAGGTAAAGTAGTGACGTTTTCATCATGGGAACGTTTTCCGCAAATTTTGAATACCGGCCGTTCTGGTCTGCCAGTATACTCCGGCTATGCAGATTTGAAAAACAATGATGCAAATGCACGATTAAAATACCTGAACGAACTTCAACATCATGTTCCGCATTACCTCGGTGATTCTACCAGACTGGATTTTATTACCTATGAATTTAGTAAGGAATACCTGAAGCAGTATAAACCAAGGGTAATGTATATGGCTTTTGATGAAACCGATGACATGGCACATGCAGGCAATTATAAATTTTACCTCGACAGGGCCAAGCAGGAAGATGGCTATATTAAAACGCTATGGGAAATGATCCAGGCAGATCCGTTTTATAAAAACAACACAACACTGTTGATCACCTGCGATCACGGCCGCGGAGAGGTACCCATGGATCAATGGCGTGACCATGGCGCAAATGTTAAAGGAGCTGAAAATACGTGGTTTGCCATTTTAGGACCGGACACACCTGCAAACGGAGAAATAAAAACATCAACAACAATTTACCACAAACAACTGGCACAAACCATATCTGAGCTACTGGGTTTTGATTTTAAAGCCGCAGCCGGGCACGAGGTTGGAAATGCTATCAAAACAGTGTTTAAATAATAACTAATTTCTGAATAGATTTAAAGTTGATTGGAAGCGATACCGCTGATGGTCAACTTTTTTAATTTAACCAGTTTTCCAATCCTTCTGAATTAAGTCTGTTTACCGAAAGGCTTTATGGTAAACCGCTACGTTTACGCCCGAACTTTTTAATATGATTTGATGTTATCCATTGAACTAACCCGATAACATCATGGCAAAAGAAAAAAAGAAAAAAACAACGAAGAAAAAAGGTGGCAAAAAGAAAGATAAAAAGAAAAAAGGCAGTACTAAAAAGAACAAGCTTGGTGTAAAAAACTCCCTGGTGAACAATATCAACGCCCGGAAAAAGAAGGGAAAATCCCGTTCGAAAAAGAAATCTAAAGTGAGTAGAAAGGCCTACAAAAAAATGAAAGAGGGCTGGAAGAAAAAATAGTTTAGGCAGGCCATTACATCACAGGTTTTAACAATGGCCTGCTCCCCTTCAATATCGTTATTTTTTCCCATCATCGTCATAAAATCTTGATATCGAAGGATGATCAATTAAAGATAATCACTGGCAAATCAGCTTAAAAAATCCCTAAAACTGAAAATCATAATTTTAGGCTATCTTTACACAAAATAAAATCGATGGCGGTATTACATAAAAAAGAAGAAAAAATTCAGGCAGTGCTGGGTAGGTTGCCTAAAAAATATACAGATGAACAATTCGTTGAAATGTTTATCAGACTTTACTCTAAAGATTGGGGTAAAATCAAATCAGCTTATATCAAGCAATCTCAGGATAAAGAAAAGGGTTCTATCATCAACATGCCTAAGCCGGAGATTTATTTGAAACAGGTTTTAGCCAACTACCTGCAAAATGCGGATGCCCCTAAAGCGGCAGAAGTAAAAAAGGAAGAAATTAAAGAACCCGTTACGGAAGCTAAAAAACCTAAAACACCTGTCAAAAATAAGGCGGAGGCTGTTGAAGCAATCGCTGAACCTAAAAAGGTTAAAGCACCGGCGAAAAAGAAAGTACAAGCAGAAGATGCACCGGCTGCAGCAGTAAAGGAAAAGAAAGCACCTGCTAAGAGGAAGGCCGAAGCCACAGAAGAGCCAGTTGCAGAAGTTAAAAAAACTAAAGCACCTGCTAAAGCAAGAGTTGAAAAACCAGCAGATGCTTCAGCAGAAATTAAGAAACCAAAAGCAGCAGCCAAGAAGCCTGCAGCAAAAAAATAAAAAAAATTTTCACTCAGGTATAATAAATCATCTTTTTGGTTGTTTATGTATATGAGAGCGTTAATTTAGATGACGGGGATAGGTCGGTATGATTTATCCCCGTTCTTTTTTACATCAGAATTTAGACATTCCCATAACTATTGGATTGCCCTCCATCAATAGCTATGGTTTGGCCATTTACATAGCTACAATCTTTACTTAATAAAAAGCAAACCACTTTAGCAACTTCTGCCGGCAATCCAAGTCTTTTAGCCGGATTGGCTTGTGCATAATCCTTTTCTGCCGCCTGGGGATCAGCAGGGTTTACCTGCTTAAAAGCCTCGGCAACCATTGGGGTGAGTATAGCACCCGGGGCTATGGCATTTGAAGTAATTCCATACTGGGCATATTCTAATGCTGTATTTTTGGTCATCCCCGAAACCGCATGTTTACTGGCTACATAAGGCATTTGATTCATTACACCACGGATTCCGCCAACAGATGCCACATTAACAATTCTACCATATTTTCTTTCCTGCATATGTGGCAATACATAACGTAAACCATAATAAACACCCATTAAATTAATATCGACTACTTTTTTGAAAATATCGATATCATATTCCGTTATGGATGCCTGTTTGCCTTCAATACCCGCATTATTGTAAAAACCATCTATCTGGCCAAATTTCTCAATGGTTTCATTAACATAAGCTTTAACTTCCTCTTCTTTTGATACATCAGCTTTAATGATTAAAACCTCTAATCCGGAATAATCTTTTGTCAGGTCAGACTTTGCTTTTTGCAAGGCTTCTTCATTATAATCAACAAGCACTAATTTGGCTCCCAAAGCTGCAGCTTCCCATGCAGTTGCCAATCCTAAACCCATTCCTGCTCCTGTAATCAGAATTACATTTTTTTCAAAATTTTTCATATTCTTCTTTTTAATTATGATCAAATCAACCCGCTATCAGGTTTAATCTGGCATCAATAAATACTTGCTTACCGAACGCAGCGCAGCTGCTAATGTTTGTCAGTTAATTTTAATAAACCTAAAATGTAAAAACATCAAATTGTAATCTTCAGCTTTATCATTGGCATATCGGGAAAAGTCGATATATCTTTGTTTTATGGATCAAGTAGAAATCTTTAAAGCCTTATCAAACAAAACCCGTTTACAGATTTTAAACTGGCTTAAAGAGCCTGCCGAGAATTTTCCTGAACAGCTAAATCCTGATTTCGAAAATATTGGTGTTTGTGTTGGGCAGATTCAAATGAAGGCTGGTTTATCTCAAAGTACCATTTCCGAATATCTTTCCATTTTACAACGAGCAAATTTGGTTACGGCGACACGTGTTGGCCAGTGGACTTACTACAAACGCAGTGAAGAAGGAATCAAAATGTTAAATCAAATTATTAGTACAGCATTATAAAAACAGAAATATATGAACACAGATAGCTTATTTAAGCCCTTTAGCTTAAAAACATTAAATACCAAAAACAGAATTGTAATGGCCCCAATGACGCGGTCTTTTTCTCCTGATGGCATTCCAACCGATGCCGTTGCGGAGTATTATGCTAAAAGAGCGGCCGGCGAAGTAGGACTAATCTTATCTGAAGGAACAGTGATCAATCGACCTTCGTCATCCGCCGACCCAAACATCCCACATTTTTATGGCGATCAGGCTTTGGCTGGATGGCAAAAAGTGATCAATCAAGTTCATGCTGCAGGCGCACAAATGGGCCCTCAAATCTGGCACCAGGGCATTATGGAAAATCATGCTTCTGGCTGGACACCAGATACACCTTTCGAAGGCCCGTCTGCATTACAAAGGCCTGGTTTTGAAAATGGGGTACCGATGACGGATGCAGCCATTGCCGATACCATCGCGGCTTTCGCACAGGCCGCCGCAGATGCAAAAGCTTTAGGTTTTGATACGGTAGAAATTCATGGGGCACACCAATATCTAATTGATCAGTTTTTTTGGGATGGGACCAATAACCGTACAGACATTTACGGCGGCAAAACCCTGGCTGAGCGGACACGTTTCGCTGTTGAAGTGATTAAAGAAACGCGTAAACGTGTTGGAGAAGATTTTGCTTTAATTATTCGCTTATCGCAATTTAAACCTGCTGCTTACGATTTCAAATTAGCCAAGAATGAAAACGAGATGGAACAATGGTTAACACCACTGGTTGATGCAGGAATTGACATTTTACATTGCTCTCAACGCCGGTTTTGGGAACCAGAATTTGAAGGATCTGATTTAAACTTTGCCGGATGGGCGAAAAAAATCACCGGTAAAGCCACTATATCAGTAGGTTCTGTGGGTTTAGACGGTGACTTCTTTGGTGCATTTGCCGGACAAAGTTCACAACCAAGTTCATTAGATGAACTGGTACGCAGAATGGATCGTGGCGATTTCGATTTAATTGCTGTTGGCCGACCGCTATTATCCGATGCAAACTGGGTAGAGAAAATCAAAAATAACCGTACAGATGAATTAAAAGGCTTTAGCAAAGAAGCTTTAGCAGAACTTGTATAAACTTGCTATTTATAAGGCAAAAAAAAGCATCTCAGCAATGGGATGCTTTTTTTGTTCTGACAACTTTGATAGAATTTCCTTAAATTCAACTTTCAAAAAATATTCCATGTCAAATATCTCCCTCATAATAGAAGAACGTCCTGCCAATATTGGCAATTTCATGGTGGGCAGGTTATTGCCATTCAGGGAAAAGCGAATGGTAGGCCCTTTTGCATTCATCGACCATATGGGACCAGCAGCCATGAGCGATCATGAAAATTTAGATGTCCCACCACATCCACATATTGGTTTATCTACATTGACTTATCTTTTTGAAGGGGAGATTGAACACCGCGATAGCATGGGCACAGCTATCATCATTAAACCTGGTCAGGTAAACTGGATGACCTCCGGAAGTGGCATAGCACATTCAGAAAGAACTCCGGCATATCTTCGCCATACAGACAAAATGCTCCATGGCTTACAAATCTGGGTAGCCTTACCAAAAGACCTGGAACAAATGGAGCCAGAATTTTTTCATGTAGAAGAAAATAAGATCCCGGGTTGGGAGCAGGATGGTGTAAATATAAAATTGATCGCCGGAGAAGCATTTGGTAAAAAATCACCGGTTCCGGTTTATTCTCCGCTTTATTTTATCGAAATTAAAAGTAATAAAAGGCAAAAGCTGAACATTGGAAATGATTTATTTGGAGAAAGTGCCCTTTATATTTTAGAAGGCGGCATTGAAAGCGACGGACATCTATTCGAGCCACGGCTTATTTTAATTGCCAACGATGCCAAACTTTGTGAATTTACCATGCTGGAAAATACAACGGTTTACATTTTTGGCGGTGAACCTTTCCCGGAGGAAAGATTTATTTACTGGAACTTTGTGGCTTCGGATAAAGCTTTAATTGAACAGGCCAAACAAAATTGGTTAGACCAAAACTTTAAACCTGTTCCCGGTGAAACCGAATTTGTTCCCCTGCCAAATCAAAATCCTTATTTGAAAAAATGAAGATCATTTCTTTAAACTCATCCTCATGAACTTGATTCAGGATCTTTTTATGGAAGAGTTTATGAAGAGAATTGCTTCGTTATTCCTCCTCACAATGACTATAGATTATCTGATATTATTCTTCCAGTAAGGCCTGCCTAATTTTTTCAGCGGCTTCAGCCAGTTCTTCCTGACTTGGGCTTAGTTTCGCTTTGCTAAAGTTCATATCGCTGACATGATTCATTGGGATTAAATGAATATGCGCATGCGGTACTTCCAGCCCGATTACTGAAACGCCTACTTTTTGACAAGGAAAAGCTGTTTTTACGCCTTTTGCCACAATTTTAGCAAACATCCAGAGACCAACAAACAGGTCTTCATCCATATCAAAAATGTAATCTACTTCAATTTTTGGGATCACCAGCACATGGCCGGCAGTTAAAGGCTGAACATCTAAAAAAGCTAAATACTCTACGGTTTCAGCAACTACATGAGCAGGAATTTCACCGGCAACAATTTTCGAAAAGATAGTCATAAAGGTGGAAGGTATAAGGTGAAAAGGTGTTGAGGTAAGCGTTTTGCGATAGGCGTTTTATAATCGCTCACCGCCAAACGCTATCTGCTTATCTTGATATTTCAAGCACTTCAAACTGCATTTTACCTGCAGGCACTTCAATTTCAGCGAATTCACCAACAGATTTACCTAATAAACCTTGAGCTATTGGAGATTTGACAGAAATTTTTCCGGTTTTTAAATCAGCTTCCGTTTCGGCAACCAACTGGTAAGTCATGGTTGCACCATTTTTTACATTTTTAATCTTAACAATGGATAATGCCAGCACTTTTGTTAAATCCAATTTCGATTCATCAATTAAGCGCGCATTCGCCAGTGTATTTTTTAATTTGGAGATTTTCGCTTCGTGCAAACCCTGTGCTTCTTTCGCAGCATCGTATTCTGCATTCTCTGATAAATCACCTTTATCTCTTGCTTCAGCAATTGCTTTAGATATTAGCTGACGCCCTGTGGTTGTTAGATAATGAACTTCCTCTTTTAGTTTATCTAACCCCTCTTGTGTATAGTACGTTACCTCTGTCATTGCTCTATTAATTTTTTTTCAAACGCTATAAAAAACAAACAAGACTACATAGTTGGTTCCTACATAGTCTTGCTTCAATTATAACGAAGATAAAATCTGAAAATTACAAATGCAAATAAATGCACATGATTTTTATGATTTAGATTTACAGAATGCTGTAATGACGTTGATAACACATTTGAGCAACATATCACTCATTTGAATCTAAGCATTCTTTCATTCAATAAATTCATTCATTATTTTTTACTTTTAGCTCAAATTATTCAGAAAAAATGAAAAAGTTATTTTCGCTAGCCCTCATCTTAGGGATGAGTTGGTATTCCGTTTCGGCTCAGGAGCTTTATATGCCCCGAAATATCAAAGCTGCCTATCAAAAGGGAACACGTTCCATGAATGGGCAGCCTGGTCCCAATTACTGGCAAAATCATGGCCGCTACCAGATGGACATCAAAGTAGATGCAGAAACTAAAATAGTAAGCGGGCAGGAAGAAATTATATACAGCAATAACAGCAATGATACCCTGAATGTATTAGCCATTCGTTTCGTAAACAATTTGCATAAGCCTACTTCACCGCGTAGTGGCTCAGTAAGCGAAGATTTCTTATCCAACGGCTTAAATATTTCTGCTTTTGCGGTTGATGGGGAAACCTATAAGATAGACAGCAAAGGCTGGGGAACAGTTGGAAACGTAAAACTGAAAAAACCATTAAACCCGAAATCGAAAATTACAGTCAAAATAGACTGGGATTATCCATTATCTAAAGAAAGTGGTCGTGAAGGACAGATAGACCCCAATTCATTTTTTGTGGCTTACAGTTATCCGCGGATTTCGGTATATGATGATTACAATGGCTGGGACCGGATTCCGCATACCGACAGGGCAGAATTTTACAATGATTTTAATGATTATGTTTTCACTGTAAAAGCGCCAAAAAATTATGTGGTTTATGCCACCGGCGATTTTTTAAACCCTGATGAAGTGCTTCAGCCAGAAATTGCTGCCCGTTTAAAAAAATCGTATAAAGCAGATGAAGTGGTTCATATTGCCACTGCTGAAGAATTAAAGAACGGAAAAGTTACTGTACAAAAAGACTGGAATACCTGGAAATTTAAAGTTGATCACATTACAGATGTTACTTTTGCGTTGAGTAATCATTATGTTTGGGATGGTGGCAGTGTGGTTGTAGATGCTAGAACCGGCCGCAGGGCCAGTGCACAGGCAGCTTATAATCCAGCTACCGGTAAAGATTTTCTAAATTCGGTGAAATACAACATCAATGCCTTATCCTGGTTTTCGAACAACTGGCCTGGCATTCCATATCCTTATGCCAAAACAATTGCCTTCCAGGGCTTTGCAGATATGGAGTTTCCCATGATGGTGAATGATTCTAACTTCGGCGATCCTGTTTTTGCACAATTGGTTCAGGATCATGAGGTGGCTCACACTTATTTCCCTTTTTACATGGGTATTAACGAAACCCGTTACGCTTACATGGATGAAGGCTGGGCCACTACTTTTGAATACTTAATCGGTATCGCTGAACATGGTCAGCAGGCCGCGGATGATTTTTACAAAAAATTCAGGGTAAACAACTACATCAATGATCAATCTACAGAAGAAGATCAGCCTGTGATTTCCATGTCAGATCAGGTTTCGGGTGCAGGTTACGGGAATAATTCGTACGGAAAGGCTTCATTATCTTACCTGGCATTGAAAGATATGCTGGGCGACGTTCTTTTCAAGAAAGCATTGCACCACTATATGAACACCTGGAACGGCAAACATCCTATTCCATGGGATTATTTCAATTCGATGAATGCAGGTTCAGGGCAAAACCTGAACTGGTTTTTCCAGAATTGGTTTTTCACCAACAACTATCTGGATTTAGCAGTTGAAAAAGTAACTGCAGGAAAAGGAAAATCGGCTGTTACCGTTAAAAACGTTGGTGGTTTTGCTATTCCTTTTGATGTGGTGGTAATTTATGCTGACGGCAAAAAAGAAACCCTTCATCAAACACCTGTAGTTTGGAAAACCAATCAGAAAGAAGTAGTGATCAATATCCCATCAGCCAGGAAAATTACATCCGTTACATTGGATAACGGCATTTATGTAGATGCTACTCCAAAAGATAATATTTACGAAGTAAAATAATACCGTTTTACAGTTTTCAGTTGGCAATCGTAAATAGCCAACTGAAAACTCTAAATTAAAAAACACTAACTGTTCTCTGCTTTAAACGTGGCTTCGTGTTTAACCGGAAAATTCAGTGAGTTGGCGATAAAGCACATTTTATTGGCTTCCTGATGTAGCGATTCTGCCAGTTCGACATGAGCCTTATCCGCAATTAAAACCTGAGGGTGCAAGGTTACTTCTTTAAACTTTCCGCTCCCGTCTGCCAGTTCCTCCATAGTTCCAACGGCCTTATCCTGATAATCAATGACCACAATTTCATTTTTCGAGCAAAGGTGTAAATACCAGAGCATATGGCAACTGGATATCGCAGACAGCAATAGGTCTTCGGGATTATACTTAGTTTTATCACCCAGGAAGGCAGAATCTGATGAGCCCAAAATATCGGCTTTACCATCAACGGTTATGGTATAATCACGATCGTATGAACGATAATCCATTGTTCCGGAACCTTTATTGCCCGTCCACGTAATGGTTGTTGAATATAAATGATCTTTCGGCATAATATATCTGAGTTAGATTTGGAATCAATTTAAGAAAATAGCTTTAAATTCTAAGCAGCAATTACAAGTATAGAATAAAATGTAACTATAAAAAACCCTGCAGCTTATCAGCAAGCACCTCCGAAATTTTACGATATGAGTCAAAAGTCCAGCCGCCTACATGCGGAGTTAAAATAACCTTCTCATTTTCCTTCAATTCTTCGTACCAGTCTTGCGTTGCCAGAGCAGGGAATTTTTCAGTTTCCAGTACATCTAAACCGGCACCTAAAATCTTACCAGATTTAATGGCATTCAAAACAGCTTTGGTATTGACTACTTCTCCCCTTGCGGTATTGATGAAGAAAATTGGTTTCTTAAAATGGAAGAAATATTCATCATCAACCATTTGCCGGGTTTCAGCAGTGAGTGGAATATGCAGACTCAGCACATCGCTATGTTTTACAATCTGTTCCATACTTACCTCACGCGCAAAGGCATCGCTAAAGCCTGTTTTATATTTGTCATAGGCCATTACATCTACTTCAAAGCCAGCCAGTTTCTTCGCAAAACTTTGTCCCATAAAACCGTAACCGATAATCCCTACCTTTTTACCTTTCAATTCGTAACCTCTGTTACCTTCACGATCCCAGATTCCATTTCTAATTTCCAAATCAGCCTTGCGGAAGTTGTTCATCAGTGAAAGCAACAATCCGGTAGCATGTTCTCCAACAGCATCGCAATTTCCTTCCGGAGCATTGATTAGTTCAATATTTCTTTCAAATGCGATTTTATCATCAATATTATCTAAACCGGCACCGGCTCTGGCCACAAACTTTAAATTTGGGGCCGCTGCAAAAATCTCAGTATCGATTCTAAACTTCGTCCGCACTGCAATCCCTACATAATCCTTGATTTTATCCAGCGTTTGCTGACGCGTAATTTGTGGTTCATCATCAACTTCATAACCCATTGCAATGGCCCGTTCCTTAAAAACAGGGTGTAAATCATCAACGATTAATATTTTTTTCATTGTGTAAATTTTATTTCAGACGTTTTTGAAATCAAACAAAAGTAACATTTTATGAAAGGCTTCCACACTTCAAAAGCGCTTATTTATTTAAAGCCTTTCGCATCATTGAGACTCACAAAAATATTACTATAAAACCGCTGTAATAAAATAGTTACGCCACGCTTATTAAACTTAGTTGCTGTTACTTTGTCTCCCTTTACAATACATACACAAATTTTAACCTTTAATGAGACTTATACACTTACGTGCCATACCACTTGCCCTTTTATTTTTAAGTTTAACGTTTAACCTTTTTGCCCAAAGCGGGGGCAAAGCAAAAATTACCGGCGTACTAAAAGACGCTAAAACCCAAGAAACTATTCCGTTTGCTACCGCTGTTTTAATTGACAAAGCAACCGCAAAGAATGTTAAAATCGCACAGACTGACCTTAACGGGGCCTTTACCATGGCTGATTTACCTAATGGGAATTTTACTTTTAAAATCAGTTTTGTAGGCTATCAAACCATGGTAAGGGATAATGTTGCCATTACCGCAGCCACCGGAACTTTAAACTTTGGCGATATAAAAATGAATGCGGCCAAAGGCAATATTTTAAGTGAGGTAACCGTAACCGGCCAGAAACAAGGCATGCAGATGGGGATTGATAAAAAAATCTTCTCTGTTGACCAAAGTGTGATCAGCGAAGGTGGCTCCGCAACTGATTTATTGCAAAATGTGCCTTCCGTTTCCACCGATATGGACGGGAATGTAAGTTTACGTGGTTCAACAGGTGTCCGGGTTTTAATTGATGGCAAGCCTTCTTTAATTGCCGGAGGAAACGTAGCACAGATTTTAGCTTCCATTCCGGCCAGCTCTATTGAAAGTGTAGAGGTAATCACTAATCCTTCAGCCAAATATGATGCGGAAGGTCAGTCGGGCATTATCAACATTGTTTTAAAGAAAAACACTAAATTAGGTTTTAATGGTTCAGCAGCCATTACTGCCGGTAACCGCGATAATTACAATGCAAATACCAATTTGAGTTTTCAGAACAGTAAGGTAAATATTTATGGAAACTACAGCTATCGTTATGGCAACCGCCTTGGTGGGGGTTATCAGGATATTTTTTATAAATCTGACTCCTCAAGAACAGCCTACACCAGCCAGGCAACCCGTTCAAATTCTTTGGATAAGGGACATAATGCTAAAGCTGGTTTGGATTATTACCTGACACCTAAAAGTGTAATCAGTTTATCCGGGGGGTTCAACTCCAGGGAAAATGAGCGAAATGAGTTGCTCGACATCAAACAATTGAACCGTGCACAAACGCCGCTTTCATTAAGTAATAGAACAAATCTAAACGATGGTTATGGAAGTAGCTATGATTTAAATCTGGATTTCGTTCAGAAGTTTAAAAAACCTAAGCAAGAGTTAACTTTTAATTTCGGCTATTCGAACGGAGATAATAATAACGATCAAACGTATAGCACCACCACCACAAATAGAAATAATATTCCCATCAATGAGAATCTGAGTTTGCAGCGTGTTTTCAACAGAGGAGATAATTCAAACTATAACATCCAGACAGATTATACCATGCCTGTGGGTAAAGCAGGTAAATTGGAGGCTGGATACCGGAGTCAGATTCGTTTGGCTGGCAACAATCAATATGCAGATTCTATCTTAACCAATACAAGTATTTACATACAAAACAATAAGCTGATTAACAATTTTGACAGCAAAGACCAGGTTCATGCACTTTACTTAAACTATCAGAATCAAATTAAGGATTTCGGTTATCAGCTGGGTTTAAGGGCTGAAGATGCACGGTTAGATACCCACTTAGATGGCTATACCAATAATATATTAACCTCAAACGAAGGAAATATTCACTATAAAAGATTATATCCGAGTGTATTTTTAACACAGAAGCTGAAAGGCGACAACCAGGTTCAGCTGAGCTATACACGCCGGGTAAACCGCCCGAGGCCATGGGATACCAATCCATTTCTGGATGTTTCTGATCCATTTAACTACAGAGGTGGTAACCCTAATCTATTGCCAGAAGATGTACACTCATTTGAGTTGGGCTACAGCAAATACTGGAAAAAAGTAACCTTAACTTCCAGCTTGTATTTCCGCCAAACCAATGATGTGATTCAAAGGGTAAGAAGCTCACCTGTTAATGGAATCATCACCACCACACCACAAAACTTATCTCGCCAGATCAACAGCGGTCTGGAACTGATCGGCCGTTTTGATTTGGTAAAAGCCTTAAATTTTACCACAAATGTAAACCTTTACCAGGCAAAATTTGCTGGTGATACCAGATTTGACATCCCCACCAGCAGTGGTTTCAGCTGGAATGCCAACTTAACTGCGAACTTAACGGTAGTGAAGAATTTATCGGTACAGGTTCGTGGTGATTACCGCGCCCCTGAGGTAATGGCACAGGGAAAGCGTAATGCCATGTATGGCATTGATGGCGGTGCCAAATACGACTTCCCGAATAAAAAAGCTTCATTAAGCTTCAACGTGAGAGATGTATTTAACACCAGAAGATGGAGCATGACTACTGAAGATAAATTTACAATTGTGGATTTTGAACGCCAGATGCAGGGAACAATGGGAAATTTAACCTTCTCTTACCGTTTCGGAAAAACGACATTTAGCAATGTAAAAAAACAGAAAAAAGATGAGCAACAGGATAACCGACCTGATGAAGGTTCATTCTAAATAATAGTAAGGCGTTTCGACTATCGGAACGCCTTTTTTGTTTAATTACATCGTGTCAAAATGATATTCATTATCTTGCGCTATGGAAGATCAAAACCCCTGGAAGACACTTGACAGTGAAGTAAAATACGATAATAACTGGATCAGGGTTACCGAACATCAGGTGATTAATCCATCTGGTGGCGCCGGTATTTATGGCGAAGTCCATTTTAAAAACTTTGCCATTGGCATCTTAGCACTGGATGAAGAAAACAATACCTGGCTGGTGGGGCAATATCGCTTTCCGCTTAAAGCCTATAGCTGGGAAATTCCGGAAGGCGGCGGTCCTTTGAATGAAGAGCCGCTGGAAAGTGCCCGGCGCGAACTTCTGGAGGAAACCGGATTAAGTGCTAAAAACTGGCGGGAAATTCAGCGCATGCACCTTTCCAATTCAGTAAGTGATGAACTGGCCATCATCTATCTGGCCACCGGTCTGATCCAGGGAATCGCCATGCCCGAAGAAACGGAACAGTTAGTGGTAAAGAAAATTGCCTTTGAAGAAGCCTGTCAAATGGTTTTAAATGGGACAATAACTGATTCGATGAGTGTTGCCGCCATTATGAAAGTAAAGCTGATGATTTTAAACGGCGAAATCTAATGATTACCTTTGCCGCATTAATTTTTTAATCAGATGAGTAAGCTTTTCGGCTATATCTTAAGCCCTGTTTTCTATTTCTTCTTTGGCTTAACGCTTTGCATTTTTCACCCCATTCAGTGGATTTGTCATCGGTTTTTCGGATACAAGGCGCATAAGGTTTCTGTTGATATCCTGAACTTTTTTCTCACCTATTGCCAGGTGTTTTTATTGAATTCGGTTATTTTTAAAAACGATTACAGCCTGCCAACCCATCGGCCCATAATTTTTGTGGCAAACCACCAGAGTATGTATGATATTCCCACACTCATCTGGTTCCTGAGAAGATACAGCGCCAAGTTTATTTCTAAAATAGAACTGACCAAAGGTATTCCGTCCATTTCCATCAACCTGAGGGTAGGTGGTGGTGCAAACATCAACAGGAAAGACAATAAGCAGGCCATCTCTGAAATTATCAAACTTGGCCGCAGGATGCAGCAAAATAACTGGAGTACGGTTATTTTTCCTGAAGGCACCCGCGCAAAAGACGGACAGGTTAAAACCTTCCAGTTTGGCGGTATTGCCACCCTTTTGAAAGCAGTTCCAAATGCACTGGTGGTGCCTGTTGCCATTGAAAATTCCTGGAAAATTGTTCGCTTCGGCATGTTTCCCTTAACTACCGGAAATGCATTACGCTGGACCGTTCTAAACCCCATAGACCCCGAAGGAAAAACAGCAAACGAGATTACACTGGAAGCAGAAACAGAAATCAGGAAGGTGCTTGGGCAAGAAATGACTTAGTATCGAAACCTTGGTATGGGGTCTCAAGATTTTAGCATCAGGTATCAGAACTATTGACTCCGGATTAAAGACTCCAGACTAAAAGCTAAATATTCTTATTTCCAATTACTTTGAAAAACTCGTCACGGTAGGTATCTCCAACCGGAATGATTTTCTGATTAATCGTAATTCTGCTTCGTTCAATACTTTCTATTTTATCTACCGCTATAATGTACGATTTGTGTACGCGGATAAACTGACTTTGCGGTAAGGCCTCCTCCATTTTCTTCATACTCTGAAGCGTAATTACCCGCTCTGTTTTAGTGAAAATAGAAATATAATCTTTCAAACCTTCAATGAAAAGGATGTCATGAAGGTAAATTTTCTGAATTTTATGTTCTGTTTTTACAAAAATATAATCCTGAACAGGATTTGCAGGTGCAGAAAATGGTGCCGGTGTAACAATAGGTTGCGCTACGCTTACAGGCGCTTCAGCCGGTTTAAATTGTTTGTGAACCTTCTCTACTGCTTTGTAAAAACGATCAAATGCAATAGGCTTCAAAAGATAGTCTGATACGTTAAGATCATAACTTTCCAGGGCATACTGCGGATAAGCTGTAGTTAAAATATAATGGCATTTGTTCCCGGCAATTTTCAGGAATTGAATCCCGGTAAGTTCCGGCATCTGAATATCGAGAAAAACCAGGTCAATCCCCCCTGCCTGAACAATTTGCAAAGCTTCTATAGGATTTTCGCACCTTTTAACAAAATTTAAAAAGGGCACCTTTGAAATATAATCCTGAAGGATATCCAGTGCCAAAGGCTCATCATCAACAACAATGCAGTTTAAATTCATTTTAAGTTTATCGTTTTAATTCATGATTTTTATAAAATCCGCTGGTGTGGCTTCCGGATTAAATATCAATCATCAGTTCGCAGGTATAATGGGTAGCCGAATTTACAACATTTAATTTATATCTGTCAGGATAAACCAATTGTAATCTTCTTTCTACATTGGTTAAACCCACTCCGCCCTGCGCATCTTTATTCTGGTTATTTTTTTTATTCACCACACTGAAATGAAGAATTTTCTGGTTGGCAATGATGTTAATTTTTACCGGGTGCCCGGGATCATTGACCACGCCATGTTTAAAGGCATTCTCCACAAAAGAAATCAGCATCAGCGGCACAATTTTCTGATCATCAATTTCCCCGTTTAAAACCATCTCAATATATGCCCCATCCTTAAACCTGATTTTCTGCAAATCAATATAGTTGGTTAAGTAATCAACTTCCTTACTTAAGGATACCGTAGGTGTATTGCTTTCATAGATCATGTAACGCATAATTTCAGAGAGCTTCATGATCGCATCAGCTGTTTTATCAGATTTCTGATAGGCCAGCGAGTAAATATTGTTCAGTGAGTTGAATAAAAAATGAGGGTTTAACTGCGACTTTAAAAACTGCAGCTCCATTTCGCGGCGTTCACTTTCCAGGTTTCGCTGAATGCGTTCATTTGCAAACCAGTCTGCCGCAAATTTGATCAGGCAACTGGAAACCAGAAAGAAGCCACACAAAAACAACTGCGCGAAGAAGTATTGATCTGCAGTGATCGCTTTTCGCCTGCCTTCATTCATATACTCCATCATCTCTCTCGGATTTAACACTGCAATTGCCGTTTTGACAAATGCCGTTACACCCAGCAGAATAATAAAAATGAAGATATAAAGAAAGTATCTCTTTTTCTTTTTAATGAACTGGGGGATAAGGATCAGGTAATTGATGTAAAAAAGTGAAACATTGATAATTCCGAATAGTACAAGCGATAATATAAAGTGCTTTATATTTTTAGTTTCAGAATCAAAAAATATGCTTAGTGCAATTATGATTAAGATAGCTGCCCAATACAGTGCATGCAATATGATAGGTCCCTTACTTTTCGTCATTATTTTTCGCTTATTCATCAATTGTGTTGATACTTTCGATGAGCGCATCCAAAATAAATAAAGTTTCTATTTTTAGATAATACAATCTACCAACTGCCTTTTTTTTTCTACGAACAGGCCAAACGGCCTAAATTATCGACCAACACCAATTTTTATCGATAAACGCCGAAATGGCCTGTTGATCTAGAATCTTTAACGCTTGGTATAATACATTTTAGCAGCTTGGTTTTCTTCAGTTTCTTTGAATCATCAAAACGAAACAATTATGAAACACGCATCAGCCATTCACTTCAATAATCAAACCGTATTTACTGATGCTACTTTCAACATCGCTCCACTTAAATTATCAGTTATGAAAAAATTAGCCAATACCTCGCCATTTTTACTTTTATTATTACCGGTTTTTATGATGATGATATTAACGCTTACGGTTAATACCAATCCAAATGAAGCTGAAATTGTAGTAAAACCAGCCAAGGCATCTACCTCAGTGGTGAAACAAGCTACGGCTATTTTCAAATAAGATATGCCCAGCTTTACCATTGAAACCGTTGGATTAAATTTCAATTTTGGACAGCAGGTCATTTTAAAAAACTTGTCGCTACAGGTTCCGAAGGGCAGTATATATGGCTTTCTTGGCCCGAATGGAGCAGGCAAAACCACTACAATAAAAATCCTGCTGAACCTCTTGAAATCTCCCTCCGATCAGGTTTTTATCTTCGGTAAGGAAATCAACAGTAACCGCATCGACATTTTAAAACAGGTAGGCGCACTGGTAGAGCAACCCGCCATTTATGGGCATCTTTCCGGAAAAGAAAACTTAATTAACCGGTGTTTGCTTTTACGCATTCACAAAAGCAAGGCTGATGAGATGCTGGCGCTGGTTGGCTTAACAGATGCCGCAAATAAAAAATCAAGCCAATACTCGCTGGGAATGAAGCAACGCCTCGGCATTGCACTGGCCCTGATTTCAGACCCTGAACTGCTGCTTTTAGATGAGCCCACAAATGGCCTGGATCCAAATGGCATCATCGAAATCAGGAATCTGATGATGGAGCTTACTGCAAAATACAACAAAACCATCCTGGTATCGAGTCACCTTTTGTCTGAAATAGAAAGAACGGCAACCCATGTTGGTATTATCAATCATGGACAATTGCTTTTTCAGGGAACCATTCAGGAACTTCAGCTATTGAACAAACCCTTACTTGAAATTGAAGTTGATCAGGTAGAAAGTGCCGGTGCTTTAATCCTGGAGAATGGATATGAAATCATGGCACAAACAAAATCCAAAATCAGTATACCTTATGCCTCTGCGGCAGAAAGTGGAATCGTCAATACCTTATTAATAAAAAATGGTTTTACGGTATCCAGTCTCTCCATGCAAAAAAAGGACCTTGAAAATTTATTCCTGGATATTACCAAACCCGACTAATATGCGTACGCTCTACATATCATTAATATCCGAATTTTATAAATCAAGAAAAACACTGGCATTTTGGGCAGCAATATTGTTGCCGGTAATCATATGTGGATTAATCACTTTTGGTTTTTATTCCAGTTCTGAAAGAATTATTGCCTTTCATTATCCACCGATGATATTGTGGGCAAATTATAGTGGTGCGGCACTTGGCGTAATGGGGTTTCTAATTATGCCTTTCTACGTCATATTTATGGCTTTTTCGGTCAACAATATTGAACACAAAAATGATACCTGGAAAATGCTGTTTGCACAGCCTCTGAATAAATTTTCCATTTATGCAGCAAAATACCTGTATGCTGTATTTATGATATTCATCTGTTTACTGCTGTTCGCATCATTAACCTTCGCCTTTGGCCATTTATTACAGGTTTTGGTGCCAAAATATAATTTTAGTCAGTATAATCCTCTACATATCCTGATCAACTCTTATGCTAAACTTTTTCTCTCTTCTTTAGGCATTTTATCACTTCAGTTTATCATGAGTTTATTTTGGAGCGATTTCCTTAAACCCATGGGCATAGGCTTTATTGGTGCCATCATGGGAATAATTATCGTAAATGTTGGATGGAAATATGCCTATTTCATCCCTTACTCTCTACCCACCCTGGCTTTGAGAATAACGAAAGTAAACAAAGGGGCTAATCCATTGGAATTTCCGGTTTTTACACAGGAAATATGGACAAGTTTAATTTATGCAGCTATTCTTTTCATTGTTGGTTATTTTATAGTAACCAGAAAAAGCATCAAATAAGCTAGAAAAGCCAGCATCATTTTTTTGATTCAGCAGATATTATTTTCACCCAGGAGCAGTCAGGAATAAGCCCTTTGCTATTGCGCGTGTAAAATTCTTTTTAATTACAAAAGCCTGCTTTTCTGATCATTGCTGATCAAAAGGCAGGCTTTGTTGTTTAGAGAGAGAGATGCGTTAAATGCAGAGCGTTATTCCTTATCAAAAGGACAAAATTCTTTGTTTAAATGCCCAAACAATGAGCTGGTAAGAATTGCGTAAATCAAGTTTTCTCACCATATTTCTTCTATGTGTATTAACCGTATGCTCACTGATAAAAAGCATATCGCCAATTTCTTTACTATTATAACCATTTGATAAAAGACGTACAATGTCTATTTCCCGCTCAGTTATCAAACTGGTACTTTCCTGAATTAAGACTTTGTTTATCATTTTATAAATTTAAGCGAATCACATCAGCCGTATTAACCATTAAATAATAAATGAAGGACAGTGTACTTCTAAGTTACATTTTAAGCAATTGGATCTGGTTAGGGCGGCTTTAATAGTTAAATCAATATTTTGTTTGTTTCAATAATCAAAAGTACGGGCCGCTACTGATTTATGAGTAGTAGAAATTACCCTAAATAAAAAGGTGTTTTTACGGTATAAAAAAAACCAATCGCTATTGCCTGCCATGATCTAATTTACGAATTTAGGGATCTAAATCATTTATAAATACTAATATGGAAAAAGTAAACGAATCGCAGCCTATTGATAAAAATACAGCGATAAAAATGGTTAATGCTTATAGCGAAGAGGCTACCAGACTAAACTCCGGATCATATACAAAGGCAGTATGGTTTCCTGCAGAGCAGATTCTGGCAATGGCAAAAAAAATCAGTGAAGGTAAACATGATGGTTTGCGGATTTACTTTGCGCAGTACATCGAAGAATCATTAAAAGACTTACCTGAAGATCATAGAGGAAGAAATACAGTATTATTGGTACCTACTTATGCCGCCGGCCAAACCAATGCGCGTGGGGAAAAAACGAATGCACATGAAGATGATACCGCCAATATTGAAAACAGAGGTGATCTTTGTCCTACTATGTGTGACGGAACAGAACTGTAATTTATGAATTTTTTTACCCCTATCGTTATTGCAGAACTAATTTCTCTGATTATAGCGCTAACTTTTCTATTTAAGGATAACATTTCATTCTGGAAAGTTAATATAGCCTATCTAATCATAGCATTGTCTGCAGAAGCAAGGGGATCCTATCTTTCGGCTCACCATCGCCATAACGTAGGGTTATTCAATACATTCGTCCTGTTTGAAATTGCATTTATTTCTTATGGCATGTATTATTGTTTGAAAAAATACACGAATCCAAGGCCTGTAATATTTACTGGCCTTGGTATCTGTTACTCGATTTTTATCTTTTTTACATTCAAAAATGGAATACACGCCTATAATGATGTATTCAATGATAACACGGTAAGTGTAATGTCTTTAATATTTGTGCTTTATTGCCTGTATTATTATTATAAACTTTTAAATGACGATGAAGTCCTTGATCTTAAGCATCATCCAGAGTTTTGGTGGGTAAACGGGGTTTTATTCTATTACTTTGGCGGCACAGCTATTAACCTCTTTTATGGGCTGTTTAATATCCTCATATTTGAACATATTAAGCTTCGATTATTTATTTACTATATTATCAACATTATCCTTTATAGTAATTGGATATACAGTTACATATGCAGAGCCAAACAACGCAAATTGCTATATTAATTTCGATTACAACATTTATATTCCTGCTCATGCCTTTATTTCTGATTATTTATATCAGATCATATAACAGGCATAAAAAAAATCATTTGCTGGAGAAACAGCATATGCAGCAAAAATTTGAAGCCGAAATTTTACAGGCGCGGATTGAGGTGCAGGATCAAACCATGCAAACCATTGCCACAGAATTGCATGATAATATTGGCCAGCTCCTGAGCCTTACTACATTGACACTTAATTCTGTAAACATCAACGACAGTGAAAAAGCAGAGAAAAAAATTGGCGACTCCCTTTCTTTTATTAATAAATCAATCAGAGAACTAAGAGAACTGGCTAAACTGCTGCATGGCGAACAGGTTGTCGAAAATGGAATAGGCTATGCACTGGATCAGGAAGTAAACTGGTTGAGCAAAACCGGAGCCTACGAAATAGAGGTTAACAACAGTCTTGTTGATTTAATTGAAAAATCACCGGATAAAGACCTGATCATTTTACGTTTACTACAGGAAATCATCAACAACATTATTAAACATGCCAATGCAACGGCCATTACCTTTAATGCTTACTACGAAGATAAAACCCTTCATTTACAGGTTAAAGAGAATGGAATAGGGTTTAATTATGAACAGGCAGCAGCAGCCTCCTCCGGAATGGGATTAAATTCCATCTATAAAAGAATAGAAATGATCAATGGAAAATTAGTATTAAATTCGTCACCTAATCATGGTACTAATATTTTAATTGAAATTCCCTATCCTTAAAACATGTCTGCTCCATCTATCTCCATTGCCATCGTTGATGATCATACACTTTTCCGCTCCGGACTGGCCAGTTTATTAGATGAGTTTGATGAAATTAAAGTGCTGTTCGAAGGCATCAATGGCCAGGATCTTCAGCATAAAATTAAAACCCATCCGGATTTACAGCTTATTTTGATGGATATTAATATGCCCGTAATGGATGGTTATACCGCTACCAAATGGGTTAAAGAAAATTACCCGAACGTTAATATACTCGCCTTGAGCATGCTGGAAGACGAAAAAGCAATTATTGGTATGTTAAAGGCTGGTGCAGGCGGCTATATGCTGAAAGAATCTACTCCAAACGAACTGCTTACCGCTATCAAGGCCATCAACGAAAAAGGCTTTTATGTTAATGACCTTGTTTCTGGCCGCTTGCTGGTGGCACTCAAAGATGGTGATACCAAACCAATCTTCAGCGCACGCGAATTAACCTTCCTTCAACATTGCAGCAGCGAACTTACTTATCGAGAAATTGCAGACCTTATGAATGTGAGCCCGCGAACGGTAGACAATTACCGCGAGTCACTGTTTGCAAAACTCAACATCAAATCCCGCACCGGACTAGTGGTTTACGCCATTAAAAACAATCTGATTAAGATATAATTATCTTCTATCGCCGGATATTTTTTCCCATATCATTTGGATAACTAAATAATTAGTTTTAACTTTAATAATGACAACATTTGTTGATCATCCTTATTGTTATGCATTATGATGGAAATTAAAGATTTAACCAAAGCCGAAGAACAAATTATGCAGGTTTTGTGGCAGTTGGAAAAAGCATTTGTTAAAGAAGTTATTGACGAACTACCTATTCCAAAGCCTGCTTATAACACAGTCTCTACCATTATCAGAATTCTGGAAACCAAAGGTTTTATCGGGCACGAGGCATTTGGAAAGGCACACCAATATTATCCGCTGATCAGCAGAGAAGATTATAAACGCCATGCGACAGAAAAACTTCTGGGAAATTATTTTGAAAACTCTGTAGAAAGTATGTTTTCATTTTTTGTTAAAGAAGAAAAGCTTGATTTAGGTGATGTAGATGAAATTTTGAAAATGATTAACAAAATTAAACGCAATCCAAAATGAGTTTCGCCCACTACTTGCTACAGGTTAACCTCTACCTGTTTGTTTTCTACGGCTTTTACAAACTGCTGTTAGATAAGGAGACCTATTTCCTGCTTAATCGCAT
Organism: Pedobacter sp. GR22-10; assembly: GCF_026239715.1. NCBI lineage: Bacteria > Pseudomonadati > Bacteroidota > Sphingobacteriia > Sphingobacteriales > Sphingobacteriaceae > Pedobacter > Pedobacter sp. GR22-10. Next base: position 32,291 of record NZ_JAPIVR010000006.1, read on the forward strand.
CTATTTAGTGGCATCGGGAGTTTTATCTTTATCTATCCCTTTTATACGCATGGAATGGATTACCCGGCAGGATGTTGCTCAAAAAGTTTATACCAGTATAAACTGGGATGCTGTTTTAGAACAGGCTATAATAGTTCCGGATCATGAAAATAGTTTTAGCTGGTCAAACATCTTTGTGCTGATCTATTTTACCGGGATATTGTTTTTTCTGTTTAGGCTGGTGCTCAATTTATTAACGGTTAAAAAACTGATTCATTCCGCAAAATCGGGTTCAGCTTTTTCTTTTTTCAATAAAAAAGTGATAGATCAGCAACTACCCTTATCAAATGTTATACACGCACATGAAGATGCACATGTAAAGCAATGGCATACCTTAGATATTTTATTTTTTGAGCTTTTAGGCATTCTGACCTGGATAAACCCGGTTATTTATTTCTATAAAAAATCAATCAAAAATATACATGAGTTTCTGGCCGATCAGCATGCCGCGGCATTTCAGGGTGATAAGGCGGAATATGCCATGCTGATTCTGAGCCAGTCTTTTGGCATTATGCCCAATAGCTTAACTAACGGTTTCTTTGATCAATCCCTCATCAAAAAGAGAATTTTTATGCTCCAAAAGGAAAAATCAAAAAAGGCCGCCATCTTGAAGTATGGCTTTTTTATCCCGCTTTTTGCCCTTTTAATCATTTTCTCTTCGGCTACCGTACGTAAAAACAAAAATTTATTGGAACTGTCTGATCAGATTCCTTTAGATAAACCTATTGAAATGGTGAAAGATATCGTAATATCCGATAATCCATCCGCTGAAACTTTAGCTGCCGAGAAATCAATTGCGCCGGAAGCAGGAAAGATGGATAAATCCTGGAAAGATTTTTATGCTTATTTATCCAGAACGATAAAGTATCCAACAGCAGCCAGGTCACAAGGTTTACAGGGAAATACCCAGATCAGATTTCAGCTAAAAAACCATAAGATAGTCCGCGTGGCTTCACTGGTAAATTTAGGTTCCGGTTGTGATGAAGAAGTGATGAATGCCGTGTCATCTTATACTGGTTTTAAAAACGCAATTGATGGAAATTATGCCATCAAAGTTGAATTCAGGTTGGATGAAGGTAATTCAAAGATAAAAAACCTAAATTCAGTACCTGCAGTGGCCTATACCCTATTGCCAAGCCTTCAGGTTAAGGCTTTTGCAAATCAGAATTTAACTGATCAGAATTATCAGTCTAAAGATAAAGTATTTGATTTTGTATCTATAGATCAGCAGCCTGAGTTTCCTGGTGGTATTGAAAAATTTTACCAATACCTGGGCAAAAATATTAAATATCCTAAACTGGCAGTGGATAATCATGTAAGCGGTAAAGTATTCTTAAGCTTTATCGTAGAGAAGAGTGGAGACCTTTCAGATGTTCAGATTACCAGAGGATTAGGCAGCGGGACCGATGAGGAAGCCATTAGGGTCATTTCGCAATCACCTAAATGGAATCCAGGCATTGCAAATGACAAGCCCGTAAGAGTAAAGTATAATATTAATGTGAATTTCAACTTAGCAAAAAGTAACGAGCCATCAGAAAACCCAACGCCGGCCAGAACACAAAAATTATCATTAAGATCAACAGGAAATAACAACGACACCAAATTTATTGATGGTATATTTAATGGCCTTATAATAGTTGATGGCATTAAGCTTGCAGATAATAAGCTTTTAAATAAGATAAACCCTGCCAATATTGAATCAGTAAGCATATTAAAAAATCAGGCTGCTACCAGTTTATATGGTTTAGAAGCCAAAGAAGGCGCAATGCTGATTACGACTAAAAATAGTGAAAAAAATCTATTCAGAGATTTGAATCAAAAGGAAAGCACTATTGACAAGAATACAACTGTTGACTATTTACGTGAAAAATTTTAACGGAATCAATTTATGAAAAAAGCATCAATTTTGATTACTGTACTGGCTTTGGGTTTCCATGTTTGCGCGCAACAGACAGACACGATTAAAGTCCAATCCAACATATCATTTCCCGGATGGTCTAAACCAGACAACAAGGAACCACTAATTATTATAGACGGGAATAAGCAATATATAAGAGGTACTACAGCACTAAAAGATATCAATCCGGAGAATATTGAATCCATAAATATCCTGAAAGATAGCGCTGCCATACGTAAATATCAATTTGATGGCACTGCTGGTGCAATTGAAGTTAAGACCAGAAATGGCGATGCAGGATTTTATCAAATGGCCATCGATACCGGACATATAATTTTAAAGAGTGAAATGCAACCGGGTTTTCGTTCGGCCAATCCATCAAAGGTCATCATCAGAAATTTATTACAAAAAGATCTTGATCCAAAGGCTGAACCTATGTATGTTTTGGATGGAAAAGAGGTTCAAGATATTAAAAAGCTAGATCCAAGCACCATAGCTTCTGTTGATGTAATTAAAAATGCTGCAGGAAAATCTTCATATGGTGATAAAGGAAAGAATGGAGTGATCATAATTACAACAATAAAAGCGAAAAAAAAGTCTGAAAAGAAAAACTAAATAAAAAAACCTTAATAATATTTAATGATGAGAAAGCTAATAATTTTAGCCCTAATGGGCATCGCCATGTTTATTAATGCCGTAAAGGCACAAAAAGTTTATGATTTTACATCTGTAGAAAAACAACCCTCCTATCCGGGTGGCATAGCAAAGTTTTATGAATACCTTGGTAAGGAAATTAAATATCCTGAGGCAGCCAAAAACAACAAAATACAGGGAAAGGTATTTGTAAGCTTTACTATTGAAAAAAATGGAAAATTAGGCAATGTAAGAGTCACTAAAGGACTATCAACAGAAACAGATAAAGAAGCCCTCAGGGTGATAAGAAACTCACCAGACTGGACTCCTGGCACCTTGGATAGTAAGCCAGTCAGGGTGAAGTATAATATGAATGTTAATTTCAGTTTAACAGCTGCTAATACCGAAAAAAAGGCAGCATCTAAGTCTGGAATCCAACCCGAATATCCGGGTGGCACAACTAAACTATATCGCTACCTGGCAAAAAACATAAAATATCCTGTACAGGCTAAAAAAGATAAAGTGGAAGGAAAAGTATTCTTGGCTTTTAATGTGGAGCAAGATGGTACATTATCAGATGTACAGGTTACTAAAGGGCTATCCAGAGAAACTGATGCCGAAGCACTTAGGGTAATGAAATCTGCACCGAAATGGAACCCGGCTATTGATGCAAACGGACACCCGGTTAAAGTTAAATATCAAATGGCCATTAACTTTATAATGAGCTAGGGCAGTTATTAAACATCAAACACAAAACCCCTGCTTAAAAATAGCCGGGGTTTTGTGTTTTCTCTCCTGTCTCGGAAGTTTAAATCTATAAATTATTTAATGTATATACAAATTTTACAGAATATAATTTCAAATAACAATATTTTTAATATGCTGACATAGAAATATTTATGTTTCACAAACTTATATTTTGTTCACTTTGATTTCACTTAGAATTAAAAAGCCCCAAACCAGGTTTGAGGCTTAAGATTCAACTTTGCAGCTGAATGCACAGTATATTTTTAAACTGTTTCTTCTGAAACAAATTTTGCACTGGCAAAGTCACGGTTCATGCGCGCAATGTTCTCTAAAGAGATTCCTTTAGGGCACTCCGCTTCACAGGCACCCGTATTGGTACAGTTACCAAAACCTTCGGCATCCATTTGCGCCACCATACTTTGTACGCGACGATAACGCTCTGGCTGACCTTGTGGTAATAATGCCAGCTGAGAAATTTTAGCCGATACGAATAACATGGCAGATGCATTTTTACAGGTAGCCACACAAGCACCGCAACCAATACAGGCAGCAGCTTCGAAAGCAGCATCAGCCTGCATTTTTGGAATCGGAAGACTATTGGCATCCTGTGCATTACCCGTGTTAACAGAAATAAAACCACCTGCTGCAATTACCCGATCAAAGGCTGAACGATCAACAGTTAAATCTTTTACAACCGGAAAAGCTGCTGCTCTCCATGGCTCTACAACAATAGTATCGCCATCTTTAAAAGAGCGCATGTGCAACTGGCAGGTTGTAACCAGGTCTTTCGGACCGTGCGGACGACCATTAATGAACATGGAGCACATCCCACAAATACCTTCACGGCAATCATGATCAAATACAACCGGCTCTTCGCCTTTAGTGATCAGATCTTCGTTTAACACATCGAACATCTCCAGGAATGACATATCCGGAGAAATACCAGCTAATTTATAATCTACCAAAGCACCTTTGGTATTGTTATTTTTTTGACGCCAAACTTTTAGCGTTAAGTTCATATTTCCTGTACTCATGATATTGAGATTTTGGACATTAGACAGGAGAAATTAGATTTGAGATTTGAGACATTATTGCCCTTCTCATATCTTACATCTCACATCTCACATCTATTTATAACTTCTTTGTGCTACTTTAATATTTTCAAACTTCAATTCTTCCTTGTGAAGTTCGAAGTTTACGCCTTCTTTAAATTCCCAGGCTGCAACGTATGCGTAGTTTTCATCATCACGTAAAGCCTCTCCCTCTTCAGTCTGGTATTCTTCACGGAAGTGGCCACCACAACTTTCATTACGGTTTAATGCATCAATACACATTAACTCTCCTAATTCAATAAAATCAGCAACACGACCGGCCTTCTCCAGTTCAGTATTTAATTCATCAGCTGATCCTGGTACACGAACATTACTCCAGAATTCAGCACGTAGCGCCCTGATGTCCTGAATGGCTTCGTTTAAGCCTTTCTCGTTACGGGCCATCCCACATTTCTCCCACATGATGTGACCTAAACGCTTATGGAAATGATCTACAGATTTTGTACCCTTTATATTGATTAAAGTATTTAAAATGCCTTTCGCTCGTTCTTCTGCCTCTACAAATGCAGGGTGATCCGTTGGAATGGCTTTTACCGAAATCTCTTTTGATAAATAAGCACCAATGGTATAAGGAAGGACAAAATAACCATCTGCCAAACCTTGCATCAAAGCAGATGCACCCAAACGGTTAGCACCGTGATCAGAGAAGTTTGCCTCACCAGTGCAATATAAACCAGGAACAGATGTCATTAAGTTATAATCCACCCAAAGTCCGCCCATAGTATAGTGAACCGCCGGATAAATACGCATTGGCGTTTCGTAAGGATTTTCACCCGTGATTTGCGCATACATATCAAACAGGTTACCATATTTGGCTTTAATCACCTCGGTGCCTAAACGCATACAGGTTTCTTTATCCGGATTATGAATACCCGATTTAGAAGCTTCGATTCTACCGTAACGTTCTGTATTGGCTTTGAAATCCAGGTATACGGCCAGTTTTGAAGTACCAACACCATAGCCGGCGTCACAACGTTCCTTAGCTGCGCGTGAAGCCACATCACGGGGAACCAGGTTACCAAAAGCAGGATAACGACGCTCTAAATAATAATCTCTTTCCTCTTCAGGAATTTCTGAAGCCTTACGGTTATCATCTTTCTTTTTAGGAACCCAGATTCGTCCATCGTTACGCAACGATTCAGACATCAGGGTTAATTTCGACTGGTGATCTCCGGAAACTGGAATACATGTCGGGTGAATTTGCGTATAACAAGGATTTGCAAAGTAAGCACCTTGTTTATGTGCTTTCCATGCTGCTGTAACATTACTTCCCATGGCATTGGTAGAAAGGTAAAATACGTTTCCGTAACCACCTGTTCCTAATACCACCGCATGGCCAAAGTGACGTTCAATTTCGCCGGTAATTAAGTTACGGGCGATAATACCGCGTGCTTTACCGTCGATTTTTACTACTTCAAGCATTTCATGGCGGGTATACATTTCTACCTTACCCATACCAATCTGGCGTTCTAATGCAGAATAAGCACCCAATAACAATTGCTGACCAGTTTGTCCTGCAGCATAGAATGTACGTTGCACTTGCGTACCACCAAATGAACGGTTATCTAACAAGCCACCATATTCACGTGCTAAAGGTACCCCCTGAGCCACACACTGATCTATGATATTAGCACTTACCTCGGCTAAACGATGCACATTGGCTTCGCGGGCACGGTAATCGCCACCTTTAATGGTATCATAAAAAAGACGGTAAACACTGTCACCATCATTCTGATAGTTTTTGGCTGCATTAATACCACCCTGAGCAGCAATAGAGTGTGCTCTGCGAGGCGAATCCTGGAAACAAAAACATTTTACTTTATAACCCATTTCAGCCAGGGTTGCTGCTGCAGAAGCCCCCGCCAAACCTGAACCTACAATAATTACTTCAATAGTTCTTTTGTTCGATGGGTTTACCAAAGGCACAGAAGACTTATATTTAGTCCATTTACTGGTTAATTCGCCTTCTGGAATATTTGAATTAATATCTGACATATCTCTTTTGTGCTAAAAACTAATTAATTAAACCGGTATAAACTGCAATTGGCATCAATGCAAATAGGATCGAAATGATCACTGAATACCAAACACTAGCGCCCTTAATTATTCCATTATATTTAGAGTGATTCCAGCCCATGGTTTGAAAAGCCGAAGCAAAACCATGTAATAAGTGGTAGCACAGAGAAAACATAGCTAAAATATAAACAGCTACTCTTACAGGATCCTGAAACTTTTCTTTCATTACCGCATATAAATCTTCATGTCCGTTAGCATCCACAGTTGGAATGCCGGTGAAACGGGATACTACCCAGAAGTCTTTTAAATGAACAACTAAAAAAATAAGCAATAGCGTACCCAATAACCCCATCGAACGGCTATACCATTTACTGTTTGCTTTACCATTATACTCTGCATACTTAACTGGTCTTGCTTTTTGATTTTCAAAAGTCAGTCTTGCCGCCTGAAAAATATGTGCAAGTAAACCAATGAATAAAACAATTTCACCAGCCCTGATGATCCAGTTAGTGGCCATAAAATGAGCACCAACATTGAAGGTTAAACCACCATCATTAATAAAAATTAATGCGTTTATGCCGCAGTGTACAATTAAAAAGAGTATCAGGAATATTCCTGTAACACCCATAATGAATTTCTTTCCTATTGATGAAGAAAGCGCATTTCCGAAACCACTCATTTGATTAGGATTTATATCTAAAATTTCTTGCAAAAGTATCTAATTATGAGTTTAATTTATAAACGATTATGACAAAACGGCGATAAAACATTTATTTAGAAACATTCTAAGTCGGAAACGAAAGAAATGGAAAGAATTTGGAATTTTACTTTGGAAATGGCCAATTCAGATCTGAACTATTTATACAGTAAAATAAAAACTTCTTTGCCAATATCTTATGTTTTGAAAAACAAAGATGAAAATAGTCACCAAACTGAAAATTTAAGCATTAAGCACAATAAGATCATGATCATCCCTGAAATCATCTCTTATTATTTCAATAAGTCATCCTTAATCACCTAAAAGCGATGACAAAAAAGAAGTTAAACAATTGTCTTATGACATCATTGGCTACGCTATTCGCGTACATAAATATCTTGGCCCTGGGCTATTAGAAAGTGTTTATGAGCGATGTCTGAGTTATGAATTAGAAAAGAATGGACATCAGGTCATTAAACAGGCAATGGTTCCGGTTAAATCTGAAGATTTATTGATGTAGCGTTAAGAGTTGATTTACTAGCAGATGATTGCATTGTTGCGGAGCTCAAAATGGTTGAACAACTTTTGCCAATTCATGAAGCACAGATTTTAACATATATGAAATTATTAAATGTACCACAAGGACTGCAATTTACTTCTTCAAGATAACATTACACGATCATTGAAACCTTTTGTGAATGAACTTTACCGCAGCTTACAGGATTACCATACCTGGTATTCAAAATCTTTTTCATAAAAAAAGTCCCGATTTGCATCGGGACTTTCAACGATTTATGTGTTCGAGTTTTCTTAAGCTACTTTTACATTTACCGCGTTAAGGCCTTTTCTACCTTCTTCTACATCGTAGTTTACGGTATCATTCTCGCGAATGTTGTCAATTAAGCCTGAAGCATGAACAAAAATTTCGGCATCGCCATTAGATGGAGTGATAAATCCGAAACCTTTAGTTTCATTAAAAAATTTTACTGTTCCTTGTTGCATTATATTGTATTTTAATTTGTACCAAAGATAGGCTTAAATACCTATAAACCAATTTTTTATTTTAATAATAATAAAAACCCCTGAAAATACTAGCTGATTGCCTGTTAGACGCTGTTTTTTGATTTAAATTAATTTAGAAACATCTTCAATATTAGCAATTTCAATCAGGAATGGAGTAAAAAATCACGATTGAAGTCCCAATCCTTTTCCAGAAATAGCATCTATAGAGACTTGTTTAATTCTTTATCAATCAATATTTGATATACGAACTACTAATCAAACATACAGCTCATGTCATTAACATAATTAAGCCAACTGTAAATTTTGATCATAAGAAATAACCAATTCATCATTCCGTTTAACCATAAAAATATCGCCAAAATTATCTTTAGCACAATAACTTAGCATCAGATAGTCATCTACAATTTTATGCAAAATCAATTTCGGACTGGTATAGGTAATTGATACAACATGAGCTGCCTTATTTAATAAATCAGAAGACAGGATATGAAGCTCAGCCCAATCAAAAAGGACTGACTGCCCTTGTGAATCATTTAAACCGGGTATTTTATGCTTTAAAGCGTCCATCATATCCATCACTGAAGATTCCAGTTTTTGATTTAAGGAATAAGCTTTCTCATTTTCCTGCACCATTTGAGAGAAGGTATGGAAAAGTTGGTTCTGGGTATATGGCTTGGATCGCTTTTGAAATTCACGATAAGTTTGATGAAAGACATAGCGTTCAAAATCCGTTCTGCACATGAAATTGATATACTGTTTTAAGCTGAGGTTGATATAAGCTAAAGCCATATGCTTAATAATTGCTATTTGAGTGTGAGGATTTCCCAGGCTTAAAAATGTAAAGCATTTGGCAAATACTGATTATCAATCGATAAACGATAAAATAATCGGCATATTGCATCTCAGGGAAATACCAGTTTTTAAATCAAACGAAACAACTTTGTCTTTCGCTTCAGTTACAGAAAATAAAATACAGTCTGCCTATTTCCTCTTCAGGCAGTATATTAAAAACATTTAGGTACCAGAAATGAAATCATCAGCAAAACGATATACATTAAAATCTTCCTGCTGTAACGCCAAATGAAGCGCTTCATTAAGCTTTTTTTTATCAACCAACTGCATCTTATGGTGCTGAATAATTTTCCAGGCTTTTTCGGCAAACAGAAATTCTTTTCGCTGGCTGGCCTCTGTAACCGGTGCCGTAATCCAGTCCATTAATTTATCAATACCTATATTTTTATCAGCTACTGTTTGTAAAACCGGAATTGATTTTATCCCCTCGTGAACCATTTTTTTTAAGTTATTGGCAAAGGTACCAGCACCTTCCCGATCGGCCTTATTAACGACAAAACAATCTGCAATTTCCATTAAACCTGACTTGATATGCTGAACCTCATCGCCTGATTCAGGCACCAGAACCACAATCGTTTTATCTGCTAAACCCGCAATTTCAACTTCCGATTGCCCGACCCCTACTGTTTCGATGAGAATAAGGTCAAAATTTGAAGCCTTCAATACATCAACCATTTCAATTGTTTTAGCAGAAATGCCCCCTAATGCCCCTCTGGTTGCTAAAGAGCGGATAAAGACATTGGGCTTATTAAACTGCCTGGCCATTCGGATCCGATCACCCAGCAATGAACCCAAATTAAATGGCGAGGTTGGATCAATGGCTAAAACGGCTATTCTTTTATTTTCCAGCGTAAAAAAATCAGTGATGGCGTTAACTAAGGTACTTTTTCCGGCACCGGGAGGACCAGTGATACCAATAACAGGCGCACCATACCGACTATCTAAATTTTTCAGAATGGAATCTGCCGGCGAAAGATCATTTTCAACAAGTGTTAATGCCCTGGCCAAAACCCGGTAATTACCTTGTTTCACTTCGCTTAAAATGGATAGAGGGGTATTATTCATCAATAAAACTATCTTTGTACAAATTAACAAAATAATACGGCACCAGGCATAAAACAATCAACATTGAACGAAAGCATCATGATTTACCAAAATCCACCGGGAATTTATCAACAAATCACCATAGCTTCATCACTGCTAAAACACATTTAAACAGATGAAAGTTACCGGCTTTACCTTCTTAAGAAATGCAGTTGTAAATGATTATCCGGCAAAGGAAGCCATACTTTCTGTTCTTCCATTATGTGATGAGTTTATTATTGCCCTGGGAAACTCAACGGATGAAACGGCAGAACTGATTAAAAGTATAGATTCTGAAAAAATCAGAATTATTGATACCACCTGGGACGAATCCATTCGCGAAGGCGGCCGTGTTTTTGCCGATGAAACCAATAAAGCGCTTGCTGCAATTTCAAAAGATACGGACTGGATGATCTACATTCAGGGTGATGAAGCCATTCATGAAGATGATCTTCCTTTAATCAGAAAAGAGATGGAACTGGAACTCCATCACGATCATATTGAAGCACTTCTGCTAAAATATAAACATTTTTATGCTTCTTACGATTACCTGGCAGAATCAAGACGCTGGTATCGGCGGGAAGTCCGGATTTTAAAAAACCTGCCCGGCATTCATTCTTATCGCGATGCACAAGGTTTTAGAATTGACAACAGAAAATTGAAAGTTAAATTAATAGATGCCTATATTTATCATTATGGCTGGGTAAAACCACCCCAAGGTTTACAAGGAAAAGTCAGGAATTTTAACCAGTTTTATCAAACAGAAGAATGGATTGAAGAGAATTATCCTGCCCAACAAACGTTTGATATGCACAATGCAGATCGCCTGGTACATTTTAAAGGGACTCATCCAAAAGTAATGAAACAGCGAATTGCCGCAGCAAACTGGAAATATGAGCAGGATTTAACTAAAGAAACCACAAAAATGAATTTCAGAAGAAGGTTGTTGCAAAAAATTGAGGATTTAACAGGGTGGCGTCTCTTTGAATACCGTAACTATAAAATTGTGAAGTAAATGCAAAAAAGCGTTTCTATCGTCATTCCGAATTATAATGGCAAACACTTGCTTGAACAGTATCTGCCTTCAGTTTTTATTGCTGCCGAAAATGCCCAAACAGATTTTGAGGTTATCGTGATTGATGATGGTTCTAAAGATGACAGTATCAGCTTTATCAAACAGCATTATGAAAACATTAAACTTTTGGTTAACGATCAAAACAGGGGCTTTTCTTATACCTGTAATCACGGAATCAAGGCATCTAAACATGAGCTGATTTTACTCTTAAATTCTGATGTGAAATTAGATCCTGACTATTTTTCTGCCCAATGGAAGTATTTTCAACGTGAGGATACCTTTGGAGTGATGGCCAGAATTATGAGTTTCGATGAGACCCGAATTGAAGACGCAGCACGCTTATTATACTATTCTGGTTGCCGAATTAAAGCAAACAAATTTTATCATTGCGAAAACCCGAATGATGATCACGTTTATACGGCTTATCTTTCCGGTGCTAATGCTTTGGTTGATGCCAAAAAACTTAAAGCACTGGGTGGTTTTGACGAGATTTATTCTCCTTTCTCTTCAGAAGATTTTGATTTAAGCTTACGTGCCTGGCAATTAGGCTGGAAATGTTACTATGAGCATCAGTCTTTTTGCTATCATCATGTGAGCGGGAGTACTAAAACCCAGATCAAATCTAAATTTATCAAGAAAGTTTATTATCGAAACCGGTTCATCCTACAGCGCATTCATTTAAATGGAATGCGGCTGAGCCTGCTCCCCTTCTATTTATTTTTTGCAGAAATTATTCCTAAACTTTTAACAGGTAAATTTTGGGTTTGGGATGCTTACCAGCAATACCTGGCTACATTTCATTCGATTGAGCATAGCCGTAATCAACTTGCATCCTTAAAACGGCAACACCATTCTTCAAAAGGCATTTCTGATATCAGAAAAATCATTAATCAATCCATTGTGGGTAAAAACATAAAGCGATTGTAATTTTACTGGCCATGAAGTCTCAAGATATAAAGGTCTGTTTGAAAACCGTACCTTTGTCAAGTTATATTTAGATTTTCAGGGATTGGTTTTGGTCCTTTCCCATTACATTATACTATTTTCCATCGATGAAAATTTACTTCCGCTTGTTATCTTTTGCAAAACCAATTGAGAAATTCGCTATTCCTTATGTGATTGCTACACTTTTTGCGATCACGTTTAATACATTTCTGTTTACTTTACTTGGCCCTCTGCTGGAAACGCTTTTTGTGAAAGATGCACCAACTACATTAAGTAAAGCCAGTTCCTCGCTTGATTTTATGGCTAAATTTAGTCAGCAGATTAACACTTGGATTGATCAGTATGGAAAAACGGAAACATTAAAATTTGTTTGTGTAGTTATTGTGATTACCGTTGTTCTAGCCAACTTGTTTCGCTACTTATCACAGCGTTATATGGAAGATTTACGGGTTCATACCCTGTTGAATTTGCGCAGAACAGTTTTTAATAATGTGATGAACTTGCATATAGGCTATTTCAACAATGAACGCAAAGGCGATATAATTTCTAAGGTGGCATCAGATGTTCAGGTAGTTCAGTTTACCGTAACCAATACGCTTCAAGTTGTTTTTAAGGAGCCCGTTCAATTGCTTTTTTATGTAGGCGTACTGATATCTATTTCTTTAAAACTAACATTATTTTCACTGCTCGTGATTCCAATTTCAGGTTTCATAATCAGTAAAATCGTAAAAAGGTTGAAACAGCAGGCAAAAGAGTCGCATGAATCCTTTGCCCGAATGATAGGCTTTCTTGATGAATCGTTAAGCGGAATCAAAATTGTAAAAGCATTTAATTCTAGTGAAAGGGTAAAAGCGAAGTTTGAAGATGAAAATAAATTTTATTCCTTTTTGAATAGAAAAATGGTCAGGAGGCAGCAATTGGCTTCACCAGTTTCACAGACTTTAGGTGTGCTCGTAGTTGTTTTCATCGTATTATATGGAGGAACAATGATCTTAACCGGACAGGGTGATTTAACACCTTCCAAATTCCTCGTTTACATTGCAACTTTTTCACAGGTAATGCAGCCTGTAAAGGCTCTAACAGATTCATTCAGCGGAATTCATTCCGGAATAGCAGCTGGAGAGCGAGTCTTGGACCTGATTGATACCAAGCCCGATTTAATCGATCAGCCTGATGCAAAATCAGTTCATCAATTTGAAAAATCGCTTGTACTGGAAAATGTTTCTTTCAATTATGGTGAAAAACGGATATTAAATAACATTAACATCAATATTGAAAAAGGAAAAACCATTGCTTTAGTTGGTCCTTCCGGTGGTGGAAAAAGTACATTAATGGATTTAATTCCCAGGTTTCATGACCCTAAATCAGGCTCCATCAAAATGGACGGAACAGATTACAGAGACCTTAAAATTGAAGGTTTGCGTGCTCAAATGGGAATTGTTAATCAGGAGTCTTTTTTATTTAATGATACCATATTTAATAATATAGCCTTTGCAAAGCCCAATGCCACTGAAGCCGAAGTTATAGCGGCAGCAAAAATTGCCAATGCACACGAGTTCATTCTGAATACAGAAAATGGTTACCAATCTTCTGTGGGTGATCGTGGCAATAAATTATCCGGCGGACAAAGACAACGGGTTTGCATTGCCAGAGCTGTACTGGCTAACCCTCCGATAATGTTACTGGATGAGGCAACCTCTGCATTAGATACTGAATCAGAAAAACTGGTTCAGGATGCACTAAACAACTTAATGAAAAACCGCACATCAGTTGTGATTGCCCATCGTTTAAGCACCATTCAATACGCCGATAAAATTGTGGTCATTGATAAAGGTGAAGTGGTAGAAACCGGAAGCCATGCGGAGCTAATGACAAAGAATGGCTTATACAGAAGGTTGATTGATATGCAGGCTTTTAATGATTAAAGCCCTGTTCTAAAATCAACTCTAATTTTAAAGTCTGTTCAATAGCATTAAAACCTTTCGCATATTCCTTGATGTAATTCTTATCATAAGAACTATAATTTTCTTCTATTTGCTCCATGGCTTTAGCTAATTTTGTAAACGAAAGCTGATTAACTACAATGCCAATTTTTTCATTTACATACTCTTCTATACCACCTGAATTGAACCCTGCGATTGGTTTACCCAGATGTGCTGCTTCCTGCATTACAAGCGGAAAAGAATCCTGACGCGAAAGAAGAAGAAAAGCATGCCCCAGATTAAAGTAATCATAATAGTCAGTTGATTTTCTTCCGACGAAAAATAATCTGTCATTATAATCAATCTCCCTTGCTATTTTTGTATAAGCAGTAGTTCCGGAATCATCAATATTACCAATCCATATAATTTTGTGATTTGTTTTTAGCACTTTAAGTAAAGGAATTACAAAATCTACCCCCTTAATTGCATTAACGCTACCAGCCATTACCCAGATAAAATCATTCGCTTTGAAGTTAAATTCCTCTCTAGCAATACTATTATTATTTAATGAAATAAAACGATCATCAACAAAACTATTTAGCAAATGGACATTTTTATGCCCCATGTCTCTTAGATTTTCGCAAACAATTTCAGAACACCCTATGCAAACATCAGACTTTAATAAATTTTCTATTGTTTTACCTTTAACCATATCATAATATAAAGGCATTTCGTGAACATGAGATATAATTTTGACACCAAGTTTTAAAGCAATTTCGTAAGCATCCCTATTTACAATGGTATTAATATACCAGCAGTCTGCTTTGATTTTTTTTTGAATTTTACGCAACTGGTATTCTATTGGATTTATGTTTACCAAATACAATAGAATCCTAAATAACCTCATAAGATAGTTCTTATGCTTTTTATAGCCAATGAAAGAAGTTACATTTACAGGAAGATCATTTAATAACGTACCATCATTTCGGGTAAACAAATAGGGCTCAAATTTCTGAACATTCAGGTTCTCTAAAATATAAAGCAACTGCATTTCAGAACCTGTCCTTCCAAAAAATGGGGTGATAAACAATATTTTTTTTGCTGCTGTAGCTCCTTCTTTTTTTGAAAAACCTGTAGTCATTTTATCTTTTTTTCAGGCTTTAAAGATGCAAAAATCTATGCCATCTTTATAAGCTTATTAACGCTTAAATTATCTTATTTTTACAGCACCTAAACCCAATACATGATTGAGGAGCAAAAAAATCTTATTACGGTGTTAATGCCTGTTTTTAACAGCGAACTTTTTGTAAAAGAAGCTATCGAAAGCATACTCAATCAATCCTATAAAAACTTCGAATTTTTGATTATTAACGATGGAAGTACAGATCAGTCGCACGCCATAATCAGCTCTTTTTTAGATAACCGGATAAAATATGTTAATAATGAAGTGAATAAGGGTATAGTAAATACGTTGAACGAAGGATTGGTGTTGAGTAAGGGCAAATATATCGCCAGAATGGATGCTGATGATATTGCCATGCCCGATCGGTTAACCAAACAAGCTGCTTTTCTAACTGCGAACCCAACCTATAAATTGTGTGGCAGTATGGCGATTGCTATTGATGCAACAGGAAAAGAAATAAGCAACTTAAACCGGCCGCAGCATAGTGCTAAAATCAAAGTATTTAACTTGTTCCGCAATGCTTTTATACATCCAACAATTATGGCAGATGCTGAAACAATAAAGAAATTTGCCTACAGCGAAGATTTTAAATATGCTGAAGATTATTTTTTATTTTCTCAAATCACAATGAGTTATCCGGTTGCAAACTTGCACCAGCGTTTGTTACAATACCGCATTCACGGAGAAAGTATAACATCAAAGAAAAAGGCAGAAATGGTGCAAAGCGAGCTCAAAACCATAGCCTATTTATCATCTTTCTTATTTGATAAAGTAGATCAACAAAGTTTATTGGTTCATCATTCAATCCTGCGCCCTGAAGATGCTGCTTTTTCTGAACATGAAATAGAGCACCACCTGGTAAATATATTAAGAGCCAATCGAAAAAAGCAGGTATTCAACCAAAGGCTTCTTACCAAACAACTTCAAAAAGATTGGTATAACTACCTGCTTAAATCCAACAATAAATATTCCCTTGGTAAGTTTATAGGATCAGATTTATTTACCTTTAGCAATTTAAATTTGAAACAGGTTATCAAACTCCTGCTAAAGTAATCGATCATGGAGCCACTCATTTCTATAGCGCTTTGTACCTATAATGGCGCTAACTTTTTACAACAACAACTGGATAGTATTCTTAACCAAACCTATAAACACATTGAACTGGTTATTGTTGATGATGGTTCTTCTGATGGCACAAAAGATATATTGAAACAATATGCTGCTAAATATGAACAGATTAAACTGTATTTTAACGAAACGAACATCGGTTTTAATGCCAACTTTCAAAAAGCCATATCTTTTTGTTCAGGCGATTTTATAGCCATAAGCGATCAGGATGACATATGGCTGGAGCACAAATTAGCGCTATTACATCAGAATATAGGAGATAACTGGCTGATTTTTTCGAATTCAGAATGGATAGATCAAACAGAAAATCTCATTGGGCGACAAACATTAAATGCCGATTTTAAATTGGGGAACCGTGATTACAGAAGCGCACTATTCTATAATTCGGTTACCGGGCATACCACTCTTTTTTCAAAGGCACTGTTACCCTACATATCTCCAATTCCTGAAACAGGATATTATGACTGGTGGATCGGGTTTGTAGCCCTATATCATCACAAAATTACTTGTTTAAATGAATGTTTAACACTGCACAGAATCCATAGTTCTTCAGTGATGCACAAGTTTAAAGGTAATGTAAAAACCAACATCAAAGCAGAACGTTTTAAAGAAATTGATCTGAATCTTTTCCTTTTAGGCAAGTATAAAAACTTAAAAGAAGCAGATAAAAAACTGATTGGTAAAATATATGCCGCCCACCATAAAAAAGGATACAGTCTATATTTAATCAGGCTTATCTATAAACATTATCAAGATTATTTTCCTGATCTGAAAAACAGAACAGGATTAAGCAGACTAAATTTTGCTATTAAATTTTCCAAAAAATTTTAGGCTACAGCACTTATTAAACACATGAAAATTTACCGTTGGATAGATAAATACAATTATAAAGTCTCAATTAAGATTACGAAGAGATATTATACCGGAATATCAAAAAGAAGAACAAAATTATATTCCTTATCGCCATCTTTTTGGGGAGACTACCTGCTGCGTTTATTACTGGTATTTGCGTCTGTTATTTTTGTTAAAAAATCTGCTTTTAAAGGTTTTTACAATATTATATCCCGTAAATTCTCTCCTTTTTTCTCTTCAGATACCAACCCCATAATTTATATTAAAACAAGAGATTTGATTTCAGCATTATTTGGTTACCGGTATTTTGTTGATGAGGCTACTCCAGATCTTTTAGACAGGAAGATCATTCTTGCAGAAAAAATAGTATTTCAACGTTCAGAGGAGCCATTTATTAGCGTTATCGTAACTGGCAACTATCGCTTAGATTCTCTTTATAACTGTTTAAAATCTTTAAGCGATCACATTTCTGAAAAACATACTTTTGAGGTTATTGTATTCAAAAATCAAGATCACCATGTCAATTCTTTCCTGAATAATAATGTTAAAGGAATTATTCTTTTAGAAACGGCTTCTTTTGCATCAATTTCAGAAAATGCAAAAGGAAATTTAATCTATATCCAATCAAGTGAGGCTATAATAAAGAAAAATTGTGTTGAACTCCTTGCCGAAGTACTGAAAAATAAAGATGTAGGCTGTGCAGGGGCAAAACACCTTCATAGAAATGGCTTACTTATTAGAACAGAAGGCGACACTATTTTTTATGAGGACAGCACTCATCCTGAATTTAATTCTCAAAGAGAAATTACACATTATGCTTCAGCTAATTTTATTTTCCACAGAGATCATTTGAGTAACTTAAACCTGTCTGATATTGATCTTCTTTCGTCGGTTTATATCGGAGATCAGATTGGTCAATACCTTGCCGGCAAAAACAAAAAGGTTATTTATCAACCTTTGGCAGAGGTGGTGTGCTATAATATCCATCAGTTAAAGGCCCAGGCCTTAATTGAAAAGCCTGCACAAAAAACTATATTATTTATCGATGATGTTATCCCAACACCCGATCAGGATTCTGGTTCGAACAGGATATTCAAAATTATGCAGCTGATAAAAGCTTTAGGATTTCACGTTATATTTCTACCTGCCAACGGTGAGAAAAAACCACGTTATTCTAATCAGATGATTTTGGAAGGGTTCGAAGTGCTATACCGTTTTCCTAATATGCGCGGACTGATCAAAATTCTCGAAGGTAAGCTTCAGGACATTGATGCTGTGTGGCTATGCAAACCGCACAATAATGAGCAGTTTAAGTTTCTATTTGAGCAGGAAAAAGATTTATTCTGGATTTATGACACAATTGATCTCCATTTTTTAAGGTTGCAGCGGGAAGGCAATCTTTCTGGAGACCAATCTGTTATTCAAGCCGCCAATGATGTTAAACAGGTAGAACTCAATATTGCAAAACGTGCCAGCATTACCCTGGCCATTACAAAGGATGAAAAAGAAGTTTTAGAAAACGAAGGCATAAACAATGTTGAGATAATACCTAATATCCACGAAATAAAAACTGTAACCGAATCTGCAGTTTCTTTCAGCTTAAGAAATGGTTTACTTTTTATTGGTGGTTATCTGCACAAACCCAACATAGATGCTGTGCAATGGTTAGTTAAAGAAATTATGCCTTTGGTATGGGCCGTCGATCCTCAGATAACCTTAACGCTTTTAGGGAGCAACCCTACAGATGAAATACTTGCGCTGCGCTCGGATAAGGTAATTGTTCCTGGTTATATACATGATGTTTCAGCATATTTCTATAGTAACCGAATATTTGTATCACCATTACGATTTGGTGCAGGTATGAAAGGGAAAATTGGCCAGAGTTTAGAATATGGACTTCCAATTGTTTCTACTGATATTGGCGTAGAAGGTATTGGGTTAACAAATGGCCACGATGTAATGGTAGCGAATGATACCAAAGATTTTGCAGAAAAAATCATTCAGTTATATAATTCTCCCGATCTTTGGAGTAACATCAGAAACAATTCGATTAACGCGTTAAAAGCATACACCCCTGAAGTGATAAAACTGCAACTGGAAGAATTATTAAGAAATTTGAGCAACAAAAAGTAGTATGAGCGAACAAAAGATCTCAATTATTACTGTTAATTATAATAATTGCACCGGGCTTGAAAAAACGATGAGCAGTGTTTTTTCGCAAAGTGCCGCCAATATCGAATTTATTGTTATTGATGGTGATAGTAATGATGGTAGCGCCAAATTATTAAACCAAAATACACATAAGATTACCTACTGGATAAGCGAACCCGACAGGGGGATTTATCATGCAATGAATAAGGGAATAAACATTGCTACCGGAGATTATATCTTATTCCTCAACAGTGGTGATTGGCTTTACAGCGATACGGTAATTTCGCAGTCGCTTAAGGCCATGAAAGAACAACTGGATATTTATTATGGCGACATTATTTATGATGAGATACATCAGCAGAGTAAACGAGTGTTTCCGGATCAGTTAAATTTTGCCTTCTTTTTCGAACAAAACATATCGCACCAGGCCAGTTTTATCAAGAGAACTTTGTTTAAAACGATCTTTCTTTACAATGAAAATTTCAAAATTGTATCTGACTGGGAATTTTTCACCTATGCCATATGCAAGCGGGAAGCCTCGTATAAACACCTCGATATCATCATCACCAATTATGATGCAACAGGCATTTCTTCCAATACCGATAACCATATAGTAATGAACTCGGAGCGCGAAGTATCTTTAAATAATCACTTTCCTGAGTTTATAGCTGATTATAATTACTTTAAACATTTAAGGGATAAAAAAGCAGAACAGTTTTTGTACATTAAACAGCATCCGTTAGCGTACAAATGTTTAAAAGCATTTATTAATCTCATTTTACTTTTTTTACCAAAGTTTAAAAAATCAGCCTAAAAATTATGGTTAAGGTTTTATATGATCATCAAATATTTACAGAGCAAACCTATGGAGGCATTTCCAGGTATTTTAAGTATCTGATGAATGGAATAAAGAAAACAGAACAGGTAGAGTATAAACTAGGCCTTTTAAGATCCAATAACTATTATATCAGAGATGAACAACAGCCTTTAAGCAGTCCCTTATTTAATCCGCTTTTTAAAACACAAGAGAAACTTCTTAAACGCAATAACTCATACAGCAAATACCTGCTTAAGAAAAATGATTTCTCTGTTTTTCATCCTACATATTTTAACCCTTATTTTCTAAAGTACCTGAAAAAGCCGCTGGTTATAACCGTTCATGATATGACCTATGAGGCACTACCCCAATTTTTCCCTTCATCTGATCCTTTACCTTTTTATAAAAGAATATTAATGGAGAAGGCAGATAAAATTA
Source organism: Pedobacter sp. GR22-10 (assembly GCF_026239715.1). Classification (NCBI taxonomy): domain Bacteria; kingdom Pseudomonadati; phylum Bacteroidota; class Sphingobacteriia; order Sphingobacteriales; family Sphingobacteriaceae; genus Pedobacter; species Pedobacter sp. GR22-10. The sequence goes on from NZ_JAPIVR010000006.1 coordinate 52,901, forward strand.
TAGCTATATCCGAAATAACAAAAACCGACATATTAAAATATAGCAATGTTAATGTAGATAAAATAGAAGTTGTGCATCATGGAATAGATCTGGCTGAACCAGTGTACGCTCCTGTTGAAGGCTTACCTGAGCAGTACATTTTATTTGTTGGTGCCAGATGGAGTTATAAAAATTTCCATTTAACAGTAGAGGCTTTTAAAAAATTAACACAAAAATACCCCGGGTTACGCCTGGTATTTGCAGGTGGCGGGGCTCTAAGCTATGGCGATTCTGAGTTTTTAATACGCAATAATATTTTAGACAAGACCATACAATTATCTGTTAGTGATGATCAGCTGAATACACTTTATAAAAATGCCCTATGCTTTGTTTATCCTTCACTATACGAAGGTTTCGGATTGCCAATATTAGAAGCTTTTAAGAATAATTGTCCTGTTTTGCTTAGTAACTGCAGCTGTTTTGAAGAGATTGCAGGAAACGCTGCACAGTATTTCGATGGCCAATCTTTACAATCGTTGACAGAAAAGTTAGAAATTATTATCTCATCTTCTCCTCTTAGAAGAGAAATGGGTAATGCAGGAAAAAAAAAATCGCTTGAATATCCTATTGATAAATGTATTTCGAAAACAATTGAGCTGTATAAAAAAATTATTTAAATGCCTGCAGTCTAAGCAAAAATCGTTCAACCCTTAAAAAAAGACTTGAACCATCTTTTAAACCTTCTTCTATAAAAATTGTGTTTTTTTAAGTAGGCCATTTCCGCTAACTTACCCCGAATATTAAATTCTTCGAATAAAAGATTATAATCTGCCTCTTTTTCCGGCACCATATATTTTGGATGAACCAGCTCTCCCAGTTCCTCTAAAGGAACATTGGCAAAAGGACTATTGGCATTGGTAGTATTTTCTGCAAACTGATCGAATCCAATGTTACTTACCAGATTATAATTAGGAACAATGTTTAGTGAATGACTAAATAAGTGTAAAAACGTTACCTGATAATCCCATGTATCAATTTTACCCTCCTTGGTTTCATTAAATATTTCAACCCACCTATCAACAATTAGAGGATCTTCAAATATTCTTTGCAGTGGTTCTCTAACTTCATCTGCGTTGTACTGGCTTAAATTCTTATCATAGTTATTCCAGGATCTTTTCCAGGTAGCCCAGCCCCAGCCGTTGGTTAAATTAGAAAAATAATATGAGCCTTTACCCCATTTTTTTTTCGTGTCGAAATTAAAGCCAGATATCAGCCAGATTCTTGTATCATTCCGGTATTTCTCCAGCAAATTATCACAATAATAAAAAAAACTGATAGAGGGCAAACAATCATGCTCTAATATAATTCCCTCTTCCTCATGTTGAAAAAACCAATCGATTGCAGAGGATATGGCTTCTTTTGGCCCCAAATTCTTTTCTCTGAATAAGGTATGTACTTCGCATTCCCAATCAATAAAACCCATTACTGATTCTTTAGCTTTATTACAATCTTCTGCCTCTGTTGCCCGGTTTTCCCGTGGACCATCGCAGGTAAGATATAATTGCGAAGGTTTAGCCTGCTTAATTCGTTCTAAAACTTTCAGCGTAGTATCAGTTCTATTAAAAAAAATAAATAATATTGCTGATTGAGTTTGATAAGCGGTATAATTTGTAGACATATTGGGTTTAAGCAGGCAAAAATTGTGATGAATAATCCATATCAGGCGATCTAACAAGAATACACTAAAACGGATCACCTGAACAAATCTACTAAAATAAAAGAAAGCGTTTGACTGGCACCTATTTCATATTATCTGGACATTAAAATTATCTGCCAATTATCCACTTTATTTTAGTCTTACTTATCAGGGCAATGAGCAACATTGTAGCAGAATAAACAATTGTAAATCTACAGGCAATATAAAGAAGCATATTACCCAAAGACATTTCATTGAATTGAATTATGTGGAAGGGTCTGAAAACTTCAGGCAAAAGATGGGTAACCAATATATAGTGTATTAAATAAACACCAAATGTAGTTTCCCTTGGCTTTAAATATTTGACAAATCTAAATTCCTTTATTTTAAACAATAAAAAGATAGTGGCTAATGAATAGAAAACATTACTTATTCTTAATGTATTATATGGATCTTCACTTTTTACCTTTATTAGATGAATAATATCGAACACCGCTAAATAGAAAGTTATCATAAATAAACCAATAAAGATATAATATGGCGTTTTTTGAATAAATGCTTCAATTTTACTCCAATACTTATTAAAAATGGCACCCAACCATAGATAAAAAATAAATCCAAAAATTGCGATAGTGTGCGATGTAATAAACCATTCGAAATATACATTAGCGCTATAAGTTAAAGTAAGCACCAAAAAAATTGCCCCCAGCCACCATTTGTACAAATACTTCTTAAAGCATAATAGTATTGCGATACAAAACATAAAATTGATAATAAACCAATAATTGGTAAATAGATAAATCATCTCTATTTTTTCAATCAGCAACTTCCGGAGATGAAAATCGCCTGACCGATGCAGCGCAATGTAATTTTGAATGATGATAGCACACAAAAATATCAGTGACCATATTAACCAGGGTAGAAATACTGTGGATAAACGTCGTTTAAAATATTGCCAGGATGAATAGGTTGTAAACTTACTCCCCAATAAAAATCCGGCTAATAAAAAGAAGGATATGGTACCAAATTTTGAAAACTGAATTAACCCGATGTAAATGATGTGTTTTAGAGGAAAACCATTAAAGATATATGTGCCATTATACGTACAGTGTTCCATAACAATTCCCATCATTGCAATGCACCTGATGGTATCTATAAAATCAAAATTCCTTTTTATGGGCACTGTTTCTTTAGCTAATTCTGTATTCATTAAATATTTAAGTGGTTTGATTAACAAATATGTGATAAAAAAAGGGTTCCGATGTGAATCGGAACCCTTTTAACATTTATGTATATAAAATTTTACATATAAATATTAGCAACTAAATCAGATATATATAATGAATCCAAGAAATATAAATATACAATTCTCTGTTACTTATTTAAATAAACTTTATTGAATTATAGCGCCTAAAACATAACCAAATGTACTAGGTATATTTCTGGCATTGCTTAATTTAAAATAATATTTATTGGCAACATCGGGGCTTGTGATGTATCTTAACATATAGACTCCTTGAGCTGTATGCTCATAAAAATAAGTTCTTCCATTTCCTGAATCTCTCAATAATTCAGCACCTGGAGGGATTGGCGGACCTTCCGTGAGACCTAATTCTGACAGAGTTGAAATTTGTTTAATATTTGAGGTTACTTGTACAATAGGATTAAATGGTGGTCGTTTTATTATTGTAGTAGTTTCAAAATTATAAACTGCCTGTAAAGTCCCATAATCCTGAATGTGCCTAGCCTTTCCATTCATTACACTGAATACTCTTCCATCTGGAGTGCGTAAAAGCTTACCTTCTTGTGTAGGATTGTAGTTTTCATCAATAATCAAATTAGCTTGGTTATTAGTTAAGTATTGAATGACATAATTCTTTACAGCTAGAGCCTTTGATGGATCAGGAATTAAATCGTATATAGGCATTAAGCCATCAGGAGTAATATCAATCATTTCTGAATTTGCAAGTGTTGAAGTACTTTGCCACCCTGATATTACAACGGTTGGGGTAGGATTAGGATTTGATGCATTACCTATCGGAACTTGACCTACTAAGCTTTGAGTAGGATCTCCTCCTATTGTTCTATATTGTAATTTTTGTGAAGTATTTTCAACGATATCATTGCTATCATATGTGTATCCTGTATTTAACTTAAAAATTAACTTAACACTTAAGTCCACTCCAGCCGAACTTGCAATTGTCCTTTCAGACTTTGACGTTTCGGATTTGTATAATGCTTCAAGCTTTGTTCCAAGAATAATGTCTGTTAAAACATGTGTTCCATAACGGCTTACAATGTATTCCGGTGATTGACTTTGCACATCAGATAAAAAACTTGGTGATAGATAACTTTTTAAAAGATCATTAGGTGCATTAAATTTCACTCGTTTTTGCTGTATTTTTAGTCTATAGCTACTATAAATATTTCTGGATGAAAAATTATCAGTTTCGTTGTAAGCAGCATTTATAGTAGCCTTGAATAGTGATAATCCTAATAGCTCTGCACCAAAGGTATTACTAAATCTAGTAGTTAACTTCTTCAGATACGAAACAGCATCACTTCCAGCATCTAATATGCCCTCTTGTTTAGTAGCAAAATCCCATTCAACCCGAGTAGGATGATCGGTCTTTAATCTTACCACATCCACTACTGAAAACTTAGCAGCACTTGAATTTGCATATTCTCCAAGAACATCATAGCCATAGCCTAATAAATCATTTTGCCCATCTTTGGCGGATGCCAATCCATTGTGCTTATTATTCAATAACTGCCCATCAACCAATTCACTCTTTTTACAATTACTGAATAACGTCGTGAAAACACACAGCATGCAAATAATTTTTAACTTGTAATCTTTTTTCATAAATATTTTTTTCAAAACTACTAATGAAAAATATTACAGATGACAACTAGCAGTTATCAATATAAAGAAACATTACAAACGAGAAAAAAACAAATAAGTCTAATAGAGAGTTATTAAAACTACTTATTTTTTAGCCTTAATCTATTTTCAATCATACCAACATCACTGTTGTCATTAATAATTGACAATTGCTGGCGTGCTTTACCTTTTGAAAGGTCAGCTAATTTTGCCCTGGAGGCAAGTTTTAATGAACCATTAATGTTAGAAATTACTGCTTTCAAACAAGGTTCTTCTGGATCGCCCAAAATTGGATGAGCTGGAAGTATTACAGGAATATTAGGTTCCATTCCGTTAAAATAATCAGACCAGCCTTGTGCATTCTTAATCAAGAAACTACTTAAATAAATGGTATATTGATCTATATTCACACCAAAAAAGCCGACAGGTTTGCCATATGTTTTTTCACCCACAAGTTTGACATTGAAGTAAGGTTTAAGACAACTAATCAGCAACTCGCTTGCGGAAGCTGTTTCTCCGGAAACGATAACATAAATCTCTTCAACTGATTCTAAATTGCCCTTTTTTTCAAAAAGATAGGTATTTCCCTTTTCTGAATAATCTACATCTGCTAATGTAGCTGCCCTACCTTTATATGAAACAGCTTTCCCCGATTCATCCAGATATGGCTGATGCCTCAAAATCTTGCCATTCCCACTTTGAAGAGTAGCATTAAATTGTTCGGAATACATTACTTTCCCATTTAATTTGCCTGGCACAATTAAGTTAGCTACGTATTCCGCCGTCTCCACATATCCGCCTCCATTAGACCTAAGGTCTAAAACAAGGTATTTGGGATGTGCCAATGCTAGTTCTTCAAAAGCCTTATCCAGCATTGATTTGGCATCATTTAAGCGAGGAAAAGAGCTAAGTGAGATATAACCAACCTTTTTATCAGCAGATTGTATGATTTTATTAAATGGAATTGCTTCTTTTAATACAAGACCCGCTTGCCTAATCCCACCTTTTAATATCCCCAATTGAAGATAGGAGTATTTTGGAGTATTGTTATAACCTAATGCCTCATATGGCCTACCGGTTTTAGTATTTAATTTTAATTGTGAAAGATCGAAAAGTTCTTTCTTAAAAGCATTAATTTCAGGCGTAATCGATGAATATTTTTGCCTTGGGGCAAAATCCTGATAAGAAGGCAAAACATCATTCCATAAATAAATTTGCCTAGCATATAAATAAATAGAGTCTAGCGTAAATTTCAATCGGCTACCCGCTACAGGCGAAATAATTTCCTCTTTTGTATCTATTGACGCCGTCTTTTTACAGCCTGTAGAGGCCAAGAATAATAAAATAACTAAAATAGCATTTTTACAATCATGCCAATTTTTTATTAAAATATGAGTTTTCAAATCTTAACTAATAAATAATCAATTAATTACAGCAATACACACAAAATACATTGACGCAATATTTTCAGTACAAATTAAGACATTTAAATTGTAAGTATTAATAATATTTACCTGTATATATTTACTTATTATATATACATTTGTAAGACCTTAGAAACACAAAAATTTTCAGTTCTCAGCATGTTAGACATAGGAAATACCTTAAGAAGGTATAGAGATAAACATCAATACACTCAGCAGTACGTAGCCAACATTATAGGAATAAGCAGGGTAGCTTACAGAAAATGGGAAAACAATGAAGTTGATTTTGCCCTTTCTCAGTTAATGAAAATCGCAGAGCTATACGAAGTACCTATCCATCAAATCATTCTGCACTCAAAATTCAATAGCAATCAAATCATTCCATTACAACAGAAAGGTCGTCAATATTATTAGTAATTAAATTTTATTTTGATTCATCACTAATCTAAAGCTTTTATCAAACTTAAATTATCCAGTAATTCTGCGTTTTAAAAATAATGAACACAAAAAAAGTGACCCTTTTGGGATCACTTAAATTTTATATAGTTTAGATCACTTATAGTTTTCTCGCTACTTCAACTTGTTCGTAAGCTTCAACGATATCACCTACCTCAATGTTATTGAAGTTTTGAATGTTCAGACCACATTCGTAACCTTTAACCACTTCCTTCACATCATCTTTAAAGCGTTTTAATGATGCTAATTCACCGGTGTAAACGACAACGCCATCTCTAACGATACGGATCTTACTGTTACGGGTAATCTTACCATCCAATACCATACAACCTGCAATGGTACCCACTTTGGTAATTTTGAAAGTCTCGCGAATTTCAACGTTAGCCACAATTTTCTCTTCAAATTCGGGATCCAACATACCTTCCATCGCTGATTTAATCTCATTGATTGCATCGTAAATGATAGAATATAAACGGATATCGATTTGCTCAGCTTCAGCTAATTTACGTGCACCTGTTGATGGACGAACCTGGAAACCAATGATGATTGCATCAGAAGCAGAAGCCAACAAGACATCAGATTCTGAAATCTGTCCAACACCTTTACTGATGATATTGATCTGGATTTGCTCAGTTGATAGTTTCAACAATGAATCGGCCAGTGCCTCAATTGAACCATCCACGTCACCTTTAACAATGATATTAAGTTCTTTAAAGTTACCGATAGCCAAACGTCGACCAATCTCATCCAGGGTAATATGTTTCTGCGTACGCAATCCCTGCTCGCGTTGTAACTGCATCCGTTTGTTTGCAATATCACGTGCTTCAGTTTCACTTTCAAGCGCATTGAAACGGTCACCCGCTGTTGGTGCGCCCTGCATACCTAAAACCTGTACGGGTTGTGATGGACCTGCTGAATCTACTTTAGCACCACGCTCATTGGTTAATGCTTTAACACGTCCGCTAAAACTACCGGCTAAGATCGGATCACCAACTCTTAATGTACCCGCCTGAACCAATACTGTAGTCACAATACCACGCCCCTTATCCAATGCAGATTCAATAACTGAACCTGTAGCTCTTTTATTTGGATTGGCTTTAAGTTCTAATAACTCAGCCTCTAATAATACTTTATCTAAAAGTAAATCAACATTTAAACCGCTTTTGCTTGAGATTTCCTGTGATTGATATTTACCACCCCAATCTTCAACCAAAATATTCATTACAGATAATTGCTCACGAACTTTATCTGCATTTGCACCTGGCTTATCCACCTTCGTAAAAGCAAATACCAAAGGAACACCTGCAGCTTGTGCATGATTGATAGCCTCTTTTGTTTGCGGCATCACTGCATCATCCGCAGCAATTACGATAATTGCAATATCGGCAACTTTCGCACCACGGGCACGCATCGCTGTAAAAGCTTCGTGACCTGGTGTATCTAGGAATGTTACTTTTTTACCGGTTGGTGTGGTTACCATATACGCACCAATGTGCTGTGTAATACCACCAGCCTCGCCAGCTACCACATTTGCTTTACGGATATAATCCAGTAAGGAAGTTTTACCGTGATCGACGTGACCCATAATCGTAACAACCGGAGCCCTTTCGATTAAATCTGCCTCGTTATCTTCCTCTTCAATTACATTTTCCTCATCTTCATCCGGTTTAACGAACTGAATTTCGTAACCAAACTCATCAGCAACAATCGTTAAAGTTTCAGCATCCAAACGCTGGTTGATGGAAACAAACATGCCCAAACTCATACAGGTACCAATAATTTTAGTTACCGGTACATCCATCATGCTGGCCAGTTCATTAGCCGTAACAAATTCTGTTACTTTTAATATTCTTGATTGAGATTCAAGTTCATTTGCAGCCTCTTCAGCATTAAATGCAACATCATCACGTTTCTGACGACGCAATTTAGCACGTTGAGCAAATTTACCAGATTTACCAGCTCCACTTAAACGGGCAAGTGTTGCCTTAATCTGATCTTGAATTTCTTTCTCAGTAGGCTCCTCTTTAGGACCGCTTGGTGTAGCATTCCTGTTTTGGAAACCTGGTCTGTTGTTATTTCTATTTCCCTGATAAGGTGTACCACCTTGTCCGGCCGGTCTATTGCCCTGGTATGGCGTACCACCACCTGGACGATTACCTTGATAAGGTGTACGTGGTGTACCTGATGCGCCTGGCTGACCCTGACCCGCAGGATTTTGTCCTTGCTGACCCTGACCACCATGCTGACCTGGTGCTCCCGGAGTTTTTTTACGTTTACGTTTGCGTTTAGCAGCCTCGCTATCACTAGATGATGCTACAGGACCGTTTCTTCTATCCGGAGTAGTTGGTAAAACAATCTTACCAATGATATTCGGACCAGTTAATTTAACCGTACGTGCTTTAATTACTTCAGGCTCATTACTTACCGGTTTTACTTCGGCAGGTTTCACTTCTGCTGGCTTTTCTTCCGTTTTTGGCTGTTCTGCAGGTTTTACTGGTTCAGGTGCTTTTGCAACTGGTTGTGATGCAGGTGTAGGTATCTGGGCAGCAGGCGTTTCCTCTTTCTTAACCTCTGCTGATTTTTCTTCAACTTTAGGTTGTTCTACAGGCTTAACCGTCTCAGGTACTTTTGCAACTGGCTGTGATGCAGGAACTGCAGCAGCAGGGGTATCTTCTTTTTTAGCAGGGCGCGTTTTGGAATTAAGATCATTTAAATCAATCTTGCCCACAATTTTAACACCTGGTAATCCACCATCTTCCGCTTTGTCTTCTGTCTTCGTTGCTGCAACCGGCGCTGCTGCCGCAGGAATAGGTGCCGGAGTTTCTACTTTTGGAGTTTCTACGACCTTAGGTTTTTCTACCGGAGGAGTTGATGTTTGAGTATTCTTAATCAGAACCTCTTCATTTTTCTCGAAATCGGTATTTTTCTTCGGCGCTTCTACTGGCTTTTCAGTTTCAGGCTCGTCGCGACGTATTTTACCAATCACTATTTGTTTGGCTTCTTCTCTTACGATCTTATCTCCCTGATACTCTTTCAATAAGGCACTATACATGTCTCCCGTAAGTTTAAACATCGGGCTCTTCTCGGCAGAGAATCCCTTTTTGTTTAAAAACTCAACGGCCGTACCCATGCCTATATTAAGTTCCTTAATAGCTTTAATTAAAATGATTGGTTTGTCGTCTGACATTTAGCTCCTGTTATTTTTTAATATAATACAAAAGTAGTGTTTATTTGGCAATTACACCACTTATTCAAATTCTGACTGTAAAATCTGAACCACTTCTTTAATGGTTTCTTCTTCTAAGTCTGTGCGTTTCACCAAATCTTCTACTGTAAGTGCTAAAACACTCTTAGCAGTATCGCACCCGATAGCCTTTAATTCATCAATGATCCAGCTATCAATCTCATCTGAGAATTCTTCCAAATCCACATCTTCGTCGCTTTCTTCTCCGGCTTCACGGTATACATCAATTTCATAACCGGTTAATTTACCAGCCAGTTTAATATTATGTCCGCCACGTCCGATGGCTAATGAAACCTGATCTGGTTTTAAGTAAACCGATGCATGTTTGGTTTCATCATCCAATTTAATAGAAGTGATTTTTGCCGGGCTTAAAGCACGTGTGATATATAATGAGATGTTATTTGTGAAGTTAATCACATCAATATTTTCGTTTTTCAATTCGCGAACGATACCATGAATACGAGATCCTTTCATGCCCACGCAAGCACCTACCGGATCAATACGATCATCGTAAGACTCTACGGCTACTTTAGCGCGCTCTCCTGGTTCACGAACAATTTTCTTCACAGTAATCAAACCATCAAAAATTTCGGGAACTTCCAGTTCGAACAAACGTTGTAAAAACTCTGGTGCCGTTCTCGAAATGATAATTTTCGGATTCGCGTTGATCATTTCTACTTTAGAGATTACTGCTCTTACAGAATCGCCTTTTTTGAAATAATCAGCAGGAATCTGCTCGGTTTTAGGCATTAAAAGTTCGTTACCTTCATCATCTAAAACCAAAGTTTCTTTTTTCCAAACCTGATAAACCTCGCCAGTGATAATCTCACCTACACGATCTTTATATTTTTTGAAAATTTCATCTTTCTCTAATTCCAATACTTTAGAAACCAGTGTCTGGCGTGCAGCTAAAATTGCCCTGCGGCCAAAACTTTCCAACGTAATCTGCTCTATATAATCATCACCAACCTCTAAACTTGGGTCAATTTGATGTACATCAGCCAATTCAATTTCCAGATCATCATCTTCAGAGAAACCATCCTCCATTACTTTCCGGGTTCTCCAGATCTCTAAATCTCCGTTATCCGGATTTACAATTACATCACAATTTTCGTCTGTTCCGTATTTTTTACGCAACATGCTACGAAAAACTTCTTCCAGCACACTGATCACCGTGGGGCGATCTATATTTTTGAAATCTTTAAACTCCTGAAAAGAGTCGATTAAATTAATTGTTGTAGTACTCATTTTTTACCATGATTAAATAGATTAGTAAGATTACAAGAAATCTCGTTTTTGCTCATTAATCGTATTACTTAAAACTTATTAATACACTTGTTTCTAATATATCATTAAACGGTATTGTTGTTTCAACATTTACCGCTTTTTTCCCTTTTTCTTTAACTGACTCTTCCAACAACAAGTTGTCTTCCGCAACCTCTAAAAGCTTACCCTCCTTTTTAAGTCCATCCTTCAGCTTTACACTTAAAGTTCGTCCAATATTTTTAATGTACTGGCGGTTTAACTTCAGTGGTTCACCAACACCGGGTGAAGAAACTTCTAAATTATAGGCCTTTTCAATTACATTTTCCTCTTCCAGATGAAAACCTACATGCCTGCTGATTGCCACGCAATCCTGTATGCTAATTCCTTCGTCACCATCAACATGAATAATCAATTTATGGTTTGGTAACATTTTCACTTCGACCAGAAAAAGTTCTGGTCTGTCTGCAATTTTTTCCTCAACGAGGGCTGCAACTCTCTTTTCTACCTGCATATTTTACCCTGATTTCATAGAAAAAGGGGACATTGTCCCCTTCTCTTTTCTTCGATTACGATGCAAATGTAGTAAACATTTCTTTAAAATCAAACACTTAGCGTAATTATTGTGCTGATTATTACCGTTTAAGTATTTGTTTTTGCGGCTGTAAATTGTGCCTGGCACTACCATTAAGTAAGTTATCCATGCCTGCAAAATTAACTCCGATATAATTTTCTACCAGGTAACTTTTATTTTTCTGAAAAGGTTGTTCAGGTACGAAAATAACAGAATCGCCCGCTATCTTAACTTTTCCAGGCACTTCAATATCATCCTGCAAACTATCCAGGTCTCCGGGTTTCAGTATAACCGAAATCAAGGCTATGGAATCTGTATTTGCCTGATAATGATTTTTAACCTGCAATAAACTTGCTTCATCAATATTTTTAACTACGATCACTGTACTATCCGCTGCAAACTTAATCACAGGTTTTTTGTTTGTACCAGAACAAGAAATTAAAGTGGCTGCTATTATGGCAACTGCTGAAAATTTACACAGGCTTTTAAACATTAACAAATTTAAACATTATGAGATTAATTATTGAAGTTCTTTTGATGGGACTTGCATTTTTTATTGGGGCTAAACTGGTTCCGGGAGTAGAAGTAACAGGATTTATGAGTGCACTTATTGCAGCCGTTTTAATCGCACTTGCAAATGCTACCATTGGCTTTATTTTAAGATTGTTAACCTTCCCGATTAACTTTTTAACACTGGGTTTGGTATCCTTTATCATCACTGTTTTAATGATTCTTCTGGTAGACAGCATGATGACCTCTTTTAATACGTCTGGTTTCTTCGCTGCAGCATTTTTAGCCATTATCGTAGCGTTGATCAAAGCCGTTTTTGGCGCTGTTGCAGGAGAGAAGGAGTAGTTTCGAGTCTTGAGTCTGTAGTCCTAAGTCTTGAGTCTAAGGTTTACAGATTAAAAACAAATAAAGCGGCATCATAAGAATAGCCTGTGAAATTAAGTCGAAGCACTTAAATTCGCAGGCTTTTAAATTAATACTCAAGCTAAATAGCAGGAGTTATGATACGCTAAATAAGAGACTCCCGACTAATGACTCACGACTTAACTCAGCGTATAACTTCTCTTGATATTACCATTTTCTGAATCTCCGAGGTTCCTTCATAGATTTGGGTAATTTTTGCATCGCGCATTAAGCGTTCCACATGATATTCTTTAACGAATCCATATCCGCCGTGAACCTGAACAGCTTCAATAGTTACATCCATGGCTACTTTAGAAGCAAATAATTTAGCCATCGACCCTGCCTGGGTATAAGGTAGTCCCTGATCTTTTAACCATGCAGCTTTATAGACCAATAACCTGGCGGCTTCAATCTGTGTGGCCATGTCTGCAAGCTTAAAAGCAATCGCCTGATGTTCTGAAATGGGCTTCCCAAAAGATTTACGCGCTTTGGCATACTGTGTTGCCAATTCAAAAGCACCCTGGGCAATACCCAGCGCCTGTGCGGCAATCCCGATCCGGCCACCTTCCAATGTTTTCATCGCGAATTTAAAACCGAAACCATCTTCCCCTATCCTATTCTCTTTTGGCACCTTCACATCATTAAACATTAAAGAGTGGGTATCAGATCCACGAATCCCCAATTTATTTTCTTTTGGCCCAATAGTAAAGCCTTCCATTCCTTTTTCCACGATAAAAGCATTAATTCCTTTATGTCTTAATTCCGGGTGAGTTTGCGCGATAACTAAATATGTTGAGGCCGAATTCCCATTGGTAATCCAGTTTTTCGTTCCGTTTAACAGGTAATAATCACCTTTATCCTCGGCGGTAGTCTGTTGAGATGTCGCATCCGATCCGGCCTCCGGTTCTGATAAGCAAAATGCCCCAATCTTTTCTCCGGATGCCAGGGGTTTAAGGTATTTCTCTTTCTGTGCTTCATTTCCATAAGCCTCCAAGCCATAGCAAACCAGGGAATTATTTACCGAAACCACCACTGATGCAGAAGCATCGATTTTAGAAAGCTCTTCCATCACCAATACATAAGAAATGGCATCAAGACCGCTGCCATTATATTTATCGCTGACCATCATGCCCAGGAAACCAAGTTCACCGAGTTTTTTCACCTGTTCTACCGGAAATTTCTGATGCTCGTCCCGCTCAATTACACCTGGCTTAAGCTCTTGCTGTGCAAAATCTCTTGCGGCCTGCTGGATCATTATCTGCTCTTCACTTAATTCAAAATGCATAACATTTAAGTATAAAGGGTTAGTAAATCAAATGTAGCATTTCAAATCTAAAATTACTATGGCTGCATAGTAATTTTATTGAAATATTTGTATTCTGCCTTTAGCTTACCATAGCGAATTTCTCATCTTGTAGGTTTGGAATCAGGTTTCATTAATATTAAGAAAGCACTAAAACACCCCAAAACGAGAATAAGTAAAATTTGCGAAGAATGGATAATTGTGGCATATGCCAATCCATCTTTAAAGGATATGGCGTATAAAACCAGAGATTGTGCCACCATCCAGTGAAAAACACCTATACCACCCTGCACGGGCGCGGCCATGGCAAAACCTGAAAATACAAGTGCCGTAAATGCAGCATTAAAATGAAGATTACTTGTTGATGGAATAGCATAAAGACAGCAATACATGGAGATCAGGTAAAAACTCCAGATTGCAAATGTGCAAAGCAGGAATAACCACTTGTTTTTCATTTTGCTATAAGAACCAAATCCCTGTCTTAGGCTCACAAAAATTCTCAGGAACTTTTTGCCTACTCTTCTGCGCAGAAGATAGAATAAAACACCAAAGAATAAAATCATTATGATTCCAAATGCGACCAACCAAACATAGTTTACCCGCATCAGGTGGTTTGCAATATTCTGATAAATGCGGTAATAAAGAAAATCAATTACTACATCATATTGAAAGACGAGCATTGCTAAACCGGTAAGAAAAAGCACTAAGACATCGAAAAGTCTTTCTGTAATCACCGTACCGAGAGAAGAAAAAACCGGAACGTTTTCTGTTTTGTGCATTACAGAACAGCGAACCACTTCACCGAAGCGGGGTAAGGCTAAATTTGCGAAGTAACCAATAATTACACCGTGATAAACATTCAGGAAACTAACCTGATAATGAATAGATCGATAAAGCATCTGCCAGCGCAATGCTCTTAGCACATAGGCAATCAACACCGATAATGCAGAGATAATGACGTAAAACAAATTGGCTGTTTTAATTTCCAGCCAGATCTTTTGCAGATCCTGACCTCGAAACGCCAAGTATAAAATACCTACTCCTATCAAAAGCATGATGAGGTATTTTACTGCCGTTTTAAGGTCGAGCGTCACAATGCTATTTTAGTAAATGATTGTTGTCATCCGGAAAAACAAGGATAGGATTATATTGCTTTGCCTCTTCAATTGGAAGGCTTCCGTAAGACATAATGATCAGGATATCGCCTAACTGAGCCAATCGGGCTGTTGCACCGTTTAAACAGATTGTTCCGGTACCACGTTCGCCTTTAATTACATAAGTTTCGAAGCGGGCACCATTATTATTATTCACAATTTGCACTTTTTCATTGGCAATAATATTGGCCGCATCCATTAAATCTTCATCAATCGTAATACTGCCAACATAATTCAGTTCAGCTTGTGTTACTTTAACACGGTGTATTTTCGATTTTAATATTGTAATAACCATTTGGCAAAGTTAGTAATAATGTTAGAATGAATGACCGAATTAGTGAATGATAGAATTAGTAAATGATGGAATGATTGAATTAGTGAATTAGTGAATGATAGCATGATGGAATAATCGAATTAATGAAGGATAGAATGATAGAATTAGGAAATCTACCTTCTGGAACCAAAACATTCAATCACTCAATCATTTTATAACTCAATCATTAATTTGTTGGAATAATACTAAGTATGAATTAGTAAATGATGGAATGATTGAATTAGTGAATGATAGCATGATGGAATAATTGAATTAATGAAGGATGGAATGATAGAATTAGGAAATCTACCTTCTGAAACCAAAACATTCAATCACTCAATCATTTTATAACTCAATCATTAATTTGTTTGAATAATATTAAGTATGAATTAGTAAATGATGGAATGATTGAATTAGTGAATGATAGCATGATGGAATAATTGAATTAATGAAGGATGGAATGATAGAATTAGGAAATCTACCTTCTGAAACCAAAACATTCAATCACTCAATCATTTTATAACTCAATCATTATTTAATGATCATATTATCAATCAGTCGCGTCGATCCAACTTTCGCTGCAACCAATGCCACCAGGCTATCTTCATCTTTAGAAGTTGCAGGCGCTAGTGTATTGCCATTGGCAATAGTAAAATAATCCAGTTCTACTCCCTTAATATCTTGATAAAATGTCTTTGCCTTTGCTTCCAGCTCATCTAATGAATATTCTTCAAAATGTTTAACCACAAAATAAAGAGACTCATTTAACACCAGGGAATGTTGTCTGTCATCCGCTGACAAATGAATATTCCGGCTACTCATGGCCAGTCCGTCATCTTCTCTTATAATAGGACAGGTAATGATCTGAATAGGAAGGTTAAAATACTTAACCATATTTTTGATCATCAATACCTGCTGAAAATCTTTCTGTCCGAACATGGCTATATCAGGCTCTACTGCATCAAAAAGTTTTTTCACAATTTGTGTAACCCCCTGATAGTGGCCTTTTCTAAACTCGCCTTCGAGTAAAAACTCAGCTTTTCCAAGATCAATTGACCAGTTTTCCTGCTCATCTGAAGGATACATTTCTTCCACATTTGGCATGAGTACGCCACTGCAACCTGCAGCTTCGAGCATTGCCAAATCATGTTCAATAGGGCGGGGATATTTTTCCAGGTCCTTCGGATCCGTAAACTGTGTAGGATTTACAAAAATGCTGCAGATAATGATGTCTGCGTTTTGCTGTGCAAGTTTGATTAAAGAAATATGGCCATGATGCAAGGCACCCATTGTAGGTACAAGTGCTATTTTTTTACCCGATTCTTTTAGCGGTTTTAAGAAAGCTTTAAGCGTTGCTTTGGTTTTAAATATTTCCAATTTGGTCTATCTAAATTAAAGTGGTAAAGGTGTAAATTAATCTAAACGAAACCAAACAAATGCTTGCTATATTGATAAATAGTATTATTATGCTTACCTTTGCAGCTCATTATCTTTTATTTAACTTAATATTTTCCTACAATATGGAGATGGCAAAAACGAAGCTGCTGATTGTTACACACGAGATGTCGCCTTTCCTCGAGCTTACTAAAATTTCTGAAATCACCCGTCAGCTACCGCAGGCTATGCAAGAAAAAGGATTCGAAATCCGCATCTTGATGCCTAAGTTCGGCAACATCAACGAAAGAAGAAATCGTTTACACGAAGTAATCCGCTTATCAGGAATGAACATCATTATTGACGACAATGATAATCCCTTAATTATTAAAGTAGCATCCATCCCAGCTGCACGTATGCAGGTTTATTTCCTTGATAACGAAGAGTATTTTCAACGTAAACAAGTATTTAGAGACGCGAGTGAAAAATTCTTTGAAGACAATGACGAGCGCACAATTTTCTTCTGTAAAGGCGCATTGGAAACTGTTAAAAAGTTAGGGTGGGCTCCAGACATTGTTCATTGTCATGGTTGGATGAGTGCTTTAGTTCCTGCTTATATTAAAACTACTTATAAAAATGACCCTACTTTCAAGAATTCAAAAGTAGTGTATTCAATTTATGAAGATGGTTTCACAGAAAAACTGAATGATAAGTTTGCATCTAAAGCAGTAATGGCTAACATGACTGAAGAAGATACCAAAGCTTTCGTTCCAGCTGATTGCAACAGCATGCATATTGGTGCAGTAACGCACGCTGATGCTGTGGTTTTAGCAGATGAAAATCTTGATGCCGCTGTGTTAAAATTTGTTAAAGATTCCAATAAACCAACATTAGCATTTAACTTAACCGAGAATTTTGAAAACTTCTATAATTTTTATGAAGAAATTTCAAATGATGAATTGGTTTCAGTTGCTTAATCAGGTATTATTATTTTAAATATGAAATTTACAAAACAAGACTTATTAACCCTGTTGATAGGTCTTTTTCTTTTTGCATCATGTAAAAACCCAGGTGCTGTTGGCTTAGATGTTGATCCTAGCGCAGCTTTAGAAGGCACTTTGGTTAATAATGAGCAGATCAATTCTCAAACTATTAAGGAAAACGATATCCCTACAGGTGGATTAACTCAACATCCAATAGGCTATATGGTTGATCCGATTTTTGGAAAAACCGAATCCAGCCTGGCCATGACAGTAGCACCGCCAGCTACACTTACCCAGGATTTTGGTACGAACTCCACATTAGATTCGGCGGTACTGGTGCTAAATCTTGGTACTCAGTTTTACGGAGACACCACAACTTCTAAGTATAGTATTGATGTTTATCAGCTTACCAATAAAATCACCAATTTCAAAAGTTCTGATGTACAGGCGCATAACAGTACCTTATTGGGAAATTTTAACAGCAAAATCTTTCCGAAAACGCCGATTAAAATTACGGATATTGTTGCAGGTAAAGCGGATACCTTAAGAACGGTTAAGGCACAAATCAGAATTCCCCTAAACAAAGCTTTTATTCAAAGCACTATTTTAGCACAACCTGCTGCCACATTTACAACCAATGCGAAGTTTATAGATTATTTTAAGGGCTTATATGCTGAGATTAACAAAACATCATCTACCATTGCTGGCGGTGGCATAGCATTCATTGATCTTGCTACAACCAATTCATACGTTCAATTGGTGTATAAAAAACCTAATACCAGCAACGGCATTGATACCACAAGCGTAAATTTTCCAATTTCTACAGCAAACGGCGCTGCGGCAAATATTAAACATGATTATACGGGTACGGATATTCAAACGCAATTGACAAATACTTCTACGCAGTATAATGTAACCTATTTACAAGGTCTGGTAGGCGTAAAAACAAAACTTTCTTTTCCAAATCTTGCTAATTTTGCCAGTACTCATGGAAAAGTTATAGTGAATAAAGCAGAATTAGTGGTTGATGTTAGTAATGGTTCTTTTGCTAATCCTTTTGCGCCTGCAGAAAGAATAGCGATGTACCGTTGGGATATTGCAGAACAACCGGCCAACATACCTGATTTAACTAACCTTGGAAGCGCTGGTGCAGGGTTATTCGGTGGTGCTTATCAATCGCTTAATAACAGATATATATTTAATATCACAGCTTACGTACAAGGGCTTATTGATAAAACCATCACTGATTATGGAACTTTCTTAGCGCCATCATCTACTACCGCTTACGAAATTACACCATCAGGTACGTCAGCAGGAAGAGCTGTTATCGGATCTTTTGGCAACACCACAAATAAAATAAAACTGAATATTTATTATACCAAAATAAATTAACAGGTTGAATCCTTTAGAAAACCTCAGCAGATCATGTTGAGGTTTTTTTTTGCCTGATAAATTATTTTTACGCTAAACAATCTTTGTTTAGTATATTCGTCGACGTTAGAAATACCCCAAATTATGTGCGGAATAGTAGGTTATATCGGTTACAGAGAGGCTTGGCCAATAGTTTTAAAAGGACTTAAAAGATTAGAATACAGAGGTTATGACAGTGCCGGTATAGCACTGATAAATAATAGCGGACAAAGCATTTATAAAAAAGCTGGTAAAGTAGCTGTTTTAGAAGAATTTGCCGAACATCAGGATCGTACAGGAACCATTGGCATGGGACATACCAGATGGGCAACCCATGGTGTTCCTTCAGACCGGAATTCGCATCCACATACTTCCAATAACGGTAAACTATCTATTATTCATAACGGTATCATTGAAAATTATGCTACGCTGAAAGAAGAGTTGATAGGCCGTGGACATGAATTTAAAAGTGATACGGATACTGAAGTACTCATCCATTTGATTGAGGAAATTCAAAAGATAGAAAACTTAGATCTGCTGGAGGCCGTTCGTTTAGCATTAAATGAGGTGAGTGGTGCTTATGCCATTGTGATTATGGATAAAGACCATCCGGATCAATTAATTGCAGCAAGGAAAGGCAGCCCGATGGTGATTGGTGTTGGTAAAGGCGAATATTTTATCGCTTCAGATGCTACGCCGATTATTGAATATACCAAAAATGTAATCTATTTAAAAGACGGCGAAATTGCTTTGGTCACCAGAGAAGATTTACTGGTGAAGCAATTGGATAACATTGTGCAAACACCTTTAATACAGGAACTTGAGCTGAAGTTAGAAATGCTTGAAAAAGGCGGTTTTGAGCATTTCATGCTAAAAGAAATCTACGAACAACCACGATCCATTAAAGATTGTATGCGTGGGCGAATATATCCGGCAGAAGGCAAAGTGCAGCTGGGCGGGATAAAAGAATTTGCAGAGAAATTAAAAAACATCGACAGAATTATCATTGTTGCCTGCGGAACATCATGGCATGCAGGTTTAGTTGGCGAATACCTGATCGAAGAATATGCCCGGATTCCGGTTGAAGTGGAATATGCATCTGAATTCAGGTACCGGAACCCGATTATAACGGAAAAAGATGTGGTAATAGCCATCTCTCAATCAGGAGAAACGGCAGATACGATGGCGGCCATTGAAATGGCTAAAGAACGTGGCGCAACCATATTTGGAATTTGCAATGTTGCCGGTGCATCTATTCCTCGTTTAACTCATGCAGGGGTTTATACGCATGCAGGACCTGAAATTGGTGTTGCTTCTACTAAAGCCTTTACTGCGCAGGTTACCGTGCTAACCCTCATGGCTTTTTATATGGCACAGCAAAAGGGCACCATTACGGCTTCAAAAATGATTGAACTTTTAACGGAGCTGGATCATATCCCTGAAAAGATTCAAAAAGCACTTGAATCCAACGATATCATCAAAGAGGTAGCAGAAAAAATTAAAGATTCACGAAACTGCCTGTTTCTTGGCAGGGGAAGCGGCTTCCCTGTTGCCCTTGAAGGCGCATTGAAGTTGAAGGAGATTTCCTACATCCACGCAGAAGGTTATCCAGCTGCCGAAATGAAGCATGGCCCTATCGCACTCATCGATGAAGAAATGCCTGTGGTTTTTATTGCCACTAAAAATTCATCTTATGAAAAAGTAATCAGCAATATCCAGGAAGTTAAAGCCAGAAAAGGAAAAGTAATCGCTATTGTTACTGAAGGCGATACCGAAGTACAGAAAATGGCAGATTATTGCATTGAGATTCCGGATGCAAATGAAGCATTTCTACCTTTACTGGCAACAATTCCACTTCAGCTGTTATCTTATCATATTGCTGTAATGAGAGGCTGCAATGTCGATCAGCCACGAAACCTGGCCAAATCGGTAACGGTAGAATAATGGTATATATATTTAAATAAAATGCGGTATTATAAATTCAGGATGACATCTCGAGATTAAATATGTCATCCTGATTTCCTGTTCAGGGACTTGTAAAAATGCAGTTAATCGCGTTTCGACAAGCTCCTTAATAAATTAGTATAAATTTCAATACCACCGCTGTATAATTAAGATTTAAAAAGGTAAATCACCATTTTCATCTGAAGGTCCAATGGTAAACTCGTCTTCAATTTTACGCTCTGCCGGTGCTTGCTGAATTGTATTGGCCGGACTTTGTTCAAAATCACTTTTACGGCCCAACATGGTAAAGTTTTCTGCTACGATTTCAGTTACATACTTCTTTACTTTTTCTTTATCCTCGAAAGATCTTGTCCTTAATTTACCTTCAATGTAAACAAGTTTCCCCTTTTGCAGGTACTTTGAAGCAACCTCTGCAAGCCCACGCCATAATACAATATTATGCCATTCTGTTTGTTCTACTCTTTTTCCATCTTTATTGTAGGTTTCTGATGTTGCAAGGGGGAAACTTGCCACGGTAACGCCTCCATCTAAATGGCGCACTTCAGGGTCTTTGCCTAAATGGCCGACTAAAATCACTTTGTTAATGCCCGACATAAATATTATTGGTTAGATTTTTCAGTTTAAAATGATCGCCAGATGGTTAGTTATTCCATCACTCATGAAGGTATTCAGTTATAAAATCATGAATAACTTTTGGCTGCGGCAATTCATCTAATATTGTTAAAGAAACCCATTTTAGTTCCTTTTGTTTACTAAAGTTAAATATATAATTTTTTAGAGAAAAAAAATGCAGATGGATAATTTGGTGTGTCAAGATGTGTTTTTTACTCGTTAAAAGAGTAAAACTGGCAGCCATTCCAAAAACATCAGAAACTTTTTCGGCAAAACTGGAATTGTTCAGGTTAACTTCTTCCGGAGTTTCAATAGAAGGAAAATCAAAAAGATGCTGCCAGATATCACCGGCCTGCCTTTCGCGAACCAAAACCTGATGATCATTTTCACAGATAAAATAATTGATATAGCGGTGCTTTGGTGCCGCCTTACGAAGCTTAACAGGCAATAAGCTAACTTGATTATGCTTGAACGCAAAGCAGGTCTGATTTAATGGACAAACACTACAATTTGGCGATTTTGGCTTACATTGCATCGCACCGAATTCCATGATCGCCTGGTTATAGGTGGCAGGATCTTCCTGGTAAAGCAATTCATTAGCCAATATATAAAATTCCTTTTTGCCTGCAGGCGAATTAATTGGTGTAGAAATACCAAAATACCTGGCTAAAACCCTGAACACATTTCCATCTACCACAGCCCTAGCCTCACCCGAAGAAAAAGAGGATATTGCAGCAGCAGTATATTCACCTATCCCTTTCAGCTTAATCAGTTCATCATGTCGATCCGGAAATATTCCATTAAGATTATTTACAACTAATTGAGCTGTTGCGTGCATATTTCTGCCACGCGAATAGTAGCCCAAACCCTGCCAAAGCTTAAGCACCTTTGTTTCCGTAGCCGAGGCAAAATCGGTCACGGTGGGGAAATTTTCTAAAAACCTGTTGAAATATGGCAGCCCTTGTTCAACCCTGGTCTGCTGTAAAATAATCTCTGATAACCATATGGTATAAGCGTCTTTGGTGTGCCTCCAGGGCAGATCCCTTTTATTATTTTGATACCAATTTATCAGTTCAGTCTGGAATGTCATTGGTGCAAATTACGGGGTAATTACCGGATAAAAAAAAATCTTGCAATCAGCTGATATCTTAACTTATAAAAAAATCATCTTTTATTTCCCTATCTCATTAAAAAGCAATACTTTTGCAACCCCAAAACAGTTATAATATTAAAACACAATATATATAAAATAAGTAAATATGACTAAGGCAGATATTATTTCAGAAATATCAACAAAAACCGGAATTGAGAAGGTTGATGTACAGGAAACGGTTGAGGCATTTTTCAAGGTTATCAAAACAAGTATGATTGGCGGTGAAAATGTATACGTAAGAGGCTTCGGAAGCTTTGTTGTTAAAAAGAGAGCACAAAAAACTGCTAGAAACATCTCTAAAAACACTGCAATAATTATCCCAGAACATTTTGTACCTAGCTTTAAACCTGCAAAAGTTTTTGTTGATAAAGTTAAAAGTAACTCCAAAAAAATCAGCGTAGAAGCCTAAGTCTTATTACATGAATAGCAGCATCAGATCAAAACAAATCATCATTATCGGAGCAGTTTTATTGCTTGTTGCTTTTTTATTTACAAGAGACATTAAAGGATTGGTTAAACCAACAGAAGAGAATGGCAAGATGCCTGCGAGTGGACAGATGTCCGCAACAGAATCTAAACCATCATCTGCAATCCTTAGTATTGAAACAACATCTACCGCTGCTAAAAATGTTTTGAATCAAAATTTGGCCAAAGACATTACAGCATTAGAAAATAGTTATAAGGGTGCTAAGGGAGCAGAAAAAGTTGAATTGGCGAAGCAGCTGGCTCAGAAATGGGACGATGTAGAGCAAATTACACCTTCAGCGCTTTATTTAGAAATAATTGCCCAGGAAGAACCATCATCAAAAGCATGGTTAGCTGCAGGTAATCAGTTCATGAAAGCGTTTGAAAGCACGCAAGATAGTTTAGCTCAACCTGCATTATTGCAGAAAGCGAATACATCTTACAAAAAAGTATTAGAGAAAGACGCTTCAAATATTGAGGCCAAAACAGGTTTAGGCGTAACCATAGTAAATGGCTTAGGTGCACCGATGCAAGGTATTGCAATGTTGCTTGAGGTTGTTGCTAAAGAACCTAAAAATGTAAAAGCCAATATGAATTTAGGCATCTTCTCTATAAAATCAGGCCAGTTCGACAAAGCAATTCCTCGTTTTAATACAGTAATTGCAACTGCACCTACTCCTGAAGCTTATTTTTATTTAGGGACAGCCCTTGAAAATTTAGGCAAAAACAAAGAAGCAGTTGATGCTTATTTAGCAAGCAAAAAATTAGCAGCTAATCCAACCTTATCATCATTTATCGATAAGAAGGTAGCTGAGCTAAAGAATAAAAATTAATTAACGGATTAATAAAAACATTTAAAACTTAAAACTATGCCAAGCGGTAAAAAAAGAAAAAGACATAAAATGGCTACCCACAAACGTAAAAAACGTTTAAGAAAAAACAGACATAAGAAAAAATAGATTCTTATCTTGATTAAGCCTAATAAACCTCATAGTGAAAACTGTGAGGTTTAAAGTATTTATATGATTTTTTTATCCCGTAAATATCTGGCTATATCAGTTTTTTTTCTCGTTTACTATCCATTTGTTAATAGGCGAAAGCCTTAAATCTGTAGCTGTTGGTAAAAGAATTAATTATCAATTCGACTCCTGCCGGAGTTACCATAGCATTGATTGAAGACAAACAACTTGTTGAGCTTCACAAAGAACAAATCAATAATAACTACGCCGTAGGCGATATTTATTTAGGCCGCATTAAAAAAATTATGCCTGGCCTGAATGCTGCTTTCGTGGATGTTGGTTATGAAAAAGATGCTTTTTTGCATTATTTTGATCTGGGCCCTCAGGTGCAATCTTTAATCAAGCTAACTAAAATCAAGCGTAATGGCTCGGTTACAGGCACATTATTAGATCATTTAAAGCTGGAAGCCGACATTAACAAGGCAGGCAAAATTTCTGATGTGCTGACAAAAAACATGCTCCTGCCTGTACAAATTGCAAAAGAACCAATTTCTACAAAAGGACCGCGTTTGAGTTCCGACATTTCGATTGCCGGCAGGTATGTGGTACTGGTGCCCTTCTCCAATACCATATCTGTATCAAAAAAGATTAAAAGTAATACTGAACGTAATCGTTTAAAGAAGATTATCGAAAGTATTAAACCTCAAAATTTTGGGGTGATTATCAGAACCGTTTCTGAAGGCCGCGGAGTTGCCGAAATGCAAAAAGATTTATTGGATCTGATTGCAAAATGGGAAAACTTTATTAAAAAGGTACCTTCTACCGAACCTTCGAAAAGAGTTTGGGGCGAAATGGACAGATCTTCAACGTTAATACGTGATATTCTGAATCCTGATTTTACAAACGTTTACGTGAGCACGCCAGAGCTGTTCGATGATATCCGTTCTTATGTTCATGATATTTCTCCAGAAATGGAAAAAATCGTGAAACTGTACAAACAGAAAGAACCCATCTTTGATCATTTTGGAATAGAAAAGCAAATCAAAAATGCTTTCGGAAAAACAGTAAACTTACCAGGTGGTGCTTATTTAGTAGTTGAGCATACCGAAGCACTCCACGTGATAGACGTTAATAGTGGAAACCGCACGGCCAGTAAAGAAACCCAGGAGGAAAACGCTTTACAGGTAAATAAAGAGGCGGCAAAAGAAATTGCCCGTCAATTGCGCTTGCGTGATATGGGCGGCATTGTGGTTATCGATTTCATTGATATGCACAAGCCAACAAACCGTAAAATGCTATTCGATTATTTGCGTGAGCTGATGTTGTTGGATAGAGCCAAACATACTATTTTGCCTCCAAGCAAATTTGGTTTGGTACAAATCACCAGACAACGCGTTCGTCCGGAGATGAATATTGTAACGGTAGAAAAATGTCCGGCTTGTGGTGGAACCGGAGAAATTAAAGCAAGTATTGTTTTAATGGATGATATTGAGAATAACCTGAATTATATTTTACGTGAGCAAAATGAAAAAGGTGTAACATTAAGTGTGCATCCTTACATTGAAGCTTACATTACTAAAGGAATCTTCAACTTACAACGCCGCTGGTTTTTTAAATATGGCCAGTGGATTAAAGTTAAAGCACAATCATCATACTATTTAAATGAGTTCCATTTTATCTCATCAAAAGATGAAGAAATAAAATTGTAACACCATGTACATGTAGCAAAAGCCCGAATTTAAAAATTCGGGCTTTTGTTTTTTAGCGCCGAATAAAAACAGAATCGCTGATTAGTCAAATTACTTTGATCTGCAATAAACAATGGCATCTTAAAGAGGTAATTTTGCAAATGCCTTTAAACTTTCAATCTTAAACCAATAACTTTCATTTTTTTTCTATTCAACTATTTGATAATAAAAGTTTTCTATCTATCTTTGCAGTCCCAATTTTAATGGGAATAATAAATTGTTTAATAAATTAAATACAAGCAAGTGAATACGTTAAGTTACAAAACTGTCTCGGCCAATGCGAAAACTGTTAACAAACAGTGGATTGTTGTTGATGCGCAAGGCGAGATTTTGGGGCGCTTGTCATCGAAGATCGCTATGATCATCCGTGGTAAAAACAAGCCTGAGTACACCCCACACGTAGATTGCGGAGATAACGTAATTGTTATCAATGCAGACAAGGTTAAATTGACAGGAAACAAATTCAGCGAAAAGCAATATGTTTCTTATACTGGTTATCCAGGTGGTCAACGTTTTATCTCTCCAAAAGAGTTAATGGCGAAACACCCTCAACGTGTAATCGAGAAAGCGGTACGTGGTATGTTACCGAAAACTAAATTGGGCAAAAAATTATACACAAACCTTTTTGTGTATGCAGGTGAAAACCACCCACATTCAGCTCAATCTCCAAAAACCATTAAACTTTAAGAAATGTCAGTTACTAACACTTCAGGAAGAAGAAAAACAGCTGTTGCACGTATCTACTTAAAAGATGGTGCTGGCGCAATTACCGTTAACGGTAAAGATCACAAAGTATATTTCCCAACTTTACCTTTGCAATATATCGTAAACCAAAGTTTAGAGGTTTCTGAACTTACAGGTCGTTATGATATCACTGTAAACGTTCAGGGTGGTGGAGTAAAAGGACAAGCAGAAGCTGTTCGTTTAGCTATTGCTAAAGCGATTGTTGAACTAGATGCGGAGAAAAAACCTGCATTACGTGCTAAAGGCCTAATGACGCGTGATATGCGTATGGTTGAGCGTAAAAAACCAGGACGTGCAAAAGCCCGTAAGAAATTCCAATTCAGTAAACGTTAATCACAGGAGGCAAAGACAATGGCAAGAACAACTTATCAAGACTTATTGGATGCAGGTGTACACTTTGGTCACCTTACCCGTAAATGGAATCCAAAAATGGCTCCTTACATTTTCATGGAGCGTAATGGAATTCACATTATAGATTTAAATAAAACATTAACCAAAACTGAAGAAGCTGCGGCTGCGATTAAACAAATCGTAAAATCAGGACGTAAAGTTTTATTTGTTTCAACAAAAAAACAAGCAAAAGGAATCGTAGCTGAACAAGCTAAGAAAGTAAATATGCCTTTCGTAACCGAGCGTTGGTTAGGTGGTATGTTAACCAACTTTGCGACTGTTCGTAAGTCAATCAAAAAGATGTCTAACATCGATAAAATGACTAAAGACGGTACTTATTCCATCTTATCTAAGAAAGAGCGTTTGATGATTCAACGTGAGCGTATTAAATTAGAATCACTTTTAGGTGGTATTGCTGATTTAAACCGTTTACCTGCTGCTTTATTCTTAATTGATGTTAAGAAAGAACACATCGCAGTTACTGAAGCGTTAAAATTAAACATCCCTACTTTTGCGATGGTTGATACGAACTCTGATCCTTCAAACATCGATTTCCCTATCCCAGCGAATGATGATGCCACTAAATCAATCTCTTTAATTACTGATGTAATCATTAAAGCAATTGAAGAAGGTTTAGATGAACGTAAACGTGAGAAAGATGATGAAGCAGAAAAAGAAGCAGTAGCGGCTAAAGCTGCAGCTGATGCGCCAGAGGTTAAAGAACCAAGACGTAAAAAAACTGCTGAAGCTGAAGTTGAAGCATCTTCATCAGAAGAAACTAAAACAGAAGAATAGTAATATTTTTTAATTGCAGGTTACTGGTTTCAGGTTTTAAGTTGGCTTAACATGAGTTTAACTTAGCACTTGTAACTTGTAACCTGTAATTGTTATCACAAGATTTTAAACTTTAAAAAGGAAATAAAATGTCTACAGTACAAATTACTGCCGCTGATGTAAACAAATTGCGCCAACAAACTGGTGCAGGTATGATGGATTGCAAAAAAGCTTTAGTAGAAGCTAATGGCGATTTCGAAGCAGCTGTTGATTTATTGCGCAAAAAAGGTCAGAAAGTATCTGCCGCTCGTTCTGGTAATGCAACTTCTGAAGGTTTGGTATCAATCAATGTTTCAGCAGATGGCACAAATGGTAAATTAGTTGCTTTAGCTTGTGAAACTGAGCCAGTTTCTAAAGTTGAAGATTTCCGTAATTTAGCTCAGGCTGTTTTAGCCGCAGCAGTTGCCAACAATCCTGCTTCTGCTGAAGAATTATCAGCAATTACTTTGGAAGATGGACGTACAGTTGCTGAAACCATCACTGAACTAACCGGTAAAATCGGAGAGAAAATCGTTATTCAGGAGTACGCAAATGTATCTGGTGAGAAAATCGTTTCTTATATCCATTCTAATGGTAAAATGGGTGTTTTAGTGGTATTTGAAGGTGCTAATGGTGCAGATATTACTGAAGCTGGTAAAGATGTTGCCATGCAAATTGCAGCGATGAACCCTGTTGCTGTTGATAAAGATGGTGTTGATCCTGCTACGATTCAACGTGAAATCGAAATTGCTAAAGATGTTATCCGTCAGGAAGGCAAACCAGAAGAAATGGTTGAGAAAATTGCTGCCGGTAAATTGAACAAATTTTACAAAGACAGCACTTTATTAAACCAGGAGTTTGTTAAAGACAGTTCTGTAGATGTTCGTAAATTCTTAGATAATACTTCTAAAGGTTTAACAGTATCGGCTTTCAAACGTGTACAATTAGGTGCATAAGCAGTTGAAATAATATAAAAATCCGGTTAGCTGAAAAGTTAACCGGATTTTTTTTTCCCTTTATGATTCAAACCTTATCATATTTAAATATTTACCAGGTTCAGAATAGATTGAACTTAGTAACTTAGCGATTCAACAATGTGTTATGCTAAACATTCCAAATGCTAAATTTTATGCTGATGATGTTTTACAAGAAAAACAAAGCATCAGTATCCATCACGGCAAAATTACATCAATTGAAAAATCAACCGCTGACTTAGCAGATGAATGGGTTCTTCCAGGATTGATTGACCTTCAGATTTATGGTGCAGGAGGAAAACTGTTTTCTGCAGAACCTACAGTAGAATCGCTCAAAATTATAGAAGACGATTTACTTAAAAAGGGTACAACAGGTTTCCTGGCTTGCATGGCAACCAATTCTCCGGAAGTTTTTAATGCCTGCATCGCATCCGCAAAAGAATACCGTTCATCGGCCAGAAACTTATTGGGCTTACATTTGGAAGGACCTTTCTTAAATCCAAAACGACTGGGAGCACATGTACCTGCATTCGTTAGAAAAGCAAGCTTAGAGGAAATAAAAGCTCTTCTGGATTTTGGAGATGGCGTAATTAAAATGATGACGATTGCACCTGAACTACAAGATGATAAAGTAATTCAATATCTTCTGGATCATGATGTGGTGGTGTCATTAGGACACAGCAATGCTACCTTTGCCGAAGCCACTCAGGCATATAACAAAGGGATTCAAACGACCACACACCTCTTTAATGCCATGAGTCCGATACACCATCGGGAGCCAGGTATTCCAACGGCCTTCTTTAATCATCATCAGGCCATGGCCAGCATTATTGCTGATGGTAAACATGTAGATTTTGAAATTGTAAAGCTGGCACATAAACTCGCAGGCAACAGGTTGTTTTTAATCACTGATGCAGTTACCCCTTGTACAACAGGCCCTTATCAGCACATTGAAAAGGATAATAAATTCGTAATGCCGGATGGAACACTTTCAGGCTCATCCTTAACGATGTTGGAAGCCATCAAAAACTGTGTTAGCCATTGCGGCATCAACCTGACTGAAGCCATCAAAATGGCTAGTCAATACCCTGCAAAATTAATAGGCTTAGAAAATTTTACAGGAAAGATTGAAACAGGATGTCAGGCTGACTTGCTTATTTTAGATGTAAATTTAAATCTAAAGAATGTAATCTTCAAAGGAGCGTTACAATAAAATCAATTCAAACCAATAACGATGTTAAAAAAAAGCAAACTGATTTTAATGCTTTTAATGGTGGTCTCCATCAACTCCTGGGCTCAAAAAAAGGATTATACCTTTAAGGTCATCCCACTAGGTGTAAAAGGTGGCGATGACGAAAGCAATTTATCATGTTACATGCTGGCTCCAAATGGCAGCAATAATTTTATTTGCCTGGATGCAGGAACCATTAATGCGGGAATTCAGAAAGCCATAGACAAAAAAACTTTAAAGGGCATTAGTGAAGACATTCAACGCAAACAAATTAAAGGCTATTTAATATCGCATGCGCATTTAGATCATGTTGCCGGACTCATCATAAATTCTCCTGCGGATACGGCAAAGAATATTTATGGAATATCATCTGTTTTAAATATCCTCAGAGATAAATACTTTACCTGGGATGCCTGGGCAAATTTTGGAAACAAAGGCGAAAAACCTCAACTTAAAAAATATACTTATACTACTTTAGAGGAAGAATTTAGCTACCCACTTGCTGAAACTGAAATGAAAGTTCGTGCTTTTGAACTCAGCCATGGTAAGCCTTATAAAAGTACCGCATTTTTAATTCAGGCAAAAGATAACTACGTTTTATATCTTGGTGATACTGGTGCAGATGAAATAGAAAAATCTGATAAGCTCTCAGAATTATGGCAAGAAGTGGCTCCTCTTATCAATACGGGCAACCTGAAGGCAATATTTATGGAAGTGTCCTTTCCAAATGAGCAACCTGTAAACCAATTATTTGGCCACCTTACACCCCAGCTTTTCTTTAGTGAGCTTGCAAACCTGCAGAAGATATCAACTCCAGAAGCCCTGGAAAAAGTATCTTTTATTATTACGCATAGGAAACCTCCGGTAAAAAATATGCTTAAAATAAAACAACAGTTACTGGTACTTAATGCGCCTGGATTTAAGTTGATATTCCCTAACCAAGGAGAGCTATTAACAATATATTAACACAAGTAACATATTGGATACAGAAAGTGAGTGTACTTTTGTGAAAAAAAATTCATGAAAAAAACCTTACTTTTATTTACTTCGTTTGTATTTTTAATCTTTTTAAAGATAGATGCAGTAGCTCAAAATGAAACAACAGCATCCATAAATGGTACTGTGGCAGATGCCAGGGGGCCAATAAGCGGTGCGACGGTAATTGCCATCCACGAACCTTCCGGTTCACGTTATGCTACCTCTACCAGATCTGATGGCCGTTATAACTTACCTGCCATGCGCATTGGCGGTCCTTATTCTATTACCGTGTCTTTTATCGGTTTCAAGAATCAGGTACAGCGAGTAGAGAAATTAGCCCTCGGACAAAGCTCGACCTTAGATATCATGCTAAGTGAGGATGCAAATAATCTGTCAGAAGTAATGGTATCTGGCAAGCAGAGTAAAATTTTCAATTCTGGCCGGACAGGTGCCTCACAAAATATTTCCAGAACAGCAATTCAAAATTTACCCACCTTAAATAGGAGTTTCACTGATTTTGTTAAGCTTACACCACAGTTCTCTTTACAATTTGGCAGTCCGAGTATTGCCGGAAGAAGCAATCTTGCCAATAATTTTACAGTTGACGGTGCATTATTTAATAATGCATTTGGTTTACAAGGCACCATTGGCAGCCAGACGGGTTCTCAACCCATTAACATGGATGCATTCGAAGAGATTACAGTAAATATTGCGCCTTATGATATTCGCCAGAGTGGATTTACCGGCGCGGCCATAAATGCGGTAACGAGAAGCGGAACGAATGAGTTTCAAGGTTCATTAAATACATATTATAGAAATCAGGATCTGGTAAGTGATTACAATTATGCAAACCTTAAAGTACCTGTAACCAATTTCAATTTAAAGGGTTATGGATTCACTTTTGGTGGCCCGATTATTAAAAACAAATTATTTTTCTTTGCAAGTGGTGAACTGGAAAGAAGATCAGATCCTGGAACAGGCTTTACTGCATCAAGAAATGGAAGTACTGGTCCGAATATTTCGCAGGCTAAAGGAGAAGACCTGGATAAATTAAGTACATTTTTAAAAACATTGGGCTATGATGCTGGTGGATATGAAAACTATGCATTAAAAACCCGAAGCGATAAATTATCTGCCAAACTGGATTATAATATTGATGATAAAAATACCCTAAGCTTAAAATATTTTTACTTCAGATCATACAAGGATATTTTACCCAGCAACAGTGGAGCACCGAAAAACAACCGTCAGCCATCGCAACTGGGTCTTCCATTCCAGTCTGCCGGATATGGCATTAACAATAACATGGATAATGTTAACCTTGAATTCAGAACACGTTTCAACAATAAATTCTCTAACCAGTTGACAGTGGGTTATAATAACATGAACGATTTCCGGGAATCAAAAGGGAATAAACCTTTTCCACTGGTTGATATCATGAATCCTGATGGCAGCTCTTATACCGCTTTTGGCTACGAACCTTTTACAGCGTTTAACAGTTTAAAAACTAAGGTCTATCAGGTTACAGATAACTTTAACATTTATGCTGGCCGTCATGAAATTACGCTTGGAGCCAATTATGAAGGATATAGAACCAGTAATGGTTTCGCACCTAACTACTACGGAACGTACACTTTCAAAAGTTTAGATGATTTTTATAATAGTGCCAACAATGGCATTTCCAATGCTACGCGCTATCAGGTTCAATATTCCGTATTGCCAGATGGATCATTTCCTTATGCAGAAATTCAATCCAATATGTATGGTTTATATGCACAGGATGCTTTTACGGTTAGTGACCAGCTAAAATTAACGGCTGGCTTACGTGCAGATTTAACAAATGTTTCTTCCCCTTCATTACTCAGTAATCCTAATGTTGAAAAATTAACCTTTGAAAATGGTGAGAAAATCGATGTGGGCAGATTTCCTAAAAATGCCATATTATGGTCGCCACGCCTGGGCTTTAACTGGAATGTGAATAACACAGGCAAAACACAGGTTCGAGGTGGAACAGGATTATTTACGGGACGGCCTCCATTGGTCTGGATCTCAAACCAGGCAAGTAATAATGGTGTTCAGTTTGGATCAGAATCCATTGCGAATCCTACAAACAGACCGTTTACGCCTAATGTTGATGCTTACCGAAATTTAAACAAATCTACCGCAGCAAATAATACAGCTTATAACCTTGCAGTGGCCGATCAGAATTTCAAATTCATGCAGGTTTGGCGTTCCAATTTAGCTGTTGATCAGAAATTACCAGCAGGCTTTACCGGAACACTGGAAGCCTTATACTCAAAAGACATCAACTCTGTTTATTTCCGCAATGCGAATTTAAATACGTCTGCCTATACACTTCTTCAGGGTGCAGATAACCGCCCAAGGTATACCGCTTCAAGAATTTATGGTTCAGCTACTCCAACACCTGCTAACCCAAATATATCTGATGCCATTGTAATGACCAATACCAATAAAGGGCATAGTTTATCCATTACCGGAACCTTATCTAAAGAATTCGCCGGAGGATTATTTGCCACGGCAGGTTATACTTATACCGATTCGAGATCAGTTAATGATGGTGGTTCCATCGCGCAATCCATGTGGAGAGACCGTCAGGTTTCTGGCAGTCCAAATACAGATGCACTTTCTTACTCAAGCTACATGGTTAAAAACCGTTTCATTGCATCCGTTGTCTACAGAAAAGAATATCTCCGCCATTTAGGAACAACATTTTCAATGTTTTATCAGTTACAAGATGGTTTCCGGTATTCGTACACTTATGGCAATGATTTAAATAACGATGGTTTAAGCGGCAATGACTTAATTTTTGTTCCGGCAAATAAAGCTGATATTGTTTTAGTACCTGAAAATTCCGCAGATACGAGGACCACAGATCAGTTATGGTCACAATTGAACAGTTACATTACTCAAGATAGCTATTTAAATCAGAGAAGAGGCCAATATGCAGAAAGAAATGGTTTAGTTGGTAATGTGATCGGAACATTAGATATCCGTATTGCGCAAGATTTATTTGGAAGTTTGAAGGGTAAGAAACATTCACTCCAACTTACTTTTGATGTTTTTAACTTCGGAAACATGATTAACAAAACATGGGGTGTTCCAAAGTTTGCGAACAGGGCAAATGGATTGCTGAACTTTAAAGGAGTTGATGCAACGGGTAAGCCTACATTCTCTTTCCCATACTTAAATGCAGATAATAATACGCCTTTAGTAAATACTTTTTCCAGCAGCGTTGATGAAACTGCACGCTGGAGGATTCAATTTGGATTAAGGTATAGGTTTAATCAATAAACTTACAACACATGATCAATGGCTGGGTTAGCATTAACTCAGCCATTTTTATTTTATGAAAACCAATAATGCCATTAAAGTCATTGGTCTGCGTAAAAATTTACATCAATTATCTTAAAGGATAGCCAGGTATTAAAAAAATGTTAATATTTTTGAGGTCATGAGATACAAACGCATCCTGCTAAAGCTTAGCGGCGAATCGCTAATGGGCGAGAAACAATATGGCATTGATAATGAACGCGTTAAACAATACGCAGAAGATATCAAAGCAGTTCACGATAAAGGTTTGGAAATTGCAATCGTTATTGGTGGAGGAAATATTTTCAGGGGTTTAAGTGCGGAAAAAAGTGGAATGGACAGGGCGCAGGCCGATTATATGGGTATGCTCGCTACGGTAATCAATTCCATGGCTTTACAAGATGCATTAGAGAAAGTCGGAATTAAAACCCGCTTGCTTACAGCGATTAAAATGGAACAGATTTGTGAGCCATTTATCCGCAGAAGGGCAGTGCGCCACTTAGAAAAAGGCCGTGTCGTGATTTTTGGAGCAGGTACGGGTAACCCTTATTTCACCACTGATTCTGCAGCTGCTTTACGTGCTATCGAAATTAAAGCTGATGTTGTTTTAAAGGGAACTCGTGTTGATGGTATTTACACGGCAGATCCTGAAAAAGATCCGTTAGCCACAAAATATGAAGAAATTTCTTTCAGAGAGGTTTACGATAAAGGCTTAAACGTGATGGATATGACCGCCTTTACCCTTTGCGAGGAAAACCAAGTGCCAATTATTGTGTTTGACATGAATAAACATGGAAACTTTATGAAAATTGCCAATGGTGAATCAATCGGTACTTTAGTAAAATAAACCATAAAAATAATTATATTTTAGATATACACACATTATGAACGAACTCATACAGTTACAATTGATGGATGCTGAATCTGCTATGGAGAGAGCAATCGATCATTGTGAATCAGAACTTACTAAAATCAGGGCAGGTAAAGCCTCAGCAGGGATGCTTGATGGTATTTTTGTAGATTATTATGGTGCTTCTACAGCATTATCGCAGGTGGCCAGCATCAACACACCTGATGCCAGAACAATTGTGATCCAGCCCTGGGAAAAATCACTTTTGGTACCGATCGAAAAAGCTATTCAAGTGGCAAATATTGGCATCAACCCACAAAACGATGGTATTGTAATCCGGTTGGTAGTACCTCCCCTAACTGAGGAACGCAGAAGAGACCTGGTTAAAAAGGTAAAGGAAGAAGCTGAACGCGGACGAATCACAGTGCGTAACATCCGTAAAGATGCCAACACCAAAATTCAAAAACTAAAAGGTGAAGGTGTTTCTGATGATGAGATTAAGACCGGTGAGGCAGAAGTTCAAAAATTAACCGATGCCTATATCATAAAAGTAGATAAACACGCCGAAGCAAAAGAAAAAGATGTAATGACGGTTTAATAAAAAAGTTAAATTGAAAGGGAACAGATTAATCATCCGTTCCCTTTTTTTATGATGATGATTTTAAACTCGATTCCCGGATATTAAATTTGGTTGAAACCACTACTTCATTATATTTTTTATCGGTAACATGCTGCTGTAGTCTTTCCATTAATATTTTCATAATATTTTCGGCTATTGCTTCAAGCGGTTGTGCTATCGCCGTAACCGGTGGATCACAAAATTCCAGAATTTCAAAATCATCAAATGATACTACAGCGAGGTCTTTCTTAATCCGTAAGCCCATCGCACGGAAAGTTCTTAAACCATCAAGACTAATGTAGTTGGCTCCGAAAATAACAGCATCCAGATTTTTATTTGCATTAAAAAATTCAGTAATCTCTTTTATAGCAGTTGCTGACGTGCTGTAATTTATTTTTTTAACAAATGAATTTAACTTGTGATGTGATATGGTTTCTTCATATCCGGAAAGCCGGTCCAGCATTTGCTGCTGATCAGAATCAATGGTAATGAATGCTATATTTTTAAACCCATTTGAAATTAAGTGCTCAGTTGCATGAGCAGTGCTTTGTTTATTGTTAATAATGACATAGTCAGCCTTAACATCTTGTACATACCGATCAAACAGTACAACCGGAGCATCTGTTAAGATCAATTTTCTTACTTCATCTTCCAATCCTTCAGGTAAGGCCATGATATAACCATCCACATGCCTGTCCTTAAAAATCTGAAGTAGCTCAATTGCCTTTTTGGTATCATTTCTTGTACTGCTAAATAAAATCTTATAGCCCAGCTCTGATGCAATTTCATCAATACGTTTTGCAATCCCAGAAAAAAATGGCTCTGATATATCATCAACTAAAAAGCCAATAATCCGGGTTTTGCCCGTCCTCAGACTGGTAGCAAGAGAATTAGGCTGATAATTGAGCTCTGCCACCAGATCCAATACCTTTTTGGTTAATGCATCACTGATATTCTTTTCTTTTGCTCTTCCATTAATCACAAAGGAAACAGATGTTATAGAAATATTTAATTGCTTGGCAATGTCTTTAATTGAAACTCTTTTCATTATGGGGAACTACAAAATATTTGGTATTATCGGGGTAATATAGTGATAAGTGATGTAATATTTTAGTGGCAGATCAGAAGATTATAAAAAGAAAAAGAGCAACCTATCCAGGATTGCTCAATTAACTAACTTATTATTCATAAAAAATGCTGTTGGGGAAGGAGTCGAACCTTCAAGGGGTAGTTAGCTACAGTTCAAAAAATTAATTGTGGTCAACCCAATAAACTGCGTTTGTCCCATTATTCCCCACCACCGAGACAAGGAGGCGTGTCTGCCAATTTCACCACCCAACATTTTGGTCCTTAGTCCAAAGTCTACAGTCGTAAGTCTACTAAAGACTATGGACTCTTGACTTAGAACTAAGCCGCTGTAGGGGAAGGAATCGAACCTTCAAGGAGTGGTTAGCCATTGCTGGTATTCCCATTATTCTCCGCCACCGAGACAAGGAGGTGTGTCTGCCTGTTTCACCACCCTACAGTATGTTAGCAAATGCTATAAAGAACGTTCCTTTTTGTTAATTGCTTGATACAAATGTAATGGAAGCAGCAATACCTTACAAATATTTTAAACATTTAATTTTATTTTTATAATATTGATAAATATTTGTAAATTCGCTTATCAAAATTCAAAAATATGCTTAAAAAAGACAATTCCAATTTAGAAATTGACAACCTCGATATTGATATATTGAAACAACTGATGCAGGATGCTACGAAACCATATACTGAAATTGCAAAAGATCTGATTGTTTCGGGCGGCACCATACACGTCAGAATGAAGAAATTACAGGAAATGGGGATTATTAAAGGCTCACACCTGATTATCGATCCCCAAAAAGCCGGCTATGATATCTGTGCCTTTTTAGGTATTTACCTGGAAAAAGGGATTCAATATAAAGATGCTGTGGCACAATTAAGCAAAATAAAAGAAGTGGTAGAACTTCATTACACCACTGGGGCATATAGTATGTTTGCGAAAATTATCTGCAGAGACACTAATCACTTGCGTCATGTACTGAATGAAGAAATCCAGGCTGTTAATGGTATTCAGCGCACAGAGACATTGATTTCACTGGAAGAGAGTATTAAAAGGCAGATTGAACTGGGATAGCTTAGTAAAGAGTCTGGAGTCTTTAGCCGGAAGTCTCCAGTCCATTGTCTTATGTTGCAGGTTGAAAGTTAATACTACAATTCATTAAATATCGTGAGGTCGTAGCCTGAAGTATCCAGGTAATCGCCATTAGTCTTTATACCAATTTCCTATTTCAGCAACTGATAGGCAATAAGCGCAGCAAAGTAGGCCATAGCGGTCATATAAACCAGTTGAATGACAGGCCATTTCCAGCCTTTCGTTTCCCGGTAAACGATGGCTACAGTACTCATGCACTGCATGGCAAAGGCATAAAACAACATCAACGAAATACCAGTAGCAAAAGTATATACAGGCAAACCTGTACGGTTGTTTACCGATGAAGACATCCTTGCTCTAATGGTTGAAGTATCTTCATCTCCCCCATCAACACTATAAATGGTTGCCATTGTACCCACAAAAGCCTCTCTTGCAGCGAATGATGTGATCAGACCAATGCCTATTTTCCAATCATAACCCAGTGGACGAATAGCAGGTTCAATCCAATGTCCTAAGATGCCAACATAGGAGTTTTCCAGCTTTTCTGTTGCGATCAGTGTTTCGATATGTTTGCTATCTCTTGTCGTATCAGCAAGTGCCGATGCATATTTCTGATCAATGCGGTCAAAGCGGTTTCCTGGTCCAAAGGTGGCCATTACCCACAGAATAATAGAAATGGCAATGATTACCTTACCAGCCTCAAAAACAAAAGTTTTAGATTTTTCGTACATGGTATAAAGCACGTTTTTCCACCGTGGCATTCGGTAAACAGGCAGTTCCATAATGAAGTAAGCCCTTTCTTTGGTTTTGATCAAAAACTTCATGATCCAGGCCACCAGTACTGCTGCAATTACACCTACCAAATACATCACCATTAAGGCCAATCCCTGCAGGTTAAAAATGCCTAATATATTTTTTGATGGGATAATTAAAGAAATAATTAAGATATAAACCGGAAGCCTTGCTGAACAACTTACCAATGGCGTGACCATGATGGTGATCATTCTGTCTTTCCAGTTTTCAATATTCCGGGCAGCCATGATGGAAGGCACTGCGCAAGCCAGACCGCCAATCATGGGTACAACAGATTTACCATTTAATCCCACTTTACTCATGATCTTATCCATCATGAAAGTAACCCTTGCCATATAGCCGGTATCTTCTAAAATAGATATAAAGGCAAATAAGATGGCTATTTGAGGGATAAATACAAAAATTCCACCCAACCCAGCAACAATACCATCTAATACCAGATTAGTGAGCATACCTGCTGGTAAATATTCATGACCTGTATTTGTTATAAAACCAAAGCCTGCCTCAATCCATTGCATTGGATAGGATGACCAGGCAAAAATGGCATTAAAAATAACAAAGAGGATTAATAAAAATATAGCAAAGCCCCAGATTTTATGGGTTAAAATGGAATCGAGCTTATCACTCAATGTAAATTTTTTAGCTGAATCGTTGTCTGTTACGACATCAGCGAGTATCAAACTTAAATTTTTATAGCGTAAAATGGTTTCAGCGGCCTGGGTTTTCGCCGATTCAAAATGATGTGATTGCTCTATCGCTTCAATTTCCTCCTGTTCCTTTGGTGTGAAAAAATTGAGATACTCATGCTGATGCAATACCTGCAGCGCATAATAATCATTATCCGAATTTAATTTCGATTTAATGGCATTGATTGCTGCTGGTGCGAGACTATTTACATCAACATCCTGAAACTGAGTAGCTATTTTATTTGTATTACTTATTGCAGACTTTAGTTGATCAATACCTACATTGTTGCGGGCTGAAATAGAGACCACCTGAATACCTAATTTTTCAGCAAGTTTATCCAGATCAATCTTGATCCCTTGTTTCTCAGAAAGATCAATCATGTTTAAGGCCAGTACCATTGGTATTCCCAAATCGGCAACCTGCGAATATAAAAGCATATTACGTTTAAGATTGGAGGCATCAACCACCAATACGATCACATCAGGATAACTACTGTTTTTTGAATCCGCTAAAACCTGAAACACAATGCTTTCATCACTGCTTTTTGGATACAGGCTATAGGTTCCGGGTAAATCGATAATTTCAGCCCCCTTACCAGTTTCCAGTTTCATAAAACCTGTCTTTTTATCAACAGTTATTCCAGGAAAATTCCCTATTTTCTGGTTTAAACCAGTTAAACGATTAAAAAGAGTAGATTTACCTGTATTGGGATTACCAACTAACGCAACTTTAATATCCAAATCTGCTTATTTATTGATGACAATGACTTCAGCTTCACTTTTACGCAAGCATAGCTGATAACCAGCAACACGAATAGCCATTGGGTCGCCAAGCGGGGCAAAACGTTCAACCTCTACTACTTCCCCCGGCAAACAGCCCATTTCCATCAGTTTTACAGAAAGATCAAGGTCTGTAAATGAAATGATTGTTCCTTTTTCGCCAACTTTTAAATTTGAAAGTTTCATCTGTATCTAATTTTATGCTCAGACGGGACCTCCATGATCAAATAATGATTCAATCGCTTTGGGTTCATGTGCTAAATTGCACGCAAGTTAGCCTTTCTTTAGATTTATTCCAAATAGAGATTTTTATCCTAAACAGGTATGACTCATCAATGATTAATTTATTGTTCAACCGGGGCTTAATCTATCTTTTCAAAATTCTATAAGCACAGAAGGCTCGTTAGAAAACGGGCCTTCTGTTTAATATCATTCTATTTTATCACATCCTGAAGCGCTGTCCGCCACCCTGCCCCGGTGTTGGCATTTGCGGCGTATCACCACTCATATTTCTTCCGCCTATTCGGGTTAAAGAGTAGGTGAACGAGAACATGTAATATCGCTTTAATACATTATAATTTAAATCGGTAATGGTATTATTTGTAGCTGTTCTGCTAATGCCCTGATTTTGGTTAAACGCATCATTCACTGCAATTTTGAATGTCCCCCTGTTTTTGAAAAACTGGCGGCTGATATAAGAATTGACTAATGTAAACTGTGTATTATAGCCCTCTCCCCTTCCGGTATTCTTAATATAATCCAGATCAACAGCTAAACGGATGTTACCCGGAAAAACGTAGCTGATATCGAAACTTGGATTCAATGTATAAAAATTAGTATTGGCATTGGGCTGAGCAGAATACGTTGCCCGGTTATAGGTTCCGGAAATGCCGCCGGTTAAATCAAACTTATCAAAATTGGTCACAAAATTATACCGGTTGGTTATGCCGATGGTATTGGTAATGTTTCTGACCAAATCATTGGGATTATCATTGCCAGTTGTGAAGTTCACATTACGGCTATAATTTGCATTTAAAGATGCGTTTAAAGTAAGTTTTCTTTCCGGTAACAGCGGAATGCCAATATTAACACTACCATTTCCGGAATAAACCCCATCTACATTTACGTAGGTGGTCCTGATTTTTCCATAGTCTCTGTCGGTACTATCAGTAACCAACTGGCTGCTGTTACCAATGGCATTAAATGTCTGGCTTAAACTCAGGAAAGCAAAAAACATCCTGCCCTTCGCAATATCAAAATTATTGTAATTGATATTTAAACTATTGTTAAAGGAAGGTTTTAAGGTAGGGTTACCTATAAAAACACTTTGTGTATTGGTGTTATCCGGAATTGGCTGGATCTGGCTGATACTTGGCTGTTGCGTATTCCCTCTGTAGCGTATATTTAATCTTCTGGAGTTACTGAAATTATACCTGAAGTTTGCAGATGGGGTAAGATTAATAAAATTCTGGGTACGTACCAGTCCAGTGGTCAGATTGGTGTTTACACGATTGGTTTGTTGTGCGGCTAAACCAATATTCCAGTTATATTTTTTTTCATTGGTGGTGAAGCTGATGCCTCCCGCATTGGTTAAAGTCTGGTTTTCATAGGTATTGGTATAATCAACATTAACCAAATCATACTGACCGCTGGCTGAATTAAAATCCAATACCTGCCGGCCTTGATTATCATGGCTATATCCATTCTGATAATTAAATTCCAGACTTGTGGTTTTGGATAATGGCTCAGTATAAACCAGCCTGGAGGTGTTATTAATGGAATTGGTATTTACTTTATTCAACTGATCCGTAACTGTTGATGTGTCTCTATTATTGATTGTATTATCTTCGGAGATATAATTATAGTTATCGGCATCGTTGTTATTGATCGAGGTATTAACATTTAGTGATAAAGTTCTGCCCCGTCTTTTAAACTTTTTTCTCACCAATAAGTTATTGGTTATATTTGGCGAAGAACTATTGCTAATATACCGTTGCGAACCTATTGTTTGAGATTCGATTAAATTCCTTTGATATTTACTCAGGTTTGTGGCATCACTTTCGGTATAAGAAACATTAGGTTGAATTTTAATCGTTGTAGATGAATCCAGTTTC
The DNA here is from genome assembly GCF_026239715.1 of Pedobacter sp. GR22-10. Classification (NCBI taxonomy): domain Bacteria; kingdom Pseudomonadati; phylum Bacteroidota; class Sphingobacteriia; order Sphingobacteriales; family Sphingobacteriaceae; genus Pedobacter; species Pedobacter sp. GR22-10. The sequence goes on from NZ_JAPIVR010000006.1 coordinate 95,270, forward strand.
GTATCGATCATAAAATTAAACCGGTGATTGATGCGGTCTGTATTGTTATCAGCATTATTTGAAACGGTAGTAACACGATTGCCTAATAAATTCTGGGTAAAACTTTGCTGCTGATTAGATACATCAGAGCGGTTAAAAAAGTAGCTGCCCTGAATCTGGGTTCCATCTTTGTAGGTATCTGCAAAGTTTAATCCGCCGGCATTCGTATTGGTAATACCACCACTGCCTGCGCCACTTCCACCACCGCCAAAATTACCCCGACCTCCGCCACCGAAACCGTTTCCAACACCATTACCCTGTCCAAAATTCTGCTTATTTACATTATTGAACTGACCAATTACACTAAATTGCTGGTCATTATCAAACTTATTGACATTGATACTGGCATCATACCGATCCTGGGTGCCATATCCAACTGTACTATTCCCGAAATATCCCTTTTTCATCCCCGCTTTGGTGGTGATGTTTAAGATTTTAGTCCGTGTGCCATCATCCACACCGGAAAATTGTGATTGCTCAGATAACTCATCAATTACCTGAATTTTATCAACCATATCTGCAGGTAAATTTTTGGTTGCCAGTAAAGGATCTGAACCAAAAAATTCTTTTCCGTCTACTTTTACCTTTGTAACTGTTTCACCCTGGGCCTTAATACTGCCATCTTTTGCCACTTCCACACCAGGAAGTTTTTTGATTACATCTTCAACAACGGCATTTTCACGAACTTTAATCGATTTTGCATCAAATTCAAGTGTATCTGTTTTTACCACTACCGGAATGCTTGCCGTTACATTAACCGTATTAAGGTCTACACCATCATCGGTCATGGCAATATCTCCCGCATTTACCGCCGCTTTCGCTACCTCAACATCTTTGGTGGCTGTTTTTAAGCCTAAAAAGGCCGCATAAATTCTGTATTTTCCTGGCGCGATGGCTTTGAAATTGAAAGATCCGTCAGGTGCCGTTTGCCCTGATGCAACAACTACAGAGTCTTTTAAGTTTCTAACAGCAATAGTGGCAAAATCAACAGGCTGTTTATCTTTGGCATTAATGACTTTTCCACTTATTGAGCCAGGATTCTGAGCCTGAGCCAGATAACTGCAAAAAATAAGCACTACGAAGATTGCCCTCTGAACGTTTCTTTTCATTAATAAATTTAGATTATATGTACAAAACTAAGCAATCAGACTAGCCAGATGCTTAAAGGTTTGTTGCGGAACGCTAAAAGATTGGTAACATTTTAAATACAGCAAAAGAATCAGCTGTATTCATAAAAAGGAGGAGTTGATATTTATTACCTGTTTCGAGGATAACTTTGGTAATAGACTTTCGGGCAGTTACAATCTTTTTTAAAGATACTGCAGCCACTTAAACATAAAGTTGCAATTACAACCACTGAACTAATTATCTTTTTCATCGAAATTCAGTTTATGAAGCAATATATAACTAAAAACGGCCATACAGGCACCTAACATATCACAGCCCAGATCCCACCATTCTGCAGAGCGGTAAGTGAAAACCTTCCATTGTAATAACTCAATACTTCCACCAATAATGAAGTTAATAAGCAGGATTTTAAAAATGGTTAACGTTCTGAAGCCGTAACTGTGCTGATATTTTATCTTTCCATAAAAAAGGAAAACTGTCAGGACAAAGAAAAAACCAAGATGCGTCATCTTATCGAAACCTTCGAAAAAGAATCCATCACCCTCCGTATGCGGCAACCTGATATTACAAAGCACCAAAACGATCAGTGTCCAGAATATGGCCCATTTTTGCTGCTTCAGTGCTTTGTACAAAATAGTATAAATTAAGCGCCAACCAATGCCTGGTAGGCTTCTGCAGTTAATAAATCTTCAATTTCAGCAACTTCAGATAATGATACTTTCACCATCCAGCCTTTTCCATAAGGATCAGAATTTACCAGTTCCGGGTTATCATTCAATTCTGAATTGATTTCCAATACAGTACCTGTTACGGGCATAAATAAATCAGAAACTGTTTTTACAGCTTCAACTGTACCAAAAACTTCTTCTTTTGCCACTTCGTCGCCTACTGAGTTAATGTCAACATAAACGATATCACCCAATTCACGTTGCGCGAAATCTGTAATACCGATGTAAGCTTCGTTACCTTCAACCTTAACCCACTCGTGGTCTTTAGTGTATTTTAATTCTGATGGAAAATTCATGTATTTTTAATTTATTTGGCAAAGTTAAATATTATGTTGGAATGTTGAAGCGATAATTAAGATTCTCCCGATGAATTTAATTTAATGTAAACCTCAAACTAAAACCAAAATTACTGAAAGAAGTATTAAACGTTTGCGAGGTATATGGTTTGGTAATGTTTGAATCATAAAACAGCTTCACATTAAATTTCTGATTCAACACATAATCAACACTTGGTCTTAAAGTAATGTTTTTAGCACCTGAGGAAATTTCAGCTTCTTCCACATCAGCCCTGTAAATTACTGTTTTATTATCACGAATGGCTACATCCAGTTTAAAATCCATATTATTATCCATTTTTAAACTTTTAAACCAGCCAAAAGGAAACCTGAATTTATTTGTTCTGTAGCCCATGCCTAAAACCACATTGTTTTCTGATAACTGCGCAAGCTGGCTATTGGCCAGACTTAAGCCCAACAGTCGTGACCGGTTTAATTCAAAAGTGGCACTCAGGTTATTTTTAAACCGGGTATCTACACCAATTAATGGAGAAAAATATTCTGATACGGTTACCTGCGCGAACTGGAATTCAGGTAAAAAATTGTTATTTACATCCCGGTTAACCGAGAACCCGTTACTTTCCCTGTACCTTAACAATGAATTATAACCATTAATGTTGTATGCTGAGCGATAACCGTGTCGGAGATCAATGGATGTGAAACGATCAGCAATGAAAGCAATTTTTGTTAATCCATTGTATGTTAGCGTCCAGTTTGGAAGTGGAATCCGCGGAAAAGAATTCATGCTCATTTTACCTGGATCTTTTCCAGAATAAGCCGCCAGAAACGCGGAGATCATCACATCCTGACTTTCTTTACCATAACCATCTGCATAACCACCAGTCTGACCAGAAGAGTTGGGATTCTGTGCGCCTAACCTTCTTGAAATCAGAATCCGGTTAGACATAAACTGGTTAAACAGCGTGGAAATAACGTTTGAGTTTTTTTCTTTAAATGCGGTACCTAAAGCAATGTAGGATATACTATAATCACCGGTAGTGATGGCACTTAAATTCTCAAATGAAGATACACTGGCCACATACCTATAGTTAGAGGAGAAGTTCCTGGTTTGCGATTTATTTGCCCTGATGGTAATCCTCAAATCTCTGATCGGCTCAATTTGCCCGGTAAATTGTAAGTCTTCGCGAAGTGTATTAACGTATAACTGTGTCTGCAGCGTATCGGTTGTTAACCATCCGTTGTTAAGTGCCATATCCCTGATGTCTCTCTGACTGCCAAATGCGAAACCTAAACCCGGTGCTCCGGTCACATTATCTATACCAAAATATTTAGTCGTTGGTAAATAACCTGGTAAAAAGATTCCTTTTGTCTGCACATAATTGGCATTGACATTTTTTACGCTGGTTAATAAGTTGATAAAGAAATTCTTTAATTTATTGCCGGTTTCTTCGCTATTACCGGCATTTCTGATAAAACCAAATTTGTTATATAAGGTAGTCAGGTTCAACGCGGGGTTAACCTGAATATTTCTGCTGTTCTGAACCGTATTGCCTAAATTTATATTTGGATCCAGCAGGGTAGACAAAGGTTCGGTTTGCCAGTTAAAGTTTGTGCCATATCTTGTTTTTACCGTTACCCAGTTTAAACCAGGAACTTTGTCAATGGGTAAGGTATAGGTCACATTCAGGTTATGGTTATAATCGGTTGTACGTCCGAGGCGTTTCAGGTTTTGCCAAACCGTATCCCGTTTCATGCCATCAATCCGGCCATCTGGTTCATCAATAATGGAATAGTTTGTGGCATTAAAATCTAACTGAAGTGAGCGGGTTAAATTCCAGGCGATTCCATAAATCCGGCTCATTCTGAAGTTTTTATTAAAAGTGGTTCCAAAACCATTCTGATAAATTGGAATTGAATTGGCCGGATCATTATTTCTCAACGTATTTTCAGAATACAGGCGGTCTACGTCAATTCTAAAATTAATGGCGCTTGGAAAAATACTAAAGTTAAAATCCTTCAGCAAGCCCAGCATATTCGACTTAATGATCTTTTCGAACGGTGCATATGTTCTAGCCTCTTTCGCATAGCTATATTGCAGTGAAGCCCTGTACGTATTCTGAATGCTGCTCTGGTTAATAAAATCACGATGGTTATACTGTGTATATGCATAGCTGGCTGCAAAGTTTTCAATATCCCAAAGCCGGGCCGGTTTACTGTTGTTTGTTCGCTCTTTACGTACATTGGTAAAGTTGATACCCCTTCTAACCGTATAATCCTGTGCAAAATTTAAAATAGAATCTTTTTGTTCTTTAGTTGATTGATCAAGGGCATTTTTTAATTCAATGTCCGGCGTGCGTGGATTATATTGTGGTGTAGAAACCTGTTTTGAATAATTCACAAACATTGGAATTTTTACACCTGATTTTTGCGGTAAGAATTTACCAAGCTCTACAGCAGATGAAACATCCAACAAAACATTATCTGCCCGGTTACGCTCACTTACCTTCGAATCAATAGATCCAAAACCTATAGTTGATTTACTGCCTGAGATGTTCACATCGGCAAAATCTGCCAGCTTTAAATTTAACCTGGCTGTAGCAGCCCAGCCTCCTCTTTCGTCAAATTCTGTTAAGCGAAGTTCATTAAACCAAACCAGCACATTTTTATCCAGGCCATCATCACCTCCTGCTGTCGTGTTATTTTTTAAAGGGTTTTTCACCCCCAACATGTACACCCTTACCTTACTCATATCCGGCTGTCCCTTTACAATGATGGTACGGTCGCCATCTGTATAAGTAAAGGGAACATTTATTGGCCATGGCTGTCCATTGGCCTGTTTGGCCACATTACGGGCAAGTTTAGCATTTTGAAACAAGATTAAATCAATATCCATCCGGTTTGCTTCAGGCCAAATGGCATTCGGATCGCTGGTACCAGGCGTGGTAATTTTTAAAGGCATTAAATATTCATAGTAGTTATCCTGGTTATCCGTTCCGATTCTTAAAAACGCACTGAGGTCACGGTCGCTCAGGGTTTGATTATTAATGGCCTCAGCGTGTACATACATTTCCAGATGTTTGTATGAACGGAAATCGCTATAAGCCGTTTTAAATGCTGCCCTGCCATAACCATCACGCAGGTTTTTAACCGTTACGGACAGTGACTGTTCATTTAAACGGGTATCTCCACGATAATTACTGAAATCACGTTCACGAAGAATACCGGGAGGGGTAACATAAGGGATCGGACTTCTTTTCCCGTTTTCTTCAATATTTACGGTTGATACTTCAATTACAGAATTATCAGGTGTTAAAGCTGGCAGGCTGGGTTCAACAATAACCTGATCGGCCGTGTTTTTAGCATTAAATTCCCGCCATTCGCCCCTGATGAGCTGCAGCTTTGCAAAACGCATAATGGCTGTATCGGCAAAGTTGGTCATAAACATCCTGAAGAAACGGATGGATTTAAAATCCTGGATGTTCCCAACTTTTTTTTCGTATTGTGTAATGGGGATCCTAAACTGATACCAGGTAACGGCCTGTGTATTGCCATTCGCCAATCTTACCTGCGATGTGACTTTATCCGTAATAAATTGCGTTTGGCCCACATCCATCCCTGGCCGCATACTTACTTTATATTGATAATATTCATCGCTTTGCGTCATGTTATTATCGCGGTTAATATCTTCCCCGTCAGGAAGGGAGGTAGATGCTGAATTTTCTATTCCCAGTTCCGCCTGCGATTGCTGGGAAGTTTTGGAATTTCCCTCCGGACCATTATATTTTTCATACCGCTTTAAAATGCCGGCATTGATCTGATCTAAAGCCGGACCCCTGAAATAAGAGTAATTATCGGACGAAGGATCCTGATCAATTTCTGCTGCTGCAGTAGCATTTAGCTGTGATTTGATCTGGTTAATGGCCGCAGAGAACTTCGCCCTTTCATTGGCATCAGATATACCATCCAAACCAACATCCTGTGCCCTTCTCGCGTCAGGATCATTATCAAAAGCCTGAACAACTGGTTGTAGTTTCGGAACACGCCCCCAGGCTGTTTCATCATATTTGGTAGGATCATCCGTAGCGGGTAATCCATTTTCCAGCGATTTTCGGCCATCCTTCAAAATATCTTCAGAGATATTTCCTAAGTTAAAATAAATATCACCGCCCTGAGAATTTCTATTGTAGATAAAGGGATCCATCACCCAAAATTCAATAAACCCAACATTAAGCGCTTCAAAATCATTGGTTTCAATTTTACGCTGAAAGCCACCCCAACGTTGCCGCGGGTTTGTTAATTTTCCATCAGTAGAAAAACCTGTGGGGGCATAATTGTATGGCCCGCGAATGGTAGGATAAAAAGCTACATCCAGGGTAGTAATATTTAAGGCCTGCCCCGTTGCCGTTTCTTTAAACGGAAAAACTTCCTGCTCAATCACCTGCCTGACATAATGGTTGGAAAGTTCGTTCCTGTTGTTTCTGATGTTGGCAGGCGTAGTGGTGGCGTTTGAATTATAAAACGTCGGATCAATATTATAGTAGGCGATCCGTGCACGGTTGTAACCATAAGTAAGGTCATTGATCAATTGCGATTCTGCAAAATCCTGTGGTGTTCCCGATAATTGCCAGGAAATGGCACTCTTTAAATCAATTACTGACCTCGACGCCTCAAAATCATCCAGGTAACTGACTCCATTTTTACTGCCCGCAAAATTTAATGCCCTCGGATGCCCCGGAACCAGTTGTGCAAACTCTCCATAAAAATTTACACTTGATGGTGCCTTGGTAGAAATAAACGGAAGTTTATCAACCAGTTTGGTTAAAAACCTGGATGAGGAGCTGTAATTCACATCAGCACCCCAAATGGTATTGGATATGGGTTCTTCACCTAAATTTACTTTTTGAGTCAGCGGCTTCTCTGTAAGGTTCATAAATGTACCGCCCAGATTTAGCTTATTATTGAGCCGGTAATCTAATCGTGTTCCAAATAACGACCGTTGCTGCAAGCCAAAAAGCTCATTATTTTCTGTCGTGATCCTGATGGGCTGACCGGAAATTAACAATGCCTGATTGATGATGCTTACCCTTCCACCCTGATAATCTACGGTAAAATCTACCCCTTCCTGCAGAGGCATTGTTCCGGCAAAAACCTTTACCGAACCCTCCGGAACGTTAATGGCATTCAGACTAAATTCAGAAGACACTTCTGATTGATAATGTCCTTTAATTACATACCTGTTTTTATTCTGGAACAATTGTCGGGCAATCAACTGCGTTGAATCATAGAGTGCCGTAAAAGTATATTTATCAATTAAAGCCTGCTCACTTGGAAGAAATTTACTGGCCAGATCCTGACCAAAAGGCTCAATAATGGGAAAGATAATCCTTCCGTTAGCAGGGTCGATGGTAATATATCCTGAATTGGTATTGTTGATTAACGCATTCAGGCCATTCAAAGATAAATTGGACCCAAAAGTGCTGTTGTTTGCAGCGTTATTTGAGAAGTAAGATCCAAAGGCATTGTTTGAAGCTACAAAATCAAAAATTCCGTCAGGCTTCTTTTCATTTTGCTGGTTCAGGCGGTCAAATTCTGTTAACGAAATCCATTGTCTGTTTGCAGTATTTTGCCCTTCTGTCATGATGGGTTTTTCAACCCCTGTTTCATTGTCTATTCTAAAAATATCAAGTTTAAAATTGATCGGACTGATCTGATACCCACCAATGGAATAAATATTTTTCATCATCAGGTCCCAGGTGGGCAGATTGATTTTGGTGGTTTCATTTTTTAGCAGCTTTGCATAAAGCACTTTAGGATTAGCAGCATCAAAAGTGATGTCGGTAGAAAACTCACCTACCTGGTATTCTACTCCATTATAGGTATAGCGATAGGCAACGGCTAAAACCTCATCCGCATTGAGCGGATTATTTAAGGAAATATAGCCCAACTGTGGCTGGAAAGTAAATTCACGTTCCGTTAATTTTCTGGCATAGGTAAGTTTGGCATACTGATCTGTACCGCCATTACCCTGAAAAAATGAAATAACGGCATTTGAATTGGTGAGTCTGGCATCAGCAGGTAAACTCGCCAATAAATTATTAGATTGCTGCGGAAATCCCGTTGCTGTTGAACCTGCCGGAAGTGCGGAACCGCCTCCCGCTATTGCACCCGGATTAAAAGGCTGGTTTTCACCCAGATTCAAAAAACCCAATACATCTCTTGAATCGGTGGTGCTTCCGGCTTTATTGGTAATCCAGACTTCAATTTTGGTAATCTGAATAGGCGAGGTAATGATCGGGGCATTAGCCAAATGCTTATTGTAGTTGTTACGAAAATACTGGGCCAAAAAGTAGTGTTTATTGGCTTCATAACCATCTGCAGAAACAGAGAATTCGTTTTGCTGTGCTCCATTGGTGATACGAAGTTCTCTCGACTCTGATTTTTGCTGCGTATAGACACTGGTCACATTTAGTTTCCCAAATTGCAGTTGAGTTTTCACACCAAATAAGGCTTGTGTTCCGGTGATTAAACTGGTATTCAGAGGCAAACTCACGTTACCTGCTTCAATTTTTTTAATAATATCGTCAGCTCCACCAGTATAATCCAGCTTAATCTGGTTTTCAAAATCAAACTGTGCTTCGGTGTTGTAATTGCTTTTGATTTTCAGTTTCGTACCAATATTACCAATCAGGTCCATTTGAATCCGCTGATTGAAATCAAAATTGGTCTGCACCCTTTGTCGTTCATTGAACAAAGGGTTTTCATTTTTATTTCTGCGGCCTAAAAAAGTAAGCTCGGCCTCTCCCCTGGGCTGAATATCAATGGTTGTTCCGCCAAAAAGTTTCTCGAAGGCCTTGCTGTTTACCTGAATTTTAGGAATAATACCTGTATTTCTAAAATCGTCTACCTCTGCATTGGAAATACTCCGCCAGTTACCACGTTTTACTTCACTGTTAATTAGGCGGCTATATTCATCAAGTGTTAAATATTGAGTTTGCGTAACATACTTGTCTCCAACCAGTTGCTTTACAATGTATCTTTTATTTTTTGCATCATATTCCACAACCTGTTTCAGGTTATTAGGCAGTGGAGCAAAAGGACTTTGCGACGATCTGATCCCGATGCGTTGCTTTTCTTTTAAACTGAAGTTATTTTTCGACAAAGCAGTATCAGCCTTGCGCTGAACAACTTGTGAGATTACGTTTTTGGGAGCGAGCAAGAAAAAGGAGATGAGAAAAAGAAGTGTAGAGATTCTCTTCAAAGGCGTTAGGATCTAGAGTTTTTTTAAAGCGTGTTTAATTAGTTGTTCTACAGAAAGTGTTTCTTCTGTGAGTTTTAATATTTGGTCGATAGTTTTTTCGGCTATTTGTTTGGCAAATCCGAGCATTACCAAAGCTGATAACGCTTCATCTTTAATTGTATTGTGCTGAGGCATAGAAATTAATGAATCTGCGCCTTCTTTTTTTAGTTTATCCTGCAACTCTAAAACCAGACGTTGTGCGGTTTTTGCACCCAGGCCTTTTATTCTTTGAATGAGCGGCAAATCTGCCTTGACAATGGCAGTTTGAATTTCAACAGGGGTAATGGAAGATAAAATCATTCTTCCTGTATTGGGTCCTATTCCAGATACAGAAATGAGATGTAAAAATAAACGGCGTTCGCCTTCATCAGCGAAGCCGTATAAAGTGTGTGCATCTTCCTTTACATATAACCAGGTATATAATTTACACCGTTCTGCATCGCCAAGCGCACTGTAAGTATTTAATGAGATGTTTATATGATAGCCTACACCTCCGGCTTCAACCACAACAAATGCTGGATTTTTGTATGTTAATTTACCATCAATATAGGCGTACATGGCGTATTATTTCTTTGTTGTTTTTGTAAATATACCTTTTCGTTTTGAAGTTTCGGCAATTTCTTCTTTTGCCTGAACATCTACCACTGCAATAGTAACCATATTTACGATCTCTCTCACCGAACTTCCTAACTGAACAATATGAACAGGTTTATTTAAACCCAGCAAAATGGGACCTACCGCTTCTGCCCCCCCCAGTTCCTGTAATAACTTATAGGCAATATTACCGGATTCCAGGTTAGGGAAAACCAAAGTATTGGCAGGTTCATCGGCCAGCGTACTAAATGGAAAATTATCTTTTAAAAGTTCATTATTTATAGCGAAGTTACCCTGCATCTCTCCATCCACAATAACTTCAGGATGGTTTTTGTGAAGGATTCTCACTGTTTCCCTTACCTTATTTGGTGTTACTCCATCATTTGAACCAAAGTTTGAATAGGATAATAATGCGATACGCGGCTTGATATTAAATTGTTTAACAGATTTATCCAAAAGCAAAGTAATATCCACTAACTGTTCGGCAGTAGGATCAACGTTTACCGTTGTATCACCAAAGAAAACCGGACCTTTTTTGGTCATCATCATGTACATCCCAGCCACACGCTTAACGCCTGGCTCTACACCAATAACCTGTAATGCGGGTTTAATGGTATCACCATAATTTTTGGTTAATCCGGAAATCATCGCATCGGCTTCCCCAAATTCAACCATTGATGCCCCGTAATAATTGCGATCTCTTAACAATTTTGTTGCATCGTTGATAGATACACCTTTACGTTGTCTTTTTTTGTAAAGTGCTGCTGCGTATTGTTTGGTTTTTGCCGGATTCTGCATCTGATCAATAATCTCTACGCCATGCAGTTCCAGTGCGTGCTCATCAATAATAGCCTGAATCTTTTCTCGGTTACCTAAAAGAATCGGAATTGCAATATTCTCATCCTTAACAATCTGAGCTGCTTTTAAAATTTTATAATTGTCTGCCTCAGCAAATACCACCCGTTTAGGATCAGATTTAGCTTTGGTGGTAATGGAACGCATAATGGCATCATCCAAACCTAAACGTTTTCTCAATTCTTCTGAATAGGCATCCCAATCGGTAATCACCTTACGTGCCACGCCACTTTCAATGGCGGCTTTCGCTACTGCAATTGAAACTTCCGTAATCAGCCTGAAATCAACTGGTTTTGGAATAATATAATCCCTACCGAACTTCAGGTTACGGGCATTATATGCCAGGTTTACGGCTTCTGGTACAGAGCGCTTAGCCAGTTCTGCAATGGCCTTTACCGCAGCAATTTTCATGGCTTCATTAATGGTTGTGGCACGAACATCCAAAGCACCACGAAAAATGTAAGGGAAACCCAATACATTATTTACCTGGTTTGGATAATCAGAACGACCAGTGGCCATAATTAAATCCTTACGGGTTTTGATGGCCAGTTCATAGGCAATTTCAGGATTAGGATTGGCCATGGCAAAAACAATCGGGTTTTTAGCCATGCCCATCAGCATCTCCGGCTGGATAACGTTTCCTGCCGAAAGGCCGATAAAAACATCTGCACCTTTCATGGCCTCGCCAATTGTACCAATATCTTTTCTGCTGGTTGCGAAATACATCCGCATCTCATCAAGATCAGTCCGCTCCGTATTAATCAATCCATTGATGTCGAACATCACCAGATTTTCTTTTTTTACACCTAAAGAAAGATACATCTTGGAACAGGAAACCGCAGCAGCACCTGCCCCACTTACCACAACCTTAATTTTATCAATCTTCTTTTTCTGAATTTCACAGGCATTTAACAGCGCTGCGCCTGAAATAATGGCTGTACCATGCTGGTCATCATGCATTACCGGGATATTCATTTCCTGCTTTAAGCGGGTTTCTATTTCAAAACATTCCGGGGCTTTAATATCCTCCAGGTTCACGCCACCAAAGGTCGGCTCCAGGGCCTTCACAATTTTTACGAAATCATCTATATTTTTAGTATCCAGCTCTAAATCAAATACATCGATATCAGCAAAGATCTTAAACAATAAACCTTTACCTTCCATTACAGGTTTACTGGCTTCCGGACCAATATTCCCCAGGCCTAAAACCGCCGTACCATTACTGATCACGGCAACAAGATTACCTTTTGCGGTATACTTGTAAACATCATCAGTATTGTCTGCTATTTTTAAACAAGGCTCTGCTACTCCTGGTGAGTAAGCCATGGTTAAATCACGTTGTGAAGTTGTTGGTTTTGTAGGTACTACCTGTATTTTTCCGGGCCGCCCTTGCGAGTGGTAATCGAGCGCATCTTGCTTTCTATTGATATTACTCATTAAGTAACTTATTAGTGACGGGCAAAGGTACGATTCTTTAAAAGAATTAAAAACCCCTGAGGGTTTTAAAAACCTTCAGGGGTATAATTTTCTAATTGATATTTAAGCCAATAGCAAAATAACGACCTAGCCCTTGCTGATCCTTAAAATCATCCCTGCATGCAAACCTGCCTTTGAAAGCCTGTTATCTCTTTTAATACTTTGAACGGTAGCCCCGTTAAATTTTTCAGCAATTTCTGAAAGGGTATCGCCGGGTTTAACGGTATAACTTAAAAAGGAAACAGGTGCTTTCAGGCGATTGACATTTTTGGCAAATATTTTAAGCCGTTGCCCGGGTACAATGGTTTTACTTTTTAAGCCGTTCCAAACCCTTAAATCCTGCACTTCAACGCCATATTTATTGGCCACTGTGGTTAGTGATTGTCCGGCACTTACCTGATGAATAATAGCGGCATGATGGGTTACAGCCTGGCGGATTCTTGATTTTCTTAAGTCCCTTACATCGTCAGTACTGGCCTGAACGACACGCATATTTACATCGAGATCAGCATTATACAATGCATCATAAACACCGGCGTAGTCAATATCCCTCAGTTTAGGGATGATAATCCGCTTTGGTTCTTCATCAGTACCATTTACAATTTTTTTCTTATAAGATGGGTTTAAGGCAAAAAGTGCCGTCTCATCAACATTCAAGGCTTTTGCCAGTTCGGCTAAAGAAACAAAATGGTTGGTTTGAACAGTATCGGTTTTTAAAAATAGACTGCAGGTTTGTGGTGTAATCTGGTGTTTGCCTGAATAGTTCATCACATAAACCGCAGCAATAAAAGCAGGCACATAATTTCTGGTTTCTTTAGGTAGAAACTGCCTGATTTCCCAAAAATCACGTGATTCGGCTTTGGCCATTGCACGCGTAACAGCACCTTTGCCACAATTATAAGCAGCGATAGCCAAAAGCCAGTCGCCCAGCTCTTCGTAAGCATCCCTGAAATATTGGGCAGCTGCATAACTGGCCTGAATAGGATCTTTCCGCTCATCTACGAAGTTGTCCATCTTTAATCCGTAAGCTTTCCCTGTTCCAAACATAAACTGCCAGATCCCGGTAGCACCTACCCTCGAAATGGCATGCGGATTCATTTGCGACTCTACAATAGTTAAATATTTAATTTCCTGCGGAATGTTAAAATCCTTCAGGGCTTTATCAAAAATGGGAAAGTAATAATTTGATAAGCCCATCATTTTGCCAAACAAATCTTTTCGCTTGGCATAAATATCGATGTATTGCTGAACGTATTCGTTATAAGGAAGGGGAACGGTTTTAACGATAGAATCAAGCCGGAGTTTATAAATATAGTTTTGCCCCATTAATAAGGGATTTTCATAAATCAGCGGTACAGATATCGTATCGGTATTGATGAAAATATTTTCCTGAAATTTAGGTAGACTATCAATTTTGACTTTCTGCTGCGCAAAGGAATAAGAAATACATCCGATGAGGGCACATACACTGGTAAGAAGTAGTTTTTTAATCATGGGCAATTCGGTTTATTCAGCGCTGTTTTTCGGTTATCCTTCCGAAATCTTTTAAAAGAATGCTCATCCGGTGTAGCCGGAAAAACACAAGTGAACGCTGTGCATATTCATTAAAATATGCTTATTTTAAAAATGCCTGAGAAAAAGCAAGAAGCTTATCTTCCTCAAAATGTTTGGCTGTAAATTGAATACTTAACGGTAAACCAGCCTCGTTATTGCCTAATGGAAGCGCAATGGCCGGATTTCCGCTCAATGAGGGCAATACTGTAAAAATATCAGCCATATACATCACCAGCGCATCCTGCATGTGATCACCTAATGGAAATGCTGCTGTTGGCGCCACGGGCGATAAGAGCAGGTCATACTCTTCGAATAAACGGTCTACCTTTTCTCTGATCAAACGACGTACCTGCTGTGCTTTCTGATAATAGGCATCATAATAACCTGCACTTAACACGAAAGTACCCAGCAAAATGCGTTTTTTTACTTCTTCACCAAAACCCTCCGAACGGGAAAGTTTATAGAGTTCAGTTAATGATTTTGCTTCCGTATTCCGGTGTCCGTAATGCACACCATCATACCTGGATAGGTTGGAAGAGGCTTCAGCAGTAGTTAAAATATAATATGCCGGAACAAGATAATCCAGCAAATCAAAAGAAACCTCATCTACCTGATGCCCATCTTCCTTTAATTTTTCTATTGATGATAAGATGGCTGACTTAATTTCCGGATCGAGGGCCTTGCTCTCAATTGTTTCTCTGAGTACGGCTATCTTTTGTTTTTTTTGTTTATTTAACTGAGCCGGATAATCAGGAACAGCTAGATCAGAAACGGTTGAATCATTTTCATCTGCTCCGGCTAATACCTGTAAAAGAAGGGCCGCATCTTCTACTGAAGAAGTGATAGGGCCTACCTGATCAAAAGAAGAGGCATAAGCAATTACGCCATATCTGGAAACCCTGCCATAGGTTGGTTTTAGACCAATCTGGCCACAAAAAGCTGCAGGCTGCCTTACAGATCCGCCGGTATCTGTACCGAGTGCAGCTAGACACATATCTGCCTGAACCGCTACTGCAGACCCACCGGATGACCCGCCGGGAACCAGCTCAGGATTTGCAGCATTTTTAGCAGGTCCGAAGTATGAAGTTTCATTTGAGCCACCCATTGCAAATTCATCACAATTCAGGCGACCTATAATCACGGCATCTTCCTGCAATAAACGTTTAACAACAGTAGCTGAATAAGGTGATACGAAGCCATCGAGCATTTTGGATGATGCGGTTACCACATGATCTTTATAGCAGATATTATCTTTAATACCAATAACCATGCCCGCCAGTTTACCAGCGGTTCCCTGCATCATTTTCTCCTGTACTGCTTTCGCCTGAACTTCTGCCGAATAAAAAAACACCTCGTTAAATGCATTGAGGTGTTGATTATCTGAAATTTGCTTAAAATAATAAGCCAATAAATCGGGTAAAGTAAATTGCTTTTGCGAAATGAGTGCCTGTATCTCTTTAAGTGCGCTGTATTTCTTCAAAACTTAAAATTATAGCAATTAAACGGTTTTATCGCGGTTTGATGGATCAGCCTGTTCCCCATCAACACCATCCTTACCATCTTTAAATTCTTTAACTCCTTTACCTAAACCTCTCATGAGTTCAGGAATTTTTTTCCCGCCAAATAATAAAAGTACCACTACAGCAATAATGATAATTTCCGGTGTTCCAAGCATTGCTGCTATTGTTGTATTTAACATAACTTTTTTATTTAAACTTTTTGACTGTCCGTTACAATATTGTGATCGATAGGTGTGCTGGAGGGATGATTTGCCGCCGGAGCTGTCTTTTCATCTACCGGAGCGGTTTCTTCAGTTGAATGTTGAGGCTGACTGTTGTTATTGGCCACTTTTTCTTCCGCTTCTTCTTTATCCAGATCCATCGCATTAATATTGCGGTGAATTTCGCGTTTTACACCGTCTGAGGCATCCTTAAATTCCCTGATCCCTTTCCCTAATCCTCTTGCCAGTTCAGGCAGTTTCTTACCACCGAATAATAAAAGGACAACGACTAAAATGAGTACGATCTCCGATCCACCCATATTTAAAAATTCTAATAACGTTCCTTGATACATCACTAATCTATTTTATACAAATATAAACATTTTACAACTCTATTCCTGCTTATTTACTAATCCAGGCTTCCGGGTTTAAAGCACCCTGACCTCTTCTGATCTGGAATTTCAAAATGGCATCATCACCTGTATTGGCAACAGTACCAATGGTTTGCTTGGTATCTACAGAGTTACCAACACTTACGCTCACCCCTCTTAAATTCTGGTAAACCGTAAAATACTCACCGTGATTAATAACCACTGCTGTTCTACCCATAATATTCTGCACCATCACGACTTTCCCGGCGAATACGGCTCTTACTGCGGCACCATCGGCGGTAGTAATATCTACACCATCGTTGGTATAAGATGCCTGATCTACCTTATGTAATCCAAACCTTTCTGTAATGGTTCCGGTAGCTACCGGCCATGGTAATCTTCCCCTGTTATTTTCAAAACCTGCTGAAAGCCTTGCTGCTTCAGGGGTAGCGGTTAACAATTCGGAAGTACTTTTCTCTCTTGTTGCTGGTGCGGTGGTAGTGGCCGGAGCAGGTTTATTTTCTGCTTTTGCCTTTGCTGCCGCAGCACGTTCTTCTGCCAATCTTTTAGCTGCGGCTATACGGGCCTCTTCAGCTGCTTTTCGTCTGGCCTCTTCAATTGCCCTTTGGATGGCAGCTGCAATTGCCCGGTTAATCTGTGCCTGTTCCTTTTTCTTGGCATTAATGTCCTGCTTAAATTGCCGCTCTTGCTTGGTGAGGTTATTCAATGCTGCCGCCTGCTGTTTCTTATCCTGCCCTAAACGGTCCTGCTCCTTTTCCTGTTCCTTCAGCAAATTGCTTTTCTCTTTCAGGGTTTTATCCAGTACCCTGATTTTTCCCGTTAAATCCTGCTGCGTATTTTCAATATATCCCGCCTGCTTTTTACGGTATTGACTAAACTGCTGCAAATACTTGATCCTTTTGTAGGCCTGATTAAAATCTCTCGCAGCAAAAATAAACATCATTTTCTCATAGGCATTTCTGTTGCGTTGTGCAAAACGGATCATGCCGGCATATTCTTTTTTAAGATCACCTAACTGACCTTGTAATGTATGTACGGTATTTGTATTCTGAGAGATTTGGTTATCCAGGTTTTTTATTTCAGAATTAATGGTTCCGATTTTATCCTGACGGAGACGGATTTGCGCATTAATGGCATTAATCTGCTGCAGGGTTAATTTCTTCCCATTGGCCGTTTTAGTTAAATTTTTTTGTAGCTGTTCAATTTCACGCTGTATAGCTTCTTTTTTCCTTCTTAACTGGCTTTCGGTTTGTGCACTGGCAGAATAAGCAAAAACACTCAAAAACAGGATAAATATGATTTTCTGTAGCTTCATTAAGCCAAAAGTATAAAAATTTTATAGTAAAAGACATTAAAATTTAGATACTAAAGGCATTACAAATAATCTTCACCTCATCTTCATCAGAAAATTTTTCACCAATACAAAAGCAGTCATCAGATAACAGACGAAAAAATTCAACCTGATGACCTGATGACTGCTTTAAACCTATAACCGGGATTCAGGAAATATTACCTGACTAACTTATATCCACCTGGAACTTTGAAAGGAAATTCAACCGGAATATTCCCGTCAATCTTTACAAACTGCAGGTTAATATTAACCTTCTTGGTTCCCGAAAGGGTATTGATTTTCAGTGCACTTGGAAATAGCGACTCATTTAATTTTTGGTAATCTGTATAATTTACCTTTAAAGCCTGACCGGATTTTTCATCATTTAAATTGGTTTCATCTACTTTTAAAAGGGTGTTAAATAAGAGCCTGTAATCTAAACCCTCTTTACTGCCTGATACCACCCAAACACCATTTTCCTGTTTCAGGTTAGATGCAGTAGTTAAAAAATCGCCCATTGCATTTCCGGTTAAGATGGCCTGGAGTGTATTAAAAGTGATTTGCTTATTGGTAAAATTATAGATATAACTGAAAGGCTTGCTCAGGTATTCGCCCTTTTGCCGGTTCATAATTTTGATGCTATCCGGTGTGATTAATGCCCTTGCCGGTTCGTACGCACCACCCAGCGCGGTAATACTGACCCAGATCACTTCCTGATCCTTCATCCTGAAATTCATGGTCACATCATTTGCATTACCGGCAATGTCCAGTGTGGCTTTTGCCTTCAATGCAAGGGTATTAAATTTAAGCTGCTTACTGTTTAATAAAGCCAGGGCTTCAGCTTTTGTATTATCTGTTTTAACTTCAGTTGTTACAGGCGGTGCAACCACAATTGCCTTTTTAGGTTTGCAGGCCGAAATAGAAACAACTGTACCTGCAATCAGCAAGCTATTTAAAATACTTTTTTTCATTAATTTTTCTGTTTAATACTTCTGAAATGTTTCCGGCATCTTTTGCTTTTTTCCATTGGAGCAATGCTGCTTCTTTCTCACCTTTCATAAAGAGGATATCACCGTAATGCTCTAAATAAACACCATTCTTATTTGTATTGTTTTGCAATGCTTTTTCGATCCAGATCTTGGCCAGGTCATATTTATGTTGCTTAAACAAGATATAGGCGTAGGTATCGGTAATAGATGAATTATCCGGCATGGCCTTGGCAGCTGTTTCTGAATATTGAGCAGCTTTGACCAGATCATCATTTTTCAATGCAAGGTAGTAAGCATAATTATTCATGATAAAATAGTTATCGGGTTCCATTGCAATGGCTTTTTCAAAGGCAGCTTTGGCCAGGGTAAAATCATTCTGATTAATATAGATATCGCCCTGAAGTGCAAGCACCTGTGCCTGTAAACTTTTATTGTCAACATCCAGCTGCAATGCTGTTTTCAGGTTATCTTGCGCCTGTTCCAGCTTACCTATTTTAAATAAGGCATAAGCCGTATAATAATATAAGCTGGCCTGGTTGGGATAAATGGTTATCGCTTCATCCCCTAATTTTACCGCATCTGCATAATGTCCTAACAGGGTTTGGATATTTACAATTTGCTCCCAAACGGCATAAACCTGATCATTTAATTTTAACGCAGCCTGATATTGTACCAGTGCTTCCTTTAGTTTTTGCTGCTGATACAAAACATCACCATAAAGGGCAAGTACTTTTGCATCTGCCGGATTTTTTTCAGCAACAATTTTACTTAATAACGTCACATTTTCTGCAACAACGGGCTCCCTTAAATTTGGGAATAATGCCACAATAATCTTAATTTTTTCATCCAGTGGCATTTCTGCACTTTCAAAAGCCACCTTTAGTGAAGCAAATGCCTGAGCATCATCTTTTTGCTTCCGGTAGATATCAGCCAGACCCAGTTTCACTTCAAAATTATCGGGAGCCAGCTGTTTTGCCTTCAATAATACTTTTAAGGCTTCGGCATCATTGCCCTTCTGAAGAAGTAAACCTGCGGCATAGAGATAGTTTTTAATATCGGCCTGGTTGCCTTCCAATAATTTGACAATATCACTTTCCGATGTGCCTCCGCTTCCATGTAAGCGTTTTTTTGCGGTTGAAAGTTCATTGGATTCACCAAATCGGGCCAGAATTTCATCGTAGGTTTTTCCGGCGGCTTCAGTTTGACCAGATAAAAACTGAGCGTTTGCCTTATCAAAGTAATACGCATCATTTTCCGGGTCTATGCGAATCAACTGATTGAATACCTCAATGAGTTCGGGCATTTTATTGGTGCGTTTATCTACTTCCGCCAGCAAACGCAAATACCATTTGTTGTCAGGTTTAAGTTTAATGGCCCGCTTAATATTTAATTCTGCTTCTGATAAACGTTCTAACCGCAGGTTGGCATTGGCAAGTTCATAATAAGCAGCATCATGATCCGGGTCTGCCACAACAACCTTATTAAAATTGCTGAGCGCACTGGTATAATTCTCGGTCATTTTTTCCCGCAGTCCGGCAAAGAACAACTGTTTTACCATATTGCTGTCTCTACCTGGTGACACAGTATCATGGCTTTGCCCGAATGCTTTGCCAGTTAAGGAGAACAAAGTAAGAAAAATGACCCTTTTTAACATATATCAAATAATTGATAGAAGGAGTGAATGATGGAATGTTTAAACAAATTGCAAAAAATTTTCCTTTCTCGAAATTCTCTCATTCAATCATTCAATCATTCAAGATCTTATCACAAATAATTGATAGAAGGAGTGAATGATGGAATGTTTAAACAAATTGCAAAAAATTTTCCTTTCTCGAAATTCTCTCATTCAATCATTCAAGATCTTATCACAAATAATTGATAGAAGGAGTGAATGATGGAATGTTTAGACAAATTGCAAAAAAATTTCCTTTCTCGAAATTCTCTCATTCAATCATTCAATCATTCAATCATTCAAGATGTTATCATTCACTAATTCAAAATTCACACATTCTAAACTTAGCTTTTCCCTGTGTGTCCGTAACCACCTTCACCCCTGGCCGTCTCTTCAAGTGCTTCAACTGCCTGCCATTGAACAGTCTCGTGCTTGGCCACAACCATCTGTGCAATGCGATCTCCATTCGCTATTTTAAAATCTGTATCTGATAAATTGACCAGAAGTACCTTCAATTCTCCACGATAATCAGCATCAATGGTGCCAGGGGAATTTACAATGCTGATACCATGCTTATAGGCCAAACCACTGCGCGGTCTGATCTGTGCTTCAAAACCTACAGGCAGTTCCATAAACAAACCTGTGGGAATAAGCGCCCGTTGTAAAGGTTTAAGCGTAATTTCTGCCGCAATTGATGCCCTTAAATCCATCCCCGCAGCGTGAGCCGTTTCGTACTGTGGCAGTGGATATTCAGATTTATTGATGATTTTGATTGTCATTTTAAAAACTAGTGGTGTAAATGATTTTATTTATCGTTTTAACATCTTTCTTAAATCGTCTTTTTCGAAATAAGCAATTCCGCCAATAAATGCGATAAGCATGGCATTGCCGATATAAATGTTTTTATCAAAAATAAAGAACGATGAAAATACGATAATAGTGGAAATAATTAAATAAGCCAGAATTTTTTTAAGGTTATACGGAATTGGATAATATCTCTGCCCGAGGAGATAAGAGATGATCATCATAGTGCCATAAGTGGCCATTGATACCCATGCAGAACCCATGTAGCTATATTTCGGGATCAGAATCATGTTAAACACAATAGTAATTACTGCACCAACCAGAGAAATATATAGTCCGAAACGGGTTTGATCAGAAAGCCTGTACCAAATGGAAAGGTTCATGTAAATACCCAAACACACATAACCTACTAACAGATACGGAACAGCCGGCAAGCCAACCCAATATTCAGCGAGGTGGGCCTTATCTCTGCTGATAAAATATTTCAGAATCTCAATATTAGCTGTTAAAGCCACAAAAAGAATAGAAAGGGCAATGACAAAATATTCGAGAATTTTGGCGTAGGTAACTTTTGCATTTTCATTTTTTGCATAACTAAAGAAAAACGGCTCGGCCCCCAACCTGAAGGCCATGTTAAAAATACTGAGGAAGATGGCCAGTTTACAAACCGCTCCATAAATTCCTACCTGGGCTTCGGTGGTGTAACGGTCTAACAGGATTTTATCTAAATTCTCGTTAATGATAAAGGATAAGTTGGCCACCAGTACCGGCCAGCTGTACGAGAGCATGTTTTTAAATAAGGCCGCATCAAACTTGAACTGTACCTTTAAAAACTCGGGCACAAGCAACAAGAAAGTAATTCCGCTGGCGATCAGGTTTGAGATGAAAACGTATCCAACCCACCTATCACGGAACCAGCCCTGGAAAAATTCACGCCCAGGCAAATCATGTTGAATAATTAAAGGAATACCATAAATAAAGAATAAGCTCAGCAATACATAACTTAAAATGTTAACAAACTTGATAATGCTATATCGGAATGGCTTTCCATCGGCCCTGATCCTGGCGAAGGGAATCACACAAATGGCATCAGAAAACAGTAGCCACAAAAAATATTGAACATATCTTTTTTGATCCTGATAGTGCGACATGTTATTGTTAAGCAACCATTTTGTAATCGGCTCGGTAAAAACAAGGCCTGTAATCAAAAATAGCACCGAAATAAAAGCTACAATTAAAAATGAATTATTGTAAACCTGGGCTTTTCTATCCTCATACTTATTTAAATATCGGAAAAAAGTGGTTTCCATTCCAAATGCAAGAATCGCATTAGTCATGGAAGCATAAGCGTACATCTTGGTAAAAACACCTAGCGCTGCAGCACCATAACTCCTGGTAAATATAGGTGTTAAAATAAAGTTTAATAACCGCGAAGCTATGGTGCTGATTCCATAAACCATGGTTTGTCCAAGAAACTTTTTATATACAGACAAGTGATTGTAGATTTTGGACTTTAGATTTTAGATTGAATTTATCATCCATCAACCTACCTAAAATCTGATTAATAATATTGATATATAATTTTAATTTAGCTGCGAAATCGTGATCGTCAACTTAAAACCTTAACCTTACCAGAGTAAATTCTTTTTTACTACTTCGAAATTTCGGAAATCTTTAAGTTCGCCATCACTTAGCACTACATTTTCCACAACCGATTTCTCCGGTCCTTCTTTGCACCAGTCTATAAAAGCATCTAAAATAAACGGTTCAGCTTCTGCCTCAATGTAAACAGAACCATCCTTTTCGTTCTTAACAAAGCCGCGAATACCCATCTGATCGGCTACAGCCTTTGTGCTCGCCCTGAAAAATACGCCTTGCACCTTGCCCGTTACTTTGATATCGATGTGTTTCGTCATGACAGCAAAGTTAATTTTTTTGTGTGATGTTACACTTGTTTTTTAAACTCGTACCATTAAGTATTTAGTGTCCATCTGTTCCTTAAAATAAAAAATCTAAGCTTGATAAATATTTTTTCCGTTCAGTAAACTCCTGCCAGATTTCATCAAGAATCTGTTTTGCCGGTTTGATTTCCTTCAGCATCGCTGAAACCTGACCGATTTCAAGCTCACCATGCGCCATGTCACCTTCAAACATACCCAGTTTTGCCCTCGCCTTACCTAACATTTCGCGAAGTTGAATTTGGTCTGCACCTGCTGCTTCCGCATTTGCTATCGCATCTGCAAATTCATTTTTGAGCAATCGCACGGGCACCAGCTTCTTCATGGCTAGCCGGGTATCACCTTCAACAGCCGAAATAATTTTATTTTTAAATGCTGGATGAGCCGATGATTCTTCGGCAACCGCAAAGGCAGAACCAATTTGTACCGCATCAGCACCCAGCGCAAAAGCAGCCAGCATCGATTTTCCGCTGGCAATACCACCGGCTGCAATAACCGGAATCTGTACAGCTTCCTTAATCATCGGAATTAAACACATGGTGGTGGTTTCTTCACGACCGTTATGTCCGCCGGCTTCAAAACCTTCGGCAACAATCGCATCTACACCGGCTTCTTCTGCTTTTAAAGCAAATTTTGTATTCGCAATCACATGAACAACGGTAATTCCTTGTTCTTTTAAAATACTGGTCCATGTAGCGGGATTGCCTGCTGATGTAAAAACAATTTTTACGCCTTCTTCTATTACTCCATCAATAATTTCCTGAATGTTCGGATAGAGCAATGGAATATTAACCCCAAAAGGTTTGTCGGTAGCTGATTTGCATTTTTGGATGTGTGTTCTTAAAACCTCCGGGTACATGGAGCCTGCACCAATGATCCCTAAACCTCCGGCATTCGAAACGGCAGCAGCCAGTTTCCAGCCGCTGCACCAAACCATACCCGCCTGGATAATGGGATATTTGATATTAAAGCATTTACATATGGCATTTTCTAACTCCATAATATTTTATTTAGCCGGATAAGCTTTAAGCTAATCCAAACGCAGGTATGTTTTTAAATTACATCCGGGTTTATATTTCAGATTAAAATAATTTCACCACCTGATCACTCACAATGATAAAATCTTCCGATAACTGAATGAGGTTCAATCCCGGTTTTTTACCGATTTCTATAGTTCCTAACTGTTGGTTAAGTGCTAAAAATTCAGCACCATTAATGGTAGACCATTGCAAAAGCTTTTCAAAAGCAATCTTTTTATGTTCCTGTAAAGTCTTCATTTCAGCTAAAATATTCAGCTGATGGTTACTGGCCAAACTATCAGTACCCAAGGTAATTTTCACTTTTTCGTCAATCAGTAAATCAACATTGGGCAAGGTATTCTCAATGTATAAATTAGCCTGCGGACAAAGGCACCAATATAAATGTTGATTATGTGCTTTCGCAAATTCAACATCAGCTTTGTTTGAAACAGTATTGTGTACCAATAAAATTTTTTGTTCCTTAATATAAGGTAGCCAGCTTTGTAATGATGATTTGTGTGTAGGCTCGAAAAAAGAGATATCCAGTCCTAAAAATTTGTACAAGTCTAAAAATCCTCCTGTTTTACTTTCGAAAAAAGCATTTTCATGATCCGTTTCCTGATTATGGACACTCATAAAATCATTACCTTTTTCAGCTTGATCCCGGATTAATTCAAATAATTCAGGCGATACAGTATAGGGTGCGTGTGGAACGATAGATGCCGGCAGTGGTTCAAAATCTTCTTTAATGCCTTTAACATGATCCATTATGAAGGCAGCGCTTTCAGGGTTAAAGCCCAGTGCCTCTATAAAGGTATGATAATGGATTTTACTGTTTTCTTTTATCCCTTTAGAGGAAATTTGGTTTGAAATATCGCCAACAGCTACAATACCGTTTTCGAACATTTTTTGGTCGGCAGTTTCCATTGCAGCTTTAATCTGCCCTGCATCGCCCTGCCTGCTTTTAATGATGCTGTGCACAAATTCTACTAATCCGGTATGCTCAGGGATTTGCCCCATCATGTGCGAAAGTTCTAAATGGCAATGGGTATTAATAAAACCCGGAACAATGGCGCCTTTGTATTTTATGACATCCACGTCAAGCTTCGCAATCTCTTCTTCGGTTAAGATTGCAAAGATTTCGCCATCAGGTCGTATAGCAACCGCCCCATTTTTAACCGGAGCCGAAGCAACAGGAAAAATCCAATCGGCTGAAAAATATCTTAGCATAAAGCGAATTTAGGATTTTAGATTCACGATTTGTAATGTAGCGAATAAGTAAATGCCGGAAGAAAATTTTGGCTTTTGGAATAAATTTAAAATTGTAAATCTACAATCGTAAATAAAAAAGAGCCTCCTATCGGAATCGAACCAATGACCTACTGATTACAAGTCAGTTGCTCTACCAGCTGAGCTAAGGAGGCTTTTTATCGGGCTGCAATGATAGAAAAAAATATTCTTTGGATAAAATTTATTTTAATTTTTTGAAGTTTTGAGTTAAAAAAGCAGCCCAGCAATGACGAAACACAAAACCAATCTGTGGCCAATACCCACAACTTGTGGAGAAATTCCCCATTTCATAATTTCTGGCACAACACTAATAAACTGATAAACAAATACTTAATAACTCATACCAGCTTTGGCATCATTATGAAACATTAGCAAGTATTGTTACACATATTAAATATTAAAATTTACATACTATGAAAAAGTTCATTTTATCAGCTACATTTTTAGCGTTCGCAGGGTTCTCAGCAGTACAGGCAAGTGAAGTAAATACAATTAAAAATCCTGCAATTGTTGCAGTTCAAGATAGCGCCGTAAAAACTCCGGTTAAAGTAGAAGAGCTTCCAGAGCCAGTAACCACCGCATTAAAATCTGATGCCTACAAAGGCTGGACAGCTACTGAAGCATGGGCAGTTAAAGAAGGCACAAAAGAATATTACTTAATCAATGTTAAAAAAGAAGCAGAAACAGGTTCTGTGAAAATTGACAAAGACGGTAAACCAGTTCAATAACTAAATGCCCTGAAGGCATAATCAACCATAAGCGTAGCCTTCGGGCTATGCTCAACTAAAACAAATCACGAAACTATATAGTTTCATCACCTTAAATTTATAAAAAGATGAAAAAATTAATTTTATCAGCTGCGTTCTTAGCTTTTGCAGGATTCTCAGCAGTACAGGCAAGTGAAGTAAATACCATGAAAAATGCTGCAATTGTTGCAGTTCAGGATAGTGCAGTGAAAACACCAGTTAAACTGGAAGAACTTCCGGAGCCGGTTACTACCGCATTAAAATCTGATACTTATAAAGGTTGGACGCCTACTGAAGCATTTTCAGTTAAAGAAGGTGCGAAAGAATATTACATCATTAATGTAAAAAAAGAAGCCGAAACTGGTTCGATTAAAATCGATAAAGATGGTAAACCAGTTGAATAAACCCTAAATATTACATCTACCTAGTACAAGAGAGCCAGTTTTTAACTGGCTTTTCTTATTTTTGCTGTATGGCGAAAATCCTGATTTTAGAAGATGATACAACATTTGCACAATTGCTTGAGGGCTTTTTGACTAAGAAAGGTCATGAAATCACACTGGCAACACATATCAAACCTTCTTTCAAATTAATTGAAAATGAAACATTTGATTTATTTTTGATTGATTATCGCCTTCCTGACGGCATTGGCTTTGACGTCATTACGCACGCCAGAAACCTGGGGATCTCTACGCCTATCATCATCATGACCAGCTTTAACGATGTTAGAACGGCCGTAAAATCTATGCAGATGGGTGCCTTTGATTACATTACCAAGCCCGTAAACCCGGATGAACTTTTAATGGTGATTAAAAATTCCTTAACCAAAAAGGAATCAAATGATGTAAAAACCGAAGTGGCTGAAGCAGATCTGATTAAAGGTAAAAGTGCCATCGCAGATCGGCTATATGAGCACATCGACCTCGTTGCACCAACTGATATGTCAGTGATTATTCAGGGAGAAAGTGGTACGGGAAAAGAATTCGCAGCCCGAACCTTACACCAGCAAAGCAAACGGGCCGGTAAGCCTTTTGTAGCCATTGATTGTGGTGCCCTATCAAAAGATTTAGCCGCAAGCGAATTATTCGGACATATCAAAGGTGCTTTTACCGGCGCATTAAATGATAAAAAAGGTCAGTTTGAAGCGGCCAATGGCGGCACCTTATTTTTGGATGAAGTGGGGAACCTGAGCTATGAAGTACAGATCAAACTGCTTCGTGCTTTGCAGGAGCGGGTGATTCAACCTTTAGGGAGTACGAAACAGATTGCTGTGGATGTTCGGATCATCACGGCAACCAACGATGATTTGTTAAACAGCATTTCCGGTGGTGAATTCAGGGAAGATTTATACCACCGCCTGAACGAATTTAAAATTCAGCTGCCTCCGCTACGAAACAGGGGGAGTGATCTCGAATTATTTATCAATCACTTTGTACAGCTTTCAAATCGCGACCTGAACAGAAATGTAAAAAGTATTTCTGCAGAAGCAAAATCATTGCTGTTGAATTATGACTGGCCTGGAAATTTAAGAGAATTGAGCAATGTGATCAAAAGGATGGTTTTGCTTACGCCGGGTGAGGTAGCCCAGGTAAATGCCCTGCCCGATGAAATGATGATCTCCGTTAACCAGCAGACCATGCCCGGCAGTGCTTCCGATTTAAAGGCTGTAAACGAGCAAAACGAAAAAATTTTAATTACCGAAACCTTAATCAAGGCGAAACATAACAAGTCCAAAGCAGCAAAAATGCTCAACATAGACCGTAAAACACTTTATTCAAAAATGGAACGGTACGGAATTGAATAGGCTCTTTAGGCTATGTATAACCAATCAATTTGTTTTTATTGCCCACCGGAAGGCTCCATTTCCTCCATCACGGCAATTAAAGCATCCAGCTGAGTAAGTTCATCTAACACTGCTGCATTAATTTCCGGATTTAAGCCATTTTCCGCAATCCTTATTTCAAGTTGCCGCAATGCCTGCGCCAGGGTTTTAGCACCCATTTGAGCCGTCCTTCCGGCAAGGCGGTGGACGATCAAACGACTTTTATCCTGATCACCTTCTTCCAGATGTACCTTTAATGCTGATGCATCATTTATGCAATCCTGCTTAAATCTGATCAATATTTTTTCAAGCATCTCCTGATCTCCAAAAGTCATTTTTTCAATAGACGAAAAATCAAACTCCGGGGCCTTGTTCACAAGTGCTGTTTTATCAAAAATAGACAGCAGGTCCACTGCACGGAAAGGCTTCATAATCAACCCATCAAAACCTTCACTCAAAACCATTTCCCGCTCTTCTGGCAATACCTGAGCAGTAATCGCATAAAATTTAACATGGTCAGGCAGCTTTTTCTTCAGGATATGGCAGAGTTCCATCCCGGTCATTTCCGGTAAACGCATATCCACCAAAACATATTTTAACTCCGGATCGGCATCGGCATGCAGCATATCTGCCACCTGACTGAACCGCTTAAACGGAATGTTATTTTTTTCAAAAATCAGCCCGCAAAGATCGAGGATTAACCTGTCGTCATCAATCACCCAAACCATTCCCGGATTTATAATGGCATAATGCTCCGGATCTAGCAGATCAGGGATTTTTTCAGCTGTTTCCTGATAGGTTAGATAAATATTAAATGTTGTTCCTACCCCGGCTTTACTTTTCACATGGATTCTTCCACCCTGCGCATCAATTAATGCTTTTACAATAGGCAGCCCCAATCCTGTTCCGGTTTGATTGAGCACATATTTTTCCGGAGATTCTATCTGCTCAAATTCATTGAAAATTTTAGGAATATCTTTCTTGTCGAAACCAATCCCGGTATCATTAATGGTAAAATTAAAATGAAGGTTGCCGGCCTGTTTTTTACAGGATACTGTCAGCATAATTTCCCCTTTAAGCGTAAATTTTACCGCATTGCCGAGCAAATTAAAAAGAATCTGCTTCAACCTGAAAGCATCTCCACAAACAAATTCAACCCCGCCAAGGTCTAAGCTGGTAATCAACCGGAGCGATTTTTTTTCGGCCAGCGGGCGGATAACCGAAATGACCTCATCAAGCATGTTTTTAATCCCGAAAACCTGGTTGTTAAAGCTGAACTCACCCGAAATGATGCGGTTATAATCCAGCACCTCATTTACAATTTGAAGAAGATGGATGGAAGACTGGTAAATGGCATTCACATCCTTTTTATCCGGAGCATCCTGCTGTGAGATCAGCTCTGCATAGCCCAGAATAGACTGTAAGGGCGTTCTGATCTCATGGCTCATGTTTGATAAAAACCGCTGTTTCGCTTTGCCATGATATTCAGCCAGGTCTTTAGCTTCTTCCAATGCTTTACGATATTTATTGCTTTTAGTAATGTCTGTCAGGATGAGGTAAAGCAGGATTACGGTAAGAAAAAA
Source organism: Pedobacter sp. GR22-10 (assembly GCF_026239715.1). Classification (NCBI taxonomy): domain Bacteria; kingdom Pseudomonadati; phylum Bacteroidota; class Sphingobacteriia; order Sphingobacteriales; family Sphingobacteriaceae; genus Pedobacter; species Pedobacter sp. GR22-10. The sequence continues at coordinate 124,562 of NZ_JAPIVR010000006.1, forward strand.
GAAAATAACGATAATGACGGTGATCTGGGTAATTCCATCATTTACAACTTCCTTTGCCTGGATGCCGTTTAAATCTACCTGCGCAACGGCTTCACTTTCTACTTCCCTTAAAATCTGAAGAATCTGGTTGGTTAAGGCATTACTTGCATTAGACAGATCTGCTTCGCGTTTTAAAAATTTCTGGCTTTTCTGACGTTGCTCCAGCTCAATATTTTTTAGGGAGCCGGTCATGCTTTTCATAATACTGTCTTCAGCCTTCGCATTCAGGGTATCACGTTTAACCTTAAATTCTTCATTTATGATTTTATACACGTCGGCTTTCTTTTTACCAAACAGTTTACTCAGAAAACCTCTTGATTTCTCTTCTTCTTCGGGTGCAACAGTAGTGGTTGATGTAGTGGTTTCGGTGGTTAAAACTGCGCTATCGGTCTGACGGGAACGGGTAGCCACCAAATCATTAAGTTTTTTTACTTCATTAGAGAATGACTTGGTGTTCACCAGCGTTTCACGCACTTTCAGATAGGCAATAAACTGTTTATCACGCTCTACGAGTAAACGCTTAATTGATTTGATTCTGTTAAGCTGTAAGGGATCGCCTTTATAAAGTTTACGAAGGGTATCCAGGCTCGACCTGAGTCTTCTCGATTCCTGCAAAAAATTATTATTGCCCTGTTTATTTAAAGCCGCATCGCGCTGCAACTGATCAAGCCTTGCCGTTTTATGTGATAAATCATTTACAATTCTTAACCTGTCGTTCGGGGCAGAGATTTCTTCCACCTTATTCAGCATCCGGGTAAAGGCAAACTTGCTGATGCCCCAGGCCAGCAGCAAAGCAAAACAAGCGAATAAAAATCCGATGATGACTTTACTTTTTACTGCCCTGAAAAAACGCTTCTGAATTGCGGCTGCCATGAACTATATCTTGTTTGCTATATTTAAACGAATTTTTCGCGTAAAAGACATATCGAACACTATAATACAATTGTATTCAGAAATGGTTTGAATAATTTCTTAATTTTATACTTCGCCTCAGCATATGAACCGTATCGATCGACTTTTCGGAATTTTAACCCTGCTTCAATCAACCAGGCACATTACTGCAGAGCAGATTGCGCAGCGTTTTGATATGAGTGTTCGTACTGTTTACCGTGATATAAAGGCCTTGGGTGAACAAGGGATTCCCATCAGTTTTGAGCAAAACAAAGGCTATTTCCTGGTTCAGGGTTATTTTCTCCCACCTGTATCTTTCAATATGGATGAGGCAAATGCCCTGCTTCTGGTAGAGCGCCTGGTAAATGGTTTTACAGATCACTCCATCCGCTCTCATTATTCTACAGCACTGACAAAGGTAAAAGCGGTTTTAAAAACGGCTCAGAAAGAAAAGTTAGAAAAAATGAATCAGCACATTAAACTGCAGATTCCGGAGCGCTTAACTTTCAATTACGGGTATCTTTCGCTGATTCAACATGCCATCTCAGAGAAAAACTTAATTGAGCTGGACTATAAAAATGCAAAGGAGATATCAAGCAAAAGAACTGTTGAACCCATTGGATTGATTTTTTATGCCTTCAGCTGGCACTTAATTGCCTGGTGTCATTTCAGGAATGAATACCGTGACTTTAATTTACTGCGGATTGCTTGTTTAAAAAACCTGGGAACACCCTTTATCAAAAAAGAGCATATGCCCCTCAGCGATTATATGAGTCTGCTACCGGTTAATTTTTGATTCTTCATTTCAACAAAGCACTTACCTTATCAATGCAATTCTGTTTCCCACCTTTAATTTCAAAATAGAATATAGCTGTTAAAATTAATTTTTGGCACTGCCATAGGGTTGTCAGTAGCCCCTATTTTCTTTGTACAAACAAAAGAAAAAACGATGAGCTTCGCCGACTTATTACTGATGGAATTGCAATCAATTGAAAAATCAAAAAAACAGCATATGGACATTATTAAAGCATTATTAAAGGAATTGGAATCAGAATTTAACACCACGAAAAAATTTATGGCGTTGGTACCTACTGATAAATTTGACTGGGCACCGCATACAAAAAGCATGAAAATGAAATCGCTGGCCAGCCACATCGCAGAACTTCCTGAATGGATTAGCCTGGCTTTGACAACCGAAGGGCTGGACTTTGCTACTGCTCCCTATCAGGAAAAGCAAATAGAAAATAATGGTGATTTGATGAAACTGCTGGAAGAGAGTTATAACAAAGGCAGGTCAGCGTTAATGCAAGCGCTGGTAGAAGATTTCGATAAACCCTGGATTTTGCGTCATGGCGAAATGATTTTAGGGGAATGGACAAAATATGAAACCATTCGCGTTTCGATAAGCCAGACGATTCATCACCGGGCACAGTTAGGTGTTTACCTGCGGCTTTTAGACATTCCCATTCCGGGAAGTTATGGACCCAGCGCAGACGAGCCGGGCTTTTAATCAGCAGAAAAAAAATAAAACCCTGGCCATCCGGCACAGGGTTTTTCAATTGTCCCCAGTGACACACTATAAAAAAAGTGTTTTTTTATTATACTGGATAAACCATCCGTATAAACTGCTCAGTGTTTATGATACACAAAGCACTTCATGACGAACAGCCATTTTAGATTCGTTTATTTGTTTCAGATAATCCTGGTAAGCCAGAAGAATACCTTCCGGTAAGCCTGTTTTAGGTAGCCAACCCGTGTTTTTGATTCTGGAAACATCAAGCAGTTTTCTTGGTGTGCCATCAGGTTTTGACACATCGAAAATTAAATCACCCTCATATTCCAAAGCCTCTGCAATAGATGCAGCGAGTTCTTTAATGGTGAGGTCTTCTCCTGTGCCAATATTTACAATATCACTGCTGTTGTACACCTTCATCAGGTGGATGCAGGCTTCTGCCAAATCATCTGCATAAAGAAACTCTCTTTTGGGTGTTCCTGTACCCCAAACCGTTACGTTAGCCGCTCCGGTATCTTTTGCCTCATGTATTTTACGGATCAGGGCTGGCAGCACGTGAGAATTCTCCGGATGATAATTATCATTCTGGCCATATAAATTGGTTGGCATTGCACTGATAAAGTTCATGCCATATTGTTTGGCATAAGCCTGACACATTTTAATTCCACTAATTTTGGCAATGGCATAAGCATCATTTGTAGCCTCCAGGTCACCTGTTAATAAATATTCTTCTTTAATAGGCTGCTGTGCAAATTTTGGATAAATACAGGATGAGCCCAGAAATAAAAGCTTTTTAACTTTATTCAGCATTGATGCATGAATCACATTATTTTGAATATTCATGTTCTGGAATAAAAAATCAGCGGGATAGGTGTTGTTTGCCACGATACCACCTACTTTGGCCGCAGCTAAGAAAACATATTCAGGCTTTTCTGAAACAAAGAAATGATCTACTTCTAACTTATCGGTAAGATCCAGTTGCTTGGATGTTCTTTTAATTATATTTGTATAGCCCTGGTTGATTAAGGTTCTTTCTATCGCCGAGCCTACCATTCCCTTATGCCCTGCGACATAAATTTTAGCATCTAAATTCAATAAATCTGTCTGTTTCATCTTATTCATATTGATTCTTTATGGTATAGCCTGATTCTTTAAGCAATTGATCTTTTCTGAAAAGCTGAATATCAGCCTCAACCATTTCGCTTACCAGCATTTGCAAATTGTATTTGGGTGTCCAGTTAAGCAATTCATTTGATTTTTTTGGATCGCCAACCAAAAGGTCTACCTCCGTAGGTCTGAAATATTTTGGATCAACAGCCACTACCTCTCTTCCAATCTCCAATTGATAATCAGGATGGTTACAATACACCACAAATCCTTTCTCTGCTACACCTGTTCCGGAGAAACCGATTTCAATACCAATTTCGGCAAAAGCCAGCTTTACAAAATCACGAACCGGTGTCGTAATGCCTGTAGCAATCACAAAATCTGAAGGTGCATCTTGTTGCAGGATTAGATACATGGCTTCTACATAATCTTTCGCATGGCCCCAGTCTCTTCTGGCATCCAGATTACCCAGGTAAAGCATATCCTGAAGCCCTAAACCAATCTTGGCTACACCTCTAGTAATTTTTCTGGTGACAAAAGTTTCTCCGCGCAGCGGGCTTTCATGATTAAATAAAATGCCGTTACAAGCATACATGCCATATGCTTCTCTGTAATTCACCGTAATCCAGTAAGCATACATTTTAGCTACTGCATATGGCGAACGGGGATAAAAAGGAGTGGTTTCACTTTGTGGAACGGCTTGTACCAAGCCATAAAGTTCTGAAGTAGAAGCCTGGTAAATCCGGGTTTTCTTTTGTAAGCCTAAGATCCTGATGGCTTCCAAAATCCTTAATGTTCCGATACCATCTGCATTAGCTGTATATTCCGGAACATCAAAACTTACCTGAACATGAGACATCGCACCAAGGTTATAAATCTCATCAGGCTGAACCTGCTGGATAATTCTGATCAAATTGGTAGAATCCGTTAAATCACCATAATGAAGAACCAAACTTCTGTTTTCAACTTCAGGGCCCTGATACAAATGGTCGATCCTGTCGGTATTAAACTGTGAGCTTCTTCTTTTTATACCGTGAACTTCATAACCCTTCTCCAATAAAAGTTCAGTTAAGTACGCACCGTCTTGTCCGGTTATGCCTGTGATTAATGCCTTTTTTTTCATTGTCTTTTTTATTTATAAAATATTTTATGTTCCTTTTTAAAATGCGTTTTCATGTCCCCTCAAAACCTGCCTTGCGGTGAGCATGATAATTTTTAGATCGAGCTTATTTGACCAGTTTTCGATATACCAGATATCATGCTTTACCCGGTTTTCCATCATTTCATTTCCGGTGGTATTTCCCCTAAAGCCTTTCACCTGTGCCCAACCCGTAATACCTGGTTTAATGCTGTGGCGAACCATAAAATGATCAATGGTTTCACGGTACTCCTGTGTGTGCTTCAGCATGTGCGGCCGCGGACCAACCACACTCATCGATCCCATCAGTACGTTGAAAAACTGTGGCAGTTCATCTAAACTTGATTTTCTTAAAAAGCGGCCAATACCGGTAATTCTGGAATCATTTTTCTGTGCGTGATTGGTGTGTGCATGATCATTAACCACCATGGTTCGAAATTTATAGCACCAAAATGCCTGGTCATCTTTACCTGTGCGCTGCTGCTTAAATATCACTTTGCCCCGGCTGTCTGATCTGATCAGCAAGGCTATAATGACGTATACCCAGCTAAAAGCAATTAATACCGTTAAACTGAACAGAATATCAAAAAGCCTTTTTAGTTGTTGCTGATATACATATGAGCTGTCTGTCATTTCCAGTGATGGATCTGAGATCAGCTGATCATTTAAATTGCCTGTCAATTCAGTTTGGTAATGGTTTATAATCGATTCGTCTTGTAGATTTAAATTATTCATGTTCAGTTATTGTTGAGCCTTAATTCTGATTACTAAAAACCAGCTCCGTTTTAATTTCTTTAACCTCAGGAAGGAGTGTTTTTAATGCTACGCCCGTTTCCAATTCCAAAAACAAGCGTCTTAAAATCACATCACGGTTAAGCTCCCGCATGGCATATGCACGGGCATTCAAGGTTCTGGTCTGATGATCGCCAGAACAACAGGCCAGGATGGTACTGGCCAACAGACTTTCATCCTCACAATTAATCACCACGCCCATGTTATGTTCCCTGATAATTTTATGTAGTGTACTTCCCTGCTCTGCCGTAACAAGTGCCAGACCACCCGAAGAAAGTATTCCGGCCAGTTTAGAAGGCATCATTAAATCACAGGCATTTTTCTTTTGCAGCACCAGGTGAACATCACTCATATTTAAAAATTCATTAAAAATATGAAGGGGTTGCAAGGGTAAAAAGCTAATGTTAAAAAGCTTTTGATCAGTGGCCATTTGCTGCAATTTGTTACGGTATGGTCCGTTTCCACAAATGATAAACTGAATGGATGCATGCTGCTGAAAATCACTGGCAATTGAAATTAAACTTTCCAGGCCCTGTTTTTCTCCAATACTACCAGAGTAAAGCACAATCTTATCTGCAGCAGTAAAGCCCCATTGTTGTTTCAACTCCGCCCTCCTGTTTATGGGATGAAATTCATCTACGTCTACCCAATTCGGAAACATCAGGATTTTCTTATCTGTTTTTAAGGCGACCTTTTCTAACATCCCAGCTGAAATGGTTGAAACGTATGTTGCTCTTTTCATAATGAACTTCTCCATTTTAAGCATCATGGCAAATAAAGACTGGTTTTTAATGACGCCAAGATCTCTGGCCGCCTCAATTTGCAGATCCTGAATGTGGTAAATCATTTTGCTTCCTTTTATAAAGCAGTAGAATGCACTTAAAAATCCCAAATGAAAAGGTGGAGCCACACAAAAAACATAATCACTTTTGGGTTTAAACAGCAGATAAAGCATCATGACCAATGAAGTGATGAAAAAGCTGATGTCATGTAAAATCCTTTTCTTTCCTGTAGGTACTGAAGGCACATAAAGCGGGCATCTGTATACCCTTAGGTCGCCATTTTCGTTAACCTCCTTTTTATAAAACAGCCCGCTATACGGCTTTTGAACACTCCAGTTTGGGTAATATGGAAATGAAGTGACCACGGTACAGTCATAGCCATCCTTAATTAGCCAGTCAATCATCTCACCGGAATATTTTCCAATACCGGTAAGCTCAGGCGAGAAATTGATGCCAAGCAATAAAATGCGTTTTTTAGCGACGTTGATTTGTTCCATAAGGTTAATATTGAGCGGTCACAATCCAGCATCAGGCATCATAACATGCTTAAGGCTGATGAATGCAACAAGGTTTAATGGGTATCATCAACTTTGCTAACATCAATATTGTTGATGGCATAGCTGAATGACAGATGGTTAGCTGAATTATTTTTCTGGCAAAAACCAGTTATATTAGTTTGTGATTTTTCTATCACGGAGATAAACGGCTGGATTACCTGAATATATTTTTCTAGGTTCAAGGTTTTTGGTGGCTACCGAATTTACGGTAAGGATAGCATGTGATAAACAGGTGATGCCCGGGCACACAACCGATTTTGCACCTATCCAAACGCCATCCGCTAAGGTGATAGCACCCAGGCGATACGGAAAATCCATCTTACTGTAATCATGATTTCCCGTAAGCAACATCGCTCCCTGAGAAATACAGACGTTATCACCAAGCGTTACTTTATCCAGGTTATCAATCCAAACGGATTCGCCAAGCCAGCAATTATCTCCAATGATTAACTTCTGTGGGTTTTTGATAATCACCCTGGGCTTAATAATTAAGCCTGTTCCAATACGGGCTCCAAATAATCGAAGTAACCATGATTTAAACATATTAGGCCAGGGGATACTGCTGTTAAAGATGAAGTAATTGATAGGATACCAAAGTATAATTTTCCATTTGGTGCCAGCATTATAATCTCCGATGTCAAATTTCGAAAGATCACTGGCGATTAAGGTTGATGTTTCCATGATTGCTTAGTTCGGATTAGAAATCGCATCTACAAACCGGGTGGTGGCCGGCGTGGTAGAAAAGTTTTTAGTAAAAGAATAAAAAGCATTTTTCGACATCATTTTCTTTGTTTTATAAGAGCTCTGCCCCCATGATTCCAATAGCTTACGGGTACCATCAATGGTATTGTTAAACACATAACAGCCACCATCTTCATTAATTTCACGCCAGATATTGACCTGATTGGAAATTAAAACCGGCTTGGCGCACCCTAAAGCCTCTACCACCGCGATTCCGAAATTTTCCTGGTGGCTGGGCAGGATAAAAGCTTCACAGCCATAAAAAGCTCCCCATTTAGAAAGCCCTGAAAGCATGCCTGTAAAAATGACCGATTTTCTAAGCAAGTGATTACTGTTAACCTGGTTTTGAATCTTCTTTCCGAATTCACTTTCCAGATCCGGCCCCGCGATAACTAGTTTTGGTAACAGGCCCGCAAGCCCTGAACGGGGATTTTCCTCAACAGATTCTACAATCGATTGATATGCATCCAATAATAAATCAACTCCCTTTTTTTCATTTATCCTGCTGAGAAAGAGAAGGTAGGGGGCATGATCCAACTGAGGACACCGGCTTTCAAACTCCACCTTCATTTCCTCTACATATGCCGGCGGATGCTCCACCCCTAAACCGGTGATATAAGTTTTCTTTGGTTGATAAGGTTTAAAGGGCAGCTTTGCCAGGGCCGCCTCTTCCTCGCAGGTAAATAAAATACCATCGGCAAGGTTAATGAGTTTATGTTCAATAAATTTCCAGTAAAATACATTTCTTAAGGCTTTCAGTTTTCTGCCCGCAGCCCGCTGGAAATAAGGATCAAGCATGCCGTGGGGCATCACAAAAACCTTCGGAATTTTCTCTTCTTTTTTTGAGGATAAGGCTTTGATTGCTTTCTGTAGCGAAAAACCCATATACGTCCAAAGTCCGTGAACAATTACCTTATCGAAATAAGATAAATTGGTTACAAACCATGAGGTAAGCCTTTTATTATATCTCCAGGGTCCTGTTCCACGCCCTAAGGCATGTACCGTAAACTGATCCGCTTTAAAAAAAAATGATTCTGCATTATCTAAACTCACTACTTCACTGTAAATGTTACGGGTAGCTAAACCCGAAATAATTGTTCTTACGGCCTGACATACCCCCCCCTCTTTAGGGTCCATAGATGATACGATATGAAGAATCTTTTGCACTGGCTCCTGGCTCATTAGTATTATAAATTTATATTTTAGGTTAAATTGGCTTTAACCAGTTCATTGATTTGGTTTATCGCCTGCTGATGGTGGAAATGCTGATGAACCATTTGATAATTTTTTTCTACAATCGTGCTGTATTCTTCCGGATAATCAAGGATATGCCTGATTTGTTCAACAGGTTTTTCCCAGTCTACTTCAATCACCGGGTTATAATCAAACAACCGGGTAATCTCTTTCGGAGCTGCGCCGATGATAACACATTTTGAAGCCATGGCCTGTAAATAGCGAATCGTTAGCGTAGATACTTCTCCGGCCAGTGCCGGATGGGTAATACAACGTGGAAAACAGATGCAGATTTTCGAATCAGCCAGACCCGCTGTAAAATCTGCAGTCGTTGGAAACTGAAGTTTCTTCTTTAAGCCGTGAACAGCAACATCATGTGTTGCAGACCGCTCCTGATACTGGTAATTAATGTGATGTTCATGACATCCATCTACAATTACTTCATGATACTGTTGCCAGGAACGCCCAAAAGAAAGTACATGAATGGATCTTTCTGACCATTCTTTATGCTGATAGGCGTTTACATCAATCGTTTCCGGCACCCAGTGAACCTTGCAGTTGCCCAGATTCAGTTTTTGAAAGTGTGCGGTGGCCTGGTAAGAGGAAAGTAATAAAAGATCAATCTTACTCTTATTAACCAGCTGTTCCACACGATCAAAATCAGGTGCCCAAACATCATAGGTCCACAGCACCCTCAAATCGCAATTGGTCCCAAAGTATGGGAATGTTTTGGCAGTAAGGTAATGGTAATACGGAAGGCCCAGTGAAAGCACCGCTCCTTTTATTTTTACACGCCTTAAAATGGGTTTTAATAGTGCCTGAATACCCGAAAAAAACCGCAGTGAAAATGAACGCGGGTTAAAAAGTACCGGACCTTGTTTAATTGTCCAGCCGCTATTGTGCTGACAATAATCTTCAAACGCGATTAAATGTGAAATATCCGGACTTGATTTTGGAATTTGTGATCTGATTAAGGTAACCATAACAATAATTTAAGCAGGTTTTAATGTATTTAACCTGACAATGCGATCATAAACCTGTTCAAAGTCATCCATTGCCTTTTCTTTATTAAACCGCTTGGCATTTTCTAAAGATTTTAATACCACCGCTTCCTGATTTGGCATATTTAAAACTTCTTCCACCACCAATGCTGCATCAGTAGCCCATTGGCGTGGATTTTCTTCATCCCTTAGGGGAATTAAAAAACCAGCATCACTCACCACCTCTGTCATCGGTGCTTCATTACTGGTAATCACCGGGCATCCACAAGCCATGGCTTCTGCACTTGGCCAGCCAAAGCCTTCTGCAAATGATGGAAAAAGAAATAACGATGCACCCGCATAAATCTGGCTGACCACTTCATCCGTTTGACCAATAAGGAAATGGATATCATGGCGGTATGATGAATCTTTCTGGCATTTCGCTATAAAATCATCAGGAGGTGGCCCCACCAATAACAAAGGCATTCTTTTTTTGGTTATTGATCGCCAGGCATTGTAAATTTCAATTACCCCCTTTCTGTTTTTATACCAGTGGTTACCGCCCACGTGAAGGATATAACCATTACTGAGGTTAACACCCAGCGCCGGCGATAATGATGCTCTCACTTTCACTTTATCCAGTGGTTTGTAAAATGCTTCCAATCCATTATAGATCATGTAAGTATTCATTTTTGCTGCGGGTAAAAGCTTCTTTAAGTCAGTATCCGTTTTATAAGAACTGGTAATGAAGTTTTTTCCTTTTTTAAAGCCATCACGAATAAATTTCTGATACATTTTACCGGTCAGTCCTACTTCCTGTCCCTTAATTTTGCCCAGGGCAGACCACTGTGCCAGAAAATCATGGCAATGCATCACATGGTTTCTATTTTGAACCAGTGGCATCCAGGGGCCCTGCGCCTGATCGGTAAAAACAAAAATGGTTTCCCGACTAACTTTCTTGAGCCGCTTTTTTACCTGAATCGGGAATAATACATATTGATCGATATAACCCATCCATTTTCTCATTTTAGCAGGAAAAGGCAGATCAAAGCAGGTAGAGCCTGGTGTCCATACACTTACTTCATGTGATTTATCCCTCATACCATCAACGAGCATGTTCGTAAAACGTGGCATACTCGAGAACGCGGGCCTTTTCTCTGATCCGAAGAAATCAGGATTTGAAAAAAATATTATTTGCATATAATTAATTTAAGGAAGACTTAGATGACCGCACTGGTTAAGGCGCAATCAAATTTTCTTCTTTTTGAAGCAAGTGCCGCAATATGACCGGAAAGTGCCAGGGCACATGGCTGATCTATAACCTTTAAACGATCTTTGATATGGAGGTTAATTTTATCAGCAATTTTACTTTTTGTAATGACTGAACAACCTGCAGATAGTGCAGATCTTACGGCATTTAAACCAGGTTCATTATCTTCAGCAACAATAAGTACGTCAATCGCTGCATAATGCGCTGATAAATCCTCTTGTCCATCCAGACCAGCATGATGAAATGGCACTCCATATTTTGTGTATGACTTAAAGTCGAGATCTTTAAACAGATTATCTTCCTCTCCGTGATCAATTCCATACAGGTGAATTCTTGACCGGATACGGTCGGGCAGTTCTGCCAGCATAGCAAGAATCATGTTCAGTAATGCTGGTTTTAAGCAATAGCTATTGATTGCAATGACCATTGCCGAAGCATCTATCCGGGCTTCAAACCGTTTGCGGTGTCGCCTTTGCCTTTGTTTATCCCTTTCATTGAGCATATCATTGAGCAGTTAATTCGTATTTGATAATCCTTTTTCAAGGATGTGTTTACAGATATCTTCGTTCCCTAATTTAAGGTGGCGTACTTTCTTCATTCCGGCGTTCTTAATATTCATCAGTTCGTTTCCTGCCAGCAGCTTTTTACAAATGGAAGCACATTCATAGGCGTCATTCCAAAAAACAGCTTCTAGACCATCCACGTAAAGTTTTGTATGATCGCTGGTGCGTTCGGCACAAAGTAAGCCTCCCGCATAAGGTACTTCCATAGATCGGGTGGTATGTAAATCCCGGTTTCCTTTAGAAAGCAGACCTAAACACATCTTTGCCCCTTGTATGGCTGCGATATAATCTTTACCACCCAGGTTTGGTCCCCGGTAATAGGGTTTCAGCAATTTAAAATACCGACTCTTTGGCCATCGATCTCCCCAAATGGAAACAGAAATCCCGGCATCAATTAAAACCTTTATGAATTCATCCCGGTTTTCATTGCGCATCCAGGTACCAATAAATGCAACATCAGATTTAAATCCCGCAGGGATCTCATCTTTATGCAGGTAGGGGGCATGTGCCACTTCATCATAACCCATCATTACTTTGATTACCTTTTTGGCACCAAGGGCTTTAAATTCTTCGGCAGCCTGGCCTCTTACCACCGCAATAACATCGTATAATTTCACTGCACTAAGCAAACGATCAAATCGATGTCCGTCTCTTTTTCCTGTCGGATCATCAATGCTGTACAGTATCACCGGACAATTAAATTGCTTCAGAATCTGAAGACATTTCCTGCCAAAAAATTCACCATTATCTACCCAAATTACATCAGGCTTGATGCCGGAATGTAAGATCTCTTTTAATTTACGCTGAACCGAAGGCTGAACGAGGCGATAACCACTCCGGAAATTAATAGCCTTCATAATTGTAGACTTAAAAAATTCCGGAAAATGTTCTGCTGCATGGTAATGTATTACCTGATGCCCTATTCTTTCTAAAGCCTTTGCACGGTGGTAAGCGGTAGAGAAATTCCAGTTATCACCGAAATATAATATGTTAAGCATGACATGATTCAAAATAAGTTTGAAAAATCATTAACCTTCAAATGGTTTTAACCATCAACTTTTAAATGTTTATCATTAGGAATGTGAAGTTTTGCCATCTCTTCCATGTGACGGATACTTTGAGATCATTGAAAGCAGCGAACTGCAAAGACAGAAATTAAATCGCGATGGACAATCCTTTTTCAAGGATCTGTTTACAGATATCTTCGTTCCCTAATTTAAGGTGACGTACTTTCTTCATTCCGGCGTTCTTAATATTCATCAGTTCGTTTCCTGCCAGCAGCTTTTTACAAATGGAAGCACATTCATAGGCATCATTCCAAAAAACAGCTTCCGTACCATCATCGTAAAGATCGGTATGTTCGCTGGTGCGTTCGGCACAAAGTAAACCTCCCGCATAAGGTACTTCCATAGATCGGGTGGTATGTAAATCCCGGTTTCCTTTAGAGAGCAGACCCAAACATATCTTTGCACCTTGTATGGCTGCGATATAATCTTTACCACCCAGGTTTGGTCCCCGGTAATAGGGTTTCAGCAGTTCAAAATGCGGGCTCTTTGGCCATCTATCGCCCCAAATGGAAACAGAAATCCCGGCATCAATTAAAACTTTTATGAATTCATCCCGGTTTTCATTGCGCATCCAGGTGCCAATAAATGCTACATCTGATTTAAAATCCAATGGTATTTCAGCTATATCCCCATAAGGCGCATGTGCTATTTCATCATAGCTTCTCATTACCCTCAGCACTTGTTTAGCACCAAGTGATTTGCATTCTTCTTCCGTTTCTTTTCTCACGACAGCAATTAAATCGTATAATTTTATCGCGGATAAGAAACTATCAAATCGTCGCCCATCTCTTTTTCCCGTAGGATCATCAATGCTGTACAGAATGATAGGGCAATTAAACTTTTTCAAAATCAGAAGGCATTTCTTTCCGAAAAATTCACCGTTATCTACCCAAATCACATCTGGTTTGATGCCCGATTGAACAATTTTTTCCAGATCCCGCTGCACATGCCCCTGCAATAAACGGTAGCCACTCCGAAAATTGATGGCACTTATTACGGCAGATTTAAAATACCCTGGTAAGGTTTCTTCCGGATTATGATAGCCAATGATATGATGACCAAGTCTTTCTAATGCCTTAGCACGATGAAATGCGGTAGAAAAATGGCGGTGATCACCGAAATATAAAATATTAAGCATTCCCTGTGGTTAAATTTGAGGATGATTGAGGATAAAATCAGGCTGTTTATTTGCTGGATTTAACGAATAAACCAGAAAATTTAAACAGGATAAAATATAGAAACAGGCTTTGGATATATCCCCTGATTAAAAAAGTAAATGGCCCGGCAACACTTTCTGTGGGCAGGTACTGAAAAATAGAAGTCAACGCCAGTAAACCACAAACACTAAATATAATATTGTGTTCCACCTGGCCGTGAAGCCTGTATTTTAAAGTCCCTTTGATGATAAATTTATCAAACAGCATAAATACCGGGATCATCACTACCCCCAGAATAACCAGGTACCAATATCCAAATGCTGCCATGCCTGTGCCTGACATATTTCCTAATCGGTAACCACCAAAGGTTGAATTACCTGCACCGGCCAGATTATAAATGTAATCGCCGAATGATTGGGCATATAAACTTTCTTTATCAATTTCGGGTTTAATTACCCGAAGTACAGGATCAGGAAGCGCACCCCATACGTAATTGATGGTGTGTGATCGCATCTGCGGGTTATTTTCACCCACTTTTTCTGCCTGCACCAGGCTGGCGTCGCTATATTTGATCGTGGCGAAACGAGAGGCAAATGCATTGTCGAGGTAACGTTCATCCCAGTCGCTTTCCAGCTGCCTGTCTTCTAAACGGCGCAAAGCAATGGCCCGATCATCTTTCATCGCCACCCAGGTTTTCTCAATCAGTTCCTTTTTACTGATGTCTGAACGTTCAGCGCGAACAAGCAACATGGCTGTTCCCAAATTTCCAAGCGGGCCGTTAACAAACCAGATTCCAAAAATCGCCAGAACAACTATTTTATAATTCACTTTAGGAATGCGGAAAATACCGATGAGCAAGCCTAAAAAGTAAGCGAAACCAATAGAAGCGAAACCGATCATGAAAACACCACGGCTATTCCTCGCAATACTCACGATGAACAGCATAACCGTAAAGCCAACCAAAAGATAAATGGTAGATTTTTTAACCTTTCCCACGCCACCAAACAAGCCTTTAAAAGGAATAAAGTAGGGTGCATAGGCAAAGGGAAAAAGTGCCTGAATGGCTTTTCCGGAAGCATCACCACTGATTTCTGTAGCTAAAGACTGATTAAAAACCAATACATAAATATTGGCCAGAAAACCAATTAATCCCATAATCCACAATTGTAAATTCTGTGGGGTTTCAAAAAAACCAAGTCGCTTTAAAATAGAAGATTCCCGATCTCTTTGCAAAGGCAGCCAGCGGTAAATATAATGTGCGATGAACAGTACAATTAATACCAGGCTCGCATGAAAAAAAACATCCTGCGGTTTTTCTAAATTATAAACTACGGGTTTAAATTCCAGTGAAGTAAACAGCAAAGGGAAATAAAACTGTGTGGAAGCAAAGCCGATGACAATAAATAACGATAACGGATATTTCCTGATCATATCATCCGTAATGATAAACTCTGTTACGATTAACCACACAATCGCAATATTCGCGATGGCAATAATGTTATCAGTGGTCCAGAAGAAATAACACTGAAAAAACAAGGCAATAAGCAGGATTACCCTCGAATAAAATTTGGCCTGCCCCAAAAATGTAGAGCCCACCATCACTTTAACCAAGGGTATGGTTTTCCTGTTTGAATAGGATTTATCTTTTTGATATGCCGGAATATTCATGATATGGTTTAGTTTTTATGTCCGAAAACATTTAAAATGGCTTTCGCCTTGATGACCGCTAATTGTGGTAAGGTTAACCAGTACCGATAAAGGTTAAAGGCCAATAGCAATAAAGCTATGGTGAGAATTAAATGTTCATCATTTGGTAAAATAATCATCAATACAACCCCAATACTGGTAAATGCTACCGATAATAGGGCTACATTAAAACCCTGATGAGGCCATTCCAAACCAGCATTGATTAACCACTTCTCTGCAATTTTTGTAAAAGCCACTGATGCCGCAATTTCTGACAGCAGCAAAGCCATACCAGCACCTTTAATGCCCAATACCGGAACCAGGATTAAGATTCCGACTACAGCAATAACTGCACTCATTATAGAAATCATCAGTTGTGGTTTCAATAAATTATTGCCTTTCACCACAGCAATACTAGGTTGGGATAATGCATAAACCAGTACTCCTATTGAAAGCAAGGCAAATAACCAGGGATCAAAACTCAGCTTGCCCCTTGTCCAGGTGTTGTAAATTAGTGGGATAAAAGTTTGAACCACAAGTAAACACGGCGCAATGATGGCAATGGTCACTAACCACAATGTACTAAATGCCACTTCTGTTTTTTCCTGATCG
Source organism: Pedobacter sp. GR22-10 (assembly GCF_026239715.1). Lineage (NCBI taxonomy): Bacteria > Pseudomonadati > Bacteroidota > Sphingobacteriia > Sphingobacteriales > Sphingobacteriaceae > Pedobacter > Pedobacter sp. GR22-10. The sequence continues at coordinate 140,690 of NZ_JAPIVR010000006.1, forward strand.
CGTTGATGCAAAAAATTCATGAGCTCAGGCATCAGTGGATTAATAATCGTTCTTAAACCTTGTAATGCTACATTAGATCCGGTTCTGATGGTCGAAAATACCGCAATACCAGTAGCACCCATAATGGGCGACATGATTAGTCTTGCGCCCTGCTGACGAACATTTTCCAAAAATCCGGTTACGGAAAGATTGGTAGATTTCTTAAAACTGGTCCATCCCAATGCAACAGATGGCCTGATCACTTTTACATGGTGTTTCTTCAACAGCTTCAGCATATCAAACCAAACAGGAAGATCAAAAGCCACTTTGGCAATGGCCATGACCATTCCCGCAGTTAAGAGATTAGCGCCAAAAACAACTGAAATGGCTGGTGATAGCAGCAGAACGGTATTGGTAAGTACACTCCACCATGCCATCCGGGGGTAATAGCCGAAAGTAGCCATGATCCGGTTTAATAAACCACCAACCGTGTTGCAAAGCAGCCAGATAATCGACTGAATCAACAGGATATAAAAAGCTTGTATGGCCTTTGCCTTTAATGCCGATCCGAGATCTTTAAAAATCATAGGCAGAATATCCAGCCAGTAAATCAGCAAGACCACAATGATCTGAATCAGGCCTAAAATGATGGCCACCATCATACCCGAAGAAAGTAATTTACTTATCTTCTTTGGCACCCGGCTGCCCAGCTTCAAAAACTCATAGGCCATATATTCCTGAAAACCCAGATCGAAGGCACTGAGTAAGCTTGAAAAAGACAACACCGCAAGCCATAACCCATAGGTAGATGCATCCCAGTAACTTAAATATAAGGGCACCAGTAATATTTGCGCCAGCATAGCCACTGCGATTTGTACCCAGGACGCGATGGTTCCGGAAAGAATTCTTTTTGAAGCGGACATGAAATAGCTTATAATTAAAGTGGAATGGATATAAAGATTAGAATCTTAAGGCAAGATCTGTAAAGGCACCCGAAACCAGATTCTTATTGCTTTTCTCGCTATAGTAACCATAATCCAATGCATAACCATATCTGCTATCCATGTAAATGCCGTTAAAAACGATAAACATATTTTTGACTTTCTCTTCCTGGTACAGTTTCTCAATAAAACTGAGTTCTGATTTGGCCGTGTGATTATGCCTCACCATATACAAACACACATCTGCAAACTGCGACAGAATTAACCCATCGGTTACCAGGTGCATAGGCGGCGAATCGATGATGATATGATCATATTCTGCGCTCAACTGCGAAATTAAATCAGCCATCCGGTCACCCTCTAACAATTCAGACGGATGCAACGGAATTGGTCCCGCTCCTATAATAGATAGATTCTCATTAAAAACAGAAGGCTCAATAATGGCATTCAAAGCGGCTTTACCTTCCAAAAAGCTGCTCAAACCAAGAGATGAATTTTTAGCCCTGAATATTTTTGCAATCCGTGGCTTGCGAAGGTCCAATTCAAGAATAATGGTTTTCTTACCAGTGGCCGCTAATGACAAGGCAAAATTGCTGGCGACAAAACTTTTTCCCTCACCGGCAACGCTCGAACCAAACAGAATAACCTGGTTACTGGAAGCACTGGTTTGTTGTAAAATATTGGTTCGCAGGTTCCTGATCTGCTCCGTAATGGCAAAAGCCCCTTTCTTCAACATCACCAGTTCATTCTTACCGCTTTCATGAATCAATTCAGCAATAACAGGTACTGATGTACCCAACTGAATATCATTCACCGTTAAAATTCTATTCCTCAGGTTTTTTCTGAAAGACAATAAGCCCACCGGAAAAATCATGCCGAGCAAGATGGCTATGGTTAAAGGTCCCTTTTTCTTCGATTCAGGTTTTCCGGCATAGGCATTTTCTACAATCCGTGCATCCTTAAGGGTTGATGCATAACTCAGTGCTACCTCTTCTCTTTTTTGCAAAAGATAAATATAAAGCCCTTGTTTAATATCCATTTGGCGTTTGAAACTCACATACTGTCGCTCCTGCACCGGAATATCTTTGATTGAACTTTCAAAACCGGAGCTAATCTTCCGCAATTCGCGATTGGTCGATACAAGAGAGGATTTGATATTACTAATTGAACTTTTTATTGCCGCTTTGGTACTTTTAATCTGAGAGTTAAGCGGATAAAATATCGGGTTACTTTCAGGAGCAGTAGCCAATAACTGGTCTTTCTCCAATAGTAAGGCACTTAATTTCCCTACCAGGGCCACCAATCCCGGATCTTCTATCCCAATCGTTGCCGGTGGGCTCGAAGCATTCTTTTCAGAATTTACATAACGCTCAATGCCATTGATAATATTCAACTGAACGCTTACGGCACCAAGTTTTCCGTCATTTGATTGGGCATTATCTAAGTAATACTGACTTTTAGCAGAAATATCAGTTAAGCCTACGCTACTTTTATAACCTTCAACCGTTTTCTCTGCCTGTGATAATTCGCCACGTAAAGATGCCAGCCGGTCATCGATGAACTTTAAAGTAGTAAGCGTTTCCTTATTCTTATTTTGAATATTAGAGCTTTTGTATACACTAATTAAGGTGTTTAATGTCCTGATTCCCCTCAATGGTACCTGATCTTCGATATTAAGCTCAACCATAGGCGCTGTTTTATTGAAGCTGGTTGATATTTTTTCCTGATAGGCGGTAACCGCTGTTTCCAACGGCACAATATCTACCTTAACGGTTTCACCCTGATAATTTTTTAACTTATCAGTGGACAGTAAAGTAAAATTCCCGAAACTTGTTTTTACAGGTTCGCCAAAACGACCAGTGATTTCTTCATCATTATGCATGATCTTAAACTGCTTCCCATCAATAATTTCAACCTCAAAATTCTGTGTGAATAAAGCTGTTTTAGGCTTAATCAATTGCAAACGGAATGGTGAAGAAGTATAAATATCAACTGTTTTAAGGCTTTGCTTAATGCTGTAATTTACCCAAAGCTGCAAAGAGTCAACTACATTTCTGATTAAAGGACGTGATTTAATAATTTCAACCTCACTTTCCACCAGTTTACTGCCTGTAGAGAGAGAGAGCTGTTCCATAGCGGCTTCCTTTACATTCGTTTCCTTATTCTTATTGTCGTTAATCGAAATTTTAGCTTTTACATTATAAACCGAATTGGTTGAGCTGATGTAAACAAATGCAAGTACGATAGCAACGATTAAACTTAAGATAACCAATGGCCAGTGATAAAGTAAGTTGTTTACCACACCTGATATTTTATTTTGCCTTACCTCCGCCTGCTCTACAAATGGAGTGTAAATAAATTGTTCATTGTTATTTTTCATGGCTTATCTTAATGAATTCGAAAGAACGATTGCAACGATAGACAGTGCCGAAAGTACCAGACTAACTGTCCGGTAACCTCCGTCTACTGATGCATATTTGGTTTTGTCTGGTTGTACGTAAAGAACATCGTTATTCTTTAGATAATAATATGGAGAGGTAAAAAGCTTTGCCGAAGTAATATCTATCGGAATAAATTCTCTTTTACCATCAACTTCTCTGATGAGCAGAATATTTTTTCTTTTAGCCGTGATGTTTAAATCACCTGCCATTGTTAAAGCTTCCGTAACGGTTACGCGCTCGCTCACAATCTTATATACATCCGGTTTTAAAACATCTCCCATTACGGATACTTTAAAGTTGAGCATTCTTACTGTTACAGCAGGCTCCCTTAAATAGGTTTTCAATCTTTCCTGTATCTGATCTGCCAGCACACCCGTGGTTAAACCTGCTGCAGGAATTTTACCAATGAGCGGCAATTTAATTTCACCATGTTGATCTACCAGATAACCCGAAACCCTCGCGCTGGAATCGCTGTAGGCTTTTGGATTCAGGCTGCTAACGGTAATTCCCAGGATATCAGATTTTTGAATAGTCAGCGGACTAAAGTTTTTAATGTCTTCCGAACTTTGCTTATTCTTGTCCAGATCCTGGAAGTAAGGTACATTCTTGTAAGCATTACATGCCGAAAGCAATAGCATAGCCGTTATGGCATAAAGCAATAAAATTTTGTTTTTCATAATATAGTAAATTACACTGGGGGTATAGCTTCGCCATTTCACTTACAGTGATCCTTTTCGACGAAATTGAATGCAGAGAAATTGGTGAATCGCATTCAAAAAGCTTCTGCGAAAGTAAGGTGTATTTAATCCCTTAAAAACTTTTTTGATGGGATGGTTAGCAGAACGTGGTGTTTTGGGAACATTACACGATCATAATTATGCACAAAAGAGAAATTGTGTTTACTTATGGAAACCTTTGCTGTGCAAAACCATCAATAAACCATCATTTAAACATAAAAAGAGTATAAACAACTAATTATCAAACTAATGAGTTTACATAAGTTCACATTATGATATACATATGTAATCTTTATACGACATTAACCACAGATTTTCGGTTATTTTACATTGTCATCCTTAATAATTATGAATTTAGCAACCATCTCACTTCACCAGGTGAGAAAAAGAAAATGGAAAGTGGTATACACACGATCCAATTATGAGAAAAAAGCACATGATTTACTTAATCAGTGCGGATTGCACAGTTTCTGCCCTGTGATAACCATCAGAAGCAAATGGGCAGATCGATTTAAGCTTATTGAAAAGCCGCTTTTCCCTTCTTACTTATTTGTTTATGTCAATCCTGCAGAAGAGCAAAAGGTACTCGCTATACAAGGCATTCTAAATTATGTGAATTTTGGCGGTAAGCCGGCCATCATGCCAGATGAAGATATCACCAGGATTAATGATATCCTTTCCACCTACCAGGATATAGCAACGATTAGCAGCAGGCAATTGGCTGTTGGAGACCAGGTGATCATCAATAAAGGTTTTAAGGCTGGTACCCGGGCAGAGATTCTGGAAGTGGAAGAAAGAACAGTATTATTAATACTCAACCAGCTTGATTGTGCCCTGGTGGCAAAGGTTCGCGTTGATATCTCCAATATCATTCCCACAGCTAAAACAATTTCAACCCATCTTTAAATCGAACACTAAATCCCAGTTTATTACGTAATATGGAACTTCATCACGGCCAGACAGTAGAAAGAATTATCAGAAGAAATGGATATAGCATTGCAGAATTAGCCAGAATTATCAAAGTTAACCGCCGATCTGTATACAATTGGTTTAATCAAAGACACCTGAAACCCGAGATCATTTTTCGAATAGGATCTGTTCTAAATCATGATTTCTCTTCAGAATTTCCTTCTTTATTTGTTAAAGGTGAGACAATAGGCAAAACCACCTTTCATTATACCGAGTCTGCAGAAAATGCGCCCGGTTTAGAAGATGCGAACTGGAAAGATAAATACATTGATCTGCTGGAGAAATATAACGAACTTTTACAATTATGCATTAAGAATAAAGGGATGATACTGTTTATTCTGCCGCTGCAATGCTTACTATATTTTTAAGAAAAAAACCAAGTTCTTTCAGGAGCTTGATTTGAGGCCTGATTTCACCTATAGGCGTATTGGCATCAGCGCAGTTAATTAACCGCTCTGAAATGGAATCCAGTACCACTTCAAAGTTTTCTTTTTCTACAGACATAAAGTCTTCACAATGATTTAAGAAACTCACGTATTCTTCTGCATTGAAAGCGTATGTAATTTCTTTTACCTTAAATAAGGGTGATGTAACAGGTACTTCAGCGGGCATAGAATTTTAAATTATGGATTGATGTAATTAATATGCTTAGAGTTTTGTAATGAAATACGTTCGACAACTTAAGTTACGCTTTTTCATTATATCATACTCCGAACCAATGAAAATGAATAGTTTGAATGCTCGTATTTAATTCATATCTGATTAAATGAATGAATCTGATTACCGTAATTGATTGATCAAAAATAAAACAATTATCCGTATTTATAGTCCACATTGTTGGATTCTTTTATACGAATAAATGCCATAATGTGTGAAAATTTGAGCATCTTATCTTAATCTTTTTTTAGCAAAGCCTTTAATTCCTGTAAACCCTGATGTTAGAGCGTAATGTTTTGATGTTACATGGAGCAGATATGGTTTAGAAAAGGGATTATTTCCGTAAAATTGCAGTATGAATAATAACCCTGCCACCCGATTAAATAAATTCATCAGCGAAAGCGGATTATGTTCCCGCCGGGAGGCAGATCGCTTTATCGAAAAAGGTAATGTGTTTATCAATGGTAAAAGGGCTAAAATAGGCGATCAGGTTTTGGCCGGAGACAGGGTCATGGTGAACGGACATCATATCGAACCTAAAGAAGAAAGCAGCTTTATTCTTCTGGCCTTCAATAAACCAACCGGAGTGACCAGCACCACCGAATCAAATGTCCGCGATAACATCGTGGATTACATTAACCACAGTGAACGTATTTTCCCCATTGGCCGTTTAGATAAAGATTCATCGGGATTAATTTTCTTAACCAATAATGGCGACCTGGTGAATAAAATCCTGAGGGCAGGTAACAAACATGAAAAGGAATATGTTGTTACCGTTAATAAACCCATTACCGATGATTTCATCTTTGAAATGAGTAATGGTGTACCCATTCTGGGCGTCAATACCCGCAAGTGTAAGGTGAGGCAGGTGAGCACTTTCGTTTTCAATATTACATTGATTCAGGGTTTGAACAGGCAGATCAGAAGAATGTGTGAACACTTCGGATATGAAGTGACAAAATTAGAAAGGACGCGGATTATGAACATTAATCTTAAGGGCATCCCAACAGGAGAATTCAGGGAATTAACGGAAGAGGAAATGGCCGGAATCATGAAAAGCGTTGAGAAATCATCTTCCGAAGCAAGCCCGAAAGTAAAAAGCTCTGCAAAGAAAAAGAACAATACCTGGGACGAAATTCCAGAATTAAGGGAAGAAGTTAAAAAAAATCACAAACCTAAACATTCCGCTACGGCTAAACCAACAACTAAAAAGCATACCGGTTCATCTTCAGCTAAAAGCAAAACCACCGGCAAAAGCACCTCTGCCAATAGAAATGCCAAACCGGCAAAAGGTAAGCCTGCAGGAAAATCAAATAGCAGATCAAGAGGAAGATAGCCTGCTAATTGTAAAATTCTGAATCACAACAATTTGCTTTCTGCTTTCGCCTTTCAGCTTAAGTGCTTTTTAAGTACCTTTGCAGCAAATGGTAACAGCAAAAAAGATAGATATCCGCTCACTTGATTTAGCACAATTGCAACAGCACTTAATGGCTATGCAGCAACCTGCCTTTAGGGCAAAGCAGATTTATCAATGGCTATGGGAGAAATCGGCAATTAACTTTGATGAAATGAGCAATCTTTCTAAAGATTTGCGAAAAACCCTTGACGAAAATTTTGCCATTAATGCGGTCCAGGTTAACAACTCACAGTTCAGTAATGATCATACCATTAAAAATACTTTCCGTTTAGCCGATGGCAATATTGTAGAGGGCGTTTTAATTCCATTAGAAGACCGCATGACGGCCTGTGTAAGTTCACAGGTGGGATGCAGTTTAACCTGTAAATTCTGTGCTACAGGTTATATGGACCGGAAAAGAAATTTAAATGCAGATGAAATTTACGATCAGGTTGTGCTGATTGATAAACAAGCCAAGCAAAATTACAATAACCCCTTAACCAATATTGTATATATGGGCATGGGCGAACCATTGCTAAACTATGCCAATGTATTAAAATCTATCGAACGCATTACTGCACCCGATGGTTTGAATATGAGTTACAAGCGCATTACAGTTTCTACCGCCGGCATTGCCAAAATGATTAAAAAATTAGGCGATGATGGTGTTAAATTTAACCTGGCACTTTCCCTCCATGCGGCAGATGATAAAAAGCGAAATGAGATCATGCCCATTAACGAAGCGAACTCATTAAAGTCACTCGCGGAGGCATTAAAATATTATTTTGCAAAAACCAAAAACCCGGTTACCTACGAATACATTGTTTTCAATCATTTTAATGATGAAGTTACTGATGCTATGGATTTAGCCAAATTTTGCAAGCACATTCCTTGTAAGGTAAACCTGATTGAATACAACCCTATTTCCTTCGCTGATTTTACCAATGCAGAAGGTGATAAAATTGATGCCTTTGCCAGTTATCTAAAATCACAAGGGATTACCACTAACATTCGCCGAAGCCGCGGAAAAGATATTGATGCCGCCTGCGGTCAGTTAGCAGTGAAAGAAAGTTAAATTAAATTTTGACTTTTTATTTCAACTAAAACAGACTCAATCTGTTCAAAACCAGGTCTACGGCCCACATCTGTCAAATGGCAAGATTTTTCTAATGCACGCAATGCAGAATAAAAAGTATCTTGCTCTTCTGATACATATAATGATAATAGATCGTCAACTAAATGTCCAAAAGCACTTACTTCTATTCGCTCCATTGCATGTGAGAAATCTGAGTAATCCCGCTCATACCGGGTTGCGGCACCAAAGTCACCGAATAAGGTTTTTCCATCCGCATCAATCAACATGTTGTGCGCATATAAATCACCATGCATAATCCCTTTTTGATGCAGATGATTAGCCACTGAAGATATAGCGGTTAGAATGTTCATGATTTGCCCGGCAGAAAGTCGCTTATCCGAATCAAATACATCCCTGGTACAGGTATTTAGTGATGGCGGATTTCCAAGATTTGTGTAATGTTTCGGGATAAGCTCCATGACCAATCCAGTTTTTGATTCAGACGAATCATTAGTTTGACCAATGATTTTCACTAACGCCTCATGGTCACCGGCTTCAATGCTGGAATGCATTTCATCTTCCGGATAACCATCGCTGGTAACATCACCCTTAAATACTTTTACGGCTACATCCTGGAGCATTCCATCGCTTGATGCACGGTAAATGGTTCCTGATGCACCTTCTCCGAGTTTGTCTTGAATTTTTAAGCTATCATAGGCAATAAATGTTACTCCCCTCCCGGATATGGATGGTCTGCAGCATGGATTTCCTGAAAAAGCCAGCCATGATAATGCTGGTAAATTAAACAGCCAGGCCGGTAAATATTCGATCTTATTGGCCGAGAGTCTCAAAAGTGCGAGTGCTTTGCAATGCTGTAATTCGTCAGGTAATTCCGTTAATCTATTGCCTGCAAGCATCAGCTTCTCCAGCCGATAACAATTTCCAATACTGGCAGGTAGTGCAGCTATCCTGTTATTGGTTAAAATTAACCACCGTAAATGGCTACTAATTGCAAGATCAGGAATATGTTCAATACAGTTTGCTTTAAAGCCAACAATGTCAAGTAATGGACAATCAGCAAGTACTTCAGGATAAATGGTAAATGCATTATTGGAACAAAAGAAAACTTTCAATTTCCGAAGTTTCCCAAAATCGGGAGGTAATTCTGACAAACGGTTAGCAGATAGGTCTAGATATTCAAGTGTATCGGCCAGATCTAATATTTCGATAGGGAAGGTTTCCAGATCTGCTGAAAGTTTTAACGAAGTACAACCATTCAGTTCACCACGTTTCAATTGCACTAATGTTTGCACCATATTATTGTTTTCACAAAGATAAATTTATAGTGTAATATCACATAATGATAATCCCATAGGTTTACTCTATTGAGTGTAATTGATGATAATTTACCATTCAGTTACGAATACATTAAGGTTACATTAGTGTTCTTAGCATCATGTATAAAAGATTCATAAATCAATTTCAACAATTCTTATAAAGCCTGAATCAAATTCAGAAGGAATGCGCTTAAGACAGATGTTTTTCAGACTTCAAATGCTGCTACACAACGTTTCATCACTCTAAATCTGCGAAATCTCTAAGATCTGCGGGAACAATTATAGATGAGTCCTATTTTGTTGTTCGTCGATCATTATTCATTAGTAGTCTTAAAAAGATCCCGAATTTCAACGACACAACGTTTCATCACCCTAAATCCGCGAAATTCTCTGAAATCTGCGGGAAACAATTATAGATGAATTCTAATCTCCTTGTTCTTCTATCGTTATGGATAGTACCCTTAAAAACATCCCGAACCATGTCTCAGCAAGAAGAAAGGGTAGGATATTCAAAAACAATTCAGCCTTTGCTACTTGGTCTTTGCTCTTTGCTCC
>NZ_JAPIVR010000007.1:0-138275 GCF_026239715.1 Pedobacter sp. GR22-10
GCCTACAAAAGGTTTGTAGGTGTAGGTGGTCATTTGAGCGTCCTTTGGATACAGCCTAATGTCATCAATGTAGGTATAGCCATTACCAATGATGACGTCTGTGTAATTGCTGCCTGCTGAAACCATCTGTTCTACATAGGTCCAGGGAGCTGCAGCATCTACTTTACCCCAATAAGACAATATCAGCTGACTATGGCCTGAAGAAGCGGGCGGCACTTTCACTGTGAAATTACCCAAGTGACATTGCTCTCCCGTCTTTGCATAGGAAGTACTGATTTGATTGGTATCTTCCTCAAAACTGGTATGAAATGGCGTCGTCCAATCTACTGTCGTCGTAAAAGTCAGATTCACCTCAATTTCCTGGAAAAACAAAGTATTTGACTGAGCTGGCTGATAACCTGTCCTTACTTTCATAGTATAAGTACCTGCAGGTAATGTGACCTGCCCCGTCAACGTTAATGCAGTTGACGATGCTTCCATTTTGTCAGAAAATGATGCGACCAAACTATTGCTACTGTTGTAGATATCGGTATAAAACCAGGCTTCATGATCATCACTTTTATAATAGGTACGGGCAATTGTGGCACTAACCGTTTGCGAAAAAGTGGTGCTGCCATCCATAGCGTAAGTGGTGCCATTGCTCATCTGGTTCATAAAGTGATGATAGCCATACGATGTACCCTCTAATGAAGTGCCGGATACTGATGTCGAATTGTCTATTTTAGCAATAGGTAAGGATTGTTTATAAGCCCATATATAGGATGTTTGAGCAGCTGATTCCTTTGACAAAGAGGTAGCGTTACCCTTTGTATCGTAGGTGTGATAGCGGAGACGGGGCTCATAAGTTGTCTGATTTTTTTCTTTTGTTTCCACAAGCCGGGGCACAATAAGATTAGTAGCGGTTGTACTCCAGGAAGAGCCATTCCCAAAAATCGTATCCATTTCTGGTAGATTCCAGCAAACTCCCATTTCTATATTTAGATTCCTCTATGACTGGTGAAACCATAAAACGACCGGCCATCGTTGTGTAAGGCTCGGCAACTGAAAAATCTATAGGGTAGCGATATTTCTTTTCTAAAACGTCGCCGATGCTTGAAACAAGCTTCTCCTCGGCGATGTCGCCATTTGCATTGTATTTAAAAGATTTTAATGTCTCAACAAATTGTGCCGGATCGGATTGAGCATAGTTTCTCGTTAGCGAGGTTTCGAGCTGGAGTGAATTGTAGAAGACCTTATACGCTGACTTGTGAAAAGTATTGAAATTAATCGTATAAGAATTAGTTGGAGAGGTAACACTGCAAAAACTTTCCTTACCATTCCTAATGGCACGTGCATAATTAGTGTTATTACGAGTATAGGTATTAATGATCCTCGAAACTGGTATCCCAAGGTTACTGAACATGGTTTCTTCCGATAATTTCCCCCGCTCATGTGCGCGTGATGAAACTGGAAACTGGTAATTAAATCCTCCATTGTTAGAAGCTATGAATATCTCATCCCCATATCCATTATCATGATTGGTATATTTATATATAGTATAAGCACCATCACTTCGTTTTTCCACTACTTCTGAATAACCTATATAGCTACCAGAACTAAATTCAGTTAAAGGAATTACAGGATTTGAATAGATTGCGTAATATGAAAAAGAAACGGGGGTAGAAACATTAAGAGACGAACTATATTTTGGTCTTGAATGTAATATGCCAGATGAAACGAGGGCATTAGTATCCACACCAGCCGTATAACCTTTCACATAAAGGTACTCTTTCACTGTGGTTCCGCTTGTGGCATCATCACTAATAATCTTCTTTATGCGAAGTCCACCTATGGTATTTAAATAATCTTCCAGAACAATATTTGCCTGATTATCTACCGCTGATATAGCGGCAACTTTGCTACACCTGTTAAGTTCATATTCGAATTTCGTATTTCCACCAGTAGGATAAATGATTTCATTCAGGACGCCGGCTTGGGTATATTGCAAACTCGGCCCCCTATAATTCGCTATGTTAGCGAGATCATTTGAAAAACTTGAATAAATGCTCGGCAATGTCGGACCATTATTATAAAACCCCCAATGATCACCAACTGACTCTAAATACCTCGCAATTGGCTGTTTATTGTATTTAAATTGATATTTTTCCTGAGAAATCGCCCCTGCATCAAGAAAGGTTATTCCTGAAAGACGTAGTCTTTCAGCCGAACTATTATCATAATCGAAGCGAAAAGTACGTTTGATATTGGTACCCGCTATGTTGGTTATTTCAATTTTATCAAGTTTAAGCCATATCAGGTTTTTCCAATAAGCCGTTTCTTTGTCATGTGTCTGAAAATAGGGAACATTTGTATTCATGAATTGCGGAGTCAGAAAATCACCAGGTGTTATCGGATAAGACAAAGGATCTGCATTTTCTCCATTTTCATCTTTGTAGGTTCCGATAAATGCCCTTAAATAAGGGTTGTTCTGGGGGTCGTTATGGTCTGTATTAGGAGGCAGATAACTCATTTCATTACTGGCAGATGTCTGAAAATTGAGTTTAACATCCATTTGTGCACATTTAACAGATTTGAGATATACCGGCGAGATCAGGTTTCCCCGCTCCGGATAACCTAAGCTTTTACTCCAGCTATTTATAGTACTTCCACAACCCCATGAACCGGAAAGTCCTGAGTATGTTTTTTTGTAAGCTGCTATGTACAGTTGAATAATAGTTGGGCCTCTTTCGTATTCCAGATCGAATACCAGCTCTCCTGAAGGCGCGATGATTTGCGTAAGCTTCCATGAGGTTGCGGAAAAATAATTAAAGTTGGTACTGTTAGGGTAGTACCTGTCTGAATATTCAATAGCGGGCTCTACACCACCATATACGTATTTACATCCCATACCATCCACCAGCACGAACTTTTTGAATACTTCACCTGCCCCAAACACAAGAGAATTAACACCTGTTTCAGAGGTAACTACTTTAACAGGCTTTTCCGATTGCACACACCAGACACCCTTTTCATTTAGGAAGAACCGTCCGGAATTTCCAGGGTAAGAAAACTGGAAATCATCTGGCTCAAGATCTCTGTTCAACTGATCTGTCCCATCGGAATTGATACCAGTAAATAAAAAAGAGCTTGACCAACTCGTCGCATTATCAAGAAGCGCATAGGTACCATAAAAGCCTTTAAGAATCCCACCAGTCGTTTGGGGGCTATTATAATTCTTTTCATCAGGGATGCCCCGTTGTACACGGTCTATCGATCCGCCGGCAACAAGGCTCCAGCCCAAACCTATCCAGGAAGGGTGCTGATCTATTTTGCTGCCCGAGGCATGGTAACTCGCATTGACTGGTAATGTGATTCCTTTGTTATTGAACTGATAAATTGGTACTGATATTTGTGGTAGTCCAGAGAATAAAGAAACGGGTACTTCACCATATACACCAAGATTTTGTGTATTAGGTGACGGGGCAGCCGATACTGGTGTATAGCTGAGGCCGCTTTGAGAATAGCAAGGAACAATACAAGTGCAGCAAACTAAAATGATTAGGTATAGTTTTTTTAACATATGCTTTCGATGAGTTTTTATATATGTATTATAGTGAGCTTACAGTTTTAGCACCAGGAATGCTGTACTGATCCTGGCATTACCAACATGCCCCTTGGGTGATGTTGGTAATTTCATGACGAATTTTAATGGTTTTAATAGATTACAGCAGGAAATTAAAGAATACAAGCAGACCTTTTAAAGCTGCCATTAAATCAACAAGGTTAATCTGAATTAAATATTTTCATAAAATCTGCCATAATGGTTCTACTCCATACCCGGTTTGTATATATGTTAAAGCATCCGATGGATAATTCTGTCGTCATATGGTTGTCCCAACCTGAATCTGTCAGCGTTACCGGATAAAATTTATCTCCATGTACAGTAATTGAGGTATTGGTTTGTGCGTAACTTTGCTGATAAGCCCAAGTAAAGAACAAAATAGTAAATAGCATTCTCATGGTCGTTTGTTTTTTTTGGAGTTTTGGTTCTCTTTAATCATTTGCTGAAAAAGCTGTTTAGTGGATTTTGCTTATGGATTTGTTGTGCCTATTCCAACATTTCCATTAGCCGGAAACATGTTGGTTTGTGCGTAACCAAATGTGATTGAAACCATCAACAGCAAAAGAATTGCTAATATTCTCATCATTAATTCTTTTTATTTAAAATTTGCTCAATCTCCAAAAGCCGTCTATTTTGGTTCTCTATCTGTTTCTCTTTATCTATCAAATGTAACGTCAACTCTTCCACCTTCTTCAATAAAAGCTTATTCATTTCACCCAGTGTAACCCCATTGGCTTCCACTTCTTTTGCAAATGGTATATCCGGAAGGTGGCCATTAAGCTTGATTTGTTTAGCTATCTGAGTAAGTGTAGGCAATTGATAATCTTGTAGAAATACATAATCCGGCCAGTTGGTCGCTTCCACTTTAATTTCCCGTGCCTGGATTTTACCTTCCACATTTAACTTTTCGGTAAGGCTTGAGGTTCCGATGCCTATATTTCCGGCCGTAACCATGAAACCATCTACATAAAGTCTGCTGAAATAGTTGTTCGGACCACCGCCGTAAGGCGCAGGTGATCTTGCCGAGTTTTCGCCAGAACTTTCCAGGTAAAGTACATTTGATCCATCGGCAGCAAGCCTGAATTGTGGCCCACCGCTGCCATAACGGTGAAAGGCAAGCGTAGGCGAAGAATGATTAACCGTGCTGTTATTATTTACGATCTCGATGCTGTTTGTATTGAGAGCCGCATTGGTCCAGCTGTAACCACCCATATTGGTATTACCGTAAGAAAATGATGCCTGTCCGTCCACTATTGATTTACCATCCGTTTGCAATAGTATTTTAGACCAGGGCTGACCGGCATTATTATTCGTTTTCCGAAAAAATAGGTTCTGATCGAAGAAGCTGCCAGAAAATTGCATGGCATAATTATTTTCTGCGTTGCTATGCCTAACATCTAACAAATGCCACCAACTTCCAGCACCAGCAGGATAATTAATTGGATTATACGTTTCAAAAAATCCGGATACGGCACCAGCATTACCTTGTGAACCCACATTATCCCGTGTTAGACTAAAAGCTAAAAAGGGTACAAACAGAAAAAAGAAAATAAATTTAGATTTCATAAAAGTTTATATAATGTTTTCTACGTTCTTCGAACCATAATTATCATTCAGCAAGCCTGACAATCAAAAACAAAGAAGGTAAAAAAGAATAATTATGGTCTGATCTTTTTGACGAACGTGCAATATGAAGTGATATTCTACTGTTTTGGAGTGACGAACGTAAATCAGTTTTTTTAAAAATTAAGGTCTACGAAATTTATTCCTTAGCTAAATTGTAGTGGTTTAATTAGAGTGCAGGAAAAGTATCCATTTGTAGAGGAAGGTTGATATCACAGAAGAATTCATTACATTTTTTGAGATAAGCTTAACATTAGCTACTCTTCAACTCTGCCAGCAAATGAACATTTTAAGTCACTAGAAAGTATAGGATAATACCCATTTAAACTGTCTGGCAGCGAAAGCCAGCAAATTTTAGTACAAGGCGACTTTCGCTTTGACCCGAAAAACCTTTTCAAATCTCACTAAAGCGCATTTCATCATCGAACTCAAATTATTAGCTATATAGTTTTATCAAAGGTTTTTAAAAGTGAGCATAGAGGTTATAAACTAGCAAACATAGTTTGCTAAGAGGGATTCATTTTAATATTAGCAAGACGTCTCTCGCAGATGAAATCGATTTACGCTGAAAAATCTAAGACATTTATGTCAAACCAAAAAACAAGCATCTATCCTGTATTTAATTAAGGGTTGCCTTAGATATCAGCTGCATGAATCTGTTATTACCATTTGTTCGACATTGCATTACCTTTTGTTAACCTTTTCTGTACCCTTGGTTAACCCTTAGCTTACCCTTTGTTAACCCCTTGCTTACCCTTTGTTAACCCATCGGTTACCCAAAAGGTAATCAACCAGACCAGAAATGGTGAAGAACAGGTCATAAAGGATGCCACTATTTTCAGATCATCTGTATAGAAAGGCCAATAAAATAAAGAATTTTGCGTGATCAAATCAGAAAAGCTGCAATGCTTATAACCATATAACAAACATTTACTTTCCTAACCCGGCCAGTGCATTTATAGTCAATGCCACAATAACGGTATTAAATACAAAAGCAATTAAACTGTGAAGTAACGAAAGCCGGCGGATTCTCCGGGAAGAAATTTCCACATCAGAAACCTGAAAAGTCATGCCGAGAACAAAAGAAAAATAAGCGAAATCAATGAAATCTGGTGCTTCATTCCCGGGGAAATCCAATCCGGAGCCTTTTTTCCGGGCATCGCCCTGATCAATGGTTTCGTAATAAAGATGAGCATAACGCATACTGAAGGTAGTATGCACCAAAAACCAGGATAAGAACATGCCTGATATGGCGATGATGAGGTCAAATGGCTTGATATCCTGATCAATTAATAATAAAACCACGGCAAGCAAGCCTGCGAAGGTAGAAACCACCACAACGGCAAAGATCTCGCCCCGGGTTTCATCCTGCTTAACGGCCTTTAAATGGGTTTGCGCTACAGAAGTATGAAAAAACATGTACCAGTGCAGGCTGATTAAAACCAGGCAAAAAAGATCCCAGCCAAACATCATATGGGTTAAAGTTCCGAATTGAAGCGGCAATACAATAAAATAGCCAGCAATACCTGTAAGCAAACTGATCAGCAGTATATATAAAGCAGATAACTTTTGAATGCCCTTTAATTTCGGTTCGATGTTCACTGTTTAAATTTTAATTTAAAATGTTCTTTTGCCTGACCTTTCTTAAAATAAACCAAACCGATCCAGAATAAATCGATCGTTACGGTCACATCCGGATGGCTTTTAATCTCTTCCCAGGCTTCTTTCATGCCCTGGCTCCAGTAAATATCATCAAAAATAAGCAATGAATGTTCAGTTACTTTCGGCAGGCACCATTTAAAGTAATTCAAAGTGGCATCTTTTCTATGGTTGCCATCAATGTAAACGAAATCCAGACTCGGTTGCTTCGCGATAATATCTGGCAGGATAAGGTCAAAGTTCCCTACATGAAGTTCGACATTTTGCAGGTCAAGATCTTTAAAGTTTTGATGGGCAACTTCAGCAGTTTGCGGACAACCTTCAATCGTGATAATTTCAGCCTCCGGACAGGCTTTGGATAAATAGGAAGTAGTGATACCTAAACAGGTGCCCAGTTCAATGGCTGTTTTAGGCCCGGTATCTTTTGCCAAACGATATATCAATTTGGCTAAACGCGGACTCTTAAGTGCGTTCTGTGCAATCTGATTGACTTTCTTTGTACGATTTTTATTGAGATGAGAACCGGCCCCCAAGTCAGTAACGGTTATAGTGGATTCGTCAGAAAAAAGTTTTTTTCTTTGCGCTTCTATTGTTTTGTATTCAGATTTGTCGGTAAAATCGTAAATTACCTCATCTGCAAGCTTGTACACAAAGGGTGAGTGTGTACCGTGTCTGGTTTTAGCTGTTAATTGGTGTTTAAGATAATCGGTAATAAATTGAAATAGCATATTGCAAAAGTAATTAATCGCCGCATACAGGTTATATGTTTTATGGAAAATATCACAGAGATAAGTGCTTTAGTTAAATTACTTGATGATCCTGATGAAGAAGTTTATCATCATGTAGAAAAAAAATTACTGGAATATGGTGGTGAAGTGATTCACTATCTGGAAAATGCCTGGGAGCAGTCTTTTGATGGACTTTTACAGGAGCGCATCGAAAATATCGTTCACCAGATTCAGTTTAGTACGGTTAAAGAAGATTTAAATTTATGGTATCTGAGCGGTGCATTTGATCTGCTTCAGGGTGCCATGATTATTAACCGCTATCAATATCCTGATCTGGATGAACAAAAAATCATCATCCAGATGGAAGAAATCAAACGCGATATCTGGCTGGGTTTGCAATATGAGATGAGTTCTGTAGAAAAGGTTAAACTCATCAACCATGTATTGTACCAGCAATATGGCTTTGGCGGCAATACGAAAAACCACCATGATCCACAAAACTCTTATTTAAACCAGGTTTTAGAAAGTAAAAAAGGCAATCAGATTTCACTGGCCATCATTTATTCTACCCTTGCCCAGAAATTGGATTTACCTGTTTATGGTATCAATTTGCCTCAACATTTTATTTTAGGTTATATTGACGACAGCAAACAGGAAGGAACGGATTATAGTGTTTTATTCTATATTAATGCCTTTAACCGGGGCAATATTTTTGGCAAGCATGATGTAGACCAGTTTCTGCGTCAGCTCAATTTAGAGCCGTTGCCAGAATATTATAAGCCCTGCAGCAATACAGATATCATTCGCAGGGTGATCAGAAACCTGATTTCTGCTTATGAAAATGCCGGTGCAACTGAAAAAGCAGCAGAACTAAACGAATTACAAGATATCTTAAAAGAAGAGCCAAATACCCATTAAAATTTTCAGGATGCAGTCTAAGTCACTTTTTTTTACCTTTTTTAGTTTTACAGCAATATTTTTCAGTACCAGTCTTTTTGCTCAAAAACCTCTTAAACCGAATGTGATTGCCTACTATACGGGTAATGGAACAGTGATCGATAGTTTTCCGGTTGAAAAGATCAGTCACCTGATTTATAGTTTTGGTCACTTAAAAGGTGATAGCCTTTACATCAGTTCTGCTAAAGATTCTGCTTTAATTGACAGAATGGTACATTTAAAAAAAAGAAATCCCGTTTTAAAAGTGATGATTGCCATGGGCGGCTGGAGTGCCTGCCCGAATTGCTCCGAAGTTTTTAGCCGGGCCAATGGCCGGAAAACTTTTGCCCAAACCACAAAAGCCTTATTGAATTATTTCAAAGCTGATGGAATTGATATCGACTGGGAATACCCGGCAGTTGAAGGTTATCCAGGGCACAAATACATGGCAGCTGATAAACAAAATTTCACCTTGCTGATTAAGGATTTAAGAGATGAACTGGGCAGCAAAGCCGAAATCAGCTTTGCTGCCGGTGGCAATAAAAACTGTCTGGATTCATGCTTTGAATGGAAAAAAGTGATGCCCTTGGTTGATCGTGTTAATTTAATGAGCTACGATCTGGTAGGCGGTTATGCCAAAATCAGCGGTCACCATACGCCACTTTATTCTACGCCGCAGCAACAGTCATCAGCAGATTATGCCATTAAAGAAATGATTAAATATGGTGTTCCGCCAGATAAAATTGCCTTAGGTGCGGCATTCTATGGAAGAATATTTGAGAATACCACGGATGCGAATCATGGCTTATATCAGCCTACTAAATTTCTGGATGGTGTTTCATCCAGAGATTACAAAACCTTTTTCAGTAAAGACAGTGGCTATCAGTACTATTGGGATGATGTGGCTAAAGCGCCATATTATTACAATGCCACCGCCAAACGTTTGGTTACATTTGATGATAAGAAATCTATAGCACTAAAAACCAGATATATTATCGATCAAAAACTGAACGGGATCATGTTCTGGGAATTGAATGATGACCCTTATAGTGGTGGCTTACTTCAGACAATTCATGAAGCGTTACCCCATCAATAATAAATCTAATTGCTGAATTTTAAATTAAATTTGCCCTCAGTAATTTTAATGATAGCACCATTTGTTCCTTTTACCTGACCACTAAACGATCCCTTTATTATACCACCATTAGTGTATGCCACATCA
Organism: Pedobacter sp. GR22-10; assembly: GCF_026239715.1. Lineage (NCBI taxonomy): Bacteria > Pseudomonadati > Bacteroidota > Sphingobacteriia > Sphingobacteriales > Sphingobacteriaceae > Pedobacter > Pedobacter sp. GR22-10. The sequence continues at coordinate 9,770 of NZ_JAPIVR010000007.1, forward strand.
GAATAAAAGAAATAAATACCTTCGCTATCATTAATAGTCGAATATAAAGCGTTTGATGCATTTGTATATTCTACATATGAAAATGGATAGGTGTAATCGCTATTCCCTGTATTTAATCCCGGCGAAAATCCGATAACTGACTCATTACTAAAGAATTTAAGTCTTGGCGCTGTGCCATTAGCCATAGTACCTAAAATGGTTAATGATCTAGGTGTTGAACTTGTATTTCTCACTGCTGAAACTTCCTTTTCAGTTATAGCAATACCATCTGCCTTAAAAGTAATGAAATATTCAGAGGTAGCTCCACCATTACTACTTTCAGGACTTGTGTTCGGCCCTAAACCGTCCCAATCAATTTCTTTTCTACAACTTGCAATCGAAATAATGGCTACAAGAGCCACCATGAGGTATTTAATCTGGTTATTCATCTTCACAGCATTGAGCGTAATTACTAGCAGCAAATATATTAAAAATTTGCAAGTCTTAATCTTTTGGCAGCCAGCTTAATTCCTGGTATTTAAGCAACAAGCTAATTCATTTTTTGCGCTTTAAGCCAGTTTGCCATCAGGTTAAACCAATCCACATTTGAGGTTTTATTGATAAGGCCAAAGCCATGACCACCTTTTTCATAAAGATAAACTTCAGAAGATATACCATGGCTCTTCAAAGCATCATGCATTAAAATACTATTAGCATAAGGAACCGCGTTGTCATCCTTTGCATGAACGAAAAACACCGGCGGAGATTTCCTGTTGATGTTTTTATTTGCTGAGAAATAATGTTTCAAACTATCTGTCGGGTAATCGCCCAGTAAGTTTTTCATTGTTCCGGTATGAACAGATTCTTCAAAACTAATTACCGGATAAACCAATATGCCAAAATCTGGCCGGAGATCAATTTTTTCAGGGTCGGCAATTTTTATATCATGATAATGCGTAATCAGGGTTGAAGCAAAATGTCCACCGGCTGAAAAGCCCATGATGCCGATTTTATTCTTTTTAATGCCATATTTCCTGGCATTTTTCCGCACCAGATAAATGGCTTGCTGCGCATCCTGCAAGGGGCCATAGGTTTTCTCCGTCATGATCTGATCACTTGGCAAACGGTATTTCAAGACAAAAGCGGTAATACCAATGGCATTAAAACGTTTGGCCACATCAATGCCTTCATGACTAAAAGCTAAAGCGCCATAACCACCACCCGGACAAATGATTACAGCCGTACCTGTAGCTATATTTTTAGGTGCTTCGAAAACCGTAAGTGTGGGTACAGCAACTTTGGTGATACTTAAAGTACCATTCGCACGCGTTTCAATATTTTCTATATAATCTGACGGGGTTGGTTTTGCACCAGGAATATTTCCTGCGTAAAGGGGAATAACTTCCTGGGCTTTTGTGATAATAATACAATGAGAAATGATCAAAATTAAGAATAGTCTATTCACTGTTTTATAAATTATTTGGATTAATACATATTAAAGATTCAACTTTAGCAAAATCCTTATCATTGTCAGCTATTAGCGTTAGATTATTAATTAAACAGGTAGCAGCAATCAATGCATCAGGTAATTTAAGATGATAAGTTTTTCTAACTCTTATCGTCTCGGCAATAATCCCATTTTCCAGAAATAAGATAATGGAGTTGGAAACAAATTGCCTGTAAATATTGATATCATCCGGATTAATAGGATTCCATACCTGCAATTCTATTTCTGAGATAAATGACAATACAGATTCAACATCTAAAACATCATCCATAAAGATTAAACCTTTTAATGGGAATGTTCCATTTAAATATTTTATGGCAGCAGATGTATCAATTAAATATCTCTGTGCCATTCCTCACGTAAATGATTTAATTGTGCATCAATAGATTCAGTATTCATCGGACTTTTAATTTGATTTCGAAGAGTGGATATTTTAGTTGAATCATTGATTACCTTAATAAGATGTAACTCTTCTAATTCCTTTAAAAGTTTATAGGCTTTTTGATTGGTTAATTCTATCGTTAATGTATTCATAATGATTTAATTAATATTAATACTTGCTAATCAAATATACAAAGATTTAAATTTAGCTAATCAAATCTCCAGGATTAAAATTCCATTAAATAAGCTTTCAAAAAGTCGTTGATATCACCATTTAATACGGCATCAGGATTTGAGGTCTGGTAGTTCGTTCGGTGATCTTTAACCCGCCTGTCATCTAACACATAACTTCTGATTTGCGAACCCCATTCTATCTTTTTCTTCGATCCTTCTACCGCTGCAATGGCTTCATTCCGTTTACGTTCCTCTACCTCATATAACTGAGATTTTAATAAACGAATGGCGTTTTCTTTATTCTGCAATTGCGATCTCGACTCCTGGTTTTTAATAATAATGCCTGACGGTTTGTGGTATAAACGAACGGCTGTTTCCACCTTGTTTACGTTTTGTCCGCCGGCACCACCCGCCCTGAAAGTTTCAAATTCAATATCAGCCGGATTAATGTCGATCTGAATCGTATCATCTACCAGAGGATAAACATATACCGAAGCAAAAGAAGTGTGTCTTCTGGCATTGGAATCAAAAGGTGAAATCCTCACCAAACGGTGAACGCCGTTTTCACCTTTCAGGTATCCGTAAGAAAAATCACCGTCGAACTGGAGGGTAACCGATTTAATCCCGGCAATCTCCCCTTCCTGACTATCCTGTTCCGTAATTTTATATCCGTTTTTCTCACCCCACATGATGTACATCCGCATGAGCATATAAGCCCAGTCGCAACTTTCTGTTCCACCTGCACCAGCGGTAATCTGCATCACTGCAGAAAGCTGATCTTCCTTGTTGCGCAACATATTTTTCAGTTCCAGTTCTTCAACGGCCCTGGTACTGGCTTCAAACTGTTCCTTCATCTCTGCTTCTGAAGCATCGCCAGCCTGGAAAAACTCCAGCATCACCGCCGCATCTTCCACAGCATTATGGGTATCATTGAAACCATCTGTCCATTTTTTCTTGGAACTGATTTCAGCCAGAATTTTTTCTGCTTTTTTTGGATCATCCCAGAAATCGGGTGCCATGGTTAATTTTTCTTCTTCGCGAATGGCGTAAAGGAGCTCATCAACGTCAAAGATGCCTCCTCAGGGACGTTACTCTGTCCCTTAAATCCTGCAAGTTTTCTTTTGTCATAGTGGCAAATATATAAAATCGGATTGAGCATCAGGCATAGCCAGATGAGGATCAAAGCGAAACGTTACGGTAAAATCAGTTAAAGTGATGCAGAATTACACTTTTTTATTTTTTCATCGCCAAATAATCAAGCGTAAGGTTGGAAAGTAATTTAACGCCCAATACAAAACCACTTTCATCCAGGTAAAAATCGGGTGTATGATGCGAAGGGGCTTTTAAAGGATCTTTACCTTTGGGCATACCGCCTAAAAACACAAATAGTCCAGGGATTTTTTCCTGGAAGAATGAAAAATCTTCGGCTCCGGTAACCGGTGGCCTCAATAATACATGATCTTTGCCGGCAGTCGCCTGCATACTCGGCAGCATTTTTTCCGTGAGGGCGACATTATTAAAAGTAACCGGATAGTGGTTGCTGTAAGGGATCTTTACTTCTGCAGTTGCACCATTTGCTTCTGCTGTTTTGGTGGCAATGGTTTTAATGCGCGCGATAAACATGGCTTCATCTTCCTGACTGAAATTACGAACCGTGCCCAGCATTTCTACTTTTTCCGGAATGATATTAGAACGGATACCTCCATTTATAGCACCAATAGTCACCACACCAGGATTTTCGGTTACATTGAGGTTTCGGCTGACAATGGTTTGAAGGTTATTGATAATCTGAGCTGAAGTCACAATAGGATCAATGCTACTCCATGGGTATGCGCCATGTGCCTGACGACCAGTGACTGTAATCTTCATATCATTCACGGCAGCCATTGTTCCGCCCGGACGATAAGTGACATTTCCAACTTCAGTTTGAGAATTGATGTGCAAGCCAAAAATCACATCAACTTTTGGATTTTCTAAAACACCTTCTTTAATCATTAAAGCTGCCCCGCCTTCTTCACCGGCAGGTACGCCTTCCTCAGCAGGCTGAAAAATAAACTTCACCGTTCCGGGAATATCTTTTTTCATGGTACTCAATACTTCTGCAACCCCCATCAGTATGGCCACATGGCTGTCATGACCACAGGCATGCATTACGCCAACTTCCTGCCCGTTATATTGTGTTTTAACTTTTGAAGCAAAAGGCAAATCAACCCTTTCCATTACGGGTAACCCATCCATATCTGCACGCAAGGCCACCACTGGCCCGGGTTTACCACCTTTTAATACCCCAACCACACCTGTTTTGGCCACACCGGTAGTCACCTGAATACCCAATGACTCCAGGTGTTTAGCGATAATGCCAGCGGTTCTGACCTCTGTATTGCCCAATTCGGGATGTTCATGAAAATCTCTCCGCCAGGTAATCACTTTTTGTTCAATCGCGTTAGCTTTTTTAGCAACCTCTTCTTTTAAAGGTGATTTCTGAGCAAATAAGTTGAGCGAAAGGAATGACAAGCCGGCGAGATAGATGTATTTCATGAGCGGAACTGAAGTTTAGTTTAAGATAACCTAAGCTATACATTTTTGCCCGAAATTACAATAATCAACCTCCCTTACTCGCTTACTGCTACAAATGAGCGCAGGGGAGTTAATCATAATGATTTTTGAACATTAAAAAGACCATTTTAAATTTTTGCTTTATTACTTTTACAAAAAACAAATATTATGTTACCAAAAATAAATTTTACAGAAACAGCGGCCTATAAGTATTTAGCCGATCATTTTATTGATATTAACCAGAAAAGCATTAAAGATCTTTTCGCTGAAGATGCAGATCGTTTCAACAAGTTTTCTGTTTTTTTTGAAGATATTTTATTAGACTACAGCAAGAACCGCATTAGCGATGAAACTTTAGCTTTGCTGATGCAACTGGCACGTGAGTGCAAACTGGATGAAGCTATAAAATCAATGTATGCTGGTGATAAAATTAACGAAACTGAAGATCGTTCGGTTCTTCATATCGCCTTGCGAAATTTAAGTAACACCCCTATCCTGGTGGATGGTAAAGATGTGATGCCGGATGTAAATGAGGTATTGGCCAAGATGGAAAAGTTCAGCAACGGCATTATCAGTGGCGAATGGAAGGGTTACACCGGCAAAGCCATTACAGATGTAGTAAATATTGGTATTGGCGGATCAGATTTAGGCCCGGTAATGGTGACTGAAGCTTTAAAGCACTATAAAAATCATTTAAATATACATTTCGTTTCCAATATTGATGGAACACATATTGCGGAAACCTTATCCGGATTAGATGCTGAAACCACGTTATTTTTAGTGGCCTCCAAAACTTTCACTACACAAGAAACCATGACAAATGCACACTCTGCCAGATCATGGTTTTTAGAAAAAGGTGGTAAAGAAGGCGATATTGCGAAACATTTTGCAGCATTATCAACCAATGCCAAAGATGTATCCGCTTTCGGGATTGATACTGAAAATATGTTTGAATTTTGGGATTGGGTTGGCGGTCGTTATTCTTTATGGAGCGCCATTGGTCTATCCATTTCATTAAGTATCGGCTTTGACAATTTTAAAGAATTACTTGCTGGTGCACACGCCACTGACCATCACTTTAAAACTGCAGAATTTGAAAACAACTTGCCTGTAATTTTAGGCTTATTGGGTGTTTGGTACATCAATTTCTACAATGCAGAAACGCAGGTAATTTTACCATATGATCAATACATGCATCGTTTTGCTGCTTATTTCCAGCAGGGAGATATGGAAAGCAATGGTAAACATGTAGATAGAAATGGCCATGAGGTGGATTATGAAACCGGACCCATTATCTGGGGCGAGCCCGGCACGAATGGCCAGCATGCTTTTTATCAATTGATTCACCAAGGCACCCGGATTATTCCTGCTGATTTTATCGCGCCTGCACAAAGCTTAAATCCATTGGGTGACCATCACCCGATTTTACTTTCAAACTTTTTTGCCCAAACAGAAGCCTTAATGAATGGTAAAACGGAAGAAGAGGTAGTGGAGGAGCTGAAAAAAGATGGTAAATCAGAAGCAGAAATTGCGAAAATTGCGCCATTCAAAGTTTTTGAAGGCAACCGTCCTACCAATTCTATTCTCTTGAAGAAAGTGACACCATATACATTAGGCAGCTTGGTCGCTATTTATGAACACAAAATCTTCGTTCAGGGGGTAATCTGGAATATTTTTAGTTTCGACCAGTGGGGAGTTGAACTGGGAAAACAACTGGCGAAGAAGATTCTTCCTGAATTAGACGGCAGTGAAAAAGTAGAAAGTCATGATAGTTCAACCAATGGCTTAATCAATCAGTATAAAGCCTGGAGATAATCATATTATTTCCATTGATTAATTCATACAGCCGTCGCATTGTAAAATGCGATGGCTTTTTTATTGGCACCCTGTTTATGGAATCTTTCAAACCCATACATCCTTAAATTGTTATATCATTAAGAAACAGCAATATGAAACATTTAAAACTGATTTTGAGCATTGCCTTAACTGCATCTGCCTTACAGTTATTTGCACAAACAAATAAAGAAACTACTGTAAAAATATTGAGCGAAAAAAATTACACCTTCGTAGCCAATTCAGCCATGCCTTTGGCCAATATGGATGTTTCCAGGATTTTATCCAGCATGCCTGGGAATCAGGGCGGCGCAACCATCAATTTAACCGGTAGTCAGTATGATTTAAAAGTAACCAAGGATAGCGTAGTTGCTTATTTACCTTATTATGGCCGCTCCTTCAGCACGCCGATGAATCCGAATGAAGGCGGCATTAAGTTTACCTCAAAGGATTTCAGCTATAAGGAATCGAAAAACAAAAAGGGGGCATACACTATACAGATTAACACGAAGGATGTTTCACGGGAGAATTTCAGGCTTACTTTGAACGTAACCGAAAATGGCTATGCAAACTTAATTGCCAGTGGAAACAATAAACAGCCCATTAACTTTAATGGTTATTTAAGTGAATCAAAGAAAAAGGACAAATAATGAAAAAGCCAGATGAGTTCTGGCTTTTTTATTGAATCGTACACTGAAATATGTTATTGCTTTGATATTTTAATTTCGAAAATGTGTGGCCATTTTTTGCCTGTTACAAATAGTCTTTTAGAAGCTTTATCGTAAGCGATTCCATTCAGCACATTATTAGCCCTTGCATCATCTGTTTTGAAATAATCATCTGCTAGTAAGCCGCTGAGGTTGATTTTACCTTCAACTGCACCAGTTTCCGGGTTAATGATGAGGATATGATTTGTTGTATAAACATTGGCATAAATTTTCCCGTCAATATATTCCAATTCGTTGAGTTGTTGAATCGCTCCCTTATTGTCAAAAACATCAATCTCGCCAATGGTTTTATAGGTGTTTTTATCTAAAAAGAATATGGTATTGGAACCATCTGTTTTCAGTATTTTTTCACCGTCAAAATTTAATCCCCAACCTTCCTGCGTGCCTTCATTATAGGTAAATTCTGATAATTTTTTAAAAGTCTTTTTATCGTAAACAAATCCGGTTTTTTCACGATAGGTTAACTGGATGATTTTATCGCCTACCACCGTCATTCCTTCTCCAAAATACTGCTGATCAAGGTCTGCCTTTAACACAACCTTTCCTGTAGCGGGTTCTACCTTGCGTAAACTGGAATGACCATAATCGCCGGCACTTTCATAGAAAAATCCATCATGATATTCCAAGCCTTCTACATATGAAGACGTATCATGAGGAAGTGTTTTGATTATTTTATAGCTGTATTCTACCGGTGCCTGGGCAGCCAGTATGTTTACATTAGAGGTAAGATCTTCTGATTTTCCATCACCATAAATTCTAGCCGTAATTAAGTGATTACCCAATTTTAAACCAGCAGTTTTCATTTTTATAGCCATGGTATCGGTTTTGGCGGTAACCTTGGTACTATCCATCAGGTAAATTACGGAATCTACTTTTCCTTCTTTACCAAACAGGGCTTTAACCTCAAAATCATTTCCCGATGCAACGTTAAGTCCCATCATGGGTGAAATCAAAGACCGATAAGTTTTCGGCGCATCATCTTTACAAGAGCCTAAAAAGGCAAGGGTAATTCCAAAAAGGATAAATGTGCTGATTTGTTTAGTCTTCAGGCCAAAAAGCATCTTCAATATGGTTTAATGTGTACGTATTATTTTTTGTAAAGGTAATGGCAATAATGTCAAAACGAATATCATTTTGATGATTCATGATTTCGATGTATTCTGCAGAGGCCAGTTCCAGCTGCTTTTGTTTGGCGGTGTCTACAAAATCTTCGGGTTCACCAAACGCAACAGAAGTTCTGGCTTTTACTTCCACAAAAACCATAATTTTATTTTTGTAGGCAATTAAATCGATTTCAGCCTTTCCATATGTCCAGTTTTCATCGAGGATCTCATAATCATTGGCTTCCAGGTAGTCCTTAGCAATTGATTCACCATGTTTGCCTAAGTCGTTGTGAACAGCCATAAGGAATTATTGATTGAGTGAATTTTGAATGAGTGAGTGAGTGAATTTTGAATGATTGAATTATCGAATTATTGAATGAGTGAGTGAATGTTTATTTGTGTTCATGTATCCCGATTCTACATTCTATCATTCATTTATCCAATAATTCAATCCTTCTTTTATTCTATCATTCAATAATTTAATCCTTCTTTTATTCAATCCTTACTTTACAATTACCGAACCTAAAAATTTGTTAATCTCTCTTTCCACGCCCTTAATTACACTATATCTTTGCATCAGGATCATTTGATTATCGGCATCTTTTTCCTCTTTAATTTCTTTTAAAAGGTTGGTTAAAATGCGGTCGACTTTCCTTTTCTTCAGGTGGAAAATTCCTCCCAGAATAGTGGCTTTGAGATTCATAGATTCATCCTTTACGTAAATTAAGTGCTTATTGAGCCAATTTTCACTTAATGCATATTCGGATGTGGATAAGGTAATCGCTAAATCAGCAATATCGCGATCTTCATGTTTGATAAAATGATTGGCTGTTGGTAATCTGCCATTATCAATTTCCGACTTATAGTAATCGATAATGCTTTTACAAAGTTGATTTTCAAATTCAACATCGGCCAGATTTTGCATGACGAAAGAGCCAATGTACATGTCATCAATACTATCCCAGTTCACAAACTCATGTCCGTAGGCCAGCAGCAACCTTACTATTTCTTTCTCCTGGATCTCATCAGTATCAACCTTTGGTTCTCCATATCCGGAAGGCCCGGCATTATCATCCCATAAATCATCTGGTGGCCCAAGCGGTTCTGGTGCACCTGATGAATAGGATTGCGGCTGACTGCTTTGTGCATGAGCCCTTTGGTTGCTCTCAAAATTCTTTTTAACCTTCCCGGAACGGATTTTATTTAATTCTGAAAGCAATACGCTTTCTTCAATCTCGAGTAAACTGCTGCTCTCTCTGATAAAAACAGAAGCCTTAATCTGATCGGGAATTTTAGCAATACTTTCTACGATGTCGCGAATAATCCCGGCGCGTTTAATCGGGTCGTCACCAGCATCCTTCAGCAGAACATTTGCCTTGTACAGGATAAAATCCTTCCGGTTATTTTCGAGGTAAGTTTTAAATGCGCCCGCCCCCACATGGTGCATATAGGAATCGGGATCGTGCCCATCGGGAAAGGAAACAATTTTAACATTGAGCCCCTCTTCCAAAATCATATCCAGACCACGAAGTGAGGCCTTTATTCCGGCAGCATCCCCGTCAAACAGGATGGTAATATTTTGCGTAAAACGACCAATCAGCTTGATCTGTTCTACCGTTAAGGAGGTACCTGAAGAGGCCACCACATTTTCTATTCCGGCCTGGTGAACGGAGAGCACATCGGCATATCCTTCTGCCAGGTAACAGTTGTCTGAATCGCGAATGGCTTTCTTGGCATGAAACAAGCCATATAAAACATTCGATTTATGGTAGATCTCGCTTTCAGGCGAGTTTACATATTTCGGAACATTTTTATCGGTTTTTAACGTTCTGCCACCAAAACCAATAATTCTACCGGTAAAATTATGAATGGGGAACATCACCCGGCCGCGAAAACGATCGTAAATTTTCCCGTTATCATTTTTAATGGATAAACCGGTTGATTCCAAAAATTCGAGTTTATGGCCAGCGTGGGTTGCGTTTTGTGTTAAAGCATCCCAAACATCGGGAGAATAACCGACTTCAAACTTCTTCAGGATGTCTTCCCTGAATCCGCGTTCCTTAAAGTAACTTAAACCAATCCCTTTACCTTCATCCGTTTCCCAAAGTTGTTTGACAAAAAAAGCCGCAGCGTACTGAGATACGATGTAAAGACTTTCTTTTGCACTCTGCGCTTCCGCAGCCTCCGGAGAAAGTTCAGCCTCCTCTACTTCTATATTATATTTGTTGGCTAAAAATTTAAGTGCTTCCGGATAAGAGTATTTCTCATGATCCATGATAAAACGCACCGAATCGCCACCCTTGCCACAACCGAAACACTTATAAATGCCTTTGGTTACGGATACGTGAAAGGAAGGTGTTTTTTCGCCATGAAAAGGACAGTTACCAATTAAACTGGTTCCGCGTTTTTTTAAGTGCACAAAATCCCCTACTACCTCCTCTATCCGGGCGGTATCCATTATCTTATCTATCGTTTCGCGGTTTATCATACTTATTATTGTCCGTCATTGCGAGGCGGCATGACAGCCCGTCCCGAATTTCGGGAAAGCAATCTTTTTTGCTATTATATACTTTTAATCAGTTATCGCCTTGCAGAGTAGATTGCTTCACTCCATCGCACATTCCATTTCCTCAGTTCGCACAATGACGATACCACTTATCGTCATTGCGAGGAGGCTTTTTCAGCCGACGAAGCAATCTTTTTTGCTATTCATTTTTAAATCATTAACGTCTTGCAGGATAGATTGCTTCACACCAACACTCAATCCCAACCCTTCGGTTCGCAATGACGATTCCACTTTTCGTCATTGCGAGGAGGCTTTTTCAGCCGACGAAGCAATCTTTTTTGCTATTCATTTTTAAATCATTAACGTCTTGCAGGATAGATTGCTTCACACCAACGCTCAATCCCAACCCTTCGGTTCGCAATGACGATACCACTTATCGTCATTGCGAGGAGGCTTTTTCAGCCGACGAAGCAATCTTTTTCGCTATTCATTCATTTTTAAATCATCAATGCCTTGCAGGATAGATTGCTTCACTCTAAACACTCAATCCCAACCCTTCAGTTCGCAATGACGATACCACTTGTCGTCATTGCGAGGAGGCTTTTTCAGCCGACGAAGCAATCTTTTTTGCTATTCATTTTTAAATCATTAACGCCTTGCAGCATAGATTGCTTCAAGCCAACACTCAATCCCAACCCTTCAGTTCGCAATGACGATACCACTTGTCGTCATTGCGAGGAGGCTTTTCAGCCAACGAAGCAATCTTTTTGCTATTCATTCATTTTTAAATCATTAACGCCTTGCAGGATAGATTGCTTCACTCTAAACACTCAATCCCAACCCTTCAGTTCGCAATGACGATATATTCTATTTTACCAATGGCAACAATTGTTCTGCCACCAACTGATTACCCTTTTCATTCAAATGAACCCGGTCTTTAGTTAAAACATCCTTTTCTTTATCTTCAGGATTATGATTTGCTTCGTATTCCGCAAATACTTTTCTTAAATCGCATACAGGCAAATTGTTTTTAGCGGCTAACTGCCTGATGCCTTCAGCATATTTATTTAAGTCGGCATCCATTTCGTTCGTACCATCCTTTTTTTCACCAATTACAGATGGCGTACATAATACCACCTTACTTCCAATGCCCTGAATTTTATTAATCAGTGCCTGATAAAATTTTAAATACTTATCATAATCTGTCCCGGTATGCGACGATTGTTTATGCCATACATCATTAATGCCTACATAAATCACCACCAGATCTGGTTTTTTATTTAATACATCATCCTCTAAACGTAAATATAAATCGTATATTTTGTTGCCACCTACACCAGCACCCATCACTTCATATTTTGATGAATCAAGCGACTTTTTAAGCAATGTGATGTAGCCCATTTTAGATACGCCTTGTTGGGTTATAGAATCACCGAAGAAAATAATTCGTTTTGGTTTTAGCGACATTGATGTGAAGATCACCAGGCATAAGCCTATTAAAATTGTATTCATTAAGGTTCTCATATTTTGCAGGTTAATTATGGTTTCTTTTTAAAATCAAGATCTTGAAAATCGAAGCTGAAATCTGTTAATGGAGAAATGGCTGCTATTTTAAATCCATCCGCAACGGCGTTATTATTCAGGCTAAAGTTGACAAATGCATCAGCATCTAAACTCCGGTCGTACCATTTTACAATAAATGTATTCCCTTTATAATAAGTCATGTCACCCCGCAACTTTGGTGCATTCTTCGCCTGGAAATGCATTTTTCCATTTACCTCGCTTATGGTCACTTCGCCAAACCAGGCATCCTGATAAGTTCCGTAGTAGTTTTTAATAACTGGTTTTGCAGCAGTAGCTTTTTGTGCATCTTCAATTTCCGTCCAAACCTTGGTTACTATTTCCTTCGCCTCTTTCTCATCAGCCAGCCGGCTATCATTAGAAGATTTAATTCTATCCCGGCCTTTTATTCCCAGGTAACCATCTTTAATGGAATTGGTAATTGCACTAAATGCGGCACCGGATTGTTGATTGGTTAAAACAATGATTCCTAATTTTAATTCCGGTAAAATTGTTACCTGCGTTACAATTCCGGATAAGCCGCCGGTGTGGGTAGCCTGGAACTTACCATTCACGTTACTGAGAAACCAGCCCAGTCCATAGCTGTTAAAGCTGCCCTGATTGCCAGCTGCAATAATGGTTTGAGGGGTCCATAGTTCGCGGGCTACAGCGTCGCTGAATAATTTCTGATTAAGTTTCTCGCCATATTGACCACCATTGATCATTGCCTGAACCCATTTACTCATATCAGTTACGTTTGAATAGATACCGCCTGCTGCGTTTGCGATCTCACCAAAACTTAACCCAACAGGCAACAACTTTCCTTCATAGGGTGCGTGGCCGTCAATTACATTTGATTTATCTTTCAACCGATACCATGATGCGGCAGTTTTAGTCATTCCTAAAGGTTTGATCATCCGGCTTTCGATAAAATTTTCGTAAGTCATTCCTGACACCCTGGCCACCACATCGCCTGCAACAATATACATCAGGTTATCATAATCGTATTTGGTACGGAAAGAAGAAACAGGCTTTAAATACCTGAGATTATGGATCAGTTGATTTTTAGTTACCGTTGAAGAATCGGGCCAGATCATTAAATCGCCTGCTCCAAGGCCTAAGCCACTGCGGTGCGTTAATAAATCACGGATGGTAAATTCACTGGTGACATAGGCATCATACATCTTAAATTCCGGAATCACGTCAGTCACTTTCGTATCCCAGGTAATTTTTTTCTCATCAACCAGTATGCCTATCGCAGCTGCGGTAAAAGCCTTTGTATTGGATGCTACGCCAAAAAGTGTATTCTCATCTACTTTCTTATTGGTTTTGACAGAGCGGACGCCATAACCTTTCAAATGAATTATCTTACCATCTTTTATGACAGAAACGGCTATCCCCGGAACATTAAAAGTAGTTAAGGTCTTTTCAACCACACTATCAATCTGACTGGAAGAAAGGATTTGAGCCTGTAGGTTGACCACACAGCAAAGGAAAAGAACAGGAAGAACGGTAAATTTTAAAAAGAAAGAAAATTTCATTTTTGAGGATTTAAATAACGGCTTAAAGATAATAAATCTTTTATGCGCAAGCCATTCTTACTTCCCCTTTTCCAGCTTATAATCTTTATGTACAATCAGGAAACTTGCCCGCTCCTCTTTCTTAAATGGGTAATCCCAATTTCCCTGATAGGTGATTTTAGTTGGTAGTTTATCCTCACCAAAATAACCCATTTCAATATTCATCTGCACATTAAAATCAAATAACATGTTGCCATATTTCATGTCTACATATCTTCCCAGAATATTAAAATTCCGTTTATCAAATATGGTTACCAGTTCTTTGATCATGATACCATCCTTGGTCCAGCTGCTTAAATCTGGTTTCACTGAAACTTTAAAACGGTAAACCGGAATAGAATCCAGGTATGTACCGCTGGTGAAAGCATAGTCATAATACTGACGCATATTTGCGCTAAAAATTTCAGTTTTACTCCCAATAAAGGGTACCTTAACCGGCCTGCCCGGATTAAAAATCAGGGTTTTGAGTTTGTCTTTGTAGCCTTCATTAGTCCCACCTTTACCATCGCCTGTTGGCGCATTTGGCACAAAGTCAGTATTATAGGCATTCATAAAAATATAGTCAAACATCTCTACGGTGTAAAGTTGATATTTGCCGTTTTTCTTATAAACCTTACCAGTATCCTGTTTTACCAGGTATTCCATTTTATAAGGGCCGTTGTTGTTGTGTTTAATCTTTCTGTAAATCTTTCCGTCAACCTTATTTTTTTTATCATAGGTATAAATCCTGTTTTCGGCGATGAAACTATATCGTTTCATGTTTCTAAAGGATTGATAAAATGACGTATCATTAATCACTTTATTGATAAAGGTTTCAATATTCAGCTTTTCGGCTTTAATATTTACGGTAGAATCCAGCGTAATGGTTTTAATCGTATCGGGATTAAAACGTGGAATTTCCTGTGCAAAACCTGTAAAATAGATTGCGGTAATGACCAGGATTAAAAATATTTTCTTCATGCTTGTGTAGCTTGGCAAAAACGATGCCTTATTTAATTTGAGAAGCATTAATTACATGCACAACATTTATTCGTTACCCAATTGTTTTAATGCAATGTAAGCCATTAAACCGGTTGAGATTTTCAATGCATCTTCATCAATATCAAACTTTGGTGTATGCACAGAATATTGCGTATCCTTTGCGGCATTCCCGGTACCTAAACGGTAAAAACAGGCATCTGTTACCTGTGAGTAGAAAGAAAAATCTTCTGCAGCCATCCAGATATCCAGGTCAACTACATTTTCCTTGCCTAAAAAATCTTCGGCAAAAGATTTAGCATTGGCGGTTAGCTTTTCTTCATTAATTAAAAACGGATAACCCTTGTGGATATCGAAATCACAGCTTCCGCCCATGCTTTCGGCCATACCTTCAGCCATTTTTTTCATGCGTCTGTGCGCTTCCGCTCTCCACTCCTCATCAAGGGTTCTGAATGTACCTTCAATTTTAACTTCGTTAGGGATAATATTCGTAGCACCATTGGCCGTAACCTTACCAAAGGATAAAACAGAAGGGATGCGTGGATCGGCATTACGACTTACAATTTGCTGCAAGGCAATAATAATATGTGAAGCAATCACCACCGGATCGATATTTTGATGCGGCTGCGCACCGTGTCCGCCTTTTCCGGTTACGGTGACATATAACTCATCCGTTGATGCCATGTAAATTCCCGAGCGGAAACCTACCTTACCAGCATCTATTAGGGGCATTACGTGCTGGCCAACAATATAATCGGGTTTTGGATTTTCGAGAACACCTTCCTTAATCATGATGCTAGCTCCTCCGGGAAGCAACTCTTCTGCCGGCTGAAAGATTAATTTTATGGTACCACCAAAATCAGTTTTCAGCTGGTTTAAAATATAAGCTGTTCCCAACAGCGACGAGGTATGCACATCATGTCCGCAGGCATGCATCACTCCCGGATTCCTGGAAGCATAAGGCTTATCACTGATTTCGGTAATAGGCAGGGCATCCATATCGCCACGAAGTGCAATGACTTTTTCAGAAGGAAGATGGCCTTTAATTAAGGCGACAACACCGGTATTGGCGCAACTGGTAAATTCAATTCCCCATTGCGTTAGCTTTTCCTTCACAAATGCAGCAGTTTCAAATTCCTGGTAAGATAATTCGGGGTTGGCGTGTAAATGCTGGCGGTAGCCTACGACATCATTGAAAATGGAATGCGCTACATCTTTTATTTTATCTTTGATCATCGGTTGTAATATCTAATTGCGGAGCATTAATTTTCTCCCTGAAAATAAATAAAGTAGGAAAGGTTGGCCGGATTTCACTCATTAATCGTTGTGCTTCCAATCTCGTTCTAAAATCGCCTACCCTGACATAATAATTGGGTTCTTTATAAATCAGGTATGTATTCAGTTTAGGATACAATGTTTTAAAACGTGCCTGCTGATTAAAAACCTCCCGCCGGTCAGAACCATAAAAAATCTGCACCCGATAACCGTAAGAGGACACAATGGGTTTACCGGTTTTTACCTCACCTGAAGTCCGGTAGACCTGTATTCTTTTGGCAATCAAGCTATCAATTAATGGGTCTTTTATCACCACAACCTCACCTTTTTGAGCGAACGCCATGTTAAAGAAAAATAAACTGAAGATTAGCGTATAAAATATTTTCATGATGGTATGACAGTAGACAGGCAAAAATTGTTTTAAATACAGGAATGCCGAATTCGCTGCAAAATTCGGCATTCTTTATGGGTTGTGCAAATGTTGGCCAATCTTAGTATTGTTATCCTTTTGTGATTCGCTTTGCTGAAATAAAATAAACATATGGAGGTTTATTCATTTCGATAATCTTAACTATTTCGATCCAATGTTTAATAATTACTTGCGTCTTATCCCAGTATCGATAACCTTTTGGCAACTTTAAGAAAAACGCTCCAATATTATGTTTAGTCAAAAGTGCTGCCTGTAATTTGGTTGAATAGATTCTTAAATCCTGAGAAATAAAAACACCAGATCGATTTCCCCAATCTGGAATCCATTCTTCGTCTTTTATTCCTTTGCCAAATTCTTTTTCAATAGAAGTGACCTCAATATTATTTCCGAGAGGATATTGTAATTTGTCTAAGCCTTCAGCAAAATATTTTGAGAGGTTCTCATCTATTAAAACTTTTATCATGCCACGGCTTTACGGTTAAATAACTCAATGGCACAAACCACATCTGCTTCACGAAGATCATATAATCTGGTTAAGAAACCTACCGTTTCACCTGCTGTATAAAGATCATATAATGTTTGTGCCAAAATATTAGTTTCCTCTATAACAGGCTGGCCAAACTGGTGATGAGGGTCTATTATGATATGTTTTTCTTTTCCTAAAGGATAAAACCGCTCTGCTATATCCGAAGTAGAAAATTCAATTTTCTTACAAAATTCTTCAATTATTTGTTTAAAAGCTGCTTGTCTGGATTTGTCTGCGTGCACAACTGTTCCGTCATCCAGCGTAAAAAGAATACTTTTCCCATCAGATAACATTTTAGAAGAGGCAAAAGGATAGGCTGTGCCTAAAATCTCGGCCATATCCTGATGAGCATTTATTATTTTATTCACGCTAACATTAATTTCTCTTAATTGATAAAAAACGTAAAATTCTATGAGTGTGAAGAAATTTGTCGCTTTTTCACGGCCGTCCCCCCAGGAATATTCAACATGATGCTTTTCAGAAAACTGGTTATCCCAAAAATCTTTCATCCACCGGCGTACTTTAGCCGTTGGCAACTTTAAAATAAAAGCTACTTCAGGAATAGTGTACATCCCGCTACCAAGTTCTTGATTTAAGTTTTTACCTTTCATAGTTGATAACAAATATAATACTAATTAATTTAGCTTACTTATCATATTATTTAATAAAAATCCATTATCTAAAATACTAAACTTCCTCACCTTACTATTTTATCGCTAATATTTCCTTACACCAAAAACAAGCATATCAAAAAACAGCAAAGCCGGATTTCTTATCAAAATCCGGCTTTGCTACCTGGTTTGGTTAACTATTTCTTTTGTTCCAGTTTAAATTCGTAAACTTTCGGATCGTACTTCATCATTGCACCGGTGGCAGCGTCAATAATAAAACCTGGGACAAACAGAAAATTGACTACAGATACCGCATTAAATGTGGTGGTTGGTTGAAATGTTTTTGCTTCGTAACCATTTAATTTAAGACTGACAGTTTGCCCCGTGAATCCTTTTTTTAACGTCACGTCCATTGGTGTTACACCAACTTTAATACCGTCTACTTCGATGTCGGCAGCCGGTGGATCTGTCTTGATATTAACGGTTTGTTTTGTACCGGTAAAAACGGTTGCGCAGCTCGAAAGCATCAGTGTTGCCGAAATGGCAAAAATGTTAAAAATCTTTTTCATTTGTGTGTTATTTTGTGTGTTTCTAAATATAGGTTTAATCCTACAGATTAAAAACCAAATTACACAAAAAAGGCCCTGACAAATGTCAAGACCTTAATAATGTGCGATATAATTTATATTACAAATTTGCGCCGTGGCAATTCTTGTATTTTTTACCACTACCACAAGGGCAAGGTTCATTACGTCCTACAGTGGCTTCTTTACGAATAGGCTGCTGCGGAATGGCTTCACGCGTATCACCAAATTCAATACCCGACTCCTCTCTTCCAAACTCCTGTTTGGTGGTTTGTAATTTAGGCTGCTTAGCCGGTGCCGGTGCTTCCCTTATTTCATCAGGCTCCTGCTGAACCGGAATACCGCCTTTATATAAGAAACTGACCACTTCTTTATTTACCGCATTAAGCATGTTTTTGAATAAGTTAAAGGCTTCCATTTTATAGATTACCAATGGATCTTTCTGCTCGTAAACGGCATTCTGAACAGACTGTTTCAAATCATCCATTTCACGTAAATGCTCTTTCCAGCTGTCATCAATCAAAGCCAGTATAATGGTTTTTTCAAACGAACGAACAACCTCTTTACCTTTATTTTCAATGGCTTTCTTCAAATCAACCGCAACCTGAATGCCACGAATTCCATCTGTAAAAGGAACCACAATTTGTTCGATATGCTCGCCACGTTCTTCATAAACCTGCGTTAAAACAGGCAATGACTGCTGTATTACGGCTTCTGATTTTCGGGCATAGAATGATTCTGCCTCATCAAATAATTTTTCAGTAAGCTGAGTAATATTGCCGGAGGCAAATTCTTTTTCAGTAATGGTGGTATCCAGAGAGAAATTTTTGATAACTTCCAGTTTAAAACCATCGTAGTTAGCTTCTTCTTTGTATTCTGTTACGATATCTTCTGCCACATCGAACACCATGTTGTTCATATCCACATCCAAACGTTCGCCAAATAGCGCATTTTTACGTTTGGCATAAATCACCGTACGTTGAGCATTCATCACGTCATCATACTCCAATAAACGTTTACGAATACCAAAGTTGTTTTCTTCTACTTTTTTCTGCGCACGTTCGATAGACTTGGTAATCATAGAATGCTGGATCACTTCACCATCTTCAATACCCATGCGTACCATAATGCTCGAAATTCTTTCCGAACCAAACAAGCGCATGAGGTTATCTTCCAGTGAAACGAAGAACTGTGAAGAACCCGGATCACCCTGACGGCCGGCACGACCGCGTAACTGCCTGTCTACACGACGTGATTCATGGCGTTCAGTACCCACAATGGCTAAACCACCTGCTTCTTTTACACCTGCACCTAACTTAATATCGGTACCACGACCAGCCATGTTGGTGGCAATTGTAACCGTTCCTGCCTGACCAGCTTCGGCAACAATATCGGCCTCTCTCTGGTGCATTTTAGCATTTAATACATTGTGTTTAATGCCACGAAGTTTAAGCATACGGCTTAACAATTCCGAAATCTCAACAGAAGTAGTACCAACCAATACCGGACGACCAGCTTGTGTTAACTTCACAATTTCATCGGCAACCGCATTATATTTTTCACGTACCGTACGGTAAACATAATCCTGCTGATCTTGTCTGGAAATATTTCTGTTGGTCGGAATCTCAACCACATCCAGTTTATAGATTGACCAGAATTCACCTGCTTCGGTAGTGGCCGTACCCGTCATCCCACAAAGTTTATGGTACATACGGAAATAATTTTGCAAAGTTACGGTAGCATAGGTTTGGGTAGCATCTTCAACCTTAACGTTTTCTTTAGCCTCAATAGCCTGATGTAATCCGTCAGAATAACGGCGGCCATCCATGATACGGCCAGTTTGCTCATCAACGATTTTAATCTTGCCTTCATCAATGATGTATTCCACATCAATTTCAAACAAGGTATAAGCTTTTAATAATTGATTTACTGAGTGAATGCGTTCTGCCTTTACCGAATAATCACGCATTAAAGCATCTTTAGTAGCTACCTTTTCTTCTAATGGCAAATCAGATTTTTCAAGCTCTGCCACTTCTGTACCCACATCCGGTAACACGAAGAAATGAGGATCCTCACCTGATTGTGTAATTAACTCAATACCTTTTTCTGTTAACTCCACCTGGTTATTTTTCTCATCGATGTAGAAATATAATTCAGAATCTACCTTGGGCATATTCTTCGATTGATCGGCCATGTAGTAGTTCTCTGTTTTTAACAACAAACCACGCACACCGCTTTCACTTAAGAATTTAATTAAGGCTTTATTTTTAGGCAATCCGCGGTAAGCACGTAATAAAGCTAAACCACCTTCACCTTCTTCTGTTCCGCTGTTACCGGCATTGATTAATTTTTTGGCTTCATTTAAGGCCTGAGATACATAAGCTTTCTGCGCATTCACCAAACGCTCAATACGTGGTTTCAACTCATAAAACTCATGCTGGTCTCCATGTGGAATTGGACCTGAAATAATCAATGGTGTACGGGCATCATCAATTAAAACGGAATCGACCTCATCCACCATGGCGAAATGTTGTTTGCGCTGCACCAATTGATCTGGCGTTTGCGACATATTGTCACGCAGGTAATCAAAACCAAATTCATTATTGGTTCCGTAAGTAATGTCTGCGGCATAGGCTTTTCTTCTTTCCTCAGAGTTTGGCTCGTGTTTATCAATACAATCTACACTTAAACCATGAAATTCAAATAAAGGTCCGTTCCATTCACTATCCCTGCGGGCCAGGTAATCATTCACGGTTACGATGTGAACACCTTGTCCGGCAAGTGCATTTAAGTATGCTGGCAAAGTACTCACCAAGGTTTTACCCTCACCAGTGGCCATCTCAGCAATTTTACCACTATGCAGCACAATACCACCAATTAACTGCACATCGTAATGAACCATGTTCCATACCACTTCGGTTCCGGCAGCATCCCAACGGTTTGCCCATTGTGCTTTATCACCTACAATCTTAACATTACCCTTACGTGCGGCATAATCCCTGTCAAACTGTGTAGCGGTTACTTCCAGGTAATCATTTTCACTTAAACGTCGTGAAGTTTCTTTTACCACGGCAAAAGCTTCAGGAAGAATTTCTAAAAGCACTTTTTCCAGTTCTGCATCGCGATCTTTTCCTAAAGCATCTACCTGATCGTAAATGGCCGTTTTTTGATGAAGATCCAACCCTTCACCTTCGGCTTCAGCCTTTAGGGCAGAGATTTTACCATCAATTTCTGTTAAAAAATCAGATATCCTGCTTTTAAATTCTATTGTTTTACCACGCAACTCATCATTACTGAGTGCTGAAAGTTTGCTGTACTGTTCATTGATTTTACCAACCAACGGCTGAATAGCCTTAATATCTCTTTCTGATTTACTTCCGAAAACCTTCGCTAAAAATCCTAACATTATGTTTTAAATCGTATTTATTATTAAAAAAATGGTGTGTTACAACAACTAAGCCATTGTATTGTGCTGGTCAGTTTGGCAGTTGCTGGTATAAACGGGGGCACAAAACCTTATAAAAGATTTGTTTAAGAAAAGTGTACTAAGGACTATTGTTCTTCGGTTTTTTCCTGATTGTTAAATCAGAAATCACTTGATTTACACTTACATATTTTGCAGCTTTTAATTGAGGTTGAGTTCCAATTAAAGCTAACCTTGAGTAAGATAACAAATAAGGATTTCGGTCTTCATTCAGTTGAACCGATGCCTTACCGATGGTATTGGTGCTGATATTATGCTCATTACAATACTCATTTAATATCCTTAAACCTTCAACACGTTCGGCTTTTGCCAAATGCGTTAAGCTAAAAAATACTAGCGATATGGTAACGAGGTGTTTCATGAATAGCGACAAAGCTACTTTTAATCTTTTACAAAAAAAAATCGACCTGTTGCAAAAAGCATAGCGCAATTTTTGACTAATTTTTTGTTTACGCTCCCCCCCGTATACCCTGGCAGATCTGGAGATTGTACCTTTGCTTAAATGAAACGTCAGTGCCTGGTAAGCCATATTTTCGTATTTTAGCGGGGTCGTTAAGAATTTCCTGGCGCTTTTTTAAATTTTACGCCATGGCAAAAAACGTCATTAACATGTGTTACCGGAAACTAATTGATGCAGGCAGAAGCAATTATTGTGGTCAGCATCCATTCATTAAAAATACCAACTAAGCTAATGGATATTCAGGGAAAAGTATACCCGGCAGATGAGCGGGGTTTAACAGAAACTTCAATAGTAAAAAGGCATAGCACATTCAACTTTGAAAAGTATTACCATAAAGACAAAGTGGCTTCGGGAGCATTATTTATTTGCAATGACGAATACATTGCCGGAGGTAAGCTTTCTTTCTTTCTATCCAGGGAAGATTCCCATCAGCTGTTTTTTCCTGTTACCGGCAGATTAGATATTGTACAGAATGGCAAAGCATTTTCCATTGAAACCGGACAGGTACAGGTTTTGAATGCTGGTAAAGGTGAGGTATTGGAAATCAGTAACCCTTATTCAAACGATTTGGTAAATTACCTGCAGATTGGACTTACGACAGATCTGTTTTTACTCCGGGCAGGTGAAATGCGCTTCAACTTTGATTTCGAAAAATATCCAAATCAGCTGACAGAGATTATTTCCAGCACGAAATTACCATTTAAATTAAGCACAGGGATTTTTACCCCACAGGAAGAAATCACCTATCCGCTTCAAAACCCGGAAAACAAATTTTTCTGTTTCATTATTGATGGCGCTTTCGAAGTAGAAGGCAGGCGATTGCATGCAAGAGATAGCTTAGCACTTTGGAATGTAGAACAGGTGAAATGGAGTGCCTTGAGTAATCATGCCATTATTTTGATCTTAGCACATTTGTAACATGTGTTTAATTTTTTATTTCTCTATTCCCTGATTATCTATTCCTACCCCACAATTCCCACTATAATCTTTCTTTACGCTCAAATATGACACCCCACTTAAATTAATGCAAATCGAAACTTTTATCTTCGATAAACCGTTAATACAAGCACATGAGAGGTTTCCGTTTTTCTGATTATAAGCCTGGCGATACGCCAAAAGGTGGGTTTGATGAGTTGTTGAAATTATTCAGCGAGTTGCTGAATTATACAGCAGGTGATGCAGCAGAGGCGTTAAGCTGGCTCAACGAACTCGACAAGCAATATAAATTAACCAATAACGACTATGGCATTGGAAATTTTATCGATGATTTAAAGGATAAAGGGTATCTAACAGAAGACAATCAATCCGGAGAATTTAAAATCACCGCTAAAACGGAGCAAACCATTCGCAAATCTGCATTGGATGAAATTTTTGGCAAGCTTAAAAAATCAGGTCGCGGCAATCATAACAGCAACCAGTCTGGTATCGGTGAAGAAAAAAATGCCGACAGGAGGGAATATAACTTCGGCGACAGTTTAGATCAGATCGACATGACAGCCTCCATCCAGAATGCACAGATCAATCATGGCATCGGTGATTTTACTTTAACGGACCGGGATCTGGAAGTAGAGGAAAAGGATTTTAAAACCTTAACTTCTACCGTATTGATGATTGATATTTCACACTCTATGATCCTGTATGGTGAAGACAGGATTACACCCGCGAAGAAAGTAGCAATGGCCTTAGCCGAATTGATTAAAACCAAATACCCGAAAGACACCTTGGATATTGTGGTTTTTGGAAATGATGCCTGGCCCATTACCGTAAAAGATTTACCTTACCTCCAGGTAGGGCCCTACCATACCAATACTTTTGCAGGTTTGGAACTGGCAACAGATTTACTTCGCCGCCGAAAAACGCATAACAAGCAAATTTTCATGATTACGGATGGGAAACCAACCTGTTTAAAGGAAAATGGCAAATACTATAAAAATAGCATGGGCCTGGATAGAAAGGTTATTAATAAAACCTTAAATATGGCAGCCCAATGTAAGCGGTTGAAAATTCCGATTACCACCTTTATGATTGCCAAAGACCCTTATTTGCAACAGTTTGTACGCCAGTTTACTGAAATAAATGGTGGCCGGGCATTCTACAGTTCATTAAATGGCCTAGGCGAATACATTTTCGAAGATTATATTAAAAACAGAAGAAAAACAGTAAAATAGATGAAAGAACAAAGATTAAGGCACAATGACAGGATTTTGCAATTAAATCTTTTATCCTTGCTCCTTTATCCTTACTCCAAAAACATATGCAAAACACCACACTAGGCGAATTAAAAACCACAGGATATCAGTCAAGATCAGTTAAGGAAGAATTAAGAGAGAACCTGATTAAAGTTTTAAGAGATAAAAAAACAGAATTTGAAGGTATAATCGGATACGATGAAACCGTAATACCCGAATTACAGACTGCCATTCTTTCCCGCCACAACATTTTACTGTTGGGTTTACGCGGACAAGCCAAAACACGCATTGCCCGTTTAATGGTCAACCTGTTGGATGAGTATGTGCCTTATGTAGCGGGTAGTGAAATCTTCGACGATCCGTTGAACCCAATTTCCTGGTATGCCAGAAATGAAATCGCTACCAAAGGTGATGCTACTGAAATTGCCTGGCTACACCGGAGTGAACGCTATACGGAAAAACTGGCTACACCGGATGTTACCGTAGCTGATTTAATTGGTGATGTAGATCCGATTAAGGCAGCCACGTTAAAACTGACATATAACGACGAGCGGGTAATCCACTTTGGCCTGATTCCGCGGGCGCACCGCAGTATTTTCGTAATTAATGAGTTACCAGATTTACAGGCCCGGATTCAGGTAGCACTATTCAATATGCTGCAGGAAAAAGATATCCAGATTCGTGGTTTTAAACTGCGTTTACCATTGGATATCCAGTTTGTATTTACTGCAAACCCGGAAGATTATACCAACCGTGGAAGTATTGTTACGCCACTAAAAGACAGGATAGAAAGTCAGATTCTAACCCATTACCCGAAAAGCATCGAAATATCGCGTAAAATTACTTTTCAGGAAGCCAGGCTTACCGCAGCACAAAAAGCAAATATTGAAGCCGATGGCCTGTTAAAAGACCTGATTGAGCAGATTGCATTTGAAGCACGTAAAAGTGAGTACATTGACCAGAAATCTGGTGTATCTGCCCGGCTGACCATCTCAGCTTATGAAAATTTAATCAGTACGGCCGAGCGCAGGATGCTTATTTCAGGCGAAAAGGCTACGTTTGTACGCTTATCAGATTTTGCCGGAATTATTCCCGCCATTACCGGAAAAATAGAGCTGGTTTATGAAGGTGAGCTGGAAGGGCCGGCACATGTGGCCACCACCTTAATCGGCAAGGCCGTAAAAACCTTATTTGCCCGCTATTTTCCTGATCCTGAAAAAGCAAAAAAAACCAAAACAGCCAATCCATATACCGAAATTACAGAATGGTTTACAGAAGGAAACAATGTCGATGTAACAGACCATTTAAGCAACGCACAATACAAAAAAGCACTGATGTTGGTACCCGGTTTATATGATACCGTTAAAAAGTTTCATCCAAAACTGAGTGAAAACCAAACTTTACTGCTGATGGAATTTGTTTTACACGGACTGGCAGCGTATTCCCAGTTAAGTAAAAATTATTTAAATGGTGGCTTTGGTTTTTCTGACATGTTTGGCAGTTTATTTAATGCCGAATTTGATGAAGAAGAAGACGAGGATGATTTCAGATAAACATGATTAATGGAGTTTAACGGATATCTTTTATCGCTAAGGTTACAAAGAGAGAATCTTCCTGAAGGATATCCGTTTAACATTCCATGCCTGCAAACTTTTCAAGAACTTGAATTCCACCCGAATGTTACATTTTTCACCGGCGAAAATGGGATTGGAAAATCAACTTTTATAGAGGCAATTGCCGTTAACCTAGGCTTTAATGCCGAAGGAGGAAGTAAAAACTTCCAATTTAGCAGCAGGGAAACTCATTCCATATTACACCAATACCTTACGATTTCCAAAAGTTTCAGACATTTCAAAGATGGTTTTTTCTTAAGAGGAGAAAGTTTTTATAATGTTGCCAGCCAAATTGATAAGCTTGATGAAGAACCTGGTTTTAGTCAGAAGATAATAGCATCTTACGGCGGCATATCCCTACATGAACAATCTCATGGTGAATCTTTTTGGTCACTTTTCATGAACCGATTCAACGGACATGGCGTTTATATTTTAGATGAACCAGAGTCTGCACTTTCAGCAAATAAACAAATTGCCATGTTAGCAAAGATTAATAGCCTGGTACATACAAATGCTCAATTTATTATCACAACCCATTCTCCGATCCTTTTGGCCTACCCTAATGCGATCATTTATGAAATGGCCGATGGTGAAATCAATAGCATTAAATACGAAGAATCTGAAGTTTACAGGATTTATAAATCTTTTTTAGATAATCCAAAAAGAATTTTAGATAATTTATTTACATCAAATACCTAATTTAGGCAGGCCAAAAACCTGCCTTATTTTTTAAACTAATTTTTCAAACCCGATCATGGGAAGACTACCTTTTATCATTGCTGCCTGCATTTTCATTATCATTTTCGATATCTATTGTTTCAAGGCAATTGTAGCTGTTTTCAAAAAATGGAAACCAACCACAAAAAAAATCTTTGCTATCATATACTGGAGTTACAGCATCTTGCTGATAATAGGCGTCTTTGCCGGGATTTACCTCAACCTTTTTTTAACACTAAGGGCCATGATTCTGGTGGCATTCTTTTTAACTGTAGCCTGCAAAATGGCCATGTTACCGTTTTTGGTGTTAGATGATTTAAGAAGGCTCTGGATCAAAGTATTCAGGAAAAAAGAAGTCGCACCAACTGTACCAGTATCAGAAACTGATCAGATTTCCCGTTCAGAATTTTTAGTGAAGGCGGGGTTAGTCGCTGCTGCGGTACCATTAACATCATTAAGCTGGGGAATTATTTCCGGCGCTTATGATTACCAGGTAAGAAAGGTAAATCTCATTTTACCAAACTTGCCAAAAGCTTTTGATGGCATCACCATGGCACAAATTTCTGATATCCATTCCGGCAGTTTTTACAATAAAACAGCTGTAAAAGGTGGTGTGGAAATGCTGCTGGCAGAAAAACCTGAATTCGTTTTCTTTACCGGCGATTTAGTAAATAACCTCACCAATGAAGTGAGCGATTATCAGGATATATTTTCAAAAGTAAAAGCACCTCTAGGTGTTTATTCTTCACTTGGAAACCATGATTATGGCGATTATTATTTTGGTAAAGAAACATCGCCGGCTAAGGTTAAAAACCTGAAAGACATGGTTGATGTACACAAGATAATGGGTTATGATTTGCTGATGAATGAACACCGCAGACTTAAAGTAGGCGGCGAAGAAATTGGTATCCTGGGGATCGAAAACTGGGGAATGGGGCGTTTTCCGAAGTATGGAAAAATGGAACTGGCGGTTCAGCATACGGATGACTTACCTGTAAAATTATTATTAAGTCATGATCCTTCACACTGGCGTGGCGAAGTATTACAGAAATATCCTCAAATTGATGCCATGTTTAGCGGTCATACCCATGGGATGCAGTTCGGCGTGAGGCTGAAGGAATACCAGTGGAGCCCTGTACAATACATCTATAAAGAATGGGCAGGCTTATATCAGGAGCAAAAACAACAGCTTTACGTGAATGTTGGCTATGGTTTTCTAGGCTATCCTGGAAGGGTTGGAATTTTACCAGAGATTACGGTTTTTACCTTGAAAAGAGCTTAATGGGAGAATGACTGAATGAAAGAATTATTGAAGGACTGAAGGAAAGAATGACTGAATGACTGAATGACTGAAGGAAGGAATGATGGATTAATTGAAAGGAATGAGAGAATGGATAGGTATTACGCCAACACATTCAATCATTCAAAATTCAATCATTCAAAACTTTCTCATTCAAAACTCAATCATTCATGCATTAAATCTACCCTGCGTTAAAACGATATCCAACACCTCTTACCGTTTGCAATAATTGCGGATTATCGGGGTTTAATTCTATCTTCTTACGCAAGCGTACAATATGCATATCAAGGGTCCTGGTGTTCACATCAGAATTATAGCCCCAAACCACCAGCATCAGTTCATCGCGGTTAATGACTTTACCAGGGTTGCGCAAAAAGTATAATAAAATACGGTTTTCCAGTATGGTCAACTCAATTTTCTTTCCATCTCTGAATAAAGTATGAATATTCGGATGATGCTCCATATTACCAAAGCGGTGAATTTCAGCAGTATCTTTATTGACGATAAACTTCACCTTACTCTCCAGCATGGCCACCAATACATCCATATTAAAAGGTTTGGTAATATAGTCTGATGCGCCAAAATTATAGGCATCAATTTTATCTACATCCTGCGCCTTTGCTGTCATCATAATGACCAGGTTTTCGAAGCCTTGTTTACGCACACTCTCGCAAACTTCTGCACCTTGTTTGCCCGGCATCATCCAATCCAGCAATACAATATCAGGCTGGTCTGCCATAATAATCCGTTCACCAGATTCACCGTCATTGGCTTCCAATATGTGGTAACCCTCGCCTTTTAAACGGTGTGCAACCAAAAAACGAAGATTTTCATCATCTTCAACAATTAATATTTTTACTTCTTTAGACATCTATATGTGTATTTATATTTTAATGTTTAAAGGTTAATTCCACTTTATAACCTTCCAACTTTAATTTTCAACTTTTAACATTCAGCTATTAAAGGGCAATACGATCTTAAATTCTGTGCCTGAACCTACTTTACTTTTAACCGAAATTTCTCCTTCCATAAAGTTAACCAGTTCCTTGCAAAAAGCCAAACCAAGCCCCACGCTCCCCATTTGATTGTATTCGTTTTGTATCCTAAAAAACTTCTTAAAAATATTATTTAATTCCCCCGAAGCGATACCAATTCCCTTATCGGCAAAACGGAATACCAGCACACCTTTAATCAGCTTGGCACTGATGTGCAATTTCTTGTTTTCGGGTTTTGAATATTTGTATGCATTTTCAGCCAGGTTATCAAACAAGCTACCTAATAACACCGGATCGGTAATGAAGGTTTTAAAACCAACCACTTCATAGGTCATCTGAAAATCGGGATGTTTTAATGTATGAGACTCAATGGTACTTTCTATAAAATCGCGAATATTTACCGTTTCCTGGTTCAGTTTAATGGCTTTGTTTTCAATTTGCGTAAAGGCCAGTAATTTATTCATTAAGCCATTCAGTTTATCGGCCTCCTCATCCAGTATCTTACCATAAAGCTGTTGTTCCTTCTGGCTTAAAGCAGTAGCACTTTTAATATTATTACCTGCAATTTTAATCACACTTACCGGAGTTTTAAATTCATGCGTCAGGTTATTTACAAAATCGTACTGCAGCTTAAACATTTTACTGTTGATATTTAAATTGCGGTAAATTAAAAAGGCCACTAAAAGCAGCACGCCATACACCAGGAGCAGCACAAGCGCGATGGGCATAAAGTAGATAAAAATTTCTCTTTTGACGTAAGATTTAGAGCTGGTGAGGTATAGTTTGAAGTCGGAAAAAGCACCAGGCAAAGCAATTTCAGTGGTCATATTTTCCTCAGAAGTATCAATCGGATCGTATGTTAACGGCTCTACCTGAATTTTCTGGTACAACAATGGCCGGGTATTCACCACTTTAATTTTATTTGGATTCAGCTGAAAAACAAGCATATCCTGCTGATAAACCGGCAAAGGATTGAGTTTACGCCGCATCATATCCTTATAAATTTTCAGGTCTTCTCTCCTGGGAATATTTAAGTAAGTGATTTTATTGGAATTTACGACAGAAAAATTGGTGAACAATTCTTCCTGAGAGGGTACCACAACCGTATCCAGCTGATCAACAAAAGTAACCAGCTTATAGGCCATGGTATTAAAATCATCGCCAACCTTGAAAGACCGGGTATCGGCTTCTGAAAATAATCTGATAGAATCAGCAGGAACATTTTTACCAAACTGGAAAATAGACTTCGGACCGATTGATAATTTCCCTACGTTCATTCCATCCTTTACCGGTATATTTTTAACCTCGGTATCGTAAAAAGTAACCCTCGACACGAACGGATATTTGAGCACAATGGTATCTACAAATTTTGATGCCGTAGCAGAATCCAGAAATCCATTATAATAAGAAATCTCGGGCATTTTATTCTGAAAGAAATCGTTATAAGGTTTGATGCTCTGCTCCAGCACATTTACCTTCTCTGAAACAAATTCATTTTCGATGGATTTTTTACTGAAATTAAAAGCCAGGAAAAGCGATAAGACAAACAAAATGGAAATGAGTACAATGAAAGTAACACCCAATGAGAAATTTTTGCGATAGCCGCTTTTCTTATCCAGCGTCATAACTTATTTCCTGCTGATGTTGTTTTTTAAGAACTCTTCCAGTGCTTTATACAAAGCTGTTCTCCCCTGTTGCCTTTTAACCGGATTTGGTCCTTCTTCCTTTTCTATGTAGGTAACCGGGATGCTTCTCTTCTTAAGTTCTTTGATAAACTGTACCCCTTCTGTAACGTTAACCCTCGGATCTTTTGGGTTCTGGGCAATAAACAATGGTGACTTAAAACGGTCGGCATGAAAAACAGGCGAAGCCAAGCGCAGGTAGTCTGTATCTGTTACCGGATTGCCAATGATTTCGTAATACATCTGTAGATTTGACTTTAAAAATGGTGGAATCCCTTTCAGGTAACTGAATAAATTAATAACGCCAGAATTTGATCCGCCACAACTATAAAGATCGGCATTTTTATACAAACAATTTAGGGCAATATACCCTCCGAAACCATTACCATAAATGGCAATCTTTTTAGGGTTTGCAATCTTTTTTGCAATCAGCCAGCGTACACCATCATTAACATCTTCCTGAATTTTATTACTCCATTCTTTAAAACCTGCCGCATAAAAAGATTTGCCATAACCATTTGATCCCCGATAATTAACCTGCAAAACCGCATAACCCCGGTTAGCCAGAAACTGAACTTCGGCATTATAACCCCAGGAATTCCTTCCCCCCGGACCATTGTGAGGCATTACAACCACAGGTAAATTGGTTTTCTTGTTACCTTTAGGCAAGGTTAGATAGCCGTTAATAGTTAAACTGTCAGAACTTTTAAAACTAACCGGCTTCATATCGCTCATCAACTCCTCCTGAATAGAAGAGTTAATATCATTTAGTTTTTTAAGCTTATTCTCGGCAGCCATGTATAAATAGTACGATCCCGGATTTTTATCGGTAAATGTTCTGATGATGAAAACATTATCCATTTTATCATTATCCATAATGCGCCACTCGGTGCCTGGCAGCAGCCGGTCTATTTTACTATAAGTTAGTTTACTTTGTGCATCCAGGTAATATTTCTGTTTTTTCCAGGTTTCACAGGTAACAAACATAATTTTATTCTGTGTTCTGGAATATCTGGTTTCCGTAACATTCAGGGTATCATTGCCAAACAGTACTTCTTTCTCTTTACCTGTTTTTAAATCAAAAGATACCAATGCATTTTTATCCCTGTTTACGCTGGATATGGCATATAATACATCAGGTTCATTTTCCGGAAAAGCCACCGGCTGAAAAGTCGTTTCAAAATTATTTGTCATCAGCGGTGCAAAAGGTTTGCTCTCATTTTCACGGTAAAGCAAGGTTTCATTCACCCCATCGCTGGCCACGGCAATTTTGAGAATACCTTTATTATCGGTTACCCATTCGGTAACATTACCCGGGTTTTTAGCCGCAATTTCCATTTTGCCGTTCCGGACATTCAGGCGATACACATCGAAAACTGTTGAATCACGTTTATTGGAAGCCACAATAATATATTTATCATCAATCAGCTGATCTTCAATTACGCGGACTCTTGTTTTTTCATTCGAACTCAATTGCACTTGCCTGCTTCCATCCTTATTGATGACAAAGAGATCAGATTTACGCTCCTTTGTATCATCTTCAGCATAATAAATCAGCTCATTGTTGCTGGTCCAGAAGTAAAAACTGATCGATTTTTCTGTCAGGTGTGTCAATTGGGTGCTTTTCCCTGTGGCCAGGTTCTCCACAAATAAGTCAAGCTTTTTATCCTGAAGTTTAAGGTAGGAAAGGCTTTTCCCGTCAGGCGATATGTGGTAATAAGCCTTATCCTGTGTTTTAAAAAAATCATCAACAGGTATAATGCCTGCTTTATCTGAGCGCTTACAGGCACAGATCAGAGCGATTAAAACCAATAAACCAATTCTTTTCAGCATAAATATTTTTTCACCGGGATGACAAAAATAGGCATCTCAACCACTTAACTATACTTTACACTAACAATGTTACTTTAGCTTGTTTCCTGTTAATGGCCACTTAACAGCATACATCTCGGCAACATACAAAATAAAAATGATGTCACCAGAACGATCAGATTTAATATGACAGCTACCATACTACACGAAATCCATTCGGCCAATGTTTAGCGTTAAATCTTTTACCTTTCATGTCTTTTTATTACATTTAAAATTTATAAAACAGGATTATGAATCGTTTAATTGTCTTTGCATTTTTGATGTTGAGCTGGAATGTGCAGGCACAAATTTCACGCAATAATCAGGCTGTATTAAATGATGAAAGTGCTTTAGCCACGCAGTATTATCGCGATGGAGATTATGAAAAGGCTGTTGTTTTACTGGAGAAAATGTTTGCCAATCCTGATAACGAAGGTTATTTCGACATCTATTTCAATGCCTTATTAAAATTGAAGCGTTATGATGCTGCGGAAAAGATCGTCAAAAAAACCATCAAACAGCATCCGGAAAATGATGCTTATCCGATTGCAATGGGTAAACTTTATGAGGAACAGGGCAATGTATCATCTGCCAATAAGATATTTACTGACATCATTGCCAAACTTCCAAAAGATGAATTTAAGATCCGGAATTTAGCGAACAACTTTTACCGTTTTGAAAACTATGATCTGGCTGTTCAAACGTTTAAGCAGGGCAGAAAACTTTTAGGAAACGACCAGCTGTTTACTTATGAATTGCTGAACATATATCGGTATAAAAAAGACAAACCCATGCTCATGCAGGAGTACCTGGATGTATTGCCTTCCACCCCGCAATTGCTCCCACAGGCAGAGAATGTACTTTCCATGATTTTTGAAGATAAAAGTGACTACCAGACTTTTCAAACTGCAATACTCAGAAAGATTCAGAAAGCACCTGACGCAGAAGTATACATCAAGCTGCTGACATGGAACTATATCCAGCAGCAGGAGTTTGAACCGGCATTACGCCAGTTGATTGCCTTTGATAAACGAACAAAAGCTGATGGCGGAACCCTCTTTAATGCCATTTATACATTTGTTGATAACGGCGCGTACGAAACCGCTATAAAGGCTTATGAATACCTGCTCACTAAAGGAAAGGAAAGCCAGTACTATCTTCCATCGAAGATTGAAATGCTAAGCACACGGTACAACCTGCAAACCTCCGGAAAATATACGACAGCCGACTTAAGTTTACTGGCCAAAGATTACCAGGGCCTGCTGGATGAATATGGTAAAAACAGGAATACATTATTTGCCATTAAAAAACTCGCCAATCTGCAAGCCTACTATTTAAATGAGGCAGCCAAAGCTGAAAAAGGGCTGGAAGAAGCTTTGCAAATGCCTGGAATTGGCACAGCAGACCTGGGCCAGCTAAAGCTGGATTTGGGTGATGTTTATATTTTAACCAATCAGCCATGGGAAGCATTTCTGGTTTATGAACAGGTAAGTAAACAGTTTGAAAGTCAGCCCATCGGGAATGAGGCACGCTTCAGAAGTGCCAGACTTTCCTTTTACCAGGGCAATTTTGAATACAGCAACGGACAATGCCAGGTACTCAAAGCGGAAACTTCCCAGCTGATTGCTAATGATGCCCTTAACCTGAGTTTACTCATTTCTGACAACATTCAAACACCAACTGATAGCAATGCATTAAAAATGTATGCTGATGCTGAAATGCTGGAATTCAGAAACCTGCCGGCACAGGCCATTAAAAAGCTGGATAGCATCGGAATCTCTTACCCCCAAAATGAACTGGCCGATGCCATATTAATGAGTAAAGCCAAAATATTTATTAAATCTGCTGATTTTCAAAAAGCGGCAGATATGCTCAAAAAAGTTGCAGATAACTTTAAGGATGGTATCTGGACTGATGATGCCTTGTTTACATTAGGCGATTTATACGAAAAGAAACTCCATGATATTGCACAGGCCAAAAGCTATTTTCAACAATTGATTACGGATTACCCGGGCAGTATGTTCAGTGCCGAAGCTAGAAAAAGATTCAGAAATTTAAGGGGAGACGGGGTTTGATGATGAGTTCAGTTGTCATGAGTTTAGTGGTTCATTAGTCAATTGGAAAATTCTTTGATGGATAATATTTAAGTTGAACGGACTCCAAATGCCACAAAAACTAGCTTTTCAAATCCCATACCACAACATTCCATTCCACCCCACTACTGTCTGTATAAACATGAACAACTTCAAAGCCTATGCGTTTATGCGCATTCATTGAGCGCAGGTTAATACCTGCAATTTCGGTGATTGCGAAATCATATTTTTCATTAAAGTAATGCTTATAGGAATTGTAGCATTGATCAAATAAACCCTGCCCCCGATAGGCTTTATCTACACAAACCTGCCCTACAACGATATAATGGTAATCATCAACCGGTTTTCCATTAAAATGAATATGCTCAAAGCTTTCGTATAATTCAACCAGGCGCGGTATTTCATGCTTTGATTGTTCGGTCATCCCCAATACATAGGCAATCACCTGACCGCCGTCTTTAGCAATGATATTCTTTTCATGCAAATGCATTTTCTTCAGGTCATCCCATGTATGCGAAACCGTTACAAAACCCTGCGCTATAATTTCATCAGGGGATAAATCCGTTTTCAGGTTTCTCTTTTGAAGCGCAAGAATCCCTTCGAGATCTTCATTGGTTTCAGATGTGGTTATTTCAATCATTGGATCAGGCAATTAATAGCTTTCGAATATAGGCAATCTGTTTTGTTCCTCTGTTTTCTTCCTTATCTTTGCCACATGCTTTTATATAATGTTACGCTAATTTTAGAAGAATCTGCAGCAGCAGAATGGTTACAATGGATGCAGGAAACTCATATTCCAGCGGTAATGGCTACCGGCATGTTTGTTTCCAACCGTTTATTAAAAGTGTTGGATTCGCCAAATGAAGGTGTTACCTATTGCACACAATATGTTGCGGAGAATCAGGAAAACTACAATCAATATCAACAGGCCTATGCGCCAGCTTTACAGGCAGACCTGAATGAAAAGTTCAAAAATCGTTTTGTTGCTTATAGAACATTAATGGAGTTTATTGGCTAAGCCAATAAGTGAGTAAGTTTTGAATGAATAACTAAGTGAATGAATTTTGAATGAGAGAATTTTGAATGACTAACTGAGTGAATGAATTTTGAATGACTGAATCTTCAGGCTTTTTTCTCATTCTCTCATTCAAAATTCTCTCATTCAAAATTGACTTTCTCATTCAAACTGCTCCCAATCAAACCCTCACTTTAACTTCTCGTTATTCTTGTGCCGGTCTGCATCGCGGATGTTTTTCTTTTCCAGGTTTTTGTGAAGTGCTTCTGTTAAATTGATGCCGGTTTGGTTGGCCAGGCAAATCAGCACAAAGAGTACATCGGCCATTTCATCTGCCAGGTTTACAGATTCATCACTTTTTTTAAAAGATTGCTCACCGTATTGACGGGCCATTATCCGGGCCACTTCCCCAACCTCTTCCATTAGAATTGCGGTGTTGGTGAGTTCATTAAAATACCTGATACCCGTGGTATTTATCCATTGGTCTACGGTTTCCTGTGCTTCGTTAATGGTCATGATTTTCTTTTATTTTTTACTGGGTTAAATTTCCTAATTTAGGCTGACATAAAACTTATCTTTCTAAAGATAAACGCTAATCATCTAAATTGAACTTATGAATATGCTCTTCAGTGAAAAACAACAAAAAGCCATCAAATCGATTTGGATTTTATGGGCAATCGTAGCTTTTCTGCAAATCAGTTGTTATTTTATAGATAGCTACGGACCAGATACCACTGCATATGATTACTTATGGAGAATACAGACCTGGTTTCTGGAGAGTTTGATCTTTGCGTGGTATTTTTATAAAAATAAGATGTTCTCGAAAGCCATCATCATTCAGCTCCTATTTTCTCCATACTATATTTTTAAAAAAGACTGGCCAAGTTTTATCGATTACCATTTCAATTTTACAAATAGTGGATTAATCTACCAGGTTATTGGTGTACTTTCTTTCTTTGCACCTATACTCACCTTCGCTTATTTCTACTTTAAAGCAGAAGGAAACCTCAATACCATTTCTAAAATTAAATCATTGATAATACAGCTGATTTTTGTTCTGATTTTCAGTGTAACCATTTCTTCCGATCCTGATTCTTTATACAATTATATCAGCAGTTTCAGTACAAGTAATCTTTATTTAAAAGATGCCATCGTAGCCCTTATTTTTGCCATAATATCCCTCAAAATGATTTCGGTTTTAATTGGCTTCTTTTATCTTTCCAATAGAATTTATTCGGTAAAGCAGGTTTTAAATCCAATAGATGAACAGCCTGTTTCCAGCAGTTTTTTTAAATATGGGTTTTTGATTACTTATCCGATTTTACTGCTCTCTATTTTAGATATGGGTGCCTCTGCACTTAAGGTTTCTTTATCTTTTTCATCAATAGAACTTGTAACGGTGTTTTATATCACGGCAAATCTGATTGTACTTTTTATTTGCGGACGGTTTTTTGCCACATTAATTCAATATAGAAACTTCACACTCAAGCGTTATTTCGGCGTAGTGAACACATTATCCATTTTACCTGTAATTAACCTGGCTCCATTTTTCGCCTTACTTTTCTTTAAGCAAAAACCGGAAACAACCGGCACCTATATCGATAAATTAAAACAGAATAGAAATGTACATCTCTCGATTTATTGTGCTTTACTTATTCTATATTATACCTATCATTATGTTTCGGTAAAAGCCGATTACAGAACCTTCGAGCCCATTTATAAATTAGTGGTATTTAGCATATCGGCTATTTTACTGGCAAAATTCAAATGGAGCACCAAGGTAATTCCGTTTTTAGCCGTGATGAGTTTGTACTATGCTGATTTTAAAGACTTTTTCGACTTTGCTGATGGCTTGTGGCCTTTCATTCAGAAAAAATTAATCTCATTTGTCTGGATAGGAACCTTGGCGATGTTTATCACCTACTACATTATAGATTACATCATTCATAAGTGCTTTTACACACCTTACTTTGAAGATCAAAACCGTGATGAGTTTGAAGCCTACATCAATAAGTTCTGATTGGTTTACGATTTACGCAAGATTATAGCCAGTTTATTTCCGAAGAGGCTGCTATTATTGGAACGGTCTATGAGTTTGAAATCAAAAGTATATTTTCCTTCAGCAGGTGCGGTAAATTTTTTACTCTCTGTTTCATACTCATGCACCGTGTAATAAACAGTACTATCACCTGAAGAACTGCTTTCTGTGTAAGATTCCTTCGTTTTTTTTGAATTGATGATGTGATCTTCTGCATCCACATTTAAGCTATCAAGAAGAATGGATTGTCCGTTGGTTTCGACATTAAACTTTACAGCGAATACACCAGCTTCATCTTTACTGCTTTTGGAAACCTTCGTCCAGATGGTAATTACATCACCTTTTTTTAAACTCACGTTTTCTGCAGATATGATCTCGCCGCTTGCCAATTCTAAAACCGTTAATTCTTTCCCAACAGGATTACAAGAACTAAGACCTAAAATAAATAAAACTGAAAATAAATAGTTTTTAGACATATCAGAGGGGCGTTATGGGTGAGCAGTTATTTGTAAGGTATCATGTTTACTAAAATAGCTGAACATTTTTACAAAAAAATCAGCATTGGATGGTGTCAGTTCTTGATCTGTTTTGAGGATAAAAGTTCTTCCCTTATAAATAACCGGACAAAAAACAGTGGCAAAAGTATGGGCTGCATAGCCATCTCTCATTTTTGCAGTACTTGTAACCACATAGCAGCCGGAATCTTCCTTTAATTGATATGAATATTGGTTACTTATATTTAAAATAATTCCTCGTGAACCATAATCCGATTCAACAACCTGATTGCTTTTGATCTGATTGATGCTTTTATTAAAATCGCTTAAGGTTTCTGGTGATGGGCTAAACAACTCTACGAAAGTATAGTTACCGGGTGTTCGCGGAGAGACC
Organism: Pedobacter sp. GR22-10; assembly: GCF_026239715.1. Classification (NCBI taxonomy): domain Bacteria; kingdom Pseudomonadati; phylum Bacteroidota; class Sphingobacteriia; order Sphingobacteriales; family Sphingobacteriaceae; genus Pedobacter; species Pedobacter sp. GR22-10. Next base: position 48,406 of record NZ_JAPIVR010000007.1, read on the forward strand.
TGATCATTTGTGTCGAGAAAATATTTGAGTTCTTTCTCTATTTTCATGAACATATTATTTACCCAGTTTATTTTTAAAGCAGGCATATTCTGAACATAATCATTCCACGACTCAAATTTAACGACCAGATAATTGGTTGCCATTAAATTTTTTGCATGTTTTAAAAGATGTACCGAAAGTTCCAGTTTTTGCTTTTTAGGGTATTTCTGGGTCCAGCTGATTTCAGCACTATAAACTAAAAAGCATTTTTTCACTGCATCATATTGGAGATTATAGGTGAAGAACGTTTCACCCTGACTATAAATAACGCTATTATCATCTTCGTAATAAACGGCATCTATTCTTTCACCGGCAGCCTTTAAATCAGCTACAGAAAACTGTTTCGAATCATTTGAAGGAATGATATAAATATGCTCCGAATGAAGCTTTTCATTACTGGTAAAAAAATCAGCTAAATTTACGCTTAGAGAATTGGTGTCGATTTTCGCAAGATCTATATCCCCTAATAAAACTTCTCCGGGTGCAACTTTTTCCACTTCAAAATCACAATTTTCGGGGATAGTCAGCGAATAAGTTTTGTTGATTAAAACTGTTTTTAAGGGCAGTTTTAATTTCATAATTCTTTGATATTCTGTTTTGGAAACCTCTTCCATATCATCAATGCCAGAATCCTCTTCACGATCCGTTTTTACTGTCCGTTTGCAACCATAAAAACATACGGCTGATAATATGATAAAGACCAGGAATTTTTTAATACAGAAATGGGAGCGCATATTCATCATAAGTTTTTTGAAGATAATCAAATATAGAATAAACCTGTTAATTACACTTATTCTATGATCAACTGTTTCTTGTACGCTTCAAAATTTTATTGTTGTTCTTCTATTATTTCTGCCTCAATGATTGGGTTGATGTTAATTTTGGCACCTTCCAGTAAGAAAACACTTGCGCCAAATTCTCTTGAAAATGGATTTTTTACTTCGCCAATTTTGGTAATCTTCGCAAAAATGGGTTGCTCCTTCTTCCTTTGCGGATCTTCATCATAAGTACCCTGAATTAAAATTAAATCTTTAACCGGCTTCTTCAACTTGAACCAATGCAAATAATCATCACTATAGGCAACAGCTCCGATATTGGGATATTTAGAATAATAATTGATTGCAGCTGCCTGCCCATAGTTGTCTGCGCGTACGAGTACCCTGCTTTTATCTTTAACCTGGCTGTATGCCATATCCGCTAAGTGTGCAATTTCCTTCCAACCCAGCATATCAGCATAATCCTGCGGAAGCTGATGATTTTTTCCATCTTCCCATCGCAATGCTCCTACGCTTTCAAACCGCTTATGGCTTTTGATAATTTGAGCAGGCGAATACACCGGCATAAGCAAAGGAAGTACATATACAAATGATACCATCGTAAAAGCTATAACTGCACCCTTTACCAAATATCGCTTTGATAAAATTTGCCCGAAATATACTGCACCAAAACAGAGCAATACCGGATAAAGCCCTAAGGTATAATAATCCTTTCCTTTGAAATAGATAAACACCAGCATGGTGAAAAGATAAGTTAAAATTACCCAACGGTATTTTAAGAAGGTCTTATGCCAGATCAAAACAGAAATCCCGGCCAGAAGAAAAAAGAAGGAATTGATGAAGAACAAAAACTGGCTCATCAAAAAGTTTTTTAAAGAAACATTTACCAGCTGATATTTCTGCAACAGTTTCATATGGTGTAATACCGGGAAGCCACGGTTGATTTGCCAGATGATATTTGGAAGTGCAATGAATACCCCCACTAAAACCGCAAAATAAAAATGTTTCTGCGTAAATATTTTTCGCTGCCTGCCAATTAAGATAGCGGGGAATAAGCCAATAACCAGGAACAGGATATTGTATTTATTCAAAAAGCCGATGGCAATGGTGATGGCGAAAAAATACAGGTATTTGGGTTGTTCGCCATCAAAATAGCAGATCAGATAATAGAAAGCAGCTGTCCACGCTAAAACATCAAAGGAGTTTGGTTGATATAAGGTATTCAATCTTAAAAAGATTGAGCAGATCATGGCAATACAAACTAAACATTTTGACAACAAGTTACCGTTGATGGCCTCAACGATTTTCCAGCAAAAAACCAGTGTTAATGTGCCTAAAAAGGCAGGTACAAAACGTATCAGGTAAAAGCCGCCCCCTAGTAATTTAATCAACAATGAAAAAAATGATATCAATGGAGGTACGGAAGTAAATCCAAAGGCGGGGTGATTGGCCTGATCGAGGTACAAGAATTCATCCCGGTGTAATTCGTAAACTGAATTCACCAATACAAAAGATAAAACTAATTTTAAAATTAAAAAAAAAGCAAGACAACTATATTCTTTTATCCGGTTCTGATATTGAGCCTCCATATTTATTTAACCGCATTGATGTATTGAAATATATTATCGTCTTTGACAGCCAATTGCTTAAATAGTTACGGTTCTAAAGTTTAATTTTTATTTACTCTTTATTCTTAGTATCAATCAAAATAGTAGTGGGTCCATCATTTACTAAAGCAATTTTCATGTCTGCGCCAAAAATTCCGGTTTCAACTTTTTTCCCAAGCAAAGCCGATAACTTTTCTATCATTTTCTCGTACAGGGGAATAGCAACATCGGGCTTCGCAGCTTTGGTAAAGCCCGGCCGGTTGCCCTTTTTCGTGGAAGCAAATAAGGTAAACTGACTAATCAACAGAATATCCCCGTTAATATCGGCCAAAGCTTTATTCATCAAGCCGTTTTCGTCACCAAAAACACGCATCCCGATAATTTTCTGGGCCAGCCATTCCAAATCTTCAGTGGTATCGGCATCTTCAATACCCAGCAGCACCAGAAATCCGCCTTTGATTTCTCCTGTAATCTTTTCTTCTACTGTACAACTTGCTTCGGTAACCCTTTGTAAAACTGCCCGCATTTATATTACTTTTGATGGATAAATTTAGTATGCGCAAGATAAGTATTTTAGTCATTGCTACAGTTCTGCTATTCAGCTGTAAGCAAAAATCAATCGTTCACCCTACCTTCTATTTTTGGAAAACCGATTACCATAATACTAAATCTGAGACCCAATATCTTGATCAGTTCAAATCGAAAGCCCTATATGTCCGGATCATGGATGTGGATGTTGACCCCGATCTTCAGCAGGCCGTACCGGTATCTCCAATAAAATTTTCTGAGCCATTGCCACCTCAAGTGGAGATTATTCCAGTGGTTTTTCTGGTTAACCGGCTATTTTATGAAACCGATTCGAACAAGACCAAAATGCTCTCCAGCCGGATCGCGAATTTTGTGGATGCGAAAGTAAAGCAAGCGGGAAAGCAGCGTTTTACGGAACTTCAAATCGATTGCGACTGGACCAAAGCCACCCGTGAGCAGTATTTTAAATTTCTTAGCCAATTGAAAAATCAGCCATTGCTAAAAGGAAAAAGTATTTCAGTGACACTCCGGCTACATCAGGTAAAAAACATATTAACCAGCGGAATACCACCGGTAGAAAAGGCCATGCTGATGTGTTATAACATGGGCAATCTGAGGCAGTATGGCGATCAGAATTCTATCCTCAATCAACATGAAATGGATATTTACCTCAAAGATGTGCTTGAGAACTACCCCCTGAAACTGGATGTGGCACTACCACTTTTTGAGTGGACAGTGGTCTTTAGAAATAAGGAGTACGCCGGGATTTCGAAAAGGATTAATCAAAGCCAATTGCAAAACAAAAAACTATTCAGACAGCGGGGAGCTTCTATTTTATATGACCTCTTATCAGACTATCCTGCTGCCGGATTAAAACGAGGGGATGTAGTAAGATGGGAGGAAGTTTCAGCAAAAGATTTACTTGCCACATCCACTTTTTTATCCCGATATTTGAAACCAGACGAACGAAATCTCGTTTTTTACCATCTTGACGCCGATCTTTTAAAACATTATACACATGAAGACCTTCAAAAAGTTATCGCTAATTTCTAGTGTTTTCCTGATTACATTTTTTGGCGAAATCGCAGTGAACCTAGCCTGTGGTGGAGAAGTAGATCCTTACGATTACTATATTTCATATTTCCATAACAATGTGCAGGGAGATGATTACATACCCTTTGCATTCAACCAAATGGCCTATTTAAACAGTGAAGAAGATGTGCTGAGTGAATCGGAAATTAACAGCAATGAATGGGGAAAATATTTGGAGGTAAACCCGCAGGATGTACATAAAGTGATGTACCAGATAGATAGTGCCACCAATGTTAAACTGAGAAATTTTGATGGACAGGTTTCATCCTTACCGGATAGCTTACAGAAAAACACTTTTATCCAGGCTTTAGGGAAAAATAAAAATGCACGGAAGTACTTTACCTTCGCCAAAAGTACTGAACCTTTTGCCAATGTTAATTTTGATCTATGGGATCCTAAACCAAGGGATACCACCGCAATGGCTGACCTGGCCACAGCAGCATTGAAATTAACAGCATCAGAAAAAGACAGCTTTTTAAAACTCCGTTACGCTTATCAGGCCGAAAGAATGTTTCACTATGCCGGCTTACATGCCGAAAGCAAAAATGTTTATGATCAATTTATAAAAACGAATAAAACCACCAGTGCTGTTAAGGGATGGGCACTGGCACTCTATGCCGGATCAACCAGAAGGCTGGGCAATCCGGAAGAGTCTGCTTTCTTATTCTCGAAGGTGTTTACCACTAATCCTGAGCGTAGAATCCAGGCTTATAAAAATTATTACTACAATAGTTCTTCGGTAAATGGCACTTTAAAATATGCCAAAACAAACGATGAAAAGGCCAGTATCTGGGCCATCAATGGTTTTGGAAATCCAGATTTTAATATCGAAAGCTTAACCAGGGTTTATCAATATGAACCGAAAAGTGAGTTAAATGGTGCACTTTTAGTACGTGAGGTAAATAAGCTGGAACAGGCTTTAATTAAAGACAGCGATCTGGCTAAAATCTCCTACCAATATTATTTTTATGATAGTGATAACTCAAAATCCAGAGACAGCATTAAAACCCTGAACTTAAAGCAACTTCACCTGGTTAAAGATTTCGCCTTAAAACTGGCTGAGGAAAATAAATATCCACAACCAGAACTTGGTACTTTAACAGCCGCCTACTTATCCTGGATGGAAAATAAAGATCTCGAAGCCTCAGGTTACCTGGCAAAGCTGAATGCTGATAAACTGCCGGAAAGATTGAAGGATCAATACCGGATTACGGATTTACTGATTAAAGCTAAAAACATTAAAAAGGGCAATCCATTTAATGAAAATGATTTGTTGCCCTCTTTAAAATGGCTGGATGAAAAACGATTTGCGGAGAATAAAACGGAGAAAAACGGACCATATGTCGCCTGGGCAGATCAGGATAAACGCTTTACCAGAACCACCAGAAATTTTTATCAGCAAATTCTGGCTCCGGCTTATTTGAAAATGGGCGATACCGCTAAAGCAGCTTTGGCCATGGTTAAGGGAGACCTCTCCTTCAGCCAAATGAAAAACAATTCACTGTTCGATAATATAAGTTATGCAAGCACTTCATTCTGGCGACAATATTTGAGTCCGGAGAGTATGCAGGGTATTGCAAACTATAAAACGAAAGCAAATGGAAATGACGTCACTGCTTTACTGGCGAAGGCCATAAACAGACTGAGTAAGGATGAATTTTATGAGCTTTGGGGCACTACTTATCTAAGAACGCATCAATATGATAAAGCGGTTCAAATGTTTGCGAAATTATCCCCTAACTATAACTATTCCAGTCCAACCAACTGGTATGCCGATGATGCAAATGGGAAGCTCTATTCGAATCCATTTATCCAAACCCTTAACGATTATCCAAAAAAATATGTGGTTGCAAAAGCTTCCGTTACAAAAAAAGCATTCGCAGCAGAAATGCTCCGGTTACAAAAATTAACCATCAGCGACAAAAAGAACGCGGCGCTTTACTTTTATAAAATGGCAAACGCAGTTTATCAAACGGGTTATTTTGGCAACAGCTGGTTTTTGATCAGTTATGACTGGTCATCTTATGATCATGCCAGTGCTGCAAAATTTGATTATGATATAGATTATAAAAAAGCACAAACGGCGAAAGCCTGGTATTTAAAAGCCAGAACTTTGAGCACAAATGCAGACTTCCGGGCGAAATGCACTTTCATGCTGGCCAAGTGTGCACAAAAGCAAATGATCTTAAATGCTAAATTAAACTCTTTCAGCTATTGGGACAAAAAAGATGTCAAATACAAAAACTTCATCAACGCCAATTATAACAATCCTTATTTTAAAGAAATGAAGTTGAAATACAGTAAAACGCCATTTTATCAGGTTGCCGCCGGAGCGTGTAGTTATCTTGGAGATTTTATAGCGAAAAAGTAGCGCAAGAGCGGGAAGGAACAAAGAATAAAGAGCAAGGAGTAAAAATCAAGAAAGCTAAAATCCAGCTAATAACGAGGGAAAAAACGATCGACCTGAAACCCTGAACCTTCTCCCCTGCTACCACCTGATCAATGCACTAGCCCAGGTAAAACCAGAGCCGAATGCAGCCAGACAAACCAGGTCGCCATCTTTTATTTTCCCGGCTTCCCAGGCTTCACAAAGCGCAATGGGCACAGAGGCTGCTGTGGTATTCCCGTATTTATGAATATTGTTAAAAACCTGATCATCACTTAGGCCAAGCAGTTGTTGTACATACTGGCTGATGCGTAAATTAGCCTGATGCGGCACGAGCATATCGATATCTTTTTCAGTTAAATTATTTGCAGCCAGTGCTTCTTTAATCACTTCAGGGAATTTAACGACTGCCTTTTTAAAAACCGACGGACCATCCATATAAGGTAAGGCTGCACCACTATCTAAAATTTCTTTTGTCATGAACAACCCACCCAATTCCTGATCAGGAAAAGCTGGTTTATCCTTCATCCATTTATTGGCATGAGAACCCGGATAATGCATCGCCAGGATCTCTGCATCAGCGCCATCACTATGTAGGTGCGTACTCAAAATACCTTTTCCAGGCTCATCTGTAGGCTGCAATACGACTGCACCTGCCCCATCACCAAAAATTACCGATACATTCCGGCTCCTGGTTTCGAAATCCATGGCGAAAGAATGTTTCTCGCTCCCCACTACCAGAATATTTTTATACATGCCGGTTTTAATAAACTGATCGGCAACAGAAAGTGCATAAACGAAACCTGAACACTGGTTACGAATATCCAAAGCACCAATTTCCCCCATGCCCATTTCCCGCTGTAATAATACTCCACAACCAGGAAAATAATAATCTGGACTGAGCGTAGCAAAAATGATAAAGTCAACATCCTGTACGGTGATGCCGGCACGTTCGATGGCAATTTTCGCAGCCTCGATTCCCATGGTCGTGGTGGTTTCTTCGTAACGATCAGCAAAACGACGTTCCTGGATTCCGGTACGCTCCTGAATCCATTCGTCATTGGTGTCCATAAAACGGCTTAAATCAGTATTGGTATAAACATTTTTGGGAACGTAGTAACCAATTCCGCCTATTTTAGATTGATGCATGTTATTATTCATAATTTGGTTAGGTAAAGTTAGTTATTTTATAAAGATAGCGCGGCGTACTTCTAGTGGATAAGCAGCTAAATGTCTAACATCTCAAATCTAATCTCTCAAATCTTCCAATTATTGTTTATTTTTGCCTCATGTCTACAGAAACCAAAGAAGAGACCTTTACGCTCGAAGAAATTTTAACTTCCCTAAAAACTGTACATCGCCTTATTTTGTGGAATGATGACATCAATACTTTCGATCATGTGATCTATTGCATGATGAAGTACCTGGATTATAACGAATCTCAATCTGAAAAAATTGCCTGGAAAGTACATAATGATGGCAAATGCCCTGTCTTAGAAGGTTCTTTTACAGAAATGGAAGTTTACCGGAAAATTTTGCAACAAGAGGGATTGACCGTTTCAGTGGACTAGATGCCAGCTTCAATCGATAAATCTTTAGACTGCAGTTGAGGTGTCGTCATTGGTAGGAGTAACAAAGAAGCAATCTTTCCACTCAGGATAAAGATTGCTTCAGCCAATCAAAAATCAGCTTCGCAATGACGATTTCCGGGAAAGAAATGCTATCGAACGTACTATTATAGCAAGCCTTTCAATAGCCCAGTCAACTCTGCCTGCGTAGTTTGGGTTTTATCTTTAGCATACCAGCCATGTAGTTTTTCGGCCAGGATTGGCATCTCAGTTGTTTCCCTTTTCCATTCTTTTAAAAGTTCCTGCAAAACCTGTGGCCTGGGTGCCCAAGTGGCTAAAACCTGATCGGCTGATTCATTCAGCACAATTAAAACTGGAATTGCCCTGCCACCATTCGTCAAATGTGCATCAATTAATGGCAGATTTTGATCTCGCAGTACAAATTTCAAATCAATTTTACCTAAAGATGCAGTTGCGATTTTATTAAACACCGGAACAATCTGCGCAGCATCACCACACCAGCCTTCCGTAATGACTAAGAACTTACGATTACCCGCTAATTGATCAATAGCAGTGGTTAAATCATCAGTCAAACTAATGGTCTTATCTACCCGATTCATGCGCTGCACGTTCATTTTAGTGTAGTGCAAATCGTAAGTTACATCGCCAGTAGCCTTTCCTTCTAACAGCAGTTGATCTATCAGGGCACGATAGGTTAAATAGTCCATCCCTTGTTCTTTGAATATTCCGCTATAATTCACCATAGTGTTTTAAGATATACCGCAAATAAAAGCAGAAATTAAATCAAAATAATCATGGCTTTGCAAGAAATCGCTTCGCGGATGATTACAGAGATTTTTAGATTACACAGCTATTTTTACAGGCTAAAAACAGCTACGATTTGCTGCCCTTCATTAATTGTAGCTTTATTTTGAGTAAAATAAATTGAATAGAATCTATTGAGAAAGAAAGCTTACAAACTTGATTATATTTAAGCTTCCATCAGTTTGCTGAGGTGCTGCGTTAGCGCCACAAAGTCTTCAACAGTTAATTGCTCGGCACGTTTCTCAAAATAAAAATGATCATCCATTTTGTCTTTCGGCATTACAGCAGACACCGCATTACGCAATGTTTTTCTGCGTTGATTAAAGCCTGCTTTAACTACACGCCAGAACAGTTTTTCATCGCAATCCAGCGTTTCTACTTCGTTTCTGATTAAACGAATAACGGCAGAATGTACCTTTGGTGGTGGATTAAATGTTCCAGGCTTTACGGTAAATAGGTATTCAATTTTATAATACGCCTGAAGAAAAACACTTAAAATCCCATAGTCCTTAGTGCCAGCAGGCGAAGCACAACGTTGCGCCACCTCTCTTTGAAACATCCCCACCATCTCTACAACCTTCTGGCGGTTATCTAAAATTTTAAATAGAATCTGAGAGGAAATATTATAGGGAAAGTTACCAATAATGGCAAAAGGACCTGGAAAAATGGTGTCGAAATCCAATTTTAAAAAGTCGCCGTTAATTAACCGGTCACCCAGCTGCGGGTATTTTTCATTCAGAAAATGATAAGATTCTGTATCAATATCAATCAGGTAAGTTTGTAAATCTTCACGCTGCAGCAAAAAATCAGAAAGAATGCCCATTCCGGGGCCAACCTCTAAAACCTGATGATACTGATCGGTATTCACCAGACTTTCAACAATGCGGTTGGCAATGCCTTTATCGGTTAAAAAATGCTGACCTAAATGTTTTTTCGCTTTTACTAAACTCATATCTCAAATTTTTGCCGAATATTTAACCGCAAAGAGCACAAAGATAGACTTATTATTGCTTTGCGAATAACTTAGTATTCTTTGCCCTTTCATTTTTTTTAAAGTCTTTAAACGAAAATCAGTATTTTGCGCTAAAATTTTCCAATAATTATGAGCGATAAACTTAAAATAGGTATTAGTATAGGCGACGTGAACGGTATTGGTTTAGAGGTAATTATCAAAACGTTATCCAACCCGGCTATTTTAAATTATTGTATTCCAATTGTTTACGGACACACAAAGGTCTCCTCTTTTCACAGAAAGGCAAATAATCTAGGTGATTTCAGTTTTAATGTGATCAATCACGCCAGCCAGGCACAGGTAAAAAAAGCAAACATGATCAATTGCTGGGAGGAAGATGTAAAAATCGAACTCGGGCAGGTTACTGCTACAGGTGGAAAATATGCACTTTTATCACTCGAAAAAGCTACAGCAGATTTAGTGAACGGCGACATTGACGCGTTAGTTACCGCGCCAATCAATAAGCACAATATCCAGTCTGAAACCTTCGCTTTCCCTGGTCACACGGAATATTTACAGGAAAAAAGTGGCAGTAAAGATGTGCTGATGTTCCTAATCAGTGAAAATTTACGTGTAGGTGTCGTTACCGGGCATATTCCTGTAAAAGATGTTCCAACTGCTATTACAAAAGATAAAATTTTAAGTAAACTGAGGCTGATTAACGAAAGCTTAAAAAAGGATTTCTGGATTGAGAAACCAAAAATTGCGGTACTAGGTTTAAATCCGCATGCCAGCGATAATAGCCTGCTTGGCGCGGAAGAGGCTGAAATTATTACGCCCGCCATTCAGGAAGCATATGATAAAGGCCTGATGGTTTTTGGCCCATACTCTGCCGATGGTTTTTTTGGAAATGGCAGTTACAAAAAATTTGATGCCGTTTTAGCCATGTACCACGATCAGGGCTTAATTCCGTTTAAAACTTTAGCCTTCCATAGTGGTGTTAACTTCACTGCCGGATTAAACTTTGTCCGTACTTCTCCAGATCATGGAACAGGCTACGACATCGCCGGAAAAGACCTTGCAGATGCTACTTCATTTACAGAAGCATTATTTTCGGCCATCCACATTGTGAAAAACCGCAGAGAACAAGAGGAAATGTTAAGCGGCCAGTTGCGTTCGGGTGGGAAGGTCGTTGAAACGCAGTTTGATATTAAAGACGATGCTTCATAAGCGAACCTTTCAGGCTTTAGAAACACTATAGGTTTAATCAAAAGAAGAAAACCATGTCAAAATTACCTCCAATTATACATCCAGCTGCTTTAGCCTCGCTTAAGGCTAACAATGATATTATCATTATTGATGCCAGTGCAGGTTCAAAAGCACGATACGTGGAACAACATTTGGCGGGTGCGCTTTTTGCAGATGTAAACGAAGATTTGGCGAACATCGGTGACTTCGCTAAAGGTGGCCGTCATCCATTACCTGATGTTAAACAATTTGCTCAGGTGTTGCAAAAATTTGGCATCAGCAAGAATAGTCATGTTATTGTTTATGACGATAAGAATGGTGGCAATGCAGCTGCCAGGCTCTGGTGGATGCTCCGTGCAATCGGCCATGAAAAAGTTCAGGTGATAGATGGTGGATTTCAGGCAGCGGTAAAGGCTGGTTTTCCAACAACAAATAAGGTAGAAACCCCAAGGACTGCTGATGCGTACGAAGCGGATGCCTGGACTCTCCCCTTATCAGATATGGCCGAAGTGGAAGCAGTGGCAAAAACAGCCGGCCACCTGGTTATTGATGTACGTGATGCTAACCGTTATGCAGGCTTAACAGAACCCATTGATACCCTTGCAGGGCATATTCCGGGTGCGGTAAATATTCCTTTTACTGAGAATTTAGATGCTGAAGGATTTTTCCTTCCACCTGAAAAACTTAAAGCTAAATACAGTAAAGCCCTGGCTAACATTAAATCTGAAAATGTGATTGTACACTGTGGCTCCGGTATCACCGCCTGCCACACACTACTTGCTTTGGATTATGCCGGATTACCAATGGCTAAGCTTTATGTGGGATCATGGAGTGAGTGGAGCAGAAATAATAAGGAAATGGTTTTTAAATAGATAACAATTTTTAAAAAACATTTTTTATCTAATTATTTTATCCATACATTTGCAGGCTAAAATTTTACAGTACTTTGAACCCATTAAAACAATTTTCTATACCGTTTACCGGACTAAAATTGGGAACTCATCAGTTTGATTATGAGCTTGATGACCGTTTTTTTAATGCCTTTGAGTATTCGTTAATTAAAAGTGGTAATTTAAAGGTTAACCTGGAACTTGATAAGCAAGAGACCATGTTACTCTTAAAATTTAAGGTTATTGGAACATTAAATTTAGATTGCGATAAATGCTTATCGGAATTTGCTTACCCGGTTAACTTATACGAAAGACAAATCGTAAAATTTGCAGGAGATGAGCTGGAAAGCGATGACGAAGAAATCATTTCGCTAAGCCGTAAAGATTCTGAGATTGATATATCAGGTCCATTATACGAAATGATTAACGTTTCTGTACCTTATATCAAAAACTGCGAGCAGGCAGATAAAGAGTGTGATCAGGAAATGATTGATCGCTTAGCGCAACTCTCTATTGATAAGCAGGCAGAAGAAAATGAACAAACAAGCGACCCACGTTGGGAAGCCCTTAATAAGTTAAAAAAATAATTAGATTATACACCAATGGCACATCCAAAACGGAAAATCTCGAAACAGAGAAAAAATAAAAGAAGAACACACTACAAAGCAGTGACACCTTCTTTGGCAACTTGCGCAGCAACAGGTGCTATTCACGTACCTCACCGTGCATACAACGTTGATGGTAACCTATACTATAACGGTAAATTGGTTATCGAAAATACTCAAATCGGGTAATTTTCTTAAGAAATTGTTTGTGTTTTCAGCGGCTTTAGTCATACCTTAGTCCACTGAAAATTTAGGATTGAACCTAACTTAACACAAACAGATTTTTTCGATGAAAATAGGCCTCGACATAATGGGCGGAGACTATGCTCCCAAAGCAATCGTTTTGGGAGCAATAGCAGCTCATCAATCGCTAAACGCCGGAGAACATATTGTTCTTATCGGTGATACCGAACAGATTAAACCCATTCTCGCTGAAGAAGGCTTTAATCCGGATCATTTTGAATACGTTCATACTGATGAAGTTATTGGTATGGGCGAACATCCCACCAAAGCAATTGTTCAGAAACCAAATTCGAGCATTGCAGTTGGTTTTAACCTTTTAAAAGAGGGTAAAATCGATTCATTCGCCAGTGCAGGTAATTCTGGGGCAATGCTGGTTGGCGCTGTATTTAGCGTTAAAACCATTCCGGGCATTATCCGCCCATGTTTATGTTCCATACTCCCAAAACTTAAAGGCGGTACAGGCTTGTTATTGGATGTTGGCGCCAATGCAGATTGTAAGCCAGATATCTTATTGCAGTTTGGCGTTTTAGGCAGCCTATACGCTGAAAATTTATTTAAAATAGATCATCCGAGAGTGGCCTTAATGAACATTGGTGAGGAAGATGAAAAAGGGAATATGCTCAGTATGGCTACATTTCCACTGATGAAAGAGACCAGTTTATTTAATTTTGTAGGTAATGTAGAAGGAAGGGATCTCTTTAATGATAAATCAGATGTCATTGTTTGCGATGGCTTTACCGGAAATGTTATGCTTAAACTGGCAGAATCTTTCTACGTGATCACCATCAAAAAGGGATTAAAAGATGAATTTTTTGATCGGTTTAACTACGAACAGTATGGCGGAAGTCCGGTTTTAGGTGTTAACGCTCCAGTTGTTATCGGACATGGAATTTCCAGCCCGCTGGCTGTTAAAAATATGGTTCTTCAATCCCGGGAAATGATTACCACAGGATTGGTAGAAAAAATTAGAATGGCATTTAAATAATAAAAAAAATTCTTAAAATGAGTAAAATTCATGCTGCTATTACAGCAGTAAATGGTTACGTTCCAGACTATGTGCTCACCAATGAAGAGTTAGAAACCATGGTTGATACCTCTGATGAATGGATTACGAGCAGAACGGGTATTAAGGAACGTAGAATTTTAAAGGGCGAAGGCTTAGGTACATCAGATATGGCCGTTCATGCCGTAAATGGCCTGCTTAAAAAAAGGGGAATAGATGCAAAGGAAATTGAACTGATTATTTTTTGCACGACAACACCTGATTTTACTTTTCCGGCGACAGCCAATGTGTTAGCCGATAAAATTGGTGCCACTAACGCCTGGGGTTACGATTTACAGGCAGCATGTTCTGGTTTTATCTTCGGTTTAGCAACTGGTGCATCTTTTGTAGAATCTGGAAGACATAAAAAAGTTTTGGTTGTTGGTGGCGATAAAATGTCATCCATTATCAATTATGAAGACCGTACCACCTGCATCATCTTTGGTGATGGTTGTGGTTGCGCACTACTGGAGCCTAATGAAGAAGGCCTGGGTGTTCAGGATTCCATTCTTAGAACAGATGGTGCTGGAAGAGATTTCCTGGGCATGAAAGCAGGAGGTTCTGTTCAGCCGGCCACGCATGAAAGCATTGATGCTAAATTACATTACGCCCACCAGGAGGGCCCTACGGTATTCAAATTTGCCGTAACCAATATGGCAGATGTTGCTGCTGAAATTATGGAACGCAATAATTTAACGGCTAATGATGTGGCATGGTTGGTTCCGCACCAGGCAAACAAACGGATTATTGATGCGACCGCAAACCGCATGGGGGTTACTACCGATAAAGTAATGATCAATATTGAGCGTTACGGAAATACCACCAATGGTACTATTCCATTGTGCTTATGGGAATGGGAAAGCAGGTTAAAAAAAGGCGATAACATCGTTTTGGCTGCTTTTGGTGGTGGTTTTACTTGGGGATCAATTTACCTCAAATGGGCTTACGATTCGAACTAGTCCTCAGCCGGAAGTCGAAAGTCTTCAGTCTGTTAACTATAAAATTTAAAACAAAAAAAGTATAACTTAGTTAATTCATTATACACTATTTTTTACATAACAAGGATTAAAAAATGGATATCAAACAAATACAGGAACTGATTAAATTTGTTTCTCGTTCTGGAGTAAACGAAGTTGCTATTGAGCAGGAAAACTTCAAGATTACGATTAAAACAAACCAGGCACCAACAGTTGTGCATGCTACCGTACCACAAGCACCGCTTGTACAGGCAGCAGCTCCGGTTGCTACGGCTCCTACCGCTCCGGTTGCAGCAACACCTGCTGTTCCAGCTGCTGAAGAAGATGCATCAAAATATATTACGATTAAATCTCCGATGATTGGTACTTTTTACCGTTCAGCAAGTCCCGAAAAACCAATGTTTGTAAATGTTGGCGATGAGGTTGGCATTGGTAAGGTTGTTTGTATCATTGAGGCAATGAAGCTTTTTAATGAAATTGAAAGTGAAGTTTCAGGTCGTATCGTTAAAATCCTGGTTGATAATGCATCTCCGGTAGAATATGATCAACCATTATTTTTAGTAGAACCTATTTAGAAGCTGATTTCACAGATTAATTTGATTTCATAGATTTTTGATCATACCGTTAAACCGGTGTAATCATTTAAATCTGTGTAATCCTAAATTAAAAATTATGTTTAAAAAAATACTGATTGCCAACAGAGGGGAAATTGCATTACGCATTATCCGTACCTGTAAGGAAATGGGCATCAAAACTGTTGCTGTTTACTCTACCGCCGATCGCGAAAGTTTACATGTACGTTTTGCTGATGAGGCTGTTTGTATTGGTCCTCCACCAAGTAAAGATTCTTATTTAAATATTCCAAATATCATATCGGCCGCAGAATTAACCAACGCTGATGCCATACATCCGGGTTACGGTTTCCTGTCAGAAAATGCTAAGTTTTCTAATATTTGCCGTGAATACAACATCAAATTTATTGGTGCCACACCAGAGCAAATTAACGGGATGGGCGATAAAGCTTCTGCAAAAGAAACGATGAAAATTGCAGGTGTACCAACTATTCCGGGATCAGAAGGCTTACTTACCAGTGTTAAAGAAGGTATAGCTATTGCCAACGAAATGGGTTATCCGGTTATTTTAAAAGCTACTGCCGGTGGTGGTGGCCGTGGAATGCGCGTGGTTTGGAAAGATGAAGATTTCGAAAATGCATGGGATAGTGCACGTCAGGAATCTGGAGCTGCATTTGGTAATGATGGTTTGTATTTGGAAAAATATATTGAAGATCCCCGTCACATTGAAATCCAGATTATTGGTGACCAGTTTGGCAAAGCCTGTCACTTGTCAGAACGTGATTGTTCTATTCAACGCCGTCACCAGAAATTAGTGGAAGAATCTCCATCACCATTTATGACGGAAGAACTTCGTGTAAGAATGGGTGAAGCAGCCATCAAAGGTGCACAGGCTGTAAATTATGAAGGTGCCGGTACAATCGAATTTTTGGTTGATAAACACCGTAACTTCTATTTTATGGAAATGAATACACGTATCCAGGTAGAGCATCCGGTAACTGAAGAAGTCATTAACTTCGATTTAATCAAAGAACAAATTAAAGTGGCTGCCGGAATTCCGATTTCGGGTAAAAACTATTTCCCGGATATGCACGCCATTGAGTGTCGTATCAATGCCGAAGATCCTGCAAATAACTTCCGTCCTTCACCTGGAAGGATTACGAACTTCCATTCACCAG
Source organism: Pedobacter sp. GR22-10 (assembly GCF_026239715.1). Lineage (NCBI taxonomy): Bacteria > Pseudomonadati > Bacteroidota > Sphingobacteriia > Sphingobacteriales > Sphingobacteriaceae > Pedobacter > Pedobacter sp. GR22-10. Next base: position 64,934 of record NZ_JAPIVR010000007.1, read on the forward strand.
GTGGACATGGTGTTCGGGTAGATACCCACGTTTATGCTGGTTATTCTATTCCTTCAAATTACGATTCAATGATTGCAAAACTGATTTGTGTGGCACAAACCCGCGAAGAAGCCATTTGCACAATGGAACGTGCTTTAGGTGAATTTGTAATCGAAGGGATCAAAACCACCATCCCATTCCATTTACAATTGATGAAAGACCCTAATTTCAGGGCAGGAAATTTCACCACTAAATTCATGGAAACATTTGAATTTGCAGAATAAAATATACTGATAGATCAATTATTAATCCCATTTTGTTTTATCAAAATGGGATTTTTTGCTTATTTAAATTTAGATTTTTTTTCATTAAATTTGATTATGGAAACATTAATTGTACATCCCGAAAATAAAGCTCAATTAAATGCTGTAAAACAAGTTTTGAAAGCGATGAAAATTTCTTTCGAAAAGGAAGAGAAACCATACAATCCTGAGTTTGTTGCAAAAATCCAAGAATCAGATCAAAATTACAGGGATGGCAAATTTAAGATTATAAAAGTAGATGATTTATGGAAATAGCCTTTGATGAAGTTGCCGAAAATGATCTTCTTTTTTGGAAAAAATCTGGCAATAAGGCTATTCAAAATAAAATTCAAGAATTAATACAATCTATTGTAGCTACTCCTTTTTCTGGTATAGGAAAACCAGAGGCTCTAAAATACAATCTGACAGGAAAGTGGTCGAGAAGAATCAATTCACAACATAGAATTATTTATGAAGTTTTAGAAGATAAGCAGATTATTAAAATACATTCATTAAAAGGCCATTATCACTAATTATTGACGTCAGCACCTGAAATTTTTAATAAAAGCCTAAACTATTTCTATATTTAACACGTAAATACCATTCTATTCATTTAGAATGGTATTTTTGTTTTCAACATGAGCGACACTACAGAAAAAACATCCCTACGCAAAGCAATCGGGCAAAAAGGAACAACACTGGAAGCAGAAATGTCTTTTTTTGATCACCTTGATGTACTCCGTAAACATTTAATCAGAGCCGTAATTGCCATTGGTGTATTTACAGGTATCGCCTTCTATTTCAATGAAGAAATTTTAGACAAAGTTATTTTCGGACCTAAAAAACCTGATTTCTGGACCTATAGAATGATGTGCAAACTGGTTGAAAATTTTCCATCACTCGGTAAAGATATGTGTATCACTAAAATTAATGGTGAGATTATCAATACTGAAATGGCTGGTCAGTTTAATCTGCAGCTCAATGTGTGCGTAATGTGTGGTATTATTGCAGGCTTCCCCTATCTTCTCTGGGAAATCTGGCGTTTCATTAAACCAGCGCTACACGATAATGAACGGAAATCTGCCAGCGGATTTGTCTTTTTCGCATCCATCCTGTTTATTATTGGTATTCTTTTTGGCTATTTCGTGGTTTGTCCGCTTTCAGTTAATTTCCTAACGGGCTATACCGTAAGTGCAGAAATTAAAAATACTTTTACCGTAGATTCTTATCTTTCTTCTGTTGCCACATTAACTTTAGGAACAGGTATCATTTTCGAGCTTCCGGTCATTATTTTCATTTTATCGAAATTGGGATTAATGACGCCTAAACTGATGAGATCAAGCAGAAGATATGCCGCCGTGATTATTCTGATTATAGCTGCCATTGTAACCCCAACTCCGGATATCATGACGATGCTGATTGTGGCCACGCCTTTATTCTTATTATATGAATTAAGTATTTTCGTATCTGCATACATCGAAAGAAAGAAGAAAAAAGCAGATGCTGCTTTCTATGCTAACTAACAAAAACATTACGAACAGATTTTATAATTCTGTATAAATTTGAACATGTCTGAGACTAAAATTAAAATCGCCATTGGAGGCGATCATGCAGGCTTTGAATACAAGGAAATACTTAAGGATTTTCTAAAAGATTATGAAGTAAAAGATTTTGGACCACATTCTGCTGTTTCAGTTGATTATCCTGACTTTGCACACCCCCTGGCCTCCTCGGTAGAAAAAGGCGAATTTACTTATGGTATACTGCTTTGCGGTTCTGCAAATGGTGTGGCCATTACTGCGAATAAACATAACGGAATCAGGGCCGGCTTATGCTGGGAGAATGAAGTGGCCGCTTTGGTTCGAAAGCATAACAATGCCAACATCTTATGTATCCCAGCCAGATTTGTTTCAATAGCACAGGCCAAAGAAATCACCAACACTTTTTTAAATACTGCATTTGAAGGCGGCCGTCATCAAAACAGAATTGAAAAAATTTCATGTTAACCCTATTCACTCAACTAACCATTACCCATAATGAATAAAAGATTTTTAACCCTTGGGCTAGCCTCACTACTTAGTGTTTCCTGCTTTGCACAAGTTAAACCACTGGTGCCAAACAAAGATGCCATCAGATTCAGCAAGGCTATTAATCCTGAAACGGCATTCAAACACCTTTCTGTTCTAGCTTCTGATGCATATGAAGGACGGGAAACCGGAAAAAAAGGTGCCTGGATGGCTGCAGATTACATTCGCGATTATTTTAAATCAATTGGATTAAAAGGACCGGTTGACGGCAGTTACTTCCAGAAAATTGACCTTGCCAGTTATGTGGTTAGTGAAAGTATGTTCACCATCAACGGACAGCCAAAACAAGCATACAAAGATTATCTGATTACCAGTAATGCCGTAGGTTTAAATGGCTTCACTTTCAGTGCAGATGAAGTTGTTTTTGCAGGTTATGGAATTTCTAAAGATGGTTTTAACGAATATGATGGCCTTAACATTGAAGGCAAAGTCGTGATGATTTTTGGATCGGGAGACCCAACTTTGAAAGCTACGGATAAAACAGACAGACGCGCGGCCATGATGGCGAGGCAAAAAAAATTAAATTACCTGGCCCAAAATAAGGCAAAAGCAGTAATTGTAATTGACCCTGCTGTTGATCAGATCTCTCCGGAACGCAAAGCAGCCTATGAAGCGGGCCAAGTGATAATGAGAACAGAAGAAGTGGTAGAGCGCATGAAAAAACAAAACCCTTTTACTATCATCAGCATTTCTACAGCTACTGCAAATGAAATTTTAAAAGCGGCAAATACTTCTGTTGATGCTTTTCAGAAAAAGACAGCTGAAACAACAAAACCAGCATCTCAAACCATCAATGTTGCCCTTTCTGCAAGTGCAATGAAAAAAGGAATGGCTGTTCGTGGAGAAAACGTATTGGGTTATTTAGAAGGTTCTGATCCTAAACTTAAAAAAGAAGTGCTGGTATTAACCGGTCATTACGATCATATTGGAATTACACCTGAAGTAGAAGGGCCAGACAAAATTAATAACGGCGCAGATGATGACGGATCAGGCACCACTGGTGTTCTTTTAATGGCTAAAGCATTTACTGATGCAAAAAAAGCAGGTAAAGGCCCGAAACGGAGCATTTTATTTATGACCGTAGTAGGAGAAGAAAAAGGTTTGTGGGGTTCTGATTGGTACTCGCAACATCCTGTTTTTCCGGTAGAGAATACCATTGCAGATTTAAATACAGATATGATTGGCCGTATCGGTGAGGAGTATCTTGGAAAACCTGATTCTGCCAATTATATTTATTCTGTAGGTTCAAAAATGTTGAGTTCTGATTTAGGCAAGTTAAGTGAACAGGTAAATGCAACTTATACTAAAATGAAACTGGATTATAAATATGATGATCCTCAGGATACCCAGCGCATTTATTACCGTTCAGATCATTATAACTTTGCTAAACTGGGTATTCCAATTATTTTCTATTATGACGGAATGCTGGAACAGGATTATCACAGGCCGGGGGATGAAGTTAGCAAGATTAACTTCACTCTATTGACAAAAAGGGCAAAATTAACTTACTACACTGCCTGGGAATTGGCTAATGGTGCGAAAAGACCAGCCGTTGATTTAGATGGAAAAGGAAATCCTAAGAAATAATAAAGTCATAAAATTAAGCCTCCTGATATTCGGGAGGCTTTTTTATGCACATTACTTTTGGCGGCAATAGAAATTCATATCTTTGGTTTATGATGAAGACAGCCGAGGAATTTTTAGAAAAATCTGATGAAAAAGCTTTCGATTTACCGCATCGTAAAACCATAAATTATAATATTGGCAAATACAATACGGCAGTAGAACGTGGATTATCAAAATTCGAAAACCTCGAGGCATCTAAAAAGAAAGCTCACGTGATCAAATGGCGTGTGATGGAGAATCTGGATAAATTCCTGCCTGAGTTTGAATCAAATTTTCAACGTCGAGGAGGCAAAGTCATCTGGGCAAATGATGCCGAAGAAGCCCAGCGGGAGATACTGAACATCATCCAACGCAATAATGGCAAAACGGTAATCAAATCAAAATCGATGACTACCGAGGAAATTCACCTGAATGATTTCCTGGAAAGTAACCAAATCGAATCTTTAGAAAGCGATTTAGGTGAATACATTGTGCAATTGCTGGGACAAGCACCTTATCATATTGTTACGCCAGCCATGCACCTGAGTGCAACCGACATCGCCAAATTGTTTCATGATAAATTCGGTACGCCTATAGATGCCACGCCACCACAGCTCGTTCAAAAAGCACGTGAATTGCTTCGCGATAAATATTTAAAAGCAGATATCGGCATCAGTGGTGGGAACTTCCTGATTGCTGATACCGGCAGTATTGCACTTACTGAAAATGAAGGGAATGCCCGTTTAAGTACCACTTTCCCAAAAATACATATTGCTATTGTGGGTATTGAAAAGGTAATCCCTTCCATGGCAGATTTAGATTTATTCTGGCCGCTGCTGGCTTCACACGGAACCGGACAAAACTTAACGGTTTACAATACCATTTTAAGTGGCCCGCGTCAGCCAAATGAAACCGATGGCCCTGAAGAAATGTACGTTATCCTTTTAGATAACGGCCGTACAAATTTACTTGCTCAAAAAGACCAGCGCCAGGGCCTATACTGCATCCGTTGCGGCGCATGTTTAAATGCCTGTCCGGTTTATAAAAACATCGGTGGTCATACCTATAACACTACCTATAGCGGACCAATTGGCGCTGTTATTACGCCGCACCTTAAAGGCATGGAAGAGTTTAAACACTTAAGTTATGCCTCAAGTTTGTGCGGAAAATGTTCAGAAGTTTGTCCGGTTAAAATTGACATCCACAAGATGCTTTTGCTGAACCGCAGAGATGCTGCAACAGCACATGAAAACGCTAAGGTGGAAGAAATGGGCTGGGGAATGTTTAACCGGATGATGCAGAAACGTAAATGGATGGATTTCTTCGGCGGAAAGTTTAAAAATTTTATGCTTAAATCTTTCTTTAAAAAGAGTTGGGGCAAATATCGTGAAATGCCAAAGGTTGCCGATAAATCTTTCGCAAAACAATGGGAGGAGTTGAAGAAAAGTAAGGAGTCTTGAGTCCAGAGTCATTAGTCAAAATAACCAGATATGCAATTTCTAAGAGGAGATAAAGACGACAAATTCTTACTGAATTTATATAAAAAGCTGCTTTATCCTCGTTTGGTAGAAGAGAAAATGCTAAAATTATTGCGCCAGGGCAGAATTGGAAAATGGTTTTCGGGTATTGGTCAGGAAGCCATCGCAGTAGGCAGCACTTTGGCGATGCATAATGATGAATATATTTTACCCATGCACCGCAACCTGGGTGTTTTCACCTCGCGTGGTATTCCATTAAAAAAATTGGTGGCACAGTGGCAGGGCAAAATCACCGGCTTTACTAAGGGCCGCGACCGCTCTTTCCATTTTGGCACACAAGATTATAAAATTATTGGAATGATATCCCATCTCGGCCCGCAAATGGCCTTGGCTGATGGTATAGCATTGGCTGATGTATTACGCCAGCGGCCTAATGCTACACTGGTTTATACCGGAGAAGGTGCAACCAGTGAAGGCGATTTCCACGAAGCTGTAAATGTTGCCGCTGTTTGGAATCTTCCGGTTATTTTCCTCATTGAGAATAACGGATATGGCCTTTCCACTCCAAAATCAGAACAGTTTAGATGTAAAAACCTGGTGGATAAAGCTATCGGTTATGGCGTAGAAGGTATTCAGATAGACGGAAACAATATTCTGGAGGTTTATAATACCATCAACCAGCTGGCTATGGAAATCCGGAAGGATCCAAGACCAGTTTTAGTGGAATGCCTTACTTTCCGGATGCGTGGACATGAAGAAGCATCAGGTACTAAATACGTTCCTCAGGAATTATTTGAGGAATGGGAAAAGAAAGATCCGCTCAGCAATTATGAAGCTTATTTAATTGAGCAAGGTATTTTAACATCCGACTCAATCATTGATCTCAAAATTAAAAATAAACGGGACATTGAACTGGAAGTGGAAGAAGCCTTTAATGAACCGGAACCAGTGGCAGATACCCATCATGAAGAAGCTGATATGTATTTTCCCTTCGCTCAACAGGTTACAGAACCGGAACACTCATCAACCGAAAAGCGATATCTGGATGCCATAAGCGAAGGACTGGACTTGGCCATGCAGAAATACCCCAATTTGGTTTTAATGGGACAAGACATTGCAGATTATGGAGGAGCCTTTAAAATTACAGATGGCTTTACCGCTAAATATGGTAAAGAAAGGGTAAGGAACACACCGATTTGCGAATCTGCCATTGTTGGTGCGGGCTTGGGTTTATCCATCAATGGCTACAAGGCTGTGGTAGAAATGCAATTTGCAGATTTTGTAACCGTTGGATTTAATCAGATTGTAAACAATTTAGCGAAAACACATTATCGGTGGGGTGAAAAGGCCGATGTAGTCATACGTATGCCTACAGGGGCTGGAACGGGTGCCGGACCATTTCACTCACAAAGCAATGAAGCCTGGTTCACCAAAACCCCGGGATTGAAAATTGTTTACCCCGCTTTTCCGGCTGATGCAAAAGGATTATTACTGGCTGCCATTGAAGACCCAAATCCTGTGCTCTATTTTGAGCATAAGTATTTATACAGAAGCTTAACCGCTCCTGTTCCCGATGGTTATTACACTACTGCCATTGGAAAGGCCGTTACTTTAAAAAAAGGCGAAAAGTTCACCATCATAACTTATGGTTTGGGCGTTCATTGGGCTTTAGATTACCTAAAAAACAATCCGGATAGCGATGCAACCTTAATTGATTTAAGAACATTGCAACCCTGGGATAAGGAAACTGTTGCCAAAGCAGTAAGAACAACGGGAAGAGTTTTAATTTTGCATGAGGACACGTTAACCAATGGATTTGGTGCTGAAATTTCAGCCTGGATCGGAGAACATTGTTTTACTGATTTGGATGCTCCGGTTATGCGATGCGCCAGTTTAGACACCGCAATTCCGATGAGTAAAATATTGGAGGAAGATTTTTTAGCAAAAGCGAGATTAGCGCAAACGATAGATAAGTTATTAAAATATTAAATAATTTTTGCCACGGAAATACAGAAATTACGGAAGATATTAGTTTTCATTCCATCCCAATCTGTATTTCTGTGGCCAATTCATAAAAAGCACAAATGAACAATTTTAAAGTCAAAGGAAACATAGTTGATATCACAAACCGAAATATTTTCTTTGGCGAAGTGGAAGTTGAGGATGGAAAAATAAAGTATATAAACGCGATTTCCGAGGCAAAAGAAGATGCTCATTTTATTTTGCCAGGATTCATCGACAGCCATGTACATATTGAAAGCAGCATGTTAATTCCGAGTGAATTTGCCAGGTTAGCGGTTGTGCACGGAACAGTTTCTACCATTAGTGATCCACACGAAATTGCCAATGTTTGCGGCATGAAAGGTGTTGAGTTTATGATTGAAAACGGGAATACCGTACCTTTTAAGTTCAATTTTGGTGCACCCAGCTGCGTGCCGGCTACCATTTTTGAAACAGCAGGAGCTGAACTCAATCATGATGATGTTAGCAAGCTTTTAGAACGGCCGGAGATCAAATACCTGAGTGAAATGATGAATTTTCCGGGTGTGCTTTTTAAAGATGAAGAGGTTTTACAGAAAATTGCTTCTGCACATAAATTGGGCAAACCTGTAGACGGGCATGCCCCAGGTTTACGTGGTGATACCGTTCAACAGTATATTGATGCCGGTATTTCTACAGATCATGAATGTTTCACTGCTGAAGAAGCATTGGATAAATTACAGCGTGGGATGAAAATCCTCATCCGCGAGGGAAGTGCCGCTAAAAATTTCGATGCCCTGATCGGTTTATTAAATGAATGGCCCGACATGATGATGTTTTGCAGTGACGACAAACATCCTGATAGTCTGGTCGACAATCATATTAATGCACTTTGTGCAAGGGCAATAGATAAAGGAATTGATATTTTTAATGTTCTTCAGGCTGCGTGTATTAATCCGGTTCTTCATTATAAACTGGATGTTGGTACCCTAAAGCTTAATGATCCGGCAGATTTTATCGTGATCGAAGATCTGAAAAACTTTCAGGTTAAACAAACCTACATCGACGGCATATTGCTTGCTGAAAATGGAAAAACAGCTGGTGACTGGGTGAAGCACCTGCCTGATCAGGAATCAGTAAACCATTTCAGCTGCAGTTTCAAAAAAGAAGAAGATTTTGCTTATCCGTTTACAGACCAGCAGGAAATCCCGGTGATTGAAGCTTTAGACGGGCAGTTAATTACCAACAGGCTTTACTCCAAACCTCAGGTTTTAAATGGAAACATCGTCAGCGATTTGAAGAATGATGTATTAAAAATAGTGGTGGTGAATCGTTATCATAACGCCCCCATTGCTGTTTCCTTTGTGAAAAATTTTGGCCTCATAAAAGGCGCTATTGCATCCAGCGTAGCGCATGACAGTCATAACATCATTGCTGTTGGTGTAGATGACAAAAGCATTTGTGATGCAGTTAATCTGGTTATTAAAGAAACTGGTGGTGTAGTTGCATTAGGAGATGGAAAAGAAGAAGTTCTGCCTTTACCGGTAGCGGGTTTGATGAGTAACCAAAACGGCTATCAGGTGGCTGAGCGTTATACCTCAATTGATCAGTTTGCCAAGAAATTGGGTTCGACTTTGGTCGCTCCTTTCATGACACTTTCTTTTATGGCACTCTTAGTGATTCCACATTTAAAGCTGAGCGATAAAGGTTTATTTGATGGGGATAAGTTTGAGTTTGTGTAAGGCGTTCGACACCCTGAATTTATTTCAGAGTCTTTTTTGTTGATAAAGATGCCGGAACAGTTCGCAGGGCGGCGATCGCGAAAAAATTATTCTACCACAAAAACCTCCGCTAAGGGATTAAACAGATACAAACGTTTATCATCCAGACAAATACAGCGGTAGCGCTTTCTGATTCGTTCTCCTTTGGTAAAACGCCGGCCATCTTTAATTTTAAAGTTAGCGTTAAGCGGAATTTGTTCTAAATGTAAAGTCTCCGTTTGATTGCGATCATACTTTTTTAAAACACGTGATAAATGCAGGTCAGAGCAACTTGATGCAGCCGGATTGGACATATAATTGTTTATGGCCTGATGAATATCTGCCGGAAAGATGTGCATATCGAAAAACGGAACCATCATCCGCTGGAAGTTTTTTTTCCACTCTGCACCATGAGGTTTTACTTTGTTCTTGAAATCATTCCAGGTGAGTAAGTGCGCAAATTCATGGACAGTAGTTACCAGAAAGGCGTAATGATTGAGGTTAAAGTTTACCGAAATTCTGTGGCCCTTGCCCTGATAAGGATGGCGGTAATCGCCCAGTTTTGTAGAACGGGTTTTAGAGATTTTAAATTCGCACTGAAAATAATCAATCCACTTGGCAATTAGCGGTGCCGCAGGCTCGGGCATGTACTGCGCTAAAACTTTAACCTTTTCCACGGATGCTAAGATAAATAATTTTAAGGTTTAACCACAAAGGACACAAAGTTTTACACAGAGGAAACAGAATCTTCTTGTAGTGTATAACCACAGAGTGCACTAAGTTTACACAGAGAAAACGGAGATGTTTTAGTAACCATTAACAACTCTTTTGATCCCATCTTTCAATCTTAAAACATTAAAATTAATCAGCAATCCAAACCTATAACCACCTAATTTCATATAAGTTAAGGTTTGTGCTAAATGAATATCATTTAAGCCTTCAACACTTTTCAATTCTAAAACTAACTTATTCTCTACCAAGAGATCAATTCGATAGCCACAATCCAAACTTACCTCTTCAAAGAACAAAGGCATTATTTTTTCTTTTTCAACCTGAAAACCTGCTTTATCAATTTTATAAAACAGACATTCCTTGTAAGCACTCTCAAGCAATCCAGGGCCAAGAGCTGTGTGAATATCTATAGCCAATCCAATAATGGTCCTAATTAATAAATCCTCTTTCATAATCCTTTGTGTTCTCTGTGCCTCACTCTGTTCGCTCTGTGGTAAAAACATCGATCTATTCCTCTGATGGGAACAATGATGCCAGCACCAACTTAATCTCCCCGAAAGAATAATCTTTACCCAAAAACTCCCTTATTGTAGCCATCGATTTTGTTTTCTGGCTTTCTACCGCATCCGTAATATTCTTAATTTTGTTAGGCTTTACCAGCTTACTCACATCCAGTTGCCGGGTAGAAACATAATATGCCAGATGCCCTTCAATCGTACCAATAGAAAAACCCCTTTCTTTTGCAATCTCTCCTAAACTTTTACCCTGTTCATAAAGCTCAAAGCTTACCAGCTTGGTATCAATTTTAGGCTCCTTTTTCTTTTTCTCCACTGCAGACTTTACCTTCAGTGTTTCACCCTTCAACTGAATGGCCTTTTGCAGCTGCCGGTTTCTTTCTGAAGCATTTAATAGCGCATCTGTATCTGCCTTGCTAAACTCCTTACCATCGATAATTGCCTGCAGTAAGGCCTTGCTTTTATGCATTTTCTTCAGCTGTTCATACACCAGTATCTCCAGTTCCAGCAACTCTGTCAGATAAGTTTTAATCTGTTTTTCTTCTTTTACCGCCTCAATATGAGCTAATAACTGATCTGAGACACCCTTAATTAGCGGATTGAAATATTTTAATGCAGCCCCTACCCTTTTTGAAACATTAAATAAAGTGTGTTCAGTTTGTTGAGCGAACAGGTTTTTCAGTTGATTGATAAAGGTATCAGCCGTTGCTGCTATTTTCTGAAAATCACGGTAGAGATTCATCGTCCACTCATCATAACGCTGCTTGGTGGATTTGGCCTCACTTTTATCGAAAGTCTGAACATGTTCCTTCAGGTAATACCTCACCAGGTTCAGGTCAAAAGCCGACAATAAATAAGTTCTGATAAAATCATAGCTCTCCAAACTGATCCGCTGATTCAGCACTTCATTTGGTTGTTTCGTTTTAGAAAAATAATGAATATTCTGATCCTGCTGCAGACCGGTTTCACGCAGGTGAGAAGTTAATACCAAGCCTTTTAATGAACGTAAACGCGAAAGGGCAACATAAGCCTGTCCGGGTGCAAAAGCATCTCCAATATCGATGATGGCTTTATCAAAGGTTAAACCCTGACTTTTATGTACCGTAATGGCCCAGGCCAGTTTAATCGGATATTGTACAAATGAGCCAGCAACATTTTCATCGATTTCATTGGTCGCTTCATTCAGTTTATACTTGACATTTTCCCAGGTATAAGGCGAAATCTGAATCACCACCTTGTCTTCCGGCAATTCAATTTCTACCACATCCTTTTCAATATGATGAACCACACCTATTTTACCATTGTAATATCGCTTCTCGGCCGTCATATCATTTTTAATGAACATGATTTGTGCCCCTACTTTAAGTTCCAGGCGTTTATCATTGGGATAGGCATGTTCATTAAAATCACCGGTAATTTTGGCATCAAAGAAATAGGATTTCGTTTTTAACTGCGTTAACCTTTCTCTGTTAATTGTATCTGCCTTATTATTATGCGTGGTTAGCGTAATATAATTTTCATCAGTATCCGGTTTAAAATCCTGTCTGAAATGTTGCTTCAGCAAAGCCGTATCTTCAGCAGTAATCTGATTATTTCGTAAGTTGTTCAGTAAATTAATAAATACGCTATCATTCTGACGGTAGATTTTATCCAGCTCGATGTAAACCGGTGGATTTTCCTGCAAAGCCAGTGCATCAAAAAAATAAATGCTCTTATAAAAGCCGGCCATCACCCGCCATTCATCATTTTTCACCACTGGTGGCAACTGGTGCAAATCACCAATAAAAAGTAGCTGAACACCTCCGAAAGGTATATTTCTGTTTCTGCGGATATATCGAAGAGAAAAATCAATTGCATCCAGCATATCGGCGCGCAACATACTGACTTCATCAATGACCAGTAATTCTAATTCCTGAATCATCCGCCGCTTATTGCCCTGCATATTTAAATGCTTCACAATGGTTTTGGGTGTATTAAAATTAAAAGTGATATTCTGACTGATAATACCTGCCGCCGCATCCGGAAAAAACGCACCAAACGGCAGCTGAAAAAGAGAATGAATGGTTACACCGGCGGCATTAATGGCAGCAATACCCGTTGGCGCACAAATCATTGCTTTTTTGTGCGTAAGCTGAATGAGTTTTCTTAAAAAGGTAGTTTTACCTGTACCAGCTTTCCCGGTTAAGAAAACGTGCTTAGCGGTATAATTCACAAATTTAGCCGCGATCTCAGCGGGCATAGATGTTTCTTCCAGAGTGGGCATTAGCAGTAAAATTTTAATTGGTAATAAACGGAGGGACGAATAAAGCTAAACATTTTAGTACAAAACTAAAGAAATGATTGATGAGAAAATTTAATTTTAGGCGGATATTTTTGGTCTAATGTTTATTTAATCGATAATATCATCATTCGCAGAATAAAAACCTCAATAGAATTACTGCATAAGCAATCTAAACCTGACAGAAACGGCAGCCTCCGATTTAAGCACCGGTTTATGCTATATTTTGGTGTGCTTGCTTGTTTCACAGGTTTTCTATCGGAGCTATAGTGTATGGCAGGGCTTCAATAACAAAAGAACCACTGTCCTTACTTTTCTAAATCATTTTCTAAATCTATCCACCTCAACAATAAAACAATACAACAACCTAACAATTAATGATAAAGCTTTTTATTATCTTTGCGGCCTGATGAAACAACAATACTCAAATCTTATCGCTGTTAAATTCCTTTAACCAGGTTTCATCTCCCTTCACACCCAACATTTTATTATGCTTAACCCTGAAATAGAAAAACGTAAAACCTTTGCCATTATTAGTCACCCCGATGCGGGCAAAACCACTTTGACGGAAAAATTCCTGCTCTTTGGTGGTGCGATCAATACTGCAGGTGCGGTAAAACGGAACAAAGCCAACCAAAGCAATACTTCCGACTTTATGGAAATTGAAAAGCAACGTGGTATCTCGGTGGCTACATCCGTAATGGGTTTTGAGTATAGTGGAAAACGGATCAACATCCTGGATACACCTGGTCACAAGGATTTTGCCGAAGATACTTACAGAACTTTATCAGCGGTAGACAGCGTTATTCTGGTGGTTGATTGTGTGAAAGGTGTTGAGGAACAAACAGAAAAGCTCATGTCGGTTTGCCGCATGCGGAACACCCCGGTTATCATCTTCATTAACAAAATGGACCGCGAAGGTAAAGAGGCTTATGATTTACTGGATGAAATTGAGGAAAAACTGAACATCAGCTTATGCCCGCTTTCATGGCCTATCGGACAGGGCCACACCTTTAAAGGCGTTTACAGCATTTACAATAAACACTTGAATTTATTCAATTCTGATAAAACAAAAGTAACCGATTCAGTTGTGGCGGCCAGTGACTTAAATGACCCCTCCTTATTAAATTACCTGAAGGAAAACGAAATCAATACCTTAAAAGATGATGTAGAACTGGTTGACGGCATTTATGGCAAAATCGACAAAGATTTATACACGGAAGGCTTAGTGGCACCGGTATTTTTTGGCAGTGCCATCAACAACTTCGGGATCAAAGAGCTTTTAGATACTTTTATTGATATCGCCCCTAGTCCGAGATTACGTGAGGCCGAAGAAAGAGATGTATTGGTTGAAGAGAAAAATTTCAGTGGATTTGTATTTAAAATTCATGCCAACCTTGATCCGAAACACCGCGACAGAATTGCCTTTTTAAGGATCTGTTCTGGCAAGTTCGAGCGAAATAAATTCTATTACCATACCCGTCAGGATAAAAAACTGAAATTCTCCAACCCGATGGATTTCATGGCTAACGAGAAAAGTATTGTGGAAGAGGCCTGGCCAGGTGACGTGGTGGGTTTATATGATAGCGGCAACTTTAAAATTGGCGATACCTTAACTGAAGGCGAAAAACTGCAGTTTAAGGGCATTCCAAGTTTCTCTCCATCTATCTTTAAAGAAGTAGAAAACATGGATCCGATGCGCACCAAACAATTGGAAAAAGGTATTGAGCAGTTAACGGATGAAGGTGTGGCGCAGCTATTTGTAATGCAGCCCGGAAACCGTAAAGTAATTGGTGCCGTAGGTGAACTTCAGTTTGAAGTAATCAATTTCCGTTTGGAACATGAATATGGCGCAAAATGTCGTTTCCGTACCTTAAGTTATACCCGCTCAAGTTGGGTAACTTCAACTGATAAAAAGAAACTGGATGAATTTGTAAAACGTAAACAACAGCACATTGGCTTTGATAAAGAAGCCAATCCTGTTTATCTGGCTGATAGTGAATACATGATTAATTTAACTAAACAGGATTATCCGGATATCGATTTCCACAAAACAAGCGAGTTTAAGAGTTAGTTGGGAGTTTCCAGTCCTGAGGCTGAAGTTTAAATGACAGAAGAACCTGTAAGATTTATTTATGTACCCGTAACATAATCATAACTTAAGAACAGATTTTTGAACTCAAAAATTGTGTAGATTCGAGCGTTTTTATACCTAATACTGATGCACTTGATGAAAAATAAAATAAATTATTTTTTGGTTGTTTCTACACTTTTATTTGTGGTTTCCTGTAAGAAAGCTAATGATACGGTTCCAGTTCCTGAGCCTGTTAATCCTACAGAAATAGATAAGACAGAAGTAATAACCTGGAAATTCGATTCCTTTATTGTTGATGATCTTAACGTTAAACAAGTTTTTCCAGGAGCAATCTTCACCATCAGGGAGAATGGGAACGATCTTGAAGTAGTGTCGTTAAAAGATAAATATACCCCGTTGCCCATTACTGCTTCTACTTCTCTTGTTGGTGAGATCAACAACAGTTTTAAAGATGTTCCCTCCTCAGAAAAGATTGCTGCTTATGCCAAAAGCCTGCCGATTAAAAATGATAATGAAAGTCTGGCCTATTCGGAAGATGAATTTAAGGATTATAATGTATTAAAGTATTATTTATCGAACAACGATGATGTAAAATCAGTATTTGAAAAAATTGGAATTACAACATCTACAAGGATCACCAAAAAACACGCTGCATATTTTTTCTCCAACCATATTAAGTTTTCACTTGATATGGACTTGCCCACTAAAACCGAATTATTATCCATAGCGGATGTAGAAAAGATAAATACTACTAATAATGCATACTATATTAATAGTGTGATGTATGGAAATAATACTTTAATTTTAGCCGAAGCTGATACCGATTATGCCATCCTAAAAAATGCGCTAAAAGCCCTGCTTTTAAAACAGGAATTAACACCCGCACAAATTCAATCCTTAAGCACAGCAAAAGTTACTTTTTATGCCAGGGGAGGAAGCGAAAAGTCTTTTATCAAGATTGCTAAAGGCTCAGAAGAGATAAAAGCTGCAAACAAAGAATTTGAAACATTTAACAATACAGCCATTTCTTATCCCATTTCATATTCGCTACACTCGGTAAAAAATTTCACCTTGTTTAAACATGAAATAAAGGTTAATATGATTCATTAGTAAATGCACCAATGGCCAGGTTTAGGAGCTAATTATTTTAGCGTCTGCATTTTTTCTATTTCATATCGCTGATAAGTTTGCGCCAATCTTCTTTTGATTTTAGCAATCAATATTCTTGGGGCAAGCACTTTAACGCATTCTCCAAAACCCAGAATTTCACGCTCCAGTTCATAGTTTAATACGACATCAATCCTGAAGGTGGTAGTTTTTTCATTCTTATTTAATACAACCTGAGAATGGTGCAAGGGTTTAGTTACCACATATGGTGCATGGTCATTGGTAAATTCGAGAATTACTTTTTGTGCACGGTCACGTTCGCTCTTGGTTACGCCAATTAAATCTTCATAATAGCGGTCGAAATCTACCCCTTTGTAAGCAACAAATTCTTCGTTGGGCAGTTCTTGAAATTCTATTATCCTATCTAAGGCAAGGTTCAGGATTCCAGCTCGTTTTTTAGCTTTACAGATCAGAAACCACCTGTTTCTATATTCCTTTAACAGATACGGATAATAAATGCCCTGTTGAGCCTGCTGCGCCTTGAAAGATTTATATTCGATCAGTAATGAACGCTTATTTAAAACCGCCTGGTATAATGGCGGAATGCAGTCTAATCCTTTAACCAGTTTATTGCTTTCCAACTGGATGTGATTGCCACTTTGCTTGGTTGATTTGTTAAGGTTATTCTCCAATCGTGCAATCATATCACTCATTTCATCGAAATAATTAAAAGCATTAAACTGCTTCAATACCCCAACAATCTCCTTCATTTTATCCACGTCGGCATTATTGATCGGTGCTTTGGTAATGCTGAAAGCCGGATCTTCGTAAGCATAAAATCGTTTGTCTTTCACTACAATTGGAGCATTATAGCCCAGTTTATCACTTCGCATCAGTTGAATATCAGCCTGGATAGTTCTTTTGCTTACCCCCGATGTGATACCTTCCAATTCGTATAAGGTTTCTGATACTTTTTCGATAATATCTTCTAATGTCCATTTTCGGAAACGGTTTCTTAAGCAATCATCGATGGTTTTGTAACGGATCAGTGCCAGTTTATTTACAGCCATTTTGGAGTGGATTTGGGTTTCTGCTAAAAATCTGTTGATTTCGCTGATCTAAATATAAGAAAGAGTTTTACTACTACGCAATACATTTGCGTAGTTTATGATTAAAAGAGCTATTCTACGCAATAAATAAAATTTATTTATTTAATTATCAAACACTTAAAAATGATCTGCTAAATATTTTTATCTGCGCAAATGTAGCGCGTAGTAGTGGTGGCATCTTTGTAATGTCGCCAGTCGATAAAGTTCTTTGAGAAATTAATCATCATATATAAGATATCCTGAAAGGGATGGCAATACTAAATAATGACTATCCATAGTTGCGGGTTTCGAAACAGCCCCAAAGTATCCACGCTTTTGCGCAGCATATTCTGATAGAAATTATGATAGATTGTCTAAAACACGTTGTGTGTCGTGGGTTCGAATCCCACTTCCGGGAAATCGGAATAGCTCAGGGGTTAGCGTAACAACATCAAAATGCAGGTTCGAATCCTGCTTCCAAATACCACTTGGAATAGCAAAATGGTAATGCAATGGATTTAGGTTCCATCTAAAAGAAGGGCAACTTTTCAAACCGCCCACCAGAATAAGCGTTGTAAAACCGCATTTGGCTTAAGGATTAATTTCAATCTTAAAGCAAATTCGTCTTTCGCTTTGTAAGTAAAAATGATGAAAGAGCTGATTTAAAAATCAAATCTCGCCGAAAATTTATTTAAATCCTCGGATTTACCTACTTAATAAAGCTTGATTTCATTCTTAAAAACATCATAATTCTTCTTACTTCCGCAAGAAACAAATGAATGCGCTTTTGCAATGCTTTGTAAAGAAAAAATCAAATAATTATAAATCTTAACATCAAAAAACATGAAAAGAGTAAGTATTAACACCAATTATGTTGGATTGGTGTTTAAAAAAGGAAAATTAAAAAACGTTTTAACAGCTGGAACTTACTGGTTAGGTTTTGGCGAAGACATTACCGTATACGACATGGGTAAGGAATATTGCTTCACCATTGCAGAGTTAGAAGTTTTGTTAATGAACAACGACTTTGTAAACTTAGTGCATATTGTTGAAGTAGCTGATAATGAGTTGGCTTTGGTTTACAGAAATAACAATTTTAAAAGTGTATTAACCGCAGGTAAACATGCCATTTGGAAAGGTTTATCAGAATACAACTTTATTAAGGTAAACATCAGCAACATTAATATTGACGAAACAATTGATAAAAACTTATTGGACAAAGCACCATTAATAAATTACATCAGGGCCAACAAAGTAGAGTCATACGAAAAAGGATTGTTATTTATCGATGGAAAATTTGAAAAAATAGTGGGTGCAGGAAACTATTTGTACTGGAAAAATGCCACTACAATTCATGTTTTAAAAACTGATATGAGACAATTGAACATGGAAATTCTTGGACAAGAAATCTTAACCAAAGATAAAGCACAATTGAGGGTAAACTTCAGCATTCAGTATAAAGTTGATGATATCATCAGGGCGTTATTGGAGAACAAGGAATTCGAAAAACAATTGTACATCACCATGCAATTGGCATTAAGAGAATCTATTGGCCTTATGACTTTTGACGAATTGATGGAAAGCAAGGAAAAAATTGCTGAAATGGTAATGGCCACCACATTGGATAAGGTTGAAAGCTTAGGTGTAAAATTGACCAACTGTGGTGTTAAAGACATTGTTTTACCAGGTGATGTGAAGGAGATTATGAACCAGGTTTTAGTTGCTGAAAAACGGGCACAAGCCAATATCATTACCCGCAGAGAAGAAACGGCCTCGACCAGAAGTTTGTTGAATACTGCCAAATTAATGGAAGACAACAGCATGTTGTATAAGTTGAAAGAGATGGAATACGTAGAGAAAATCGCGGAGAAAATCAATAACATCAGCTTATCTGGCAGCGGACAAATTGTCGATCAGTTGAAACAGATTTTCGTGAAATAAACTAAATTTAAAAACCCTCGGTTAGGTGAATGTTGCCTGCCGGGGATTAATGTAGAAAAAAATGAACAACAACATCACAGGTAATAACCTGATCGAAATAGGTTATACCGAAGGAAAAATAGTAGGCTTAGCATTAGCTATCGTGAAAGAAAATTTTGCGGATATTGAAGAAAAAGAATTATTGGCCTTATTTAAGAAAGTAAAAGATTATCCGGAAAGTTTTTTGGATGATGAAATATTGAACACTTTGGCAACAGCCTTGATTGAGGAAGCCAATCCAAAATCAGACGGAACTATTAAACTGATTGATCACGCAAAAGATTATTCAATTTTCGGCGCTGATTACATTGAAGAAGGCGCAAGAAACCAAATGGATATTGCCATGAAATTACCGGTTACGGTTGCAGGTGCATTAATGCCTGATGCCCACCAAGGTTATGGTTTGCCCATCGGTGGCGTATTGGCTACGAGAAATGCGATTATTCCTTATGGAGTAGGTGTAGATATCGGTTGCCGGATGGCTTTAAGTATTTTTGATATTCCCGAAAAACATTATTTCGGTAAAGATGCCATGTACAAACGAGAACTGATTGCTTTTACCAAATTTGGTGCAGGTCAAAATTTTAAAGGTAATGAAAAAGCAGATCATGAGGTTTTAGAGAACGGGGCTTTCAACAGCATTCCTTTCCTGAAAAACCTGCATGGAAAGGCTTGGGCACAATTGGGTACTTCGGGTGGTGGAAATCACTTTGTGGAATGGGGGATCATTGACTTCGCAGAACGAGATGAAATTTTAAACATTGATAAAGGCCGTTATGTGGCTTTATTAACGCATTCAGGTTCGCGAGGCCTTGGCGCAACAATTGCTGGTCATTATACTAAACTGGCTAAAGAGATCTGTAAATTGCCCAAGGAGGCTGTAAATCTGGCTTACCTTGACTTAAATACTTCCGAAGGACAAGAATATTGGATTGCCATGAATTTAGCCGGCGATTATGCATCAGCCTGTCATGAAGTGATCCATAAAAGGTTGACTAAAGCCATTGGTGCCAAAGTTTTGGCCAAAGTAGAAAACCATCATAATTTTGCCTGGAAAGAAATGCTTGATGGCGAAGAAGTAATTGTTCACCGAAAAGGTGCAACGCCTGCCGGTAAAGGCGTGATGGGGATCATCCCGGGAAGTATGACTGCACCAGGATTTTTAGTTAGGGGAAAAGGTGAAGTGAATGCCATCAATTCTGCTTCGCATGGTGCAGGTAGACAAATGAGCCGAACAAAAGCGATTCAATCGATTACGAAATCGGAGATGAAGGCCATTTTGAAAGATCATCATGTCACCTTAATCGGCGCAGGTTTAGATGAGGCACCAATGGCCTATAAAGACATTGATAAAGTGATGGCAGCACAAACTGAACTGGTTGATGTTATCGCTAAATTCGAGCCTAAAATGGTGAGAATGGCTGATGATGGAAGCAGGGAGGATTAGCGTGGAGTGTTGAGTCTTTAGTCCAAAGTCCTTAGTCTATAGAAAAGTCGTCATCTCGACTGAAGCATATGGAAAATGGAGAGATTTATATTAGATTTCTCAATTACGTTGCATGTGCCCCAAATGACGATCAAACTAAAAAAACCTCTTCAAAATTAATTGAAGAGGTTTTTTTATCTATTTATAATCTTATTTCAATTTACTCAATGCCGCTTTAATCCTTGGCAACATATCTTTAATATCCTGCAAAGTACATGCACCTACTGATGCCCTGAACCAAGGCATACTATCTGCATTTCCGAAGGCAGAAAAAGGAACCAAAGCTGCGCCAGCTTCTTTGATCAGGTAGAAATTCACATCTGCACTGTCTTTTAAAACCTGACCATCTTCAGTGGTTTTTCCGATATAGTCGATTTTAATGGTTAAATAAATGGCACCCATCGGCTCTACAGCCTCCACATTAAAGCCCTCATTCTTTAATTCGTTAAAGCCATTATAAAGGGCATTCAAACTATCCTGAATCTGGCTCTTAAAACTGGTTAAGAAAGTATCAACCTGTACTTTATTATTAAAGTAATTTGACATGGCCACCTGCTCAGCCTTAGGTGCCCAGGCACCCATGTGCCCAACCAATGCTTTCATCCTGTTGATAATATCTTCCGGACCAAAACCCCAGCCTACACGCACGCCGGTTGCAGCTAAACACTTAGAACTGCCATCTACAAATACGGTAAACTCACGCATCGCCGGACGTAAAGAAACCGGATTTACATGGGCTTTGCCAAAAGTTAGAAGCGAATAAATCTGATCATACATCATGTACAATGGTTTTTCATCTGCGCCACGCGAAGCATTTTCTTCTAAAACCGCATCACAGATTTCAGCCAGCGAATCTGCATCAAACATGGTTCCGGTTGGATTTAATGGCGAACATAAAGCCAATAAAGTTGCTCCTTTTAAATGCGGTTTTAATTGTGCAGCTGTTGGCATAAAATTATGCGCAGCATCTGTTTCTACAGCAATAGTTTTAGCCGAAGTTAAGTGGCAATAGTGATTGTTATTCCAGGAGGGTGCCGGAAAAACAACGGTGTCTCCCGGATCGATTAAGGCTAAATAAGTTGCATAAATTAACGGACGGGAACCGCCTGAAACCAAAATACTGTTAGTATTGTATTCCAATCCGAATCTATCTTTCAGTAATTCAGAAACAGTTTCGCGTAATTGTAAAACGCCATCTGCAGGAGGATAGTTAGTTTGATTTGCATGGTATGCATCTACAATTCCGGCTTTCAATTCGCTTGGTATCGGGTAAATATTCGAATCGAAATCACCGATGGTTAAGTTAGCGATTGAAGCGCCTTTGCGTTTCATTTCGTTAACTTCATTGCCAATTTTTATAATTTCTGAGCCAATTAATGCACTGGCTAATACTGAAACTTTCATATTATGCTATTAAATCTTCTATTGCTTTATTCACTTTTTCAAAACCAAACTGAGCTAAAACCTGCTGCATTGCTGCCGTAATCTGCTCGTTACAAAGGTTGCCAATACTGCCTTCATGTGTATGTTTGATCTCACTTGATGGTGCAAAGGTACCATTTTCAATCTGTTCGCCTACAATTTTATATGCTTCCCTGAATGGAACCCCCTGCAACGCCAGTTCATTAACCACCTCTACACTAAACAGATAATCGTATTTTTTATCTTTTAAGATGTCATCCTTGATAGTGATGTTTTGAAACATGAATGTAGCGATCTCCAAACATTCATTCAGGGAAGTAATGGCTGGAAAAAGATTTTCTTTCAGCAATTGTAAATCTCTGTGATAACCTGATGGCAAATTGGTGATCATCATGGCAATTTCATTGGGCAAAGCCTGTATTTTATTGCAACGTGAACGAATCAGTTCAAAAACATCCGGATTTTTCTTGTGCGGCATAATACTCGAACCTGTAGTCAGTTCTGCCGGAAAACTAATGAAACTGAAATTCTGGTTGATGAATAAACATACATCCATTGCCATTTTGGCCAAAGTAGCCGCAATGGAACTCATGGCCTGTGCCAAAATTCTTTCTGTTTTTCCACGCCCCATCTGCGCATAAACCACATTGTAGTTTAAACTTTCGAATCCTAATAATTCAGTCGTTAAAGTTCTGTTTAATGGGAATGACGAACCATAACCAGCGGCAGAACCCAATGGATTTTTATTGGTAATTTTCCAGGCAGCAAGCATCAGTTCAAGATCATCGGCAAGGCTTTCCGCGTAGGCACCAAACCATAGTCCGAATGATGATGGCATGGCAATCTGCAAATGCGTGTAGCCTGGCATCAATTTATCTTGGTGTGTATTACTTAATTCAATTAATTGGTTAAACAAGATTGATGTCTGATTGACCATATCTTCAATACAAGCCCTGAAAAATAGCTTTAAATCAACCAGAACCTGATCATTACGTGAGCGTCCACTGTGGATCTTCTTTCCCGCCTCACCAATTCGCTGCGTAAGCAACCATTCTACCTGCGAATGAACATCCTCTACGGTATCTTCAATAGTGAAATTTCCAGCCTCAATTTCAGCATAAATATTTTTCAATTCCTGCTGAACGGTTTTTAATTCATCAGCAGTAAGCAGGTTAATGGTTTCCAACATTTGCGTATGGGCCAGAGAGCCCAACACATCAAATTTTGCCATTTGTAGATCCAGTTCACGGTCTTTTCCAACCGTAAAGGTTTCTACAAATTTATTTACGTCTGTATTTTTTTGCCAGATTTTCATTTTAAATCTATTTAACCGCAAAGGGCACTAAGTTTTTTCGCAAAGTGCGCCAAGCTATTTTATAATTTTAGCACAGAGTTCATGAAGTTTTTCAGAGAACACAAGGCTATTTTTACCACAAAGACACTAAGCACAAAGGTTTTTGAATCTTTTAAAAGATAAAGGGGGCATTTAAGTTTCACACCTGAACCTTACGCCTTAAACCCTCAACCTTCAATAACCGGTTTTAACATATTCACATATCCTTCCACACCTTCTGCTACTTCCCTCACATACAAAAACTCATCAGCCATGTGCGAGCGGCCAGAAAAACCTGGTCCGCATTTTACAGATGGAATATCTAATAAAGCCTGATCGGATGTTGTTGGCGAACCATAAGTGGTTTTACCCAATGCCATACCAGCCTGAACTACAGGATGGTTTTTATCGATTGATGATGGCTTTAAACGGATAGATCGTGGCGTAACATCACAATCTACATTGGCCCGGATAATTTCTAAAACTTCTTCGTTGGTATATGCATCAGTCACCCGGACATCTACTGTAAAAGTACAATTTGCCGGAACCACATTATGCTGCGAACCCGCATTGATAATGGTAACCGACATTTTCAGCGGACCAAAAACCTCAGAGACTTTCGGGAACTGATAATTCCTGAACCATTCGATAGCTGCCAATGCTTTGTAAATGGCATTTTCGCCTTCTTCACGTGCCGCATGACCTGCTTTGCCATGAGAAACACAATCCAATACTAATAATCCACGTTCAGCAATGGCTAAATTCATTTCTGTCGGTTCACCCACAATTCCGAATTCCAATTCACCTAAATCAGGCAGAACCAATTCTAATCCGTTATTACCGGAAATTTCTTCTTCCGCCGTTGCGGCCAAACAGATGTTATATTTTAAATTTTCCTGTTCATAGTAATATAAAAACGTACCGATTAAGGAAACCAGACAACCACCAGCATCATTACTGCCCAAGCCGAATAATTTATCTCCTTCAATGGCTGCATCGTAAGGATCACGGGTATAACCAGAATTTGGCTTTACCGTATCATGATGGGAATTGAGCAACAGTGTTGGTTTCTTCGCATCAAAATGTTTGTTATATGCCCAAACATTATTCATTTTGCGGTGGGTTTTAACGCCCCGCTCATCCAAAAACTGCGCAATTAAATTAGCCGTTCTATCTTCTTCTTTACTAAAAGACTGGATACGAATCAATTGACGCAATAAATCCAGACTTTCCTTTTGTATATTTTCTAATGACATAGTATCAAGTAATGAGTATCAGGCATCAAGACAATTTTCATCTTAACATGCATGATACTTTTTATTTTGCTTTCAGCTTTAGTCTTTCTGCTTTTAGCTTTCCTTGGTATATAAATTCCCGGCTTTTAAGGCCGAAAGTTTAATTCCCTTTATTAGTGATGAGCTAAAACCATTGTGTTCCATTTCGTTTAAACCGGCAATGGTACAACCTTTCGGCGAAGTTACTTTATCTATTTCTGATTCCGGGTGTGTACCATGCAATAAAAGTAAATCGGCCGCTCCTTTTGCCGTTTGAACAGCCATTTTAAGTGCTTCATCGGCATGGAAACCAATTTCTACGCCACCCTGCGATGCTGCCCGGATCGCCCTTAAAAAAAACGCAATCCCACAGGCACAAAGTGCGGTAGCAGAAGTCATTAAATCTTCGTTTATTTTAACTACCGAGCCTACGGTTTCAAACATTTTGGTCACATCCGCAATATTTTCAGCCGAGGCATTATCACTGGCCATGCAAGTCATCGATTGTCCGATGGCAATTGCCGTGTTTGGCATTACACGAATCACTTCTACATCCTCACCCAGTTTCGCTCGAACCGCAGCACAGCTGACACCGGAAATTACAGAAATAACCAAATGTTTAGCCGAATCTATCGACGCATTGATTTCATCTAAAACAGTGTTTAACTGTTGCGGCAAAACGGCGAGGATGACAACATCAGCTTTGGAAACAGCCTCTTTATTGTTATTGCTCACTACAAATCCAGCTTCGGCGAAAGATTTTAAATGATCAATATTTCTACGGGTAAGTGTAATATCGCCCGCTTGAGCAAAGTCGGCCTTTACCAAACCTTTAGCTAAAGATAAACCTATATTTCCGCTACCAATGATGGCTATTTTTTTTGTCATGATTCCTAATTTTCCTGCGGGTTGATTACACAGATGATTTGATTACAAAGATTTATATATTTTTTGAAAAGCAATTTCAGCAATTCTATTGATGTTCAGTCCTGCTATTCGTTACAAGTCCCGATGAAAAATCGGGAGCTTTCCACTACTATCAGGTTTAAATGGCAAAAGCAGAATTCATCGGTTTCTTTTCCTTTCTAATCCCAGAACCTTCAGCCTTTCTTCTCTACCTTTACTTCAGCATTTTGGTGCCAAACATTCCATCAGCCAGTTCTGCTAATTCATCGGCTTTGCCAATATAAACGGCAGAAACACCTTTTTTAATGGCCTCGAAAGCATTGTGCAATTTTGGAATCATTCCGCCCTGCACAGTTCCATCAGCTTTAAGTCCTTCAAATTCATCTGCTTTGATTTCTCTAACTACAGAATCATCATCATTTACATCTTTCAACACACCTTTTTTCTCGAAGCAATATACCAAACGCGTTTCGTATAAAGCCGACATGGCTACCGCAACCGATGATGCAATGGTATCAGCATTGGTATTTAACAGTTGGGTTTCTCCATCATGTGTAATGGCACATAAAACAGGAACCAATCCGGCTTGCAATAATTTACTTAAGGTTTCGGCAGAGACAGATTTTTCATCCAAATCACCTACAAAACCATAATCGATCTCTTTCACAGGACGTTTTTTTGCCTGAATGATATTTCCATCCGCACCAGTTAAACCAATGGCATTGCTACCCTTCGCCTGCAACTGGGCAACCATATTTTTATTAATTAATCCTGCATAAACCATGGTAACAATTCGCAAGGTTTCAATATCGGTAATCCGGCGACCATCCACCATTTTCGCTTCGATGCCTAAACTTTCGCCCAGTTCTGTTGCGATTTTGCCACCACCATGAACCAGGATTTTATCGCCTGGCAAAGCGGTAAAATCCAGCAAAAACTGATGTAAGTTTGCGGAGTGATCGATGACGTTTCCACCAATTTTGATGATGGTCAGTTGCTTATTGTTCATTTCTATAAAAAATTTCAGAAAGTTGATGCAATTTTTCTGCGAGCAGTTTTTTATCAATCAACTTGGTTTCATAATCGGCAATGAGTGCTGGTTCTCTTCAATGCCTTTTGTTTTTGACAGTATTAACAGATGATGTGTCCAGTTTATTTTTAATAATATCCTTTTGCAAAAAGTAAAAATACTGCTTTCTAATTGTGTCACCACTGGTGACACTTTTAAGTTATGATCAGCTTGCAATTTTGTCAACAGTGTCGAAACAATTTGCTCATCGCTATACACTTCATAAAATTGTTTCATTCTATAAAGTCCGCGGCGGTTAAATCCCTTTAAGAGCGGTTGCTTTTCGGCGATATAATCTGCCAGATCATTTACTGTTCCATCACCCCAATTTCCAGCCAACACTTTTTCAGAAACAATTTTTCCAATATTAAAATACAACATTACCAACTCGGCGTTTGCCTTACTGTAGGCCCTGTTCCGTGCATCGTTGATCATGATAATCACCTGATGGAAATCGGATAAAGTACTTGTAATTGGCTTAGCCATGTATAAAAATAATTATAATTTTTATGATCGTAAGCTGTCTTCCTGATAAGTTGCAGGTTATAGGCCTTCAAATCGTAACAGATTATTTCAATTCTTCCAGCATCGATTTAATTACAGCTTGTGCGGCCCATAAACGGTTACCAGCTTCGTGAATGACTAATGAATTTGGTCCATCTAAGATTTCAGATGATAATTCCAAATCTCTGCGAACAGGTAAACAATGCATCACTTTCGCATCATTGGTGAATTTTAACTTTTCATTGTCCATCATCCAGCCTTCAGGATAATTTAATACTTGACCATATTCCTGATAGCTGCTCCAGTTTTTTACATATACATAATCTGCTCCGGCCAATGCCGCCTCTATATTATACTGAATATCGGCACCTTTGGTAAAATCTGCTGAAAGTTCATACCCTTCAGGTTGAGCAATGGTAAAATCGATCATTTCTTCTTCCTGTGCCTGACACATCCATTCAGCAAAAGAATTTGGCACAGCCTGTGGCAAGGCCTTTACATGAGGTGCCCAGGCTAAAACGACCTTTGGTTTACGTCCATCAGGTTTGTTCGTCCAGGTCTCGTGAATGGTAATGATATCAGCAAAGCTCTGTAGAGGATGGCGTGTAGCACTTTCTAAACTTACCACAGGAACTCCACAATATTTCACGAATTTATTAAAGAAATCTTCGCTATAATCTTCTTCACGATTATTTAGTTTAGGGAAAGATCGCAAGCCTAGAATATCGCAATATTGACCCATTACGGCAGCAGCTTCGCGGATGTGCTCCACGGTTGAGCCATTCATCACCACACCGTCCTGTGTTTCTAAAGCCCAGCCTTCTTTATCCAGATTCATCACCATCACATTCATCCCTAAATTTAAAGCAGCCTTTTGGGTACTTAAACGGGTGCGCAGACTTGGGTTCATGAAAACCAAACCCAGGGTCTTGTTTTTACCTAAATCCTGATGCGCATAAGGATTTGCCTTTAAGGCAAGCGCATCATTTACAAACTGCTTGATGCTTGGAACATCGTGCACGGAAGTGAAAAGTTTCATTTTAAAACGTTGTAAGTAGTAAGTTATACGTTATAAGTTTCGTATTCCTCATCCAAAATAATTTATAAATAGAGTCCTGTGTACTTAAAACGTACTACTTAGAACTTAAAACTAAAGCAAACGCTTCCAAAAATTCATCAGCATGTGCCTTGGTTAAATTCAAAGCCGGCAATAAGCGAATTACATTCGGCTTTGCTTCGCCGGTAAAAATATAGTGGGTGAGTAATAACTCTTTTTTAACATGGGCAAGCTCGGCTGGCAATTCAATACCAATCATTAATCCACGACCGCGAACTTCAACTACCTGTTCAATTTTTTTTAATTCTGTAATTAAGTAATTTCCGATTTCTTCGGCGTTTTTCATGAGGTTATCTTGCTCCATTACCTCTAAAACGGCTAATGCTGCTGCACAGGCCAGGTGATTACCACCAAAAGTGGTACCTAATTCTCCATGCCATGGTTTAAACTTAGGGGCAATTGAAATTCCTGCTACCGGAAATCCATTACCCATTCCTTTGGCCATGGTGTAAACATCGGCTTCAACCCCGGCATAATCGTGTGAATAAAATAAACCAGTTCTGCCATAACCACACTGAACGGAATCGGCAATGTAAACCGAATTGTATTCATCACAAAGCGCACGGATTTTCTGCAAGAAACTTTTTGAAGCTTCCTTAATTCCACCTACACCCTGAATACCTTCAATAATTACGGCCGAAATTTCATTACCTTGCGCTTTGAAAGTTTCTTCTAAAGCAACCTCGTTATTAAAAGGTAAAAAGATTACGTTTTTCGTCTGGTTAACCGGCGCAACAATTTTCGGATTATCAGTTACAGATACGGCCAATGATGTACGTCCGTGGAAAGCACCGGTGAAAGCAATCACTTTCTTTCTGCCGTTGTAAAATGAGGCTAATTTTAGCGCATTTTCGTTGGCTTCTGCTCCTGAATTTACCAAAAACAATTGGTAATCTATCTTACCAGAAACCTGGCCCAATTTTTCTGCCAGCTGTACCTGTAAAGGAATTTTAACTGAATTGGAGTAAAAACCAACTTTGTTTAACTGCTCGGTTAAGCGATTAACATAATGCGGATGGGTGTGACCAATGGAAATCACGGCATGGCCACCATATAGATCTAAATATTTTTGTTCATTAGCATCCCAAACATTGCTGCCGGCTGCTTTGGTAATTTCTATATCGTTAAGAGGATAAACGTCGAATAAGTTCATTGTTTGAGTTATGAGTTGTACGTTTTAAGTTATAGGTTTCGGTGCTTAGTTCTAACTTTCAAAATTAAACTGATAAGCATTGCCTTAACTTCATTAATACTATTTGATAAAATTGTAAATTGTTCTTCAGCTAGGTAGTCTAAATCTTTAGATAAAATCAAAAAGTATTCAGTCTCATTTGCTGAACCTAAAGAAATATTTAAAAAATTTGCCAAATCTGCCTGTGAATTTTTCCCACAGCCTTCGGCAATATTAGCTGGTATTGATGCCGATGCCCGCCGGAGTTGATTGGTAAGACTATACACTTCTTCTTTTGGGAAGCTCGCACTAATCTTATAAATACTAAGTGTAAGCTGGTGGGCTTTATCCCATACTTTTAAATCTTTAAAATTTTGCATACACTTATTATTTAAAACTTATAACGTATCACTAAAAATAGGCCGCTTTCAATTTAAGCCCTGCTGTTTCTTCCAGTCCGAACATTAGGTTCATATTCTGAACCGCTTGTCCGCTGGCACCTTTTAAGAGGTTATCAATAATGCTGATGATAAATAATTTATCGCCGTGTTTCTCTACGTGAACCAGCGCTTTATTGGTATTGACCACCTGTTTTAAATCGATATTTCGCCGGCTTACATGCGTGAAAGGATGGCTACTGTAATATTCTTCAAAAATGCGTTGTGCTTCTTCCAAAGAAGAATCACTTTCCAGATACATGGAAGCTAAAATACCTCTGGTAAATGCACCACGCTGCGGAATAAAACTCAAACGATCTGTTAGTGATGGCTGCAACTGCAACAAACTTTCACCAATCTCATTCAGGTGTTGATGCTCAAAAGCTTTGTAGATAGATAAATTATTATTTCTCCAGCTAAAGTGTGAAGTAGCATTTAAGCCTTGACCAGCACCTGTTGAACCCGTAGTCGCATTGATATGAACTTCACTATTGATTAAACCTTTTGCAGCCAGAGGTAATAAACCTAACTGGATACAAGTGGCAAAACAGCCAGGATTTGCAATGTTTTTGGCAGATTTTATTGCTTCGCGATTAAGTTCGGGTAAACCGTATGTGAAGTCTTTAGTCGGGAGCCCGGAGTCTGGATTCGAAAAAATGGCATTTGCAGTTAATCTGAAATCCTGAGATAGATCAATGATTTTAATGCTTTCCTTGATTGGATTGGCTGCTAAAAACTTTTTCGCATCACCATGGCCAACACATAAAAACAACACATCAATATTTTGTGGAATATCACTTACAAATTTTAGATCTGTATCTCCAATTAAATCAGTATGTACATCAGAAATCAGGTTTCCGGCATTGCTGGTACTATTGACGAAAGCAATCTCAACGTTTGGGTGGTTAACCAGAATACGAAGCATTTCACCACCAGTGTAACCCGCACCGCCAATTATTCCTGCTTTTATTTTATTACTCATAATCTGTTCTATCAATATAGATGGATATGAAAATTAGATTTTAATACTCCTTCGACAAGCTCAGATGACAACCCTTTGGGGATTGCTTCGTCGTGCCTCCTCGCAATGACGAGATGCATAAAGGTAGTTTTCCGCTTTAGTCTTTCAGCTTTAAGCTTCTTCTCCGTTTACCTTATGCCAAATCATCACCTGGTTACCAAAAATTTTAGAGAAGCCTTTCACATCTTCTCCGCTCCAGGCATTGTTCATTTCGCCGTAGCTACCAAATTTATTGCTCATTAAATCGTGGTTCGATTCGATACCAATAATCTGGAAGCGGTAAGGCAACAACTCCACAAATACTTTGCCGCTTACTACCTTTTGCGTATCAGTTAAGAAAGCTTCAATATTCCGCATGATCGGGTCGTGGAACTGACCTTCATGTAACCAATTGCCGTAAAAAGATGACAATTGCTCTTTCCAGCTTAACTGCCATTTGGTTAAAGTGTGTTTCTCTAAAGTGTGGTGAGCTTTAATAATTAATACCGGTGCCGCAGCTTCGAAACCCACACGACCTTTAATCCCGATGATGGTATCGCCAACATGTATATCGCGACCAATTCCAAAGGGTTGAGCAATGGCCTGTAATTTTTGAATCGCGCTTACAGGTGCCAATGTTTCACCATCAATGGCAACCAGTTCACCTTTTTCGAAAGTTAATTCAATTTTGCGTGCTTCCGTTTCCGAAACCTGCGTTGGCCAGGCACTTTCGGGTAAAGTTTCGTGAGAGGTTAAAGTTTCCTTCCCACCTACTGAAGTGCCCCATAAACCTTTATTAATGGAATATCTGGCTTTTTCTGCACTGTATTCCACACCATGTTCTGCTAAATATTCTATTTCCGCTTCACGGGATAATTTTAAATCTCTAATAGGTGTAATGATTTCAACTCCAGGGATCAGGATATTAAAAATCATATCAAAACGTACCTGGTCATTACCTGCACCAGTACTTCCGTGCGCCACATAATCTGCACCCACTTTTTTAACATAGTTGGCAATTGCCGTAGCCTGACTTACACGTTCGGCACTTACGGAAAGCGGGTAAGTTGCATTTTTCAATACATTACCAAAAATCAGGTATTTAATGCAGTCGTTGTAATAACTTTCTGTTTCATCTACTACGGCATGTGAAGCAACACCTAAAGCATAAGCTCTTTTCTCAATCTCCTGCAATTCTTCCTCAGAAAAACCACCGGTATTTACAATAACTGAATGAACTTCCAAGCCACGATCCTGTGCTAAATAAATACAACAAAATGAGGTATCAAGACCTCCGCTAAAAGCTAAAACAACTTTCTTTTTCATTATTTATGAAATAATAGGGTAAATAAAAACATCAAGGCCTTGAACCCGGATTTGGGTTTAGGTTTTACAACTAAACGTTGCTTGATGCGCATGAAGCGCTCATATAATTTAGGTTTCTTTTGTAATTCTTCTGCAAATCTTTTGGCCGCATCATGTTTCTGCGTAGCAGGATCATATAACATGGCTGTGCACATGCAGTTTTTACGTTCCTTCATTTTCAGGATCTCAAAGTTCACACAACTCTGACAGCCTTTCCAGAATTCCTCATCCTGTGTTAACTCAGAATAGGTAACCGGTTCGTAACCCAGGTCGGAATTAATTTTCATTACGGCCAAACCAGTGGTTAATCCGAAAATTTTTGCTTTGGGATACAAACTTCTGGAAAGATCAAAAACCTTTTCCTTAATGGCATGCGCTAAACCTGCCTTCCTGAATTTAGGAGAAACAATTAACCCGGAGTTTGCCACAAACTGACCATGGCTCCACGTTTCTATATAGCAAAAGCCGGCCCATGTACCATCTTTATGGAAAGCGATCACGGCCTTGCCTTCGATCATTTTACCAGCAACATAGTCTGGAGAACGCTTGGCGATACCGGTGCCACGTGCTTTTGCAGACTCAGCCATCTCAGTTACAATTTCTTCTGCAAATACACGATGTTCAGGAAGTGCAACCTGCACTATAAATTCGTTAATATCCATTCGTTTTCTAACGAAAAATTATAAGTATTCTTGTTAATTGGGTTTTTAGAGAGGATCAATTCCTCATAACGTTTAGTGGAGGTACTAAATACGTGGCGTGAAATTTTGCCGGCTTGTGGGATAATAAAATACAGGCTGAAAACGATTAATAAACAAACTCTTTCCAAACGCCAGTTGCGCGGAGAAAGCAGAAAGTTTATGTAAAAATTGTTTAATCATTTCAGGCGTATTAAAACGGCTATAACTCTATTGAGGTGCAAAGGTTTAAATAATAATCGAGTTACACAATATTTTTTGAATTTTTTACAATAATTGTAAAAATTAAAGCCCCTGAGTTGGGGCCTTAATTTTATTTTTTTGTTAATCCGACTGAAACCCTTGTTCCATCTACGAAAAAATTTAGTTTTTTAGGTGAGGTGCCTGCAGGCAAGCTAAATTTCCATACGGCTTCTGATGAAGCCTCCGGCTCAGGTTCGGTATTACCGCTCTCTTTATTTCCGGGAACCGCTGTACCATTATCCAATTCAAGTCTGGCATCAGCGGCAGAAACAGAGAAATATTTCTTAGCATCGAGGGTACTTTTATTGGTAACCTGCAGTTTAACAGTAAGTTCAGCACCTGTAGATTTACCATCCGCATCCTGCAATTCTACTGCAGTTGCTTCAGTTACCTTAACCAATGCTTCCTTGCTTTTGCCTAAAACAGCACTATCAGGTGTGATACTAAAGCTACTGCCTGCCGGTGCATTTTCTTGCTTCTCCGGTACAGTTACAACCGTTTCTGTCTTGGTAATGGTGGTATCAGCAGGTTTGTCCTTTTGAGAACTTCCACATGAAGCCATCACCAGTGTACCTAAGCAGATGCAGATTAATTTTGAGCTGTTTTTAATCATTTTAATAAATTTAGTGGTTAAACAAAATTATAATTGACATTTAATATTAAGATTACTAAATAGTTAAGTAAACCTCAGTTGAACAACTAATCATTTATTTTGTTTTTGAAAGAAGCGAGCAATAAACTGCCTCAACATTTAATTTCACTAAATTTATTTTTAAGGTTATTTAATTAGGAAACCCCACTCATACAGAAAGGCAATTCCATATGAAATTGCCTTTCCGTTTAATTGAATTTACATACTATTTTTTTGTTACATCAGGAAATTTCACCTGTATTACATATGTTCCTTCAAGCTTTAATTGCCATGACCACCGGGGATTTACAGAGAATGTTCCGAGAGATGCAGGAAAACCATCAACGGTGACAAAGTTACTTGGGATCCTGTAATACATTAAAAAGCCCCAATCTGTTGTTGGCGTAACATATTTGGTCAGTGGGAAAGGCGCTACCTCAAAATCACAAATCATGGCTGTATCAGTCTTAATAACCGGATTAAACTTTGCATAATTTTCAAAAATCGGCCGATCTCCTCTTTGTATGATTTCGCCTGCCTTAGGGTTAAAAACCTTTCCATTTTTATCAACCATTTTTAATATCGCCCTTGCACCATTATTAGAGATTTTAGTACAGGTAATAATGGGATTTTTCATAGGCGTTGCCACACCTGTAACATCGTGAAATGCATTCGAAACATTATCCGTAACCACAAATAAATCATCGCCTTCAGGGTCTACAACATTTATCGTTGCCAATTTTGGAAAAAGCTTTGTTCCGGTAACGTTTGTCATTTCAACATCAAAAACATACTTGCCCAATGGTAAATTTGCTGAAGCCCTATTGAATGTGAGTTGTCCGCTGTTTTCGTTGAAATACATGGGTAATCTTTTAACCGTTTCTCTTTTCTTGTTCAACAAATCAACAGTCACATCCTTTTCTGCATCGAAACTGGTACCCTCCTTAAACACCAGAATTTCATAGGCTTTAGAAAATTCTACCGGTGCAGGAGAACCGTCTTCTTTCCTGAGGTTTACCATTTTATAGGTAAATGGCGGTGTAGAGCCATCTGCATTAATCCTGTCAGACTGAAAAAGTATCAGGCCTCGTTTAGCATAAATATCGTTGTCTTTATAGCGAATGGCGTTACTTTGAAAACCTTTCTCAATTTTTAAGCAAGAATAAATACTCAGTAAAAACAGTATGCCTAAAATATATTTAATTTTCATGATTGAATATTTTATGGTTTAATTCCCTAACGATTGTCCATTAAAAAACAACCTATGATTTCCGTTTAAAACATGAACAATTCCTGTTTTTGTGATAATACCGGAGGTCTGTACGTCTACCGCTTTATCTTTTTGGTTATCCGGTATAGCATTCAGATCAGGTTCCGTATCATCGCGCGTACCTATCACTTTGGTATAGGTAACATAATCTATGTAATTCAAATACTGGGTATATTCCAAAGTAGATCGTCTAAACTTAATTAAATATTGGACATTTGGAATGGCACCTAACAAGCTATTGTACAGCTTCCCGGCAAGGCTAATCTGATCCCTGTTTATTTTACCTGCAAACAGGTAAGTTTTTAATGAATCACTAAGTTCCTGAGCCGGGATATCTTTGATTCCGAAATCAAAATTTTCTTTACCGAGTTGAAGACTCTTTTGATATTTTTTCGCTTTTACATAATCTGCTATTCCATAATTTGTGGTAGCAAAGAAGGTAGCATCGCCATTTACAGCATCTTTCAAACCCGCCTTATCAATCACTTTCACCAATGAATCAAAATTGCGATTGGATTTTAGGTAGTCATAAGTGGTCATATCAACAAAAGGACTACTCTGCCCCCCATCTCGTTTATAGTCGTCTTTTTTACATGCCGACATGGCCAGTAAAACAATCGACATATATATTAAAATAGTATTTTTCATGATTTTTAATATAAAAATTAATTATTTACACCTTACCCAACCAATATGTAGTTTGCTTTAAGAATGGATTGTTCCTAAACAAAGCGGGATCTACAGGCCAGTAAAAACCTTCTTTTTTAAATCTGTCTTCCGGTAGCCAGTCTACGATGAACCCATACCTTCTGGTGCGTAGCAAATCATAAAACAGGTGTCCTTCGAGATACATTTCCCGTCCGCGTTCGATAATGTATTCATCCATGACATCGCTTACAGACAAGCCGTTATCTACCAACACAGGATTGGGATCATTCCTCCTTCTGAATGTATTGATAATTGAGGTAGCCGTGGCGGCATCTCCCTTATACAGTGCGATTTCAGCTTTTAGCAATCTCATATCACCTAACCTGAAGATTATGATGTTATTGCTTAAATATGGATTTAACTTTTGCCCCGGATTTCTGTATGTCACATTGGAATATTTCAGACACACTGGCTTATCCGGCAGGGTTACATCAAAGCCTTTGGTGTATCTGATATCAGTAGTTGTAGAAAAATGATCTTTCAGATACCTGGGCACCACAAAGTACCTTGGATTATTACCGTTTCCTTTTACATAGCTTTCGTTTAAAAAGCCCCCGCCTATTGAACTATTAGAACCTTCCAACGTATTCTCGCTTATATTGATTTCAAAAATACCTTCTGAAGAACGACCTATAAAAGTATTCTTATAATTGGCCGTATCAGTTAAAGTATAGCCACCACGATTGATTAGTGTGTTAATCGTAGTATCTGCGCTATTTACATCAACCAGGTTGGGCGTGTCTGAACTGACATTGGACATGGTGGCCCGCCATAAATACAAATGGGCTAAAAGTGCATATGCAGCTCCTTTGTTAGCTGTAACTTTCGCATCGCCACTGTTTTCATAAGTCCAGGTCAGCAAATTAATGGCTTTATGACAATCATCTTCAATGAGTTTCATTACCTCTGCCTTTGGCTTTCTGGGAAGTTGAGGTGCATTAAGTGGATCTTCATATGCTTCGGTAACAATTGGCAGATCGCCCCAAACCCTTACCATCATAAAATAACTTAATGCCCTTAAAAAATAAGCCTGGCCTAAAGTGTTATTTCTAAATGCAACAGCATCATTTTCCGCCGATAATTGGGCGTCGGTCATCGCCGCTACTTTTAACAATATGGTGTTCGACATCGCTATACTTTTATAGTAAAGCGTGTAATTGGCTAATGAGTTTAGGTTATACTGAAAGGTAAAATCGCCGGTTTGTATCCCCTCAAGCCCATCCCCACTATACTGAATGGTAAAATAATTTTTAGCAATTGCATCTCCATACATGTAATAGCGGTTATTTTTATTCGTAATTGCACCACGGAACAATGCGTAATTACCCGCCATGGCACTCCTTACATCTTTAGAAGTTTTCCAGAAAGTTTGCTCATATGGTGCATCTTTTGGTTCTTCATAAAGGAATTTTTTACAGGCACTGGTACTCAAGATCAAGGTTAGAGCACATAATATGCTGAGTTTTGTACGTAAATTTTTCATGTGAATGGTATTAAAATTGAACTTGAAGGCCTAATGTATATTTTCTAGGGATCGGGTATCCATTTCCATTATACTCGCCATATCCGTTTACAGCCTCCGCATCAGGCAGTTTTTTAGATTGCTGGAACATATGAACATTGTCAACTACCGCAAATATTTTAAGCTGGCTCAATCCCAATCTTTTTAAAGTCCTGGCATTCAGGTCGTAGCCGATATTGATGCTTCTTATCCTCAAATAACCACCCTTTTCTAAGAAAAAAGTTTGTGCCCCTGTATAATAATAGTGGTAACTACCCAAATCGTATTTAGCGTATTCAGCATTGTCGCCTGGATTTCTCCAGATATTAAGTCTGTCTAAATCAGGGGTGGAGAAATTTGCGAAATTTGATACAGCATCAATAGACGTTGAATTAGCAAAACGATCTGAATCAAATAAGTTCAGTACATCTCTTTTAAATGTAAATGTTGCAAAAATGCTCAACGAGAAATTTTTGTAGCTGAAATTATTGGTCCATCCACCTGTAAAACGCGGATTGGGATCGCCGACTGGCATTTTATCAGGATTAATTCCATCATTGAAAACATCAATAACACCATCTCCGTCAAGGTCAGCCAGATAAAATTCACCGGCTGCATAGGTACCACTCGTATTCTTGTACAATTCTCCTGTGAAAGGATTAACAGGGATATCACTTGTTCTCGAAAATACCCCATTTGTTCTATATAAGTAAAATGCATTTATTGGGCTCCCGACAGAAAGGATATGGGATTTATCAAACCGGTCACCTCTCAATACAATGTCTCTGCCACCGTTAGGCAGGCTCATGATCTGGTTTTTGTTGTAGGATATATTAAATGAGGTATTCCATTTAATCTTTTTACTGATTGGAGTTGCGTTAAAGGTCAATTCCATACCAGAATTGCGCACAGAAAATGCATTGGTAAACGCGTTATCATAACCAGAAGTAACTGGCAAGTCTACATTAAACAATTTATCCTTTACCTCTTTATTGTACACATCAAACGACAGTGCGTATTTTCCATTTTGGAATTCAAGATCAGTACCGATATTCCATTGCGTTGATTTTTCCCAGCTTAAATCTTTTTGTGCCACACCGTTAATAAAATTTGGAGTTATCGCTGTAACGCCGTTATATGAAGTTGCACCGGGGAGTCCATATTGAACACCATTAACAGCACCATTACCTTCAAACCCACCATTATTAACCAGGTATTTATTATACTGTACGTATGAATTCCTTAAATCTTCATTGCCGGTAGCACCGTAACTACCCCTGATTTTCACTAGTGTAAATGGATTATTAGTGATGTTTTTCATAAAATTTTCTTCGGATAATATCCAGCCTACCGATACCGAAGGGAAAACACCATATTTGTTGTTCTCGCCGAAACCAGATGAACCATCAGTCCTGAGTGTTCCGGATAACAAATATTTACTATCGTAGTCATAGTTAAAACGACCGTAATAGGCAATTAAACCATGTGCCCGATACTGCGACAAAGCAAAAATATTGGCTTGCTGAAATCCCGTTACCACTTGTATGTTATCAGAAGCACCACCAAATCCGGCAGCCTGTGTATTCTGATATTTATTGTATTCTATATCCTGCCCTACCACAGCACTGAAAGAATGCTTTCCAAGCGTACCATTGTAGTTTAGGTAATTAGAAGTTCTTAAACCAATACCACTGGAAGAAAAACTAGTCGCGCTGTTTCCAAAATTATTATTGAGCAGGCTACTTCTGCTGGCATCTCTCCGGGTATTGTCTGAAGTATATGAGGACTGCGAGTTTAGCGTAAAATGCTTATTAAACTCATAAGATAAATTCAAGTTGATGCCAAACTGATTACTGATGTTTTTATCGAGGTTCTCGCTGTTAGGACTTACAAAAAAATCTAGTTTCTCAGGTGACAAATTGATCAGTGACGAGGGCAGATTGCCAGCGCCAATTTTGGTTGGTTTGTTCGGATCATCTGGATCTTCATTTCCTCTCGCCCGATCAGCGCTTGAGTAGTAAAATTGTGGATTAATCATCAGCTTTTTATTCAAAGCCCTTGACGTTAAATTAATCCTCGAACTATACCTTTTAAATCCTGTTCCCTTTATAATTCCCTGCTCATTATAATAACCACCACTAAAACGGTAGGTCATTCCGTTGTCCGATCCACCGGTTATACTCAAGTTATTATCATTAATCTTACCCACCTGATAAAATAAATCCTGCCAATCTGTATTTCCGTTAAAAGCCGGATTTAAACTATCGGTAAGCAAATAGGGCAACTGTCTTCTTTGGTCGTAAGTAAGCTGACGCTGCAAAACTTCCATTTTTTGTCTGCGTTCTGTAGCGCCTATCGTTGCTTCCCTCAGATCTGGCCTTTGCACAAAACCCACATAACTACTTAAGGAAACCCTGGTTTCTCCGCTAACTCCTTTTTTGGTTGTAATCAGAATTACACCATTTGCCGCTCTTGATCCATAAATAGCTGCAGCTGATGCATCTTTCAACACATCGATTGATTCAATGTCGTTCGGATTAATCCCTGCAAGATAGTTTGTACCAGTTCCTGTACCAGGTGGCACAAAGTCATCTGAAGATTGTGGCACCCCATCAACCACGTATAATGGCGTTCTTACGGTATTAAACTGATCGTAGCTCGTACTCGCTGTTGAGTTACCACGTACCGAAACAGTTGGTGACACCCCAGGCTGGCCGGTAAAATTTTGAACATTTACGCCCGAAAGTCTGCCCTGTAACAATTGGTCAAAACTTGCAGCAGGTAAATTAGCCAGCTCTTTTCCGGAAATACTGGAAATAGAGGCCGTTGATTTTTTTCTGGTAATTTTTTGATAACCAATCAGTACCACCTCATCAAGCATCTTATTGTCGTCTTGTAAAGAAAAGTTCAGTATGGCATTTGCCGTAACAGGTTTCTCTACCGTTAAGAAGCCCACAATCCTTGCCACAAGTATTGCTTTACTATTTTGTACAGTTAATACGAACTTTCCATCTCCATTTGTGGAAGTACCATTTTTTGTTCCCTTTTCCAATATAGATACCCCAGGAATGGGTTTATCGTTCTGATCTAAAACGGTTCCCTTTATTATTTGCTGGGCAAATGCCAGCCAGGGAATTAATAAATAAAAAAATGTTGCAGATAGAAATTTCAGATAGAAATGTCTTGTAAAAGTTTTTTCCATTGACGGTTAGTTAGTTA
Source organism: Pedobacter sp. GR22-10 (assembly GCF_026239715.1). Classification (NCBI taxonomy): domain Bacteria; kingdom Pseudomonadati; phylum Bacteroidota; class Sphingobacteriia; order Sphingobacteriales; family Sphingobacteriaceae; genus Pedobacter; species Pedobacter sp. GR22-10. The sequence continues at coordinate 105,274 of NZ_JAPIVR010000007.1, forward strand.
TGTTTGATTTTTAATAAAAGTAATGGTATTATACCAGCGTCTTTTATTCCTTTTTACCCAACAAACACCATATTTTAACTAAAACCAATCATTAGCCTCATGCGCTAACTAAAAATATTACTCATCACCTACATAAACCCGTTTATAGCTCCTTATTCCGCATGATGATGTAGCTTAAAAGCTGTTTACCCATAAAACTGAGGGCCTAAACATTATCATTTGAATGACTTAAACTTTGTATCAAATAGGTGTTGAACATCCTCCTATTTATTTTTATTGAGCAGATTATTTCTACAGCATCCTAAAACTGTTAAAATCTGACAGTTATCATTAACATCCCTTAACAAGATTTAACAATCACTGCTGATATTAAAACACAATATTTGTGCTATTGTAGCGCTTCCTAACCCGTCGCCGTTTAACCTTACACTACATTTATTAATCAAAATTTAAAAACCAATGAAAATGTTTACCCTTAAAAAACTGAGTTACTATTCCTTCTTAACCCTTATCATTTCAATGGGATTTATTTCCTGTAAAAAAACCGAAACTGTTGATCCAAACTTATCGAATTTAAGAGTAACTAACATTTCGCCTACACTGGGCACCTATAATGTATACCTGAATGAAACGCTACTGAATACCGCTGCATTACCATTTGCCGGATCAACCTCTTACACTACCAGAACCTCTGGCAACTATACCTTAAAATTTACAACGGCCGCTTCAACTGAAGGTATACTCACTAAAGCCCTTAATTTAACCGCCAGCACTAATCAATCTTTTTACCTGATCAACAAACCCGCTGCATTAGAAGTGTTAGCCTTAACGGATGATTTAACTATATCCTCCACAGACAAGGCATACATTCGCTTCATCAATCTTGCTCCGGATGCTTCCGCTATGGATTTGGTAAAAACAGGCAGCACAAATAGCTATGCAACAGGCAAACCTTATAAAAGTGCCAGTGGTTTTATCGCTGTCGACCCCGGAACATTTACCCTGGAATTAAAAGAAACCAGTTCCGGAACGGTTAAAGCTGTTTCTGAAAACAGTTCCTTTGCCGCAGGATATCACTATGATGTTATTGCCGGAGGTTTGGTTTCGCCTGCCAATGATACAGAAAGACCACTTAGCTTGAGGGTAATCCAAATCAAATAAACTTTTTACCGTTGTTGGTTTTTTGGGTTTCAATCCTGGTATAACCAGGAAACTAACATTTATCAGCTTCAGGATTCATCATTTCCGAGTGATGAAATGTTAATGTCAGCTGAAACAGCTTTTAAAATCTGGTTACGGGCAATTTAAAAGGCAAACATCTTTTTGAACGCTATTCTTATTTAGAATTATTACAAATTATTTGGATTATAATTATTTCTACCGTTATTTTGCAGCTGTTTAGAATTAATCCAAATAAATAAGCATGCTTAAACTTAGACTCTTCAATTTAATACTTCTACTTTTATCTTTTACTTCAGCAACTTTCGCTCAGCAAACATCAACCATCAGTGGAAAAGTAACCACTTCAGATGGTAAGCCAGCCCCTTATATTTCTGTTGGCCTTAAAGGAAAAGGCATCGGGAATACCACTGCCGAAGATGGTTCCTTTACTTTAGACCGTATTAAACCCGGCACCTACATCATTCGCACTTCGGGTGTGGGCTTAAGTTCTGAGGAAAAAAACATTACCGTAACATCAGGTCAACCACTCACCATAAATTTTGTACTGCGAGAAAATGCTGACCAGCTTAAAGAGGTGAACATTAGCAGTAATAAACGGAATAAATTTGCTACAAAACCAAGCAATTACGTGGCTAAGCTGCCTTTAAAAAACCTGGAAAACCCTCAGGTATATGTGACCATCAGTAAGGAATTAATGGAAGAACAAATCGCTACAGATTTTAACGCTGCCTTAAAAAATTCTCCCGGAATCGATAAACTATGGACCTCAACCGGCAGAGCTGGCGATGGTGCAGCTTATTATAACCTACGTGGTTTTGTTACGCAGGTATCTATGATTGATGGTATTGCCGGACAAACCAACGGAGATCTTGATCCATCCAATATTGAAACGGTTGAAGTAATAAAGGGACCAGCCGGCACTTTATATGGCGGTGCACTCACCAGCTTTGGAGGCTTGATTAACGTAGTGACCAAAAAGCCGTTGGATACCACCGGTGGCGCTGTTTCTTATTATACTGGTAGTTTTGGTTTAAACAGATTAACCGCCGACGTTTACAGCCCGGTGAATAAGGCTAAAAACCTACTGTTTAGGATGAACGCAGCATATAACAAGCAAAATAGCTGGCAGGATGCAGGTTTTAATAAATCAACTTTTTTTTCTCCGGCTTTAGAGTACAGGGTTAATGATAAATTAAAATTAAATTTAGCTGCCGATTTCTATAGCTACGAAGGCACCAACCCTTTAATGGTTTTCTTAAACAGAAGCAGACCATTGATTGCCCGCACCCCGGATGAATTAAACTTTGACTTTGGAAAATCTTATACCAGTAACGATTTAACTGTTAAAACACCTACTAACAATGTTCGCGGCCAGGTAACCTATAAAATTTCTGATGAGTGGGTCGCTCAAACAAACTTCTCTCAGAACACCCGTAAATCTGACGGATTTTATCAGTACATCATGTATCTCGGCGCTACTGATAATGTGCTTTCCAGGTATATAAACATCCAGAATTCAACCAGTAACGGGGCTAATATTCAACAAAATTTTATTGGAGATTTTAAAATCTGGGGTATCAGAAACCGGGTAGTCATCGGGTTGGATTATTTATCTCAAAAAACAAACAACAGCAATTCTCCATATGTATTGTTTGATTTAGTTAATAGTGTAGGTACACCCGCAAACTATGCCAGCATTACCCGCAGTGCTGTAGAAGCTAAAATTGCCGCAGCTTCAGGCCCGGCAAAATCATCTACTTTAAGTAAAGTATATAGTGCCTATGTATCAGATGTGGTAAACATCACTGATGAGTTGGGTGCAATGCTGAGTTTAAGGGTTGATCGGTTTGACAATAAAGGATCTTATGATATCTCGACTGGCATAACCACAGGTAAATATTTACAAACAGCGTTATCGCCTAAGTTTGGTTTAACATATAATATTGTAAAAGATCAGGTAGCATTATTTGCCAATTACATGAATGGTTTTAAAAACCTGGCACCTGTTATTCAGCCATTGGCAGATATTAATGGCACGTTTAAACCTCAGCAAGCCAATCAGATTGAAGGTGGTGTTAAGGCTGATCTATTTCATAACAAGCTCAATATTACAGCAAGTTATTTCGACATCAAAGTGGATAACATTATCAGGGCTGAATCCATTAACAGAGGTGTAACCAATTATAACATCAGTGTTCAGGACGGAACGCAAAGAAATAAAGGTATTGAAATCAGCTTAAATGCCAATCCGGTAGCGGGCCTGAATGTAGTTGCCGGCTATAGCCATATCGACAGTAAGCTCACTAAAGCCGCTCCATCTGTAGAAGGCAGAAGACCAGTTGATGCGGGACCGGAAAACATGATTAACGGTTGGATCAGCTATACCCTTAGTAAGGGAAGCTTAACAGGGTTGGGTCTTGGTTTTGGTGGCAATTACAACAGCACAAATATAATTACCAATAATGCTGTTACAGGAATTTTCACGCTGCCGTCATATACCGTTTTAAATACCACTGTTTTTTATAACAGGAATAAGTATCGACTCGGACTTAAGTTAGACAACATCACAGATAAGAGATATTATAAAGGCTGGACAACAATCGAACCTCAAATGCCTAGAAATCTGGTAGCAAACATCACTTACAAATTCTAATTTTTAATTCAATGAGATTATTAACACTAACAGCAGTGATGCTGATGATCAGTCTGATTACTGCTGCACAACAAGTGGCCACTATTAAAGGAAAAGTAAGCACTTCAAATGGTCGCCCAGCTCCCTTTATTACCATAGGTTTGAAGGATAAGGGTCAGGGTACCACTTCAGATGATGCCGGTAACTATACCATTCATCGCGTAAAACCAGGAACATATATTATTGTGGCTTCCGCCGTAGGCATTAAAGCATCAGAACAAACCATCACAATCACTGCCGGAGAAGATAAAGTGGTTAACTTTACACTGGTAGAAACTGATCAGGCCCTGGAAGAGATAACCATTGCCGGTAAAAATAACAGGTACAAAATAGGATTACCTTCCGCCTCCCTGCGTTTGAATGAACCTCTTTTAGAAGCGCCTCAAAATATACAAACCGTTAGTGATCAGGTGATCAAAGACCAGCAAATCATTAGCATGAGCGATGGTTTAATCAGAAATGTGAGTGGTGCTACCCGAATAGAGCATTGGGGTGATATGTACACCAACATTACCATGCGCGGATCCCAGATACAGGCAATGAGAAATGGTTTCAATGTCGTGTCATCATTCTGGGGACCCCTGACAGAAGACATGAGCTTTGTTGATCATATTGAATTTGTAAAAGGTCCGGCAGGTTTTATGCTCGGAAATGGTGATCCAAGTGGCATGTATAATGTAGTGACCAAAAAGCCAACTGGTTTTAACCGTGGGGAGGTTTCCTTTACCTTGGGGAGTTATGACCTGTACCGCACTGCAATTGATTTCGACCGCAAGTTAACAAATGATGGAAAACTACTGTTCAGGCTAAATGGTGCGGTACAAAATAAAGGATCTTTCAGGCCTTATGAGAAAAATGATCGCTATAGCATTGCTCCGGTATTAAGTTATCAGATTACAAACCGCACTAAATTGACCGCCGAATATACCTTTCAAAATGCAAAAATGACTGAGGTCGGATCATATTATATTTTCTCGCCGGATGGATATGCCACGCATCCACAGGAGCTTACCATGACGCAGCCTGGAGTTCCGCCAACACGTATCAAAGACCAGAGTATATTTTTAAACCTGCAGCACAATTTTGACGATAACTGGAAATTAACCGCACAGGCCGCCTATTTTAAGTATAACCAGGTAGGTTATAGTTCGTGGCCATCTGCCGTGAATGCCAATAGTACAGTCATTAGAAATGTGGCCATTTGGGATGCCGAAAGCAGCATGAAACTGGCTCAATTATTTATCAATGGAAAGGTGAGAACCGGTGGCATTAACCACCGCATTTTAGCAGGCTTTGACGGTGGAAAGAAAAATTATATGGCAGACTGGGGTCAATCGCATAATTTAGATTTACCAACTGCTCCATTTGATTTAAATAACCCAAACTATGGTTTCCCTTTAAATGGGTATCCGGTTTTTGATCGCACAACACCCTTAACACAAAGAGCCGTCAACGCTGGCGGGTTAATGGATTCAAAATATTTAAGTGCCTACGCACAGGACGAACTTGGTTTCTTCAACAATAAAGTACGTTTAACATTAGCCGGCCGCTATACTTATGTGAATCAATCAGCCTGGGGCGGCGAAGCTTATTCAGCTAAAAAAGTTACACCACGAGTTGGTTTAAGTGTATCCATCGATAAAAATACGGCAGTTTATGCCGTTTATGATGAAGCCTTTACCCCGCAGAGTGGCTTAATCCGTAACGGTGGTAAGGTTGAACCCATTACCGGCACCAATAATGAAATTGGTATAAAGAAAGATTGGTTTGATGGGAAATGGAATACAACGCTATCAGTATATAGAATTCGTAAACAAAATGAACTGACTGCTGATCCTGCAAATGGCGTAATTAATAACCCAGCAGATCCGGCTAATCCGATAAGAGAGAACTTTAGTGTTGTTTTAGGCGAGAAAAGATCCCAGGGTATCGAGTTCGACTTAAGGGGTAAAATCACGGATGGTTTAACTTTAATTGCCAACTACGCCTACACAGATTCTAAAGTAACCGAAGTTACACCTGGTGTTACCGGTATTAATGTGGGCGATGTTGTTCCGGGTTTTGCTAAACATGTATCAAATGGATGGTTAACATATACCTTGCAAGATGGGGCATTAAAGGGTTCCGGAATTTCAGCTGGCTTTACCTATCTGGCCGGCCGCGCAACAGATACCTGGAGTGTGGGTTTACAAAAATTACCCAATTACTTTAAGTTAGATGGCGGATTGTTTTACGAACGCTCGAAATTTAGAATCACCGGAAATGTATTTAACATTCTGGATAAATATTTATACAGTGGTTCTTATTACCAATTTTTAAATGCTTACTACTACCAGGCAGAAGCACCAAGAAATTACAGAGTAAGTGTAGCCTATAAATTCTAACAAATCTGCGAGCAGAAATTGGTCAGATAGTTTCTGCTTGCTTTTACCTAAAACCGAAATACAATGAAAACGAAATTATCACTATTGTTTTTTTTCTTCACCTTCAGCCTTTCCCAGGCATTTTCACATGCCTTATGGATTGAAACAGCATCAACAGGGAAGAAAGGTCAAGCTCAGGAAGTAAAAATCTTTTTTGGAGAATACGAAGCCAATGAACCAGACTCCACCGCAAAATGGTTCAGCAATTTAAAGGATTTTAAACTGATGTTAATTGCACCAAACGGAACAACAAAAGTATTGACGGCTTCGCCAGATTTACATTTCTACAAAGCCAGTTTTACCCCGGATCAAAGCGGAACCTATAAATTAGCTGTGGTACATGAAGTGGCAGATATTTATGAAAAAGGCAAATTAATGTACTATGCATTTGCCGATGTTGCTATAGGTGGCAAGAAAGTAAATAATGGTTTTCCGGCTAATGCAGCATTAACCATCAGGCCAGATCAACCTGTTCTAAAAGTTGGCGAATCATCTACTAATCAGCTTATTTACGACAAAAAGCCTTTTGCGAAACAAAAAATAACACTGGTTAATCCGGAGAGAAAAGTTATTCCGACAGAAACTGATGCTGATGGAAAATTCATCTTTAAGCCGGAAGCAAAAGGAAATTATTTCATTGAAGCATTTACTGAAGATAAAACTGCCGGAAAGCTGAATGGAAAAGATTATGAAAAGGTTTGGCACCTGGTTACTTATACTACCCAGATTAATTAAAAACCAATGCAACATTTACAACCCATTAGCAGCATAAAACCTGCAATGGGTTAATTTATTACAATATTGATGGCACCAACCAAACCAGTCCAAAAAAAACCAGCAAAATCCCGGATTCGAAAAATCAGCGATTGGCTACACTTGTGGCTTGGAATTGCTTCGGGTTTGGTCGTTTTTCACCTGGGTATTACCGGATGCATTTTTGCTTTTCAAAAAGAAATCACCGAATGGATTCATCGGAAAGAAATTTTTGTTGATGTGCCTGCTAACAGGCAAACTGTTCCGCTTAGTGTTTTAAAACAAACAGCAGAGAAAGCTTTAGGTGGCAACAAACAAATTTCCTTTATTTCTACTTACCAGGAAGCAGATCGTGCCTGGGAATTTGGCACTTTTAAAGCAGGAGACCCCAAAGCTTTCTGGTATTTTGATTCAATAGACTATTACGATCTGGTACTGGTTAATCCTTATACCGGAAAGGTAACAATGGTTGCCGATCACAAATATGAATTCTTTGCCATCGTTAAAATGCTCCATTGGAGTTTTCTAATGAATCATCCCATTGGTCAGCAGATTATTGGTTGGGCTACCTTCATTTTTGTATTTCTACTGATTTCCGGAATGGTGATGTGGTGGCCCAAAAACCTTAAAAAATCCAATTTTGATAAAAGTTTCAAAATCAAATGGCGTGCAAAGTTTAAAAGGGTAAATTATGATTTACATAACGTACTGGGTTTTTATGTGATGATCATTTGCCTGATGCTGGCGCTTACCGGCATGGTTTGGGCTTTTAAATGGTTCCAAACCACGGTATATGTGGTTGCTTCCAGAAGCATTACCCCTCCGGTACAGGCTGATGTGAAGTCGGATGCTACAAAAAAAATCACAGCAAATCCGTTCGATATCGCTTTTGAAAAAGCAAAACAGACGTTTAAAGACTTTGACCGGATCGGTATGTCGCCTGCAGTGCCAGGCGGAACCAACACCATTTATGCCACCGGCTATCATGGTACTGAAACGTATTGGAATTTTGATGTTTTACAGTTTGATCAGTATACAGGAAAATTGTTGCATCGCAAAAACCAACGTGATAAAAATGCCGGCGAAGCACTTATCGGAATGAATTACGATATCCACGTGGGTGCAATATTGGGCTTACCTGGAAAAATAATGGCCTTTTTTGCAAGCTTCATTGCCGCAAGTTTACCCATTACAGGTTTCATCATCTGGTGGGGGAAAAAGAAAAAAAAGAAAAATCCCGCCCTGGCGGATCAGTAAACCTTAACCTTTATAAAATGAAAAATCTAAATTTCTTAGCCGTATTGATTGTACTCATAACAGCTAATGTCCAGGCTCAGGATAAATTTGAGCAAGATAGAAAAGCCATTAAATCACTAGCAGGTTTCTATAAGGTAAATTTCAATTATGCAGAAATTACTGCCCCAAACACGGAATATCAGTTTAGCAAGCCTTACCGGAGCCATGGAAATGAATGGGCAGAAATCATTGTTGATGAGCCTAAACGCATCGTGATTCAACATATGTTAGCCATTAATGATTCTACGGTAATTAAACACTGGCGCCAGGACTGGACCTATGAGGATACTGATATTATGCTTTATACACAGGATAATTCCTGGAAGAAAACAACCTTAACGCCTGCTCAGGTAAAAGGGAAATGGACGCAAAAGGTTTACCAGGTAGATGATAGTCCACGTTACCAGGGTTATGGAACCTGGAGCCATGTTGGCGGTCATGATGCCTGGCAAAGCGAAACAGATTCGCCACTTCCAAGAAGGGAATCAACCGTTCGGAATGACTATAATGTTTTAAATCGTGGCAGCAGAATTTATATTACAAAAGAGGGCTGGATGTTTGAGCAAGACAATAAAAAAGTTTTGCGTACGCCGAAAGGTGACCAGTTGCTGGCTATAGAAAAAGGATATGAAGAATTTACTAAAATCGATCCAAAGAAATTTGAATATGCCCAGAAATGGTGGGATAACCAAAAAACATATTGGGCTGATGTTCGTGAGGTATGGACAGATTTAACTAAAACCTCGCCAGCTGATTTCAAAGTTAAAACCAAAGTAAATGATAAATTATTATATGAAGTACTATTTGCATTAGGTGATCAATCCATTACAGATAAATGGACTTCAGTTCAAAATAAAGAAAAGATAAAAGTGGCACTGCAACCCTATTTAGCAAAGTAGCATGGCTAAAACCATATTTACAAAAGCCATTCGATTTCAAAATTGAATGGCTTTTTGCATGGATTTTGTTTAGCATTTAAAAAGCATATTTACCGAATTTATCATTTAACAACAATTTCCGCTTAGCTTTACACTTCATACTTTTTTATGAAAAAGATCTTCACGCTGTTTTTAATGTTGTCCAACATCGCCTGCTTCGCACAGGATTCTCTTTACGTGCGTAAGATGGTTAACACCTTAGCATCTGCGTCCTTCTGGGGGCGTGGCTACACCAAAGATGGCATGAAGAAAACTGCAGATTTCTTATCAGCAGCATATAAAAACATAGGCTTGCTACCTATGGGAACAGACTTTAAGCAAGAATTCGCTTATCCCGTAAATACTTTTCCTGGTAAAATGTTTGTAGCCATTAACGGTAAAAAGCTTATGCCTGGTAGAGACTTTATCGTTAACAACGAAAGCGCTGGCATCAGGCAAAAAGGAAGTTTGGAAAAAGTTGACAGCTTAAATTTCATCGCACATCCAAACCTGCGTATTCAATTAAAAGATAAGTTAACCTGGTCTGTAGCCACAACTGTTGCGCAGGAAACAACCATCGAGATCAATCGTAAAAATTTCAAAGAAATACCAAAGGAGATCAGTGTCGATATAGAAAACAAATTTATTGAAAACTTCAGGGCATCCAATATTTGCGGATGGATTAAAGGAACCAAACAACCCGATTCCATGTTGATCATCACGGCACATTATGATCACCTTGGTGGAATGGGTGCTGATACCTATTTTCCAGGAGCCAATGATAATGCTGCAGGTGTGGCTACTTTACTAAGCCTGGCAAAATATTACAAAGCACATCCTCAGCCCTACTCCATAGGGTTCATCTGTTTTGCAGGTGAAGAAGCCGGTTTGCTTGGTTCGCGCTACTTCGTTGAAAACCCACCAATTCCCTTAAGCAAAATTAAGTTTCTGATTAACCTGGATTTAGTTGGAACAGGAGAAAGCGGAATGACTGTCGTAAATGCAAGTGTTTATCCTAAAGCATTTTCTTTGTTAAATGAAATTAATCAGGAGCAAAAATTAATCAGCAAAATTAATTCAAGAGGAAAAGCGGCAAACAGCGATCATTACTTTTTCACAGAAAAAGGTGTTCCGGCCTTCTTCATCTACACACAGGGAGGCCCTGCAGCTTATCATGATATCTTCGACAAAGCTGAAACCTTACCCTTAACTGAATACCATGATTTATTTAAGCTGATTGTTGGGTTCAATCAAAGGATTATGGAATAAGAAAATGCGCAGGTTCAACTTCGTATATCCATTAAAATAAGTCAGCCTAAAGATTTTTCTAAACTGAAAATCAGTATAAAAAGGAAAATATCATACACAAGGCATCTGTAACTTTTTTGCGCCATTTCAAATCTGTTTGGGATTAATCTTATGTTTAACTAAATTTATAGTTGTTTTGTTGATTGTATTCATTTTTAACATGTAAAGCAAAAATGCTGGTTTTGGATGTCCGTCACATTTTATAAGACCTTCATCACATTTTTTAAAGTGGCATCAATACCATACATAACTTCAGACTTCCTAATCAGCTATTATATGAAGATATTCCTACTTTCAGCAATTTTATGTTTTACATTTCTTAACCTGGCTGCTCAAAAAAACGGCAGTATAACAGGTATATTGGCAGATAGTGCCAACCGCAATAGCACCTTAAATTATGCTACAGTTTCTGTGTATAAGGCCGGAGACAGCATTTTAACGACTTATAAACTTTCTGACGATCATGGCGTATTTAAAATTAATGGCTTGGCAACGGGATTAAAATACCGACTGATCATAACAGCCTGGCAATATGGAATTTACAGAAAGAATGTAGAACTTACCGCAGATAAACCCATTTTAGATTTGGGCACACTTTATCTCTCCACAAAATCTAACGATCTCGATGAAGTGATCATTACAGCAGAAAGGCCTCCTGTGATTGTCCGGAAGGATACGATTGAATTTAATGCAGCATCATTTAAAACACTTCCATCGGCTGTAGTGGAAGATTTGTTAAAAAAATTGCCTGGTGTACAAATCGCTGCTGATGGTTCCATCATGGTGAATGGTAAAACGGTTAGTAAAATCCTGGTGGATGGAAAGGAATTTTTTGGTGGAGACCAGCAAATTGCCACCAAGAACTTGCCTGCTAATATGATAGACAAAGTTCAGGTGGTTGATGATAAACAGGCAAAAAGACGTAATCCTGATTTAACGGCTGCTGAAATTCCGCAGGTAATTAACCTGAAACTAAAAAAAGCCATTAAAAAAGGTGCATTTGGAAAATTATATGCAGGTGCTGGCACTAAAAACCTGTATCAGGCTGGCGGCTTAATGAACTTTTTCAGAGATACTACACAGGTAAGTGTATTGGCCTACGGAAACAATATCAATCAACCTGGTTTTAATCCGAATGATGTGCAAAGAATTGGCGGTTTCAACCGAAGTGGTGTAAATTCCATGATGATGAGCTCTGGTGGATATTTCGAATTTAACGGAATTAGCTTTGGCGGAAGTTACAGCGGAATTCAAACCTCATCAGGAGGAGGTTTCAACTTCAATACATTAACCAAAAAAGGAATAAAGATAAACACACAGTATTTCTTCGGCAGAAATGATAATCTGCTGGAAAGATTAACCAATACCAACCAAACCCTTGGAGAGGATAGGTTAGTCACCAATGCAAATGAAAATACCAGTTCATTAACATTGAAACATAATATTGCCGGGAAAATTGATTGGCAGATAGACTCACTAACCCAGTTAACCATTGAGCCCTTTCTGGTATTGAACTCCAATAATTCCGTAAGTACAAATTATTCAACCAATACCAATGCCGCGGGGCAGTTGCTCAATACCCTTCAAAACTTAAATAACATCAATTCAGCTAATAATAAGTATCAGCTGTTGGCCGATCTGAGTAAAGATTTTAAGAAAGCCGGAAGATCATTTAATATCGGATTTGACATATCAACCAAACCCAATCCTGGCTTAAACTATAATCAAAGCAGCAATACCACCTTTCTAACGCCTTCTACAACTGAAATAGATCAATTAAGAAACAATCAAATTGAAAATTTCAGAACGTATATCTATACGAATTACAGCGAACCCATTAATAAAAAACTTAACTTCAAGATTGATTTAAGCGGCAATATCATCAATAATGAGAATGCCCTCAGCACTTTTTATAAAAACCAGGCCAATCAGTTGTATGATATTGTCATTCCGAATCTAAGCCAGACGGTTGAACAAACAGGCTTTAAAACAAACATGAATGTGAGCTTGAATTATAAAATCACCAAAGATTTTAACTTGCAGCCGGGAGTGGTACACAATTATATTTCACTTAACAACCGTTTTAGTAATGCAAACAACCTTAACCAGCGCTATCATTTCATTTGGCCAACATTTCAGTTAAAGTATAAAATATTCCGAATCAATTATTCGGCGCAGTTTACAGAACCAAATGTAAGCTATTTACAGCCCGTAGCCGATAATACAAATGCCTTGTATATCCGCAATGGTAATCCAAATTTATTACCTGCCCGAACACAAAATGTAAGTTTAAATATGTACAAATATGATCCGCAAAACCTGATCAATTATAATTTATACGGTTATGGAAACTTTACTAAAAACGGAATTGTAAACACCGTAAACATCAGCAACGGCGTACAAACGGTAACTCCGATTAATGCAAGCGGAATATACAGCTTTAATGGTGGAGCCAATGGTGCTAAAGATTTCAAATTCAACAAAACAAGCTTAAAGCTAGGGCTAGGTTTCTGGGCGAACTTCAATCACCTGCCAGTTATTGTAAATAATATCAGGAGTAATGCCAATGTATTTTATGTTGGGCCAAATGGAAGCATTCGCCTTAATCTGAATGATGTGGTAGAAATCAACCAATCGTATGCTATTAATTTAAACCGCAGTCGCTACCAGGATAATTTCTACACAAATTTAAGCTACAATACACAAAACAGCACTTCTGAATTGATAATCAGATACCCTAAAAAAGTTGTTTTTGAAACCAATTTTGCACTGACTGCAAACACACAGCAAATTGCAGGCTATAACAATAACATTAAACTTTGGAATGCAGCCATAACCTATCTTTTTATGAAGAATGACAAACTTCAGCTGAAACTGGCAGTGAATGATATTTTACAAAGTAACGTGCGCCGTTCTATTGAAATTACAGGAAACAGTGTGGTGGATTATCAAACGAATAATCTGGGCAGATACGGCATGTTAACCCTAACGTATAACATCCAGAACTTTGGGCAGAAAGTTGGTGGCAGACAAACGATGTTTAGTTTTTAAATTGTCAGATCGTCCTTGCCGAGGCACAAAGCAATCTCATTTGCGAGTAAAATTGCTTCATGCCTCGCATTGACAATTTATGCTAATGTTAATTTCACCAGGTACTGGTCTTCACCATCATCAAAAATCATTTCGCAATTCCAGCCGGTATCCGCAGCAATTGCTTTGATGCTTTCTTCGTCAATATAAACCCAATTGAACCAATCACCTTTTTTGCCTTGATATTCGTATTGATAGGAAACTTCACCATAATACTGGTTTTGAGGCTTTAACTGGTCCTCATACAAATACGAAATATCAGACGAATCGAAAATCACTTGTCCGCCGGGGTTAAGCAAATCTTTTATTTTGATCAGAAATTCTTTAAAGCCAGAAAGTGTTCCGGTTAGGCCAATACCATTCATCAGCATTAAAATGGTATCAAACTTTTCCCGGTAAGTAAAAACATCCTGAAGTAAGGCTTTTTTTACGCCACGATCTTTCATAATATCAACCGCAGCTGCTGATACATCGATAGCCGTTACATCAATATTAAAGGCTTGTAAAAGTAAAGCATGACTTCCTACGCCTGCACCAATATCTAAAACTTTTCCAGTACACATATGCAATGCCTGTAACTCCAAAACCGGCATTTCTTCATCGTCACGAAAGAAAAATGCGAGAGGCATTTCTTCCGGTTCGCCGTAAGAATTGTGTAACCAAAGTGTATCGGCTTCGCCGGTTTTATAAATATCAGTAAGTGCCTTACCAAAAACATCCATATTACAAAGATAGCGAGGAATGGCGATATAGTAAAGAATAAGGAGCAAAGAGCAAGGAACAAAGAAAAATTTAATTTATGAAATCCACCTTAAGTTAGCCGATAGATGAAAAACGCCTATCGAATAAAATCTTTAACATGCAATCAAACATCTCTATGTAACATGTCCGAAGGTCATTCATCAACTAAATCTCAAACTCCTGATGATATTCGGGAATGGCAACATGCTTAAATCCATGATCCTTTAAACGTGTGGCAAAGTGTTGCTGCACTTCATATTCTCCATGAACCAGAAACAATTGTTTTACCAGTGCAGGATCCTGACAGGAAAGAAATTTTAATAAATCTTCATAATCACCGTGTGCACTCATCGATTTGATGGATTGAATTTCTGCTTTCACATCATACTCATCCCTGAAAATTTCTACCACTTTTTTACCTGCAATTAATTGTCCACCCAGTGAATTGGGTTCACAGTAGCCTACCATTAAAATGGTGTTTTTTTGGTTTCCTATATTGTTTCTGATGTGATGCTTTACTCGTCCGGCATCAGCCATACCTGAAGCAGAAATAATCACGCAAGGTCTTGGGTCTTCATTTAAGGCTTTAGATTCCGCTACACTTTCAATAAACCGCAATCCTTTGAAACCAAAAATATCATGATCTACTTTTAAAATCTCTTTTACCCCATTATTATACACTTCGGGATGGTTCCTTAAAATTTCAGTTGCTTTTGACGATAATGGGCTATCTACATAATAAGGAACATCTGGTAATTTGCCTTTTAATTCCAAACCATTCAGTGCATAAAGCAATTCCTGCGTTCTTCCTACGGCGAAAGCAGGAATAATGACTTTCCCTTTTTTAACCTCGCAGGTGTTCTGGATAATGTCCAGGAGCATATTTTCAATTGGATCGAGGTCTTTATGCAAAGAATCGCCATAAGTAGATTCCATTAAAATATAGTCTGCCTGATCAAAATGCTGCGGACTTTTTAACAACAAATCGCCATAACGACCTACATCACCAGAAAAAGTTAGACGTGTAGATTTGTCATTCTCTTTGATGGTTAAATGAACAGCAGCACTTCCTAAGATATGGCCGGCGTCAGTCAATCGAAGGTGAATGTTTTCATCAATTTCAAAATCCTCTTCGTAGTCTACAATCCTCATCAGGCTTAATGTTTTTGCAACATCTTCATCTGTATAAAGTGCTTCTTCCATTTCTTCCCCTTCCCGGCGATGGCGATTAGAAAATTCAGCATCCTGCATTTGAATCTTAGCAGAATCCATCATTAAAATCCGCCCTAAATCCATGGTAGCAGCCGTACAGAAAATTTTTCCATTAAAGCCATCTGCTACCAGTTTAGGCAGTAAACCACAATGGTCTATATGTGCATGAGATAGAATTACATAGGTAACTGCTTTAACATCGAAACCAAAAAAGTCATTTAACTTTTCAGTCACATGGCCCATTCCCTGAAACAGGCCACAATCTAATAGTATTTGGGTATTATTATCTAATGTAATAAGGTGCTTACTACCTGTAACTGTACGGGCAGCACCATGAAAAGCAATCTTCATTAAGGTATGGTTAGAAATACAAAAAGAAAATGCCGGAATATCCGGCATTTCAATATTAAGCTTTTACCTCTGCTATTTTATCTTTCACCTTATCAGCCACATCTGATGCTCTATCAGCTAAACCAGCCAATTTATCTTTTGAGGAGTCTAACAGATCAGCAAAAAAGTCTGATAATTTACCTTTAAGATCATTTGAAGAATCTGAAGATAATGCCAATGCAATTGTTGCGCCTAATGCTGCTCCTGCTAACACGCCTACTATGATTTTCGTCTCTTTTTTCATGGTTTTAGTTATTTATCTAGTTAAACATATTTTAGTATAAGGTGTTTTATTTTTTTTATCTTACAAAAACCAATCCACAATGAAGCAAATATTTTTTATCGATCTGGATAATACCATATACTTTACAAAACCCAATGAAAAGCAGTTGATGGGTGGCTTATATCAATTTTTAGATGAACAGCATCTGGGCATCACAGCTGAACAATACCAGGCGGCAAAAAGTGAAATGCTGCGCACACCTTTTTTAAAAGTTGCCGAAAAATATGGTTTCAGAAAAGAAGCGATGGAAAACATTATCGATTATTTAAATTCGAGATCAGTAACGGAACCCTTAAAACCTTCGGATGATTATCATTTTATCAAAGCATTAAAAGGAAGAAAATTTATTGTCACAGCTGGCTTTTACAAGCAGCAGACTTCTAAAGTTAAAATGCTGGGAATTGCAGCTGATTTTGAAGAAATTTGTGTGGTTGATGTTTCAATTTCCAATAAAAAAGAGGCTTTTCAGAAACTGATTGATCAGCATCAGTTCAAAACAGATGACATTCTGATCATTGGTGATGATGCGACATCTGAGATTAAATTCGGGCTGGAACTTGGGATAGAGACTTTCCTGCTAGATCCTGAAAACCGTTATCCGAATGCTGAAACAACCTACAAAGGGACTACCCTGAGCAGCTTAAAATCCGCAGCCGGACAATAACATAAAAAGGTCCCGATTTTCACCGGGACCTGTAAAATTTATCCTCTGCCTCCTCTGGATGGTCTTCCTGCTTCACCACCTCCTCTTTGTGGTGGTGGAGCAGATTCTGTTCTTCTTTGCTCTTGTCTTTGTTGCATTTGTTGCGAACGTTGTTGTTCCATCTGCTGGTTACGTTGTTGCTGCATTTGCTCGTTACGCTGAGCCCTTTGTTGTTCCAACTGCTGTGAACGTTGCTGTTCTACCTGCTGGTTACGTTGTTGCTGCATTTGCTCGTTACGCTGGGCCCTTTGTTGCTCCATCTGTTGTGAACGTTGCTGTTCTGCCTGCTGGTTACGTTGTTGTTGCATCTGTTCATTACGCTGGGCCCTTTGTTGCTCCATCTGCTGTGAACGTTGCTGTTCTACCTGCTGGTTACGTTGTTGTTGCATCTGTTCATTACGCTGGGCCCTTTGTTGCTCCATCTGTTGTGAACGTTGCTGTTGCTCAAGCTGACCGCGTTGTTGCTGAACCTGAATATCACGTTGCGCACGTTGCTGATCTATACTCATCCGATCTTGTTGCGCACGTTGCTGGCGCATTTGATCCACTTGTTGCTGACCCTGACCTCTGCTTATATTTGCGGGTGTATTTCTTTGATCAACGCCATTGGTATTTCCACGCCCGATTCTGCCATTGGTATTTTTATCATAAGCTTCACCTCTATTAGGTTGATTTATGGTATTCCCCGGGCCAGCATCATTACCACGATTTGGTCTTCCATTGCGATTATCAGTAACCCCAACACGGTTATCTCCATTCTGGTTATTAACTGTGCCTCCACGCGGATCGCGGTTAGCTAAGCCATCGTTCCTTCCGCCGCGGCCTATTCCGGCATTACCCTGTTCAAATCTTCTCGGTGCCGCATTGCGGTTGTCTACCGCATTACGCTCTGGTCTTGGCCTGTAAATCGACACTTCCCTGCCCCCAATTCTACTGGCTCCTGGTCTGCTACTCTGATCAAAACGATAAACGGTTACGTCACGATTAGTGGCACGTCTGATATCTTCTACCCTCGGGCCGCCATAATAACTTCTTCTGTTATACACGTAAGTGTTGTTGATGATCGTAGTGTTTCGGATATACACGTTATTTCTGCCATAATCATATCTTGGAAAAGTATTAATATAGATGTTGCGTTGCGGAATAAAATTCCAGCAAAATTCTGGCACTGAATACCTACGGCCAAAGCTTAAATTAATATTAATGCTTGGTGCCATTGGTGCCCAACCATAATAACCATCCCCACTTCTCCAGTCTACCCATGCCGGTCCCCAATTGGTATCTGGTAACCAAATCCACTGGCGATAGCTATTAATTACCCAACGGCCGTAGTGGAAAGGCGCCCAGCCCCAATCATAATTGGAAACCCAGGTATTGCCATACTCTGTCATGGCCCAGCGTCCATTGGTATAATAAGGCCGAAATTCATTCTGATCTACATCCGGCCGCCAAACATAACCATATTGCGGATCCTGAATCCAGGTTCCATAAGGCGTCAGTTCGTCGTAAAAGGTTTGCAAAGAAACGTTACCAGTGCTATAACCATCATTCTGGTAATCATTTTGATAGTCCTGTGCCCTGACTAAGGTGGTGGTTCCGGCGAGGAGCGTGAAAAGCCCCAGCACAATTGCCGATTTTTTCAGTGTTTTCATTTGTGTGTTTATTTAATAACCTAATTTGTGTGTATCAATTAGAGCACCAAAAATGCCCAGGGTTTAATATGCATGCATAGTTTCATGCAATTAATGGGAATACGCCTGTTTAAGCTGTATTTAACTCTTATTTAACGTTTTAAGCGCGACATAATTGTGCTAAAAAGCAGTCGTTGTGAAATAAAATTTGCTACACCTTTACTTATAAAAAAGATTATACCGTAGTGACCGTAAACTTTAGAACTTAAATCCTATTTATTGTAAGTATTTTTGTACCATGCAAAACGGCACCTTATATCTTATTCCTGTTCCTCTGGCAGAAGAGGCAGCACATAAAACTTTTACACCCTATCTGGTAGAGACCATTAACCAGATTGATACCTATATTGTAGAAAATAGCAAAACAGCCCGCCGGTTCTTAAAGGAAGCTGGTTTGAAAACACCCCAGAAAGATTTAATCGTTCATGATTATGGAAAACATAACCGTACCGATTTGGGTCAGTTTTTTGTAGAGCTTGCTGCAGGTAAAGATGTGGGTTTAATGAGTGAAGCAGGTTGCCCCGGCATTGCAGATCCGGGAGCAGACATTGTAGCTGAAGCGCATAAACGTGGAATTAAAGTAGTGCCTTTGGTTGGCCCCAGTTCTATATTACTGGCTTTAATGGCTTCTGGTTTTAATGGACAGAGCTTTGCTTTCTGGGGATATTTACCTATTGATAAGGAACAGCGTACCAAGCGCATCAAAGATCTGGATTTATCTGCCAGCCGTTATAAACAAACACAGATTTTTATTGAAACACCTTTTCGCAATAACCAGTTATTTGAAGAAGTGCTTAAAAGCTGCAAACCAAACACGCAGGTTTGTGTGGCCAGCAATTTAACTTCTGAAGATGAATACATCAAAACTCAAAGCGTTTACAACTGGCGCAAGGAGGAAATTGACCTTCATAAAAAACCGACCATATTCTTGTTGTATTAAATCATTAATGGTCTGTGTCACACAGACCATTTTTATTTCATTAAAGTTAATATAGGCTGTAAACCAAAGCATTCATGTATAATCGATTTATACACTTTGCACCCATAAATGACCACAAAGATTAAGCGACTTAAACTGGATTGAAGATAACATTCGCAAAAAAGCAAGAGCAACTATAAATGCGATCAGTTGCTAATCAAAAAAGATAAGTGTACTAAAAATTTTCCCACATTTTTCGGTGGAAAACTTAATTCCAAAAATCCGTAAATCCCGTAAATCCTGTTTAGCTTTGCTCCTTTAATATTGAGATCAATATATGTTAGCCCATCATAAAATAATTGCTGCAGAATTAAACATTGCAGAAAAACAGGTAACCGCCACCATTAACTTACTGGATGAAGGTGCAACAGTGCCCTTTATTTCACGATACCGTAAAGAATTAACCGGAAGCCTGGATGAGGTTGAAGTAGCAGCTGTTCGCGATAGGGCCTTGCAACTGCGGGACCTGGACAAACGTCGTGAAGCGATTTTAAAATCAATGACCGAGCTCGGAAAGTTAACACCTGAACTTGAAAAAAAAATCAACGAAGCAGCAACCATTTCACTTTTAGAAGACATTTATCTGCCTTTCAAACCTAAACGTAAAACCCGTGCTTCAGTAGCCAGGGAAAAAGGTCTGGAACCTTTGGCTTTACAAATTCTTGATCAGAAAAAATTTGATCTGAATGCAGAAGCCAACAAATTTATTGATGCGGAAAAGGGTGTGAATACGCTTGATGAAGCATTGGCCGGAGCCAGAGATATTATCGCTGAAATCATTTCTGAAAATGTGGATGCCAGGACTAAAATGCGTAGCTATTTCCAGGAGAAATCTGTTTTCAAAACGGAAGTGATAAAAGGAAAGGAAGAAGAAGGCATTAAGTATAAAGATTATTTTAACTGGACTGAACCTGTTAAAACAGCTGCTTCTCACCGGGTTTTAGCCATGCGGCGTGGTGAAAAAGAATTAATTTTAAGATTAGATGCTTTGCCACCTGCTGAAGATGCCATAGCAATCCTTGAAAATCAGTTCATTACCAGCCAGAATGTCGCTTCACAGCAAGTACGGCAAGCATTGGAAGATGGTTACAAACGCCTGCTTGAGCCAGCCATGGAAACCGAACTTCGGGTGCTAACCAAACAAAAAGCCGATGAAGAAGCCATTAAAGTTTTTGCGGAAAATGCCCGCCAACTCCTGCTGGCAGCCCCAATGGGACAAAAAAAAGTATTGGCCATTGACCCTGGATTTCGTACCGGCTGTAAGGTGGTGTGTCTGGATAAACAAGGTCAGCTTTTAGAAAATACAGCTATTTATCCGCATACCGGACAAGGTAATGTAAAAAATGCCGAAGCCACGATAAAACAGCTTTGCGAAAAATACCATATTGAAGCCATTGCCATTGGAAACGGAACCGCAGGCAGGGAAACGGAATCATTTATTCGCGGTTTAAACCTTCCAAAGGTGACCATTGTAATGGTAAATGAGAGCGGTGCGTCCATTTATTCTGCATCGGAAGTGGCCAGAGCAGAATTCCCTACCCAGGATATTACGGTGCGGGGTGCAGTTTCCATTGGTCGCCGTTTGATGGATCCATTGGCTGAACTGGTCAAAATTGATCCAAAATCGATTGGTGTAGGCCAGTACCAGCATGATGTAGATCAGAGTAAGTTACAGGCCAGTTTAGATGATACCGTAATCAGTGCCGTAAATGCGGTTGGTGTGGAATTAAATACAGCATCTAAACAAATCCTGGCTTATGTTTCCGGCCTCGGACCAACACTGGCGCAGAATATTGTAGATTATAGAAACGCAAATGGTGCTTTTAAGAACCGGGCAAGTTTGAAAAAAGTTCCCCGTTTAGGCGATAAAGCTTATGAACAGGCAGCAGGGTTTCTCCGTATCCGCAATGCCGAAAATGTTTTGGATACCAGTGGCGTTCATCCTGAACGTTACACTGTTGTAGACCAGATGGCGAAGGATTTAGGTACAACTGTTTCGGCTTTAATCAAAGATACGCAATTACAGAAACAGATTAAGCCACAACAATATGTAACGGATGAAATCGGTTTACCTACTTTGAATGATATTTTAAAGGAATTGGCAAAACCGGGCCGTGACCCACGTGAAGCTTTTGAAGCATTCAGCTTTACAGATGGTATTAATGAAATTGCTGACTTAAGAGCAGGCATGAAGCTGCCGGGAATTGTAACCAACATTACTAATTTCGGTGCTTTTGTTGATATTGGTGTCCATCAGGACGGCTTGGTACATACCAGTCAATTAGCGAATCGTTTTGTGGCTAACCCAAATGACATCGTTAAAGTTCATCAAAAAGTAGAAGTAACGGTAGTGGAAGTTGATGCAGCACGTAAACGGATCTCTTTATCGATGAAAACGGAGCTTAGTCCTAAGCCACATGGACTAAGGAGCAAAGAACAAGTGGCAAAGCGTAAGGAGCAAGGAGCACGTAACTTTGCTGAAAAACCACAACCGAAAATAAAAGATGCTGATGGTGATTTGCAGGAGAAACTGGCGAAGCTGAAGGGGATGTTTAAATAATAGATCTATAAAAGGAAAACAAAACTAAGCACAAAATGTATTAAAAAAGGCTTTCTTAATAAAACAAGAAAGCCTTTTGTGCATAAATTTATTTTAAATTTAATTATTGAAATACATAAGTTGAAGTAATATCCGTTAAGGTATTTCCACTACCAGATTTTTTATCAACACTCTTACCGTCAACAAAAATCTCACATTCAATTGTACCGCCAGTGTTTGACGTTCCACTGATTAATAAGGCATCAAATTGTTTAACAGTCATATCAAACTTGTAAGAATAAGGAAGTACTTGATCACTAAACAATTCTGTTGCTCCTGTTGCATTTCTTCTTACAATGCTATATAAACTTGTAAGGCCAGACGGCGAAGTGATTCTATATTCTACAGATACTTTTCTGGGATAGGTATTTTGATCAGTTGGTGTAGTTTCGTCTTTTTTACAAGAGAACAAAAATGTTGTTACTAAAATTAGGGAAAGGGATAACAGCAGTTTAAATTTTTTCATAGATTTTTTAGTTTTTAATTTCTTAAAATACCAATCCAAATTAAATGCCAAAAGCTCATTTCAACCCAAAATATACCAGTTTACAGGTAGTTAAAATCATACTTTCCGAACATTTCTTGCCTTTTTTTTCAAAATCTATCAATTTAACCGCTTAAAAAAGCATACACAAATGTTTAATTTTACACATGGTCGATATAAATTCAAGATTGCATTGCAAGTCAAAAACCTTTCTATAAATTTTTTCTATAGAAAAGTTTATTCTCATTAGAATTGAGGATATTTTTACCTAAGAAACATCATAGACTCTGAAGATTCTATAAACCTGCAAATTTATCTTTGTACTCCAGCCTTGTTTTTGGTAAACTTTCAGGATAGTTATTTTGGATGAAAGTTATCATTGCTTCCCTAACATTACAGCGTAAATCAAAAGCCCTTGAAGAATTTGAGGCACTCATTAAAAACCTGATTTCGATGGAACCATCTTTATTGGTATCCGTCACCTGAACCACATTTACCCTTTTATCCCAAAGCAGATTGCTGGTTAAAAGCCTGGTCAGTTCTTGCCGAAGTGGTTCAATTGGAATCGTATAATCCATATACAGGAAAACCGTTCCAAGCAAATCAGCTGATACACGGGTCCAGTTTTGAAAGGGCTTTTCAATAAAATAAGTGATGGGCAAAATCAACCTCCTTTGATCCCAGATACTTACGACCACGTAAGTCAATGTTATTTCTTCCACTCGTCCCCATTCTCCCTCTACAATTAAAACATCATCAATACGTATGGGTTGTGTAAATGCAATCTGGAAACCAGCCAGTAAATTCCCTAAAGATTTTTGTGCGGCGAAACCGATGATAATACCACCAATTCCTACACCTGTAAGTAAACCAGCACCTATTTTACGCATACTTTCGAAACTCAATAAAATGATGGCGGCGGTAACGATAATGATCAGTGAAACAATAAATTTCCTGATAAATTGTAATTGCGTACGAATCTTTCTTTCCTTTAAGTTATTCTCCTTGTTAAGATCATATTTTAAAAATAAAAAATCTTCGAGTACATTAATTAATCGGATTAGAATGAGGGAAAATGTTACCGTAAGTGCCATTTCGAGCATCTTTTCAACCGGCACCCTGACTTTGGCAGGCATTACCATTAAATCCAGCGAAAAATTGAGCAGCAATAAAGGTATAAATACCGCTACCGGCCTTTTAAGGTGTTTGATGGTAGATTTAATGACAATAGAATCCCACCAGCGTGAAAGTAGAATGAAGGTTTTACTGATTATAAATTTTATAATGATTCCCAATAAAATGGCAATACAACCAATAATCACATTTTTTAATAACAAAGGGATGGGGTAACCAAAAAAGTGGTCGAGATACTGCATAAACGAAATTTGTTGGTTAAATATTAGAGCTTATTCCTCTATCTAACAACAGCGTTTAATGATTGTTTGGAAAGCCATTCTTATACATAAAAGTGCCACAGATTCATAGATTAAAAATAATTTATGAAAATCTGTGGCATAAAACTTAGCAGCATTAAATCTGTGCTATAAATTCTTTTATTGCAGCTCCGGGATCGGAAGTTTTCATGAAATTTTCGCCAATCAAAAAACCATGGAAACCGGCAGCCTTTAAAGCGCTGATGGTTTTCGGATCGCTGATGGCACTTTCTGAAATCTTTAAAAATTCATTAGGGATTTTGTTCACCAGATTAAAAGAAGTTTGAATATCAACTGTAAAATCGGTCAGGTTCCGGTTATTTACACCAATGGCATCCAGGTTCGGACAAATGCTTCGTTCTAATTCTTCGAGGTTATGCACTTCCAACAAAACATTTAAACCCAGATCATGTGCAAATTTTCCAAAATCATTAATCTGTTTTGGCGTTAAAATCGCCGCAATTAGTAAAATGATATCGGCACCCCAGGCTTTTGCTTCCAGTATCTGATATTCATCAATCATAAAATCCTTCCGCAGAATAGGAATATCATTTGCAGCCCTGGCCGCCAGTATATCATCGGTTTTACCACCGAAAAAGTCTACATCAGTTAACACAGAAAGTGCAGAGGCACCTGCCCGATTATAAGCCTGCGTAACTTCAGCCACATCAGCAACGCCGTTAATTAAGCCTTTAGACGGCGAACGGCGCTTAAACTCTGCAATAATTCCTGTACGATCTTCAGCCAGCAAAAATTCTTTGAATGAATGAGGAGTCCTTTTAAAATGAACTGCCTTTTCTAAATCCTGTACAGAAATTAACTGCTTTGCATCAGCAATTTCTTCTTTTTTTCGTAATACGATTTTATCTAAAATATTCATTTTTTTTTAAATTTTAGTTGTCATTACGAGATACAAACAATGACAAAGACCTTTTAAGAAGTCAACCAATTCTCCATCATTTGTTTACCATGCTCTGTTAATACACTTTCAGGATGAAACTGTACTCCCCGCACATCTAACGTTTCATGTCTTAACGCCATTATTTCACTTTTATGATCCCTGGCCGTAATTTTTAAACACGACGGAAAGTTTTCTTTGCTCACCACCCAACTGTGGTAACGGCCAACATTGATTGTTTGGGGACATTCCCAGAACAAAGGTTCATCACCATCTACCACTGTTACAGGTGTTGCAATGCCGTGCATGGGCCTGCCCAGATTCAGCAAGGTACCTCCAAATGCCTCTGCAATTGCCTGTTGCCCCAAACATACGCCAAAAATACTTTTTGTTGGTGCATAGGTTTTGATTACATCCAGCAGCAACCCGGCTTCTTCAGGTATCCCTGGTCCCGGAGAAAGCAAAATCTTATCATACCGGGCAACATCTGCCAGATCGAATTTATCATTTCGCCATACTACAGCTTCATAGCCCACCTCATTGATCAAATGAACTAGATTATAAGTAAAACTATCATAGTTATCAATGACCAGTACGGTTTTTTTATCTATATTTTCCATTGTAATTTCTTCTTTCACTCCAAACTAGATACCTGCTGCCATCTCAATTGCTTTCCGCAAGGCTGCAATTTTATTATTCACTTCCTGCATTTCTGTTTCAGGAACAGAATCTGCCACAATGCCTGCACCTGCACGGTAATGCAGTTCATTGTTTTTACTCATAAAAGTTCTGATCATGATGGCATGGTTAAAATCTTCATTAAAACCCATAAAGCCAATGGCACCGGCGTAAAAATTCCGCCCCAATTTTTCATTTTCGTCAATCAGCTGCATGGCTTTGTACTTTGGTGCACCACTTAACGTTCCGGCCGGGTAAGTATCTGCAACGACCTTGAAAGCACTTACATTTTCCTGTAAATGCCCGCTTACCTTACTCACCAGGTGGATCAGGTGCGAATAATATTGAACTTCTTTAAAAGACTTCACTTCCACCCGATTACAGTGCCTGCTCAAATCATTGCGGGCTAGGTCAACCAGCATCACATGTTCGGCACTTTCCTTCGGATCCTGCTCTAATTTTCTCGCTTGTTCTGCATCTTCAATATCGTTTCCGCTACGTTTAAAGGTTCCTGCGATGGGGAAAATGTTAGCTGAATTGTTTTTGATGGTAATCTGTGCCTCCGGTGAAGAACCAAACAGCTTGAAATTGCCATAATCAAAATAAAACAGGTAAGGCGATGGGTTTATCGAACGCAGGCAACGGTATACATTAAATTCATCACCAGAAAAAGCCTGTTTGAATGCTCTGGAAGGAACGATCTGAAATACATCACCGCGGTAAATATGCTTTTGAAGTTTCTCTACCAAATCCATAAATCCCTGATCGGTCAGGTTTGAAGACTCTTCCCCCCTGATCTGGAACTTATATTCAGGGTAATTTTTATTCTGGATGAGGTATTCCATTTTTTCAAGGCCACCCTCTTCTTCCTCATCAAATGTATTTTTAAATAAGGTAATTTCGTTCTTAAAATGATCAATAGCGATCAGGTACCGATACAAATGATATTGCATTTCCGGAATTTCTTCGCCGTCTGGTGTTTCAGAAACAAATTTAATATCTTCAAAATGCTGAACAGCATTCCAGGTAAAATAGCCGAACAAACCACTCGAAATAAATTTAATTTCAGGCAATTCTGTTTCCTTAAACTTATCCTTAAAATCCGCTATTTCATCAATCAGGTTCTTGCTTTCGGTAATTTCAACCGTCCCATCAGGAAAATAAGTTTCCAGTCGCGAACCTTTTAAAATGATACCAGCAACAGGATCGGTGCAAACAAAACTCATGGAATTTTCTCTACTGTGGTAATCTGAACTTTCCAACAAGATACTGTTCGGGTACACATCACGTAAGCGTAAATAAATGCTCACAGGCGTAGTGGTATCGGCAAGCATTTTTTTGTAAGTCGTATTTATTTTATACATGATAAAGGTAAAATGGTGTAAGGCTTATGGTTTGCATTCTCGTATTTTTTTCAACAATAAAAAGCCCGGCGTGTGGTTCTACGCCGGGCTTTAATGGTTCTTTAATAAGGTTTAGGTTGATAAACTATATTTTGTTCATACGCAGCCAGCGCAATTCGTTCGAATTACTTTGCCAAAGCCATGTATGTATATTGTTGATCATGAGGAGCAAAAATATAAAGAATTTTGAAAAACGGAAATTTTTATGAAAATAAATTAAAAATAGATTTAACAATGAAGTTCACCAAGATCATTAAGCATGATAACATTTAACCGCAAAGGTCGGGAACAACAAACTCAAAGAACCCCCCAAGCTGGTATTTTAAATGATAACCAAGGAGCAAATGGAGTTAAATTACAAAGGGCACCAAGCCTTTTGCTTTATGCCCTTTGTAAATATATAGTTGCGCTGTGGTTAAACCTTTGCGCTACTTTGCGAAAAGCTTAGCGTTTCTTGGCAGTTAAAACCAACTAAGAAACCCCGAAAAATGTTCTGCCCGGAATACTCTTAGTCATCATTAAGATCGATACGATAATAATAACCAATGCCAGGCCAAAGAAAATAGCGATGGTGCGGTGTTTTGCAACAGCATCAGCCACTTTTTTTGATTTAGCATTACCTACTGTAATTAAAATAATAGCAATAAGCATCATAGAAGTATGCTCTGCTTTGAAATACCTACCAATGGTATCACTCATTGGCAATTTAGTTAAAGGGCTTAAAAAGAAAAGCACTAGTCCTAATAAAAATTGGATGTGTGCACTAATGAGTGTAAATACATTCAACTTACGATTACCTTCAGTATACGTTTTTTTACCAAACCAGCCAGATAATGCATTGATAACAGCCACCAATAATAAAATTAATACGATGTAGCGCCATCCGGAGTGCGCAGATTTTAAGATACTATACATTTTAATTCAAATATGTTTCCTCAAAAATAGACATTAATTGTAAAAAATAGGTTATTGAACATATTCAACGCTTATTTATATTAGTTTTAAACAAAATTAAACCCCTAAACTTATTATGAAGAAAATTTTACTCGCCATTGGGCTGGTATTTTCTACTACATTCGTATTTGCTCAGCAAACTACCTTTCCTGTAAATGGTTCATATGATACCAGGCCTGGAATGTTTGCTTTTACCAACGCAACAATCGTAGTTAATGCCAACCAAACTTTAACAAATGCTACACTTTTAATTAAAGGCCAGACTATTCAGGCGGTGGGCGCCGGATTATCGGTACCAAAAGGATACGTGATCGTAGATTTGAAAGGAAAATTTATCTACCCTTCTTTAATTGATGCCTTTACTAGTTATGGCATTACAGAAGCGGCTGTTCAACCACGCGGATTTGGTGCACAAAGACAATCGATATTTGTTTCGACTAAAAAAGGGGCTTATGGCTGGAATGAAGCCATCAGACCTGAAACTTATGTTAAGAATGTTTTTTCTGCTGACAGCAAAAAAGCTGATGAATTACGTAAAGTAGGCTTCGGCAGTGTTAACGTCATTAACCGGGATGGGATTGCCAGAGGTGTTTCTGCAGCCGTAACCTTAAATGAAGATGCGGACAACAGCTTAATTCTAAAAGATCAAACTGCAGCAAATTATTCCTTCAATAAAGGAACGTCATCAAATGATTATCCAACATCTTTAATGGGTTCAATTGCATTACTGCGCCAAACCTATTATGATGCCCAGTGGTATAGCAAGCAAAAAGCGGAATATAATATATCTTTAGATGAGTTTGCTAAACAACAAGCACTTCCACAAATATTTGAGGTAGATGGTTGGGCAAACGTACTCCGTGCAGATAAAATCGGCAAAGAATTTGGCAAAAAGTACATCATCAAATCCGGAGGAGACGAATATCAACGCATTAATGAGGTTAAAGTAACAGGTGCAAGCTTAATTATTCCACTGGCTTTTCCAAAAGCTTATGATGTGGAAGATCCTGCTGAAGCCAGAAATTTAACTTTAGCCCAAATGAAAGGCTGGGAACTGGCACCTACTAATCCGGCAGTTTTAGAAAAAGCGGGCGTTAAATTTGCCTTAACAGCATTTGGATTAGAAAGTAGCAGAGATTTCTGGGCGAATATCCGCACGGCAATTGAAAATGGCTTAACTGAAAAACAAGCCCTACTAGCAGTCACCACTATTCCTGCAGAACTTTTAGGCATCAATGATAAGGTTGGCTCATTAGAAAAAGGCAAAGTGGCCAACTTCCTGATTTCATCAGATAACCTTTTCAAAAACGGAAACATCATTTTCGAAAACTGGGTACAGGGCAAACGTTTCATTGTAAATAAAATGGATGTAAGTGATGTTCGTGGAACCTATAATCTGAATGTTGATGGTGTGGGTGCCTTAACCTTAAAAATTACCGGAACTGGTGGTGGGTCAACCGCAGCCATCGAGAGAACTGGTACAGATAGTGTTAAAACTACAGCCACTTTCACCAGAAATGGCGATTGGGTCAGCATTAATTTTAATTTAAAGAAAAATCCTAAAGGTGATGTTCGTTTAAGCGGCTACATCACTTCTGCAAATCCAATTACCATTAAAGGTGAATCTGCATTGGCTGATGGATCAACAGGAAAATTTACGGCGACTTATAAAGAGGCGGGCAAAGAGACGCCAAAGAAAGACGAGCCTAAACCAAGCCTTGCAGCTGGATCGGTAATTTACCCTTTTGGTGCCTTTGGTGCTACAGAATTACCAAAACAGGAAACTGTTTTAATTAAGAATGGTACCGTTTGGACCAATGAAAAAGACGGTATTCTTCAAAATGCCGATGTACTTTTAGAAAACGGAAAAATCAAGGCAGTAGGTAAAAACCTTTCGGCTGGTGGTGCAAAAGTAATCGATGCCACAGGCAAGCACATCACTGCCGGCATTATTGATGAACACTCGCATATTGCGGGTAGTGGCGGCATTAATGAAGGGGCACAATCGGTATCTGCAGAAGTTCGTATTGCCGACATCATCAACTCTGAGGATGTGAATATTTATCGCCAGCTGGCCGGTGGTGTAACCACTTCACATATCTTGCATGGCTCGGCAAACCCGGTTGGTGGTCAGTCGCAATTAATTAAACTGCGTTGGGGTAAATCACCGGAAGAATTAAAATTTGCCGGTGCTGATGGCTTCATCAAGTTCGCTTTAGGTGAAAACGTAAAGCAAAGTAACTTCGGTACAGGTGCCCGTTTCCCGGTAACGCGGATGGGGGTAGAACAGACTTTTGTGGATGAATTTACCCGAGCTAAAGAATATGCAAAAGCCATGTCGGTTAAAGGCAATAGCGTTCGCAGAGATTTGGAATTGGATGCGATTGTAGAAATATTGAACAACAAACGTTTTATTACCTGTCACTCTTACGTACAAAGCGAAATTAATATGTTAATTCATGTTGCCGATAGCTTAGGATTCAAAATCAACACATTTACGCACATTTTGGAAGGTTATAAAGTAGCCGACAAAATGAAGGCACACGGTATTGCCGGCTCCACCTTCTCAGATTGGTGGGCTTATAAAAATGAGGTGGCTGAAGCCATTCCTTACAACGGAAAAATTATGCACAATGTGGGTGTAACCACAGCTTTCAACTCTGATGATGCAGAGATGGCACGTCACTTAAATCAGGAAGCCGGAAAATCAGTTTTATACGGTAACGTTCCGGAAGAAGATGCATTAAAATTTGTAACCTTGAACCCGGCTAAAATGCTTCACATAGCTGATCAGGTAGGCAGCTTAAAGGCAGGTAAAGATGCAGATGTAGTGATCTGGACGGCTAATCCACTTTCTATTTATGCCAAAGCAGAGAAGACATTTGTTGATGGGATTGCTTACTGGGACATTGAAAAAGATGCGCAGCTGATTAAATCTCAACAAGCAGAAAAAGCACGTTTAATCCAGAAAATGCTGGAAAGTAAAAGTAAAGGTGGAAAAATGCAACGCCCCACAGGCGATGCTCCTCGCTTATATAATTGCGAAACGTTAGAAAATTATTCAGCAGAACTAACCGAGAACGAACATGCACACTAATATGAAAACCTATTTATTAAGTCTGGCTTTTTCGGCAACAAGCCTGATGTGTATTGCGCAGGCAAACATTTCGCCAGCTAAAAAACAAAGCAAAACCATTGCTATTTCAGGTGCAACCGTTCATGTTGGCAATGGCACAATCATCGAAAACGGCACTGTTATTTTTAGTAATGGAAAGATTGTCTCTGTCACAGCCAACGGGCAAGTACCACAAGGTGATGTCGCCCAGATTTCTGCCAACGGAAAACATGTATATCCTGGCTTCATTGCTGCTACCACCAATTTAGGATTAACAGAAATTGAAGCGGTGAAAGCAACCCTCGATTTTCAGGAGATCGGTGATTTCAACGCTCACATCCGCTCCATTGTGGCTTATAATACCGATTCAAAGGTACCTGCAACTTTAAGGAGCAATGGTGTTTTAATGGCGCAACCTACTCCGCAAGGCGGAATCATTTCCGGAAGCTCATCAGTGGTACAGTTGGATGCCTGGAACTGGGAAGATGCAGCGCTGAGAAAGGATGATGCCATGCACATGACCTGGCCGGTTACGCCACGATTTAGAAGTGGTTTTGGTGGGTTCGGCAGACCGCAATTGTCGCCAGAAGCATTGGCCGAAAGAACAGCAAGTTCCATTAATCAGTTAAATTCTTTCTTTGCTGAAGCAAAGGCTTATGCTGATTTGGGCAAGCCTGAAGTGATTAATACCCGTTTCGAAGCCATGAAAAGAGTATTTTCAGGTGAGGAAAAATTATTTATGACAGCTGATAGTCAGAAGGATATTGTAGCGGCTGTTAACTTTGCCAAGAAATATGGCATTACGCCTGTAATCACGGGTGCTGATGAAGCTTACCTAGTGATCGATTTTTTAAAAGAAAACAACATCAGCCTGGTGGTTAAACAACCTCATGCCCTGCCAAACAATAACGATGATGATGTGAACATGCCTTATAAAAATGCAGCTATTTTGGCTAATGCAGGTTTAAATGTGGCATTAAGCATTGATGGTTATTGGCAACAACGCAACCTGCCTTTTATGGCGGGTACCGTTACCGCCTGGGGATTAGATAAAGAAAAGGCATTATCTACCATCACCTTAAACGCCGCAAAAATAATGGGCATTGATAAAACCACCGGAAGCATTGAAACAGGCAAAGACGCTACATTCTTTATTTCTGCAGGTGATGCGCTAGATATGAGAACCAACAAAGTAGAACAGGCTTTTATTCAGGGCAGAGATATTAATCTGGATAATTTGCACAAGCAGCTGGATAAGAAGTTTAGCGACAAATATGCCGCTGAGAAAAAGTAAATTAAATAGTTTAATAGTAAACGGCCAATATTAATTTATTGGCCGTTTTTGTTTAAATCTAATTTAAAAAACCGATCACTAAAAGGAAATTACTTTATAAACTATAATACCATTTTTAAATGCAATTTTTAATCCAAATTGTAATGGATATTCATTTTTAGAAGCATAAATATGTCTTTCAGTTTCGTCAAATCTTGAAACAGGCCTAAAATCATAAGGGATGCTCGCATCACCGTACAAAACCTCAACACTTTCAATATCATTTGCTATCGATGGATTAATTACCAATGAATTAACGAAAAAATTAGAAGGAAAATTTACTTGTCTATAAAAACCATCATAAACTTTTCCTATCGGTTGGTGTCTCACCAACCGAAATATTAACCTGAAAAATCCTATATTGCTTTTATTGTCCCTCTAATCTAAAAAAAGTATTATGAGTATTTTTCACAAAAGACAGGGACAAATGGATTATAATTATCCA
>NZ_JAPIVR010000008.1:0-123773 GCF_026239715.1 Pedobacter sp. GR22-10
CCTCGGTGTAAACGAGGTGCTCTGAACCAGCTGAGCTAATTTCCCTTTTGTTAAAGGTCTTTATTCTTAATAAATCTTTCAAATCCTTGAAAGTTGTGTGGGAAATGAGGGGTTCGAACCCCCGACCCCCTCGGTGTAAACGAGGTGCTCTGAACCAGCTGAGCTAATTTCCCTTTCCTTTTGGGAATGCAAATATAGCGCTATAATCTTGTTTCGCAAATCTTTTTTATTTTTTTTCAGCTTAACAGGGTTTCTAAAATTTTATGCGATTGCACTTCCCCAAACGAAGCCGTATGTAAGGTATAGAAAACCAATATCTTATCCAGCAGAAAACGCCTGCGCACATTACTCATTTTTATTTCAGAAATTTTTTCCAGTGGCGTAATAAACAATAAGATGAAGCTTTCTGCATCCTCAAGCTGAAGATAATTCGCATGAACAGGCAAACGGGAAACAAATGCTCCTTCTTGTAAATCGAAGTAAACCTGATCACTCCTTTTTTTCTCATTTGGTGAAAACCCTAAAAACCGAGTTAGTTTTAATAAAAAAGAAAGATGGAAATTCGGATTAATTTCTTCCACCTCATCAAACCAGGCAATCGCATTAAAAAGATAATCAAACAGGCTTTCATCAGCCGATTGCTGGCGGATACTTTTATAAAGTACTTCGTTCAGAAAAATAACTATACTGGTCTTAACAATATCATAGGGAATGGTTTTAAATACAGGTGTTTGCCTCAACTCCGAAATCCGTTGAATATTGGTATTGGCCTTATGATAAACCACCATATCCAGAAGATGTAAAGACTGAAGCATATTCATCTTTATCTTCGCCTTCGGCTTTTTTACCCCGTTAATCAGGTAAGACTGCATTCCAAATTTATCCGTAAGCACCTGAACAATTACACTGGTTTCGCTGTAACTGGTGGTTTTTAAAACTATGCCTCTTACTTTGTGCAACATCTTATGGAATCATTTTTTCAAAAGTATGCTATTTGTGCAAATTTAATTGCCCTAAAAGTGATTACGATTTGTAAATAAGATTAGTTTTGTCGTTATCATTAAAATTAAACCAGTCAACACATGTGGGAAAAGCTATCAAGGTTTATTCTTCAGAACCGTATCGCCATTATTGTCTTTTTTTTATTAGGAACAGCTTTCATGGCCTATCAGGCCAAAAATGTAAAACTCTCTTACACGGGAAGTAAGATTTTACCTGTTACCGATAGCGCATTTATCAAATACAACGCATTTAAAAAAACCTTTGGCGAAGATGGCAGCGTAATGGTTGTCGGAATCCAATCACCTGACATATTTAAGAAGGAAATCTATAACCAGTGGGTTCAACTATCTAACGATATCCAAAAATTAAAAGGCATCAAACAAGTCTTATCATCCGGTCGGATTTTTCAATTGGAAAAAGATACTGTAAATCAGAAATTCACCTTAAAAGCAATTCCAGGTGGATTGGTTACGACCGATGCGGAAATGGATTCCATCAAAAATACCCTATATAATACACCATTTTTTGAAGGTCTTGTTTACAATAAACAGAATGCCACGCTAATGGCCATTACTTTCGATACAAAAATATTAAATACGGCTGCGCGAAATCCTATATTAAAACAGATTGAGGAAAAAGCAAAGACCTTTCAGAAAAAAACCGGCATCCAGGTTCATATTTCAGGTTTGCCATACATCCGGACTGCCGTAAGTAAATTGGTAAGCAATGAGTTTGTGCTCTTTCTGGGCTTATCTATTTTGGTTTCAGCAGCAATTCTCCTGTTCTTTTTCAAAAGGTTTTATGCCGTATTTTTCCCTATCCTGGTGGTTATCATGGGCGTGATCTGGAGCATCGGAACACTGGTTTTATTTGGATTTGAACTTACCATTTTAACGGGATTAATCCCACCACTTATCGTGATCATTGGCATTCCAAACAGCATTTTACTGTTAAATAAATACCAGAATGAATTGAGAAAAGATGGAGATAAACAGCGGGCTTTAAGCATTACCATCGAAAAAATTGCGGTGACTACACTCATCGCGAATATTACGGCGGCAATTGGTTTTGGTGTGCTCTATTTTACAGGAAGTGAATTATTGATGCAATTTGGCAGCGTGGCATCCCTTAATGTGATGACCACCTGGTTCATGTGCCTGTGTTTAATTCCGATTATTTTCAGCTACCTGCCCGCACCGAAATTAAAAGCACAAACACACGTTGAGGAAGGTTTTCTCCATAAATTATTAATTAAAACCGACCACCTGGTTCAACAGCGAAGCAGCCTGATTTACCTGGCCACCATCGTGATCTCCATTATTGCTATTATTGGGGTATTTAAAATTAATGTAAATGGCTACGTGGTTGATGATTTGCCTAAAAATTCCGAGATCTTAACCGATTTAAAGTTTTTTGAGAAAAATTTTGAAGGAATTTTGCCTTTAGAAGTAAGTGTTGATACGAAGAAAAAGAATGGTGTATTTAATTTAATCAACTTAAAAAGAATGGAGAAAATGGAAAAAATGATTTCCGCCTACCCAGAGTTCTCCCGGTCTATTTCAGTTAATATGGGTTTAAAATATGCTACTCAGGCTTTTTACAACAATGATTCAACGTTTTTCCGATTACCAGATAACCTGGAGAAAAACTTCATTTTGGCATATATTGCTAATGGTGGAAAAGGAAATTCAAATTTACTAACCAATTTTATCAGTAAAGGCAATCAAAGCACCAGAATCAGTTTTCAAATGGCTGATGTAGGCTCCAAACGCCTCGATGCTATCATGGCTGAATTAAAGCCCCGTATTGATAGTATTTTACCACCAAATAAATTTGATGTGGAGCTTACTGGCTCAAGCGTAATTTTTTCGAAAGGAACAGATTATATGCTGAAACATCTTTTTGAAAGCATTGGCTTGGCAATTATTTTGATTTCACTTTTACGTTTAGCGCAATTTAAGAGCTTAGGCATTATGTTTATTTCATTGCTTCCAAACATCGTTCCTTTAATTATTACCGCCGGAATCATGGGTTACTTTGACATTTCATTAAAGCCATCAACAATTCTGATTTTTACCATCGCATTCGGACTGGCTTCTGATCAAACCATCTATTTCCTTACCCGTTATCAGCAAGAAATCAACCTGACCAATTTTTCTGTTCCGAGAGTGATTAAAGATACCATCACCGAAACCGGCGTGAGCATGACGCATATTGCGCTGATTCTCTTTTTTGGATTTGGAATTTTCACAGCTTCCACCTTTGGAGGAACCGTAATTTTAGGCCTGTTGCTGTCTATCACCTTATTTGTGGCATTGCTATTTAACCTCACCTTATTGCCGGCATTGGTTTTATGGCTGGATAAAAAGAAGGTGAGAAAAGATTTAAATCCATAAAATTTTAATCCTTATTGTTTTTTTCTTCTTCCTCATCAACAGGCACTTCTACGGTAGGGTCAGTGATAATTTCTGCATTTCCATCCCGGTCTTTTTTGGCAAAAAGTATTGGGTATAACATCCATAATGCACCTATCATCACTAAAATACCGGCAATAATTTGCAGATATCTGGCACCCTCCACATCATATGCATCTAATGTGCGATAAAGTATATAGGAAATCACGCCTGCAATCAATACCAGAACGGCTTTTTGTAGTTTTAATAATTTTATCATCAGAACTTAAATTTGAATCGATATTATAAATAGAACAGAAATTATTCCTGTTGGTTCTAAAAGTTACTAAAATAAACAAATCTAACTTCGTTTATTTTAAAGCACTTGTTGATGTAACAATGAAGGTTTCTGATGCTAATGAACATCATGCATAAAGAATATTAAGCCATTTTGCATTAAAGTATTTACATCAAAACTACCAAATTTGAGTGAAAAACTTTAACTTTGCATCCTTAATTTTTTGAGGTACTTGATTGATGTATAGCGAATTTAAACAATTGGAACTGGCCAAAATAGGACAGGAAATACTGGATTTCTGGAAAAAGGAAAACATCTTTGAGAAGAGCATTTCTTCCCGTCCGAAATCTAATCCGTTTACCTTTTACGAAGGTCCGCCGTCTGCCAATGGCATGCCGGGGATTCACCACGTAATGGCACGTGCAATTAAAGATATTTTTTGTCGCTATAAAACCCTAAAGGGCTATCAGGTAAAACGTAAAGGCGGTTGGGATACGCATGGTTTACCAATTGAACTTGCCGTAGAAAAAAAATTAGGAATCACTAAAGAAGATATTGGCAAAAAAATCAGTGTTGATGATTATAATGCAGCCTGTAAAGAAGAGGTGATGCGTTATACTGATGTTTGGAACGACCTGACCGAAAAAATGGGTTATTGGGTTGATCTTGAAAATCCGTACATCACATATGAAAATAATTATATTGAAACCCTTTGGTGGATCTTAAAGCAACTTTACAATAAAGGATTTTTATACAAGGGTTACACCGTTCAGCCTTATTCGCCTGCTGCGGGAACAGGTTTAAGTTCGCATGAGCTAAACCAGCCAGGTACGTATAAAGATGTAAGCGACACTACAATTGTGGCGCAGTTTAAGGTCATTAATGAAACATTACCAGAGGCTTTAAAGGCTTTTGGCACCATTCACTTTTTAGCCTGGACCACTACGCCATGGACTTTACCAAGTAATACAGCATTAACGGTAGGACCGAAAATTGATTACGTCCTGGTTAAAACGTTCAATCAATATACCTTTGAACCTATTCAGGTCATTTTAGCTAAAGCACTGGTAGGGAAACAATTTGCCGGAAAATACTTTTTATCAGAAAGTGAGGAAGACTTTAACAACTTCAAAGCTGACGATAAAAAAATCCCCTATACCATTTTAGGAGAATTTGCTGGGTCGGATTTAGTAGGTATAAAATACGAGCAATTATTGCCTTATGCATTGCCATACCAAAATGCTGAAAATGCTTTCCGCGTCATATCAGGAGATTTCGTCACCACCGAAGATGGTACGGGTATTGTGCACACGGCACCTACTTTTGGTGCTGATGATGCGCGTGTAGCCAAACTGGCTACTCCGGAAATACCGCCTATGCTGGTATTGGATGAAAAAGGCAATGCTGTTCCATTAGTGGATTTACAGGGAAAATTTATCGCTTCTTTAGGTGGCAATTATGGCGGTAAATACGTTAAGAACGAATACTATAAAGATGGCGAGGCTCCAGAAAGATCTGTTGATGTAGAGTTGGCCATCCAGCTGAAAGAAGAAAACAAAGCTTTCAAGGTAGAAAAATACGTCCACACCTATCCACACTGCTGGAGAACGGATAAACCAGTTTTATACTATCCATTAGACAGCTGGTTCATCAAAACCACCGCTGTAAAAGACAAAATGGTGGAACTGAACAAAACCATCAACTGGAAACCAGAATCTACCGGAACAGGTCGTTTTGGCAACTGGTTGGAAAATCTGGTTGACTGGAATTTATCCCGCTCCCGTTATTGGGGAACTCCTCTACCCATCTGGCGCACCGCCGATGGCCTGGAAGAGAAATGTATCGGTTCTATCTCGGAATTAAACATTGAAATCGCAAAATCTATTGAAGCTGGCTTGATGCCTGCAGGTTTTGAGTTGAAAGATATGCACCGCCCATATGTTGATGACGTGATTCTAACTTCATCAACAGGTGAAAAAATGATGCGCGAAACCGACCTGATCGACGTTTGGTTTGATAGCGGTGCCATGCCTTATGCACAATGGCATTTCCCTTTCGAAAATAAAGATGAATTTGCAAATGCTTATGCTGCCGATTTCATAGCAGAAGGTGTTGACCAAACCAGAGGCTGGTTCTTTACTTTACATGCCCTTGCCGTAATGTTAAGTGAAGCCAGTGATGAAATTAAGGAAGTAAATGCTAAAACTGGTAATCCGGGTGTTGCTTTTAAAAATGTAGTTTCAAATGGATTGGTCCTTGATAAAAACGGCAACAAAATGTCTAAACGATTAGGCAATGCAGTTGATCCGTTCAGTACTATCGAAACCTACAGTGCCGATGCAACACGCTGGTACATGATCAGCAATGCATCCCCATGGGATAACCTGAAATTCAGTTTGGAAGGATTGGATGAAGTGCGCCGGAAATTCTTTGGTACACTGTATAATACTTATGCCTTTTTTGCTTTATATGCCAACATCGATAAATTTGAGATCGACAAAAATAACCTGAGCAAAGTAGCAGAAAGAACAGAGTTAGACCGTTGGATTTTATCGCTGTTGCAAAACCTGATCAGCGAAGTAGATGAGGCTTATAATACTTATGAGCCTACCAAAGCATCAAGAGCTATCCAAACTTTTGTAGATGAGCATTTAAGCAACTGGTACATCAGGTTAAGCCGCCGCCGTTTCTGGAAGGGTGAAATGACAGATGATAAACGTGCTGCTTATGAAACACTTTACACCTGTTTGGAAACTTTGTCGCAATTAATGAGCCCCGTAGCTCCATTCTTTGCAGATTGGCTGTACAGAAACCTGACCGTTACGGACGCATACGCAGAACAATCGGTGCATTTAACCTTATGGAATGAAGCAGACCAAAGTTTGATTGATCATGATTTAAATGAACGTATGGTTTACGCCCAGAATATTTCTTCGATGGTTTTATCGTTGCGTAAAAAATCAAGCATCAATGTTCGTCAGCCATTAGCGAAAATCTTAATCCCATCTTTAAATGGAGATTTCGAGCGTAAAATATCAAAAGTTGCTGATTATATCCTTTCTGAAACCAATGTAAAGCATATCGAATTCATTACCGATACGCATGGCATTGTGAAGAAAAAGTTAAAGCCTAACTTTAAATCCTTAGGTAAAAAAGTTGGTAAGGATATGAGCATCGTAAAAGCGGCTTTAGAAAACATGACCCAGGATGATATCCAGCGTCTGGAGGTTGATGGTTACCTGAATGTCTTTGGAAGTGATAATATTCAGCATGCGATCGATTTAAATGATGATGTGGAAGTTTTTGCTGAAGATATTCCGGGCTGGCAGGTGACCAACATGGGCAACTTGACAGTAGCTTTAGATGTGACGATTTCTGAAGAGTTGAAACATGAAGGACTCTCGCGTGAACTGGTCAATAGAATCCAGAATTTACGCAAGGAATTAAACTTTGAAGTAACGGACCGGATTAAAGTGTCTTTACAAAATGATAACCTTATTGCTATAGCAGTTGCTAAAAACAAGGCCTACATTTGCGCTGAAATTTTGGCCGATGAATTTGAATTGACGGATACTGGCTTAGCTGAAAACAAAATCACTATAGATGATGTTGAATTAAGCATTTCAGTAACTAAAATATAAATCCATATATTAGAAAACTAAATTAAAAACATGGAAAACAGTAACAAAACACGCTACTCAGACAGTGAACTTCAGGAATTTAAAGAGCTTATTCAAGATAAATTACGCAGTTCTAAAGAAGAACTTAATGCCTTAACTTCATCTTTGAGCAATCCTAATGCAAATGGCACTGAAGATACTTCCGGAGCCTATAAAACGTTGGAAGATGGTTCTGCAACAATGGAGAAGGAACAAATCAATCAGTTGGCTGCCCGTCAGAAAAAATTTATTGATAACCTGGAGAATGCATTGGTTAGAATTGAAAATAAAACTTATGGTATTTGCCGTGAAACTGGCAAATTAATTCAGAAAGAACGTCTACGCGCAGTTCCTCATGCTACTTTGAGCATGGAAGCCAAATTAAAACAAAGTTAATGAAAGGCTATACAAAACCTTTACTTCTTATCTTTCTGGTTTTACTTGCCGACCAGGTATTAAAAACCTGGATTAAAACCAACATGTATCTCGGCCAGGAGTTTAATATTATAGGTAAATGGTTCATTATCCATTTTACTGAAAATAATGGAATGGCCTTCGGTATGGAGTTTGGTGGAGAATTTGGTAAGCTAGCCTTATCATTGTTCCGCATTGCTGCCGTTGCTGGTATCGGATATGGACTTCATTATTTAATTAAGCATAAATACCACCGGGGTTTAATCTTAAATGTTGCACTGATTTTTGCTGGTGCTGTAGGAAATATCATCGACTCGGTTTTTTATGGAAAAATTTATGGCTACGAAACGTGGTTCCATGGCAGAGTGGTAGATATGCTTTATTTTCCAATCGCTGAAGGACACTTCCCGAGCTGGATTCCGATTTGGGGAGGAGATGAATTCATCTTCTTCAGACCCGTTTTTAACCTTGCAGATGCTGCGATTTCAGTCGGAGTGATTCTCATCCTGATCTTTCAGAAAAACTACTTTAAAGAAGATGTGAAGGATGAAGTAAGTATTAACAGTGAGATTGTGGAAGATTAAGCAAATTAAGATTGTTAATTTACAGCTTACAATTGAAAACTATCGTAGGGATAGTAATAGCTTTAAATAATTACAGGCCCGTTTCTTTACCGAAATGGGCTTTTTTGTTTATTGATTAAGTCGACAACTTTAATACCACAATAGAAAAGAATTTGTCAACTTTAAATCCAGAAAGGGTGCCCAAAAATGATAAATTTTCTTAACCTGTCTTATTTAAAAGCAGGAAATCCAAAGCAACAAAGTGCTTATCAGGTTTTAACCAAAAATAGCATACTGGAGAAACTGGCGGAGTTTACACCTGTTTTGGTTGGAACCATACCAATCAACATCGACATTCAAAACAGTGATTTAGACATCATTTGCGATGTTCAGGATAAAGAAAAATTTAAGCATACTTTGCTAACTCATTTTCAAGGAGAGAGGGGCTTTAGCATTTCTGAAAACCAAGCCTTAAACGCGCTTAAGGTAAATTTCTTTTTAGAAGATTTTGAAATCGAAATCTTTGGTCAGAATATTCCTGCTACTGAACAAAATGCCTATCGCCATATGGTAATCGAACATCAATTACTGCTGGAAAATGGTGAGGAGTTCAGACTAAAAATCATTGATTTAAAAAAGCAGGGTTACAAAACGGAACCGGCCTTTGCAAAGTTGCTGGGTTTGAGTGGAAATGCTTATGAAGCACTTCTAAACTTGTGCTAAACGGACCTGAGCTTATGTTAAACATGAGTAATTTCTTAAAGATTCGTGAAGTTGTACCTATTACAACGGCAATTGTATTGACATGGCATTTAAAAGCTCGGTTACCTCAATAAAAAAGCCTTCGATTGAAAAAAATCGAAGGCTTCTCGTATATATCAATTCCCTTTGAAGGAATTAAGGATTAAACACCCAATAATAACCTGGCTGGATCTTCCAATAGTTGTTTCACCCGAACCAGAAAACCTACAGACTCACGTCCGTCGATAATTCTATGGTCATAAGATAACGCAACATACATCATTGGACGAATCACCACCTCACCTTTTTCAGCAACCGGACGCTCCACAATATTGTGCATACCTAAAATAGCAGATTGTGGGGCATTAATAATTGGAGTTGACATCATTGAACCAAATACACCACCATTGGTGATGGTAAAAGTTCCACCAGTCATTTCTTCGATGGTTAATTTACTATCGCGTGCTTTCAAGGCCAAGGTTAAAACTGATTTCTCAATTTCTGCAAGCGACATACTTTCAGCGTTGCGGATAACCGGAACAACTAAACCTTTTGGAGCGGAAACAGCAATAGAGATATCAGCAAAATCGTTATAAATCAACTCTTCACCTTCAATGCGACCATTTACAGCCGGAAATTCTTTTAATGCTACGGTAACCGCTTTAGTGAAAAAACTCATAAAGCCTAAGCCTACACCAAATTTTTCTTTAAACTGATCTTTATATTTTCCACGTAAATCCATAATCGGCTTCATGTTCACCTCATTGAAAGTGGTTAACATGGCCGTTTCATTTTTAACTGCAACCAAACGTTTTGCAACGGTTCTGCGCAAAGGAGACATTTTCTCACGACGCTCAGCACGTGCACCTGCAGGAGTAGCAGCAACGGGCGTAGCAGCAGCTTTAGGCGCTTCCGGTTTTTTACCAGCTTCCGCTTTTACCGCGTCATCTTTAGTAATGCGACCATCAACACCTGTACCTTTTACAGCAGCAGTATCAATCCCTTTTTCTGCAAGTATTTTTCCCGCAGCAGGAGAAGGTGTTCCGCTAGCATAAGAGTCTTTATTCACCTGTTGTGAGCCTTCAGTCTTTGTTGCTTCTGCAGCTGGCGCAGGTGCATCAGCTTTAGGGCTTTCACCTTCCTGCTTAGGACTGGCAGCAGCACCACCATCTTCAATATTACAAACAACTGCGCCAATGGCTAATGTATCACCTTCAGCGGCTATGGTTTTTAAAGTTCCAGCTTGTTCTGCGGTCAATTCGAAAGTAGCTTTGT
The DNA here is from genome assembly GCF_026239715.1 of Pedobacter sp. GR22-10. NCBI lineage: Bacteria > Pseudomonadati > Bacteroidota > Sphingobacteriia > Sphingobacteriales > Sphingobacteriaceae > Pedobacter > Pedobacter sp. GR22-10. Next base: position 10,346 of record NZ_JAPIVR010000008.1, read on the forward strand.
CTGATTCTAACTCCGCAATAACTTCGTCCATCTCCACAACATCGCCATCGTTCTTTATCCAACGTGATAAAACAACTTCTGTTATCGACTCACCAACCGGTGGAACTTTGATCTCTAAACTCATATTTTTAAAATTGTAATTTTTGTTGTTATCTGTTTTAAGATTGAAAGTTGGGATGTTTTAAACATACAACCTTCAACCTTATACTTTTTTACCTTAAACCTTAGTCAGCTTCAGCTAATTTTTTACTGGCCTTTTTTGTTTCATCTTTAACTTCTTCTTCCTTTACAGAAACCTCTAAAGCCTTCGCTAAAATATAGGTTTGTTGGTTGGCATGTTGTTTAGCGAAACCTGTTGCGGTACTACTGCTCTCTTTTCTTGAAATCACATCAATACCTTTTAAGCTTGTTTTGTACAATTTGCGGAACAGATATGGCCATGCCCCCATGTTTTCTGGTTCTTCCTGTACCCAGAAAATTTCGTTTGCATTTTTATATTTTGCCTTGATGGCTTCCATCTGATCAACTGGTGTTGGGTATAATTGCTCTACACGAACAATAGCAACATGTTTTACCTGATCAGTTTGCTGTTTTTCCAATAGTTCGTAATAAATCTTACCACTACAGAAAACAATACGGGTGACCTCATCTACCTTTACATTTACATCATCAATCACCTCTTTAAATCCACCATCAGTAAACGCTTCTAATTTAGAAACACAAGATGGATGACGCAATAAGCTTTTTGGAGAGAAAACTACTAAAGGTTTCCGGAAATCGCGTTTAAACTGGCGACGTAGTACGTGGAAAAAGTTAGCAGGAGTAGTACAATTAACCACCTGCATGTTATAATCAGCACAAAGCTCCATAAAACGCTCGATACGTGCTGATGAATGCTCAGGTCCCTGCCCTTCGTAACCATGTGGCAATAACATGACTAAACCATTTTCACGTTGCCATTTGGTTTCTGCACTGGCAATATATTGATCGACTACAATTTGTGCGCCGTTAAAGAAATCGCCAAACTGTGCCTCCCAGATGGTTAAAGCATTAGGATTAGCCATTGCATAGCCGTACTCAAAACCTAAAACACCATATTCTGATAAGTGGGAATTATAAATATCAAATGGTGCCTGCTGATCTGAAATGTTTGCCAATGGTACATATTCTTCCTCACTATCTTCAAGCGTTAAAACTGCATGACGGTGTGAAAAAGTACCACGCTCAACATCCTGACCACTTAAACGAACACGCTTGCCTTCTGATAACAAAGTACCATAAGCCAGTTGCTCGCCCATTGCCCAATCGAAAACATGGGTTTCATTAACCATCTTTGTACGTTCAGCAAAAAGTTTTTCAATTTTTTTGAAGAATTTTTTATCTGATGGTAAAGTAGTGATGCGTTTACCTATTTCCAGTAAGGTTGATTTTTTTACCGCCGTAACAGGAGAGGTTTCGAAATCTTTTGGTGTCGCCATCCGCAAATCTGCCCATGCACCACCAAATTTAACTTCATCCTTACTTGCAACAAATTCTTTGGCTTCGTTTAAGCGTTCCTGTAAAATACCACGGAAATCTTTTTCCATTTCCTTGGCCAGTCCAGCTTCCAGTTTACCTTCTTTAGTTAATTGTTCAATATAAATTTCCCTTGGGTTAGGGTGTTTTTCGATGGTTTTATACAACAGAGGCTGTGTAAATTTAGGTTCATCAGATTCATTGTGCCCGAAACGACGGTAACATAAAATATCAATAAACACATCGTTCTTGTATTTCTGACGATATTCCATCGCCAGATTAATGGCGTAAACCAAAGCTTCAGGATCATCACCATTTACATGAAAAACTGGTGACAACGTTACTTTAGCAATATCCGTACAGTATGTGCTCGTACGTGCATCTTTATAATTGGTGGTAAAGCCGATCTGGTTATTAATGACCAGATGAATGGTTCCACCTGTTTTATAACCTTCGAGGCCTGCCATCTGAATCACTTCATATACAATTCCCTGGCCGGCTACTGAAGCATCACCATGAATTAAAATAGGTGCCAAACGGCTGTTATCGCCACCATATTTAAAATCAATTTTTGAGCGGCTCATGCCTTCTACCACACCGTCAACGGTTTCCAGGTGTGATGGGTTTGGGCAAAGACTTAAGTGTACACTTTTTCCGGTAACGGTAGTAACATCTGTAGAGTAACCTAAGTGATATTTTACGTCACCTCCAAATGGGGTGTCAGGATTATAGCTTTTGCCTTCAAATTCAGCAAAAATATCTTTATACGTTTTTTGCATGATGTTCGCCAGTACGTTCAAACGACCGCGGTGCGCCATACCAATTACAAATTCTTCAATTCCTAAATCTGCACCTTTTTCAATAACAGAATCCAATGCCGGAATTAAAGCCTCTGCGCCTTCTAAAGAAAAACGTTTTTGTCCTAAAAATTTAGTCCCAAGAAAGTTTTCAAAACTTACCGCCTCATTTAATTTTTTCAGAATACGCTTCTTCTCATCAATAGAGAAACTTGGCGTATTACGGGCACTTTCCATCTTTTGCTGAATCCAGTTCAGCACTTCCGGTGTACGTAAAAATTTATATTCTGCCCCAATAGAGCTGGTGTAAGTTTGTTTTAGAAAAGCAACAATATCTTTTAATTTTGCTGCGCCAATCCCGATTTCAACCCCTGAATTGAAAACTGTTTCCAGATCGGCATCAGAAAGGCCAAAGTTTGAAAGATCTAAAGTTGGTAAATGCTTGCGTCTTTCGCGAACAGGATTGGTATGTGTAAATAAGTGACCACGGCTTCTGTATCCGTCAATCAGGTTTAAAACACTAACCTCTTTTAAGAACTGTTCAGGGGTTTCTACGTTAATGGCTGAAGTTTCAGCACTCCGCCCGAAATCGAAACCTTCAAAAAACTTTTGCCAACCAAACTCAACTGATTCAGGATCTTGCTGATACGATTGATATAAAGAATCTACATATTCGGCGTTAGCGCCGTTGAGATAAGATAAACTATCCATTATTAACTGATTACTATAAGCATTACAAAATTAGAATTTTACCTTATATAAATGGCAAAAAACTGGATTAATTGCACAAAAAAATATATTTAGAAACATTCTGACATTCAGCAAAATTAACGCTGGATGAATTAAAGAAATTTTTAGTTAAAGCATAAAGCAAAACCCAGGCCAGTATTCGCAATTGAATGAGAGAATGAAAAATGAATGAGTGAGTGAGGGAATGAATGAATAAGTGATAGAATGATTAAATGACGTGAACAAAGAACCATTCAATAATTCAATCATTCTATCACTCATTCTCTCAATAATTATTGAATTCAATCATCCTATTCCGAAGCCCAGGTTAAAGCATAATTCCCTTTGGGATCTAAGTTTTTAATATTTTTATCCAGGTCAAATACACTTTTTGATTTCTGGTCATTGCCTACACCTGCAACATTTGCCCAGTTGCCCCAGTTACTTGCCGGGTTATAATCAATCAATTTTTCTTCAAAATATGCAGCTCCAAAAACCCAGCTCACTTCCAAATTATTAATCAGGTAAAGTGCAGCTGTCTGTCTCGCAATATTGGAGATAAAACCAGTTTGGTTTAATTCTGTCATTACTGCATCTACAACAGCAAAGCCAGTCTGGCCGCCTCGCCATTTATTAAAATTTTCCTGTTCATTTTCTACGTCCACCAAACCCTGGCTTCCAAAACCATTTGGATTAAAAAAGGTATTGCCATATTTTTTGAACATAAAACGAAAATAATCCCGCCAGAGTAACCCCAGTAAAATGTGGTTAAACATAGCCTTGGTATTGGGCATCCCTTCCATTTTTTTTATTTCCCAATACACCTTACGGGGAGATAAGCAACCCATAGCCAGCCAGGCGGAAAGTTTAGAAACTAAAATCAGATTTTTGGTGGTTGCTGCTTGCTGCATGGCTACAATAACCTTTTGTAAATGCACTAATCCTGCAGATTCACCACCCGCAAATTCGAAATCTGAACGCTGATCTTGTTGCTGCTGAGACAATCCCAATTCTTCCAGAGAAGGTAAAGTTCCCCAGTCAATTACCTCTGCAACGTTAATCCGGTCGGGAGAAGGAAAGCAGGGTTTGATCATGGAATCACGTTCAATCTTTTTCTTAAACTGGTTAAAAGCGTCAGGAATATCTTTGATGGGGAAGGGTAAATCTTCCTTATTGTATAAGGTGTGACCGATAAAATGCTTGAGGTTGATGCGTAATTTCCAAAGGGCATTTTCTACCAGCGTAGAAACATGGGTTTCTTCTCTAGCCACTTCCCTGTGGTGATACACTTCAGAAATTTCATATTCCTGAATCAACTGAGGGATGAGCTCTTCCGGGCTGCCTGTCGCAATTAACAAATTCCCCCCAATCTGCTTCAGCGCACTTCTTAATCCGAGTACACTTTCTAATAAAAACTGTGCCCTGACACTGCCCGTTTTCAGTGTACCGTACTTGGTTTCTCCGAACTGACGGGGATCTAAAATATAAACAGGTAAAATTGAATCTGACTTAGCAATTGCCTCCACCAGCAATTCATTATCATGCAAACGAAGATCATTTCTAAACCATACTAAAATTTTTTTGGACATCTTTTATTGGAAATGAAATTAAGCGGACGAACACAAATTTATCTTATTTTTTTCTGGCATCAAAAACCTGCCAAATTCTTTACACACAGTAAACAATATACATACACAGTTATGGAATATAGGCAAATTACTCATCTTCAATTTAAATATTGAATTATACACACCCATAAACCTGAAAAATGAAACGAATTTTAATCACCCTGTTATTGCCATTAAGTGTTTTTGCGCAGCAACAAATTAAAACCAAAGCCAATTTAGAAAGTGTAACGGTTTACAATAACGGGGCACAACTTACACACTCCGGAACAATTAATCTTCCTTCCGGAACATCCGAAATCGTGATCAATAACATCTCCGGGCGGGTGAATGAAAATTCTATTCAGGTAGGTGTTTCTTCAGGTGTAACCATTTTATCCGTTCAGTTTAACCGAGATTTCCTGAACACTGATGCTGCAAATCCCACAGTTAAGTTATTAAGTGATAGTGTAAAATTAATCAGTGCGGCATTAATGAAGACGAAAAATTCAAAAACCATTGAAGAGCAAACATTGGCTTTATTGGATGAAAACAGAAAATCAGGCGGCACGGCTTCGGGAACCAATGTGACTGAATTGATGAAACTGGCAGAATATTACAGAGCTAAAAATGCTGAAGTGAGGAATGCAATAGCTACCCTGAGCGTTACCGAAGAAAAACAAAGCCAAAAACTAGATGCTTTACAGCAACAGATTGCCGCTTTAAGAAATAATCCAGACCAGCAGCTTGGTCAGTTGGTTTTGCAACTTATGGCGAAAACCAATACAGATGCCAATTATAACATATCGTATATTACACCAAATGCAAGTTGGTTAGCCAGTTACGATATTAAATCCACCAGCACAGCTAAACCGCTGGGTATCGTTTATAAAGCCGCAATTACCCAAAACACAGGTTTAAACTGGAAAAAAGTGAAACTTTCTTTATCCACCGGAAACCCGAATTATAATATTACTGCACCAACTTTAAACCCCTGGTTTGTATCTACTTACACTCAAACGCAAAAAGCATTAATGGGTAGAGCAGCAGGTTTAGAAGTTGCCGATAATAGCCTTCATGAAATTGTGGTAAGGGGATCTAATTCTTTAGCAAAACAAGCCATGCCCGCACCTTCCACCGTAAACAACTATACATCCGTGAATGAAACTCAACTGGGTGTAACGTTTGATATTGATATTCCTTATGATGTCAACAGTGATCATAAACCACATACAGTTTCATTTAAAGAATATGAAGTACCAGCGAGGTATAAATATTATGCCGCACCAAAACTAAGTACTGATGCCTACTTACTGGCTGACGTGGTTAACTGGGAAAAATTAAATCTCCAGGCTGGAAATGCCAATATTATTTTTGAAGGCACTTATACCGGAAAATCTTACATTAACCCTGCAAATATTCAGGATACGCTAAGCCTGAGCATGGGTAAGGACAAAAAAATTATCATCACGAAAGAGAAGCAGGAAGATTTTAGCAGCACTAAATTTATCGGGTCTAACAAAAAGCAGTTGTTTACCTATCTCATCAAAATCAGAAATACCAAAAAAGAAGCGATTGATTTATCATTAAAAGATCAATACCCCTTATCAACCGAAAGTGATATTGAAATTGAATTATTGGATAGTTCAGGAGCTGAAGTAAATAAGGAAACCGGATTACTTACCTGGCAGTTAAAAATTGCACCCAATGAAACCAAAACCATTAAGTTAAGCTATACGGTGAAAGCTCCAAAAAATAAAGTTATTGCTGGTTTGTAACTTTTAGTCTTTAGCCTTAAAAAAAACCCTTTCGCATGTTTGGTGTTTTAAAACCATGGCAAAAAAGATTCTGATTACAGGCGCTACCGGACTTGTAGGAACTGCACTCAAAAAACACCTGTTAGCGCAGGGTTATGAGGTCAATACACTATCCCGTAAAGAAAGTGATGATCCAAATAATTTTACCTGGGATGTATACAAAGGAGAAATTGATACCCAATGCTTAACTGGTGTTGATGCCATTATCCATTTAGCAGGAGAACCGGTAGCCGAGAAAAAATGGACCAAAGAACGAAAAAAACAAATTATTGATAGTCGGGTAAAATCAACTCAATTAATATATAAGGCTATACAGTCTAATCCTGACCATCAAATAAAATCTTTTATCTCCGCATCAGCTGTTGGTTTTTACGGAGATTGTGGCGATGAGATTTTAACTGAAGAAAGTCAGAATGGTTACGGCTTCCTGGCAGAATGTTGTAAACTGTGGGAAGATGCTGTAGATGAAGGTAAAAAACTGAGTTTACGCATTGTAAAACTTCGTACAGGTATTGTTTTCAGTACCAAAGGCGGTGCTTTACCTCAGCTTGACAAACCTGTGCGTTTATTTGCAGGTGCTGCCTTAGGAACCGGCAAACAGTGGACACCCTGGCTGCATATTGATGATATGGTAGCAATGTATGTTTATGCATTGGAAAACTTCAACATGGAAAGCAGCTATAATGCCTGTGCCCCGTTTCCGGTTACCAATGAAGGATTAACCAAAGCGATTGCCAAGCATTTACATCGGCCATTCTGGCCGGTTAAAGTTCCAAGAAAAGCAATAGAATTATTAATGGGTGAGCGTACAGAAGCCGTAATGATGAGCAACAATACCGCTGCACAGAAAATTTTAGATGCAGGATTTAAATTTAAATTTACCCATTTAGATGATGCATTGGCAAATCTATACCAACATAAATAGCCTAAAAAAAGCCGATAGCATAATTTCAAATAGATGAAGAAAACAATTAGTATTTTTTGGTTCCGCCGTGATTTACGCCTGGAAGATAATGCCGCTTTATACCATGCGCTGAAAGGCGCCCATGCGGTTCTGCCACTTTTCATTTTTGATCAAAATATTTTAGATCAACTGGCAAAGGATGACGCCCGGATTACCTTTATTTATCAGACTATTGAAGATTTAAAGACCACACTTCAAAAACAAGGATCGGATGTATTGGTGAAATATGGCAAGCCTGAAAAAGTATGGCCGGAGGTATTAAAAGAATATGATGTTGCTGAAGTATACACCAACCATGATTATGAACCATATGCCCGCGAGCGGGATGATAACATGGCGGAGTTTTTAAGGAGTGAAAATATTGAATTTAAGACTTATAAAGATCAGGTGATTTTTGAAAAGGGTGAGATTTTAAAAGCAGATCAAACACCCTATACAGTCTTCACGCCATTTTATAAACAGTGGCAAGCCAAACTGAATGAATTTTACACAAAAGCCTATCCCACTAAAAAATATATTAAAAACCTGCTGGAAACCAAACACCTGCCTTTACCCAGCCTGAAGGAAATGGGTTTTGAAAAAAGTAAGCTGCAATTCCCGAAAATTGAATATAAAAGTAAACTGGATGATTATGCCAAAAAGCGGGATTATCCGGCTATCGCCGGAACTACCCGTATTGGCTTACATTTGCGCTTTGGAACCATCAGCATTCGCAAATTGGTTAAAGATGCCGTAGCTGCAAAATCCAATGTCTGGTTATCAGAACTGGCCTGGCGCGAGTTTTACATGATGATTTTGTGGCATTTCCCTTATTCGGCTCATGATTCTTTTAAAAAACAATACGATAAAATAAAATGGCGCAACAATGAAGAGGAATTTAAAGCCTGGTGTGAAGGAAATACAGGATATCCAATTGTTGATGCGGGGATGAGGCAACTTAATACAATCGGCTGGATGCACAACCGGGTGCGCATGGTAACCGCAAGCTTTCTCTCCAAACACTTGCTGATTGACTGGCGATGGGGAGAAGCTTATTTTGCAGGTAAACTATTGGATTATGAAATGGCGAGTAATGTGGGTGGCTGGCAATGGGCAGCAGGCTCCGGTAATGATGCAGCACCTTATTTCAGAGTCTTTAATCCTGAACTACAAACCAAGCGTTTCGATCCTAAATTTGAATATATCAAGAAGTGGGTGCCAGAATTTGATACCAAAAAATATGCCCAACCAATAGTTGAGCATAAATTTGCAAGGGAAAGGGTTTTAAAAGTTTTTAAAGAGGCGTTAAATTAACTGTAAATGTTGAATAATTAGTATACTTGCTGCAGTAAAACAAAGAGTTTTAATTCACTATTTTTAATTGATAGAAAATAAAGGTGCATTAGGTACACCACCTGAATAAAAACGACCTGCCCCCTTTAGTGTACTCATTAAATAGCCTACTTTTGATCCCAAATCAACAATAATTGGTCCAGTCGCGCTCCCAACGCTGTAGTAGGGTAAGTTAAAATTAATATTTTCGGTTAGCATTGGTGGATTAGCTATAGAATAATTATAGTTTAGATTGCTGAAATAATAGTCAGTTTCGTTTGTTCTCCAACCTCCAAATGTTCTTTTTAGTTCTTGTCTTGAAGTAAAATAATATCTTATGATTGGGGTAATATTATTGTTTGTTTCCGAATCTGTTCTTGGTGTAGAGTCAGCCCATAAATCAACAAATAATCTTCTTTTACCATCTTCATTGTAATACAGTTGAGAAGAGATAACTGAAGTAGATGTAGGTCCATTTACTGGTGTACCAGCTAATATTCTATTCTTAATTGATAGATTTTGTACATAAATATTTTTTGAACTATCTGTCTTTTTAATATTCTCAAGTTCAAGTTCTGATTTTTTTTGCCCAACATATGATATTATCTTCCCTTTTTTGTTATATACAATCATCATATCTCCTATCTTAACTTCACCATTAATATTCGTAAACAAAGCCGAAAGTGGTGTACCAAATTTATAGCTAATTGAGCTATCAGCTTTTATTTCTACTAAACCGCTATATTTTGTTTGAAATTTCTTAAATGATAAATCATCATTCAAATTCGAGAATTCCTTTTCAACCTCTAAATAAAATTCTTTATATGATTTAAAGCCTTCAGAATTTTTAATGACTAATGGATGTGTACCATTTGCTTTTAGTAAAATATTAATTAATGAATCGAAAGTTTTCTGATCCCTAAACTTTAAATATCCATTTTCAACAGTAACTGCGTTCGATGAAGTTTTTTTAGCTACATCTTCTCTATTTGCATCCTTTTTACAGGAGAACAACGAAATCATGCTAAATGATAGTAGTATTAATAAGCCTAAATTTTTGTTTTTTTTCATATGTATCTTGTATTTTTTTCCTTACTAACCCAAACATACAAATAAAAAGCAAGCTATTAAATAATTAATCATACGATATATCTTTATATCGGAGCTATTATTTTATAATCAAAAAAAATGCCCAACCAATAGTTGAGCATAGATTTGCATAGGAAAGGGTTTTAAAAGTTTTTAAGGAAGCCCTGGCTAATTCGTAACGCTTACGATTTCAATATCGAAATCTAAAACGCTATTTGGTGAAATTGACACATCAGTTCTTGCTTTATAAGCATAAGCAGAGGGTATAAACATTCTTAATTTTGTACCCACTTTAAACTTAGGTATAATCGTTTTCCACCCTTGGATCACTCCAGTAGCTTCAGCAAATCCTGTTGAAAAAGTACCATCAGAATTCGAATCAAAAACAGTACCGTCTAAAGTTCGTGCTGTATATTTAATCACGGCAGTACTTTTCTCCACATCAGCAATCGCATCACCAGCGCCAACGGTATTCACAATATAGTAGATGCCACTTGGGTCTTTTGTTGCAGTTAAGCCTTTAGATGTTAAATAAGTAGTAATTCTATTATCATCTAATAATGCTTGCTTTTGATATGGATAGGTCGTTACAATGAGGTCTATTAATTCATTTGAAGGAATAGTTCCGGCACCATTCTTTCCAAATGCCAAATACGACGGCAATAAAATACGAGCTACTCCTCCTGGTTTAAGTGAAAGTATTGCAGTTCTAATTGCTGGAATATCATAACTACCATTATGGGTGGAGGTAGCCAGTGAAGAATTAGTTAGAACGTTCGTATAACCAACAAGATTATTCAAATTAGCAACTAATGGAGACTGCAGATAAGTTGTTCCGTTTGTTAAAGATTTAACTGTTAAATTATAAAATACAGAATCTGCCGTTCTAAAGTTAGAACCTGTTCCGGCTGTAATGACTTGATAATAAAACCCCGTTTTATCAGGATCCTGGATCATGGAACTTGTTAAATTATTTTTAGCGATATAAGATTGAAGAGTAGCTCCATCAATCGTTTCAATGGAGTCGTATTCTTTTTTGCAGGCGCTGAAAAGTACTGTAGCCAATAAACCTAAGCAAAGGCCAAGTTTGGTAAATTTGTTCATTTAATTTGTAACTTCTGTAAGTGTGATATTAAAATCGAGTATAGCATTTGCAGGGATACTCGCTCCCTGTGCCCTATTTCCATAAGCATAATAGGAAGGTATAATCAATCTGATTTTTCCTCCTTTTTGGATTTTTTGAATTCCTATCTGCCATCCGGCGATTACCCGGCCTAAGGCAAATGTAATTGGTGTGCCTTTAGATGCGTCGAATATAGTACCGTTCAGTAATCTGCCCACATAATCTGCTGTAATCTGAGTATTTGTAGTATAGGCTACACTACCTGTTCCCGGTTCAATTACCTGATAAAAAACGCCCGACGGATCCTTTATTGCCGGAATATTATTGGTCTTGATAAAGGCCCTGATAGCCGTGGTATCTGCCGCAAACTGGGGTAAGGGATCATACGTTTCGAATGCCTCATTTTTTTTACAGGCTGCAAAACAACCTATAAGGCATACCAACAATATTAAATATTTGAATTTAAGCATCATTGGCAAAAATAAGCTTTTAATATGGATGCAACAATTTTTAACCAATTTTAACAAAAAGCGGCGTTGAAAGACTAAACTGAAAATACACTATCGAAAAATGAGCATATAATACACCGCTAAACCAGGGTGTAGCATGTCTTGATTGTCTTTTTGCATTGGATCTGTTTTAATCTGCTTATCGCTCAGTCTTTAAGCTTTCAATTTTTGGCCTTTAAGCTTATTGCGTATTGGAAAGTTGTATGGTAAAATCAAGAACCGAATTCCCTGGAATGGAGCCTGCAGCATTGCCTCCATATCCGAGACCTGGCGGAATAATCAACCTGATCTCACCACCTTTCTGAATTTTTGGAATGCCGATTTGCCAGCCCTGAATCAATTGTGAAAGTACAAAAGTTTGCTCTTTTCCTCCTCCATTGTCAAAAACACTACCATCTAACAACCGGCCTTCATATTTAATGATAATCCGGGTATTGGCAGGATAAGTAAAGCTTCCTGTACCAGGCTTGATAATTTGATAATATAAACCAGAGGCATCTTTTGTTGCTGGAATATTATTTTTAGCAATAAAATCAGTGATCTGCTTATCTGTATCTTCATCTTTTTTACAAGACGAAATTGCAATAACAACAAGCAGCATAAAAAAAGTAAAGTATTTCATTTTAATCATTTCCAAAAATAGGCTTTCGAATTCCTATTCGCAATTAATTTTATTGATCATCCTTTTACTACTTTGCAAAAGTAAAGAACATAAAAAAAGGTTTAAGATTCTGGCACATACACCCGAATCTTAAACCTTCATAACTTTAACCTTTATGGCTAAAAGATGTACTTATTGGCTTCGATTAACTGCTGCGCTACCCGCTGACGGGCATCCTTCACATTGAAAGGTTCTACTTTGGTAAACCTGCGAAGCCCAACCAACATCATCCTTTGCTCATCACCTTCTGCAAAGGCCCAAAGTGCTTCTTTACCTGCTTTAGCTACACCATCAACTGCTTCAACCATATAAATCCGGAGTAAATCTAACTGACCAGCTGCGGCTTCCTCGCCCCTGGTTGCTACTAATTTTTCTGTTCTAAGCAAAGCAGATTCCAGCACATAAACATAGCCTGCCATGTCAGCAATATTCATCAGAATTTCCTGTTCTTTGCTTAAAGTCATCATGAGTTTTTGAACGGCCGCACCAGCAACCATTAAAGTCGCTTTTTTAAGATTAGCTAAAACTTTCTTCTCCGCAGCGAATAAAGTCGTGTCTTCTTCGCCGAAATCAGGGATGCTCATTAATTCGGCTGCCACGGCTGTAGCCGGGCCCATCAAATCAAGTTCTCCCTTCATGGCCCGCTTCAACATCATGTCAACCGTTAACAGGCGGTTAATTTCATTCGTTCCTTCAAAAATCCGGTTGATCCGGGCATCGCGATAGGCTCTATCCATTGGTGCATCGGCACTAAAGCCCATCCCACCATAAATCTGAACGCCTTCATCAACTGTATAATCCAGTGCTTCAGAGCCCCAAACTTTTAAAATCGCACATTCAACCGCAAACTGCTCTACTGATTTTAACCTCGCTTTACCAGATTCCATTCCCCCGGCAACCAATTGATCATAAGTATCATCTATATTTTGTCCGGCCCTGTAATTTGCCGCATCAACGGCATATAATTTTGATGCAATCTCAGCAATTTTGAAGCGAATGGCTCCGTATTTTGAAATGGGGCGGCCAAACTGACTGCGTTCATTCGAGTAATTAATAGCTGTATTTAATGTTGCTTTAGAAGCCCCGATTGCCGCTGCCGATAACTTAATCCGGCCGATGTTTAAAATGTTTACAGCAATTTTGAACCCATTTTCCCGGTCGCTCAGCATGTTCTCAACAGGCACAGGACAATCATTAAAGAAAACCTGGCGGGTTGATGAACCCTTGATTCCCATCTTATGCTCTTCAGGATTCATGGTGATGCCACCGAAATCTTTCTCTACGATAAATGCGGTTAGATTTTTATCATCATCTATCTTGGCAAAAACAATAAAAATGTCTGCAAAACCACCATTGGTAATCCACATTTTTTGTCCGTTTATCGTATAATGTTTTCCATCATCACTCAATTTTGCTTTTGTTTTACCGGAATTTGCATCCGATCCTGAATTGGGTTCCGTTAAGCAATAAGCGGCTTTCCACTCACCAGATCCTAATTTCGGAATATATTTCGCTTTTTGTTCTTCATTACCATAATAGAGGATAGGCAAAGTTCCGATACCTGTATGTGCTGAAAGTGCCACAGCAAAAGAGTGACCGGCACCAACCACATCAGCAACCAACATGGAAGTGTTAAAGTTCTTGCCAAAACCGCCGTATTCTTCCGGAACAGAGACGCCAAGAATACCTAATTCACCCGCTTTAGTCAGCAATGCTGGCATTAATTCAGGGTCTTCCTGCTTATCGATTTTATCTAAATTCGGATAAACTTCTGCCTCCAGAAAATCGCGACACGTTTGCGCAATCATCTGTTGTTCTTCATCAAATTCTTCAGGGATAAATACATCCTGATAAACGGTTTCTTTTATCAAGAATTCGCCGCCTTTAATCGTTTTTTTTTCAGTTGTTTCCATTGTTATGAGATTTGAGAAATGAGATTTGAGATGTGAGACCAGCTCAACTCAAAGTCAATTCATAATATTTCAAGATGTGAGATAGGAGACATAAGATTTGAGACTCTAGTTTTCTTGATTACACTTGCTGTCTCAAATCTCATATCTGGCTTCTCAAGTCTATAAAAGTTCAAAAATACCTGCTGCACCCTGTCCCGTACCTACGCACATGGTTACCATACCATATTTCTTATTTTGCCGTTTCAATTCATTCATCATCTGAACGGTTAGTTTTGCTCCGGTGCATCCCAGCGGATGGCCCAAAGCAATAGCGCCACCATTTACGTTAATAATGTCCGGATTCAAATCCAGTGTTCTGATAATGGCCAGTGATTGCGAAGAGAAAGCTTCATTCAGTTCAATCAGGTCAATCTCATTTTGATTTAAACCGGCCTGTTTTAAAGCTTTAGGTATTGCTTCAATCGGTCCGATACCCATAATTCTTGGTGGCACACCTGCTACGCTATAACTCACTAATCTGGCAATCGGCTCTGCATTCAATTCTTTCATTTTCCTTTCAGACACCACTAAAACAAATGCTGCACCATCTGAAGTTTGAGATGAATTACCTGCAGTTACACTACCCACAGCATCGAAAACGGGTTTCAATTTTGCCAGTTTTTCCAAAGTGGTATCTGCACGGGGCCCTTCATCCGTATCTACAACATAAGATCGTGTTTTCTTTTTCAGGTTTTCATCCAGGTAATTTTCATTTACGGTAATGGGCAGCACTCCATCTTTTAAATGTCCGTTTTTAATGGCATGGATGGCCTTTTCATGAGATTTAAGTGCAAAGGCATCCTGATCTTCACGGCTTACATTATACTCTTTAGCTACGGCTTCAGCGGTTAGTCCCATTCCCCAATACCAGTCTGGATTATTTTTCGCTACTTCCGCATTCGGAACCAGTTTCCAGCCACCAAATGGCATTCCACTCATTACTTCCACACCACCGGCAATGATACAATCTGCCATTCCTGCCTTAATTTTAGCTACGGCAGTTGCAATGGTATCTAAACCTGATGCGCAATAACGGTTTACAGTAACCCCGGGAACTTTATCGGTATCTAAACCCATTAGCGAAATCATCCGGGCAATATTCAAGCCCTGTTCAGCTTCTGGTGTGGCATTCCCTACAATCACATCATCAATTTGTTCCTTATCTAAATTTGGAACTGATGCCACCAAAGCCCTGATCACTTCTGCAGCGAGATCATCTGCTCTTGTAAAACGGAATACGCCGCGTGGAGCTTTACCCACTGCTGTACGATATCCGGCTATAATATATGCTTCCATTTTATTAGGATTAAAGATTAAGGAACAAAGAATAAAGACATCATTCCTTAACCTGTTTCATTATATAAGTGATTTTTTAAACGTCGATATTTTCTTTTGTAACTGAATAATATCTTTTATTAATTGTTCAGTGTTTTCCAAAACAAGAAAACCTAAATCAACACATAGCAGTACCTGTGTTTCAAGTTCAAATAACGAACCCAGAGCAACTGATAAAAAATGTGAAAATTCTTTATTTGAAGATCTGGAAGAGCCTTCCGCAATATTGGAGGGAACAGAAACAACACATCTGGAAATCTGTGATATTAAACCAAATTTTTCTGTTGCAGGCATATTATTGATGACCAAATAGGTTGCTTTGGTAATCGCCATGCCTTCTTTCCAAATCTGCAGTTGCCTAAAATTATGCATTTTACTATGCTCTTCTCCTTTGTTCCTTGTTCCTGGCTCTTTACTCCTTTATCTTTTTAATTCCTCAACGGCTTGCCTTTGGTTATAATAGATTGAATTCTTTCCAATGATTTCCGTTCTCCCGCCAATGATAAAAAAGCTTCTCTTTCCAAATCCAGTAAATACTGTTCACTTACCTCTGTAGGCGATGAAAGATCCCCGCCACACATCACGTAACCTAATTTTTCGGAGATTTTTTTATCATGCTCAGAAATGTAATGTCCGGCGTACATACTATTTGCACCGGCATAAACAATCCCTAAGCCTTGCTTTCCAAGCACTTTAATATCCGTTCTTTGAACGGGTTTGGTATACCCGGCATCGGCCAGTTCAATGGCTTTCGCTTTTGCATCGGCCAGTAAACGGTTGCGGTTCATCGAAATGGAAAATTTATCCTTTTGCAAATACCCTAGTTCATAAGCTTCATATCCTGAAGTGGATACTTTTGCCATTCCAATAGTTAAGAAGCGTTCTTTTAAAGCATTCTGGACAATCTGATCATCTTTATATTCATCAGATGCACGTAAAGCAAATTCTTTTGTACCGCCTCCTCCAGGGATCACGCCTACACCAAATTCTACTAATCCCATATAAGTTTCTGCGGATAACTGAACATGATCTGCATGTAAGCTGAACTCGCAGCCACCGCCAAGTGTTAAGTTATGCGGTGCCACCACTACCGGGATAGCGGAATAACGGATGCGCATAGACGTATTCTGAAACATGCGAATGGCCATATTCAGTTCATCCCACTCCTGCTCTACCGCCATCATAAAGATCATGCCCACGTTTGCACCGGCAGAGAAATTTGCACCATCATTACCGATTACTAAACCACGATAGTCTTTTTCAGCCATATCAATAGCTTTGTTAATACCTGAAATTACATCGCCCCCAATGGTATTCATTTTGGTGTGGAACTCTACATTCAAAATGCCATCCCCTAAATCGATGATGGAAACACCGGAGTTTTTCCAAAGGGTTTTATTTTCACGGATGTTATCCAGGATAATAAACTCATCCGTTCCAGGCAGGGCTTTATAAGATTTGGTTGGAATATCATAATACTTTTTGATACCCGCTTCCACTTTATAAAAGGAAGTATTGCCTGCATCAAGCATTTCATGCACCCAGGCCGCAGCTTTGTTCCCATATTGCTCCATGCCTTCTACACCTTCTTTTACGCCAACAGCATCCCAAAGTTCAAATGGCCCCAATTCCCAGCCGAAACCCGCACGCATGGCATCATCAATGCGATACAACTCATCAGAGATTTCCGGAATCCGATCAGACACATATTCAAATAAACCAAAAGAAGAATGGCGGAATAACTCACCTGCCTTATCTTTCCCCTTAGCAAAAATCTTCATGCGTTCGGGAAGATTTTCAACAGGTTTGGTCATCTCCAGCGTAGCTGATTTAACCTTTTGCTGAGGTTTGTATTCTAATGTTTTTAAGTCCAGTGCGAGGATTTCTGTTTTGCCTTCAGCCGTTTTTGTTTTCTTATAAAAACCTTGTTTGGTTTTATCGCCCAGCCATTTGTTCTCTTCCATTTTCTGCACGTAGGCAGGAAGTTTAAATAATTCGTGGGCTTTATCATCCGGACAATTATCATAGAGTCCTTTGGCTACTTTAATCATGGTATCCAACCCCACCACATCCGATGTACGGAAGGTGGCCGATTTTGGTCTGCCCAAAGCCGGACCTGTAAATTTATCAACCTCTTCTACCGTTAAGTCCAGCTTTTCAACCAGGTGGAGTAAAGCCATAATGGAATAAACCCCTACGCGGTTGGCAATAAATGCAGGCGTATCTTTACATAAAACAGTTGTTTTACCTAAAAACTTATCGCCATAATGCATCAGAAAATCAACAATTTCCGGTTTGGTATATGGCGTTGGAATCACCTCCAGTAATTTTAAGTAGCGGGGTGGATTAAAAAAATGTGTACCGCAGAAATGCGCTTTAAAATCTTCACTTCTGCCCTCAGCCATTAAGTGAATAGGAATGCCTGAAGTATTAGAAGTGATTAAAGTGCCAGGTTTACGAAATTGTTCTACCTGCTCGAAAACCTTTTTCTTAATATCTAGATTTTCTACCACCACCTCAATTACCCAATCAAAGCCGGCAATTTTCGACATATCATCATCAAAATTTCCAGTTTTAATTTTATTCAGTGCCTTTTTAGTGTAAACTGGTGATGGATTTGTTTTGACAGCCGTTTGCAAGGCTGTATTTACAATCCGGTTTTTAACAGCCGGTTTATCTAAAGTTAATCCTTTTGCCTGTTCTTCTGGTAACAGTTCTTTCGGGGCAATATCTAAAAGCAAAACTTCTACACCAATATTGGCAAAATGGCATGCAATCCGCGAACCCATGATTCCTGAACCCAGAACAGCAACTTTATTTATGCTTCGTTTCATAATTATTAATCAACAGTATATGCTACAGTTATATCATTTAATTTTATCAACAGATTAATGAAAGTCTCTTTTTCCTTTTTAGAAAAATGTTCATCGAGATATTCATTAAATTTTCTAACAACCCCCTTAGCCAAGTGTTTCTTTTCTTTACCAAAATCAGTCAGAAAAACTTTTACCGAACGTTTATCACCAACAGAAGTTTCTCTGTAAATCAGGCTGGCATCTTCCATGTTGTTTAGCATCCGCGACAGGCTGGTTGCCTTTACGCCAAGCAACCCTGCGAGGTTAGAAACAGCAGTACCTTCTTCATCATTGATATTGATCAGCATATAACCAATAGCCTGAGTAATTCCAAAACTGGAAGCCATCTGATTATACTTGTTAAACATATTTTGCCATGCAAATTTCACATGGTAATCAATAGTTTGCTGTTGTTTCATTTCAATAATTTATTATGCTTGCATAACAAAGCTAATGAATGTATTTTATTATTGCAATAGAAAATTTTAAAATAATTGTTAAAAGATGCTTATAATAGACGGATACAAATCAAACCTTCATAACGATGCTTTTTACGAAAAAAAATCTGATCATCCATTTATTGATGCTGCCTGCTTTTTCATGTCTGGCGCAAACATCATATTTTGGAAATGAGGCAACAATACTGGATAAGATAGAAAAATTAAAGAAAACAACTACACTATTTACTTTACCTTATTCCGGATATAAATCTGTTGAAAAATTTGAGGAAGCCATAAAAAAATCCTGGACCATTACACCCTATAAAATTATTAAACCAGAAGAACTGGCGGGCTATCAGCGCTCAACGGATTATTCTTTTTTTTATTTAGACAGCTATAGCGAACAAATTGACACCCTTAAAAATTTGAACCTGGTTTATGCACTAAAGGTGATTTCACCATCCGAAAACCCGAAGCAATTTGCAGAAACCACGCTGGCTACGGTTACCCTTTTTCCGGATGTACTGACCAGCTTACAAATGTCGCTTATTGAGCAGTCCAATTCAAAAAGAGCTGCAAAATCGAAACAGCTGAATTTACTTTATAATCAGGCTGTTTTCTTAAACTGGTCTCCGGGTATGCTATCGGGCTATTTAAAACAGATTAATGATGGACTATTATCCAACCAGACACGCGGACTGGATTATCAGTTCTATAATAAAGTAAGACTTCCTGAACTGGTAAATGAAACCTTATACCTTCCTGAATATATCAGGGAGGTTTTCTCAGCCCAGCCTGTTGCTCCGGTACAAGACATAGCTACTGAAGCACCATACCGTTATAAAATCAAATTCGTATCGAACGCCATACTGGATAGTTTAATTCTGAATAAAGATTCAAACATTAAATACCTGGTTTACACGAAACGTTCGAATGATAAAATCATCAGTATTTATGATAGCAGAGACGGATTACTGATTTACCAGATGTTTTCCTTTCAATCGCCAAATTTCAGCATGAGTGACCTGAATAACATTAAAAAAACAATCACATTGATTCATTAGTCATCCATTTTTAATGAACCATAAAATGTTATGGCATAAAAAAGGCCTCCGATTTTTATCGGAGGCCTTAAATTTATTTTAACTATTAACTAGTATAATGTAAATTCTACACGACGGTTTTTTTGACGACCAGCTGCAGTTTTATTCGTTGCAATTGGCTGACCCATTCCATAACCTGTAGCCTCAATACGTGATGCATTTGCACCTTGAGATACTAAGTAAGCTTTTACAGATTCAGCTCTTTCTTTAGATAAACGTAAGTTTAATTCTTTTGAACCAGTGTTATCTGTGTGACCAGCTAATTTTAAGCTAAAGTTTTTCTGCACCAATAATGCAGCAACCTTGTTTAATGAAGCATAAGATTTAGAACGGATAGTTGCTTTACCTAAATCAAACTCTAAGTTTTTAATGGCTTCACTCACCACTTTACGATCTTCTTCAGTGATTACTGTTACCTGAGGTTTTGGAGCCACTAACGGACAACCTGAACCATCAACCACTGTTCCTGATGGTGTATCAGGACATTTATCCAATTTATCAGCAACACCGTCACCGTCTGAATCTTTTAAGATGTCAGCCATATCTGAACGCAATTTTGCATTTTCAGCTTTTTGAGCATCAAGATCACCTTTTAATGCATCAGCAGTTTGTTTTGCTTTTAATGCCTCATCATAAGTTAAAGCAACCGGATTGTGGAAAGCCAATTGTTTTCCACTTCCCAAAGCAAATTCTAAACCAGCATAAGCATAGTTATATTTATCATTGCTTCCTCTGTAATAACCATCTAAGTTATCGCCATCAACAAAGTTGATTGTCCAACCTAAATCGAAGTTTACAGCATCTGAGATTTTAAATTTAGCACCAATGCCTACCGGGATAATTAATTCGCTAATTGTTTTATCACCTGCATACAATGAAGTACCAGCTGCTGTTGTAATTGTTGGTTTGTAACCAGCCAAGCCCGCTCCAACAGATGTATAAAGTTGCAAAGCATTCTCTTTCTTAAACATATCGATGTTAAACAAGTTAACAACAGCATTTAAACTACCCGAATATTCTAATTGCGTATCAAAAGCTGAAACCGAAGAGTTATTTGTTACACCACTGTCATAAGCTTCAGTATTATCGCCTTTTAATTTACCTCTTACCCCGTCTAAACGTAAAGAGAAATAAGGTGTAAATTGTTTCTTAATGTAAAGACCATAACCAAAACTCGTTTTGTTATTGCTAAAATCATTTTTACCACCTAGCGGAGAAAGTGGCGTTAAAGCACCTGCATTAACACCAACAGACCAAGTTCTGAAAGGTGTAGTTGAGGTAACTGGTTCCTGTGCCGAAGCAGCAGTTCCAATGAACAAACCGGCCAATGCTACCGGTAAAGATTTAAATAGATTTAATTTCATGTTCGATATTTTAATTTGTAAGCGTTTCCCTTAAATAGCAATTGCCATACCAAAAATATTGTTTTAAAAAATTAATAATATTTTTAATGCTTAATACCCAATGGCCTGATCATCTCCACGGGGATCGGCTCCCCCCTGATAGCTTCCGTTTTTGGTTCTTAAAATGGCATCTACCCTTCCAATCGGCCCACGGGGTACCAACTTATAACCTTTGGCTTTTAGTTTTTCCATCAACAGGCTATCCATGGCATCTTTTTCTGCATAAACTTCATCCGGTAACCATTGATGATGAAATTTCCTGGCTGAAACAGCCTGTTGCATATTCATGTCAAAATCAATCACATTAATAATGGTTTGAAAAACGGAGGTGATAATGGTTGACCCACCCGGTGTACCCACCACCATAAATAAATTTCCATTTTTCTCTACAATAGCTGGTGTCATCGAACTTAACATCCTTTTATCTGGCGCAATGGCATTGGCCTCTCCACCGATCAGTCCGTACATATTCGGTGCCCCTGGTTTGACTGAAAAATCGTCCATTTCATTGTTTAGCAGAAATCCACCACCTTTTACAGCAACCAGTGAACCATAAGAACCATTAAGCGTGGTGGTAACGGATACTGCATTTCCATCATGATCTGCGATGGAAAAATGAGTTGTTTCTTCATGTTCAGTCCCATTTATTTTTCCAGCCAGAACCTGGCTACTTGGTGTGGCAGCGGCCCAGCTAAAGTTGGCCATTCGTTTTCTATTATACTCGGGACTGAGGAGCTGATTTTGCGGCACCTGATAAAAATCCGGATCACCAAGATGTGTTGCACGATCGGCATAAACCCTCCGTTCTGCTTCAACCATTACCTGAACGGTTGAATCTTGATTATGCCCCCATCTTTTAAGTGGAAACGGCGCTACACTTTCCAGTAATTGTACCAGGGCAATACCTCCGCTCGAAACGGGTGGCATGGTGATGATTTTATAGCCCCGGTAATCACCTGTAATCGGTTTGCGCCATTTGGCATGATAATGCAGTAAGTCTTCTTTGGTGATCAAGCCTTTCCCACTTTGCATTTCGGCTACAATAGCATCGGCCACAGGCCCTTCATAAAAACCGGCACGTCCTTTTTCCTGAATCAGTTTCAGTGTATTGGCCAGTTCGGTTTGTACCAGCAAATCATTTTCCTTCCAGGTACTTTCTAAATTTACGAGAGCAGTTCCATTCGGATTAAACATCATTAATTTCTGATGCAGGCCGTTTAATTCTGCTGCTTGCCTTTTTGTAATGTTAAAACCATTCTGCGCGAGTTGTATGGCTGGCTGAACTACCTGTGCCCAGGTTAAATGTCCATATTTTTGATGGGCTTCTACCATCCCGTCTACCGATCCGGGAACACCGGCAGCAAGATGTCCGTACAAGCTTTTATCTATAATTGGCTCTCCCGATGGATCCAGATACATATCCCTGCTTGCTCCTGCCGCAGCCTTTTCCCTGAAATCAAGGGTATTAGTTTCACCTTTGGCAGAGCGGTACACCATAAAACCTCCGCCACCGATATTACCTGCATTTGGGTACACTACGGCTAATGCAAACTGAACGGCCACTGCAGCATCTATGGCATTGCCACCTTTCTTTAAAATATCAACACCTACCTGAGAGGCCTCCGGATGGGCTGAAACCACCATTCCGTTTTTATATTCGCCACTGTTATTTTTACCAAGCTGCCCGGTTACACAACCCGAAATGATAGTGGTAATGATGATAAAAACTGATAATACCTTAATGTGGGGCTTTATAGTTTTCTGCATCCTTATATATTTTTTCGATGATATCTATATTCTTTTCTGTAATTACTTTTCTCTTCAAACTTAATTTTGGTGTAAGTTCGCCACCATCAATGCTCCATTCTTTCGGTAATAAAGCAAATCTTTTTACCTGTTCCCATTTACCAAAAGAAACATTTGATGCTTCGATTACTTCATTGTATTTTGTTAAAACCTGCTCATTTCTGATAAGATCTTCCGGATTTGTAAAGGCAATGCCTTTCTTATTTGCCCATGATTTTAAGGTTTCAAAATTAGGGACAACCAAAGCTGAGGGGAATTTTCTATTTTCACCTAAAACCATAATCTGTTCAATAAAAATAGATTCTTTATATTTATTTTCCAGCATTTGCGGGGCAACATACTTCCCACCTGCGGTTTTAAACATTTCTTTCTTGCGGTCAGTAATCTTTAGAAATCTACCCTCTACCAATTCTCCGATATCACCGGTATGGAACCATCCATCCTGGTCAAGCGCTTCATTCGTTAAATCGGGACGTTTATAATAACCTTTCATCACCTGATGGCCTTTTGTTAACACTTCACCATCTGGCGCAATTTTAACTTCCACGCCGGTAATGACCTCACCCACGGTTCCAAACATGGTACCACCAAAGCGGTTTACCGTAATTACAGGAGAGGTTTCCGTTAAGCCATAGCCTTCAAAGACAGGCATCCCGGCGGCCCAGAATATCCGGGCCAGACGTGGGTTTAAAGCAGCTCCACCGGATACAATCACTACGATTTCTCCACCCAAAGCTTCCTGCCATTTCTTAAACACCAGTTTTCTGGCAATACTTAATTTAAAGTTATACCAGGCTCCGGCATCAATAGTATATTGTTCAGCCAAAGCCACAGACCAAAAAAAGATTCCTCTTTTAATACCTGTCAGGGCTTTACCCTTTTCCATGATCTTATCATATACCTTTTCCAATAAGCGTGGCACGGTAGAAAACGCATTAGGCTTAACATGCTGAATATCGGCTACAATGGTTTCCATACTTTCAGCATAATAAACTGCGGTATGGTTATACAGGTACAGATAAATAATCATCCGCTCAAAAATGTGCGACAGGGGTAAGAAGCTTAATCCTTTTTCTACGCCATTCGGCATCACCACCAATGAATTCACAAAATTCGACACCAGGTTATTGTGCGTTAACATCACGCCTTTAGGTGTGCCGGTGGTGCCGGAGGTATAAATCAGGGTCAGAATATCTTCCGGTTCAACTTTATTACGGTATTCATCCAGATCAATATCGATGGCAGATTTACCCAGATCAGTTAATACTTTCCAGTTTTCTACACCTTCAACTTCATTAAAACTATAAATTTTGATATCCGGATTTACCTCATTGACACAAGGTTTGATCTTCTCATATAATTCCTGATCAGCAATAAAAATGATAGAAACTTCTGCATCCTTTAAGATAAACTGAATATCATGTTCGGCCAGGGTTGGATAAAGCGGAATCTGATAAGCACCAATTTGATTAATGGCAAAATCAGTGATATTCCATTCCGGGCGGTTATGTGACATGACTGCAACCCTGCTTTCTTTAGCCATTCCCACGCTGATTAATCCGCGGCTCAGGTGGTCAACAGCCTCACAAAATGCGACTGTACTATAATTGACCCATTTCCCTTTAATTTTCCCACTAACAAAATCATCCTTAGGTTTTTCCAAGCTGTACTTTAATAGATCGAAAACGCGTTTAATTTCTGCAGCCATATCATCAATATATTTGGTTAAGTTAAAAAAATCAACATAAAAGACCTCACATCTGTATATGTTTCTTGTCAAATAATTTAGCCTAAAGCCGGAAAACCAGCACAAAGCTCATTACCTGAAATATTTGACTAAACTTAAGAATTCCATAATTACTATGCAAGCATTGTTTTTTAACATTAATTTTTTTACCCTCAAAACATAATCGGCATTAAAGTTGTTAGGCAGATCGTAATTAAAAAAATATTAATTTAAAAAAGCTCGTTTATGAAGAAGTTATTTACAATTTTAGGATGCATTGCTTTATTTGCTGTTACAACAACAACGGTTAAAGCACAAAATTACAAAAACGCAATCGGTGGTCGTTTTGGAACAGCTAATGGTGTGAGTTTTAAAACTGGCCTGAATAAAGGTGCTATGTTGGAGTTAATTGGTAATTTCAGAAGCTCAAAGGGCGTAGACTATTTAAGATTAACTGGTTTGTATGAAGTTTACAATCCAATTAATGGTGCTGATGGCCTTACCTGGTATTATGGTGGTGGTGGTACCATTGGTTCATACAAAGTAAAGGGCTTTGATAGCGATGTTTATTTAGGATTAAACGGTGTTTTAGGTTTAGATTATAAATTCAGAGGTGCTCCAATCAATTTATCTTTGGATTGGGTTCCTACTTTACAATTAACACCTGATACAGATTTTTATAGCGGTGATGTAGGCTTAGGCGTTCGTTTTACTTTCTAGAAAATGATTTCATAAAAAAGTCCTGCTAGATTCATTTCTTGCAGGACTTTTTTATGGACGATAAACTCACAACTCCAAACTTATTTCCCCGTCCATTTAGCAAATACCGCTTTCTGCTCAGATGTGGCATGCTCATTAATAGTAGCTTTTAAACGCACACTTGGATTTTCCTTTAATGTTAAAGCAATTTCTTTTTCCAAACCATCACGCATTACTTTCAGCTTCAGCACATCACCTATATTTTTCTTTGAAACCAGTGGCAAGGTTTCCAGTGAAATCATCGGACTTCTTAATTTAATGTTAGACAAAGCATCGTTAACACTAACACCATCTAAAGAAACAATTTCATCATTTACATTTAAACCGCTTATCCAGGCTGCCGAATTTCTGGTTACTGAAGTAACACTAAGAGTACCGTTGTTGGTTAATTGGCCGGAAGCACCACTTACCGGTTTACCTGGTGTAGCATTTTCGGTGGTAACATCTACCCCAGCCATTTTAAAATATTTCTGATATTCCACATCATCCACGCCATTCACATACTTTGCCCAGAAATTAGTGAAACTGATTCCTGCAATTTTTTCCACCATGGCTTTAAATTCTGCATCGGTATAGCCACGTTTCAATGTTTTGCATTGCAGGTACATAGCTTTCATCACATCATCAAGACTTTTGGTTCCTTTTGTGGCGTTAATAATTTCCAGGTCCATCAAAATACCAATGACCTCACCTTTACTGTAATAGGATATGGAATTATTCTTTGAATTTTCATTTGGACGATAGCCAATAATCCACGCATCATAACTGGATGATGCTGCCGACTGGTATTTGGCACCTGGCGTATTCACCACTGTACCAACGGCACCTGCCAGATCATTTACAAACTGAGCCCCATCATTAAAGCCAGCCCTTTGCATATATTTATTTTCATAATAAGAGGTAAAACCCTCTGCCACCCAGAGATTGGTGGTGTAATTTTCATTGTCATAATCGAAAGGGCCTAAAGCCACCGGACGTAAACGCTTTACATTCCATAGGTGATGATATTCATGCGCCACCAGGGCAAGGAAACCTTTATACCCTGCTTCAGTATTATAGGCATTTCTGCTTGCCCCCAAAGTGGTAGAATTTAAATGCTCCAAGCCGCCGCCGCCCCTTAAAAAATTATGCACGATAAAAACATAATGTTTGTTGGGGTTTTCACCATAAACTTTAGTAGGCTCCTCCACAATTTTAGCCATATCTACTTTCAGCTTTTCTTGATCGTAGTTTCCGCCGCCATACATGGCTACCTCGTGACGTACTCCCGCTGCCATAAATTCAAAAACATCCTGGTTGCCTACTTCAATGGGACTATCGTATAAAATATCAAAGTCAGTGGCTTTATAAGTAAACTGCTGACCGGCAACAGGCTCCAAACCAGTAGACACTTTACTCCAGGTATTAAACGGAATAATCTTTACTGTACTTGGCGATTTGATCATGCCATCAGGATGCATAAAAATCCCTGTCGGCGATAAAAAAGCGTGAGATTCATCTATGAATGGTGTACGCACAGAAATTTCAAATGCATAAACACGGTAGTTGATTTTGATATTGGCTGATTTTGCCGAGAAAATGCGCCAGGTATTTTTTCTTACCTTCTCTACCTTTACGGCTTTGCCGGATGCAGTGGCTTTAAATTCCTCTACACTTTTTTCAAATTCACGTACCAGATAAGATCCTGGTGTCCAAACCGGCATTTTAACATCAACATAATCTTTAACCAAACCAGAGATGTTCATCTGAACTTCTGCATAATGTGCCTGTGGTTCTTTAAAAGAAACTTCAAAGCCAATTTTTACCTGCGCCTTCGCTGCCATAATACATGTTAGTAATAAAACTAAACCTAAAATTGATTTTTTAATAAACATATTAATGTGATTTGCCACAAATTTATATTTATTGCTTAGTTTTTCGAATTAAAAACGGCGAAGAGGTGTAAAATTGTTGGGAGTTTTTAGTTTGAAGTCATGAGCTGATAGTCTTGAGTACAAAGTCTGCAGTCGCAAGTCTACTAAAGACGATGGAATGAAGACTCAGGAATAAATACTCAAAGCTAAGTAACATCCTTAATACAACAAATTTAGGACTAAACTATTTGGATATTTTTACACTCTATTAGCAGGCATTAAAATAACATTAGTGCAGGTTAAGGGGTACTACACAAATATAAACATGAAGAAAAGGTATATTATCTATGCTGTTTTGGCTCTGGGCTTGGCCTATCTGGTTTATTACAGAGTTAACGCAAACAAAAAAATAGATGGAAAAGGTGCGGGTACAACCGGTAAAAGTGGCAATTCTAAAAATCCAGCACTGGTTGTTGACGGAATTATAGTAAAACCAACCTCTTTTGATAACGATCTGGAAGTAACTGGCGCCATTGACGCCAATGAATCTGTTGTTTTAAAAAGTGAAATCTCGGGTCTGGTAACAGGCATCTATTTTAAAGAAGGCACTCAGGTAACTAAGGGCAGTGTATTGGTTAAAATAAACGACAGGGATCTCCAGGCACAGTTGCAGGAAGCCATTACGAAACAAAAACTTTCCGGGACAAATGAGAACCGGGCTAAACAGCTATTGGAAAAAGGTGCGATCAGTCAGGAAGAATATGATACTTCCCTGGCCGATTCCAGGTCGTTGCAGTCGCAATCACAATTGGTTAGGGCTCAGCTGGCGAAAGCCACCATCCGGGCCCCATTTTCCGGAAGAATCGGTTTGCGCAGCATCTCTGAGGGCACTTATATCACGCCATCAACCGTAATAGCCAATCTGGTGAGTACCAATCCCATTAAAATTACCTTTTCCATTCCGGAGAAATATGCCGGTCAAATCAAATCCGGTTCAACCATTACCTTTACTACTGATGGATCAGCTAAGGAAAATACCGGAAAAGTGTATGCCATAGAGCCCGGAATTAATGCTGCCACCAGAACTTTACAAATCAGGGCTTTGGCACCAAATGCCGATAATGCTTTATTGCCCGGATCTTTCGCCAAAATCAAACTGGCCTTAAATACCTTGCAAAATGCAATCCTGATTCCTAACCAGGCTGTTGTACCGGTTTTAAAGGGAAAGATTGTATATATCCAGAAAAATGGCAAGGCGAAGGAGGTAAAAGTAGAAGCAGGGACGCGTACTGATGAAAATATAGTCATAACATCAGGTTTAAATGTTGGTGATACCGTACTGACCACCGGTTCAATGGCACTAAAGCAAGATGCACCGGTAAAAGTTCATCTGGTTAAACAATAGATATGAGTATTTCTACCACGAGTATAAAGAGGCCTGTACTGGCTATCGTAATGAACTTGCTGATTGTGCTTTTCGGCATTATCGGCTATACCTTCCTGGGTGTAAGGGAATATCCTTCCATTGACCCAACAGTTGTATCAGTGAGAACTTCTTACCCCGGTGCCAATTCCGATATTATTGAATCGCAGATTACAGAACCTTTAGAAAAATCCATCAATTCCATTGATGGGATCCGGAATATCTCCTCTTCCAGTAATCAGGGTACCAGTAATATCACCATTGAGTTTAACTTGGATAAGAATATTGAAGAGGCAGCGAATGATGTCCGGGATAAAGTTTCGCAGGCCGGCAGAACGTTGCCAAAAGACATTGACGGTTTACCTGTGGTAAGCAAAGCAGATGCAAACTCCGATCCGATTTTATCCATGACCATTCAAAGCGACAAAAGAAATACGCTGGAATTGAGTGATTTTGCCGAAAATGTAATTGCCGATCGGATTCAAACCATTCCGGGCGTAAGTAGTGTGCAGATTCAGGGCCAGCGGAAATACGCCATGCGAATCTGGATGGACCCCAACAAACTCAGCGCATATGGTTTAACTTCACAGGATATTGTAACGGCATTAGATAATGAAAATGTAGAATTACCTTCAGGAAAAATTACCGGTGCCACCACAGAATTAACGGTTAAGACGCTTGGGAAGTTAACCGATGAAAACCAGTTCAACAACCTGATTTTAAAATCAGACAGTAACCAGGTCGTCAAATTAAAAGATGTGGGTTATGCTGTTTTGGGTCCGGAAAATGAAGAAACCATTTTAAGGGAATCCGGCAAGCCCATGGTCGCAGTAGCCATTATCCCTCAACCCGGCGCCAATTATCTTGACATCAGCAAAGAATTTTACAAACGGTTTGATAAGTTAAAAGCTGATATTCCCCAGGATATTAAACTAAAAGTTGCCCTGGATAATACGCTTTTCATCAAACGTTCGGTAACCGAAGTTGCCGAAACGATTGGTTTATCACTCGTACTGGTAATTCTGATCATCTATCTGTTTTTCAGAGACTGGGCCATTGCTTTCCGGCCACTCATTGATATCCCGGTATCATTGGTTTTTACCTTCTTTATTATGTATGCCTTCGGCTTTTCCATCAATGTTTTAAGCTTACTGGCTATTGTGCTGGCCACGGGGCTGGTGGTTGATGATGGTATTGTAGTGACCGAAAATATTTTTAAGAAAGTTGAAGAAGGCATGTCGCCTTTTGAAGCGGCGATTAAAGGCTCAAATGAAATTTTCTTTGCAGTAATTTCCATTTCCATTACCCTGGCAGCGGTATTTTTACCAGTAATCTTTTTACAAGGCTTTGTAGGGCGATTGTTCCGTGAATTTGGCGTGGTAATTGGCGCAGCTGTTTTAATTTCGGCATTCGTATCGCTTACCCTTACCCCAATGTTAAATGCTTATTTAATGAAACCGGGCGGACATAAGCCTTCCAGATTCTACAATTGGACGGAGCCTTATTTTGTTAAGTTAAATGATTCATATGCATCAAACCTGAATAAATTCTTAGATCGCCGATGGCTTTCCATTCCCATTATTGTGGTTTGTATGGGACTGATTTTTCTATTCTGGAAACTGCTACCTAAAGAAACTGCGCCTTATGATGACAGAAGTGCCATTAACATCAGTGCAACCACACCCGAAGGCTCATCTTTTGCCTATACTGATCAGTTTATCATGAAACTGAATCAGCTGGTTATTGATTCTGTTCCAGAGAAAAACGTGAACATCACCATTACCTCACCTGGGTTTGGAGGTTCCGGTTCGGTAAATTCCGGTTTTGTAAGGATGGGATTGGTTAATCCTGAAGACCGGGAGCGATCGCAAAAAGACATCGCTGATATGCTGACCAGAATTACCAAAAAATACAGTGAAGGAAAAACAATTGTTAACCAGCAACCCACTATTTCTGTAGGCCGCAGGGGTGGCTTACCAATCAGCTATATCATTCAGGCACAAAATTTTGACAAACTAAGAGAGAAAATCCCTTTGTTTATGGATGCAGTGGCAAAAGATCCAACCTTTACCGTTTCTGATGTTAACCTGAAATTTAATAAACCCGAAATTAACCTAACTATTGACAGGGATAAAGCTAAAAACCTGGGTGTTTCTATCTCTGCCATTGCGCAAACCCTGAACTTAGGTTTAAGCGGACAACGTTTTTCGTATTTCTTTATGAATGGAAAACAATACCAGGTTATCGGTCAGTTTGACCGTGGCGACAGGAAAGATCCGCTGGATTTAAGTTCTGTGTATGTGCGTAGCGATAAAGGTGAACTGGTACAGCTGGACAACCTGGTGACAGCGAAAGAAGAAAGCAGTCCGCCGCAATTATACCGGAACAACCGTTTTATTGCCGCTACCGTATCTGCAGGATTGGCCCCTGGCAAAAGTATAGGTGAAGGGATTGATGCGATGGACGCCATTTCAGCAAAAATCCTGGATGAAACTTTTTCAACAGATTTAAGTGGCGAATCACGGGATTTTAAGGAAAGTTCTTCAAACACTTTTTTCGCTTTCGGCTTAGCCCTGTTATTGGTTTACCTCATTCTTTCAGCACAGTTTGAAAGTTTCAAAGATCCGATCATCATTATTCTGACCGTACCAATGGCAGTTGCAGGCGCGTTCTTATCGTTGTGGTTATGTGGTCAGAGCTGGAATATCTTCAGCCAGATCGGAACCATTATGCTGATTGGCCTGGTAACGAAAAATGGTATCCTGATAGTAGAGTTTGCCAATCAGTTGAAAGAAAAAGGCGTCCCCATTGCAGAAGCCATCCGCGAGGCATCTGTTTCGCGTTTGCGGCCGATTTTGATGACAAGTTTAGCCATTGCCATTGGTGCCCTGCCTATTGCTTTGGCTTTGGGTGCTGCAGCAAAAAGCAGGATGAGTATGGGAACGGTGATTGTTGGCGGAACGATGTTTTCACTGATACTAACACTGTTTGTTATTCCAGCCATATATTCCTATTGGGCAAAGCCGTACAAACCCAACAAACAATTAAAAGATGCGCATCGCTTCGAAGAAGAAGCCTTAAACACAGCACATTAAGATGAGCATAAAGATCAAAACATTCATCATCCTTTTAAGCCTGTCAATTTCAGGATTTGCACAGGAAAAGCTCAGTTTGCAGGAAGCCATTACGGTTGCTTTGCAAAACAATTACGACATTAAAATCAGCAGGAATGATCTGTCTATTACCCGGAATAATGCCAATATTGGCAATGCAGGCATGTTGCCCAATGTAATCGGAACGTACAGCAATGGCGGAAGTATTCAAAATACCCGCCAAACTCCGGTTACCGGAGAAGACAGGGTTATCCGCGGTGCAAGAAGTACAAATAACGATTTGGGTGCAGATTTAAACTGGACCATTTTTGATGGTTTTACCATGTTCGCCAATTATGATCGTTTAAAAGAACTGCAAAAACAAGGAGAGGTAAACGCCAGACTTAATATTTTAACTACGGTTTCGGATGTAATTACCGCCTATTATGATGTTGTACGGCAGCAACAATTGCTGGTAGCAGCTGATAGTGCCATGGATGTTTCTGTTTTGCGAACCAATATCGCAAACACCAAACTGCAGCTGGGCCGGGGATCAAAGCTTGATGTTTTAACAGCACAGGTAGATTACAATACAGATACCTCCAGTTATCTGCAAATTAAAAATGCCTTACAGGTGGCTAAGGTTCGCCTAAACCAACTGATGGTGCGTGATATCAGCAGCCAGTTTTCTGTAGGGAATGAAATTGATGTCAATACCGGAATCCTCTTTAGCAAGCAGGCTGAAATTGCAGCAAAGCAAAATCCTGATTTACAGAATGCATTTATCAATCAGAAGATAGCATCATTAAATTTAAAGGCCATCCGTGGTGCAAGGTATCCGGCCATCAGTTTAAACTCAGGCTACAGCCGCACCAATAGTACCAGTCCGACAGGTTTTAACCAGAAGTTTGCCGCGAATGGCTTTACCTATGGTGTAACAGCCAGTTTAAATATCTTTAATGGTTTTTTACAACGCCAGAATGAGCGTAACGCGAAAATCAATATTGAGACGTCAAAGCTCAACTTTGAAAAAACGAAGCTCGATGTCAATTCCCAGTTATTAACGGCCTATCAAAACTACAGTACTTATCTGGATCTGATTAAGCTGGAACAGCGAAACGTTGACCTGGCTAAAGAAAACTTAGATATTACCCTGGCTAAATATCGTTTAGGAAGCATTGCCCCGCTTGAATTGCGTGAGGCCCAACGCAATGCCATCGAAGCACAGAACCGGTTCATCGAAATGCAGTTTCAAGCCAAGTTAGCCGAAACGACACTAAAAGAAATTAGCGGAAATATTGATTTAGGAAATTAGTTTGCCATTTAGCTTCAATCGATGGAAAAGTAGATGAAAATGGCTCAATTACTTTTAGAGGCCTGGCAGCTATGGATAGCCTAAAGCTAATTGATTATGCATTTACAAAAAAACATAAAGGTTGGTATAGCAAAAATGGATACTTTAAAACAGCAAGGATGGATACTTTAAGTGATTGCGAAATAAGAAGTGTGATTCGTTATATTAAGGACTTTGGCAGAGATATCCCAATGTCTACCCAATAATTTTAAGGTTTATCAGTATAAGAATCAAATAATATGAGGTAAACGGATATTGAATCAACCCTATTTAGAAGTAACGAAATTATTGCAAGTATAATATTCTCCAATTAATATTTATATTTATTGCCATGATACTTGTTGCAGATAGTGGCTCATCAAAAACAGATTGGATGGGTTATCTTAATGGCGAAACCATAAGATTTAATACCACTGGAATAAACCCCTATTTTTTGAGTGAACAGGAAATTTCGAAATTGATTTCGAAAAATGAAACTTTAATACAATATGCTGATCAGGTAAAGGAAATTTACTTTTTTGGTGCCGGTTGCTCCTCCCCTGATAAACATGAAGTGGTTTCCAACGGATTATCTGAAGTGTTTCAAAATGCCTTTATTTCCGTAGATCATGATTTGCTCGGGTCGGTATATGCCACCTGCGGAAATACAGAAGGCTTAAATTGCATCTTAGGCACGGGATCTAATATCTGCTATTTTGACGGCAAAAAGATTCACGATGGTCATCACGGTCTTGGTTACGTTTTAGGTGATGAAGGCTCTGGCACCTTCTTTGGCAAAAAAGTATTGCTGGCTTATTTATACAACAAAATGCCATCAGGTCTGGCTGCAGCATTCAAAAAAGCTTTCCCGGCAGATAAGGAGCAAATTATCACCAACGTATACCAAAAGCCTTTCCCTAATATTTACCTGGCCGGCTTCAGCCGTTTTATGGCCAGCCATAGCGACCATCCTTTTATCCAGAATATTTTAAAAACCGGATTCCAGGAATTTGTAGACTCCAACATTAAGGATTATCCGAAATACAGAGATGTTCCCTGCCATTTTGTGGGTTCCATAGCCTACTATTACCAGGATACCCTGATGGAGGTTTTAGCAGATAATGGAATCAAAGCGGGCAAAATATTGCAGAAACCCATAGAAGATCTCTTCCATTTCATTCTTCAGAAAGAAGGAATTGCACGCCAGGCAAGCTGATTTTTTTTAAAAAAACCTTTGACTGTATAAACTTATTGTTAAAATATTTTTAAGATTGTAAACTTAACAAGATACATTTTGTTATATTTTTAGCAGCAAATAAATGGATTAGAACATATGAAAAGAATACTGGTAGTAGATGATGACATTGAGGTTTTAGAAACCATACAATTAATACTGGAAATCGGCGGATTCAAAGTTTCGTCACTTAATGATGGTGAAGAGGTATTTAACCGCATTGAGAGTTTTAAACCAGATTTGATTTTGCTCGACATATCACTTGGCCATATTGATGGTCGTGTTTTATGTGAGCAGTTAAAATCCATCGAAAGTACCTCCAAAATTCCAATTCTGCTGATTTCAGGCCTTTATAATCCTGAAGATTTTACCACACTGAATTACGGCCAGGACGATTTCCTTTCGAAACCATTTCAAATGGATGTACTCCTGAAAAAAATCACCAAAATTCTTTCATTAGAAGAAGATAAACCTAGTTTTCACTTAAACTAAATCAATACTTCATGTTATTTAAACCCAAAAAACCAACCGTTTTTTGGGTTTTTGTTTTAAGGCCATTTATCAGCATGTGAAACTTCATTGGCGGCACCTATTTCAACTGTCATTTTGTCAATTAAATTCATTTGGAACAAGCATTGATATGCAGGTAGTAGATTAAACAATTTATTTACATATGAGCATTCAAGAAAAAGGAAACATCTCCATACACACCGAGAACATTTTCCCGATAATTAAAAAGTTTTTATACTCTGATAACGAGATTTTCCTCCGCGAGTTGGTTTCAAACGCTGTAGACGCGGTTCAGAAAATCAAAAGACTGGGTTCATTAGGTCAGTTTAACGGCGAGGTCGGACAGCCCTTGGTAAAAGTGGCTGTAGATAAAGAAGCTAAAACCATCACCATCAGTGATAATGGTTTGGGAATGACTGCCGAAGAAATTAAAAAATATATTAACCAGGTGGCATTTTCTGGCGCAAGTGAGTTTGTAGAGAAATTTAAAGATGCTAAAGATGCCAATGAAATCATCGGTAAATTTGGTTTAGGTTTTTACTCGGCATTTATGGTGGCTGATTTGGTAGAAATCCAAACCTTATCTTATCAGGATGGTGCAGAACCAGCCCGCTGGGTTTGTGATGGCAGCACAGAATTTGAGATAACTGAGGGCACCAAAACTACCCGGGGTACAGATATTATCCTTCATGTTAATAAAGATTCAGAGGAGTTTTTAGAAGAATCGAAATTACAGGAAATCCTGAATAAATATGCTAAATTCTTACCTGTTCCCATTCAGTTTGGTACGAAGACAGAATCTGTCGAAGATGGCGAAGATGAAGAAGGAAAGAAAAAATATAAAGATGTTGAAGTTGATAACATCATCAATACCACTAACCCGATCTGGACAAAAGCACCTGCAGATTTGTCAGATGAGGATTACTTAAACTTCTATCGCGAATTATATCCGTTTAGTGAAGAGCCCTTATTCTGGATTCACCTGAATGTTGATTATCCTTTTAATTTAACAGGCGTATTATACTTCCCGAAATTGAAAAACGATTTCGAAATGCAACGCAACAAAATCAAATTATATTCCCGCCAGGTATTCATTACCGATGAGGTGAAGGATATTGTTCCGGAGTTTTTAATGTTGCTTCATGGTGTAATTGACTCACCTGATATTCCGTTAAACGTATCACGCAGTTTCTTACAGGCAGATAGTAATGTAAAAAAAATCAACAACTACATTACTAAAAAAGTTGCTGATAAATTAGCGGAGTTATTTACAAAAGACCGTAAAGCTTTTGAAGATAAATGGAAAGATATTGGCTTGTTCGTTAAATACGGCATGATCAGTGAAGATAAATTCTATGATAAGGCAAAAGATTTTGCGTTGGTTGGCAACACTAAAAATGAACTTTTCACCTTAAATGAATACAAAGAAAAGGTTGCACCTCTGCAAACCGATAAAAATGGAACAGTAGTTTATCTTTACTCAAATGATGCAGCCAAACAAGATGCATTTATTCAATCGGCTAATAAGAAAGATTATGATGTTCTGGTATTAGATTCACCAATAGACAATCACTTTATTAACCAGATGGAGCAAAAACTGGAAAAAACATCGATCAAACGGGTAGATTCCAGTGTTGCGGATAAACTGATTGAAAAAGATGAAGTGAATGAACATGTATTATCTGAAGATCAGGTTAAAGAAGTAACAGCTATTTTTGAAAAGGCAATTACCAAACCAGGCATGCAGGTAGAGGTAATTGCATTAAATCCGGATGAGTTACCGGTAACGATTACGATGGATGAATTTATGCGCCGCATGAAAGACATGGCGGCCATGGGTGGCGGAATGGGTTTCTATGGCCAGATGCCTGATAACTACAAGGTAGCCATTAATGGAAACCACAAATTGGTAAGTAAAATTCTGAAAGCTGAAGGCGAAGAACAAAGCAACCTGGCTAAACAGGCTGTAGATTTAGCTTTATTGGCTCAGGGTATGTTAACAGGTGCAGAATTAACCGCATTTGTGAGCAGAAGCGTAGCATTAATTTAAGCTTTATTCATAATTGATAAAGGGAGAAATCGGAAGGTTTCTCCCTTTTTATTTTTAGCCAGGCATAAAAAAAGTCCTGACTGATCAGGACCTCATGTTATAGAATTTTTCGGGAACTTTAAGGTATGCGTAAAAGTATTTAGCTGGCTACATTTTTTTGATCAACATTAAAGTAGTCTTTATGTTCTTCAATCATTTTGGCAATGGTTGCAGCTTTTGTATCAGTTAATTTAAATTCAAATAATGGCTCCTGGTTTTTCTTTGATCTCACCATTTTCTCTGTGTAAAAACGGTATACCAGGCCATTGGTTAAGAGGCCATATTTAGCTTTTGTTTTACGAAAATATTTCGACAAACGGGAATCATGAATATCCAGGCTGTCTTCATGGTGCTTACATTCTACCAAAATAGTTGGCTCTCCATCTTTCATAATGGTATAATCAACTTTTTTACTTTTTTTTACACCAAAATCCATTACCGCTTCAGACTGAACTTCTGAAGGATCAAAGCCTAGTATTTGAATGAAAGGCATCACCAATGCATTCCGGGTTAAATCTTCTGTTTGAACTTGTGGGAGCATTTTTTTGATCCTGACAGCAAATTGCCCTATTTCGTCTTTAAGTTCCATGATGTGTATATATGTTTAGAGGTATCTTTATCAATAGCATTTTTAAATGCTTTAATCCTGTATTTGCCAGATTACTATATGCTTTGCTACCCTAAAACCCAGTGTTGTATGGCCTGTTTAAAATGATATTTTTAACAGGCTACACAAGCGCTTGGGCAGGCAGATGTTAGTTAATTAAAATGATAATCTTTTAAAGATCAGTCATCTCAATTATTTGTTTTTGGCAAACATCTTAAAGATTGGAAAAATATGATCAGCCGGATATTTTTTTACATGAACCTACCAGTTTATTACACGAAACCCGTAGATTTTTAGACGAAACCGATGTTACGTTTTTTTTAAGGGGGGAAGATAAATACAAGCCGTTTTTTATTTATCTTGCATTGAAATCATTACAGGCCATATTATATAACTATCATGAATCTAAAATGCGTTGTTATTGACGACGAACAACATGCAATTGAGGTCATTACCGATCATATCGCGGAAATGCCAGGCTTAACTATATTTAAGACATTTACCAGTCCTATTCAGGCATTAACAGAACTAAGCTTAAGTGACGATATAGACCTGTTATTTATGGATATTGACATGCCTGGTATCAATGGCCTGGAGTTAGCTAAAAACATCAGAGAAAAAGCAAAGTACCTGATTTTTACCACAGCGCATCCTGATTATGCGCTGCAGGCTTTTGATGTACAGTCAGATCAATACCTATTAAAGCCAATATCATTTGCAAAATTTGCCCTGGGCATTGACCGGATTCTTAAAAAAGAAGCAAATCACAGCAGAACGGCTAAAGAACCAGATCATGCTGCAGCTCTTTATATTAAAGGCGACCATAAATATGCTTTTTCCAATATTGCCATTGATGAAATACTTTACATCAAGGCATTACAGAATTATATACAGATCATTACCAGCACCGAAACCCATATTACTTACTTAACCTTAAAAGAGATCGATAAGGCTTTAGAACGACATCCGTTTATCCGGGTAAATAAATCAAATATTGTAGCCAAAGCCGCGATCAAAAAGGTAGATGGAAACATTATCCGCCTGATTAATAATGAAGTAATTCAAATAGGTGAAGGTTATAAAGAAGCCTTCTTTACCTATGTACAAAACAGCTTACTCAAATCAAACAGGAACCAGTAACGCAAATGAAATATTATTGCTATTCTGGTTTTCCGGTTAAATGGATAATTCCGGTTTAAATTTATTCTTCAAAGGTGGCTTCAGTACCTGATATATAGCTGAATCAATGAAGCCTATTTAACCTTTCAAAGAAAGTAATGCCGATACTAGTTCGCTACAATAAAACTTGTGGCAATACTATGGCTCATATCACCGGTTGGATGAGTAGCAAAATTATCCTGAACTTTAACGGCTTTGTAAATGAAAACAGTTTTTTTTGTAATTTTAGAATGGCCTTGTGGTTTCATATTCGCTTTATTTAAGTTATGTTAAATGTTCTTATTATTTATGTAAAGGTGCAGGGTAAACTTCAGGGCAACCACTTTTTTACACAAAACCTTAATTTTAGCAGATAAAATCCATAATTTAATAGATTAACGAATCAAAAATGACCTCCTTTAACCTTAAAACCTATTATAAAAACTACAGACTTCACCTATTAATTTGGAGTATTTATATTTTTTATGATGTATTTATTTTAGGTTTTATATCCAAATTCCGGGAACCGGGAGTTTATGTTATCGTATATATCATCAACATTTTCACCTTTTATTTACAGGCACATCTCTTAAAGAAGATATTAAATGACAACAGCAACTCTGTTAAAATCATAAAAATCCTGTTACTGGTTGTACTGGTGGTTTGCACGTATATCCTGACTACTCAAGTATTGGTAATAGCCTTTGAGAAACTTAAGTTTATAGACTCAAACGCGTTAAGCATTTTTGACAGAAGTTTTATTTTATCCTGTATTTACAGATCCTTGCTTTTTATTGGTTTTGCTACAGGCTATGTATACATCATTCAATCATTCGAAGACCAGAAAAAGGTTGAAAAATTAGAGCGGCAAAACTTAATCAGCCAGATCCAGAAGCAGAACCTGGAAAATGACCTGGTACAATCGCAGAATAATTTTTTGCGTAGTCAGATCAACCCCCACTTTCTGTTTAATACATTAAATTTTATTTACAATGATACCCGTAAGAAGGCTCCGCTGGCTGCAGATGCCATTATGAATTTATCAGAAATGATGCGTTATGCCTTAAAACAACCCGGAGCTTCAGAAATGGTACCTTTAAGTGAAGAGGTAGAGCAGATTAAACATTTAATCAATTTACATCAGTTACGCACGGCAAACAGCATCAATCTGTCCCTTGAAGTAAAAGGAGATTTATTTGGACTGCGGTTTCCACCGCTTATTCTGCTTACCCTTGTAGAAAATATTTTTAAACATGGAAATGTTTCCCACTCTACCCAACCCGCAGTGATTAAAATAGATTACAGCCTGAATACCTTAATGATCAGCACCATTAATATGATTAATGATGTGAGAGGCAAACACGAAAGCCATCATGTAGGCCTGGAAAATGTGGCCAACCGGTTAAAAAACTTCTATAAGGATGATTATGTTTTTAAACATTATACTGACCCCTTAAACCGCTATGTTACTGAAATATCCGTAAACGTGGTTAACCCCATGGCTAAACTGAACATTACCCGATAGCTTTACTTCGCTGCAGATCTTTTAATAAAAAATAATACATCACCATTTCATGCATGCGCTGGTTTTTACTAAAAAGGCGGTTGACATGCATATGCATTAAATCAGTAAAAAGTCTTATCCGCCGGTTTGACTCCGTTTTTTTTAACAGCGTAACCATCGATTGAACCATCTGCTGAAAACACAACTGCTGATCTTCTTCCAATGCTTCCCCCCCAGTACTTTTATAAGACTGATAGTGCTGATTCAGTTGTTTAAAATCGGCCGCATCCAGCTGATGTTCCTCATTAAAGGCATCGGATGTTAGCCTGATCACCCTCCTCAGCTCATCCGTTTTAAAAACCTGCTGATGCGCCAACTGATTTATAATCGCTGTACATAACCTGTATTTACCAAAAGAATCAGCCTGGGTTGCCATAAGGCTCAGTACAAAGTTGCTGTCTGTACTAAAATGAGCTTCCACCGCTGCGATCAGATCGCTGCCATACCGGTCAATTTCGCGCTTATATGCTTTAGCGTAAAAATCTGATACTAACCCGGCGATAACATAAGGTGAGAGCATATCCGCAAAAGCAGCGCTTAGTTTCTGACCATCTGCCGCACGAAAAAGATTTACCCGGAACCTTAAATGATTCCCATTTTCATTATAGCGGATAAAAAACCAGGCGTTAATTTCACCTTTGTGCAGCTGCAAAAAAGGATGAATAACCTGAAGAAGGATTTCATCGGCGCGATGCTGATGACAAAACAACTCAAAATACAACCATTCCTGACCAGGCAGAAAAATATGCTGGACAGGTATGTCGCTATTTGCATTTAATGCTGACATACCCTGATAAACCAGCTCATTATGTGTAAAACTAAGCATAAATTGAGCGAGGTAAGGCTTAGCTGTTTCATTTACCACTATATTATGCTTTGGTAAGATTACTTCTTCCAGGTAAATGTTGTTATGCTTTTGCATCAGTTGCATAAAGGCCTGCAAATCCTCATCAACGGATAAACTGAAGCACAGCGTCTGATCTGATAAACCGGTTTTAAAATATGCTGAAACGCCTATACCCGTTAGATAATCCCGGCACGCACTTACAGTAAGCTGGACTTTTTCAGGAAAAAGCTTTTTCTTTTCTATCCGCCATTTTTGGGTATTCAATAGGATATTCTGATACTGTAACCTAGGATAGTAATCCAGATCAGGAAAAATATTTTCTAAAGGAAGTGATAAACTGCTTTGGATTCCCTGATGTTGTACATCGCAAAGCAACCTGAACACGGAAAGATCTGACCTGGTATAATTATATGCTGAAGCCATCCTTGGCATCAAACGTTTGTTTAAGGATTTAGACCTAAGGATAACCTGGTTATTTCTTACTGAAATCAGAATATCACTCAACTGAAGCGGATTTGCTGATGTATCAAAGTTAAGGATAGATAATTGATGGTCATAAACCAGTTTCCGCCTGTTAATATTATCTACATTAGCCTCTACCATATAAGCCACATCAAAAAACAACACATCAGGATTCGCCTTTTTCTCTATTGCTGAAATCTCTTTACAAAAATGTTCTACGGACTGACTTGCCATGGTAAAGCGACCGGTTAATGCATTTGCGGTTACCCCACCGATCTGGTCGATGATAATTTGTTCGTCCGCAATATGCATCAACATGCTGAATGAGTTTGGCAAAACGGCTGGTTTTTCAATCCGATTCAGGTCAAGTTCATTCAGGAAAACAGTTTTTCCACGTTCAAAACTTTCCAGGGAAAGTGCCTTTTTTAATCTTGCCTTTAAATCATCAGTGGTTTTATTATTCCGCTGTTTACTGTTTAAATGTACCATAAGATCATCGCCATCACTACTTTGTTCCAGTTCATCATAACCAATACCCATTTCCGGATCAAGGGCCACCAGGAGTGAGACTTCACGTTGCTCAAACTTTTTCTTAAACTGCTGAATAAAGGTTTTTAAAGCGGCCTTTTCTTCCTTTGGTATAATTTGCTGCAATAACATCAGCATATTCGGAATAAACTTTAAAAGATTCCTGTGTATGCCTCCGGCATTAACCTTACGTTCTGCAATCAGGTATTGGGGTACATTTTCGGTTACTTCCAGGCTGAGTCTTTTAAAATAATCCTCACCAATGATATTGGGATCATGTTCAGCAAAAAGAAGCTGCAGGTCGTGCATATCCTTTAGTAAACCAAGCAACTCTGGTACACGCGCTGCATCCGGCTGAAGTTGATCAACCAGATCTTTCACCTGAACAGGCACTAAACAGGCATTCAGGATCTGTATAATGAAATCGTCTCGATCAATTTCGGCGAGTTCAAAAACGCCTTCCGCACAGGAAATATACCTGATGCCGTTTAAAGTTTCATAAAAGCTGCTGTTGCTCAACAGCCATCCATTTTGTTTGATTGTATCTTCGAAGTCAAGACTGAGCTGATTGCGGTAAGGCCAGTCGATAAGGCGATGAACAGTTTGTTTATCGGTTATCTGCAAATCGTCTGCCTCATTTTTGATGGCATCATTTAAAATGCTGAAACTTGCAAAGGTGCCATATGGCGTAGAGCGGTATTTCGCCCTGTTAAAATATTTCCATATGGTAAAATAAATTCTGGGTGGCAACGTCTCTAAATCTTTGACTTCTATATCTTTTATTGTTTCATAAAAATCGGCTGATGAGCCGGAGATCGCATTTTTCAATTCTGCCCAGCAAGCCTGTAAACCGGCTTGGTAAGAAAAAACAGGGGTTCTGAAAACAATTGTCGGGTGAAGATGGAGTTTCATAAAATAGTATAGACAGCGAAAAATACAAAGATTAATGAGAAATCAGCGAGTATTAAAACTAAAAAAGCCACTTACATATCAATGAAAGTGGCCATCAACGGGTTAAATGAGATAGCGTTTATTTTTTAGTTACCTTGAACTCCGTTCTTCGGTTCTTGGCTCGTCCATCCGGGTTATCTTTCTTTCTTCTTCCCCGGCCGATTTCATTTGGTGCAATTGGCGTGGTTTCTCCATAACCTTTGGAAGTCATTCTGGTGGAGGAAATTCCTTTGCTCACCAAATAATCGACACAGGATTGTGCCCGTTTATTTGATAAATCAAGGTTGTATTCTTCTGTACCTACATTATCGGTATGCGATCCCAGTTCTATTTCCATTGCAGGGTTATCTTCCATCACCGGAATAAGGTAATCAAGTACCTTTTTAGATGGCTCCGTTAATGCTGAACTGTCAAATTCATAGTAGATATTTTCCAGCGCAATTGGAATACCGATTTTGAAAGGGCTCAGGCAATAATCCTTATTGATCAGGGTATCGGCTTTTGCCAATTCCTCATAAGGATAATTTTTTGTGATCGAAAAATAATCTTCCTTGGCAAATGATAATTTTACCGGCCGCCTGGAATCTGCTTTAAAATGATATTTTCCATCGGCACCGGTTATTGCCTTTTGTGTTCCTTCTGCATTGGTAAAAATTACCGTTGCATTAGGCATAGGTAAACCCGTTTTACAATCGGTTAACAGACCACTTACTGAAATAAATTCCTTTTTAACTTCAAATACTTCCAAACAGCAGGACGATTCGCGATCCGAGCTGATGTATCCCCTCGTGCCATCAGCATCAATAGCAGTGAAATATAAATCGTCTTTTGATGAATTGAACGGATAACCCATATTTTTAGGTTCAGACCAGGAAATGAGGTCACCATCCGACTCAAAAAAATCTAACCCGCCTAATCCAATTCTGCCATCCGTACTGAAAATCAATTTTTTAGAGGAGGGATTATAATAAGGTGCACGCTCATCATCTTCTGTGTTAATGGTTGGACCCAGGTTAACCGGCTGCCCCAAAGATCCGTCGCTGCGAATGGCGCAGTACCACAGATCTAATTTGCCATAACCACCGGTACGATCGGATGAGAAAAGCAGAAAATGACCATCTTTGGTAACAAACGGCTGTAGTGAATTAAAATCCTTACTG
Organism: Pedobacter sp. GR22-10; assembly: GCF_026239715.1. Classification (NCBI taxonomy): domain Bacteria; kingdom Pseudomonadati; phylum Bacteroidota; class Sphingobacteriia; order Sphingobacteriales; family Sphingobacteriaceae; genus Pedobacter; species Pedobacter sp. GR22-10. The sequence continues at coordinate 54,655 of NZ_JAPIVR010000008.1, forward strand.
TTTACTTCCAGGCCTACCGGTTGTGGATCTGACCATTTATTGTCATCTTTTCTGGAAGAATAAATGGAATACCGCTCCTTTTCTCTCCATGCCGTAAAATAAACTGTATTCCCATCAGGTGAAAAACTTGCCGCAGCAACTTCCATCTCTCTTGGTAAATTAATCCCCATCATTCTCACTGAAATTTCGCTGGATGACAACTCATTTTTAGTGGTATAAAGGGTATTCAAAAATGGATTGGCCTTGGTTGAAACCTGTACCTCACCTGTTTCGGTTTTTACCACGTCGCGCTTGCCTGCTACATTGATGGGCCTTGAGGAGGTAAAATAAAAATTTTGATTAATATTTACCGGAGCATAATTAGAGCCTAACCCATTAACATTTGCAGGCATCTTTTTAACCTGAACCATCTTCGGGAACCGCATTTCTTCAATTGCAAATTTACAGGACGCAATTTCTTTATGCGCATCTTTAACCAAAATATCGTTGGGATTTTTGCTGATAAATGATTCAAAAGCTGCAATTGCCGGGTTGAACTTTTTGTTTGCCCTTAAGCTTTCTGCATAATAAAAAAGTGCTTTTCTATACCGGGTATTGGTAAAGGTAATGGCAATAGCATAATATTTCTCAGCCTCGGCAAATTCGCGGTACATCCGGCTTGATTCTGCCAAATTATAAATTGATCCTTCATAATCTTCAATCACTTTTTCATCTGATGTACCCTTGCGTTCTTTTCCATAAGGCAGAATGGCCTGAGTACTATCACCTGTAATTCTCAATGCCTTTTTATAAAAAGTAGATGCCGCATAATAATCCTTATTTTCAAAATAGGTATCTGCAACCCTTTTGTAATTTACAACATACTGCGCTTTAGCTACCCCCCCAACTGCCAATAATAAAAACAATAATATTTTTCTCATTTGATGATCAATTATAATCGTGGACAAAAGAAATTCGGACCAATAATACCATTGCGACCGATTAAAGAAATAGACAGCTCAATACCTCCGTTACTGTTGGATGCCCGGTTAAAGTTGGAAGTATTGACATCATAACTTAAGCCAAATACCATATTGCTGAGTTGTAAACCTACAAAGGCAATTGCGGCATCTTTAACACGGTAATTGCCTCCAAATAAGATATTGGAAGATTGACTTACATTAAGCTGGGCATAAGCGCCCAAGGATATTTCATTGGTATTTCCCTGGTACATCACCAAAGCGTTCGGCACAAGATCTAAAAAATCTGAAGCACGGATTCTGGCTCCACCATGCCCGGTTAACCGAATCGGGATTCTGGATTCAGTTCCGGTAAAGCGATCAATTGGCCGGGTTAAGTGTGCGGCACTGGCGCCAACAAAAACATTTACATTCTGATTGGGATTGCCATCAAAATACATCACACCAAAGTTAACATCAGGCACCAATGTGGATTGCGACTGAAAGGTTTCACCACTGACCATACCCCCATCATAACCCGTAATCGGATTGAACTGGTTGCCAAATCTGGCTTGCGAATAATCGAAACTCCTGTTGATGATGCCTGCCTGCAAACCAAAATTGAGGGTTTGCAAACCTTCACGTCCAAATCTTAAACGATATGAACCCGATACCAGGGCGGTGAGGTAATTAAAATCAAGTTCACCCGCACGTTGATTCAGGATGGTACCGCCAAATGCAAAGTTTTTTCTGGGTGCCAGATCAAAGGATGCTCCACCGGTTAAAAAGGAACTGTTTAAAGCACCCCATTGCTGCTTAAAATTTACTGATGCACGGTAATCACCATCAATAACACCCGTTAGTGCAGGATTTAGCCAAAGGGGATATGCATAATATTGTGAAAAATGCGGATCAGTTTGTGCAAATAACCCGGAGGTACAGAGTAGCAAACTCAGCATTGCCAGCAATGATCTTAAAGACGATGGTATTTTCATGGTATTTAATTTTGTCTGTTTATATTTTATCCTGCTCATCATTATCTAATTAGCGTTACTGTTCCTTTTTTCATGGTGCTGGTGCCATCGGCAAAATCAGCCTCTACCATGTACACATATACACCAATCGGTTGGTTTATGCCTTTAAATGTTCCATCCCAACCATTAGCCATATTATCAGACTGGAAGATTAACTGTCCCCATTGTGTAAATACCGACATTCTGGCTGATGTGATGGTTGTTCCATAAATCAGGAAGGTATCATTCTTACCGTCATTATTTGGTGTAAATGCATTCGGAATATAAATCTGGTTTCCAAGTGGGTTAGTGGCTCTCGCGGTTACCGGACTCGAATTCGCACTGGTTTGGCAAGCCAACTGACCTCTTGCCCTTACGATAATGGCAACGCTTTGATCTGGTTTTAAACCTGCAGCCAGATAACTCGTTCCGGCAGTGGCTTGCCAGGTTAAGCCGTTATCAGTAGAAATTTCATATCCCAATGCTCCATTTACAGCTAGCCAAGCGAAGGTTATACTATTTGGAGTAGTAGCTTGCACTATTACTGAAGGCGTAGCCAATACCGGAAGAACCGTTACCGTAACCGGCGTTCTCGTAGCACTGGCACAACCACTAGTTGCGATACTTTCTACATAAAAGATGGTGGTTGCACTGATATTCGGTGTGGTAAACGTAGGGCCTTCACCTAAAACATTTCCATTAACACTTACATTGTACCATCTGTAAATGATACCCGGTACCGGATTATTTACAGTTAATATGGTATTGCTGCCCGCACAGATTATTCCATTAGCCGCAGTTGCTGATGCAGGTGCACCTGGCACTGGTAAGGCAACTACATTTACCGGAGTTCTTGAGGCTGAAATACATGATCCATTTGCTCCTTCCACATAATAGGTAACATTGGTGCTAATGCCTGGCGTGGCAAATGAAACACCCGTACCCGCAATTGTACCACCCGTTGCCGAAGTATACCAGTTGTAAACTGCACCTGCTTGCGGATTAGTTACCGTTAAAACGGCTGTATTCCCAATACACACATTTACATTGGCAGCGTTAACCGCCGGAACAGCTGGTTTTTGATTTACAGTTACTGTAACCCTCACCCTGCCGCCATTATTATTACAGCCTCCTGCATTTACTGCTGTTACATAATAATCAGTAGTAGTGGCTAAAGCTGGGGTGTTGTAAGTTGAGCCGGTGAATAATAAGTTTCCACCTGTAGCAGCACTATACCATTCGTAAGTAACACCAGTTTGCGCATTGCTGATGACCAGTTGTGTGGTCTCTCCGGAACAAATGCTTGTTCCGGTATTGGCAACCACCGGATTATTTGGTGCACTGTTTACCGTAACGGCTATGGCTAAACCATTACCCGAAGCATTCTCGCATTTATTATCACCTTTCACACTTACATAATAAGTGGTATTGGCTGTTAAAACTGGTGTGGTAAACACATTGCCAACAAACACTGGTGAGGTTAATGTAGCATCACTATACCAGGTAAATACCGGATTGGTTACCGTATTCGTACTTGCGGTTAATACTGCAGCAACATTTCCACAAACAGACCTGTTTCCGCTTACGGCAACATCAGCCTGCACTGCCCGTGGGTTTACGTTAACCGTAATGGTCTTGGCATTTGCCGCTGAATTCTCACATTTATTGGTGCCTTTAACAGTTACATAATAAGTTGTACTGGCCTTTAATGCTGGTGTATTAAAGATCGGACCGACAAAGGCAACACTGGTTAATGAAGCATCATTATACCAGGTAAATACCGGATTGGTTACCGTGGTTGAACTGGCATTAATGGTTGCTGTCCCTGAACCACAAATTATTGCAGGCGCAGATAAAGTAATATCTGATGCTGTTGCCGCTTCATTTACATTCACAGTAATTACCCTGGCAGTAGCAGCAGTACTTTCACATCTGTTGTCGCCTTTAACCGTCAGGTAATATCTTGTAGTTCCGTTTAATGATGGTGTGTTAAATGTTGCTCCAACAAAAGCTACTGATGTTAGCGTCGCATCTGTATACCAGGTAAATATTGGATTAGTTACCGTGGTGGTGCTTGCCACTAATGCCGCTGAAGTACCCTGGCAAATGCTTGCATCATTTGCGGAAACATCTGCCACACTTGCAATTGGCGTAACCGTCAGTGCTACCGCTAAAGCACCTCCGGATGCATTTTCACATTTATTATCGCCCCTAACGGTTACATAATAAGTAGTATTGGCGTTTAATACCGGAGTGGTAAACACACTACCGGTAAATACTACTGATGTTAAGGCTGCATCACTGTACCAGGTAAATACCGGGTTGGTTACGGTAGTGCTGCTTGCGGTTAATACAGTGGCCACGCTTCCGCAAATTGATCTTGATCCATTCACGGTAATATCGGCTTGTACAGCCCGTGGATTAATGATTATGGTAACTGGTTTTGCTCCTGCCGCCGTATTTTCACACTTGTTGGTGCCTTTAACCGTTACATAGTATGTTGTGGTTGCGGTTAGGGTTGGTGTGTTAAAAATCGGACCGACAAAGGCAACACTGGTCAGTGAAGCATCGTTGTACCAGGTAAATACCGGATTAGCCACTGAGGTTGAACTGGCGTTAAGGATTGCAGTTCCTGAACCACATAGCACCGCTGGTGCAGATAGTACAATATCCGCCGCTGTTGCTGCTTCATTCACATTTACAGTAATTACCCTGGCGGTAGATGCTGAACTTTCACACCTGTTGTCGCCTTTAATGGTCAGGTAATATCGCGTGGTGGCCGTTAATACAGGGGTATTAAAGTTTGCACCTACAAAAGCGACAGTGGTGAGTGCTGCATCAGTGTACCAGGTAAATACCGGGTTGGTCACTGTTGTAGTACTTGCCACCAATGGTGCTGAACTACCCTGGCAAATACTTGCATCATTTGCAGCAACATCTGCTGTACCCGCCACTGGTGTAATGGTGATGGTTACCGGTTTACCTGTATTTGCAGCATTCTCACATTTGTTATCCCCGCGAACGGTTACATAATAGGTGGTTGTTGCAGTTAAAACTGGTGTGGTGAAAACACTGCCAATAAAATTGATATTGGTTAAGGCGGCATCACTGTACCAGGTAAATACCGGATTGGTTACCGTTGGAGAACTTGCTGTTAGGGTAGTACCTCCCCCGGCACAGGCATTGGTATTACCATTCACGATTATATCAGTTGTAGTAGCCAGCGGATTTACGGTTACCACAACTACCTTAGCATCAGCCGCGGTATTTTCACATTTATTGGCCCCTTTAACGGTAACATAATAGGTGGTAGTGGCGGTTAAGCCATTTACGGTAAAGGTTGGTCCTACAAATGCCACACTGGTTAAGGAGGCATCACTGTACCAGGTAAATACAGGCTGGGTTACGGTTAAACTCGAAGCCATTAGCATGGTGGTCGAACCGGCACAGATTTGCGTATTTGCCACGGTGATATCTGCTGCTGTAGCATATGGTTTTACCGTTACCGTAATCAGTTCAGCCGCATTTGCCGGATTCTCGCATTTATTATCACCTTTAACCGTTACATAATAACTGGTTGTATTGGTTAATACTGGTGTGGTAAATGAGGCGCCAACATAAGCTACTGAAGTTAAAGCAGCATCACTGTACCAGGTGTAAACCGGGTTGGTTACGGTAGTGCTTGATGCCGATAGCTGAGTGGTTGAACCCTGACAAATCGAAGTGATTCCATTCAGGTTAATATCCGCAGCGGTAGCAAAAGGGTTTACCGTTATGGTTATTGCCCTGGCTGATGCGGCAGTGTTCTCACATCTGTTATCGCCTTTAACCGTTACATAATAAGTGGTAGAAGCGGTTAACACAGGCGTTGTAAATTGAGCTGTTGTATTTACCGGAATGGTTAAAGCTGCATCGCTATACCAGGTAAACACCGGATTAATTACGGTTGTACTGCTTGCTGATAAAGTAACCGTTGAACCTCCGCAAATGGATGTGGGCCCGGTCAGAATCAGATCGGAAGCTATTGCTACCGGATTGGTGGTAATAGTTACTTCCTGTGCATTTCCTGGCGTATTGGCGCATTTATTATCACCCCTTACAGTTACATAATATTTGGTGATGCCCGTAATGGCTGGCGTAGTAAATACGGCCGAATTACTTACCACCTGCGTTAAAGCGGCATCACTATACCAGGTAAATACCGGATTTTGAACAGTTGTACTTGCAGCAGTTAAAGTTGTGGTAGCTGATGTACATAATGCTGTATTTCCTGTAACGGTGATATCAGATGCCAGGGCAACCGGAAGAACGGTGATAGTGGCTTTTGTTCTGGTTGGGTTGCTACAGCCATTTGCATTAACAGCTTCTACATAGTAATCATAAGTTCCGGCAGGTAAATTCGCAGACGTTACAAAACTACTGTTATTGGTCACCAACATATTGCCGTTTACAGCAGCATCATACCAGTTATAAGTGTTGCCCGCTACAGGAACAACGGTTAGCGTAGCTGATGAATTGATACAAGTACTTGCCGGATTGGTTGAAGAAAGCACTGGTGGCACAGGAGGAGCCAAAATGATTACCGTAACTTTTACTTTAACGGTTTCGCAACCATTGGCACTGGCACTTACGGCATATTCGTAGGTACCTGCCGCCAATGCTGGATCAGTTACAAATGTTGTTCCATCCTTACCAGTTTGATATACGCCACCCAAATACCACTTATAAGTAATTCCGGGCTGAGGGTTTTGTACACTTAATGTAGCCGAAGCGCCCTGACAGGCGTTAACTGTAGTCGAAGTTACAGCCGGAGCCAGAATACTTCTCTGTGCATAATCAAAATTTACAGCATTTAATGCCCCGAGTAATCCCGAGCCTAATCTCAATTCAACACCATCAAACCGATTGGCTGGCACAAAAGTAAGTATGGCAGAATTTCCTCCGTTCAGCAAACTCAAATTGATTAATGGATTGGAAATGGCAATGGCATCGTTATTTGAAACAGTACCCTGATAAGTTGTTAAGGTTAGGTTTGACAGTAACCCGACAGAAATCAGCTGACCTGGAGTGGTAATTTTTACCCTCAAGGTATCACCAACATTAGATAACCCTGGGAAACCCAACTGTTGGAATACAGATGAACCTAATAATCCAACCGGAATAACCAGACTTGATCCGGTATTAATATTACCATCAATGGCCTGAAGCGGATTAATGACACCTGCACCAATGGTTATTCCACCGGCTACACCATTGGTTTGGGTAGTTGCTGCCCCACAAGGTGTTGGTATAGGAGTTCCATTCGGAATCACCGTAACCACAACCGCTGTTCTGGTTGAGGTACATCCGCCAAGGATGGTTGCTTCTACATAAAAAGTAGCATTGCTTGATAACGGGTCGGTTACATAATTGGTTCCGGTAAAGATGGGTGTAGTTGCAGTTGCGCTGGTGTACCAGTTAATCGTTGCGCCTGCAGTACTTGATGTTGCCGTTAAGGAAGCAACAGAATTTTCTGAAATGGTAATTGCAGATGGCGTAACTACCGGCGCATCAATATTACCTATAGTAATGGTTGCCGTTGTTCTGGCAGATGCAGCACCGCAACTGTTCACGGCCTCTACAGTATAGCTGGTATTAGTGTTTACATTCGCCACGGTGAAAGTTGTACCATCTAAACCTGCCTGATAAATGTTTGCAGCATCATACCATTTATAAATAGTTCCTGCAACCGGATTTTTTACCTGGAATACCACGGTTGTATTTAAGCAAGCCGTAACATCAGGATCCAATAATTCTGGTACCACGGGAGCTGGATTAACAGTAACGTTTACCACCGTTCTGGCACTTACACAACCTGATGCCGATACCGCAGCTACAAAAAACCGGGTATCACCAGTTAATACAGGCGAGGTAAAAATGATCCCGTCTTTACCAGTTAAATAAGTTCCTGCAGCATCATACCACCTGTAAGTTAAGCTTGATGATGGATTATTAACCACCAGCTGCGTAGTCTGACCCGCACAAGCGGTAACATTTGGTGAAACCACTGCCGGTGCCACCAGAATACGCTGGGCATAATTAAAATTAATGGAAGTCAGTACACCCAAAGCACCCCCATTTAACCGTACTTCTACGGCATCAAAGCTCGTAGCAGGTACAAATGTTACCAATGCTTGTGTATCACCATTTAATAACTGAACATTTAAAAGGTTGTTGTTTAGGAATCTTGAATCGCCGTTACTGTTGGTTCCAAGGTAACTCGTGATTTGCGCGTTACCCAATAAGCTAAGTGAAAGCAGCCTGCCTGGTGAGGAAACCAAAACCCGTACCGTATCACCGGCGTTGGAAACGGTACCAAAACTTGCTCTCTGGTAAACCGAAGCGCCTAATGCGCCCACTGGCAATACCAGTGATGAGGCTGTTTCGGTATCGTTATCAATCGCCAATGCCGGATTAAATACGCCTGCCAGTAAGGCTACACCGGTAACACCATTGGTTTGGGCAATCGCAGCCTCGCAGGGAACTGGATTAGCTGTATTGTTACCATCAACAGTAATGGTTACCTGCACCCTTCCGGCAGAAGTACATCCATTAGCCGAAACTGTTTCCACAAAATAACTGGTGGTGGCGGTTAACGGCGGTGTAACATAAGTAGCACCTGTATAAATTGGTGTAGTTGCATTTGCAGCATTGTACCAGTTAAAGGTAACCGCAGGATCTGTAGACGTTGCCGTTAAAATAACGGTTTGACCGGATGTAATTGTCGATGCACTTGCCGTAACAACAGGTAGCACCGGACGAGGATTCACTGTTACTGAAACAGTTGCACGGGTTGCACTTACGCAGCTACCCTGAGCCGCCTCTACATAATAAGTTGTATTTGAATTTAATGCCGGTGTAGTTACCACTGCACCGGTAAATAATAAATTACCTCCAGCCGAAGCGTCGTACCAATTATAGGTAACGCCGGGAACCGGATTGTTAACCGATAAAGTAGCAGGATTACCTGCACAGTAGGTCGCTGCTGCCGCTGTTACTGGTGTAGCCAGTGCAGGTGTAACAGTTACTGTAACCGGAATGCGTAATGTATTTGGACAAGAACCTTTTGATACTTGTATATAGTAAGTAGTGGTTGCTGTTAAAGCCGGTGTGGTAAACGTTCCGTCAACAGCCAGCTGGGTACCACCGGATGGTGCATTATACCAGGCTAGCGTGGTACCTGCATTAGCCGTAGCCGCAAGTGTAGCGGTACTACCGGCACAAATCGTTTGTGCACCAGCGGTAATGATTGGATTAGGGTATACCATTGTTGCACCGAAAATATCTAAACTGGTTACGGCAGAAACCAAAGCACCAATTCGAACTTCAACCCGGTCAAATGCACCACCCGCAGCTAATGTTGCAGCAAAGCGGCTTCCACTTAATAACTGAAGATTTAATAAGGAAGAACCCAATTGAACTGTTCTGACAACCGTTGTTCCGTTCAGGATATTCACCGTTACATTATTCAGCAACTGAAGATCCAATAATCCACCTGGCAAAGCCAGATCCAATCGTACGCTATCGGTAGCAGAACCAGCTGTTGGAAAAATTAATTGTTGATATCCTGTTGAAGCTACGCCGGCACCCAGGGTAATCCGGGTAGAATTTGTCGCATCAGCATCTGTTGAATTACCGGCACCCGTAATACCACACAACAGGCAGATACCCGTAATGCCACTGTTCTGGCTGTTCGCTGCATTACAGGCCGTACCTGTACCACTTGGGATGACTGTAACCGTCACCGGAACACGACTTGCACTTACACAGCCTGCGGCGTTAGTGGTTTCAACATAATAGATAGTAGTAGCGCTTAAAACAGGGGTAATGAAAGAAGTTCCGGTGCCTACCTGTGTACCACCTGTTGGTGCATCAAACCAGGCAATGGTATTTCCCGCATCAGCAGTGGCCAGTAAAGTAGTAGATTGTCCGGCATTAATTACCTGACTATTGGTTGTTACAGTGGCTAAAGTTGCAGGCGGATTAACATCAACAGTTACAGCTGTACGCGGGCTAATTGCTGTGCCGGATACCGCTTCCACATAAAATACAGTTTGAGCAGTAATAGCAGGGGTAGTAAATGTACCTGTAGTATTGGTCGCCAGTGGCGCACTTCCTGTAGAAGCATATAAATTATAGGTCACACCAGACAGCAAATTGCTAACCGTTAAAGTTGCAGGTGAACCTACACAAACGGTAGCAGCAGCTACAACCGGCGCATTTATGGTGACCGTTAAGCCATAACCGGTAGTCGCCTTATTGCCGTTTGCATCAGTTGCCGTTAAGGAAATGGTAAATGTACCACCCATCGTTGGCGTGCCTGTAATTTCTCTTGTTGTCGTATTAAATGACAATCCTGCCGGAAGATTGGCGGCCAAATAAGTGTATGGTCCGGTTCCACCCGTAACAGCAGGTAAGGTTACTGTCGGATAGCTATTGCCAACTACCCCATTTGGCAGGGTTGCAGTTGGTAAGTTTAATGCACCGATTACGGTGATGCCATAATTATTGGTTGCAGTTCTGTTCTGGCTATCTGTAACCGTTACCGAAACAACATAATTACCGGCCTGAGTTGGCGTACCCGTAACGTTTCTGGTTACCGGATCAAATGATAAGCCTGGAGGAAGATTAATAGCTACATAACTGTATGGCCCCACTCCACCAGTAGCTGGCGGAATATTCTGAACCGGATAAGCTACATTTTCAGTTCCATCAGCCAGGCTGGCCGGTGGCAATACCAACGGATCCAGGATTGAAATGCTGTAATTGGTCGTGGCGGTTTTTCCCGTTGCATCTGTTACCGTTACAGGTATACTAAAAATACCGGATTCGCCAGGCGTACCCGTAATTTCCCTTGAAGCAGGGTTAAAAGTTAAGCCCAATGGAAGGCCCGTAGCTGAATAGGTATATGGTGTTGTTCCACCAGTTGCCGATGGAATAGCCTGCGTAGGATAAACAGTTCCCTTAACTCCACTGGCTAAAGTTGCAGGAGGTAAAACCAGCGGATCTGTAACTTTTATCGAGTAATTAGCCGTAATGGTATTTCCATTGGCATCGGTTACCGTAACCGGAATAGTAAAGGTGCCGGTTTGCGTGGGTATGCCTGTAATTTCTCTTGTTGTCGGGTCAAAAGTCAATCCCGGAGGAAGACTATTGGCCGTATAAGTATAAGGGCCAGTTCCACCTGTAGCAGCCGGAATGGTTTGAGGAACATAGGTTGTTCCGGTGACTCCATCAGCCAATACCAGAGGTGCCAGCGCTATTGCCGGAGTTACAGTTAAATTAAAAGTAGCCGTTACACTGCAGTTTTTTGTATCCGTAACCACCACAGAAAATGTTGGTGTTCCTGTTGCGGTTGGCGTACCACTGATTAGACCAGTTGATGATAAAGTTAAACCGGTAGGCAAAGTATTTCCCGCTGCCAGGGCATAGGTAAAACCTGGTGTACCACCGCTTGCCACCGGAAGTTGCCTGTTATATGGTGAAGCAATGGTTGCGTTTGTTAAGGTTGTACCCGAAAATATAATCAGCGGATTTACCGTCACCACTACTGGAATACGTGTAGTATTGGCACAATTTGCGCGGTTTACCTGGATATAATAAGTAGTAGTGTTAGCAATGGCTGGCGTAGTAAAAGTTTCGCCGGCACCAAGCTGTGTTCCGCCAATAGCGGAATCAAACCAGGTAAGTGTTGTACCTCCATTCGCTGTTGCCGCTAAAGTAGCGGTGCCACCGGCACAAATAGACTGGGCACCTGCTGTTATAGTTGGATTTGGATAGATCACTGTGGCACCGTAAACATCTAAGCTGCTCAAGGCAGAAACCAAAGCACCGAAGCTTACCTGAACACGGTCGTAAACCCCGCCTGCCTGCACAGTAGCGGTAAATCTGTTTCCACCTAATAAAGTAAGATTCAATAAACTTCCATTGATTTGAACGGTTCTGACAACGGTAGTTCCGTTTAATATACTTATTGTAATATTATTTAAAACATTTACATCTGCCAGTCCTCCCGGTAATCCTAAATCTAAACGGATACTATCTGTTGCAATGCCTGCAGCAGGAAAAATCAATTGCTGATAACCTGTAGCACCGGCACCAACAGCCAGCGAAATCCGGGTAAAATTACTTGCATCGGCATCGGTAGAGTTGCCGGCACCATTCACGGCACACAGCAAACAAATGCCATTGATACCTGTATTCTGACTGCTGGCGGTATTACATGCCGTATTGCCTCCGCCAACAATTACAGTAACGGTTACCGGAACCCGGGATACACTTATGCAACCCGCAGCACTGGTTGTTTGCACATAATAAGTTGTGCTGGCCTGTAATGCCGGCGTGGTAAATGAACCACCAATTCCAACCTGATTTCCGCCCGTAGCCGCATCATACCAGGTAATGGTATTTCCGGCATCAGCAGTAGCTGAAAGGGTAGCCGTTTGCCCTGCATTAATAACCAGACTGCTTGTGGTTACCGTAGCCAATGTAGCAGGCGGATTTACCGAGACCGTAAAAGCAGTTCTGGCACTTACTGCCGAACCAGAGAAGGCTTCCACAAAAAAGGTAGTTTGAGCGGTAACTGCCGGAGTGGTAAAAACACCTGAAGTACTGGTCTGTAAAACTGAATTTCCTGCCGGACCATATAACCGGTAAGAAACATTTGGCAATACATTACTTACCGTTAAAGAAGCAACCGAACCCGAGCAAACCGTTGTAGATGCCGCCACCGGCGCATTTACATCTACCGTAATACTGTAAGATGTGGTGGCCTTATTGTTATTGGCATCTGTTGCCGTAACCTGTACGTTAAATACTCCTCCCTGTGTGGGTGTGCCCGAAATTACTCTTGTTGAAGGATCAAAGTTTAAACCCTGAGGAAGATTAACAGCCGCATAGGTATAAGGCCCCGTTCCACCACTTACAGCAGGGATGGTTTGAGCCGGATAACCCGTTCCGACAATGCCGTTTGGTAAAGTAGAGGATGGTAAAGTCAGTGTTCCAACAACCCTGATGCTATAGTTCCCCGTAGCCGTTCTGCCTTCACTATCTGTTGCAGTTATGGAGATAGCATAATTACCTGCCTGAGTTGGCGTACCGCTTAATTGTCTGGTTAACGGATTATAGCTTAAACCAGCCGGAAGGTTACCGGCCAGATAAGTATAGGGTCCTACACCGCCGGTTGCTGCCGGAAGCGTCTGAACCGCATAAGCCACATTTTCAGTACCATCAGCAAGCGTTGCAGAAGGCAATAACAAAGGGTTAATTACCGTAAGCGCATAATTTGTAGTCACTGTTTTTCCATCTACATCTGTGGCCGTTACCGCAACGGTGAATGGACCGGCAACAGTTGGGGTACCGGTAATGGCTCGGGTAACCGGATTGAAAGTTAAGCCGGCAGGTAAACCAGTTGCAGTATAGCTATAAGGTGTAGTACCTCCTGTTGCCGACGGAATAAATTGTGGTGTATAAACCGTACCTGTTGTGCCAACGGCTAAGGTTGCAGCAGGTAACAGGAACGGATTTGTAATTTTAACCGTATAATTTGAGGTGATGGTATTTCCATTGGCATCAGTGGCAGTTACCGGAATGGTATAAACACCTGGTGTAGTTGGCGTTCCTGTAATTTCCCTTGTTGCGGGATTAAAAGTTAAGCCTGCAGGAAGCGGATTCAAAACGGCATAGGTATAAGGCCCTGTACCTCCTGCTGCCGCAGGAATGGTTTGTGTTGGATATGTTGTACCTGTAATTCCCTCTGGCAAAGCAGCGGCAGTTAACGTCAGTGCGGTAGTTACAGTGAGCGTATATGGCACCGTTACATTACAGCCCTTCGAATCAGTGGCAACAATGGAAAAATTATAAACGTTCGGAACCGTAGGTGTACCGGTAATATTACCTGATGGTGAAAGTGTTAATCCCGCTGGCAATGTACTTCCTGCGGCTAAAGCATAAGTAAAACCAGGTGTACCACCAGTTGCCGGATTGATCTGTTTGCTGTAAGCAGACTGGCTGGTTGCATTTGTTAAAGTTGCACCTGCAAAACTGATCTGTGGATCTACAGTAACCACCACCGGAACCCTTGTTGATTCGGTGGTACAGTTCAGGCGGCGGGCAGCTACATAGTACGTTTTATTCGCGGTTAAAGCGGGTGTGGTAAACGCTGCATTAAATGCTACCGTAGCCAATGGTGATCCACCTTCAACAGCCTCATACCAGATCAATTCATTTGCGCTGTCTGTAGTTGCGGTTAATACTGCCGGAACATTGTAACATGCCGCTACCGCATTACTGGCAGGAGCCGTAAAAGTTGGCCGGCCTGCAGAACGGGTTAAACCATACACGTCAATTGACTGTGTTAAATTTGCATTTAAAAGAGAAGATAGGGTGACCTTTACCCTGTCGAAGGGCCGCCCGGGCGAAAACGGAAGGTTAACTATTGATCCGCTGTTCAGGAGGGTAAGCAATTCCAGGTTTAATAAACTCGGATTTAAAGCTTGTGTATAAACTTCTTCATTCCCATTGTAGGCCGTCACCCTGATATTATTTAAAAGGCCGAGGTTTAACAGCGCAGTAGACGTTTTGAATCTTAAATTAAAGTCATCAGTAGCGTTGGAAGGTGTGGTAAAATAAAAAATCTGACTGGCTGTTCCACCTACAGTGGCAACACCCAAACTGATCTGCGAAAAGTTGGTCTGGTCAGCATCAATTGCCCGTTCGCTGTTAATCACACCTGAATTGCCAAGGCGCAATGCATCCAGGGAAATTCCAGTCCCTTCGAAACTGGTTAAAAATGCCTGTGCACAAGGATCAGTTCCTGAGGTATGAAATGCATAATAAACTTTAGTTGTATTATTTGCGCCCAGCAAAGCGGCATTGGTAATGTCTCTGATCAATACGCGGTCATAAATCTGGTTTGGTGTAATGGCTACATAAAACCTGCCCAAACCATCTTTAACCAGGCGAAGGTTGCTGTTGGTAAACTGTCCACTGCTGGCACCATCAGTTACAATTGTACCTGCCGCATTTTTTGCCGCCACATAAAAACTATGATTGCCTAAAACAACGTTCCCTAAAACATTGGCCAGTAAACCACCTAAATTACCACCCAACAAGGCATTCAACAGATCAGGATCAGAATCTATTCTAATGTAAGTGGTCGTATTGGCCGGAATGTTAGATGGAAATTTCAACTCCATTTCACCACTGTAAGCCAGAATATTTAAAGCTATACCACCTGATGACTTCACCGTTGCAAAAGTATTATCATCAGGAGTAATCGCATTCGCCGCATTATCTACGGTAGTAACCGAACAGGGGCTTAAACCTAAAGCGCCACACCCTGTAAGGCTTGTGGCATTAGCTGATGTTGTGACTGAACTGGCATAAATTTTACTTTGCCCATAAGATTTGGAATAAAGCAGCGTTATTATAACGATGAATGCAAATGTTAACACATGTCGTGTTATCCTGCTTACAGATAGATAGGTAAAAATTTTCATCATTTCAGGCGTTATTTAGTTTGATTCCTTCGGGTGATCCTTCGGAAATGTTAGTGACAAATCTACATTCGTGACTTTAACCTGACTTATCCATTTCTATTCATTGTTTCAATAAGCTATCCTATTCATTTTATTCATAAGCGTTATTGTTACCTAATTCATTTCTCCTATTGTTAAAATTTGATGACATTAGCAAAGTCATCATCTCTATAATTAATGAACTCGAACGAACTCCTCATTGAACTCAGGAAGTTTGTACTTACAAAATCAGGATTGCGAAATATTGATCCGGCACATTGTAAAGTAATTTCTGAGTATGTATTTCAGGAAACTAAAAACTATGTTAGTGAAACCACTATCAAACGTTTCTTTGGTTTTGCCAATACGCTGCATAAATTTTCGCTGTTCACTTTAAACAGCTTATCGCAATATATCGGGTATGCAGACTGGGACGCTTTTACGAAAGATAAAAGAGATAACCTTACAGCTGACCAGAGTTTATGGCAAACTTTAAAACTAAAGGCTAAAGCCATTACAGACTCATCCCTGGTTAACAAGAAAAATAATTCTGGTGTACCGTTTGAGTTTACGGCAAAAAGGAGTTTCTATTACCCGGATTTTGATTACTTTCTAAAAAACAATTATCAGTTTGCCACTATCAGTGCCCAGCCTGGTCATGGCAAATCTATCCTGGTTGCCCATCTGGTAGAGCAGTTTTTCCATGCTGACCATGCACTATATAAAAATGATATTGTTTTAATGATTAATTCCTATGCTATCATGACCACCATTCAGGCGGGATTAACATTAAAGGAATGGTTTTTAAAAGAATTCAATTTCGCCAGTGTGAGTGATTTAGTCACTTATTTTAAAAATAACCCCAACCTGAAAGAAGGCCGATTTATTATCATCATTGACGGCATCGATGATTACATTGCAAACAGCAACCGGTTTAAGTTATTTGTAGATTTTCTGTACAGCATTGAAGAGAATAACTTCTTAAAAACGGTCATCAGTTTACGTACCCACACCTGGATAAACCTGCAGCCTGTTTTAACCGGATCGGCATTTTTAACCAAATCATGGTATACCGGCGTATATTATGATGAAGATACGTTATGCAACGTTCCACCGCTTAATAACAATGAAATTTTACATACACTCAGTCATATTGAGAAAAAGCAGGTTACCATAGATGATATTAGCCAGCCATTAATCACACAATTCAAAACCCCTTTCTGGCTACAGGTATATTTTAAGCTTTCCAATGAGATTAAAACACTGGAACTTGAAGATCCGTTGCTATGCTACGAGCTGATCAATTATTTTCTGGAGAAAAAAATATTTTTAGCTAAAAAAAGTACCGAAAAAATATTTCTGCTAAAAAAAATAACCGAGCATATTTCCATAGGAAACAAAGGTTTAAGAGTAGCTAAAGAAAACGTGCTGAACTATATTGACAGCTATCCTGAAGCCTATGAAGAATTATTGTATACCGGTATCTTAATTGAAGAAAAGAGGTTAAGCACGGTTGTACCTACAGAAATCGTTCGTTTTTTAAATAATGATATCTATACGTATTTCGTATTTATCCAGATTACCGAAACTTTCAAATACCGGTCGAGCAAAGCGTTTTTTGAACATATATTACAACACTTTTTGCCTAAAACCCCCTTAAGAAACAATATTTTAAATTGGGCGGTCAGATTTTGTGTAATCAGAAATGAGATTTCCGAACTCAAAAATATCTTAACACTTCCCTTTACTAATGAAGAAAAAAACAAAGCCTTTGATTTCATTTGCAGTGTTGCAAAATATGAACTGAGCAAGCCAAGTGCCATGTTCAATAAACAGAGCATTGGCGAAGATTTTATCAGTTTGCTGGCTTCAGGCAGAACCATGAGCAGGTTATACAAGGAGACGGTTAAACATATTTCTGATAATGTATTAAATGAGGATGTGCAAATTATGTTGCACGTTATAGAATGCAATATCTTATTAATTGATATCGATAAAGCCTCATTGGTGAATACCATGCAGTTGTTAAAGCGAAAATATAAAAGGCTGAATGAACTTTTCCCTATTAATCCTTACGACCTGATTTTATATTTTTATAACAACCTGATTAACAAACCAAATGAAGGGCGGGCGATTGAAGATAAAATTATTAAGCTTTGCCATCAGATTGACCGCACACATCCATTAAAGAATGGAGCACTTACCACGGCAGAAATTCTTTCCTACCGGCTGGTGTTGATTACATTGTTTGCACAGAAAAACTATGCAGAATGCCACCGTTTCATTATGGCTATCCTGAATAAATACCCCAATATTTTTCATATCAGGAATTCTGTGTTTTCACCATTCCTGCTCATTCACCTGGGCCATACTTATCTAAAACTGAATTATTACAAGAAAGCACAAAGGATCGTTAATTTTGTAGATAAAATTATCAGGAGTGAATACACCTACTATACACCGTTTATTTCTGTTGGTTTTTTTGTTTTTAAAGCCAGCTTTTATAATTGTATTCACCACTATGAACAGGCAATTGTGGAATGCGATGAGGGCTTAAAAATAGCACAAAAATCCGATTTCAAAACGATGGAGGTAACCCTTTACCTGTTAAAAATAGACGCCCTTAAACACGGTGAAGAGTCAGAAGAAGTATCAAACGTCATTAAGCAGCTGTTAAACTTTTTATCACGACATAAAATTTCCATGCCGGATTATACAAACTTAAATGGCGGAGATTTTGAACAAACCTTCAAAGTATTAAAATCATACCGTGAATAAAAAAAGCCTGTTGATGGTGATCAACAGGCCTGGCATATTTTATTTGATCAGGTTATAGAGTTCATCCAGTTTTGGTGACAGTACAATTTCTATTCTTCTGTTTTTACTTCTTCCCTCAGCAGTGGTATTTGCACCAAGGGGTTGATATTCTCCTTTTCCGGTAGCCGTCATCCTTACACTTTCTACCTTCTCATTTTCAGTTAAATAACGGACAACTGATGTGGCCCTTAATACACTTAAATCCCAGTTATCTTTAATTTGCCCCAGGTTATTGATTTTCTGGTTATCGGTATGCCCTTCCACTGCAATATTAATTTCCGGCTGTTGCTTTAATACATTGGCCAGCTGGGTTAGGGCTTGTTTACCTTTATCATCAATAATAATACTTCCCGAAGGGAACAACAGTTTATCAGTTAAAGAAACATAGACTTTACCATTTTTAATGTCTACCGTTAAGCCACTTTTGGTAAAGCCTAATAATGCCTGCTGTAACTTTTCTTTTAGCGAGTTTGTGGCCTCATCACGTTTGCGCAATACTTCTTCAACTTCTTTTAAACGCTTTTCTCTTGCGGCTAAATCGCCAGATAATTTGGTAATTTCAGTAGTGGAATTGTTTTTAAGCTTTTTATAATTCGCATCTACTTCATTGTAGCTGTTTTGAAGATCTCTCAATTCTTCGGCCATCATGGTGGTATCCTTTTTAAGCCTGGATACCTCTTTTTCGAGATTTTCTACCTTAACCAGTCCTTCATTGAAAGCAGTATACAACGAGTCTTTGCTGCCCAGTAAGGCTTTATACTTTTTCGGAGATAAAACAACACATGAGTTTAGGGAAGAGACGAACAGGAGAACAGCAAAAGCGAAGAAGGTGTTTTTCATATTAGTATTAAGATGTTAGTATTAAGTAGCAAGTTCAATAATTGTGGTTACTGATCAATAGCGCTCCGTAAAAATGCAACTAAAGGTTGTACCGTACCAAAAGAAATTATTAACTTATTAACGATTGAGGGCTTAAAAAATTCTTCGTCATCCAGTTTCATTGTGGCCTCAAAACTTTTAAGTTTTAAATATTCGATGTTCGGATCAGCCGGGTCATAGCCTTTAGGAGCATTCTTTAATGCATTGGATGTACCCAATTTAAAGTGACTTTTAAAGTCTTTGTTATTGATGATCGCTTTAAAATCACCGATATTGTAATCGATCTCCTGCCTGATGAGTTTAACATCCGGCGCTTCAGGCATCCAGTAACCACCCGCCACAAAACTATTGCCCGGCTGAATATGCAGGTAATAGCCAGGTCCGTTCCCGCCCTTACCTTTTGCGGAAAACCAGATCCCGAAATTATTTTTATACGGATCTTTATTTTTACTGAAACGAACATCCCTGTAAATGCGCATCAGACTTTTCTTCGCATCCGTATCAGCCGAAATCGTGGGATCTATTTTAGAAAGTTCCGGAATAAGTGCAGCAACCAGGTTTAAAACGTCTTCCCTGGCTTCCTCATATTTAGCTTTATTTTCAGCAAACCATTCACGGTTATTGTGGCTGGCTACATCTTTTATAAATTTTAAAGTTTCTTTTTTTAACATTGTTGAGATATTAATCTGGTAAACTGTAGAGTTGGCAAGGTGTGAAGTTGGTCAGCTGACAAGTTGGATTGAATTGACTAAGCCACTATCTATAAATAACTTACCAAATCTCCAACTAACCCTATCATTTATCATAATACGGCTTGTACTTAATATTTGGCGACAAAATATGCAGTAATATAATTCTCGAATAACGGTAATTGAGCGGATAAAGAATAAAACAGCCCGCAAAAATCACAATAAGATAATGCCAGAAGGTATCATCCGTTAAGGGACCAAAAATAAGGTAGGTAAGCAAACTGGCCAGCAACATTTCAATCACATTCATGGCATAACTCACGTACATGGCCGCATAAAAATACCCTGGTTCAATTTCAATCCTTTGTCCGCAGTGGCTGCAAACTTCTTTTGTATGCTGAATGTTCCAGCCATACATGCTGCCTGTAAAAATATCACCTCTGCGGCAATGCGGGCATTTGCAATGCACAATGGCGTAAAGCTTGGATGTTTGATCGGCCATGGCTTAGTTCAAATGAAAGGGCTCTTTCTTCATGTCCAGGTGAACATTCTTTTTGCGGTATTTTTTATACCACACCACACCAACCACCACGGCCATGAGATATGGAATGGCTAAAAGATAGAGTACACCTGTATTCAAACCGGCAGAAACCGTATTACCATTCTTATTGCCTTGTTCAGCATTGATGCTGCACATGGCACATTGGGCATTCACTTGTGCTGCAATACCAAAGTTGAGCAACGCCAGAAATAAGACAAAAATCATTTTCCTTTTCATGTTCACAAATATACAGATTTAACGACTGGAGCAGCTTAAAAATTATGTCATAAAAACCCCTGCTGATGAGGCGAGGATTTAAAGGCCATTGCAAAAATGTAAATAATCCTTATTCTTATAATCTGCCTGAAGATTGTTCAGGAGTGTTCTTACTTTTAGATAAAAGTACATTTTACCCAGGTCTTTGCTGTTATCCCAACCCACTAATTGATAAGCTACTTGGGCATAAAAATCAAAGCTGAATGAAACTTCTCTTCTTTTCATCTGCGCTTCACTAAGATAAAAAGAGCCGCATAACTCTTTAAATCTTAAATCTGTAAAGCTTTTATATTTATCAATATTATTAGTTTAGAAAATATTATATAGTTCATTATAGAAGTTGTGAATTTCATTAAATAAGACTTTCTTATTCTCATTTATAAGGTCAACTGATTTTTTCCATCCCTCATAGTCATATGGAACATCAGCATCAAACTCACCTATAATTCGGAACTCTTTTCTGGAATCTTTATCCTTTGGGAAGTCTGGAATTGAGATATCTGAAATTAATATTCTAGGTTTCGGGTAATCCAAAGCATCTCTGACAGAAACTTTGCCAGATGACAATAAGTTTGCATTTACAGGCCAGTCTAAAGCAACTCCTCCCTATTCATCACTTGAAAAACATGGTAAATGGTTATTAATTCCAGGTTATTCTTTACAGCTACTATCTAAACATATTGGCGAACCATCTACTGATAGTGTACTTTTATCAATACTAGCCCTAGCTATAACAATGTTCAAAGTATATCCATCCTTTAATTTAGATATCGTAACTGCATATATTTTATTAGGAAGATTCCATTGATAAAGTTTTGAATTAGAAAAATCCAATTTTTTGTCGGGTTTTAATTTTACTTTATAGGCACCGTACTTTTTATCCAATTTGGCAATTAGCGATTCTGGATTTTTATTTGTTTCAACAAAGGATGTAAAAGCCTGTATTACTTTTTTATTATTCGCTATTATATTTATTCTATTATTTTCTATACCGAAAAAGCTAATAAGATTAGGCTTAACATTACTTTCCTCAATTTTATTTCTGTAAACCCATGCTTTACTTTTATCGGCGGTTCTATCCAAAGAAACATGTTGAACTTTAGAAAACAATGTTTCTACACTTTCATTAAAGGTTGCTTTATCCAAATCAAAAACACCATTTTCAGACCCCAAATATTTTGGATTTTCTTTAGTTTGAGACTGACAATTTTGAAATAAGGTCATTAAAATTATTAAAATAAAAATATAAGATCTATTTTTTGGGGGTTTCTTCATCTGTATAAAGCTTTGTAATTATCTGAATAAGGTTAGTTTACCTTGTTTATTTCTAAAGAAAATTGCACTCTCAATAAAATGTAAACCCTCATCTTTCGAACTTTTGTCTTATAAAATTAGACCTTGACTATTATTTAATTTTTCTAAATAAACTAACTTGTTGTTGAAACAAGATTTCAGGATTAGACATTTTGTGACGTCTGCCTTATATCGGTATAGGATTCTATTGTTAAGGGTATTTCTGGATTGTGTTTTAAAGCCTGTATTAAATTATCCAAAACCGGTCCTGATCTGTATCATAAAAGATATCCAGGCTTAAAACAAATTTATCTCTGGTTACTCCAAATGTATTGGGGTTGTTTTCATCGAAAATTACCTTAAAATCTTCTCTATCTGTAATACTAATACTTTTAAATTTACAAGGATCGTACTTAATCGGTTTTTTTTCTTCTTCTCCAATCACAATTGGCTTATTGCCTTTCGGTAAGGGCACCACTTTACTGATTAACTTACCGAAACTATTTTTAATGTACAAATGCGTGGCACGTTTTAAGTCACCTTTGGGGGTGGTATCCTTCACATAGCCTTTATTGCCTTCCACAGTCAGCATGATATAAAACTGCTCAACAGGCTTTTCTGCCCCGATTTGCTTCCGCCACTGCAATACATCCTGCGCACTGATGTGAACATCCAGGACATCATTTATACATTTTTAGTATAGGTTTTACTTATTTTCTGGTTATGATTACTAATTATACAGCTTTTGTAATTAACGCTTCGCTACTATATAAGTCTCTAACAGATTTCTGGAATGCCTCAATTAAAAAACAACGAAATCACTTTCTCCATTAGGCAAACAAAACCAAATATCGAGTATTAATTCTTCACTTGTTTTGCTATTTGAAAATGCTAACGCTGAGTTTCCGTCTGTTCTAACAAGCCGAACCAATTTACCATTACCTGCATAAGATAAAACCTGGCCACCTTCCAAATCCATTATTTCAAATCCGTCATTTATATCATCCAAAATACTTTTTATACGCTGCTTAGTTTCTTGCTCACTTAAGTACATGGTTTTTGAATTTCTAGCTTCAACGATTTTAATAACTTCAATAAGTGGTTTATAATCGCCTTCCTTTGCTTTTTTAATCAAACGTTGATATGCCTTGATTAAAAAGGGTTTAATATCCGTTTTCAAATCTTTGATATTACGTAAAGTATTCCAACTTTGTAATTCATAAGATACTTCAGCAATAAAGTTAGTGGTGTGATAAATAAATGGCTCCCCTACTTTGACTTTCGGTGTTTGATATTTTTCTGAGCCTTTGACAAACATAAACTGCCCATTTTCTACATTTTGCTCTACGATCTTATATCTGATATAAGCTTCCGGATTTAGAATTTTTTTGCCGTCCAAAGGATAACCTTTAACCTCTATTTTTTGTAAGCCACTTCCAAAAACAGCTGCGTTAATAGGAATATCTGTGGCAGTCTGCCCATCCAAATTCATTGACAAAATTTCGATATCATTTACTTTAATCTGGAATTTACATGATGATGCACTAAAATCTAATTGATAATATGGTTGTTTCATCGTTTTATTGCTAATTTGTTTTTGAAAGGTTCTTTTTAATTGCTGCCTTATGTCATATAAAGCATTATCTTTTTGTATTAAATTAACATAGGTTATGTTGAAGTTTTGGAATTTTCTTTTTTCGAAGTTATAACCATAATCTATTTTGTGTATTGTATCAATTGTAAATTGAAGATTATGCTTGGATTGCAGGCTGCTAACTATTGTTTTCGCATCCTGATCATTTACTAGCTGGAGTGAAAACCCAATTACCTTTTTAGGCTGCTGCATCTCTAGTATCACTACCCTATTACGTTCTTTATACTTGTAGAAGTCAATTTCTGCATTAGGAAAAGGTTTACGATTTATGGTGTAATCTTGCTCAAATGGCAAAAGGTAATAATTAATTCCGGCAATGGTTGTTTTTTGATAGCTGCTTAAATCGATTTTTTTTAAATTACTAATATCATCTATTTGTATGGGCTTTGAAGTATTACATCCTATTGATATACCAATAAGGGCACAAATAATTTTAATATTTAATTCCCGCCAGAAAAACATTTTTTTAAAAATTTAAATTAATCTGATAAAATCCTATTAAAGCACTATTTATTGAGATATTAATTAATATCATATTCCAGGATTTAGCAAATAAAATTTAAAGTGATATTTTTTCAAAGTTTATTTGAGTAAATCTGGATACATCATTTTGTAATATTCCTTTATAGTTATCACTTTAGGGTCTTTACTATTTTCCATCCGTGTTCCTTTTTTTACAAGAATAAAATCGGTACTAAAAAAATTATTATTATTCTTATCAATTGAAATCGACTGATAACTAAAAATCCATGCATTTAGTGTTGATATTTCCCAAAAATAAGATTCACCACTTTCTTTTTTATCAGACTGAATATAATCGGGATATGTTTTTTTTAAATAGTCAAGGATAGACTTTGTTTCTTCCTGATTTACAGAATTATACTTGAATCCTAAATAATTATTTTTTATTTTATCTGTAATAAACAATGTTAGGTTATTATAATCAGCCAGATTTCCATTAGGAAAGGCATATGTTAAGAGTTTAACGCTACCTATTGTATAATTATCTAGTTTATTTGTTGTATAACTTAACAATCCCAGATTAGGATCTTGACCCTTTTTTAGTTCTTTATCTTTTTGGATAATGCTAGAAAGATTTACACCAAATTTTAGGGATAAAAGATCAGTATTCGTTTGTGATTTACACGAAATGATAGTCATTCCTATCAACATAAAAGTTAAATATTTCATAATTTAATTTTTGATTAATGGTATATTTGCACTTGTTTCAAATAATTTTTCTAAATGTTCTATTACATCGAATTTTGGAATTACTTCAGGATAATTACCTTCAGCAATTACAACCTTATTATTTTCATCCTGTTTTATTTTAGTTTTATCAATAATGATTTTTTTTGCTAGTCCCATTGATATTGAAACTATGTATTTAGCATTTAAGCCATCAAAACCTAATAACGGTCGATAATACAATCCTTTCTCATCATAAATAATTTTATGTCCAAATGTTACAGAAGCATCTCCTGAGGCAGAAGCCTCGAAATAAGCATAAGCTTTAATAACAGCCATAGATACTTCACCTTTAACTATAACACCAACTTTTAATTCAATTTTAAGCTTTGCTTCAGTACAAACTTTAAGTCTAGAATCTGATGGCTTACCAACAGTATTAAATTTAAATTCAGAATCGACTGTAATTTCGCTGGTAATAATCAAGTCCATATATATATTAATACTGGACTTAAAACCCAAGCTATCATCGCCTACATCAATACCTTTTTTTAGTTTATCTTGAATTTGATTATAAAGTTTAAGCACTCCAGGAGCTGCTGCTCCGCCACTAACTACACCAGAAGCTCCAAAAATTATTGCCGCCAGTAAATCTATAGTAACTTCAAGGCCTATTAAGGGGTTTGCGTTTAGTGTAATCTTTACATCTGTTCCAACTTCTGGTAAATTACTGGAATTTAATACTTTTTTCAAAAACCATTCGCCAGTTAAGGAAAGATTTGGCGGTTTAACCACAAAGGACGCTGGTACTCCAGGTATCGCCTTTTTAACTGCTCCCTTAGTAACACTTGTTATACCATCTGCAATTGATCCGATAGATGAAAAAATATTATAAAGCTTCTTGAATTTACCTTCATATTCCGCTTTTAATTCTGCATCTTCACCGTAAACTGTTCCTGATTTATCCCACTGTGCTTTTAAACCAAAATTAAAAGTAGCATCTTTTTGTTTCCAGCGCCGTTCAGCACCAATTTTTCCTGCTTTGCTTTGAAATTCTTTATGTTGTTCTGGAGATAAATTTTGCCACTTAACACTTAGGTCATTATTCAAATTTAGCATGAAATCTAGATTCCATTTAATATCTGGGTATACCTTAACCTTTATTGTCGGATTGTTGCGAACAGAAAAATATCTACAACTATGAACATGAACTGAATAGTCATTAGCAGAACTAAACGAACCAAATTCGGTAAGGTTATTCATAGGCCATATATAATTTAATGGCATTGGATGATCCTTGCTCATAGTTGATATTGCGGGAATAGTAATATTGCCTACGCTACTAGCTTTAAGGTTAACATTGCTAAGCGTAATATTCTTAGTGTGTTGAGGCCGTTCAAAGCATGCCTTTGTTTCAAATTTAACTGGCTCTATTTTTATATTTCGTGGAGTTGGGCCTCCAATAGACTGATAAATAATTGTTTCTGCATTATGTCCATAATATTGAAAAGAAATATCAACTCTTCGATTGCCTTTATAACTTTCCTCATCCTTGTATTTAATATTATCACGACCCATTTTATCATCAGTTGGATTAACCTCTCCATGACCAGAAGTTACCATCCTGACAGGATCAAGTTTACCTTTGACAAAAAATTCTCTCACGGTCTTAGCCCTATTCTCAGATAAGATATTATTATAATTTTGTTTACCTATTACGCAGGCAAAACCATCCAAATGAATGATACTATGCTTATGCTCCAAAAGAAATTGAAGAATATTGTTAAGTTTTTTTAAACTTTCAGATGATAGTCCAGTACTATTAAAGTTAAAAATTATAGGTTCAATAACATCTTCTTTTCTATTAATAATATTTTTAACACCCGCACCATTGTCAAATACCAGTTCAGGTTTACTACCTTCCTCTGTAACTGTAATCTGCTCAAATTTGCATAATTCAAATCTTGCGGCATTTTTATCAGGCTCATATATGGTTACGGGAGTTCTGTTTTGTGGTATTTCTACCACTTGAGACACCGTTTTATCTTTTATCCTTAAAAAACGAGCGTGAGTAGTATCACCACTACCAAAATTATCCTGGATGTACTGGCCGGTTACCGGGTGTACGACACGAATGTAAAATTCTTCTACACTTGATACATCTTTCATGGATTGGCGCCATAAATAAGTATTAGGGATTTTAAGGTTAATTTCGCCACGGATTACCTCAACAAAATAGATTTTTCTTGTAACCTCATCATCCTTTGGCAATAGCCCAAATGCTGATCTTAGTTTCCTAAAAACGCGAACCTCAACGTTTTTATAGCCATTTAACCCTTCTGTAAACAGCCTTAACCAAATCAATTCTCCGTAAGAGAATTGGTAGGTTTTGCGTACATCTGCACCACCCTCATTTCTTGACCATCTACTATCATTTATTCTTGCAGGCGATTCACCACGAATTTTCAAACCCGATTTTCCATCAAAGTTTCCGGTTAAAGAGGCTTCAATATAATAAGTATAAGGTCCACAAAGTGGTTTTGGAATCTTATATCCATATTTAAAGTTACCGGGAATAGTCCTTTGGTGATCAATGTAGCCCTTATCATTAAATATTGCCCATTTAACGTCTTTTGTTTTTTCTTGTTCAGTTGTTCCTTCTAACCATTCCCCTACTTTAAACCAAACAAAATCACCGGCCGCCAAAACCAGGAGATGATTCGCTATAGATCCCTTTTTTAATACCCTGCCTTCTCCAGTCCAAATAATTTTTTTAACTCCCTTTGCCATAAATTATGATTTTATATCAACTTCAGTGCCTTCAAAGTTTGTTGCAGATTCTATCACAGCATCTGACATAGGATTGAGTTGTGTTAAAACATTTTTGTTTGAATTATCAAAGTTTTGCTTTGAAGGTTCAGACTTTTGTCCATGTTGTACAATTTCTATACAATCAGTTCCTCCCACAGGACAGGTTGCCTTGCTATCTTCAAGCAAAATTTTACCACCATTGGTAAGGATAGTATTTTCATAAAACCCTGACCATTTAGTAACCACGGCTTTGCAGGGCCTGTTGTTCATTTTAGAACATGTACCGAACATATTCTTTTCAAAAGTTGCACCAATATCAACTGTTGTCACGATGGGCTTTGTACTCGCAGCCTGATCATTTGCATACTCTTTTGTATGTGTAAGAACTTTTAATTTATCAGGGGCCGAGCCAAATTTACACATGCATTGTGCACCCTGAACTACAATATGTTTTTCTGCCATGGTTTTAAATATTTAATAAACGTTCCCAAAAACTTTTCTGAGGAGGTCCATCCAGTATAACTGCCCCTGAGGTTATAGTATTATTTTCATCGTAAGTTGAAAGAAAATCGTAATCAAAATCCCTTCCGTCTTCGGGAATCATAAAAACCCTAAGGTGTACTTTACTGGTTGCGTAACAACTAATTGAAAAATCAGATATCAAAGAAATGATATATTTGTATTTCGGATGCAGGAAATATTTACCTTGATAATCACCAAAATACTGGTTAAAATTATCTGCATTTTCCATTTCAATACTCCCCTCATGGTGTACCTCAATTGCGCCAAAACTATTGGAATTCTTCTCAAATTTTTCGGCAATCAAATAGTTATCAACATTAGAATTGTTTAGTATTGGGAAGACCATCTTTTCAAATTTATCTTTTTGATAAACTTTATATATGGGCTTAAAAAAAGTATTTATCAACCAATCATTCTTACCAAGAATATTGGTAACATTAAGGGGTATGGCCAACAGTTTTTCCATATTTGCAATATAATAATCAGTCATCACGCCATCGAAGTTGCTTAGTAATTTCGATTTAATTTTTGGCCATCTTTTAAGAATCTCGTCATGATTATAAACTGTTTCAAACCCTCCATTGTTATCCACTGAGATTACAAGTGGATAAAAAACCTTACCAGCTTCATAAGCCAATCTATCTGCAACAAGTTCAGGGATAGCTTCATTTACAAATACCTCACTCGTCCTCTCAATTTGAAATAACGGTTCATTATTGCTGCCTGGTTTCAAACGCGAAACCTTAACTTCATACTTAACTTCATTTTTACTACCTTCATTTTCGAAGGTGATACATACACCATAACTAACAGATTGATCAGGAATCCATTTTAATCTCAAAGCTTGTTGGGCTGAATGTTTATCGATGGGTTTTCCAGCATTCATTACTTCATTTGTTTAACTAAGCTTAATACCTCTGCCTGAGACAGATTTGCTTTTTTAACTGCTTGAATATCTCTTCTCATCAGGGTAGTGACCAGGTCTGTCTGAACATTCTGACCTGTTTCCAATACATGGTCTGTCCATTTTATTACGCCAGTTTGTTGAGGATTAAAAGCCATCTTTCGATCCGTAATCTGCCGGTCTTCTATATTCTGATGCACTTTAATGGCAATCCCGCCGGTGTTGTAGGTTACCGTTTTATCAAAACGCACCTCCTGACCTGAAGAAGCTTTAACAGAAACGATTTTTCCAGCCTGATTATAATTGTAAATGCACGTCCAGGTATCTGTAATTTCATCAGATTGACTTCTTGGTGTAATAATCTTAGCTTGTTGAACCTGCTTGCTAAATTTATCCGGTTTGGAAACCATCATTAACGGAAGCAGGCTTTCAATTGGATAGTTACCAATATTATCTTCCAATAATTTTAACAAACTCAAAACCTGATGTTGATGATTGACCTGCTGTTTAAAGGTAATGTAGTTTGCAGGAAATAAAACATATTGATCAGTTTTACCCACTAAAACCATGTGTTTGCGATCATCAAATGAAATATGCAGGCTATCTGTTTCATCCTGATTTGAAAATAGCCTGTTAGCTATAAAGAAAAGACCATTTTTAGTATCAACCATCTTATAACTGATCGCTTCAGAAACCGAACCATCTGCTATCGAATAGACAAAGTACTGATCACCCGATGGCGTGGAGGTGTACAAAATTTTACTAACACTACGTTCATTTCCGTTCAGAGATTTTGATACAACAGTTTTTGTAATTAAAACAGCACGATGCTGGGTGGCCGGCATTTTAATTTGTTGCCATACGCAGCTCAAAGCAATGAGTATGTTAAATATAAATATGTTTACGAGTTTACTCATCTTATGGTGTTACTGGTGTTTCTGAAGTTAAACGTGTAGGGGTTATTTTCCAGAAAATACTCTTACCTGCGGTGATGGTTGCAGAAATACCGTTTGCAGTTTTTGCAGTGGTTTCATAATAAAAGTTTCCGCTCGTCCAGTGTTCCTGATCGTTAAAATCTGCCGCGGGAATTGAATAACGTATCTTCGATTTTTCATTTCCTTTTTTGTCTTTTACCTTTATATGTTCATGGGTTCCGGCATCTTTTTTCAAATCATGATTACCTGAATCTCCATAGGTTGTGGTTGTTGTACCCTGAGCAGCTACAAAATCATCATAGATACCCTTTGGTATTTCGATAAACTTATACTCATCAAATTTATTCTGGCCAAGTTTATTATATGGATTTTGTTCAGAATTTCCCCAGGCTAAAAAGTCAGTTCCATCCCAGAACTCAGCACCATCAGTAAGGTCTTCGATTCCACGTAAAACATCAATTACAGCATACCTGGCCAGTTTAGATTTATTTTCATTCTTATCCGGAAGTTCTTTTTTATTAGGTACAGAAGAATAGCTGGATGCCAGCAGTTCCCGCCAGGTTTTCTTTTTAGAAACCGAGCGGTTATAACTTGCAAAAGCCACACATCTTAACTCCTTAATATCCTCATCCCCAGATTCATGACTAACCACATAAGCGATATAGCGAAAATCACCATGCATAATTGCTTTTTCATTATATTTTAGCAATTGCGTTTCGTCGTTTACAGTTTCAAAATTCTTTGCTGCACTGGCCTGATCGTATTTTTCTTTCGTAGTGATATAAATTTTAGCACTTCCGGCTATGCCGCCAAGATATTCGCCTTCCCGGGTGTAATACACATACTGAACCGAATCTTTAGGTTCTTCCGATGGACTATAATTTCCAAATTTTACGTTCGCCATGTTTAACTTGATTTTCCACCTTGCCCAACAACTTTCTTATTACTGGCTAATATTAAATTATTCCGCCTTGCCTCAATATTAACTTTGGCAGCCATTTTCTGCATATTTCCGGTAACGGTTAACTCATAGGCAGATTTAACCCGGATACTCATATTTGTACTGGTTTTCTGAATAGCCATGTTTAAAACATTTTGGATTTTTCTGCACTGTTTACTTCTACCGTTTTACCACTTTGTAAGGTCATATTTTCAGACTGACTAAAGATACTAATGGCACTTGCCAGTTCATTTGAGGTATCGGATTGGCGAACAAAGTCTTTGGAAACAAATTCTTTTCTATGATCGGAATTTTCCTGGATATCTCCTGCAGCACTTAATGAATAATTATTTCCTGCCGTGGTATTTATATCCTTACTTACTGAAATGGTTTGGTTATTTCCGATACTAGAACTTTGATCTTTCCCTACCTGCACATCCATATTCTCGCCTACATTAATCTGCATATTCTTGCAATTCAGCGTCATGTTTTCCAGGGCGGTTATGGTAATGTTATTGCCCTTGGTATCGATGTAGATAATGTTTTGGTGCATATCGGTCAGCTTAATTCCTTGTGTGCCCTCGCTATCATCAAATTCCAGTAAATGCCCGCTTCTGGTAATGATACTTTTGAGGTGATTTTTAATCAGCGGGCTGCTATCCACACTCGAACTGTGGTATACGCTGCCCATCACCACCGGACGGGCGATGTTGCCTTCTTCAAAGGCGATCATCACCTGGTCATTGATCTCAGGAATGGCAAAATAGCCCCGGTTACTGCCTCGCTCACCTGTTCCGGCACTTGGCGTAACTACCCGCAACCATTCGGTAACATCATTGGTTAAACATTCCCACTTAAACCTTACTTTAATCCGTCCCTGCCCTTGGGGGTCATTGTTATCAATCACATCTGCCAGTTGCATATCCGGCTGTGGCTTTTCGAAATTTTTAACCAGAATACGTTCGGTGGTGGCTATCCTTCCCTCAAAGGTATGGTGGTATTTACCGTTTTCATTGATGTGGTGATTGATGCTCGTGATCAGGAATTTACCTAAGCTTTCGGTGGTAAATGCCAATTCTTTCCGAAGACTCATCGTAATTTCGGCAATGCTGCCAATGCTCAGTTCTGCATTGTCGCCTCTGGCGGTAACCTTTAAAAGTTCGCTGGTATTGGCCTTTTCCTCATTTTCGACCAGCTTTTTGATATCGTTCGAATTATCTACCCGGATTAAAGCGGGCTGATTAAAGGTTTTGCTGTAAGTAAGGTTTGATGCTTTGATGGCATGTGATAAATCTGGTGTCGATCCATCCGTTTTTCCAGTGCTTTCGCCCTGAAGCATTTCATTCTGATTTGGATTATAGGAGAACCGTTTATTTTTGATCGGCCCGATTTCCATGGCATACTGCATTTCCTGAACATCCCGCCCGTAAAATAAAGAGATTTCGTTTTGTACATCGGGCTTGCCGAAATTGAGTTGTTTGCCATCATAGAAAAACCACTCATGGTATTCTGCCGAAAGGCGGTTAAGAAAGGCGAAGTCGCTTTCTTTATATTGGATGAGGTAGTCGATTGAGGTATCTCTGTCTGCATTTGCCACCACCTTTAAATCGTTGGCCGGCGTATCTTTGGTGGCCAGTTTTACAATCTCATTTAAATCTTTATCTAAATAAGAGCCCAGGTCTGGTCCACGGTCTATTAAAATCGTCGGGCTATAGCCGCTTACAATTAACACCCCATGGTAACCATGACTCTGCGAGAGTTCTACTTTGGCAACAATCCCTATAAAATGCTGCATGCCTTCCTGCGAATGGCCAAAAGATGCAGTTAAGGATTTACCTACAAAATCGCGGCTATCATCTAAACTGATCAGGCCGGGCGCACCCATATGGTCGTGGTTAAAACGAAGTTCGAAATGATGGTGATCATTAAAAGCCTGTTTTAAACTGAAAGAAGCAAAGTGTGTAATTTCTTTGCCTTCAATATTGATTTCTGCAAGGAGTTTCTTTTCCATATTGACGATAAATCAGTGGTTCAACAATTACTTGAAACTTTATTCAGAAAGGAATGTGGTGTTCTTTTTAAGAACTCATTTGATTCACGTACCGTGCCGGGTTTAAATAAATGTTGCTTCTTTAATGTCCACCTTATGACCGCTAAAAATATGAATGTTTTGCCATCGCAGATAGGGTTAAATGCAATGAGAAAGCATCAACTTCAGATGGTCCCTCGACGGGACATCAAAATAACGAATAATTTAGATGGACTAATCTGTTATAAATAAAATCGGATAGCGAAAAGCGACTGGTTTATACCAATCGCTTTAACTATATTATTTTTTGCCTGAAGCAGATTATGCCTTCGGCCAATCGTTTTCGTGTTCTGCATTACCCAGCTTGAGTTTCCTTGCTGATACCACGAAAGTAAGTGTCATTGGTGTATTGTCATTCACGGCAATACCTTCACTATATTGAACGATATAGCCATCTTCGAAAGTTAGTTCTTTCATTTTAGCATCTTCTTCACCTTTTTTGAAGACAATCGTTCCTGATTGTGGTTTGTATTGGTTATTCACCATTGATTCGATGACTGAAGTATCTTCAGTTGATTCAATTTCGATGTTAATGGTACCACCGTATACACCTGATGATGGACGGCCTTTAGCGTCTACATCCCTGTTTAATGAAAAGCTGCACTGTAATACATCAAATTCTTTTGAACCTAATGTTAATCTGGTCTTAAATGCCATTTTGGTAAGTTTTAAATGTTTTTGAAAAAATGAATTGGGTTAGCGGCTGGCGTGTGGTGAAGAGCATGGTCATGAGTATCCGGCATTTAATTAACCTTTATACCTTCAACCTTTTTATCCTCTACCTCTTTTACGCTTTAGGCCAATCGTTTAGATGCTCTGCATTTCCGAGTTTCAGCTTTCTGGCCGAGATCTGGAATTTAAGCGTCATCGGGTGATCACCTACAATGTTAATTCCTTCGGAATACTTGACAATATAGCCATCTTCGAAATTAACCTCCTTCATTTTGGCATCTTCTTCCGTTTTCTTAATCAGAAGGGTTCCGGTAATGGGTTTGTACTGGTTGTTTACCATCGCTTCGATAATGGAGGTGTCTTCAGTTGACTCAATCTCAATATCAATGGTACCGCCGTAAACTCCGGAAGAGGGTCTTCCTTTAGCATCTACATCGCGGTTTAACGCATAGGCGCAATGAAGCACATCGTACTCCTTGCCCGAAAAATTTAATCTAGCTTTGAAAGCCATAGTTTTAGGGTTTTTGGTTAAAATTGGTTCTTTATAGCTTACGCTACCATATCAAACCTTAACCAAATATCAAGCCAGCAGCACGTTAAGCAAGAAATAATGTATGGTAAAATTTTTAAAAAAGTGGAAAAACCCAGGTTATTCGCCTTTCCAGACTGGTAAAACCAAATATATACGATAAAAATGTGGAAAAATTTTACGAAAATTTTCACGCAGCACAGACATTGAAGATCATAATACACTTCAAAAACTGTAGTGATTCTCCACAACTTGTAGAAATTTAGGACACACCTAAAGGCGGTAGTTAATTAAAAATCAGGTCATCAAAAGAGAGCGGCATCAAAAGTAAAACATAATTACATAACGGAATTAAATTTCGCGAACCTTGTTATCAATTAAGAAAGAGGCTACTTTCAAATCGAAAATAGCCTCTTATAATTGCAAGCTTAACAGCTTTAGAATTTAATTTGGCACTCCTCGTCAAAAAATGACTTTTGACACAGCCGCTAAGTACAAATTATTTAAGTTATACGTCGTTACTGTAAAGAGCCGGAGAATGTAAAGTTTGGATGTTCTATACTTTTAAACTGACCTAAGATCTCTCCCGTTGTTGGATTTGTAAAATAGGCAAGTGTGAAAGTATCTGCATTAATGCGTTGCGTAGTAAGTGGTGCCATTTGTGTTACAATTAAAGCAGCATTCCCTGTTGGTGCTGATCCTATAAATTTATATACACCTGCTGTAGTTTTAGTAAAAGTATATGGAAAATCTGCAACAAACCTGTTTGCACCCTGATAAACATCAGCACTTAACAACATGGTATTATTTATGGTATTAAAATTAAAGACCATTCGATCTAATCTTAAATTATATCCTGATGTAAGTGTACCTGCTGCTGCGGCTGCTCTTCGGGTAATAAATTCTGTTCCCCATCCTGGGTAATTCGTACCATTCGGAACAATAATTCCGGAATATTGGATACCTAAAAGTAAGTGTAAAGGATAAATTGAAATTGTTGAAGAAACGATTTCCAGTCTTACTCCGCCTACTGTGGTAAAATATACCTGCTTAGCCGGATCCCAGGTGAACTCGCTAATGGCTTTATCTTTATATATTAAAGGTTCCTTAAACCTTATTCCGGTTAAGGTAAAAGCAAAGCCAGTTGAAGTTGTAGTTACGCCACCATTACCGTTATCCCAGATTAGGGTTATCACTTTTTGGAAATAGTTGATAGAAGTTTGAACCTTTATGGCGTCAACAAGCGTAAAATATAGGTTATTATTAGCATCAATATAATCTACGGATGTTTGAATAGCATTTAGTAAACCTTTTTCATCATAAAGCTTTTTTTCAGCTGCTGTTGCCTTTACCAAAACCAATTTGCTTTTTAACAGCTTACCGGTTAACATAATGGAATCCCCTACCTGTTTATCAAATGTAAATTCGAAATCGGAATATAGTCCCCAACCTGCAACGCCACCAAAGGTATTGGGATCAGGATCGGCCAGAATATGTAAGTAACTATAAGTATCAAAAGATAATGTTGGATTTTGTAATGCTTTTACCCGAAATGTACTTTCCATACTTTCTCTAGCCGGATCAACATCCAGATCAGCATACATACTCACTTTATTATCTTTGGTAAAATTAAAGTAGAATGAATAGCCACCTCCGCCTTCCGGGTATAGGAATGCTTTCCAGCCGTTTGTACTCCCGGTTAATTCACTATTATATTTTGTTACAGCAGTAGAAACCCTTTCTTCAGGTCTTTCGCCATCAATCAATACCTCTTCCTTTTTACAACCCGTAAATAAGGCAAGAGAAAAAAGTGTATATATTAATATTTTTTTCATGTTGATTTCCCTTAAATTATTGCCCCATTGTTCCATAAAAATAGGAGTTAGCATTTGTGGTTTTATAAAATGCGCCTAGTGAACCTAAATATCCAATTTCGCCTGGTATAATTTGATTAATCCAATTCGCCCTGAATGATCCCGTTGAAAAGTAACTGTTCACCCCTGCCATTCGGGCATTAATTACCCCCATGTTACTATACGTAGTTCCAGTTGGTTGAGTCGCCATTAAGGTAAATATAGTTAAGCCAGTGTTTGCATTTAGTGCTAAAGTATAATCAGCATCGGCAAAATAAGTCGTAGTTCCTGTAGCATTTGTAAATGTATATCTCAATGTCATTACATTATTTGCTTTAAAAGTCATTAAGAAATCTTTAAGAACAAAGCCACCAGCAGCCATAGAAGTTCTTGCGGCATTCCATAATCCTAAAAATTCTGCAGATTGATTTGGGTCTGTGCTAGGGTTCGAATATAATGTAGTATAGCCTACTCCATAACCAGTTAACCTCGACAAAACAGGAGGAGATACTTTAAATAATGCCTTCTGAACTTCCTTCTGTAACTGATAGAAATCAATGTTAAATGCAGTCTTAAAATAGTCTACCACATATTGTTCTTTTTTCTTCAGTTTAACCTGAGCATCTGCAGGTGTTGTGGCTACAATGGCATTATATTGTACCCTCCCCAACATTAACATATTGGATGATTGCTCTGCAAAATCTTCTATTGGCGATACCCTGGCATATTGTGTGATGAAACCCAAAGAATATGCTTCGGAAAGTGGCCGTTGAGTCCAGTTGGCTTCATAACCACCACGAGATACGGTTTGATATTCAGGAGAAAAATCCACCGTTTGATTCAAAATATGCGTGTACTCATGCTGAATCACCTGGATCATCTGTTTCACAGAATTGATATTCGTTTTATCAAACGAATTAATCACATAAAGAACAATTTTACGCCCGCCTTCTGCTGTACCTAAAGTGATAGAACCATTGCTGTTATATTCTGCACTACCAGCTAAAACGAATTGTTTTGGTGAGATTTTTTTTATAAAATCCCCTCCACCGGCAACTTCATATGGTCTGATCCACACATCACGAACCATTTCCATTGCAGGAATTACCTGTTCTACTGCGGGAGGAGTAATATTCTTTCCTGATGCTAATTCAAAACGGTCAAACCGATATTTGGTTTCAATATTATACGGATTCAAAAAGTTTTGATCTAACCAGATATCAGTCAAATTTTTATCTTTTATTATATTTTGGTCTATCGCATCCAGATTAGCATTCAGCTTAGATTCCTTTTTACAGGATGTGAGGATTGTAAACATGGCTAATGCAACCAATCCATATTTAAATGTTTTTTTCATAATTATCTTGGATTTTGGTTAATACCTGAAAGTGTAACTTGTGTAGGGAGTTGAAATAATCTTCTTGGATCATTAGCAGTAAGCTCCATAGTTGTAAATGAACCATTTACAGCATAAACACGATGCTTTACAGGTATTTTATACCTTAAAATATCAAACCAGCGCAAACCTTCCTGAGTAAATTCTTTTTTCTTAAAATCCAGGACAGTGGCGATTAACGCTTCTTTGGGATCGGCGATACCATAAAAAGCGGCGATTTTAGCTAATGTTATGGCATGAGTAGTTGCACTGTAATTTAAAATTCTGGTGCTGGCATAGGTGTTCAGATCCTGTAGGGCCAATGTATTTTGTCCTGATGAGGCATAAGCTTCTGCCCTATTTAATAAGGTTTCATCTGCTGTAAGTACAGGAACTATCGTGTATGGTTCTCCAATGGTGGCATTAGGACTTGTTTTCACAAAATATTCTTTCCATTTCAGCATACTATAATGTGGTTGCCCATAATAAGCTGATTTATATGACCAACGAGCTCCGGTAACATTATTGGTAAAAACTTCATTATTAATGATCTGCCCATAACCAAACCTAGGTGTTAGGGTTCTTGCCCATGATGAAGCGGTCTCAATTAATAATAAGGTAGATGGCTCTGAAGCTTGGGTAAAATACAAGTACATTTCATCCAGGGTATAAGTGTTATATCGAGTATTCCATGGTCTCAAAATGTTTGCAAATGAATTTCCCGGAGATACGGCACTTGCATATTGAATTACTTTATCGTAATCTTTTTTAAACAAAAAGAATCTCGCCGCAAACGCATTTCCTGCAGAAATATTAAAGTGATATTTAGGAATTTTATATGCCGTGTTCCTTAAAAGCGGCAACCCTTCGGTTAAGTCCTTTTCTATATTCGCATATACGGATGCAACAGTACTTCTGGAATATTGGCCAACTACAACCTTCTCTGGTGAAGTTACATATGGAACCCCCGGAGAATCATTAGCGGTACCGGCCTCATACGTTTTGGAGAAAAGCGTAACCAACATAAAGTGAGCATACGCTCGGGCAAGCAATGCTTCACCTTTATAAGGTAAGTAAGCCGTTTGATCAGGTGCCTTACCAATGGCTTCTAGTGCAGCATTAGCTGCTGCAATTGCAGTATAACAGGCGTTCCAGTAATTAGTAGGTGTATCTTCAGTATAATTGTCATTATCTTTCCAATAGTAAGGAAAAACAATTTCCCTGTTTTCATCACCTATACCCGGACCTTTATCTTCTACATTATCTGATGATGTTTCCGTAAAAGCAATATAATTCCCTTCCGGATAAGCACTGGTTAATAATTCTGCTACTTTATCAACTGAATTTAATTGTGTTCTTTGATCTGGAGATTGCTCTAAAAACTTCTTACACCCCATGGTTGAAAGAAGAGAAAGGGCAACAATAGATATAAATATTTTTTTCATGATTTTTTATTTAGAATCCTACTTTTAAAGACAATGTGAACTGACGTGGTATCGGCAATGCAACACCACCCGATCCGAAGAATTCCGGATCTTGCCCATTCAACTTTTTATCTGAATAAATCAAGAATAAGTTGTTACCGACAGCACTTATTGAAGAATTAGTCAATCCAAGCTTCTTCGTATATTTTGATGGAATATTATAGCTTAGAATGACTTGTTTCATTCTTACAAAGCCTCCATCTGCCACACGTTCTGTAGAATAGTTATAATTATTATAGGCATAAATACTTCTAAAGT
Source organism: Pedobacter sp. GR22-10 (assembly GCF_026239715.1). Classification (NCBI taxonomy): domain Bacteria; kingdom Pseudomonadati; phylum Bacteroidota; class Sphingobacteriia; order Sphingobacteriales; family Sphingobacteriaceae; genus Pedobacter; species Pedobacter sp. GR22-10. The sequence goes on from NZ_JAPIVR010000008.1 coordinate 93,871, forward strand.
CAATTGCCTCAAGTGCATCTAAAATAGAAGGCACATTGGTTTTAAGTTCATCTCCTTGCATTTCCCAACGGCTTAAAAAAGCTTTTGGCATAGCATCCAAATCGGTATAGCTCGTTTTAAAAGCTGGAGAAAGACGTACTTTATTTCCTGCAGCAAAAGTGACCAGTGTAGAAAGTGTAAAATCTTTATACTTAAATGTATTGGAGAAACCACCAGTATATTTCGGATCAATTGGTCCTTCATATTTTAAATACTTAACCACATTGCTCTGCAAATAAACATCGCCACTAACCACCCCTTCATTATTCAGAAATTTTGGAGAACCGTTTAACGGATCTAATCCCTTGAAATCGATCGAGAATAAACCGCGTTGTGCATAACCTTCCAAAGCACCCCCATCTGGTCCAATTAAGTCAAAAATTAATGGCTGGTTCTTAAGGTTTGTGATTTCATTTTTATTGTATCCAAAAATGAGTTGTGATGACCAGCTAAAGTTTCCTGTCTTTAAAATACGAGCGCCAAGAGATGCTTCTATACCGTTTGATTTCATATCTGCATAATTGGCTTGCTTTACTGCTTCGCCTCCTATGCCGCCATTTCTAAATTCGCCAATTAAATCAAAACTCTTTCTCTGATAGGCATCTACAGTAAGGGTTAACCGGTCATTAAATAACCCTAAATCCAAGCCAAGATTTAACTCATTGAGTTTTTCAAATGTTAACTCAGAATTTTCCAGTCCATCGATATATAATTTGGTCTCCTTTTCCGGGATGTAAGGCCTGCGTGTGGCCATACTTCTTAACACAAGACTAGAATTTTGCGCTGTACCCATGCTTGCAACTAGCCCATAAGTAGCACGAAGGGTAGCCCGGTTAATGATCTTTTTAATCCGCTCAGATTGCATAAAATTTTCTGTATCAATATTCCATGCGCCGGAGACATTCCAGGTAGGCAACCATCTTGCTGTAGGTGATTCACCCAAAAGATTTGATCCGTCATAACGCCCTGTAGCGTTAATACTGTACTTGCCTTTATAAGAATATGCGCCCCTTAATGAATAGTTTAAGTATCGTTCATAACGATAGCCCATACTATAATAATTAAAACCACCCTCTACATTTGATTTTACAATATTTGGATCGATAAACGGAATACCGCCCTTATCATATTGGTATCCATAACCATCAAATATTTTATTCTGACGGTTGATGTATCTCATTTCCTGAGTGGCAAAAAAGTTGACCAAATGGTCTACGTTAAAAGTTTTATCATACTCCAAACTGTTTCTAACATAATAATTTACGATATTATCATCATTGGTTTTATAGAAACCACCATAAGGCAATACACTAACCGGTAATGCATTTGGATCATCAGGATTGCGGTATAAAAATTTATTGTTCGATCTAACTGTTGCATCATTTGGACTTATACCAGCACGGTAAGCCTCAGCCATATTGGAGTTTTCGGTAATTTTATGCTCCTGACTGGTTTTAGCATAACGGTATGCTCCATCAAATGAATACTTTAAATCTTTCGTGATTTTATATCTTACCCCACCCTGAACCTTAAAATCAATTAAATTAAGTTCAAGCGTATTGTTTTCCAACTCATGTAAAATATTGAACGGTGCGTAGTTCTGGGTAAAAAACTCACGATTTCCATTTGCATCAAAGGCAGTAAGAGCACGGCTGGTATTTAATGAATAACTGAATGGGTTAATATCAAAATCACGATCATATGTTCCATAAACCGGATTACCGTTTCTACCCAGTGTACCTGGTGCTTTTTGGTCACGGATTGATCCCTGTGTAATGAGCTCAATACTTAATCTGTCATTAATTTCAAAGTTTCCACGAACATTGCCTGTAAAACGTTTCACATTATCGCCAACAGTCCAACCATTATCCTGCAAATAACTCGTTGAAGCATAAATCTTTGATTTTTCAGTACCTGATGAAATCCCTATTGAATGTTCCTGCATGAAAGACTGTTTGAATAAGATATCAAACCAATCTGTATTGGCATCCGCATAACGTTGCAAATATTGTTTTTGACTAAGTGCATCATTTTTTAATCCATACGTTCCGGTTGCAGCATCATATTTATACATTTCATTGTACATCTTAGTAAACACACCTCCATTTGCACTACGTGATGAACTAGAATGATTTAACCAACCCTTATTTTGCATTTCCAGATAAACGTTCATCTGATCTGCAGAATTTAAAATATCAAAATTATCATATGAGGGTTTCATGTAACTGGAAAAGTTACCTGTATAAGAAATAAGAGGTTTCCCTTGTGTATTTCTACCTTTTTTAGTGGTAATGATCACCACACCATTCATTGCTCTTGCGCCATATTGGGCTGTAGCGGCTGCATCCTTTAAAATATTGAAACTTTCAATATCATCAGGGTTTAGCCCGGCTACGGAAGATCCAACCAAAGTTGAAGGATCACCAGTGGATAATTGTTCATTGGAAATGTTTACAACATCTTCCAGGATAATCCCATCTACTACCCATAATGGCTTATTATCTCCGGAAATAGAGGTTGCACCACGAACACGGATTTTTGGTGCAGCGCCAAACGTACCCGATACGTTTTGTACAGAAACACCTGCAACCCGCCCCTCCAGCATTCGGCTCACATCATTGATACCATCTCTTTTCACATCCGAAGCTTTGAGTGCTGTGGCGGCACCTGTAAATAACTTTTTATTCAGGTCCTGATAACCAGTTGAAACTACATTTACTTCACTAAGCTGTTCAGCATCTTCTGATAAAGTTACATTTATGGTGGTCTGACTTCCGATTTCAACTTCTGTTGATTTATATCCAACATAGCTAAAAACGAGTGTCGCTCCCTCTTTTACGGTGATGGTGTACTCTCCTGATGAAGTAGTAGAAACCGCATTTGATGCACCTTTTTCTCTAACGCTTACGCCAGGAAGCGCATTACCGCTTTTGTCTTTAACCTTACCTGTTACCTTTACAGCGACAAAATAATCGACTACTTTATCTAAGATTGATTTATCTTTTGGTTTAATTAAGATCGTTTTATCTTCAATAGAGTAGCTTAAATCCCTTCCAGCAATGATCTTTGTCATCACTTCTGTTATGGTTGATTGATTAAAGTTCGCGTTAAACGTAGTGGTACTTTTAAGCTTATTTGTTGATAGTAAAACATCGTAACCAGATTGCTTTCTAATTTCTTTAATCATTCTTTCCAGTGTTACGTTTTTATCATTTAACGTAACCAGTTGTCCAAACGAAGCTGCACTAACCTGCATGAGGGAGGCCAGTAATATGACCGTAATTAACTTCATCATCAATAGCAATTTAGGTATGTAGCGGCGATGCGTACATAAAATTCTTATATAAATTTTGTACATTTAATAGTCTGTTTTTTATCGATACGCACTTATTGTTTAAGCACATCATGTGGTATCGTGGTTTATTCAGGAAATAATTGATTTTTGGTTCCGGGTTACCGAAATAGCCAGACAGCAAAATTAAAGGGGTGTTGCAAGCACTCCTTTTTTATTTAGTTGGCCTTTGAATGTTAGTGGTGTTGTCGAAGTTTGTACATAGTTTTTTGGTTTAGGTTAAGGTTGATAGTTAGTAATATTTTTATAGATAAGGGTTAGTTACGTCCTCATCTTTTTGATTTAATCTTTGTAAACAATAAGCTTATTGCCTTGCATCTCAAAACGAACCTCACCGGTTTGTTCAAACTTGTGTAAAACCTGAGAAATTTTATCAAATCTGCTTACTGTTCCGTAATACATTACATCCTTTGCTTCTTCGTCTGCGTATTCCACTTTGATGTTGTACCACCTTGATATTTTACGAAGGATACTTTCCTGTTTCTCATTATTAAACATAAAATATCCCTTTTTCCAGGCAACAGATTCATCAGTATCTACCGTATTGATTTTAATTCCCTGAGCTGATAATACAGATTGCTCACCAGGCTTTAAAATTCCATATTCTGCTAAATTAGTGCGCGAGGAAATGCGAACACTACCTTCTAATAGCGTTGTTCTGGTTGTGCGTTCATCTGCATAGCTATTAATATTAAAGTGGGTACCTAATACTTCTAATTTTTGCTTTTCTGTTTCTACAACAAACGGATGAGCACTGTCTTTAGCCACTTCAAAATATGCTTCCCCCTTTAATCTCACACTTCGTATGGAGCTTTTACTCATATTTAATGGATATTCCAGTGAGGATGCGGCGTTTAACCATATATCACTGCCATCTGGCAAGTGTATCTGCCATTCACCTCCGTTTGGTGTTGTAATGGTATTGGTTTCATTGCCGCCTGTAGACTGATCCTCATTCATCACATGGTAAACCAAATGACCATCAGCTGTTTTTGAAATGGAAAGGCCAGCTTCTTTAATCACATCTCCATTAGCAACATCACTTAATGAGATTTTTTTTCCGTTAGCCAGGGTAAGTATTGCCTTGTTTCCACCAGGCGCAATGTCAGTAGTAAAAACAGGTGACTTTTCTCGTATTTTATAAATGAATATGGATGTTAACGCCAGAATTAAGACAGCTGCTGCCGCCCATTTGTAATAAAGTGAGATAGGAGGTTTCTGCTGGTATTTTAATTGATCTACAGATACAATTTTCTGAAGGATTGAATCCCATTTATGATGACTAATATTTATTTCATCATCATTGGTATGCACCAGATCATGGGCCATGAGTAAATTAAATATTTCTTCACTTACGGCGTCTGGATGATCTTCTATAAAGAGAAGTAATTCAGTCTTTTCAGCTTCCAACATTTGGCCAGACTGAAACTTATTTATCAGAAATAATACTCTTTCTTCCATAGATCTGATACTAAGAAGCACAAAGGACAAATCAGGACTATCGAAAAATTATTTTTTTTGTATTTTAATGAATCCCCTTGATTAAATAAATTAAAAAAAGAGATATTCCATGTTTAACTAAGCTTTCCCGAATACTTCTTAAAGCAATAACAAGTGCATTTTTAACAGTACTGGCAGATAGGCCTAAAATTTCGGCTATTTCAGGAATACTTTTACCTTCCACCCTACTTAATTCGTAAATTTTTCTGCGTTGGTTTGGTAATTTAGATACTGTTGCAGTAATAATATGATTTATTTCATTGAGGTGGATGGCGTCAAGGGTCACATTGTCCTGATCGGCATGACGAATTTTTAAAAAACCTATGGCTTTCTCTTCCTTGATTTTTTTTCTGAGAAAGCTTAAGCATTCATTTGATACATATTTATAGAGATAGGCTTTTACATTATCAACGTGTTCCAGTTTATCACGGTTTAGCCATATACGCAAAAAGGCATCTTGAATAACCTCTTCTGCAGCATGCTCAGACTTAGTAAACTTAAACGCAAAAGACTGTAAAACAGATAGATAATTAAAAAATAGAATAGAAAATGCTTTCTCGCTTCCTCCAACAATTGCCATAAGCAGTTCCCGTTCTTTTTCACTATCCTTAAAGGCCATATATCAATTGGTCATCATTCGTTTTAGTTAATTAAATCACGAGGGATATCAAAAGAGATATATTTATTCATCCGTATCAGGATGGCATAAACATGTACCAATAATACATAATATTGGCTAATGTTTTACAAAAAAAAGCTAAAAATCAAAATCGTATCAATATTGATAATAAGGAGCAATCATCAGGTACACCACTACGCCGGTAATGGCTACATAAAGCCATAATGGAAAGGTGATTCTGGCAATTTTGCGGTGCCGGTCAAATCGTTCGGCTAGTGCCCTTACATAGGTCACCAATACCAAAGGTATAATAGCGATAGATAACAAAATATGGGTTAATAAAATAAAGAAATAAACATATTTTATCGTTCCATCCCCTCCGAACTTAGTAGAAGGTGTTGTCATATGGTAAGCAATGTACATCACCAGGAATAATAAAGAACAGGCGATAGCCGATTTCATTAAGTTTTGGTGCAGGTTAACTTTACCGTTTTTAATAGCCCAAACAGCAATAACGAGTAACACGGCGGTTATGCCGTTAATGGTGGCATAGATGGGTGGTAAAAAAGGAAGAGTTGGCGCATCTATACCTAAATCCTTAAGCTTCACCACAAATAAAAAGGCCACTGCAACAGGTATGAAGATGGATAAAATGATGATCCACTTGCTATACTTTTTTTCAATTGGGCTATTTTCCATGCGTATATAAATCTTTTTATTATTTGTTGCTATATCCCATCACCAACTTTAGACTTTTGACTAAAGACTTTGGACTAAAGCTCCCTACCTGCCGTCTTTAACATTCCGTAAGTATTCGGCAATGAGTACTTTTATTTCATCCTCCAAACGGGATGTAGCCTCAGGGCTGTCACTTTCATACATTCCCCTGATGCGGTGTTGAACATCAATCAGTATGATCTTATTTCCAAAAATAAAACTGGGCTTATCTTTTCTGTCATCCTCAATCACATCAAGTAATAAACCCTTTCTGATCAGTGGATAAGTCACACTGCTATCTCCTGCCAAAAAACTCCACTTATCCGCTTTAGCCTGAAATGTAGCAGCATATGCCTTGTTTTTTGTCTGGTCGGATGGATCAACCGAAAGACTGATAAAGCGTACCAGTGGTTTCTCTTCATAACCATCAGATAACTTTTTAATGTACTGAACGACACTGGTATTATTGGAGCCGGTATAAAATAGGTTTAATACGATAATCTTATTTTTAAAGGCCGACCATGAAACCGTGTCCTGATCCTGATTGATCAGTTTAAAATCTGGTACCTGGTGATAAATGGTATCTGGTATTTTTTCACCTCTTACCGAATGAAAACTGGATGCAACGGTTTTCTCCCCGTAAATAGGAAGACTTTTGTAGCGGTTCTTCGCAAAGTGTGGCAATAAGTAAAAAAATAAAAATCCCGGTACAGCCAGAATGCTTACCAGGATTAAAAGTTTTTTGATGGTGTTACCTTTCATTAATGATTCATCATGTGGATATTTAAAAATCCACCTTCAATTAACATTAAAACAATAAAGTAAATAATGAAAATGAATGATACGGTTAAGGAAAGCTGTAATCCTAATTTTTCATACTTTAAGTGCATAAAGTATGCAACGATGTAGAAAGCTTTAACTAAGGTTAAAGCGATATAAACAAAGTTCCCAATAGCGTGAGACAAGTAGCCATTAGGCAAAACCCAAAGGGCTACGATAAATTCAATAATCGTAATTAATAAAAGGATACCGAAAACCTGCCAGATTTTACCTTTGGATAAACCTGCATGCTCTTCGTGTCCTTCTGTATGTGCGTGATGTTCTGACATGATAATATGTTTAGAAATGATAAATTAAACCAAATAGAAGAATGTAAATACAAACACCCATACTAAATCAACAAAGTGCCAGTATAAACCCACTTTTTCTACCATTAAGTAATGGCCTCTTCTTTCAAAAGTACCGTTAATGGTCATGATCAGAATAATGATGTTGATGACCACACCACTGAATACGTGAAAACCGTGGAAACCTGTAATGGTGAAAAATAAGTTAGCAAACTGTTGTGCCGCTACTAAAGATACATCACCGGTAAATAAGTGTTTCAATTCTTCAGCTGTTGGAATTTGCCCCCACCAGAAACCTTCGTGGTGTAAGTGTGTCCATTCCAGTGCCTGGCAACCCAGGAACATGAAACCACCAATAATGGTAGCCACCATCCACAAGATCACTTCCTTCTTTGCACGGCGATGACCAGCTTCAACCGCTAAAACCATTGTTACCGAACTCATGATCAGGATGAAAGTCATGATACCCACAAATACCAATGGTGCACCAGTATCTTTAATACCTGGAATTGATTGGAAAACCAAATCAGGATCAGGCCATGTTAATTTAGAAAAGCGTTGTGCGCCATAATAAATTAATAAAGAAGAAAAGGTAAAAGCATCTGACAAAAGGAAAAACCACATCATGATTTTGCCATATTCTACCGACCACGGAGAACGGCCACCATTCCATGGCCCGGTTTTAACTTGATCTAATTGTGATACTGAATTCATTTGGAAATAGTATAATAGTTTGTTAACAAATTTAACGGTTCAAAAGTAAAAAAACATACAGATATATCCATAAGATATCTATAAAATGCCAAAAAATAGAAGCGATTTCCATCCGGTAATTGCTTTTGGCCGGAGAAATATTTCTGTAGCTGCCCACCAATGCATTAATGATTAATCCAACACCGCCGATAATATGCAGCAAGTGTAAACCCGATACCACATAGATAAAGGATATAGCGGCGTTATTGCCGACCAGTGTTGCACCGGTTCTAACCATACTGCTCCAGGCATTAAACTGCATCACGCCAAATACAACAGCCAATATAACCGTTAACCACAGCATGTTGCGCTGAAGGCTGAAGTTTAGCTTTCGCATGGCTTTTGAAGCCAGCACGAGTGTAATGCTGCTCGCAATAATCACCAGCGTGCTGTAAATAAATGCATCAGGTAACACCAAGCCATGACCTTTGCCTTTTGATGCGGCAAATACCAGGTAATAGCTGGTAAAGCCACCAAACATGATGGTAGATGATACCACAAAAAGCCAGACGATAAATTTCCGGGGTTTTGGATCAAATGTATCTTGGATCTTTTCCATTGTTAGAACCATAAAATTATTGTGCTATAAAATTTAATAATAAAGCCAGCTGTACAGCTGGAATGTAAAAAAATGAACAGAACATCACTTTTCTGGCGTCTGCCAGTTCCCTGTTCATTAACAGTTTAAAAGCGAGCCAGCTAAATATCAAGCCTGCAATTAAGGATAAACCAGCCACATAATAACCACCGAAACCCATAATAGTTGGCAGTAAACTTACCGGAATCAAAATTAATGTACTGATGAAGGTAAGCAAAGCCGATGTCTTATCCCTTTTCTTGGTGGGTAACAACCGGAAACCCGCCTTTTTATAATCGTCATCCAATACCCAGGCAATGGCCCAAAAGTGAGGGAATTGCCAAACAAACTGAATCATGAATAACACAACAGCAACCCAGTAATCAACCTCATGAAACATCTCTGCTTTCAAGCTTCCGAAAGCAGCCAGGTAACCAATCAATGGCGGCAAAGCGCCCGGAATAGCACCAACAAAAACGGCTATCGGCGATTTCCGCTTTAAAGGCGTATAAACAAATGCATATAACAAAATGGAAAACACAGATAACAAACCGGTTTCCAGGTTCAGCTTACCCAATAACCAGGTACCCAGAAAAGCCATAAATACCCCCATTATTAATCCCTGTCCGGTGGTCATTCTGCCGGCAGGCATCGGGCGGTCTTTTGTTCTGGTCATCAGTTTATCCAAATCCTTCTCAATAATTTCATTAAAGCAATTGGCTGCTGCGGTAACCAAAAATCCGCCGGCAATCAATATCCCCCAATTCGCCCAGTCAATTGACGGAATGTGTCCCCTGCCAACCTGCATTTTCTGTCCGATTAAAAATGAGATCGATGCAGAAAACACTACCGTAAACGATAGCCTGAATTTAATGAGCTTAGAAAAATCTGAAAAAAATTGTTTCAACTTCCTTAAATATTATTGCTTATAAGTACTTGTCCGGTAAACCAACAGGTAGAGATAAAACTGTAAACTGAATAACAACGTAGAAAACAAAATATGTATGGCCTGCGCTGCCGGTGGAAAAGCTAAATATGCCAGTGCAAATCCACTTAATAATTGAATGAGAAGCGTTACTAAAATAAATCGTGCCGTTAACAACGGTGCCGCCTTACCACTAAAACGATCGATCACCATTTTATATACGATGGCATTAGCAACGATCACCAGAATTGCTAAATCGCGGTGGTGAGAAAATATGTCTCCCAACCTGGATATCCAGCTGCTTCTTAATCCGCCTGATAGTGACTTAGCCACAACGTCAACAGATTCTCTAACCTCTGTACCCAACACGATCTGAAGAATGCTTAATACCACTGTAAACAATAAAAATCCTTTTAACCATAGTATCCGGTACATAATTACCGAAGGTGTTTTGTTTAGTTGCTTAGCATAACTATAAGTATAAATCGATATCGCTAAAATAACCAGCGCCAGAAGCATGTGTACCGTTACCACCCATTGTGCCAGATTAGTGGAAACTACAATTGAGCCTAACCAGGCCTGATAGCCTACCACAAAAATATTGAGTATACTTAAGACAATGATGCGCTTGGCACGCTTCCGGTAAGTAAACGAAAAAACCAGTGTCAGCAACAAAAATAAACCAGCCATTACGCCGACCAACCTGTTTACATATTCTACCCATGTTTTGGTTGGATTAAACTCTTCAGGGATGGTGATACTTTTGTCATGCCTGATGCGATCAGCCAATTCGGTTTTACCCATGCTTTTCAGGTACCTGGCAAACTTTTCATTCTTCTTTAATCTTGCCTCAACATACTTCTGCTGGTAATTTGCCGGAAGCTGCGAAATGTCAGTAGGTGGAATGTACCGATCAAAACACTTTGGCCAGTCAGGACAGCCCATACCAGAACCTGTACTTCTGACAATACCGCCCGCCAGTATAACCAATAATGTAACAATAATGGTTATAAAGTTAATCCTGATAAAATTTTGCTCTGATCTGCTGATCATATACCTTTTTATGTGAAAAGGGTATCCGGATAAGCAGAAACTTAGTCAGATACCCCTTTTTAAATTGTATTGAAGACTAATTAACTAGCCCTTGTTTTCTTCAACAGGATTAGCCAATTCCCAGTCCTGCTGTATTTTTTCGGCTTCTGCATTTCCTTCAAAGTCATGAGGTAAATTAGAGCTCATGGTTTGAGAAAAAGGAACCGTTTGCGGAATAAAGTCTGCATCATGACCAGGTTTGCTATAGTCATAAGGCCATCTGTAAACCGTTGGAATTTCTCCAGGCCAGTTTCCGTGAATGTGTTTTACCGGAGCAGTCCACTCTAAAGTATTGGCTTCCCAAGGGTTCTGAGGAGCTACTTTACCTTTAAATATCGAGTAGAAGAAGTTAAACAGGAATGCTACCTGTGCAAGTGCAGCCATAATAGCAGCCCAGGTTACAAATATGTTTACTGTTAACCATTTCTTCATGAATTCAAATTCAGTGAAAGCATAATAACGGCGCGGTACACCATCTAAACCCAAAAAGTGAAGCGGGAAGAATACGAGGTAGGCAGCAATGAAGGTTAACCAGAAATGCAGGTAACCTAATTTAGCATTCATCATTCTACCGAACATTCTTGGGAACCAGTGATAAACACCAGCAAGCATACCAAAGATCGCAGCAGACCCCATTACCAGGTGGAAGTGGGCAACCACAAAATAAGTATCATGTAAGTTAATATCTAAAGAGGCATTTCCTAAGAAAATACCGGTTAAACCACCAGAGATAAAGAATGATACCAAACCAATGGCAAATAACATGGCCGGTGTGAAACGGATATTACCACGCCATAACGTTGCTAAATAATTAAACGTTTTTACCGCTGAAGGTACCGCAATGATCAATGTGGTAATCATAAATACACCACCTAATAATGGGTTCATACCAGTTACAAACATATGGTGTCCCCATACAATGAATGATAATACGGTAATACCAATTAAAGAGTAAACCATGGCATGGTAACCAAAAATAGGCTTGCGGGAATTTACTGAGATGACCTCCGATGAAATACCTAAAGCAGGCATAATTACGATATAAACCTCAGGGTGACCTAAGAACCAGAATAAGTGTTGCCATAAAATTGGAGAACCACCTTCATTCGGTAAAATATCGGTACCCATTACGATGTCTGATAAATAGAAACTTGTTCCGAAACTACGATCGAATACCATTAAAACCACCCCGGCTACAAGTACAGGGAATGATAAGATACCTAAAATAGCGGTTAAGAAGAAAGCCCAGATCGGTAATGGCATTTTCCAAAGATCCATACCTTTGGTACGCATATTCAAAATGGTACTGACATAGTTGATACCACCCATTAAAGATGAAGCAACGAAAAGTACCATACTGATCAACCATAAAGTCATACCCATACCAGATCCCGGCATGGCTTTAGCCACTACGGATAATGGCGGATACACTGTCCATCCACCTGATGCCGGACCAGTTTGAATGAAGAATGAAGACATCATGATCACACAAGCCATAAAGAAGAACCAGTATGAAAGCATGTTTAAGAATGGCGAAGCCATATCCCTTGCACCGATTTGTAATGGAATCAATAAGTTACTGAAGGTACCACTTAAACCAGCGGTTAACACAAAGAATACCATAATGGTACCGTGAATGGTAACCAGGGCTAAATAAAAATCAGACTTGATACGTCCGCCTTCAGCCCATTTTCCTAAAAATGTTTCCAGGAAGGGGAAGCTTTGATCTGGCCAGGCCAGTTGAATACGGAATAATATTGATAAGCCCATCGCAATCACTGCCATGATTATACCCGTGATTAGGAATTGCTTAGCAATCATTTTATGATCCATGCTGAAGATATACTTGGAAATCAACGTTTCCTTGTGGTGTCCATGATCAGCGTGATCGTGATTGTGTTCGTCGTGTAATGCTATTGTTGACATAATTCTTTCGCTCTGCGGTATATTATTTATTTAAAGCCATTTGGTTTGGTTTCACAGCTGCTGAATCTTTAGCTGTTGAATCTGATGCTGCTTTAGGGGCAGCAGGAGCAACCGGCAAATTAAATTGTTTTCTCAAATCATCATTTAAGTATGTTTTCTGTTCAGCTATCCACGTTTTGTATTCTGCATCCGAAACTACGCGTACAACTTTCTGCATGTTGTAGTGACCAGATCCACAGATTTTCGCACACAGGAAAAGAAACTTAAAGTTCGGATCATTTGTTTCCTGCTGCATCTGAGCAGTAGTTTTGGTTGGCGTAAACTCAAAGAAGGTTTTCATACCCGGTACAGTATTCAATTGTACCCTGAAGTGTGGCATATAAAAACTGTGAATCACATCCTTACTGGTTAAGATCAGTTTAACCGGTTTTCCAACTGGAATAACCATTTCATCTGCCATCTCATCATCACGGGAGTGAATATCTTTAAAATCAATTCCCAACTGATTTGTTGCTGTAGTCAGTTTATAGTTCTTATCTCCAACAATTCCGTCAGCACCCGGATAACGGATAGACCATTTGAACTGCTCTGAAGTAACTTCAATTTGCAAAGGCTTATGGTTTGGATCTTCAGTTTTAAAGAAGATTGATCTCCAGGTTAAGAAACCCATCAGCACCAATACCGTTAACACTAAAGCCGGAACAATTGTCCAGATTTTTTCAATGGTGTTATTATGTGGGTAGTAGTAAGCTTTTCTTTTAGCAGAATACCTGTAGATATAAGAAAATCCGAATAACAGGATGTGCGTAGCGATAAATACAATGGTTGTAATGATTAAAGTTAAATTAAACATTTCATCAATTTTCTTACCATGCTCAGAAGCTGCAGCCGGTAATAACATTGAACCATGTACGGTATATTCCCAATACACACCGTATAAACCTAAAACCAGAAACAAGGCAAATAAACTGGCATGTACCCTGTTCCAGTTGATGCCTACCGGTTTACCTTGTGCTTCGCGGCTTAATTCATATACTTTTATTGATTTACCAATAATTGCAATGAATAAACATACGGCCAGGAAAATCAGAATATAAAAAATTACTGATTTATAAACCTCACCCATATCAACTTTCGGTGCCGCTGCTGCACCTGCTACTGATGCCTCCTGCGCAAATGCGCTCGTGTTCGCAAAAACAGTAAGTAGTACTGCCAAAGCTGCGGTCGTTTTATTCGTGATAAACTTTCTTAAACTCATTTTCTTAAAAGTAGTACGCTGTACTGCTAATTATAATAATAATATAAATATTTGCCCTTATAATATCACCTGCTAAAGTTGGTGATGCAAACTTTCCTGTAATAATGGGTGGTTTTTCGCAATCAAAGGCTTTTTACTCAATGATGTTAAAACCGTAAAGGTAAACAATCCTACGAAACCAATTGCAGTTCCGATTTCAACCACGCCAAATCCATTGTGTCCATCCTCAACTGCACCTGGCATAATCATTTGATAATAATCAACCCAGTGGCCCAACAGCACTACAATAGATACGAACAATAATTTCACATCCGTTCTTTTGTTATCCCTGTCCATTAACAATAAAACAGGAGCTAAAAAGTTCATCGCCAGGTTTAAGAAGAACCAGAATTTGTAGTATTCAAAACGTTTATAGAAATAAACGGTTTCTTCAGGCATATTGGCATAATAGATCAATAAGAACTGTGCAAACCAAACGTAAGTCCAGAAGATAGAGAAACCAAAAATAAACTGACCTAAGTTATGTAAGTGGCTATTGTTTACCCATTGCATATATCCCGCTCTTCTTAATAAGATCAGGATGATGGCGATAGTGGCTAAACTACTCACCCACATCGCTGCGAAGTTATACCAGCCGAACATGGTAGAGAACCAGTGTGCCTCTAAAGACATGATGGTATCGAAAGCGAAGATCGGTGTGGTAAATCCGTAAATCACTAAAAAGATACAGGCATTCTTAAATCCTTTTCTGTATGATTCCAAACCTCCTGCTAAATCTTCATTGTATGATAACTTAACAAAAAGCATGGCAAAGATGCTGTATACACCTAAAAACACAACCTGGCGACCTAAAAAGAATGGTACATTTAAGAAAACGGCTTTGCCGGCAATCAATGAATCATAATTAGGGCTGTTCGGATCTGTTAATCCGTCAGCATGCCAGTGATGGTATAAATTGTGTGTATATAAACCCGCCGAAATAATAACAACCAGTATTACAGCTGCAATTGGCAAAGTTTTAGCCATTGCTTGTGGTACACGTAAAATAGATGCAGACCAACCAGCCTGTGCGACGTATTGAACAGCCAGGAAAAACATACCCGACATACAAACGCATGCAAAGTAGTATCCCATAAGCAACAGGTTGGCAAAAGTACGCTCATGCATCACTTTATCGCCGGCAATAAAACCATAAGCAACAGCAGCGATACCTAAAGCGATACCAACTATACTTAAAGTTTTTACTTTCCCTGTAAACTCAAATTGTTCACTAAAATTAATATTGTGAGTTCCCATTTATATTCTGCTTTACTATTGTCCTTTTTGTAATTGTTGAACATACATCACTACTTTCCAACGGTCTGTTGGTGTAATTTGTGAAGCATGCGAGCCCATGTTATTTACACCGTAAGTGATGGTGTGATAAATTTTACCGGCGGTAAGATCTACCATGTTACCCCCTCTTGATGAAGCACCTGTTTGATAAGCAGGAACACCGCTGAATTTCTCAATCTTAACCAGGTGGCCTTGTCCATCTCCCTTTTCACCGTGGCAAGGGCTGCAAAATACAGTAAACAAATGTTTACCCGCTGCAAGATTCAGGGTATCAACCGGTAGTGGATTTACCATGCTCACACCTGCTGCCTCATATCCTTCTTTGGTATTTGGATATTCATCATACTCTGTAAAACCTACAGGTTTTGTATTTGCCGGTGGCAACTGGGCAGCATGACCTTTAAAACTAGGTACGTGAGCCGTATCAACTGGCTGATCCGGATTTAAAGCAATCGGATCATACATATTTCTGGCATATTCTAAACCAGTACTGCGTTTATCTTTACAAGCGGTGAAAGTAGTTGCAAAAGCAATAGCTAAAAACGCCGTATAAACAAATTTATTCTTATTCATAGCTAATGTACTTCCTTTCATTATACTTTACTTCTAAAGCACCTGCATCTTTTAATAATCCATCAATAACTGTATGTGCTGCATTGTCTTTTGCATCAATTGCGATCACAAAACGATCATCAGTTGCACGAAGATCCATTACCCTTGGTGCTCTTCCCGGAAACAAATGCGTAGATGCATAATAGGTTAATACCATACCGAAAGCACAGAATAGTACCGTCAACTCGAACATTATCGGAATAAAATCCGGTAAGGCAAAGGATGGTTTACCACCAATATTAACTTTCCAATCAATCACCGCACAGAAATAAATCAATGCAAATGCTGCGCAGGTTCCGGTAATACCAAAGCAAAATGCTGCGATATCAATTCTGGATCTTTTAATTCCCAATTTGGCTTCTATTCCGTGGATAGGCATTGGGGTGTATACATCATGAATGCTGATGTTATTTTCCTGAAGCTTTTCGATGCCATGCATCATTTCATCAGGATCGCCAAAACTGCCTAAAATATATTTGATATTACTCATTGTTATATTTTTGCGTAATCTTCTTGTTTAACACTATCAAATTTCTGTAAAGACTCTACGTATTCAGCAACGTATTCTTTATTCTCATGACCTTCTTTAATCTGCTTCATTTTGGCCTGCTCACTTGCAGATTTCAATAACAATTTAACCTCTGCGATAGCAATTGAAGGCAATACCCTTAAGAATAATAAGAACAACGTAAAGAATAAGCCGATTGAACCCACAAATACACTTACATCAACCCAGGTTGGATAGAACATGGCCCAGCTTGAAGGAATATAATCACGGTGTAATGAGGTGACGATAATTACGAAACGTTCAAACCACATACCGATGTTTACCACGATCGATAAAATCCAGGTGGCACGGATGCTTAAACGGATCTTCTTGAACCAAAGTAATTGCGGTGAAATAACGTTACAGGTCATCATCATCCAGTATGCCCACCAGTAAGGACCGGTAGATCTGTTGATGAAGGCATATTGCTCATATTCTGAACCAGAATACCAGGCAATAAAAAATTCTGTTAAGTATGCCACACCAACGATAGATCCGGTTAAGATGATGATCTTATTCATCGACTCAATGTGGAACATGGTGATGTAGTTTTCAAGGCCTAATACCTTACGGGCAACCAACAATAAAGTTAATACCATCGCAAATCCGGAGAAAATCGCCCCAGCTACGAAGTACGGAGGGAAGATCGTGGTGTGCCATCCGGGAATTACGGATGTTGCAAAGTCCATGGATACAATTGTGTGTACCGAAAGTACCAGTGGTGTAGAGATACCGGCTAAGATTAATGATACCGCTTCGAAACGTTGCCATGTTTTAACACTTCCACTCCATCCGAAAGAAAAGATAGAATAGATTTTTCTGCGTGTACCCACTGCACGGTCGCGAATGGTTGCAATATCCGGCAACAAACCTGTATACCAGAATAATAAGGATACAGAGAAATAAGTGGAGATGGCAAACATATCCCAAACCAATGGAGAGTTAAAGTTTACCCAAAGTGAACCGAATTGGTTGGGTAAAGGTAAAACCCAGTATGCTAACCATGGACGGCCCATGTGTGATACCACATAAGTGGCGGCACAAATAACGGCGAAGATCGTCATTGCCTCTGCAGAACGGTTAATGGAGTTACGCCAGTTTTGACGGAAAAGTAATAGTACTGCTGAAATTAATGTTCCAGCGTGACCGATACCAACCCACCACACGAAACCGGTGATATCCCAAGCCCATCCAACAGTTTTATTTAAACCCCATGCACCGATACCATTCCAGAAAGTATAGCTTACTGCTACCACCCAAAGTAAAGCACCTAATGAGGCAAAAATGAACCCAATCCACCAGGCTTTATTTGGCTTATTTTCTACCGGTCCTAAAATATCATCGGTAATTTTAGCATACGTGATATTATCGCCGGTAATTAATGGTTCTCTAAGTATTGATTCGTTATGTCCTGACATAATTTGTATTTTCTTTATGCTAAAGCTTACGCTTGTACTGATGGATCTGTATTTCTAATTTTAGTCATATATCCGATACCTGGTTTCACGTTGATTTCTTCCAATACGTAGTAGATACGCTCAGAACGTAAAGCTTTTGAAACTTCTGAATTAGGATCGTTTGCATCACCAAACACAATTGCATTTGCTGAACATGCTTCTTGACAAGCCATTTTAATATCACCATCCTTTAACGGACGTTTCTGTAATTTGGCTGTTAGTTTACCTGCCTGGATACGCTGAATACACATCGAGCATTTTTCCATTACCCCACGTGAACGTGTAGTGACATCAGGGTTTAGAACCAGTTGTGTAAACTCGTTATTTAAATAGTTATCAAAACGTGAATCATTCCAGTAGTTGAACCAGTTGAAGCGACGAACTTTGTACGGACAGTTATTTGCACAGTAACGGGTACCTACACAACGGTTATACGCCATTTGGTTTAAACCATCAGAAGAGTGTACTGTTGCCAATACCGGGCAAACCGTTTCACAAGGTGCGTGGTCACAATGTTGACACAACATCGGTTGGTGAACAACAGAAACATGATCCAGGTCTTCCAGTTTTGCAATTTCTTTTTCCCTGGTTACATCACCATCTTTTGTTTCGTAACTGTAATAACGGTCAATACGAATCCAGTGCATTTCACGGCGGCGGCGAACCTCGTCACGACCTACAACAGGAATATTATTTTCAACATTACAAGCCACTACACATGATCCGCAACCTGTACAGGCATTCAGATCAATGGCCATTACCCAGTTATTTCCTGGTTTCTCATACTGATCCCAAAGATCATAATCTTTGTGCTCTCCCTTTTCGTTACCGGCAGCAGGATCTTTTAAGTATTCTTTGAAAGTAGCCTCTTTAATTACTGCACGACCTTCGAAAGAGTGGTGTGTTTGTGTTTGCGCCAACTCATAGTAACCGCCTGTTGGCGTAATGGTTACTGAAGTAGCATACTGCATGGTACCGTTTACAAAAGAAACAAAAGGGAAAGCATTTTTACCCACTTCGTTACCAGCTTTACCTACTTTAGTACGGCCATAACCCAATGCGATGGATGCAGTTCCCTGTGCTTGTCCGGGTTGGATCAATACAGGTAAATCTATTGAATATCCGTTTGTACCTTTTACAGTAACCACGTCAAATTCTTTAACTTTTAATTTCTCAGCGTATTTTGGTGCAATGGCCACATAGTTATCCCAGGTTACTTTAGAAACCGGATCAGGTAACTCCTGTAAGAATGCATTATTGGCATTTTTACCATCGCGCATTGGGATATTTTCATACACCTGTAACTCGATGTCTTTCGCTAAAGATTTGCTTCTGTTTAAAATTGAAGCTGCAACAGGTGCTACAGATTGTGTGAATGAATACGCTGCAGCAGTTTTTGGTGCCACATTGATCACACCTTTTTCCAGTACATCGTTCCATTTTAAACCAAGTGCAGGCAGCATTTTGGTTTCCCAGTTGCTGCGCACAAACTGATAGTAATCTTTTACCGGAGCATCAGCCCATACCAGTAAACTTTCTTCTGCCTGGCGGCTGTTGAAAACCGGGTTGATGGTTGGCTGAACGATGGAATAATATCCTTCATAAGCATTTGCATCACCCCAGGATTCTAAATAATTGTGGTTGATGGCGATGGCATCACAAAGTGAAGCCGTTTCATCAGCCCTGTCTGCAAAAGAAATCTTAGCCGGAACATTTTTCAATGCAGCCTCAAATTTCTTTGTGTCCAGGTAGTCGTAAGCCGGGTTGCTGTTTAAGAATAAAACTGCACCAACCTCACCACGACTCATTTCGGTCACTAAACCATTAAATTCAGCATCATTACCTGCATATAAATAGCAAGGATTATCTAAATCAATAGTCGTACCATAACTGCCGATTGCAGCATTAATGGCATTAACAAGGATTTGAGTAGAAACATCGTTCGAACCGCAAACCACAAGGCCTTTGCCTTTATGTTGAGTTAATTCTTTTGCAGCTAACTTAATTACTTTATCAGCAGTGGTATTGTTTCCTAATGTGCCACCTGGCAGTGACTGACCGGTAATGGCATTATATAAAGCAATTAAAGCAGGTCCCTCTTCAGATAATTTTACCGGAACCCGGGTATCTGCATTGGTACCTGTTAAGCTCATACCACTTTCAATCTGAATGTGGCGGCTCATTTTTTTACCTGCTAAAGATTTGTAGTTACGGTTTGAAGTGTATTGCGCGGTATACTCTTCACCACTGATCCATGTGCCCAGAAAATCTGCACCAAAGCTCACAATTAAATCTGCCTGATTAAAATTGTATTTTGGTAAAACCGCTTTTCCGAAACTGTTTTGATTGGCCTGAATGATCCCGGTATAAGAAACCGCATCATACTGAACCAGTTTGGCAGCAGGATATTTCGTAATGAATTGTGCAATAACTGCATTGGTAGAAGGACTGTTTACAGTTGACGCTACAAGACGAATCTTTTTACCTGAAGCCTGTGCTTTAGCCAGTTCTGTTTTAACAAAACCATCTAATTTAGCCCAGGTGGTTTCTTCATTTTTAAGCACCGGTGCCTTAAGTTTAGATACATCATATAAATCTAAAACTGAAGCCTGTGCTCTGGCGTCTGTTCCGCAATTGAACTCACCTGCATTAGGATTTGGTTCAATTTTGATCGGACGGCCTTCTCTTGTTTTCACTAAGATACTCTGGCCATTAAAGCTTGAGGTATAATAGTTGGGAATACCTGGCGTAACCTCCTCAGGCTTTACCAGATAAGGAATAGATTTATGAATCGGGGCTGTTTGACATGCAGCCAAAGTAACTGCACCCAAACCAAAACCTAACGCCTTTAAAAAGTCGCGGCGTGGGGTAACGGTACTCAACCCTGCTTCATTTAAAACATCTTCTATTGGAAGTGGCTCGGCAAATTCGTTTTTGTTATTCTTAACAAAATCGGGTGTATTGTTATACTCCTCTAAGCCTTTCCAGTATTTTTTGTTGCTTTCCATTTAAGCTATATTACTGTTTATTCGAACGTTCTTACTAAACTCTATCTATTAATAGTGGCATTTACCACACTCTAAACCACCCAATAATGCCGGGGTAACTTTTTCGCCTTTTTTAATTTTCTCGTGCGCTTCGATTACCTTCACATAGAAAGCATTATTTTTCTGTCCGGAAATATCAGTTTCCTTATGGCAGTTAATACACCATTTCATGGTTAACGGAGAGTATTGATAAATCTCTTCCATGGTATTAACCGGACCGTGACAAGCAAAACATACTGGCTCAGTTGGTTGTAAACCTTTTGCTTTACGAATGGCATCCTCTGCAACCACTACGTGCTGAGAGTGATTGAAGTAAGCAAAATCAGGCAGGTTGTGCACACGCACCCACTCCATTGGTTTTGATTTACTTTCATCGTATTTCTGCGTTTCAGGATCATAACCCAAAGCATTGTAGATTTTTTTAATCTCCGGAGAAATCTCACCATCATATTTATCTCTTGCCTGTACCGCTTTATGGCAGTTCATACAAACGTTTAATGATGGAATGGTTGCATTTTTAGATTTAAAGGCACCATTGTGACAATACTGACAATCAATCTGGTTAACTCCGGCATGCAATTCATGAGAGAATTTAATGGGTTGTACTGGCTGATAACCGGTGTGAACACCTGTATTCCACATCCCCATCCAACCGAATGAACCTAATGCAATGATTAAACACAAGATGAAGAACATCACGAACTTCTTGTTTTTAAACATTTTACGAACGCCCACTTTTAAGGGTACATCCTCTTCAGTCTCAATGCCTTGTTTCTGAAGAATTAAGCGCTCCAATAATTTGCTGGCACGACCTAAAATCACCAAAATCACGATGGCGATAACCACAATGGCCACAATACCTGCGATAGATAAACCTGAAGTACCTTCATCTTTAGCTGAAGCACCTGCAGCATCTCCAGTACCAGGAACCGGTTTAGGCTCACCTTCCTGAATGTAGGCTAAGATATCTTTTACTTTAGCTTCGTCTAATTCAGGGAAAGAAGTCATGGCAACTTTTCCGTTTTCATTGTACAATTTAACAGCTTCCGGATTACCGGATGCGATTAACGCCTGAGAATTAGGAATCCATTTTAAAAGGAATTCTTCTGAATGGCGATCGGTTACTCCGGTTAAGGCCGGACCGACTAATTTCGCATCTAAGGCGTGGCATGACGAACATTTAGCCTTGAAAAGCGTTCTCCCCTCTTTAGCATCCTGCGCGTTAACAGTCGAAACCGCTATTACAGAAACTGCTGAAAATACGAATAACGACTTCCAAACGCTTTTTAAAATCATCGAGATATCTCTCATAATGAACACTTTATACTTATTTAATTTACTTTTTGTTGTGAAATTGATGCCTGAACCAAGATAGCCCCATCAAAACTTGAACAAAAGTATAACTTATTAATAAATCCCATGACATAATAGTGACCGGAAATACAATTTATAATCATTCTAAACAAATGTCGATTCTAGCCATTCAGGCAATAAAAATGCCCATTTTGATCATGATCATAAATGGGCATCACCGAATCAATTTGTATTATTCAGTTTTACTTCTTATTGTTTCAATATCCAGGCAAACATGAGTGGTGCAACGATCGTCGCATCACTTTCTACAATGAATTTTGGCGTATGAATATCCAATTTACCCCAGGTTATTTTTTCATTTGGTACCGCACCTGAATAAGATCCGTATGAGGTAGTAGAATCTGAGATCTGGCAGAAGTAGCTCCAGAAAGGAATATTCTCCATTTCCATATCCTGATATAACATCGGCACCACACAGATAGGGAAATCACCGGCTATACCGCCACCAATCTGGAAAAATCCGATGCCCTTGCCGCCACTGTTTGCAATGTACCAATCGGCCAGCCAGCCCATATATTCAATACCACTTTTCATGGTTGTAGCCTGTAACTCTTTTTTCATCACATAAGAGGCGAAAATGTTACCCATGGTAGAATCTTCCCATCCCGGAACAACAATCGGCAAGTTCTTCTCTGCTGCAGCCAGCATCCATGAATTTTTCGGATCAATTTCATAATACTGCTCCAAATCGCCACTTAAAAGCATTTTGTACATAAACTCGTGCGGAAAATATCTTTCTCCAGCCGTATCTGCATCTTTCCAGATTTTATGAATATGTTTTTGCAGGCGACGGAAGGCTTCTTCTTCCGGAATACAAGTATCCGTAACCCGGTTGTAATGGTTTTCTAAAAGATCCCATTCATCCTGCGGACTTAAATCACGATAGTTGGGTACGCGTTTATAGTGTGAGTGGGCAACCAGGTTCATAATATCTTCTTCCAGATTGGCACCTGTACAAGAAATGATGGCTACTTTATCCTGGCGGATCATCTCCGCAAGGGAAATACCCAATTCTGCAGTACTCATCGCACCAGCGAGCGTGATCATCATTTTACCACCTTCATCCAAATGCGTTTCATAACCTTTAGCCGCATCCATCATAGCAGCAGCATTAAAATGGAGGTAATTGCGCTCCATAAACTGAGATATCGGTCCTCTTGTATTGCTCATTTTGTTTTGTCTTATTTGGCGCAAAAATAGGCATTTAGCTTGAAATTTAACCGCAAAGGCTGCAAAGTTTTTCGTAAGGCAGGCAAAGTAAATCATCTTATGCGACAAAGAGTAAGGAACAGAGAGCAAGGAGCAAGGAAGAAAGAGCAAGGAGCAAAGGGCAAAGAACAAGGACTAATGAACCATTGACCCACGAATCAATAAATCTTAAATAAAAATTCAGTTAATTTGCGGCGATGAAAAAAATTTATTTCCTCTTCGTATTTGTAATCCTGTGTGGAAGCGCATTTGCTCAAATGAAACTGATAAAAAAAATGCTTTCTAACGAGAAAGATACGCTGAGAAAAGCGAGTTTTTTACCCATCCCTTCATTTGGTTATGCCCAGGAAACTGGATTTCAGTTTGGCGTGGGTGCTATTGTTGGCTTTTATGCTGACCGGCAGGATACGCTTAACCGCCCTTCATCAATTACACTTAACCTGAACTATTCTACTTTGAAAGCCTATAACATGAGTTCCATGATTGACATCTGGGGCAAAGGTAATACGCTACATTATATAGGAGAGTTACGTTTCAAACGGATGCCCTTTAATTTTTATGGTATTGGAAACAGCACCGAAGAAACGAATGAAGACAAACTCATCCAGCAACAGATTAAAATATTGCTTCAGGCCGAAAAACAACTGTTACCGAAAGCCTATACGGGCGTTTCTTTAGGTTTTGAGAATTATAAATACCGCGATTTGGTAGCTGATGGCATTTTTAGTCGTGATGCTTATTATAATAACAGATCAGGAAGTGTTTTTTATGTAGGCGTATCACAAAGTTATGATTCGAGAAACAATAATAATTACACCACAAAAGGCTTCTTTATAAGGGGTACGTACCAATATGCGCCCGCTGTTTTCTCAGCAGACAACTTTACCGGCAGCCAGATCAAAATTGATGCACGGAACTTCTGGAAATTAAATAAAAGTTTTGCCATTGGGATGCAGGGCTTATACAATACCGTTATGGGTAAAAACACACCTGTTTACCTCCTTCCGCAAATGGGCAATGATGAAATGATGCGCGGCTATTATGGCGGACGTTACCGTGATGAAAACCTCCTGGCCTTTCAGGCCGAATTGCGGTACCGGTACAGTAACCGTTTTGGTGCGACAGCCTTCGGAGGAACCGGAACAGTTTGGGGCATTGATCATTTTTCTATCCGTTCATTTAAACCTAATTACGGTGCAGGTTTGAGGTATTTCTTTGATCCGGAAAAAGGTATCAGTATCCGTTTAGATTATGGTATTGGTGAAAAAAGGGCCAATGAAAAACGCCAGAGTGGATTTTATATTAGTATAGCGGAGGCTTTTTAAAAAATAGCATAGTCTATGGTTCATCTTACTTCTCCCACAGGCAGATTTGAGCTTTCGCGAAGTAAATAGCAAAGCCCGACATCTCTGCTACAACTTTATTCATCTCTCACACGCGATACGCGTGCGCCAGCTAGGGGCTACTTTCTTTTGGAAAAGCAGGATCTAAGATTCAAATACTAACTGTTAATTGATTTATTTCAGCCAATTTAGCGAGTATTAAATTATCTTCTTTTTTTATAAAATAAATTCCTATAGTGAGAGTATGATGAAAATAAATTATTCTTTCGTTACTTAAATCATATATCAATGGACTAAATGGAGCACTTCCAGAGAGTATACAATTTAAAATTATATTTGTTAATACTTCCCAATTATTACATAAACATAGTCCATCATAATCGAAATTAATTTTAGATTTTGACAATAAATTTAAATATTCTTCAGTTTCATTTGTTAAATTATCCTTTGCGTCAAAAAAGAATTCTTCTGCCTCAAGTCCCCAAACATCCATTGTCATTCCACCCCATGGTATTTCTGGCTTTGCCTGGCCAATAATAAAATCCTCAATATCATACATATTAATTATCGACAAAATAAATTTTACAATATTATTTTTTTTTATCTTGAATCGATATACCCTCATAACATTGATTCAAAACTATTCTAAAGGCTTTACTGTCTGGCCAATAATCATAGTTGAACCATTCAAATGGAATAGGGTTTTGGATTTTCTCTAAAATAAACATTTTATTTTTTCTTTATAATATTTAAGTCTTTCATATCTACTATTTTACCAAACTCACTTTTATGTTTACCTTTGATGAAATTTCCATATTTATCTGCATCTGCTTTCCATATTAGCTTACTTCCTTTTTGCTCATATACTTTAAATGTAGATTCTCCATGACCAGCAAAATCCTTCACCCACCATGTTCCGTCAGACGCACTTTTAAAAAAAACTCCAAACTTATGTTTTGCAACTATTTCCGCCCCTTTTTCAGTTAATTTCCTTGTTTTCCTAAACTCTGAAGCTAATGGAATGAGTCCGGCAAGTCTCCAGCCCCGAGATAGATTTATCCATTAGCCGTTTCTCCAGTTAAACCGCTAATAACATCTAGTCCGTTAGCTGAGAGAAGCTTTGTTATACTCTTCAAGTTTTTGCATCCCTAACTTTATTAGCTCTTCTAAATGTTTATCACCATAATAGTTAATGGACTCCATTTCCCATTCTTCATTGGGTTCATAAAAATCTAAATCGTAAGCCAGTTCGGATAAGATTTCATTTAACTTCTCATCTTGTATGCTTTCATCATCCCATATTTCATTCTGAAACTTTTTTACAAGTTCTGTTCTCTCTGGATGTAATGCTACTAAGATATAGTTCAGAGATTCTATTATTTCAACTGTAGATTTCATGGTGGCTTTATTTTATTGGTATGAATCTGCTATTAATTAAATTCTTACTACTTCGTATTACAGCAGTAATCTGTCCTGTCAATGGATTTGTGCCAACTAACAAACTCTTACCACTAGCAAAACCATTAGGTAAAACATAGTTGATTGATTTATTAAGAGGGTCATAAAATTTCTGGCCTTTGCTGATTGCTAGTTTAGCCATGTCTCGCGTTACTCCACGTTGAGCCAGTCGGTCTAAGGAATGTTTACTAAATTGAGCTTCAGTCTTTACTAATGTAGTACTCATCTCAGTGCTAGACAAAGACAAATTGTTCTTCACAATATAACTTTGCATACTTAATGAAGCTTGTACAGCATCTTCAGGATTCTCTGAGGTTACATCCCTTAAAAAGGAAGCAGCTCTCCCTATTGGAGTATAATTAAGAAAGCCCAACCATTGATCTAAGAATTGATTTGTCTTTATATCTCCTTCTGGCATCTTACTTACAGAATTTTTCCGAATTATAGTGCCAGGGGTATTTACTGTATTTCTGCCTTTGTTTTTTGGAAGATCTCCTGTACCATCATCTCCATTCTGCCACATTCGACTTTGTTGTAGAAATATATATTGTGCTTCTTGCCCATAATATGTTTCCATGCCATTAGGATCCGTATTATTTACAGGATTATTATCTGTATAATTATATGGATTTAAAAAATCAAACTTCTCCGCCAATGGATCCACGCTATCCCACCTGCCAATCACCGGGTCATAGAACCTCGCCCCATAATCATAATGACCTTCCTGTCCGGGAGGGCCCAGCTCATCCTGCATCTCTTTACCATTGTAAAGATATTTATTGTTTGCACCACTTGCAAATGTATTTCTCTTCATGCCAAAAGGATAATAATCAGTTTGCTCTAATTTTCCCATCACTCCATTAGCAACATCAAAACTATATCTCACATTTCCAAGGTGATCGGAAAGATTGTAATGGTAGGTATAGGTTCCTCCATTATTCTGGGCTAAGCCTTCAGCTGTCTGAATAAAATCAATAGTACCGTCAGGTTTATACTCAATTCCATCAATATAGTTCCGAAACGAGCCATTGCTGTTTTTACTTAGCTTCCTACCCGTAGCATCGTAGGTATACGTAAGTTTGACATCAGGTATATACTTTGGCAGGTTCAGGTGATTATATTGAATAGAATAACCTGATCGTCCATCGGTGGTGGCGTTGCCATTCGCATCATAGGCATAACCATTGGTAACGTAGGCCACATACCATAACTGGTTCCCATGTGGATAATCATAGTGATTTGCATTGCCACCATCTCTTGATAGCCATTTGAAGTTCCCCATCACATCATATTCCATCTGCTCACTCATCACGTTGGTAAGGCCTGCCGTAATCCCTTTTTTAAGCCTGTTCAGTTTATCATACCTGTAGCTGAAACTGTAAGGAAGACTGTTTCCCTGCCCCCAAAGCTGGTTGGCAATGTTGCCATTGAACTGCGCATCTGCCTCACCTGTGATATTCTCATTGTACCGCAGTTCCATACTGAATTCATTGCTACTGCTTCCCGTCATCCAGCCGCGTTCATTATAGGCAAATGCTGTTGACTGAAGGTCGTTATGTAGTTTTTTTTCTTTCAGCTGACCCAGTTCATTATAAACCTGATAGGCCAGCACCACCTCTGCCTGATCATTGACCTTTTGAAAGGTAGCTAATTGGCGCCCGGTGTGATCATACGCGATGCCAAAACCGGTAAAGCCTATGCAGGATAACAATCGCCATCGGGAAATGCTCCAGGCCCTGGCCGCCGGTACCGACCCCATAACAGGTGAGGTATTCCCTGCTAACAGACCGTACAACCAGCCCCAAATCATCAAAGTACTTTTATTTGCACTCAATGAACTTAGGGCGGTAGCTGAAAAAGGTAACCAGGGTTTAGCATGGGTCAAGAAGAAGATCTATTGCTTGCAGAACGTTTCAGCGAAAGCATCAAGATTACCCAACTCGCCAAACTACATTCTCGCACCTACGGGGCACTTAAAGCTAGACTAATCAAACTTGAATTCCTACAGAAATAACAAAGCCCGACATTTTTTGCACTGCCGGACTTTGTTATGTAACTACATTTTGGTCTTAGCGAGACGCTAAGACCAGATAGGATTGACTACTTCATCAAATCGGCTAAGATAGGCGCAATGTAAAACAACAAAAGCCACCTTTTTGGGGTGGCTTTCTGCTAAAATCCTTTTCTTCTTATATAGTACAATTCTCGACTATCGGTACAGTAAAGTAAAAAATACTGCTCCAAATCATTAAAATGAATAAAACTGTAATAGTTTTTCGGGTTTAATATTTCTTTATTAAAAGAGCTAAAACATTTTACATCGTCAAGATTGTTGGAGGTTAATGTAAACTTATACAGTTTCATTGTTTGATAATTCAGAGGGCAATTCTTCCATTTACTAACAATCGTCTCATTAGTAACTTCTGTGTTCTCCCATTCCGTAAGCTTTGGAAAATCATTATCTATTACCCCGCCCTTTATGTTATATCTGTATACCTCGAACAATTCTCCCTTAGAACTCATACCAAGAAAGTCCTTACTACAAGATTTATCAAAACTTCCGCTGTATCCTTTAAACAACTTTTGTAAATCATATTCTTTTAAAGGAGTAAAAGAGAATTCATCATAAACCACGTATGAAGCTATTATTGCTACTACAAACAAAACACCAAAAAACACCTTCTTCTTCATAATCATTATTTTTTAACCGGCACTTTTGATTGTCCATATCCATATATAAAGAAACTCTTCCCGCTATTTTCTCCCCCAGGCCTTCCTGCCCAAGTTGCAAAATCCCTGAAAATCCGTCCATCCATTTTATAATCGTATTCATCCATATACGTTTGCCCTCCAAGATGAACAGCTCCCGTACCTGCATTCGTAAGTGTTAGTTTTAAAGTACCATATACTTTTCCTGTATTACTCAATCCAAAAACAAAATTCTTATAGAAAGAACCACCTTTTTTATTGTCAAAATCTTGGGTAGTTACACCAGGAAGGTCTATTTTATTTTGGTCTACAAATAATGGTTCTCCTGATTTTCCTTTCCACCAGGCATCAGCCTCAGATTTGGTTAAATAACCGTCATAATCAGGTCGACTAGACAAGCTGTTGTAATGATTATAAAAACTACTGTAATCTCCATAATCAGAAATTGCCTTATAATATTCACTACCTCCATTTGGTGCCAAGTCTTTTTTCATTGCATCCTCGTGTTTCATACCCTGCTTAAAGTCCTTTTCATTCATCACAATAGCTTTCCCTTTCAACCCCTGGTCATCTGTACCTAAAAATTTTCCATCAGTCCCATATATAGGGCTATAGGCGGCCCTTCCATCAGGGTCTATCTTATTTATTGGATTGTTGTCAAAGGAGGCATAACCAGACTGCCAAGGAAATTCGCTTGCTAGTGGGTCAACAGTATTGAAACGCCCTATCACCGGATCATAGAACCTTGCGCCGTAATCATACTGCCCTAACTCCTCCTGCAACTCCTTGCCGTTATAAAGATATTTATTATTTCCGAATTGTGTATTTTTTCTTAATCCAAATGCATAGTAATCGTCTCTTTGCAACACTTCCAGCTGATGGGTGCTCGGGTTTTTATAAAACGTCGTCCGTACATTGCCCAAATGA
>NZ_JAPIVR010000009.1:0-54177 GCF_026239715.1 Pedobacter sp. GR22-10
TCCCACCAAAGGTTTGTAGGTGTAAGAAGTGATGTGGGCATCTTTAAGGGACGTCGAATTCCTCAGTTGATTTATCCAGGACGTAATCTCTGAATCAGTAGGGTTTGCTGCTGCAATGTCTGCTACCGTTGTTGATCCTAAAATGGCTTCAACAGTAGCATAATCTGCATTCCTGATCTCGGCTATGGGATATTGGAAATTGTAGCTATATAAATAAGAAATCTTTAATCCGAATTTCTTTTGAATTTCAAGGACATTTGCTTTCTTATCAAATTTATTATAAAGTTCTCTTTCTTCGAAGGTATTTGAAACTCCTGTGTTACTAAGTGTAGCCTTTGGTAAAACTAGATTAGTAGATTGATCAACCTGATAAAATGTTTTTGTAATCTCTTCATCATCATTACTTGATTTTTTTACGCTTAATTTTGAAAGATAATCATGATTACTTATAAGTGCTTGCCTAGCAACCTCATCATTACCACTAAGCATTTCATCCAAAGCATATAAATTTGAAACAGATTCATTATTTGCTTTACTTGTACTATTTATTATTGATGAAATCTGATGGTGAATAGGTGTCTTATCATAATTGTAAATTTCTTCAGTAACTATTGGATTATATGGATTGTTATATAAAATCACTTTTCGCTTACTTATCTTGTCGAACCCTGTAGTGCGTTTAAAATATGGCACAGACTGAATATATTGGCAATTTGAATTACTAAATGCGCCAGGATGCCCTGGTATAGGCCGATTATAGTGCGCATCTATTCTATTATCAAATGGCGAATACCTAAAATATACACAATAATCAAGACCACCTGCTACGTCATAAAAATCATCTGGAAAATTTGAAAATTCAGTCGTTTGAGCATATCCTTTAAGCCCTTGCCAGCTTATTAAGTCTGTATTTATTTCTGTTACGAAATCTTCATCTTCTGCATTTGATAGATGAGGAGATTTATAATTATAATCAAATTCTTCTTTTTTAAGCGGCCTATTTCCTATATAAGAGATTTTGTCTAGTAATTTTCCTCTCATATATTCCTTTGGTTCATATTCACTCATATAAGAAAATGGATAGTATTGACTATAGTATGGCCTTTCAAAAGAAAAGTGATAGGCAGTCTTTAAACTATTTTGACTATTGTTCAAATCATCATCATATTCATTTACATATTCATATCCAGCGTAAGAACCTGATGTAGTTTCAAGCGGAACAACTGAAGAAGAAGTATAATTAATTATCCAGTCCCTTTGCAGTCGTCCTTGGCTATCATTAAATTCTTTAATTCT
Organism: Pedobacter sp. GR22-10; assembly: GCF_026239715.1. Taxonomy (NCBI): domain Bacteria; kingdom Pseudomonadati; phylum Bacteroidota; class Sphingobacteriia; order Sphingobacteriales; family Sphingobacteriaceae; genus Pedobacter; species Pedobacter sp. GR22-10. Next base: position 1,297 of record NZ_JAPIVR010000009.1, read on the forward strand.
ATATTGCAGATATTGAGGGAAAGAAATAATCTTCCCAGATGTAAAGTTTGGGTTATCTGGACTAAGATATTCATATCTTTTTCTCTTGATTAATAAATTATTATTATCATAGTTATTGATATTTTTAACTCTTAGCCCGCCAACATTTACCATACTTTTGGTTTCATCAAGTTGTCTAAAATAAATAGAAAAGCCTAGATTATATGGTTGCAAGTCGGCTGGAGTATTTGGAGAATTTGCGTAAGTGATTGCAACTGTCATCTCATATTCACCTATTGATAAAGGTACTTGCGCAGAATCAATACCAATTCTTGTTTTGACACTTCCATATGGGAATTGCGTATCAGTTGTATTAAATCTTTTAACTAAAGTTTTAGAGCCATCATTATTTATACGATTTAGTGTGAACTCAACATTATCAGAATAATAATCAATATTATTTTCGAGATTAGAAATACCGAAATTTGTATTAATCTTCCAATTTTGTCTGATTGATGGAAAGGAAATACCATTAACACTAAATCTCTTCTTAAAATATCTTACTTTGTTAATAATTTGATCAGGAGCAGGATAGTTTGATGCACGGCTCCAACCAGATATATTTATTGACTCTGATTTTTCAATAAAATTGTCATCTTGATATGTTGCTAATAAATCAATTGGCACATCCCTAACTCCTGCTGTATTGTTCTCATAAATAAATTCCGTTTTTCCTCCTTCTGGATAAACAATCGATTTTAATGCGAACAACTTGCTAAGTTCGGGATTAACTCGCCTATCTCCGCCTATAAATTGGGTTGCTAAATTAGGTATCAACCCAAACTGTGATAAATTGGGTATTCCATTGTAATATCCCCAATGATCTTGAGAGAAGGCATATTTAGATGGCATTTTCTCAGATGTGTTATAATCTAAATTATAATTTAAAGTTTTCTCGTTATCTGCCAATATTGACACCTGATCTAACTTAAGTCTTTTGAATCTATAATCAGTAGGAACCGATGAAACGAAAAAGTTTTGTGTAGTCCCTTCGTATTGGTCACCATAAAAATAACTATAGTTAAATTTGATATGCTTAATGATTTTATTTGTTTCATCAAAAACTTTTATCTCCTTCAAAGCAAGACTTGGCATATCCTCCCGTGAATCTGTCAAAAATTCTATTCTACCGCCAGAGAATGTTATTGTCTTTATTCTACTATCATAGGTAATATCGTTTGAAACGCTTGTAATTAAATTCTGACTAGATAAACTATGCATTTTATATTGTTGTCCAATAATTTTTTCAAGCTTATATTGAAAATTTTCATAATTATATGTAATAGTCTCATTATAGTTATTACTTATTCTTTTTACCATCCAACTATTTTTAATGTATGTATCAGTATTTCTAACTCTTTGCGCTTGTTTTGAATAGCCATCTTCGCCTAACAATGCAGTTACACCACTTGGAAGTTTAATAAATAATGAATTTATTTCATTGCCATTTAAGTTAGCAAATACATCAATATCTTCTTTTGGATATAATATGAATTTCTTTTTAGACTGACTAAACATAAATCTCCCTGAATAACCTATTAATGAATAATAAAACTCATCAGGCATATAATCGTTATTCCCATACTTACAATCACTTATCCTACCATATCTAGCACTCATACTATTGGGATCAGGTAAATTCGATAAATTTGGTAAATTCATAAAATAACTAGTACCCTGAGAATTTTGGTCATCCCCCTTTAGATAATAAAATTCATCTGCTACACCCCTTGATTTTCTTGTCACCTGCCCCCCATAATTAATATTCCATCCCAATCCGACCCAGGTTGCATCCTGGTCTACTCTTATTCCTCCAGCATGATAATCGAGTGTTATAGGTATACTAATACCTTTAATTTGTATTTCATACAAAGGAATACTAATACTCGGCACTCCAGAATATTGAGAAACTGGTGTTTCGATAAAGCGATTGAAAGCGTTAACTTCTGGGCTTTTGATGTTTACTACTGTTGGTATGGGTTGAGAATATGACTTTATTCCCAAAAACACTATTATTAAAAATGTGAATTTAGCTCTCATTTATTAAATTGATTATGTATTTAATTAGTATTTATACTCGTTAATATTATCTCGTAACAATTCATTATCAGACTCAGATATTTATTTATCATCTTATTTTTTTAGATATTTTTCTACAACCTTTATTTTTTCAGTTTGGTTATAAAGTGTTATAATTTGATCTCGCAACTGCTTATTTTGATCTATCAAATGCAGCGTCAACTCCTCCACCTTTTTTAATAAAAATTTGTTCATTCATCAAGTGACGCAACCAATAAATTATCATAAGAAGGACTTAAACTATACTTCACACTATAATTAAAAGCCTTTACCAAAAAAAGGGTAGTAAAAAAAGGAAATTGACTTCATCATTACGATTTTCCTATAAATCTATTTATGCTTTAATAAATTAAAGGATCTATTTGACGAACGTTCAAAATGAGGTGACGAACGCAAGGAATCAGGTGACGAAATATTTTTCGGATTTTAATGTAGACTTCAGTTTTGACCGATACGATGATAATAAAATCATCGGTCCGATCGTATGAACTGCAACTGACACAAAGGGTTTTCAACCCTTTTAATAACCAATTTATATTGACGCTATAGATTTAATGATCATTGCAGCGGAAGAAGAAGAAACAGCATAAACATAAAAGAGCGATCAGTCATGATCGCTCTTTTATGTTTATTGAAATAAAGAATATTTACCAGGCATTTACCCGATTTTATTGATTCAGCGCAGAAACTTGTTTTAAATGCGCTTTCAAATGAGGCAAATGTTTGGATGCGAATTTTCTGATTACGCTATCTTTTGATTTAGCCCCTTCTTCAAACAAAGCAATGGCCTTCTGGTGATCGCTTATCATGAGCTTTACATATGCCTGATCCAGCGCAGTGCCTTTCATTTGCTTTAAGTCTTCAACAGATTTTAATATTTCGGCTTCGGTATCACCATCCGGATGAGGTAAGATAGCAGACTTCATATTTCCGGCTGCTTCAGCCACATTCTGGTTTCTGGTGGTATCTTTCATGTTTTCCAATTGAGAATCTACCCGCCCATCAGGTCGCATTCCACCCGGAAGTTTACTCATCGGTAAACTCACGCTTTTAGCCTTCGCCAATGATTTTAATTCCTCATTCACTTTACTATGGTCATCGATCATCATTTTGGCAAAGGCTTTTACTTTGGGATCAGCAGATTGTTCGCTGGCTACTCCGCTTAGCTGTATTTCTTTCATGCCAGACAGCATCGCCTGCCTGATGAATACTTCTACAGGCATATCCATCATGTTGCTTTGCACGACTAATGGTTGATGATAATGGGCAGATGCCAATTGATTTAAACCGGAAACAGACAGTAAAACAACAGCTGTTTTGGCGAGGGTAGAAAAGATATTTTTCATGGTTCATTTATTTATCATTAATACAACCCTGTTGACTTTAAAAAAGTTTCATTTATATGCCATTGAATTCAGCTAAACGGAACAGGTCTGATGGCAAAGGTGAATAACCCCGGGTTTGTGAACAACTTCCGTAAACACCTGTTAATGAAAGATGTTAAGCTTGTATACAAAAACATCAAGCGATGAAAAAGTCCATTTATGTTGTTGAAGATCATCCGGCCATCAGAGAAATAATCGAATTTCTACTCACGGAAGAATTATATGAAGTAAAGGCTTTTCCCAACTCGGCAGATTTCTGGAAAAGGATGCAGGATAGTATCCCTGATATGGTTATTCTGGATATCAGGCTACCTGATGCCAATGGAATAGACATTTGTAACCAGCTTAAACAAAATGCGAAAACACATCATATCCCGGTGATGATGATGTCGGCCAACAATCATTTAAGTGCGGTGAAAGCGAAATGCATGGCGGAAGATTTTATTAATAAGCCGTTTGATTTAAATGATTTCGCTATCCGGGTAGCGCATTATGTCAGCAATTAGTACCTATCGATACAGTGATGAGCCGCAAAACTTGCAGAACAGCGCATCACTGTCATGGCCTTCCCGGCTACAGTTGGGACAGGATTCTGGTAACTCTTTTTTCTGCCTGGCCGCAATTGCGATATCATGGGTAATGATACCGGTGGGTACTGCAATAATGGCGTAACCAATCAGCATCACTACAGAAGCCACAAATTTTCCCATTGGTGTAATGGGCGAAATATCGCCATAGCCTACTGTAGTAATGGTCACAATGGCCCAATAAATACTCTCCGGAATATTGGAGAAACCATTCTCCCGCTTTTCAACCAGGTACATGATCGAACCCAGAATGACCGTAATGGTTAAAACAGTAAGCAGAAAAATGCTTATTTTCCTTAAGCTGCCCTTAAGTGCCTGGGTTAAAAAGTTAATCTCTGATAAAAATTGCCCGAGTTTAAATATCCTGAATACCCGAAGCAACCGCAAAGCCCTGAACACCAGCAATGATTGTGCGCCAATAAAAAAGATGCTTAAATAAGAAGGAAGCAGCGCAATCAGATCAATAATACCCAGCGGACTCAGTACAAAAAGTAAGGGTTTTCTAACGCTCACCAACCTTAAAATATATTCTACCGTAAATAAGGCAGCAAAAATCCATTCCAGCCTGTTAAACAGCTTACCGTACTGATGGTGAATACTAATGACACTGTCCAGCATCACCACCATAATGCTGGTAAATATCGCCAGGAGCAAACCGATATCGAAAGCTTTCCCCGCAGGTGTGTTTGATTCATATATAACCTCATGCAGCTTAAAACGCCAATCTGTTTTACCTGCGGGTTTAATATCCTTATGTTTCAATTGTTCGGCAGACATGAATGTTAAAGCGGATCAATTTCCCCTATGCATATAATGTTAGTGATTTTTTATGGATAAACCTAACCATTTACCACTTCGCCGCCATTGACATGAATCACCTGACCGGTAATGAATGAGGCATCTTCACTCGCCAGAAATACATAAGCCGGTCCCACTTCTGAGGGTTGACCTGCCCTTTCCATCGCTGTTTCTGAACCGAATGATTTAATTTTTTCCTCATCAAAGGTTGAAACGATCAGTGGTGTCCACACCGGGCCGGGAGCCACTGCATTTACACGAATGCCTGTTTTAGCCAGATTAGTAGCCAGCGACCGGGTAAAGGATGTGATAGCACCCTTTGTAGCAGAATAATCAATGAGGTTTGGAGAAGAGCGGTAAGCCGTTACGGAGGTGGTATTGATGATGCAATCGCCTGCCTTAAAATGTTCCAATACTTCATTTGCAAAATAGAAATAACCAAAAATATTGGTCCGGAAAGTATCTTCAAGTTGTTGCTCATCTATTTTTTTAGGATCTTTTTGTGGAACCTGCATACCTGCATTATTGACCAGAATGTTAAGCTGGCCAAATGTTTTAACGGTTTTCTGCACCGCTTTTTTGCAGAAATCAGATTTCTTTACGTCGCCCTTAATCAGTATGCACTTACGGCTTTCATTTTCAATCATTTTTTTTGTTTCGTCGGCATCAGTATCCTCATTCAGGTATACAATGGCCACATGAGCACCTTCACGGGCAAAGTGAACGGCAACAGCACGTCCGATGCCACTATCACCACCGGTAATTAATGCAACCTTATCTTTCAGCTTTCCTGAACCTTTATAGCTGGCTTTAATTACTTCGGGAGCAGGATGCATTACAGCTTCGATTCCGGGTTGCTGCTCCTGTTTTGCCGGGGTTTTCTGCTTTTTCATATTGTCGGTTTTTATGTTATGATGATTTAAAATAACATGAAAAGGGAAGGCATGGTTTTAATCCGGCCTGCCAATCATCATTTTGTAAAAAAGCCAAACATAGCAAGCGCATTGCTGTTAACCTTAGATGCGGCTAACTTTACTCCTAATCTTAGGCACAATTCTTCATCTTGAACTGAAAGCACAATACAGCGATTCCACCAGGTACCATATCGCGCTTTCTTCTACCGGATCAGTTAACCGTACCAATGAAGACAAAGCTTATTTGTTAAACAATGCCCTGAATCTAGGAATGAAAAGGGAACATTTCGTTTTAAATTCTTCTTCCAGCTGGCTTTATGGCAAACAAAACAACAACCTCAGTAACAATGACTTTTCCTCTACCCTAAACTTTAATCTTTATAAAACCTTTCCACATTTTTATTACTGGGGATTGCTGAATTACAATACCAGCTATTCATTAAAACTGAAAAACCAGTTGCTTGCGGGTGGCGGTATTGCCTATAGCTTTCTGGATAAACCAAATGCTTATGTCAATTTAAGTGACGGGGTATTATTTGACCAGAGTAGCCTGATCGTTGGCGAAAGCTATAATACCTATCGCAATTCCCTGCGTTTACAATATCATTTTGCCATTAAGGAAATCATTGTGATTGATGGCAGCCACTTTCTTCAAAACTCCTTTAGCCGGAAAGGCGACCATATCATCAGATCGGTGACTTCTGTTGGCTTGAAACTGCGAAAATGGATCAGCCTGACTACGGCCCTGAATTACAATAAATTGAATATTACCGGAAGAGAAAACCTGAACCTTACTTACGGACTGAGTATTGACCAGTATTTTTAGTGACTGATGTTCAGTTCCAGTCTTTTTTTAGTAAGCGGATACCGCTGCGTCAGGAAATTTTCCATTGCCGTACAAAGCATGGGATAACATGCATGGCTGCTTAAACCCTCCAGCAAAATGGCATGGCTGATGGTTCCTGCCCCCAAATGTTCAGCTATCCATTCTGAAACATACATTACCGCCTCCCATACACCTTCCATCAGAAAAAAATCAAAAGCCTTTAAAATGGTATTCCATTGCGTGTGCATGGGGCGAAGCAGAAAATGCCGGGACACCGGGAGTAAATGTTTGCTGAAGCGTACATAATCATCACCACAGCCTGCAGTAACCATCATGGCTGCATCTGAGGGAAAATTAGCTTTTTCAACCCTGATGATTTCTTTTCCATATTGATGGATACTGGCCGCGCAAACGGACGAAATATCAATCAGCGCCAGGTGATCATAAATCTCCGGGTGCATGGTTTTCTTCGCATCCCTGCTGAATTTGAATCCGGCAATACCTTCCTTACCTTCCCCTTTGGGACGAAGATCGATGTATAACAAGTCAAATTCCTGCTGAAAATTGAGCGCCATGATATAATGCGCGGCCTCGGTGATCACATACCGAAAATCGAGCACCGGAGCTTGTTGCCCTTGCTGAAAAGATAAAATAGACAGTTGCAAATTAATGTTGTTCGGTTTCCTTGTTGCTTTCTTACTTCGTACAAAAGCGAAGCGTAAATTTAGCATTTTGCCGCTATTCATCAAAAACCATCAGTTGGATTTTAGCGGTTAAAAAGGCTTTCCAGCTGGATAGCAGCACTTAAAAACATATCAACAACAACAAATAAAAAATGTTGAAAAATCTCCGGCTACCTAAAACACTGAATAACAACCAGTAGTCAAATTTATTTTACGGATGTGAATAAAAGCATGATTCATTTCATATTCAAATGATAATTTTGTGTTATGGCAAATTTAAACGTAAGAAAATCGATACAAACCAAGATAGAATCTTTAAGTAAGGAGATTGAAAATCTGCAGTCGGAATTAGTAAAATGGGAAAAAATTGCAGCTGAATATGAAGTCAATTCTGAAAGCATCGATTTGATCTTATCCATACAACAACCCGAAAAAGCCGAAGGCGGACGGGCAAAAAAAGTAAAACAAGCTTAACAGCTGTTTAGAACAAGACTGCAAAATCAAATTTAATTGATTTTGCAGTCTTGTTTATAATGTTATTTGTGACATGATAACAGATCACGAATGAGGTTCGGAAGGATGATTGAGTATACTTAATTTATAACATTCTCCATTTTTCTAACAGGTATCCTAGCTCTTGGCTTACCATGCTGCAGCGGATTTGATCCCTCCGTTTTTAAAGGTTCCTTAGCCTTTCCTTTTTTCTTAAACTTACGTCCATACCAAATCAGAAAACCTGTGATTGGTAAACTCGCGCCAATCAGGGATGCCAGAAAGGCCAGTACTTTGCCCGGGAAACCCAGGATACTGCCCACATGGATATCATAATTCATTTTCCTTAACTTGCCACCAAAACCAGAAGCTTCGTAAGGCACTGAATAGACACCTTTTCCTTTTAATTCTTGTAGCGTATGCTGATCAAAAGTATAACTTTGGTTATTGTAAAATTGCCCCTTATCAGGATAAACCGTAATATTAATGGTTGCCTTTGCTTTGGAAGTATCCGGGAAATTATAATAAAAACCTTCTGATTTTGGATGTTTTTTAATTACGGTATTCCAGGCTAAATCCATTGCCTTTTCTGGTGTGTAGAATTTCCCTGCCTGTAGTGAATCAGATGCCAGGCGATCAAATTCACCCAACTTTTCGCCACCACTGGTTACCCAGTATAAGCCTTCGCTATACCACCTGATGCCATAAACCATTCCGGTTAATGCGATGAACAATAAAAAGATGAGCGAATAAAACCCCAATACATTATGCAAATCCAAATTAACACGTTTGAATGATGCACCCCATTTGATTTTGAAACTTTTATCACGGGTAGATTTGTTCCATTTTTTAGGATACCACCAGATCAAACCTGTAATCAATAGGATAACGAAGATGAGTGTTCCATAATTCACAATTGGCCGGCCAATGGCATAGGGCAGCCAAAGGAAACGGTGTCCGTTCAGGATAAAGCGGAAGAAATCTACCTCACCTTTTTTGTGTACCACTTTGCTGATCACCCGGCCAGTGTAAGGATTAATGGTTAAAGTTGTTCCACCACCCCTGCGGCCTTCCTCTTTTGCGCCTTTCAAATTTAAGTTAATTGCCCTTCCCTGCTGGTAATTCGCATAAACCGGCGATTTGTCCGGAAATAAGCGGGCAGCAATCGAGGTGAGCTGAGATGGCGTGATCACTGGCTTATCTTGCTTTTCTATCTTGCTTTCAGGCTCCAGTAATCCGGTGATCTCTTCATTAAAAACCCAGATGCAGCCTGTTATACAAACCATTAAAACAATGACACCAGATACAAGACCGAGCCAGAGATGAAGCCATTTGTTAATTCTGGTAAATTGCGAATCTTTCACTTTTTTCTTCGCCGGATTAGAGTTGTTTGCTGTTGCCATTATCTTGTTAATTGAAATGAGAAATGCTTAATTAATATTGAAGCGCATTGATTGCGGTAATTGTTCCACCTTCAACCTTTAAACCTTTTTTTGCAGCGGCGATGTCGGCATCAAAAACATAAACATAACTTCCTTCGCTGGCTGTGGTGATTCCAATATAACCTGTTCTTCCATCTCTCGGGGAATAGTTATTAATTGTGGTTGTCCTGGTTATATCAGCTGGTATGCCTGTTACCCATTTAAACGTTTTGTTAATTACATCTACAATGGCAAACTTTCTGGCTGCGCCTGCAATCGAATTGGCTTGCGGGTACATCTGCACTACAAATTTACCCATGCCTACATAGCTCTGACCAGCCATGTGGTAACCGCCAGACAATTCCTGAACATTTAAAAAATAGCTTTTATCAAACTCAGTCGTCCCTTTATTAATCCGGATTACTGCAGAGGGATTTTTAGAGCTTGGCGTTCCGGAATTGGTTGCAGAAGCATAGGAGAAAGCATAAGCATCGCCATTTTCGATTTCCACTAAACCATTTACAAAGTAAGCACCGATATAACTCGTACGGTTGTCTTTTATCACTTTCTCCAGTTTTAATTCCGGGTAACTGTAAACGGCCACCCACGAACTATCAGGATAAGCAGTACCAAAAACATCCGGTGCTGCACCTTTGATGCTCATATAAGGGATAAAAAGTTTTTCACCCACTTGAGTTGCCCATGTAAAATGTGCGCGTTCCCTGTTTCCCGCTAATTTTACAATGTTCACCTGCTGCTCCCCAACAATTTGGTATTTACGGGCATCAATCCTAAAGAAACTTGAAAATTCATTTCCTGATCTCGGTATTTTCGCAATAAATATATCATCCTTCGCTGGTGCAAAAAGCTGAACTGTTTCAGTTTGAAAATTGGTGAGTTTATTTAACTTTCCGGTACCGTCTAATCGATAAGTGGTTACTGCACCCGGGTTCCCTTGTCCGTACAACAAGCTAAAAAACCGGTTTCTATGGGTTAAATAATAACGGTAAGAACCGTCTTGCTCAATGCCGTTTCCTTGTGTAGTCACCGTTCCTGCATCTAAGCTATTGGCAGTCAATAAATAATCGGCGATGCCTGTGGTACCCACAGGTGTTGCGGAAATGATAAATTTAGTTGCTCCGGTAAGCTCGTTATCCACGTCTACAACTTCTGAAGAATCCAGTTCTTTATCGCAGGCCGCAAACAAGGTAACCAACAATAAACTTAAAAATGGAAGTAAATATTTAGTTTTCATATTCGTATGTATAAAAATTTATGATCTGTTAGTACTGAAAAAATACCTCACTTTAGCATAAAATGCTCTGCCTGGTTTTTGTAATGAAAAGTTATCGTAGATGCGGTTGTTCACCAGGTTTTTACATTCTAAACCAATGTTGTACTTACCACCGCCTAATGTATAAACTGCATTAACATCCTGCATCCATTGTCTCGGGATATCATATTTCGTATCAGCAGTACCCTGACTTGGCCACGATAGGTAATAAGCATGAACATACAATACATTGTAGCCAAGGGTTAACGTATTGCCTTTCTTACCTACGTTATTGAAGAATAGCGAAGCATCAGCGTTACCAAAAAGATAAGGCATGTTAGGGATACGATCCCTGTACAATGGACTTTCCATGGTTTGCCCCTGTTCAAAACGGGTATTGTTTCTTAAGTTCTGGTAAGTAAGATTTACCCCTGCGGTAAATAACTGCTTGTAAGAATAACGCACTTCAGATTCGAAACCTAAATTGGTTACATCAGCCAGGTTGCCATTTACCTGTTTGGTTTGATTATTATTTAATTGCGGCCTGATAAAGTCTTTCGCATCGCGGTACATTACATTACCATCAAAGCTAAAACGGTGAATCTGATTTAGCTGTGCCTGATAGCTGAAGCCCAGGTTGTAGTTATTGCTTTGCTCAGGTTTCAGGTTGATATTTCCTTCCAGGTTTAATAAATCACCAAAAAGTTCATCCGTTTCCGGCAGTCGGTAGCTTTTTTCGAAAGAGGCTTTCAACTGAAAGTTAGGGACAATAAAATAAGTTGATGCAATACCATAACCTGTTTTGCTGTAGCTGTTTTCCTGCTGAAGATAGGCTACATCACCCCAGTTTCCACTTGGATTGTAACTCTGTGCATATTTATTCGATTGATAAAACTGTTTGGCGAAAACAGAGGTGTTCCATTTTTCTGAAGGGCTGAATTTATACCCTAATCCTAACACATTTTTATTGTTTTTACGGGGTTGCTCGTAATTTTGGTTTTGCGGGAAGAGTTCATCAGAACCTTTTCTGTTAAACGAATTGTAAACATTATTTAATGAAAAGGAATGACGCTCATTAAGGGTATACGTTAAGTTGGCAGTGGCCAATCCATTATTGTTACGGAATTTATACATGGAACGTTCCCTTTCGCTACCAGCACCCGGGTATTGCTTATACTCCTGGAACCAGTTGTAACGGCGATACACGGTATCGATATTTTGTTCGGTACCAAAATTGAAGTTACCATTGATACGAAGATCAAGTCCTTTGGTAAATAAATCTTTTTTCTGATACTTCACAGTTGGCATTAAAATGCTTCCTCTTCTGTGCCAATCGCCGAAAACACTGACCATCCGGGCACCTGTTTGTACTTCTGCATAGTTTTTTCCAGCGGTTAAACCAAACATCAGCTGATCTGCGAATGATTTATTAACCACTCCTGCACCTACAATTATTGTTTCATTATGGTAAGTATCGTTAAAGCGTTTCACTACCTGATTTCTGAAGTAACGACCATCAAAAGAAGCCACATCTGTAGTTACTTTATAATCGTTATCAGAATAATTCTGGAAGGCATTCAGTTGTACCTTAAAACCTGACGGCGAAGTATAACCGGCATTGATAGCTGTTTTATGGGTATTAAATGAACCATAAGAATAAGAAGCATCAATGTAACTTTTTGTGGTATTGTCAGTTACAATGTTGATGGCGCCACCCAAAGCGTCTGAGCCCAACCAAACCGGAACCACCCCTTTATACACTTCTACACGTTGTGCCAGGTTGATCGGAATATTGTTGATCTGGAAGGATGAGCCAAAATTATCCATAGGTATACCATCGATAAAAAATTTCACCTGCCGACCGGTAAATCCGTTTAACGAGAAATCCATTCTAGATCCCAATCCTCCAGCCTCTCTCACGCGGACACCAGATACACGATCGAGTGCATGAGAGATATCTAAAGTACTGTTATGTAATTTTTTGGCATCGATAGAAGTCACGTTAAAAGCCTGGCGGTTTACCTGTTGATTTGCCGTTCTGCCAATCACATTTACCGTTTCCATGTCTTCTGAAGATTCGGCAAGACTGAAACTTAACTTTTGATCCTCATTTTCGGATACGCTTATTTCCTTTTTAATTGTTTTGAAACCAACGGCAGAAATCTGAATCTGATAATTCCCGGCTTTAACCTGAGAAATTTTGAAACTTCCCTTCTCATCAGATACCGTTACATAATTGGTTTTCTGGATCTTGACGGTAGCGCCTGAAACGGGCTGACCAGAAGCACTTTTGATTTGCCCCGAGATACCGGAAATGCGGTTTTGGGCGGAGGCAAAAATTACAAAGGCACATAGCATGCCTAATAGCAAAATTTTCTTAATTTGCATAACTTTTAATGGAGATTAAAGGTGAGCCGGTTTTCCGGTAGCCACACGGGTCTGAACCGTGTGGCATTTTTTTTATGCCGCAAATATAAATCTTATTTAGATCAAGTCCAAATAAGATGCGGACATATTTTAGTCCTTAAACCGTTTAGTATGGTAAAAAACAAAGAAAAGCAGAACATTCAACGCCTAACCATACGCCATTTCATTTGAAATATTCCTGGTAGAACCGTATCCATAAGCTTACATATTATTTAATTTAAGCAGAAGAATAACAATGGCAGGTTGATCGACAAATCATTAATCCTAAGGATTAACTTTTTTGATGACGATCAAAGATGGTTTCGTAAATGAACTGAAATTTTTGAACGATGAGTAAAAAAATTATTTACAATCTACCGCCCTGCCATACATCCCCATCGGTGCGGGAGATAAATAAGGAATACCAAGATTTGCAGACCGGATAATTAGCAGCATCCCCATGGTAAACATCAACCAGGGAATAAGCCTTTGTGTGTTGAAAGGAATATATCTTTTGATGAAAATTCCGCCCAGTGAAACCATCAGCATCAGCGGTGTGGTTCCAATCCCGAATAAAAACATGAAAACCCCACCAGCTTTAAAACTTCCGGTATTGAGGGCGGTAGCCAGCGCCAGGTAAACCATTCCACAGGGAATAATTCCATTTATAGCGCCGGCAAAAAATCCCCGGAGCGGCAACTGGAATACGTAAGCCATTAGCTTACTGATAGGACGCAATAAATGATTTTGTAACGTAGCAAAATGCCTTACATACTGCGGAACAAGTTGCAATAAGGTAAAAAAAATCAGTAGTATACCAATAATGGTGCTGAGTATTTGCTGATTGCTAAAAACAGCGATACTGCCGCCAAGTGCGCCTGCGCATAAGCCTAAAACCACATAAACAAAAATTCTTCCGAACTGATACATAAGCAATTGGAAGGCAGCACCTAAAAAATGTTGTTTCTGAAAAGGCATGCCCAGCATAATGGGTCCACACATGACAGCACAGTGCAAACTGCCAAACAGGCCCATTAAAAAAGCTAATGGCAGGAAATCCGTCATAGCGTGAGGTTGCTTTGATACAAATAGTCCTTCCCATGACTGCGCCACTGCATATGGAGAAACCACATCCCCTTTGGTAAATGAGCGCGACTTACCAGAATCAGGTGATCAGGTCCGATGGTTTTACCATCAAACTTTAAATCTTCGGCTTTGTTTGATGGCCGCATCAATACGAGCTGGTAGCTGGCACTGTCTTTTAAACGGATAACCAATTGCTTTTGATCAACTGTAATTTTCGGCTGCGCATCATCATTCAGCATGTTTTGTGCTGCATTATAGGTGGTATTGTAGTTAATCCCTTTTTCATAATAATCCTCTTCCACTAAAGCATCGCCATCATGTTTGGCAAACATATAACCTACCATTGCTATGATGAAAAGCATGAAACAGCCCATTCCCAATAAAATTTTAGTACCCCAGTTCATCGTCATCTTTTTTTATTTTTATTCGTTATCAGGCGGTGCAAAAAAACTGGTGCTGGCCTGGCTTAAAACTTTTCCATCCACCACCACTTCAAATGCAGCATCTGATTTATATTCCTTAATCTGGCGGTTATTCCGGATGAGAAAGAAAGTGATTTGTGCAGATCCATCCTTCGGAAGCACATTTGCCGCCTGTATAAATTCGATCTGATCATGTTGATCTTTCGCCCTGAATTCAAACATTACCGTTTTATTGGTTTTATTGATCAGCTCTGCATTATACAGATTGCTGGTTTGATTGCTTCCCCTGTTTTGATAAAGCGTACCACTTGCCCTTAATACAGTGGTTTCTATAGATGATCTTTTATAGATGAGGGCAGAAAAAACCATGCATACCATAACTAGGACAGCTGCATAGCCATAGGCTTTGGCCCCTATTTTAAATGGCTTCTGCTGGCTGATGTAATCCTGATTATAAAATCCAATTAGGCGTTCTGGTCGATTGATTTTTAGCATCACTTCATCACAGGCATCAATACAGGCCGTACAATTTACACATTCCAGCTGTGTTCCCTTTCTGATGTCTATGCCTGTCGGACAAACCTGTACGCATAATCCACAATCTATGCAATCGCCTTTAGCTTCAGCTACATTTTGTCTCTGAATTTTCCCTCTGGGTTCACCACGATTAACATCATAGGCGACAATCAGACTTTGGTTATCCAATAAAACACCCTGTAACCTGCCATAAGGACAAATTACCGTACAAACCACCTCACGCACATAGGCGAAAACAGCATAAAACAGAAAGGTAAAAAGCCAGATGGAAATAAAGCCTGATACATGCTGACGAACAGGTTCTGTAATGATGCTAGATAGTTTTTCGGAACCAATAAGATAGGCTAAAAAGGTATTGGCAATGGCAAATGAAATCACTAAAAAGAGAAAATGTTTAGCCGATTTTTTTAAAATCTTGTCCATATTCCAGGGCTGAGCATTTAGTTTGATTTGTTTTTGCTTATCACCCTCTATCCAGAATTCTATTCTCCGGAACACCATTTCCATAAAAATGGTTTGCGGGCAGGCCCAACCACACCAAAGCCTGCCCAAAACCACTGTAAAACAGACAATAAAAATGATGAATATGAGCATGGCCAATGCGAAAAGATAGAAATCCTGCGGAGTAAAAATCAGTCCGAAGAATACAAATTTTCGTTCGATGAAATTTAATAGCACCCACTGCTCACCATTCAATTTTAAAAAAGGACAAGAGAATAAAAGCAAAAGCAGCCCATAGCTTACCCATTTCCGGTAAGTATATAGTCTTCCCGCTGGCTTTTTAGGATATAGAAAATCCCTGCCCTTACTTTCCTTTTGCTGATTATTTTGTAGCATTCGTTGTTTTCAAACTATCGGCGGGTGCTTTCATGGCATTGTCCTGTGGATCTTTTTCTTCGTACTTTTCTCCCTGTGCAGCCTTAGCCCCTGCCGGATGGGTACCGGCCAGTGATAAAATGTAGTTGGCTACGGCACTGATTTGTTTAGGGCTCAGGTTTTTCTCCCAGCTGATCATCCCTTTCTCAGGCACACCGTATTTGATGGTTTTGAAGACATTGTTAATACCTCCACCATGTAACCAGTAATCATCAGTTAAATTCGCACCGATAATTCCCTGCCCCTTATCACCATGGCATACTTTACAGTTTCCTTCGAAAATATTCTTCCCTTCAGCCAATACCGTTTCTGTGATATCAACTTTTACCGTATTTTCATCAATTGCATTTGCTGATTTCTGCAGGTATGCTGCTTTTTCAACCTGTGCCTGTGCCATTTCATTCTTATACTCCTGATCCTGGAGATCGCCATAGCCACCAATGTGGTAATAGAACAGGTAACCCGCCGCAATAATCATGGTACCAAAAAACAAGAAGTTAAACCAGGCCGGAACCGGATTATTCAGTTCTTTAATACCATCATAGGCGTGATCAATTTCCAGCTCTTTTTCCTGCTCAATCGGTTTTAAACTCAGCAATTTTTCCCAGATGGAGTAGCCTTTTTTTCGTCGCTTTAACCATTCGTCGTAGTTTAATTGTTCAGCTTTCTCTGGTGATAAATAAGGTGTAGGATGAAGCTGCTCCTTATACATTACCTTGAAAGCGTTGAGTAAGGTAAGCGACACAAACACCAGTACTACAGCAAATAGTAATAAAATAATGATCAATAATTCTGATTGCGTAAGGCCAAGTGATGACGCTGAAGGCTTTACATTTTCGGACACTGTTTTCTCATCTGCTGCAAACGCCAACACCTGACCAAACAGCAACAAAATAAATAAACTAATTTTCTTCATACCCTATAGATTGATTTTCCTGGATTGGCAGTTCGCTCATGACTTCGATATGCTTTTTATTTAATTTAAGGAGGTAAATGCCTACGATAATGAAAAATACCATAAACATGATCAGCGAGCTGATGAGGTAAAGTTCACCTCCGGCCAGGTCTTTTATTTGATTGAACATAATTTTAGTTGCTTGGAATTTCTGTTTTATTGGCTTTAATATCAGTACCTAAGCGTTGCAGATAGGCTATAATAGCCACAATCTCCCGATCACTTTTTACCTTAATATTGTTTTGTTTTAATTCAGCGGCAATCTGATTAGCCTGAATCTTAAGATCTTCATTAGCCTTTTGGTCATATCCAGCTGCATAAGGCACACCGAGTGTTTGCATCGCCTTGATCTTACTTGCCGTAGTGGTAATATCAAGTTGTTGATTCACCAACCATGGATAAGGCGGCATGATACTTCCCGGCGACATTGAAGTGGGATCTACCAGGTGATTGTAATGCCATGCATCAGAATACTTTCCGCCAATGCGATGCAAATCTGGTCCGGTTCTTTTACTTCCCCATAAAAAAGGATGATCGTAAACAAATTCACCAGCCTTACTGTATTCGCCATAACGCTCTGTTTCTGAACGGAAAGGCCTCACCGTTTGTGAGTGACAGTTTACACAACCTTCGCGGATATAAAGATCTCTTCCTTGTAATTCTAAGGCAGAATAAGGTTTCACACTGGTAATAGTGGGTACGTTAGACTGAATGGTGAACGTCGGCATCATCTCCACCATTCCACCAATGAGAATGATAATCAATGATAAAACCATAAACTTCATTGGCTTACGCTCCAAAACCCTGTGCCAGGCTTTATCCGCAGCAGAATGATCTACAATTTCTTTTGCCAGGGGCATCGCTTCTTCAGGTTCATTGGCCACCAGTTTAGCACTTCTCATGGTTTTGGCCAGGTTATAAGTCATGACGATTACACCTGCCAGATACATTGCACCACCTATTGATCGCAATATATGCATGGGAATAATCTGTAGCGTAGTGGCCAGGAAGTTTGGATATTTTAACAAACCTTCGCTGGTAAACTCCTTCCACATTAAACCTTGTGTAAAACCTGCCCAGTACATCGGGATAGCATAAAAAAGGATGCCGAGCGTGCCTATCCAGAAGTGAAAGCCGGCCAGTTTTTTAGAATATAATTCCGTTTTATAAATTCTTGGAATTAACCAGTACAGTACGCCAAAAGTTAAAAAGCCATTCCATCCTAAGGCACCAACGTGTACGTGGGCCACAATCCAATCGGTAAAGTGGGCCACACCATTAATTTGCTTTAAGGATAACATTGGCCCTTCGAAAGTGGCCATGCCATAAGCTGTTAAAGCCACCACCATAAATTTCAGTGTAACATCTTCCCGAACTTTATCCCAAGCACCACGAAGGGTCAGTAAACCATTAATCATTCCGCCCCAGCTTGGTGCAATCAGCATAATGGAAAAAGCAACACCTAAAGATTGTGCCCAGCCGGGTAAAGAGGTATAGAGTAAATGGTGCGGACCAGCCCAGATGTAAATAAAAATCAGTGACCAAAAATGTAAAATACTCAGTTTATAGGAGTATACCGGTCTTCCGGCCATTTTGGGCAGAAAGTAATACATCATGCCTAAATAAGGCGTGGTTAAGAAAAAAGCTACTGCATTGTGTCCATACCACCATTGTACCAGTGCATCCTGAACGCCCGCATACACATAATAACTCTTTAAGAATGAAATAGGCAGCTCAAATGAATTCACAATATGCAGCACCGCTATGGTGACAAAGGTGGCGATATAGAACCAAATGGCTACGTATAAATGCCGTTCCCTTCTTTTAAAAATGGTACCGAACATGTTAATTCCGAATACCACCCAAATGATGGTGATGGCAATATCTATCGGCCATTCCAGTTCGGCGTATTCATGCGAGGTGGTAAAGCCCAATGGAAGCGTAATCACCGCTGAAACGATAATCAGCTGCCAGCCCCAGAAATGAATTTTACTTAAAACATCACTAAACATTCTGGCCTTAAGCAGGCGTTGTAAAGAATAATACACCCCCATAAAAATGGCATTGCCCACAAAGGCAAAAATAACCGCATTGGTGTGTAAGGGCCTGATCCTGCCAAAAGTGGTATACTGGTTGCCTAAATTCATGGCAGGTTTGAAAAGCTGCATCGCTGCCAGCAAACCTACCGTCATCCCAATAATCCCCCAAACGAGGGTGGCAATGCCGAAGTTTCTGACAATTTTGTTATCGTAAGTAAATCGCTCTAATTGCATAAACAGAAATGTTTTGTTTGTATTGATAGGTCAAAGGTATCCTGCATGGAGGACGTAAAGGATGATGTGGCTTAGCTGGAAAAGTGATCTTCTTCACTTTTTGCTTCTTCTTCCAGCTCATCATCAAAGAGAATGCGGATGCCCGGCGTGTAAACATCATCATTTTGCCCTGTTTTGGCAGCCCAGATAAATGCACCCAGAAAAATGAGTGCCATTAAAACACTGCAGCCCACCAGAAAATAGAGAATATTCATAATAATTTATTTTTACGGGCCAGAATCCGTGTAGCGAAAGTGGTAAAACAGATGATGGTAATGGTACTGACGGGCATAAGCACCGCAGCAACCAAGGGATAAAGCGTACCCTGAACGGCATAAAAGATTCCGATAAAATTGTATGCGGTAGCAATGGCAAAGCTTGCTTTTATAATCTTTATCCCATCCTTACTCAGTCCGATAAAATCAGGTAGCATATTTAATGAATCGCCCTTTAATATGGCATCGCATCCGGGAGTAAAATTGTTAATATCATCCGTAATGGCTATGCCGAAATCACTCTGTTTCAAGGCACCTGCATCATTCAGTCCATCACCGAGCATCATGACTTTCTTTCCACTATTCTGCAATGCTGAGATGGCATTAAGCTTTTCATGCGGACTTTGCCTGAATCTGATGGTATTCTTTTCAGGAAAGATAGTTCTCAGATGGCGTTCATCCTTGTTGGTATCGCCAGAAAGCAATTGTACATCAAATGAGCAATTTAACTGTTTAATCAGAAAATTGAGTTGCGGCCGCCACTCCTGCTCAATGACAAAATTCCCCATGTAAACATCATCGATGACCACATGCACGCCGCTGGAAGGCTGATGACCCACCGCTTTTAAATTTGAGGACAAACTTCCGGCATAAACACTTGAGCCGTTAATGGTTGAAGATAAACCCTTACCCGGCATTTCCTGATAATTCTTCACCTGAAAAAAATCGCCTGTTTTTAGTTCCTTTAAAATGTGCCTGCTCAATGGATGCGCAGAATTTCTGAACAGTGAAGCCACTATTTTTTTCTCGTGATCATCCATTTTACCATTGAAATAAACCTGCGCATTCCGGGTGGTGGTTAGTGTTCCTGTTTTATCAAAAACAATGGCATCACATTTAGCCAGCTGTTCTACAGCATCCGTATTTTTTACATAAAAACCTTTTTTATCAAATACAGATAAAATGGCTGAAAGTGTAAATGGTGTGCTTAAAGCCAGTACGCATGGGCATGCCACGATAATGACGGCCGTAAATGCCGACCAGGCCTTATGGCTATCGTGTTGTAAAAGCCAGTAAGCAGTGGCTGAAAAAGCGATGGTAAATACAGCCAGGCTAAAATACTTGGCAATGCTATCATTAAAGTTCTGCTTTTGAACATTATTTTTATAATGATCATGGTTCCATAAACCTGTTAAATAACTTTGAGATACAGGCTTAATCACTTCTAATTCTATAGCCTCTCCTGTTTGTCGACCTCCGGCATAGATAATTTCGCCTAAAACCTTATGCACAGGTTCAGATTCGCCGGTGACGAAACTCATATCCATCCAGGCATCACCTTTCATTAAAATTGAATCGGCAGGAAGTAATTCGCCGTTTCTAATCCATAAGCGGTCACCAATTTTCACATCATTGATGGAAACTGGCTTTTCCAGACCGTTAATCAATGTGGTTACTGCAATCGGGAAATAAGAACGATAATCACGGTCGAACGAGATGTGGTTATAAGTGCGTTGTTTCAGCCATTTGCCCATTAACAGCAAAAAAACCAACCCCGTCAGGGTATCAGCGAAACCCGGTCCGGTGTTCAATATGACTTCAAATGCTGTCCGTAAAAACAGAACGGCAATGATTAAAGCCAAAGGCGTATCCAGGTTCACATGCTGATGTTTTAAACTGGTTAAGGCGGAAATGAAATAATCCTTACCGCAATAAAAGGCTGCCGGAATGGAAAAAGCCAGATTAAGCCAGCCAAATAACACTTGAAATTGTTTGTCAAGGCCCGATAAACCAAAATACTCAGGAAAGCTGAAGAGCATCACATTACCCATTAAAAATCCGGCTACGGCTATTTTTAGAATCAAACCCTTATCCAGGGCCTTTTGATGTTCCTTCACCACATCCTGAAGGCTGATTAAAGGCTCATATCCAATCTGAATCAGGGTTTCTACCAGGTTCCTTAATGAGATTTCCTGATGATTAAAAGTGATGGTTACCTGCTTCCTGATAAAATCAATGCGTGAACTGAAAATGGCCGGGTTGATTTTATAAAGATGCTCAAGTAACCAGATACATGAACTGCAGTGAATTGCTGGAATATAAAAAGTGATGATACTTGAATCTTCACCAGCGTAATCAATAAGCTGATTCATAATTTGCCGTTCATCCAAATATTCTAAGCGGGTATCATGACGCAATCGCTGACCAGGATTATGATTATATACATAGTAATTACACAGTTTATTTTCAGAAAGGATTTGATAAACGCCCTTGCAACCGGCACAACAAAAGTTTTTGTCATCCAATTGATGAACATGATCGGTAACCTCTTCTCCACAATGGTAACAGGTGGTGTTAACAGTAGTTTGTTGTTGGTTTTTCATGGCATAAAATTTAAATGGCATCACTGAATAACCTGGTTCCAGGCTGCCTGATCCATAACTTCTCATCGAAAGCCATACACACATTTCTCAAAAATGACTTACCAGTTTGGGTAATATTGATTTTATTTCCGGAAACCCGGATCAACTGATCTTGAATGAGCGGAGCAAGCCTTTGAACTATAGCCTCAGGAATACCTTCCGGATAACTCGTATTTTCCCTGCACATCATGTTTAAAATGTGCTGACGGATTTCCAGGTCTTCAGCAGACAGCAGATGGCCTTTTTCTACGGGTAACAAACCCGCATTTATCTGATCGAGATAAGCTTCTACGGTTTTAGGATTTTGTGCGAAAGCAATCCAGCTGTCACTAATTGACGAAACACCTAAGCCAATGAGCAAATGCGTATGCTGATCGGTGTAGCCCATAAAATTGCGGTGCAGTTTTTTCTTTGTACTGGCTGTAAATAGTTTATCAGTTGTTAGGGCAAAGTGATCCATACCCACATCCATATACCCAGCTTCCATCAGCATGTTTTTTCCCATTTGATAAAGCGCAAATTTTTCCTTTCCAGCAGGAAGATCCTCAACAGTATAGTGCCTTTGGCCAGGCTTGATCCAAGGCACATGGGCATAACTATAAAAAGCAATCCGATCTGGCCGCATATCAATCACTTCTTTAATTGTTTGCGATAAACCACTGATATGCTGCGCAGGTAATCCATATATCAGATCAAAATTAATAGAATCAAAACCAATTGTTCTGGCTTGACGCATGATCGCGGTTACCTGTTGTGGCGTCTGAAATCTATTGATCATCAACTGCACTTTTGGATCAAAATCCTGAATCCCCAGACTCAATCGTTTAAAGCCAAACTGATACAAGGTTTGCAGATGTGCTTCAGTGGTATTTGCCGGATGCGCTTCAAATGAAAACGTAGCATCAGCTGAAACTTCCACTTCCGTAAGAATGCCATCCATTAATACTTTCAGGTTTTCGGCTTGAAAAAAAGTAGGTGTGCCACCGCCCAGGTGTAATTCTTTTATTTTAAGCCTGCTCCCTAACAGATGCTGATACATTTTCCATTCAGCTAAAACGGCCTCAATGTATGGTACTTCTACCGCATGGTTTTTAGTGATTCGGGTGTTGCAACCACAATAGGTACATAAACTTTCGCAAAAAGGCAGGTGAATGTAAAGACTGATTCCTTCAGCTCCCTGATCGGCATAAATGGTCTGAACAGCGTTGATCCATTTATCCTGACTAAATGTATTCTGATCCCAATATGGAACTGTGGGATAACTGGTATAACGTGGCGCAGCAACATTATATTTCTGAAGTAATGCGGCGGTTTCCATTATTTCAAGGCTTTAGTCACACCACAATTATTCTGACAACAGCAGGCTTTGCCTACACATTTACCGGCCGCCCATTGATCCAGATTTTTAATCACCTGCTCCATTCGCAATCTGGGATCCTGGTTTTCATCCAGCAATGGTACATTCGCTACTTTCATTCCGGCCCGACCTGCAGCCAGTAAATCCAGGTGCCCTGTTTCAACAGATGAGGTGGCGATATACCGAATCCCCAATGACTTTAACCCATCAATCATTTCCGCATCTAAGTCGTCATGATTAAAAACCAATAGCACCTCCTTACCTGCAGAAAAAGACAAAGTATCAACAGTTAAACTATTGGCTATGATCGTAATATCATGTTTTTTATAATTCGCGAGAACCAGCCATTCTTTTTCGACAGGCTTAATATTATAGGCTATTGCTTTCATGTACTTTTTTTAGAGTACACAAAAATAAAGCAGCCATCATTTGGAGAGGATGAGGCTGCTTAGGCTAAAAAGTGACATTCGTTACTTTTATCAAGATATATTGCAAATCAGCTACTGCTTTACATTTTTAAGCTTTTGTAAGGATAAAATATTAATGGCGTTACCCGTTTTATCAATCAGCTTTTCCTCTTTAAAATCGGCTAACATCCGGCTGATGGTTTCACTGGCCGTCCCCACCAGCGCGGCCAGGTCATCTCTTGAGATTTTGATGGTACAACTGTCGGTTTCATGCTTGCTAAACTTTTCTGCTACCTGCACCAATGCTTCAGCTACCCTTTTTCTTACAGACGAATAAGCCAGTTGCAGCATCTGCTTCCCTTTATCCTGAACATTTTCAGACAACAGGCTGATGAACTTTTTAGATACAGACTGATGATTGAGCAGGTATTCCATAAAATCTGTTTTTGGAATCTGGATAATTTCAGATGACGCAAGTGTTGCCGCATTTTCAGCATAAGGCACACCGTTACAAAGGCTTTCATAACCGAAGAAATCACCATCATGAAATAAGCCGGAAGAAAGTTCCCGACCATCTTTAAAACGTTTATAGGTTTTAACCTGTCCTTTCACAATATAATAAAGATGCAAGGGCTCATCATCTTCCACATAAATAATCTGTTTATTTGAAACTGATCTGGCTTTACCCTTGGCCTTAAGTTCTTCGAAAACCGCGTCAATACTCCCGGCAGATGCACCAATGGCTTTTGATAGCTGTTTCTTTTTAAACCGGCTTTCAATTGCCCTGAACAATTCTAAATCATCAAAAGGCTTTGTTAGATAATCATCTGCGCCCATTTCCATTCCTTTTCTCATATCTGCCCGTTCTGTTTTAGCAGTGATGAAGATGAAAGGAATATTAGCGGTTTGCGGGTTTTTATTCATCAGATACAATACACCGTATCCGTCCAGTTCAGGCATCATAATATCACAAAGAATTACATCCGGCAGGTGCTTCAAGGCCATATCCACCCCAATTTTACCGTGTTTAGCGGTAAAGGTTTTGTAGCCGGCCAGATCCAGTACCTCTGCAGTCCCTTCGCGGATATCATCGTTATCTTCTATGATTAATACTTTTTTACCCATCTGAAAATTTAAAAAGAATTTTTAATTTATTTAACCGGAAAACTCAACGTAAATAAGGTTCCGGAATGCTGCTCACTTTTACAGGATACCGCGCCATTCATTAAGCCTACATAACGACTGACAATATTCAGTCCCAAACCAGTTCCCGGAATATCGCCGGTATTGTGTGCCCTGAAAAATGGCTCAAACAGGTTGTGCTGATCGGCTTCAGGAATACCTATTCCATTATCTTTCACCTCCAGGATTAGTTCATTGTCTTTTAAGATACTGTTGAATTGAATCAGCGTATCTTCACCTGAATATTTTATGGCATTGGATATTAAATTGATAATGCAGTTTTTAAGTAGATTTGGATCAAGTAACACATTAGCCTTGGTTCCGGTGTGTTCATAAATAATATGCTGGTTTTGTTTGGTCATTAACTGCATTTCTTCCGTAATTTCTTCTGCAAAGCTGATGATATTGAAAACCTGTGCGGCGGCCTGTACCTTTCCGGCTTCCAGTTTTTCCAATGATAAAAAATCATTTAAAATGGTAGTGAGGTTATTAATGGAGTTCTTGATTTTGGCCGTATGTTTTTCTACATTTACCACATCTTGTTTTACCGTATATTTATCTATCAATGAAGCTGATAACTGCATCGAGCTCAATGGCGTCCTAAACTCATGTGAAGCCATGGAAACAAACCGCGTTTTAAGCTGATTAAGCTCTTTCTCTTTTTGAAAAAGGGCACTCATATTTTCCTTTGCCGTTTCCAGCTCTGAAACCAATTTAATCAGATCGCGTGTACGTTCTTTAATTTTGCTTTCTAACTTCTCCGTATACGATTTAATCTGTTCCTCATTTGCCTTTTCTTTTGACAAATCATGAATAAAGCCGGTGTAAATTTTACGATCGCTGAATTTAACTTCACTTACGCCTAACCGGAATGGAAAAGTGGAACCATCTTTCTTTTGTCCGCGCACCTCTCTGCCAATGCCGATGATATGCTTTTTACCGGTTTCATTATAGTTTTGAATATAGCCGTCATGCCTGATTTTATCGGGTTCCGGCATCAGAACAGAAACGTTTTTGCCTACCAATTCAGTCCGCTCATAGCCAAAAAGCTTCAGTGCCGCTGGATTTAAATGCTCAATAAAGCCTTTATCATCAATAGTAATGATACCATCAATCGCATTTTCTATAATTGCATCCAGGAATTTCGATCTGTCCATGTTATCTGCTTTGCTGAAGCCGTAAAGATAAATTTAATTGAGGCCACTTTCAATATTAATCAATTTGCAGCTGATCCAATCGGTGCTGTAAAATATTTAACTGCATCTGTAATGAATTTAAGTGATCATCTCCCTCATCGGCGATTTCATTAAACAATTGTGTATAATAGGAGATTCCTTCCGATAACTGCAATTTAAAATGCTGAAGCTGTTTCTTCTTTTTATCAGTAAAGCTGTGATACAACTGTTGTAACTCCCCTTGGAAATAATCGATATATAAACCAAGCTCCTTTATAAAAATATGCGGACGTTCAATTTTCTCAAGCAAGTTTAAGCGGCCATAAATGTGCCCCACCATTTCATCTAAAGCGTAAATACCTGAAAAATAAGCCAGATTTGGACCCGGACAAATGGCTACGGCTTTACTTTCTTTAGGTTTAAGGATATCATATTTCAGATAGGTAGAGGCACATAAACCTTCGCACAGGCAGATTTTTTCCGTCACGGCATCAAATTGTTGCTGAAATTCCTGTACCGACAGTACCTGAGATTTCAGTTGTTTGATTTTTAAATGCTGATACGCTCTGGATGCCGTACAAATGGGCTGTTCGGTAAACTCGGTATTGTTGCATAAATATTTTTTGGTACAGGCACTGCCCGGACGATTTTTCCCTATCCTCCCTAAGCGTTGCGCATTAATGCTGCTGTTTTTGAAATTATTAAACTGAATGCCCAATGGTGAGGAATGGCTCAGGTAATAGTCATCTTCCCTGGAATGCGCCAAAACATTCAGGGTTTCGTCATCCACGTTCGTGGCTTCAGGAACCAAAAGAAAAGGACTCCCCCAACCTGTGGCATCTAAGCTATAATGACGCATTAAAAACCGGTTTTCTTCAGCAGTACCAATTCCGCCCTGCACACTGATCCGTTGTGAAGGTGGTGTGGTCATATTTATATTTCTCTGACGAATAACCGGCTCATAAAGCGCAAATAGCACTGCATGCATGTCACTTCTTCTGGTTTTAAATTCTTCCAGAATGGGTCCAAGCAGATAGCCTTCCGTTGCAAATGCATGCCCACCGCAGTTTAATCCGGACTCAACCCGGAACTCGGCTACCCATAAGCCTTTTTTGGCCAGGAATTTTGCCTGAATTAAAGCTGACCTGAAATCACTTACTTTCAAAATGATCTTTTTACGAACATGGCCATTTTTATCTGGGAAAAAATCTTCAAACTGTGCGAGATAACTGTATAACCTTGGATTCATCCCGGCAGAAAGAATAACAGATGAAGATAATTTACTTAAGGCAAATCCACGTAAGGCTGCGAGCGCATCTGAACTTTCATCGCTGGTCAATTCAGCGTCCACATTCATCTTATCCACCTTCGCCATAATATTTACATCAATTGCTCCAGCTTTAATTTCATTCCGCAGCACCTGCTGAAACCTTTCTTTCTGTGTTCCTTCGGGATAATCCATCATTAATTCATATCCGTTTTTTAAACCGGAACCTTCTGGCAGGAGCTCAAAATACCTGCAGATATCGCTCCCGGCATCAAATGCCTGCTTTTTAAGTTGTGCCACCTGACGGGAGACGGCATCAGCCAGGAAATTTAAATAGGCAGTGATTCTGGATGCCCGGCTGTCTCCGGCAGATTTTAGTATTGGTAAAAACACCAAATGGAGCTGTTGTGAGTGGTACTCGCGCATCCGTTCAATCAGTTCATCATCTACAATGGATAATACAGAAGAAATGCCATAGCGGGCAACTTTTAATGGTGTGTCTATAGAATACCCCAGTCCTAAAACAGGGATATGAAAGGTATGTGGCATAATCAATTGCTTTAAAGCACAAACTTATTTAATGTGCATGAAGCAGGACCAGATTTACATTATCTTATAAAATGATGTAAGTCACTTTTTATCAGAATTAAACCTTATGGTTTTAAAACTTATAGGGTTTGATAAATGTATTTTTTTTCTAAAACCTTTACCCTATAGCGCTGTTTTTAAAATAAAAAAGATAAGAAATATGGGACTTTTAAAAACAGCAATCATCGGCGCTGCAGTGTATGCAGGCTTTAAATACATCACCAAGAAAGATCCGATTACCGGAAGATCTGTAGTAGATGATCTTAAAGATAAAGCACCGGAGTGGAAAGAAAAAGCAAAGGATTATCAACGTGAATTTGAAACGAAATTTCAAAACGTAGAGAACGATTTGACCAGATGAATAGCAGCTTGCAGTAATCGTGACCGACCGTCAGACCGATACTTATTTCTGTAGGCATTTAACACGATCATCAATTAGATACACATCACTGGCAAAGATTTAAAGGAAC
The DNA here is from genome assembly GCF_026239715.1 of Pedobacter sp. GR22-10. Lineage (NCBI taxonomy): Bacteria > Pseudomonadati > Bacteroidota > Sphingobacteriia > Sphingobacteriales > Sphingobacteriaceae > Pedobacter > Pedobacter sp. GR22-10. Next base: position 29,472 of record NZ_JAPIVR010000009.1, read on the forward strand.
ACACGTTCTTTAAGCCTTTGCCAGTTTTCATATTCCCGAAACTTTAAAAAAGAAACAATTGTTGGCTATAGACTGGAAACAATTTCTCATTGGTGAGGAAAATTTTGAATTTCTGATGGAAATCGCCCTGCGCACCTTCATCATGTATTTCATTATTTTATTTGGTTTGCGTTTACTGGGTAAGCGTGGCGTTCGCCAGTTATCCGTATTTGAACTGGTGGTGATCATCAGCTTAGGTTCTGCCGCCGGCGACCCTATGTTTTACAAGGAAATCGGTTTACTTACGCCTGTTGTGATCTTTCTAATTATTGTAGGTGCATATCGTTTTACTACCTTTTTAACTGCTAAAAGTGAGAAAATAGATGATTTAATTGAAGGGAAAAGCGTTTACCTGATTCGGGAAGGTGTATTTAACATTGAAGACTTTAAAAAAGAAACCCTGGCAAAAGACGAATTTTTCTCTGAATTACGCCAGCAAAGTATTTCACACCTGGGCCAGGTAGAAACGACCATTCTGGAAACATCAGGTACATTGAGTGTTTATTTTTATGCTGATGAAAACGTTAAACCAGGTCTCCCCATTTTACCTGATCTTTTTGATCAGAAAATTAAGTTGATTGACGATGAAGGTCAATATGCCTGCTCATTTTGTGGTGCGGTAGCAGAAATTAAGCTGAAGGGCAAACACAAGTGCCCGCGGTGCCAAAACGAGGAATGGGTAAAAGCGATAAATGATTGCCGGGTTAAATGATACCTTACAGGCTGAGCGTGAGTAAAATAAAAAATAGATCCAGTTTTCCGATCATTACATCAGCTTTGAGTTGTAAATTTGTAGCATGACATCACAAGAATTACAGGAGCTGGAAGATTTTTTTACCCATGCAGGCAAGCAACCTGTACCCATCTATCTGAATGAAGCCACTGTAATTACCGATTATGATTTTTTTCTCGAAAGCCATTTCCTGCCTTTGAAATTAAACCTTGACTCTAAAGTTAACCAGCCATTGCTTCATCGCTTAAAAATGCTCAAACTGCTGGTAGAAGCCAATGCCTAACGGATTGGCCTTTTTCTGTTCGGCAACTTACTGGCATTCTTCGCGGTAGCTAAACTTACCGTTAACAATGCTGTAGCTAGAAAAACACCCTGAATCAACAGCGACTTATTTTTGCGTTCAAGGCCCCTGAAGAAAGTATACAGGGCAATCCCCCCCATTCCTGCCAGTTCAATGACCCTTTTACTTTCAGTTGCTGAACCATTTCTTTTTGAAAAGGCAATCCGCAATAAGTTATCCACCAGGTTCATATTTTTGGCAACTGTATGCTGAATAGCCGGCTTGGTTGCGTGAATCCCCAAACCATGTCCAACAGCTTTCATCCCGTCCAGCACCATCTCCTTTTTAAATTGATCAGTTGTATTTTTTTTCATCATAAATTCTTTTAAAAACCAACAACAAAAAAAGAGATAAGGTTTTGGTTAGTTTGATTTCAGTTCACAACCATTTAAACTGTTCATAAAAAACACCTTAACCAAAAATTTCTGCAAACAATTTGTTGGAATGGAGTTTGGCTTGCTGATCGTAAATATGTGAGGTACTCATCACTTCATTTACACCATATTTTTCTACAAAAGCTTCTAAATTTCTCTTGATCGTTTCTTTGCTCCCAATGAAAGAATAGTAGAGCATTTGTTCTACCGCTTCTTTTTCCATCCGATCCCAATAGCCATTAATATTATCAAAAGCAGGCTTTAGCAATTCACGCTTCCCTGTAATTACCCCAAGAAACATTCTTTTCACTGAGCTGGATAAAAACTCAGCCTGTTCATCTGTATCTGCTGCCACCACATTTACACAAGCCATCACATAAGGTTCATGTAAAAGGGCTGATGGTTTGAAGTTATTTTTATAGATGGCGATAGCCTGTTCAAAATAGGTAGGCGCAAAATGACTGGCAAAGGCATAGGGCAATCCTTTTTCAGCGGCCAGGTATGCACTGTCGGTACTCGAACCCAGTACCCAGATGGGAATATCCAATCCCTCACCCGGAAAGGCGCGTACTTTCGCCCCCCTGTTATCGGCCGAAAAAAACTGCTGGAGGCGTTCAATATCACGCGGGAAGTTATGTGCAGCGTTAAAGTTTTCCCCACGAATAGCCATTGCGGTTACCTGATCAGTTCCGGGTGCCCTGCCCAATCCCAGATCAATTCTATTTGGATGTAAAGAAGCCAGCGTTCCAAATTGTTCCGCCACAATTAAAGGGGAATGGTTAGGCAGCATAATTCCACCGGATCCTACCCGAATGGTTTGGGTTCCGCTGGCAATGAAACCAATTAAAACGGCCGTGGCCGAACTGGCCACGCCTGCCATATTGTGGTGTTCGGCAAACCAGTAACGGCGATAACCTAAACTTTCTGATTGCTGGGCCATTTCTAAACTGGTTTTGAAAGTATCGGCAGCTGTATGTCCTTCAAGTACCGTTGCCAGGTCGAGCACGGAATAAGGTATATTTTTAAGGGAATGATGATTCATGGTATCGGTTTTCTTAATCTGATCACAAAAATATCCGATAAATCAGCTACTCACGATGGCATTAAACATAAATGACTTACTGGTGATTGGCAAAGCCATATTATTATTTTCAGATAACAAAACCTGCCGGATCTGGTTTGTGCTTACATTACAGGGAACAAATACTCAGGAAAGGTAATGGTAACACCATCTATTTTCCAAAGCATTCACCATTCCAGAAACTGAATAAGTATTTTATTTATTTAAAAAATTTCCAACTATATTGGCACGAGTTCGTTAATTATTCTGATCCTTCTTTTTTTACCTATGACTAAAAATATCTTTATCGCATCTGCAGAGCCCTATACCGGGAAATCAGTGATTGCATTCGGCATGATCAACATGCTGCTGGCCAAAACGCAAAAAGTAGGTTATTTCAAGCCGATTATTGCCCAGGAAGACCCTGCTAAAAAGGACGAACATGTAGAAGCGATGTTAAATTATTTTTCACTTCCTGTAAACTATGAAGATGCCTTTGCCTTTACCCGTCAGGATATGCTTCAACAGTCTGATGATCATGGCTCCATGATTAACACAATCATCAGCAAGTATAAAAAACTGGAAGACAATTACGATTTTACCGTGATTGAGGGCAGTGATTTCCTGGGTGAAGGCAGTGCTTTTGAGTTTGAATCTAATGCCTTAATGGCTAAAAACCTGGGTGCTCCGGTGCTGATCGTGGTATCAGGCAAGGGCAAATCGGCCAGTCAGTTATTTAAATCTGCCATTAATATTTACAAAAACTTTTTGCTGCGCGATGTTCAGGTACTGGGCGTGATAGCCAATATGGTTAACCCGGAAGAAGCGGAACGCATTAAACAGGCCCTGACCAACCAGTTGCCTGCTGAATTATTAATTGCCGTTATTCCGGTGGAGAGTGGTTTGCAAAGCCCCACCATGAAAGAAATTACAACGGCCCTGAACGCTGAAGTACTATTTGGCGCAGATTTAATGGATAACCAGGTTGATAACTTTGTTACTGGTGCCATGATGCTGCCCAATTTTTTAAGGCACATTAAAGATAACCTCCTTATTGTAACACCTGGTGACCGTGGCGATATTATTATTGGTTCGCTCCAGGCCAACCTTTCGGCCAATTATCCAAAAATTGCAGGGATTGTGCTCACCGCCGGCAGTTTGCCAGATGAACCGATGATCAGGTTAATTGAAGGTTTACAAACCATCATCCCAATCATTTCAGTACAAAAAGGCACTTTTGAAACCACCACTGCCATTGGTTCTATCCACTCAAAAATTACCATCGATAATAAAAAGAAAATTGCCCTGGCGATTGATATTTTTGAAAAACACGTAGACCTTAAAGCACTTGATGATAAAATCATTACTTTTAGTTATCAGGGCATTACGCCGCACATGTTTCAGTACCAGTTAGTGAAATGGGCAAAAAGAGAAAAAAAACACATCGTTCTTCCCGAAGGAAATGATGAACGCATCTTAAAAGCGGTAGAGAAATTAATTGCGCAGGACATTGTAGACATTACCTTACTTGGCGATCCGCTGGACATTGGAAATTCGATCAAACGCCTGGGATTAAACCTGGATTCCAATGCCATTCATATCCATAATCCGGCACATTCTGAGCACTATGATAGCTATGTAGAAACCCTGCATGAATTGCGAAAGGCCAAGAATGTCAACCAGGAGATGGCCAGGGATATGATGACAGACGTATCTTATTTTGGTACCATGATGGTGTATAAAGGTGATGCCGATGGCATGGTATCAGGCGCAGTGCACACCACTCAACACACCATCCGCCCGGCTTTGCAATTTGTGAAAACGCGTCCAGGTGTTTCTGTTGTATCTTCCATATTTTTCATGTGTTTACCTGAACGGGTAGCCATTTTTGGCGATTGTGCAGTCAACCCCAATCCAACGGCACAGCAACTGGCAGAAATTGCGATTTCCTCGGCAGAGAGCAGTGCCAAATTCGGAATTGAACCACGCATTGCCATGTTATCTTACTCATCCGGAACATCAGGAGAAGGTGAAGATGTAGAGCGTGTGCGTGAAGCCACAGCCATTGTAAGGGAGCGATATCCGGAATTGAAAATTGAAGGCCCGATCCAATACGATGCTGCCGTAGATCCAAAAGTGGGCAAGCAGAAAATGCCGGATTCTGAAGTGGCCGGAAGAGCCAGCGTACTGATTTTCCCCGATCTGAATACAGGCAACAATACGTATAAAGCCGTACAACGCGAAACCGGTGCACTAGCCATTGGCCCTATGCTACAAGGTTTAAATAAACCCATTAATGATTTGAGTCGCGGTTGTACCGTAGATGACATTTTTAACACCGTGGTGATCACCGCTATTCAATGCCAGGACATTTAAAAAGAAAAAAATGAACATTTTAGTCATCAATTCAGGAAGCAGTTCCCTTAAATATCAACTCTTTAAAATGCCTGTTCCATCGCCCATTTCAAGTGGATTAGTGGAACGCATCGGCATTGAAGGCTCCTATATTAAGCATACCGTTTTTAAGGAGGCAGAAAAATTTATCACAGAGAAAACTGCATATATTGCCGATCATGGCGAAGGCTTAAAGCAGGTGCTTGCTTTATTAAGTGAAGGAGAGCTGGCCGTAATTGCGACGCCCGATGACATCAATGCTGTTGGCCACCGCGTGGTACATGGCGGAGAAAATTTTTCAGGTCCGACTTTAATTACGACGGAAGTAAAAGAACAGATTAAAAAACTTTTTTCACTTGCCCCGCTTCATAATCCGGTAAATTTAAGATGTATTGAAGTTGCGGAGGAAACTTTTAAAAGTGCCAGCCAGGTGGCCATCTTTGATACTGCCTTTCACCAAAGCATTCCACAGCAGGCTTTTCGATACGCTATTCCAGAACGTTATTATAAAGAAGAGGGCATCAGGGTGTATGGTTTTCATGGCACCAGTCACAAATATGTGAGCGAACAGGCTGTAAAATGGTTAGACAAGAAAGCATCAAAACTCATCAGTATTCACCTGGGCAATGGCTGTAGCATCACTGCCATTCGCAATGGTCAATCTATAGATACCAGCATGGGTTTTGGTCCGTTAAGCGGTTTAATGATGGGTACCAGATCGGGTGACATTGATCCTTCAGTTGTTTTTCATTTAATAGAACATGCCGGGTACAGTCTGAATCAGTTGAGCACTTTATTTAATAAAGAATCAGGTTTATTGGGTGTTGGCGGATCCAGCGATATGAGAGACATCAGAAAGCTGGCAGCATCCGGAGATGAGCAGGCTGTTCTTGCCCTTGAACTTTATGCCTACCGCATTAAAAAATTTATCGGTGCTTATGCCGCTATTCTCAATGGCATAGATGCGATTATTTTTACGGCAGGCGTTGGCGAAAATGACCGGGACATGCGTGAAGCCGTTTGCCAGGAATTAGCTTATTTAGGGATCGAGATGGATAATGAGGCCAACGGAAAATACAATGGCGGAATACAGGATGTCAGTATAAATGATTCGAAGGTTAAAATCCTGGTGATCCCCACCAATGAAGAATATGAAATTGCCAGCCAGTGTTATCGCCTGCTTCAAACGTAGAAATTAGACCTTACCTGCACTTTCCCCTCAAGGTGCTGTATCATAGATTTGAAATATCAACCTGAACTCGTGGGAGGGTTTATAAAAATCCTCCTAAATAATGTTTCAATAATATGATACAGCGCTTATCATCAAACCGGGCGGTTAAATTAGTTTTATTCGAGGTTTTTAGCTTTTCCATACGCCTAATAACCGCCTGACCACTACAATCTCTGCGATATGATAAGCATTATGATCTGCAATTTGCAGGGCTTCCCTTAAAATGGATTGACCATCACCATGAGGAATGGCTTCATAAAGATTTCCTGATGCCAATAAATCAATAAAACTATTTAAATCGTGATGAATAGCTTTCAGCGCCTGTGTCCATTCTTCCTTACTTGACGGAGCAGTTTCCTCAGGCCAATACCCCTCCGGCCATTTAGGCGACTGATGCGATCCATCTTTACTAAATTCGAGCATATCCCATTGGGCAATCCGAATGTGCGAGACTAATTGCCAGATGCTGTATGGTAAACCATGCGGCTTTTCGCCTAACAGGTGAAATGGAATATTTTCAACGGCTTCATTAAAACCGACATGTGCCCCACCGCCATTCAGCAGTTTTTGAAGTTCGTCAAGTAAAATCTGCGTATGCTTTTCCATAATTTTAAATTATTTATCAAAATAACAATACCTGTACGCTAAGGTTTGCCAAAAAATGGCAAAGCATATTTACAAACAAAATATTTCTGCTATTTTTGAGGATGAACCTATCCTCTTCCTTCCCGATCCTCTCGAACTATACTTACCTCAACACCGCTTATTCTGGTATCTTATCAACGGAGTTAGCCAAATGGAGAACCACACATGATCAACAATTAATGGAAGGCGGTAGTGAATTCAGATTGAGTCAATCATACCTAATAGAAACCTTAAGAACCAACATTGCAGACTTTTTCGATGCAGGGATATCGAATGTTTTTCTAACGCCCAATTTTTCATTTGGTTTCAATACGCTTCTTGATGGATTGCCGGCATCGGAACACTTTCTTTTGTTTCAAAACGAATATCCATCATTGGCCTATCCGGTAACCAGCCGCGGCTTTAAACACAGTTATGTAGCGATAGATGAAAACCTGGAAGATAATGTCATGGAAGCAATTGAAAAAAGCCGGCCCACGGTTTTTGCTTTTAGCATCGTGCAATACATCAGCGGATATCGGATGAATCCGGAATTCATCAAAAAACTTAAACAAACTTATCCGGATTTATTGCTGATTGCAGATGGTACGCAGTTTTGCGGCACAACCGCTTTTAGTTTTGAAGCATCAGGATTAGACGCATTATGCACAAGTGGCTATAAATGGTTATTGGCAGGCTATGGAAATGGCTTCATCTTATTATCAGATCAATTAAAAAATCGCCTGTACGAAGATAGAAAACTTGCTCAGCTTCCATCAGCCCCCTTTCTTAAAGGCAAAAAACCTTTGGCCTTCTGTTTTGAACCTGGCCACCTGGATACGCTGAATTTTGGATCTTTAAATGAAAGTTTGAACATGATCAGAAAAGTTGGCATTTCTACCATTGCGCAAACCACTCAGACCCTTTGTCAGCAAGCCCGAACCCAACTTCATCATCGTGGATTTATTCCTGATTATCTGGCCGATCAGAAAAATGCATCTACGATCATGAGTTTACCGCTAAACCAGCAACAGGTTGATCAGCTGGCTGAAGCTAAAATTTTATGCTCGCCCAGGGGTACCGGTACACGCATTTCTTTTCATTTTTACAACACTGAAGATGATTTGCAAAAGCTGCTGGATGTTTTAGATGGTAAAAAAATTTAACCTGCTTTCCAGATGGCATCTACAAAATATTGCTGCTGATCAAAAAAATGAGCGAAGGGTGTAAATCCGCTTGATATGGCCAGGTCATCAATTTCTGTCAAAGCATACTTTTGCGATATTTCCATATAAATGTGCTCATTCGCCAGAAAAGGAATGGTTTCATCACCGATGTTTACCCGCTGATCCTTCAAGCTGATGAGATAGCTTTTACAGGAACCCGATTCCGGATCATAACTGGCATAATGATCAAAGTTGCGGATATCAAAATCACCATCCAGTTCGCGGTTTATCCGGCTTAATAAGTTCAGGTTAAAGGATTTGGTTACGCCTGCTGCATCATTATATGCGGCCAGAATCTGTCGCGGGTTTTTCTTTAGATCGAAACCTATAACCAATAAATCTTCAGCCGACAACTCATTTCGCAATGCCTTACAAAATGCCTTTGCTTCAGTTACATTCATGTTTCCGATATTCGCCCCCATGAACAACAATACTTTGCGACGAGCGGATAGTGTTTTCGCCTTTTTTACCATGGCAAAATAATCACCATTTAAACCCTGCACTTTTAAAGCAGGAAGCTTTTTAGGGAGATTTTCTTCCAGGTCTTCAATAACATGCCGGGAAATATCGATGGGTAAATAGGTAAACTCAAGCTGGCGATTGATTAACGACTGCAACAGATGAACGGATTTAGTGGCATCTCCGGCACCTAATTCAATCAGATCAAAAGCACCTGGGTTGGCCGCGATAACATCAGTAATCTGTTCCGTTTGATGCCGCATAATGTCCATTTCCGCATTGGTCAGGTAATATTCATCCATTTCCATGATCTGCTGAAAAATATAATCTCCGGTTTCATCATAGAAATATTTTGAACTTAATGATTTCTTTTCAGCCGTTAAACCTGCCAAAACATCATGTAAAAATGTTGACCCTACCGGGATAATTTGTTTTGAAATAATCGTACTCATGTCAATCTTATTTTGCTAATCTGATCCCTGTAAACTGCCACCTTAAATGCGGATGAAAGAAATTTCTGTAAGTAATGCGTCCATGGTCTTTCGGAGTGGCAACAGATGCGCCGCGAAGTACTTTCTGGTTGACCATAAATTTGCCATTGTATTCCCCAATGGCACCAGGAGCTTTGCTAAAACCGGGATATGGTAAGTAGGCACTTTCTGTCCACTCCCATCGTTTGCCCCAGTTAAATTGCCTTGCAGCCACCTCCCATTCAAATTCTGTTGGCAACCGCATGCCTTTCCAACTGGCATAAGCATAGGCTTCATAATAGCTGATGTGCGTTACCGGGTGTAACCTGTTTAATGGCACTAAACCAGCATAAGTATAATTAAACCAGTCGCCATCTATTTCTTGCCAGTACATTGGCGCTTTAATGCCATTTGTTTTTACCCAGTCCCAACCTTCTGCATGCCAGTAATTAAAATCACTATAGCCACCCGCCTTTATAAAATCCAGATAGGTTCCGTTGGTTTCCAAAACTGCATTGATTTCGAAATCATGCAGATAAACTTTATGGCGGCTTAATTCATTGTCGAAACAGAAATCACTTCCGGCAAAACCAATTTCATAGATTCCTTCAGCTATTACTATTGGTTCAGGTGAAGTTTGGACTTCCTCATGCTCAATCCACTTACTGGAATACACCGGAAAAAGCGGATTATTGCCTAAAATATATTTGATATCGGTAAGCAAAAGTTCCTGGTGCTGCTGCTCATGATTAAATCCTAAAATCAGGAGTTCCATTACCTCATCAGTTATGGTTTCACCAAGCAAACTGGTCATGGCCTCATCTATATAATGGCGATACTGATAAATATCACTTACACTAGGCCGACTTAAATTGCCTCGATCCGTTCGGATCACCCTGGCACCCACCGTTTCATAGTAACTGTTAAAAACGAAATTATAATCCGGATTATATTCCTGATAATTTACTGCATGTGGTTTTAAGATAAAAGTTTCGAAAAACCATGTGGTATGTCCGAGATGCCATTTAGGTGGACTTACATCGGCAACAGGCTGAACCACATAATCTTCCGTTTGCAGGGGCTCACAAATCGATTCAGTATACTTCCTGATGGTCAGAAATTGATCAACTAAGCTCATTAATTTTTATCTAGATATTGTTGTAATGTTGTTATACTATTAACATCAAGATCTTTTGATTGTTTTTGCCGCATCATTAATGCATAAGAATTATTAAAGCCAATTGGTTTCAGCCATCTGATATTAAACTGCTGTAAAAACTGTTCACTCACATATTGATAAGTGCCATCCTTATCGTGCGCTATTTTTTTTGCCATCTTTGGATCGGGTTTTAGCAGAACTAGTAAGCCAGTACCCGTATATTCCGGATAAAAGTCAATTTGATCGTTCATCAGCGCATCAAAACAGATTTTAGTACCACCCAAACCTGTTTTAGTGGCTACTTCATAGTCTGTATTTCCCAGAATCAGCATCCGGTACATTTCTGCCAGGATGTATTGCTCTCCAAAAATTTTTGAGCCAATCCTGATTACCCCTTTCTTGCCACCTTTTGCACTTTTATATAAGCCACATCCCATTAAAAAGTCTTTGGCCACCCGTTCAGGCGTTTGATGAAGGTAATCTGTCCGGTAATTCAGATCCGTCATGATTGAATCGGTAATTTTTCCGGCTAAAAGATTCAATACGCCTTCCAGTTCCGGAAATTTGCGCAAAGCCTTAACCCTGACAATCGGTGCAGCATAATATGGCGGAAAAATCCCTTTATCATCCTTTAAAATGGTGAGGTTAAATGCTTTCAAACGTCCGTCTGTAGAGTAACCGCTGATCACGTCCAGCTCCTTTTCATAGGCGGCCTGATACATGACCGCATCACTGATTACAATGGTGTGAATTTTTAAACCATATATGGCCTTTAACCCTAAATCACCATCTTGCCTGCCCATAAATTCTGGCGTAAAACCAGCGGTTAATGAACCGCCATAAGCTTTAGGAAGCAGGTAAAAGCCACCCAACAACAAAAAAATAACAGGAAAGATATACAACAGCTTTCTGAACTTTTTAACATTCATTTTTTGGATCGCAGCTAAAACAGCATCAAGGATAATGGCCAGTAATGCTGCCGGAATAGCGCCTGCCAGAATCATATTGGTATTATTAAGTGAGATTCCTCCGAAAATAAATTCACCTAAACCTCCTGCCGCGATGTATGAAGCCAGTGTGGCTACGCCTACATTAATGACGGTAGCCGTTCGGATACCCGCCAGAATAACAGGCATAGCCAGTGGTAACTCGACTTTAAATAAAACCTGCATTTTACTCATTCCCATAGCTATTGCTGCTTCTTTTACCTCTTCACTAATCCCTACGATGCCTGTATAAGTATTTCTGATGATGGGTAACAGCGCATAAATCAGTAAGGCTACAATAGCTGGTTTAGCACCAATGCCCAATAATGGAATCATGAATCCCAATAAGGCAATACTGGGAATGGTTTGTAAAACACCAGCCACAGCCAAAACAGAACCGGAAAGCTTTCGTTTCCGGGCAATGAATATGCCTAAAGGTAAACCCACCGCCACCGCCAGAAAAAGAGAAATGAAAGTTAAACCCAGGTGCTGAAAGGTTTGATTGAGCAATTTATCAGACTCTCCCGACATGAACTGCCATAAATTTTGCTGAGGTTCATTCATGCTGATACTGTGTTTGATAACGATTAAAGGCTGAGGTTAAATCATGAATATCCATCGATTTTTGTTCCCGGGTTTTACCTGTCGAAAAAGCAATTTCCTTAACACCTGAACGAAAATAATTTAAGGCATCCCATACGCTCAGATCCGAACGCACGATGGTGGCTTTTGCTGAAAATTTCTCTGATAAATGATGCCATAAATCACCAAGTGTTGTGATCTTGAATTCAAGGGAAAGCCGTTCACTTTCCATAAATTTAACCACAAAATCACTTGCCGGCTGATAGAGCAATTCTTTTGGTGTTCCAATCTGGACGATCTCACCTTTATCCATTAAACAAATGCGATCTGCCAGTTCAAATGCTTCCTGAATATCGTGCGTAACCATTACGATGGTTTTACGTTTCAATTCTTCCAGTGCTATAAATTCTTTTTGGATACTGGCCCGGGTTACATTATCCAATGCACCAAAAGGCTCGTCCATCAGCAAGATGGCCGGATCAGCCGCCAAAGCCCTGGCTAATCCTACGCGCTGTTGCTGCCCGCCGCTAAGTTCATGTGGAAACATGTTGATATATTCATCCGGGAGATGAAGTTTGGCCATAAGCACTTCTGTTCTGTCTAAGGTTTTCTTTCGATCCCACTTCAATAATTGCGGAATAATCGCAATATTTTCTCTTACAGTGTAATGTGGAAATAAGCCATTATTTTGCATGACATAACCTATTCCCCTTCTTAGTAATTCAGGATTTTCAATTGCAATGTTTTTTCCATTAATCACAACCTGCCCCTCATCAGGTTCGATCAGTCTGTTGATCATTTTTAGTGTGGTGGTTTTACCACAGCCACTGGTTCCTAAAAGGATCAGGTTTTCACCTTCTTTTACTTCAAATGAAACTGCTTTCACAGCGATAGTATCATTGAAAGATTTACTTACCTTTTCCAGTCTGATCATCATTAAGCATGCATTTTCATAAACAGGTTATTTAGTGATTCGGTATAGGTGGGATGTGCAAAAACCCCGTACCTGATTTGTTCGGAAGTGATTCCTCCCTCCATCGCCATCTGCAATACCGACATAATTTCTCCACCTTCTGAAGCAAGGATGGCTGCACCTAAAATCTGATTTGTTTTTGCATCCACAACTGCTTTCATGAGTCCGGATGTTTCATTGGTTTCAATGCCCCTGGCTACATTTTTCATGGGCAGAACAGCCACCTGATAATCTAACTTTTGTGCCTTGGCTTCTTTTTCGGAAAGCCCGATTCTGGCCAGTTGCGGATCAGTAAACATACAATAAGGCACCGGCCGGTCTGTAGTAGATAAATGTGCATTTTCAATCAGGTTCCGGTAAACGATGGTATAATCGTTGTAGGCAATATGTGTAAAGGCTGGCCCTCCTTTAACATCACCCAAAGCGTAAATTCCTTTAACATTCGTTTCCAATTGATTATTCACCATAATATGACCGTGTTCATCTGTTTCAACGCCACAATTTTCCAGATTTAGATGCCGGGTTTGCGGTGCCCTGCCAACGGCAACCAGTAAATGGCTGGAGGTAATCTTCTTATCTTTTTTACCTGAAGTGATGGTGGTTTCGATCTGATCACCTTTCCATCCAATATGGCCGATCTTAACGTCAGTTAATACATCAATTTTCTCCGCTTTCAGGATCTCGGTAACTGCTGCCGATATATCATCATCCTCCCTGGATAAAATAACGGGCGATTGTTCCAGAATGGTGACCTGACTACCAAAACGGCTGAACATCTGCCCGAATTCCAATCCAATATAGTTACCGCCAATAATCACCAGATGTTCCGGAACTTCTTCCAGATCGAGGATGGAAGTTGAAGTAAGATAGTCTATTTCTTCAATTCCCTCAATTTCAGGGATGATGGTTTTAGCACCGGTATTGATAAAAATTAAATCAGCTGTTAAGGTCTCTGTAGTTCCATCCTTACCCTTAACCACAATTTCCTTCTCACCACTGAAACTTGCCTCACCAAGGTATAATTTTAAGCCTTTCGTTTCTTTAATTCCCTCTTCAGCACCTTCCCTGAACATTTTGACAATGCCATCTGCTCTTTTTTTCACCTTTTTTAAATCAACTTTAACTTCATTAATGATAATACCCAATTCTGAAGCTTTTCTGGCCTGATAGGCTGCCTTGGCAGAAGCGACCATGGCTTTAGTAGGCGTACAACCATCATTAATACAGGTACCGCCTACTTCTCTTTTTTCAATGATTGCTGTTTTTTTTCCGGCTTCGGCCATTTTTTTTGCAAGCGGAACGCCTGCCTGTCCTGCACCAATGATGATGGCATCGTAATGTTTCATATCTGTTTGTTTTGCGTAAACGGTTAACTTACTTTTACAAAGCGAAGCAAGCTGACACAGATATAACTTTAAAATAAGTTCATTGTTTTTGCTAAACCGAATCATTTTAGGAATGAGCGGTAAATCCTGTCCGTAGATTTCAGCCCATGCTGATGTACGGAAATTTTACGGTCAGTAAATTACCGATCGGTATGCCCGAGGTTCATTTCCGGATCAATCTGATCTCTGACTAACTTTTTCAATTCTTTAATTTCGGGGAAACGTCCGGCTTCTCTCCGGTCAAAGATGATCGCGTTGTTTAACCTAATCTGAAATGTTCCGCTCACTTCACTCGGCAATAAAGATACCCCCTTAAGTTGTTCAGAAAATGTTGTGAGTAGTTCCTGGGCCATATAGGCTGACCTAAGTAACCAGCCACAACGCGGACAGTATTCAATTGAAATTAAAGGCTTTAGCATAAATCATATTTTATCTGGCACAGTTATTTGTTCATCTGGATTTCCCTTCTGAAAGATGAAGAAAATATGAAGAAATATTAAAAATTAACATTTCGTTTGGAAAGTAACATCAAAACTTCTACTTTCGTTTCGAGAGCGTTAATTTAGATACGGGCCGGAGGTAGTTTTACCTTTGGCCCGTTCTTCTTTTAAAAGCTATTTATTGCTGACGGCGACCAAAATACTGGCTGAAAAAGAGCATCTGATATTGTATCGCATTTCCCCAGTAAACCCAGTTATGTACGCCCGGACGAATGATAAAATCATGCGGAATATTTCGATCCATCAACTTATCATGCAGTGCGATATTTATCTTATAAAAGAAATCGGCATCACCACAATCGATAATCATGGCCAGTTTATTTGGAACCAGAAGATGGGTTAAATTTACCACACTGTTAGCCTCCCAGCGTTCAGGATTTTCACTATAGGTACCCAATCTTTTCGAAATGTTCCAGTTTTCAGGAAAAGGGCGAAGATCCACACCTCCGCTCATGCTTCCACAGGCACCAAAAACATCCTGATGGCGAAAAGCAAGATATAAAGCACCATGACCGCCCATGCTTAAGCCTGTTATGGCCCGGCCTGATCGATCTTTTATGGTAGCATAATGCTGATCAACATAATTCACCAATTCTGATGACACGTAGGTTTCATATTGATAAGTCTTATCTACCGGACTATTCAAATACCAGCTGGTTATCCCACCATCAGGGCAAACCACCACCATATCAAACTGATCACTTAAACGTTTAACGGTTTCCCGGTCAGGTGTTTGCTTTACCCAATCCGAATAATTACCACCTGCGCCATGCAATAAATATAAAGTAGGGAATTTTTTAGAATCAGCATAGGCATTTGGTTTTATGATGACGGCTTTAATTTCTTTCTTCATTACCTTGCTGTAGGTAATTATAGTATCCACACTCGCTGCCCACCCGGCTACCGGAAATATGGCAAGCAGCATAAAACATTTGAATAGTTGAAAGGATTTCATGTTACATGGTTTTGTTTATCAAATATAATGAATTGTAAAACCATGCGTAAATTATTTGGATTTTAGAAATTCTAAAAACGCAGGAAAAAATTATTTCCTGGTACTCTTCCAGGCCCAGAAAACCAATACTGGCTGAAAAAACAATCGCGTTAATCTTTTCTGATCGGTATCTAAGCCAAAACCATCTCTCCTGTTCACATATTGCGATACGTTACCGGGAAAAACACCAACAAAAAGTGATGCTGCCAGCAAACCAACTGTTGACCTGTATTTTTTGGGGGCAACCACCAAAGCTGTACCCAATGCTATTTCTACTAAACCTGAGTAAACTACTGTATCATCTTTTTTTAATGGTACCCAGTCCGGAACCTGTGCCTGAAATTCTTTTCTTGAAAAAGTTAAGTGACCTATTCCGGCAACAATCAGGCCCGCGCCTAATAGTATCCTGGCTGTATTCTTTATTTGTTGCTTATCCATAATGATGTTTTATCAGGGATGGTGCAAATATTATTCCACCGATGATAACAGCGTTAAATAAGTCGTGAATGGTTTAACTGAAATATGTTTTTAATTGTTGCGTAAACATGGGCAGCAATTTTTGAGCAGGCATAGCCTTTTGCTTCTCACCACTTAAGGCACTTAGCGGAGTTAATGGAGCATGTGCAATGCAAAAATCCAGATCGTTCAAACAACTTTCAAACGCATCATCTCCCATGGCAACATCTGTATTTTTGGCCAGAGCAAGTGCTGCAATGGCACCATTTAATTGATAAATCAAAACCTGAACATCTTCCAGTCCGGCCAGATCGATATGATTGGATAAGGGTTCTTTTCTTACGGACTGCAATGCCTCACTTAAAAAAGAAAAGCTGATGTAAGCATCTTTTCTGGCCAGTTTAGTCCTGTAAAAATAATTCATAAACCCTTTTCGCTCTGTAGCAACGCAAAACAAATAATGGCGACTGGCAGTGAGCGCATTTAAAATGAGGGCACTAATGCGTGGTGTCTCCCAAATGGGAAAGATAAATATAGAAACATAAGATAATGCACAACCCGCCAGAGTAAATAATAAGCGATCGCTGATAATTTGGGATACATGCCCATGATAAACATTCAATGCCAGCACGACCATGACTGTTACACAAGCAACGCCCCACAGGTAATGCGTTCGGTTAAATAGAAAAAAGCCAAGCAGGCCAAGCGCTGCCAGTCCTAATTGTACAGAAACCGGAACAAAAGCAAGTAAAAGCCCAATTAGTAAGCCCATCAAGGTTCCCCACAAACGTTCCGTATTTCGTTTCCTGGTTAAACCAAAACCAGGCCGGTTTACAATAACCACCGTAAGTAGCAGCCAGTAACTATAACGCTGTCCGGGAAAAAATAAAGTGGGTGTGATGGCAATCAGGCAAAGTAAACTCAGGCGAAGTGCAAAACGGAATACCGGAGCATGAAGTGAAAACTGAGCCAGTAAATTTTTCCGGCTTACGCTGGTTTCAGGAATAAAATCTTTGTAAACTTCTGTTTCGATAAGATCAGTAGCTGGCAATTGCATCCGATAGCTTGCGGACAAGCGTGCTACAATTTCAGAAATATCTTTTAAATTCCCTGCGATTCCGGCAAGTAGATTTCCTCCTGATGAAGATATGGTGGTGGAGAGGAGCAGTAATTCATCAATCTTTTTTGCAATATCTTCCTGATGTGATTGATCAGCATCCATGGTTTTGGTAATGGAAAACTGTGCAGCGCTATATTCCAGTTGTACTGTAAGCTGTGAAATCACATCATGAATTTTCCACAGCGCACCTGTAGGTGCTAACGCAGCCCTGATTTCCCCATAATCATGGTGAATCGCCGTTACTTGCTCATAAAGATCAATAATATCTAATGCTGCAGCCAGCAGTTTTTTGCCAGACTGGTTATCCGGCGACATGGCAATTCTATCGCGGAGCAATAAACTTCTGATGAGTTCCTGTCTTGCATTTAACTTCAAATGAATTGATATATTACTTGCATTAAAATCACGTAGATCAAATCCCTCATTATAGGCACTTGCCCGTAAACGCATAAGGGCAGCCGTTCCCTGAATGGCTTCAAAAATAGCATGATGCAAGGAACGGTATGGCCACAAATAAATCTGCGTCAGACTGATAATGGCATACCAGGCGGCACCTAGGACAATATAAAAGCTGAAGATAAATGGTTCTTTGGGGTGCAGCCCGAGGGTAAAAGCAATCAACGTGGTACCAATTAACCCGATGAGCGACAGTCGGTTGCCAAATACTGATAACATGGCAAAAATAAAGGTGATCATTACCACACTGAGCGCAACATAAAATGGATTTGGCATACTTGCCGCAATCGCAAAAGAGGTAACGGCCAATGAAACCATTGCAATTACTGAAGCACTTAATTTGTCTCTCCTGTTGCCCGGAATGTCGCACATGCTCATAAAGAGTGTGCCAATACTGATGCTGATCCCCGCTACAAGTTGTCCGGAATAAGCAAATAAAACGAGTGGAATGATGATGGCCAGCGTGTTTCTTAAGGCATCGCTGAGGTATTCGCTATAACGTATCCTGATCGCAAAATGCTTTAATTTTTGAGCATACAGGGTTATAAAGTTTTTGTGCTGTTCTCTTTTCATCAGTTTCTGCCGCAAACTTAGCGACAATTATTCTGATTATAACACCTGTTTCAGTGTTTATTCAGATGATACCCTAATTGATAAAAAGGAATTGTAATTTATAAAGCAATATAACTGATTCCATTTTTAATGAATCTGTGCCGAAATCCGTTTAACAAAATCATCTATCTCAAATGGCTTATGAATGTAATCTTGTGCGAAGCAGCGTTTATATTTGCCATCTTTAGAAAAGTTAGCCGACATCATCACCACAGGCCTATCGGCAGTACCAGGTGATGATTTTAATTCACAACAGTAATCTATGCCGTTTCCATCAGGCAGCATCACATCCAGCAAAAATAAATCTGCAGGTTTACCTTTTTCAATCCCTGAACGGAAGGAAGCAATGTTCGAATAAGCAAATACCTCATATTTTTCTTCTTCCAACAACATAGAAACAATCTCTCTTATATCGTCATTATCCTCTAACACATAGATGCGCTTTTCCATATTCTCTTTATATCTCTCTCATTGTAAACCAATAGGATACCCAATTAGTTTTGATGAAAATTTAAAAAATCAATATCGCCCTTAAAGATTCTCCTTAGCGGAATAATCAGTCTGGCTTTAAAACCACTTTAAATTTTATACTGTTCAGGAAAGGAAAAGAATATTATGAAAAACATCATTTTTATACACGGTATGTTCCAGAATTCAAAAAGCTGGGACAAATGGCAAGAATATTTTACAGCAAGAGGCTATAATTGCATGGTTCCGGATTGGCCACTACATGAGGGTGAACCGCTAAGCCTTCGTCAAAACCCGCCTGCCGGCCTTGGCGATTTGCATCTGGATGATATTATAGTACCTATAGAAACACTGGCACTTCAAATGGAAAAACCAATTTTAATTGGTCATTCTGTTGGTGGTTTAATCGTTCAGTTACTCCTCAACCGCGGTGTGGCAAGTGCCGGCGTGGCGATTAGTCCGGTGGCTCCCAATGCGATGCTGGATTTCGACTGGGGATTTTTTAAAAACAGTGCCTTAATCGCAAATCCATTTAAAGGGAATGAACCTTTTTTTATGGATGAAAAAAGTTTTCACGGCTCATTTGCCAATACCCTAAGTGAGCAGGAATCAAATATAGCATACCAGGAATTTGCCACGCATGATAGCCGTAATGTACTGCGCGATTGCATGGGAACTCCTGGAGAAATGGATTTGGATTTACCACATGCGCCCCTGCTGATGGTTGCCGCAGAACAAGATGAAATTATTCCGAATACGCTGGTGAAGAAAAACTTCGAAGCTTACAAAGATCAATCAAGCCAGACAGCCTTCAAAGAATTCCCTAACCGAAGCCATTATATTTGTGGTGAACCAGGCTGGGAAGAGGTAGCCGCGCATGTGGCGGATTGGCTGGATCGCTTACCTGCTTCAACGTAATTTTAAAAAGAAGGGATTGCTGATGTAATCCCTTCTTTTTTGTATTTATTCCGATTGTAATTTCATTATTGCTAAAAATTAACCAGTACTGAAAACTTTTTTATTTATGGCCTGTTATCATGCAGAATTTATCGCATCATAAACAAATGCAAATGAACGAAATTACAAGTCACGAGAATTACCGTGAAATTATCTCCAAAATTAAATTACTATCTTCCATAACACAGGAGAATGCCTTGAATTATGATGAATTGAGAAAATTGCAAGCCCTGGCCATAGCTTATGAGCTAAAGCGATACGATTTTACCATTGGATTAACCGATACCAGGCAGTTTTCAATAGCTGGCTAATAGAATTTTCTTTTTTTATCCCCGAATTTGGTGAACAGAACATTTTTGCATGTTGCTTGTTTAGCTACTTACATTCATTAAGAACGCTTTGACACACGACATCCTTTTTTATCTGAGTTTGCTTGTTATCCTATCAACGGTTATTCCTTTTATTCGTCATGACTTCTGGATTTTCAGGGTTTTTGAATATCCCAGGCTTCAAAAATTATCCCTCAACCTTGTACTTATTCTGATCATACTGTGTTTTTCGTTTCCGGTAAAAACAGCAGACTGGTTACTATTTAGTGCCCTATTACTCAATGTTTTTTATCTTTTATACCTCATATTTCCTTTTACTGTTTTTGGCAAGAAGCAAATCATTACCAGTTTAAGATCCAATGGCAGGGATAATCTTAAAATTTTAATTGCGAATGTATTTCAGGAAAACCGCCAATCAGCCGATTACCATAACCTTATTGCATCATGCGATCCTGATGTCATTTTGATGGTAGAAACCAATAAGTGGTGGGAAAAAGAAATGGATTCTATTCAAGAAAGATATACTTACCAGTTAAAGGCTCCATTAGAAAATACGTATGGCATGTTACTGTATTCTAAACTTTCTTTAACTGATGCTAAAGTAAACTACCTGGTAAAGCCCGACATCCCATCTATGGAAGCTACAGTGGAGTTAAGATCTGGTCAAAAAGTAAAATTATTTTGTTTACATCCTGAACCACCAGTTCCTCAGGAAAATCCAAAAAGCACAGAGAGAGATAAGGAAATATTAATAGTTGGAGACAAAGCGAAAGAAAGCAAAATTCCGGTGGTGGTAATGGGTGATTTGAATGACGTCGCCTGGAGTTATACCACTGAACTTTTTGGAAAAGTCAGCGGACTTTTAGATCCGCGGCGCGGAAGAGGCTTTTTTAACAGCTTCAATGCAAAATACTGGCTGCTTCGCTTTCCATTAGACCATATCTTCTGTTCAACAGATTTTGCACTCAGTTCCATTAAAAGATTACCAAGTTGTGGTTCGGATCATTTTCCTATGTGTGTTGATTTGAAATATTTACCTTCTGCAGAAAATCAAAATGAACAGCTCGATGTTTCGGCAGATGACCTTGCATTAGCGAAAGAAAAAATAAGAGCTGATGGTTAAAAGCCATTAAGTAAAATTTAACCATCAGTGTTGTTCTTACAATAGGTTGATGATTTTTTGAGCAGCATTATTATGATTTCAAAAATAATAATCTGCTTTATATTGAATATACCTTTTCAATCTACCGTCATAAAAAAATTGCATATACAGTAAATGGATAAGGTTTCAACTGATCGCATTTTTTAAGAATTAAATGGCTAACTTTGCAATCGCGCGCTCATTTAAAATTATTTATAGTGCGAGATGAAATTTAATTCAATAATTAACTTTTTTAATGCCCTGGAACCTGTATCCGATGAGCTTATTGAAGAAGTTAAGCAATATGCCTCCACTCTCACGGTTAGCAAGAATATCAGATTGTATCCTGATGGAATTGCAGGAGAAAATGCATTGTTTATAGTCAGCGGAACATTAAGAAAATATACTTTTATTGATGGAAAGCAGATCACACTATCGCTGTACGGAGAGAATGAATTAATCGGTTATACCGAAATATCACATTATCTGGAAGATGAAGGCCTGGAAGTGATTTGCGATTCAGAGCTTATTTTACTACCAAAAGATTTAGTAGAAACACTTTATAATAAATTCCCGGAGGTAGATAAAATGGTAAGAAAGATTTTCTCTATGAAATACCAGAAAATCGTTCATGAATCAAGATTGTGCCGCCTTCCTTCTGCTATTCATCGCTATAGTGTCTTCAGTAAAACACCAGACAGATACAGCTTACCCGCCCGAATTTTAGCCAGTTACCTGTTAATGAGAGAAGAAACCTTTAGCAGATTAAAAACCAGGTATAAAAAAGAAAAGTGCATGTAATACATATCATTTTAGTGAAGGCTGTCTGGAGATGATCAGTCTTGCTTCTATTACCCTTTAAGTTGTTTTAAAGAGAAAGCTTATATTTTAATAATAAAAAAAGCCGCTGAATATTTTTCAGCGGCTCTTAAATTTTATTGCAGCTTAATTATACTGCTTTATGTGCATCTCTCAATGCTTTTATGGCATCATGACTAATGTTAACACCTTCCTGTTGTTTTAACAGAACAGATCTTACATTTTCGCCCAGTTCATTTTCCTGAAGTGCATCTCTGTATGCTTTTTTGATGGCATCTTCACCACGTTCACATTCTGCTAAAATACTGTGACGATCATTACCGCCAAAACTTGCTTTAATATCAATCCAGGCGCGGTGAAGTGTGCCTAAAACGGTATTGCCGCTATCAGGCTCTTCGCCACTTCTGCCCACTAATCCGGCAAGTTCAATAGAATTTTGTCTGCTATCAGACGAAAGTTTATCAAAAGTAGCTTTAAGGTCGATATTCTCATCACTTAAATCACTTGATGCTTTATCAAAACCATCTGCTCTGTCATTGTTAATCTCAATAAGGTCATTTAATACCTCTGCTGTTTTTTCTTGATTTTCCATAGTAAATTATAATCTTATAATTGGTAGATGGTATAACAACACGCTGAAAGGATTAAAGTTTGAAACTTTCCAATAAAGAAGTTTATAGTGAATACCACCCAGAAAATAAACACATATGAAGGTCAGTAAATATCGAAAAGCTAGAATATATTTAAAAAACAAGAGCATTATAAACAAAAAAACAGGCCGGAGGCCTGTTAAATCAGCAAAAGTGATGTTTTAAACAAGTCTTACCTTAACTGCATTTAATCCCTTTTTTCCCTCCTGTACTTCATACTCCACATTGTCATTTTCACTTATTTTGTCAATCAGTCCGCTTACGTGAACGAAGATCTCTGAACCATTTTCTTCTTTAATAAATCCAAATCCTTTTTCTGTGTTAAAAAATTTTACTGTACCGTTTTTCATGTTGTAGATTGTTATTTTAATTGATTAAATAAAAATAGTGTTAAAATCTAAAAAAGCAAAGATGTAATTAATTTAATTTCATCAGGTATCCTGCTTACCAGCACATTCAAATGATACATTCAGCTCTAACCATGCAACAAATGAATAAACAGATAGGTTTGAAATAGCCCTTTAAATGTAGATTGCTTATATTTGCAGCATGATTATTTACAAAACCAATGAAGAGGTAGAATTAATGAAAATCAGTGCGCTACTGGTCAGTAATACTTTGGCGGAAATAGCAAAAGTACTTAAACCAGGCATGACTACACTGGAAATTAATCATTTGGCAAATACTTTTATTCTGGATCATGGTGCGGTTCCTTCTTTTTATAATTATAACGGTTTCCCTTTTCATATTATCACTTCGGTAAATGATGTAGTGGTTCATGGCTTCCCAACTAAAGAGGAGTTAAGAGATGGTGATATTATTTCTGTTGACGTTGGTACAATAAAAAATGGCTTTCATGGTGATCATGCTTATACATTTATAATAGGCGAAGTTTCCACAGAAATCTTAACACTTGTCAAAACCACAAAAGATTCATTATACCTGGGTATTGAGCAGGCGGTTGCCGGAAAGCGAATGGGTGATATTGGTTATGCTATTCAGTCACACAATGAAAAGAAGGGATATGGCGTAGTTCGTGATTTGGTAGGCCATGGCCTTGGAAGGGATATGCATGAAGATCCTCAGGTTCCAAATTACGGACGGAAAGGATCAGGATCATTACTTCGTGAAAATCTGGTTTTAGCCATTGAACCGATGATTAATATGGGTAAAAAAGAAGTTTTTTTAGATGAAGATGGCTGGACCATCAGAACCGTAGATGGCAAACCATCAGTACATTTTGAACATGATGTATGTGTGAAGAAAGGTCAGGCTCTCATCTTATCTGATTACTTACCCATTGAAACGGCCGAAAAAGCAAATAGCAATCTGAATACCTCCTACTATAATTAATCTCAAAGCAGGAATATGATTTCTGCTTTGAAATTTCATAATCATATTATAAGTTACTATTCATTAATAAGTAAGAGATTTGATTTCTCTCTTTCGTTACACCTGAGATTTCTTAGAGAAATAATAGATAGCAAACGAAAGTCAGCAACTATTGGCTCTTTCAGTCCTGCTGTACACTGCAATCTTTTTGTTGAGATATTTCTGGAAATAGTATGTTATCGTTAACAAAAAGGATTTTCGTTCCCATCAGGTTTATTAAAGACAGGCCTGGTGCCTTTTTTTGAAAGCCTGCTCCTGCTGAGGCGTTTTAAATCAACTCTTTCTAAGATCCTGAATCCTATTCAGGAGAACCAGACAAGGGTTTCGAAGAACATTGATTGAGAATAACTTTAAACTTGCTTTTCTTTAGACTCCAAATGCTGCTACACAACATTTCATCCCTAAATCCGCGAAATCCCTGAAATCTGCGGGAAACAATTATAGATGGATTCCTAATCTCCTTGTTTTTCTATCGTTATGGGTTAGTACCCTTAAAAGTTCCTGAATTTCAACAACACAACGTTTCATCACCCTAAATCCGCGAAATCCCTGAAATCTGCGGGAAACAATTATAGATGGATTCTAATCTCCTTGTTCTTCTATCGTTATGGATTAGTCCCCTTAAAAAGATCCCGAATCATATTCAGCAAAAAGAATGGGTGGAATATTCAAAAACAATTCAGCTTTTGCCCCTTGTTCTTTGCTCTTTGGTCTTTGTTCCTTGGTCTTTAAACTTTATAAATCAAGAAACCCCTGCAGTTGTTACTGCAAGGGTTC